>QCKJ01000001.1 GCA_003215435.1 Prochlorococcus sp. AG-409-M05
AAGCGCGTAGATCTTTGGAAAATCCATGAAAAAAGCCTTTATTTCTGCTCTCGGAGCGGCAACTCTGCTCTACTCCTTTGCCATTAGTGGTTGCAGTTCAAAAATCAATGACTTTGATACTGAAGAAATGCATCACGATCATGACCACAATGGTCATAAACACTGAATGAAACAGAAGACGGGTGATCCGAAACAGATCTCACGACCAGCAAAGGATCTGAAGAGAGGAAGAAAAGAAGCAGGAATTCTCTTCCGTTAGAAGTCCAAACAATTCTTAGGTTTCCAGTTTATGCAAACTCTATATAACCTTTTGGGGCATACCTACTAACCAGGAACAGCAACATTAGTAAAAAGTAGAAGTTTGGCTTAATCACTATCCATAGTCCTCGATATGAAGGCTATTTCTCTTTAGTCGATAATACATAAGAGAGCGATAATGTTCTCAACCACAGGGACATTCCCAGGCAGTCCAAAACCATAACAACAATTAACTATCGGTCCAATGCCAACCACCTCTAGCGGGTTCGACTCGCCGACAATAAAAACTTTCCCTGAGTTTTCACAACGGGCTAGCTATTCGCTCATTGATTCTCTCCTGGCAGATCCTGAGGCGACTAGCGATGGCCACGACCATCAGTCTCGCCAAGTATTTTCTGGTCATTACGTACCGGTGACTCCAACTGCCATCCCTTCATCGGAATACATCGCGCACAGCAAAGCCTTATTTGACGAGCTGGGGCTGAGCCATGATCTTGCCTTCGACGAAAAATTCCGCCGTCTTTTTTCTGGAGACATCACCGTCGCGCGAGGACCAATGCGTCCGGTTGGTTGGGCGACCGGTTATGCCCTATCGATTTACGGCACTGAATACATACAGCAATGTCCATTTGGAACCGGTAACGGCTACGGCGATGGCCGGGCAATTTCCGTTTTCGAAGGCCTCTTCAACGGCAAGCGCTGGGAGATGCAACTGAAAGGCGGAGGCCCAACACCGTATTGCCGTGGCGCCGATGGTCGTGCTGTGCTCCGCTCCAGCATGCGCGAATTCCTAGTACAGGAGTATATGCACGCCCTTGGTGTTCCGACCTCACGCTCTCTAACGCTATATGTGTCCCAGTCCGAAACAGTGCGCAGACCCTGGTACACCGAGAACTCCAGGTCCTTCGATCCCGACATTTTGGTGGACGACCTCACGGCGATCACCACACGCGTCGCTCCATCCTTTCTACGTGTCGGTCAGCTTGAGCTGTTTGCCCGTCGTGCACGCAGCAATGCGCATCAGAATGCACTGACCGAGCTGCAGATGATCGTGAAGCACCTAATAGAGAGGAACTACCAGGCAATGATTGATCCGAATCTTACCTTCCCCGATCAAGTGGTCGAGCTGGCCCGGTTGTTCCGCGGACGCCTCACATCACTCGTAGCCAACTGGATGCGCATAGGCTACTGCCAAGGCAATTTCAATAGCGACAACTGCGCCCTGGGGGGGTTCACACTCGATTACGGACCCTTCGGGTTTTGCGAAATGTTCGATCCAAGATTTCAACCCTGGACTGGAGGAGGTGTCCACTTCTCATTCTTCAACCAACCGGTTGCTGCAGAAGCTAATTATCAGATGTTCTGGGCAGCCCTCCGAGCTCTTCTCACCGACAACAAAGAGGCGCTGACAAGGCTAGACCATATCAGGGAGGGCTTCGCAGAGGCAATGAATCAGGAAATCGAGCTCATGTGGGCAAAGAAGCTTGGCCTGATCCGCTATGACAAAACTCTATTAGACGAACTGCTACAGCTTATGGTTCTCTCCAAGGTGGACTACACAATCTTTTTTCGAAAGTTGTCTCACATCCCAGACCAACTAGCCACCTTGAAGGAAAGCTTCTACCTCCCCAGCTCTGAACAGGTTGATGCCCAATGGAGCAACTGGCTGCAACGTTGGCGAGATCGCCTCACTAACAGCGGTGACCTAAGAGCAACAGCCGCAGCGATGAAACGCGTTAACCCCAAGTACACCTGGCGTGAGTGGCTGATCGCACCCGCTTACAAAAACGCTGGGCAAGGTGATTACAGCCTAATTAAAGAGCTACAGGCTATGTTCAGCAATCCTTACGACGAACAATCGCGGGAAGTAGAAATGAAATACGACCGTCTAAAGCCCAAGATTTTTTTTAACGCTGGGGGGGTATCCCACTACAGCTGTTCATCTTGAGAAGAGAACGTGTTAGCAAGCGATCTCTATGAATTTAACAAATCTATTTTATCCTGCAGATTGAACTCTTGAAAGAAACTATTTGCCATGAATTACATTGCTAAGACTGGTTAGTTCGCATCTCGGGTAAACAACTAGTGATTCGAATTAAGTCCCGAACTTCATCTTCGTCATAAGTTGCACCTTGTACACCGCTCCCTTCTTCTAATCCTTCAGCTTTCATCTTTGCTCTGATTTGTGATTTCCTCTGAGCACTAGTCATCGCCTTGAATCGCTCTTTTCTTTCTTCTTGGGTTTCTTGATTAGTCATGCAGTCCAGCTAGAAGGGATTGCGGCGGACATAACAACTCCGTTCACTTGGAAGGATTCAAAGTTCTCATCAATATGAAACGTTTTCATCCATCCATTGAAAGGAATACTAATTGAAAAGTGCCAACGGTTCGAGAGATTGATATTTTAAAGATGTGGATTTCGACTAGAAAGTAGAGCCAGTAACCTCACCCAATCGCTGCCAGTTTTTGCTGAGACCGCGTGGCCCACAAGAAAATCAACTTTGGCGCATGAAAACTTGTCGTTAAGTAATATCAGGCATTCTCAGTGCATCAGAGGTTTCTGCCTAACTCTTATAGAAACTTAAACATGGTGAAATTCGACCTACAGGCTTGACTAGGACTAACAAATGGAATATCGCATCACCAAACACGATGGAGGAGACGACGACATCACCTCTCAAAGCTTTGACAGCTACGACGAAGCCTATGCATTACTAGAAGAGATCTACGGCGACATGTGCTGTTCTGATGCTGACTATGAAGACCGTCCATACTATGAAATTGTTGAAATCAAGACTTAATTTCCAACATACGGCCTACTTCGATTTGAAGCTCAACATTTTCGATAGACATTTCAGTAAATGCCTCTATCTTTTGTCAAAATTTTCTAAGCGATGACTACTTCATTAGAGACAGCTGAAGTTTACTCAATAGGGACAGAGCCTCTAGATGTTTTGGGATTTAAAAATGAAAGAGAGCTAGAGGAAGCCTTGATTCCTCTAATGGAAGAAATAGAACAAGACAATTCAATCGCTGCATAGTCACATATCCTCCATTGACTTGCCATCAGACCTTGTAATTGGAAGTGATTGACGTCTAAATAGTTCATATCTTTGAAAAACCTCCTCACTATGAATACTGAACAAAAAATTCACGTCGCTCACCAAAGGATCAATGAGCTTCAACTCCTTATTAGCCATTGGAGAGCGGCCAAGACATCATCAGCAAATGTTGGGTTAGAGCTTATTGAGGGGGTTGAGAATGAAAGCCATGAACCGAATGCTGCGTAACCTTTAAACCGGATTGCGTCTTACTTAACTAAAAGTCCTTCTCTATCGAAAGGGTCAGAGACAGTGGAGAAGCTCTGGTCTGTATCTGCACACAAAAAGTATTTACCTTGATTTCAAAAGTGAATTCCCTAGCTATCCATGAAAAAAGAAATTACTTTCTCAAGGGATGGATCCTGATTCAAACCTAAAAGAAACCTTGTATTTGGCTTTGAATCATGCTGTTTTAAGAATTGAGAACCTGAGAGAGCCGGCTGACCGACGCTGCTTATTCCACGAATACAAGGAGTGGCTAGGAGAAGATATAAATAATGAAGTTTGGGCAATACCAGCAGACTTTGGACATGAATCAATGGATGCTTTCTGATGCAGATGGAGGACTAACTATCCAAACCTTATCCAAATCAGGGATTAACCGTGAAAAAGAGAATAGTACAGGTTCACTTCTGGACAATGAAAGCTTTGGTACTCTTGTGAGAAGTAGGTCAAGAAGTACCTAAGCCCTTTTCAAACTAAGTTAATTCTTTGAGAAAAAGAAGCAAATTTTTTCCAGCAATCTTCATTAATCGATTTTAAATATTCCCCTTCAAGTTTTATTTGCTATAAATTATTCATTTTTGTAAGGACCAGACTGCAAGTCCAATCAGGGTGAATAAAGAGTAGGGAGGAGAGATCTATAAAAAAGTCTTCAGCTTATTGTTGATTTTTTACCTAAACTTAATCAAAGTTTTAAAACACTTTTATTTTTATTAATCAATCCCTTCCATTATTTGCAAGGCCGTAGTTACATGCTTAGTACTATTAAAAAGATCATTAAAAACATAGCAGACAACTCCGTTTGAATCAACAAGATAAGTTACACGTCCGTCTAAAAAACCTAGAGTTTTAGGGACACCAAACTTCTTTCTCAATGAATTACTTTCATCGCACAAAAGGGGGAAAGGGAGCTTATTCTTTTCTGCAAACTTCTGATGGCTTAGCTGATTATTATCACTCACTCCCCAAACAACAGATCCAAGCAATTGAAATAAATCATACTTGTCCCTAAATCCACAAACTTCAGCAGTACACCCTGGCGTATTATCTTTAGGGTAAAAAAATAGGACAAGTTTTTTACCTTTGCATTGCTTGCTAGATCTAACTTTCCCATCTTGATCTAGCAAGGAAAAGTCAGGTATTTTGTCGCCAGTTTTTAAAGGCATTTTTCGATTAACAAAGAATAAATTTTCCTAGGCTGCTAAGGGTTGAATCAGTTAAGAGACCTACCTCTCAACAGGTCTCTCCAAAGCAACACTCCGATGTAAAACAAGAAGGCCCATGAAATCATAAAGACTAAGGAATAAAAGTTCATAAATTCGGCATAAAGACTTCATAAAAACCAATAAAATAGAAGAAAGAAAATTCAAAAAGCTCTCGAATCGAAATAGTGAATTTAATTCACTATTTTTTCGATCCATTTGAGAAGATTGGCACCATAAATCCTTGGTAAATTAATAAATTCCAGGAATAATCCAGCCAAAAAAGCCGTAATTAATAACTAGTGCAAATAAACCAATCATTGCGAGTCGGCCATTAGTTCTTTCGGCTATGTTCCAGTAGTTAGCTTTCATTAGAAAACTCCTGGGATCACTTGTCCTGTAAATAGATAGCTCAATATTAATGAGATAAAACCAATCATTGCCCACCTTCCATTGCTTTTTTCAGCTTGTTCTGGATAGTTGGTGTAATTTTCCTGTAGCTGCATTGGAGCTTCGTAAGGAAACATGTTTTGCTTGCCGTATTCAGTAACCACTAGGTTTTTTTTAGTAGTTAATGAAGGAGTTGTGGTTGTCATTTTTTAATGCGCCTAAAAGATTCCAGGAATAATTTGGCCGGTAGTTGCGTAAGCACCGAAGGCTGCAACAAAACCAAGCATTGCTGCCCAGCCGTTAAACTTTTCAACTTCAGGAGTCATGAGAATAAAGAGTGGTGAAAAATTAATTGTTTGAATTAACTAATACGTCAGATTCTGCAGCCTAGATTTAACTCTCCAGAGTCCAGTAAATGACCTAGTCTTATTGCTGTAGCCTGCTCACACCTAGAAAAACTAAGTTGATTTCTAGTTATCCATTTCAGTTCATCTTGGGTGATAATTCCAGATGAAATAGATACTAGAAATAATTTTCCTATTTTCATTTAAGAGCTCTCCAAAACTAATTTCTAGAGATCTTTGTGTAAGCAACCTGAACAAATTGCCGCAAAGGCTTGAAAGGATTTAGTTCCATGTCTAAACAATTCCAGGAATAATTTGACCTGTTGTGACGTATGCGCCAACTAAAGCCCAGAAGCCCATCATTGCAGCCCAACCATTAATCCTTTCTGCAAGGCGAGGGTTAGCAATAGCGTCCAGTTGTGGAGTGTTTTCCATTTGTAATGTAAATGAGTAAGAAAGTGGAAAGTCGCTCAGTCATGAGCTGTTAAGAACTGTAACACAAGATATTACGGAGTGTGAAGACATCTTTGTCCTTTGGCTGAAGATCAATATGAATTAGTAACTGCAATACTAGCTCCTGAAAGGGTTCTTCTATAGTTCTTATGAAAAAATAAAATGCATATTTTATCAATAAAAATGAGCTTGGAATAAATAATTATGCCTATTTTTAGTCCATAGCCAAGAATATTGCGCACTAAATATCATTTTAGGATGCAATTAGAGGTTTTTTTGTATAGTCATCTTGGCTCTTTCTTCTCATGTTTCCAAGCAGCTCAAAGAACTAATCAAACTCTACTGCTCGAGAATATGGACAAGCCAATGGACGTCTTCCCAGCACTGTCCCATGCCATGCATTCTCAGGAAGTTAACTACTGGCAAATGAAGAAGTGCATTTAATGATGCAAATGGATTTGAAGAGTAAAAAAAAATCCATGCCCACACTCTTCACTCATTCTCAAAGGAAAGAAGGGTCTAAAAGTGATGGGCGATAAGAAAGCAAAAAAGGTCTTTGTTCGCTCTTAACTGCAGTAATCACATCTTCTCCTGTATGCCAAATCCATTGTTGTTGTGGAGACCTGCCATCAATATCAACGCTTGTACCCACTGGAGGCCCAAAACGATGTCTTAAACCTGCCAACACTTCAGTCATATTTTCATAGTCCATTTCATATACAAGCTGTTTCAACCCATCCTCCTCTTCAACACGAACACGAAGGCTATTCACAGGCAAGCCACTTATCTGAAAATCTCTCACTTCAAAAAGATCCCTATTCAATCCTTCCTGGATAGGTGTCAAGGGAACCCCAAGATGTGTCTCTACACTTGAGAGATCCATCCCCCAAGACAAGCCTTCGACACAGGCAATCGCTGGGTTAGGGGTTAAATGAATCAGGAAAAAAAAACAAGCTATGACGACGTATCTAAGAGACTTTTTCATTTAAATGCCTTCATTCGTTCCCAAAAAATAATTTAAGAGGCCTTATAGAAAAAAAAGTCCTTTGTGAGCTATCAAACTTAAAGCAGTCAAAGTCTCTTAATGGAAAGAAGCCTCGCAAACTGATCTTTTAAGAGTAGCAACCATCTCATCTACAGATATTTCACTCAATGCAATCTCCCGAGATCTTTTGGTATGACTAATATTTCCCAGTAGCCGATGCAAGGTGACCTCTGAGTGAGAGCAAGCCTTCACAATTGCTATTGAAAATTATTTAGATTTTTTGTGCCCACATGAACTACATCTCTAACCCTTAGCAGCTATCAATAAAAAAGACTTATTGCTAAAAGCATTAAGGTTAATTTTTGACAGCGCCTCTTGAAAGGATACAAGAAGGCGATTTGTCTAATCTCAATCTCTAAATCATGAAAAAACTTCTTTATCGTGGGAACCAATATACTCAACACAAGCAAAGTTCTATCAAAAAGTCTGTACAACTAAAGTATAGACAGAGCATTTACAATCAAAAGAGACAATTAATATCTCAGCCTCAGACTAATTTAATATATCGTGGCAATCAATACTTGTCTAAGAAATCTGCTAATGGATCTTATAGAGAGAAGATAAACAGAAAGGTCTTCTCATTAACAAAGAAACTTATTATTGCCCAATTTAATCTTGCAAATAATGAGCTTACTAGAAAATTATGGGATGAAGTTGCAGCTCTTAAAATCGATCCAAAGCGTATTATCAATCTTATGTATGGATGCTATTCAAATCAAGATAGTCAAAGCATGTTAGAAGCTGATTTGCATTATCTTTCTAAAGAAGGCCCGAAAGAAATTGCTACAAATCAAGAAGTTAAAAAGATAGTTTAATAATCCAAATCCAACTCTTAACTCCTATCAAGTTTTTCGTTTAAGCAAAGGTTGTATTGCTTAACAGATTTTTTTGTAGCAACTGAAACAAACAAACAAACAAGCTTGATCCATACTCCAATTAATAAAAATGTTTTTTCAAGAACGAGATCTTTAAATGGTTACCCAACTCTATACACCCCATTCATCTACAAAATCAAAAACAAGGCCTTCTAAGCAATTAAATATGAAGCACGCCAAACATTTCAGTACTGGACTAGATCGAGACATTGCTGCAATGAAGGTCGTCTGGAGGATGCTGCGTGAAGGCTCAGTACGCTGGATTGGAGAGGTAGGTCGTAAATATTAAGCGTGCTGGTTTAACATATAACAATAAAAGTATGCACCAAGCAATGAGTAAATCAGTATCTCTTTATACAATAAAGAAGACGAAGATTTGACTCAAGAATAGTTGGTAAAGGCCTATTTAACAAAAAGAGAAATCATGATGTATCTAGATATACGAAATATAAAATTCAACAAATTTCGATTTCTGTTTAATCTGATACATAGAGAGTGGTCTACTGAATGTATTAATAGGTAGTGAAATTTGCTTTTCTTTATTTGCGATGAACAAAAGTCTCACTATGCATAATTCAAATAGAGGGTAAATGCCTCGATTGCTTATTCTTTTTTTCTTACACACAAATCAATAGAGTTAACCATCTAATCATGAAGTCTTATTTGGAAGGGAAGAAATTAAATAAAATAGAAAAGAGTAAGGCTATGAAAGATGGACTTCTGGTAGGTAGTCAGATAGAAGAGTTTGCCAAAATTGGCTGGGAAAAAATGGACAAAACTGACTTAGAACTTCGTCTGAAGTGGTATGGAATGTTCTGGAGGCCAAAGACACCAGGAAAATTTATGCTCCGTTTAAGAGTACCTAACGGAATTATTAGTTCACATCAGTTAAATGTAATTGCATCGATTGTGGCTCGTTATGCAGAAGACGGAAGTTGCGATATCACTACACGTCAAAACCTGCAACTTCGTGGAATTCTCATTAGTGATCTTCCTGAAATACTGAAGCGTCTGAATCAGGCTGGTATACAAACCATCCAGTCAGGGTTTGATAATCCAAGAAATGTCACAGGAAATCCATTAGCAGGAATCGACCCAAAGGAAATCATAGATACAAGACCTTACACTTTTGAACTGCAAGAATTTTTCACTGACAATGGAGAAGGGAATCCTGAATTCTCGAATTTGCCAAGGAAATGGAACACCGCTGTAGCAGGTTCTCATGACAACTTTCTATTGCACAATGATATTGTTTTTCACCCAGTCATAAAAGAAGGAGAGCTTGGATTTAGTGTTTGGGTTGGAGGGATTCTTTCTTCTCAATTAAATGACTACGCTATACCTCTTAATGTATGGATTAAACCTAGTGAAATGTGTCATTTTACAGGGGTAGTTCTAGCTGTTTGGCGAGATAATGGAGAACGTTATAAACGCCCTAAAGGTAGATTTAGGTTCTATTTGAACGAAGTTGGGGTAGAAACTTTTAGGGATCTAGTTCAAGAGAGATTTGGGACACTTCTTCCAGATCCAGGTTCTGTATTTTCTCAAAAACCACGTTCATTCTTTGGAATACATGCTCAAAAACAATCAGGACTTAAATATGCAGGACTGCATGTTCCAGTAGGGCGTCTTACAGCAGAAGAGATCCAAGATTTAGCCAGAATAAGTAAATCATATGGAAGTAGTGAAGTTCGTCTTACTGAAGATCAAAATTTAATAATAACTAATATCCCAGACCATCATATTGATAGTTTTAAAGCTGATCCTCTACTAAAGATATTTCCTCTTAATCCAAAGGCAATTTCTGCAGGGACTGTCTCATGCACAGGTAATACATACTGCAGTTTTGCTTTAACAAATACTAAAGATCAGGCTCTAAAGATTTCTAAAGAACTTGACTCAGAACTTGATTTACCTGAAGAGATAAAGATTCACTGGACAGGGTGTCCAAATAGTTGCGGTCAAGCCTATATGGGAGCAATAGGCTTGACCGGTACAAAAGCAAGGAACAATGACGGGAAAATGATTGATGCTTATGATATATGCATTGGTGGTGAGCAAGGCCCAAGCAAAAAGATAGGAAAATTAAAACATAAATCAGTCCCTGCTGATGAGTTAAAAACTATTTTAAAGGAATTATTAGTTAAAAATTACTCTGCAATTCCGAAGAAAGCAAATAACTCTAAAAGAATCAGTATTTTAAAACAGCTTATCAAATGGATTAGAAAGTTAATTAAAAGCAGTCAATCTCCATAAACTGCTTTTAATTAAAACAAAATTATTTATCAAATTCTCCATGCAGTTTAAACCCAATTCAGCTGACTTCTTTAGCCGCGTTGTCAATTGGCTAAGTGAGCTCGGAAATGATCATCCACTAATTAACCGTAAAGGCGGAAGTCAAGATCCGTTTTCAAGGCTAATGAATCGAATTAGTAGATAAATAAATCAAATTTTACAAAGTCTCTAACACAATTATTTATCTCAACATGGAAGCAAACACCTCACAAATGGACTATGTCCTCCCCAATGAATTAGTAGATGGAATGATTGCCGCGGGTGGTAAGAAATCTACTGTAAGTACAAAAAACTTACTAGTAAGAGGTTTTTACTCTGGTGCAATACTTGGTTTAGCGACATGTCTAGCAATAACAGTAGGAATTCAATCTGGGATGCCTTTCCTGGGCTCAGTTATTTTCCCGTTTGGCTTTGCAAGCATAGTGCTTTTTGGTATGGAGCTAGTTACTGGAAACTTTGCTCTATTGCCTATGGCAACTTGGGCGGGTAAATCCTCATGGAAAGCTACATTTCGAAATTGGAGTTGGGTCTGGATAGGTAATTTCTTAGGCACATTACTTGTAGCAGTTTTACTTTCAATTAGTTTGACAAGCGCAGGAACTATTGCCCCTTTATCTGCTGCTGAAGGAGGAAAAGGTTGGGCCATTGTTGCATCCAAGCTTATATCTATCAATCAATTAAATGTTCTTACTAAGTACGAGTCTCTAGGAAGTACAGGATTTTTCCTAGCCTTTATAAGAGGTGTTATTGCTAACTGGCTTGTATGTCTTGGAGTCACAATGGCTCTAGTAAGTAAAAGTGTCCCAGGGAAACTTCTTGCTTGTTGGCTACCAATTACTGCGTTTCAGACAATGGGAATGGAGCACATCGTTGTTAATATGTTTTTGCATACAGCAGGCCCTCTTCTTGGCTCTGGAGTCCCATTCAGTAAGGTTATTTTTTGGAATTTCCTGCCAGTTACTATTGGCAACATTATTGGGGGAATGGTTTTTATAGGGATGCTCTTTTACAGCACCCATCGAACAAAGATGTCCAATGTTCTTCCCACAGTCCATGATGAAAAGTTGGAACGAGAACTAGCAGCAGAACTTGGTGCACGCTAAAGCCAAAGAAATATCTATGGCCTTGAATCAAAACTCCATCTGGGAAAAACTCAACCAATCACGCAAGGTTCCCCTCGAGCCTTGCTGGTTGGGTAAGGTTTATTCCCTTGATCTTCAAGCAGATCTTCGCTTTGCGATAACTGAGCAACTGGGGTTGCTAAGCAATAACGGTTGGCCAGTTTTAGAGTTATTAATCAACGAAGCAGGGGCTCAACCAGAGCTAATTTATGCTGCCGGACTTTGTCACCAAGCTGAGGCAAAAACATGGTTACTAAAGCTGCTCAATGAACAGAGCCATCTAAAGCTTCCAATACTCCAAGCACTTGCCTGTTGGGGAGGGGAGCTCCCAATTGCACTCCTTAGAGATGTCTTAAGTGAAAAGTCCCAACCAATTATCTTGGCAGGTTTGGAATTACTAAAATTCAAAGTCCATCAACTCAGCGATGAAATTCTTCTGGAGCTTGTTGAGAAGCCATTAATGGATTTTCGTGATCCAGTTGTGTTATCAACCATTAGAGTTTTACAACGAAGAAATAGTGCTGCAATCACTTTACGAATTGCGGAAATCGCTAAGAATGGATCAACAGTATCTGCTCGTGCAGCGGTTCTTGCCCTAAGCTGTATAGCTACTTCCGATAGTCTTACAACACTGTCCAATCTACTGAAGATACTCCCAAAAGGCGCCATAAGAGAAATGGCCAAAAAGCAACTGCAACTCCAATACACATAGGAAAAGATAGAAAAAAGAAGAAGCTCTTGAGATTAAGGCTTTATTCAAACCAAGTAGAAAAGTGAATAAGAAAAGAAGTTAATCAATTTTTTTTTTACTGTGATGGCATGGCAAAAAACATTAAAGGTCAGGGGATTAAAAGGAGTCGATGAATACAAACCTTTTCAAATTTTTATCCTATAAACTCAATTATTAAAAGATCCTCACAAGCGATCGTGATAAGAGGCTGGTTAATCAGTTAATGTTACTAGCAAGAAGAAACTCAACTACATCCAAGAACGTGACTCTATTTACCCTCCAGAAGCAATTACTTGAAGAGATTGCTTCAAAGAGAAGTCAAAAGGGGTTCTCTTCGAATGAAATGATTGTGGTCATAGTGGCCATTGGAATTCTTGCCTCTATCGCTAGTCCAATATGGATTCCTGTGATCGAAATGGCTGAGGTATTAATCGCAGAGAAATACTTACTTGGTGCTGTAAGGGAATGCCAAATGGCATTAATCAATGATGAAGAATATCCTACTTATACTTTGCCACCTCAGGAAATAGGATTGATTAGTACTAGAAGATTTCAATTCCCAAGTAGTGGAGAAGATGGAGAATGCTTGAGTCCTACTAGCGGAAATATTCTTACTGCTTTTAGAACCAGTTCAGACCAATCAACTTCAACTTATGACCTAAATATTAATGTAATTACCGGAGAAAAAACTACAGATGGCAATCTCCCTAACTGGCTTGACTGGTGGGAAGGAGTTTATTCACCATTCATCCCAGAAGATGATCCTTTATTGCCTTAAAATAATTTCCTATTCGCCAATGGAAGTTCAATAGATATATAATTAAATTAGAATTCATAGTTCATTTCTATTGCTTTTACCATTCTTTAAAGCTTATCATCGAATATCTTTCTCATCGCTTTCCCGCCAAAATCATAGATCTAGATTCTCTCTGGAGATAGCATTTAGTCTATTCCCTAAGTTTATAAGTAATTATTTAGTCGGTGAGACAGGAGGCAGGATCTTTTCCAGTTAGAAAATTTCTATTTAGCCCCCAGCAAAGGTTAGGAATAATCAAAACAAAGTAAGTGAGAAATTCCTTACTTAATCCAGGGAGGAGTAGGTGATGGGTCTAAGCCTAAGCCAGACAATGAATCTGAAGATGATTGGCCTGGGCCAGAACCTGAGTTTGATCTTGAAGTCGTTTGAGGCACTCGACGTTGGACTTGGTTACGAGGACCCAGTCCCTGCTCTGGTGGGCCTGGTTCAGATACTTGGAGTTTATCTGGCCCAACGGATTGTTCGCCTGATCTTGTGGTGGAAGGTCCTGAGGAAGTCCCTGAGGAAGTCCCTGACTCTGAGCCGCTCTGAGAACTACTTGCTGAAGAGAGTGACTTTCCTTTTGTCTTCTTCGGACCACCCGTCTTCTCGCAATCCGGTCCTTCGCAAGGCCGCGGAAGGGGACGAAGATCACCATCGCAATCCGGTCCTTCGCAAGGCCGCGGAAGGGGATTCCCGTCGTCTATTTCACCTCTTGAGACTGGAATAGTACCGCAGGTTATATAAGACTTTTCTCCTCTGTCAGAAGCTTTGAATGAATATTCTAAGACCCGAGAAATTCCATTTGTAGCGTTATAACAACCAACCACTGCACTTCCATTACTTGCAAAGCTCACTCCATTTGGATTGGCTTTTACCTGATAAATTCTATTTTCATCGGCTGTTGTATGCGTTCTCCATTCAACCTTATAATTTCCTGATGATGAATAAAAAAGGGGATCGTTATTTCCTACTGAAACAGGTATTGATCCCTTGCAAACTAAAGCACCTTCTATCTCAACATTTTCAGCGATACATTTCTGAAATCTTGCCAACTTAGACAGCTGGCCCATATTCTCCGGAAGTTCTGCATATAAGCCGTAATACCCCTGGGCACCTCTTACCATGGCAGAAACAATCAAACTAGCTTCCTTCTGCTTAGCTTTATGAGAAGCAGGCTTGAACTGTGGGATTGCTAATACAGAAAGGATTCCAACAACCGACAACACAATAATAATTTCAACAGTAGCGATCCCATCTTCTTTCTTTGAGAAGAAGTCTCTAATTACTGGAGGTAGGAATGCAGTCTTGGAGAACGTCTTAACCTGTTGATCGCATGTGAATCCTAGCAATAAATTTAACCTCTTTTGATTATTTAGATTTTCTCAATCAATTTGCTTACTGAGGCAGCTTCTTACGATAAGTTGCTTGAAATATAAAAGGTGCAGACGAGATAGACTTTACTTCTACTCCATTTCCATATACTTCCAAGTTAGTCTTAGCTGTAATATTGAAATCTCCATCAGAACCTTCTTTCAAGGTTATCGGTGATGATAACTCGATCATATAAAACATGTACTTAACCTTGTCACCATAGGTCTCTGTAAAGTCTTCTCCTAAACCAATTCCAGTTAACTGATATCCATTATAGTTAACTTCACATCGAGAAGAGGTACCACCATTGTTATCACAATAATCATTATCTCCATCACTAACTCCTCTCCAATTTTTTAATTTTACTATAAATTCAGCTGGATCCCCTGCAGATGTTTTTAGATTTCCTATACTAGGGCCCGCTGTTCTCCAAGTTGTCTTTCCACTAGTATATTTACCGGAGCTTATAAAGCCATTTTTCAAAACTATAGTTAAGTACTTATATGTGCCTGGTTTAATCTTATCTCTACCTATTTTTGGAAGTTTATATTTGCCACCTTTTGCCAATTGACTTCTATAAAGATTCCCCTTGCCATTAAACAAAGTTATGCATCCTGAGCCTGCATAATCTGATGAAATGCGAAATGCAGGGAAAGGACTTTTTTGGCAAATATCTACTCTATAAGTGTCTAGTTTATATGAACTAGGTTTAATCAAACAAGCAGTTTTATCTGGGATCTGTCCTCTACATTTAATAATGTTAGAAGCGGAGTTCACAGGTTGATTCCAAATCGCATTCAACCCTCCGAAAGATGTCAACAATAAAAATAATAAAGTTCGATTTTTCATAATAGAAATCTAGTACTCAATAACTTAAACAGGTCATTACCCTTCTAGTTCGACTTTAGGAGTTCTAGCATTAGAATTCTTCCTCAAGGTTTCAGTTCAATTTAAGGAATTATACAAGTTTTTGAAGCATTAAGTTCCACCTGAAAGCTTTTCAATAGGTTTGATCAGTCCTTTGCTTGTATCTATATCAACATTCGGATACAAAAGAGGAGGCAATCCTCAACATTACTTAGCAGAAGATTTAACCAGAGATGTTTGTTTTTTTGTTGAATTCGCAGCAGAAAGGCCAGAAATTGAATTATTCTCCTAATTATGAAGTAACAGTTGAACTCTTCAAGTTCGAGGCATTGAACTAACCTAAGGGATAGGTCAACGTGCCGCTTAGAAGAAAAATATCTTACCTGCTTTAACCACGGCTCTTGATCCATCAAGGGTAACCCTATGAGGAAATTCCGTGTAAATAACCTGAGAAGTGTGCTGCCTCTCATTAACTATTACTTGACACTCATCAAAGTGGTAGTTAACTAGTTTTTAAATAGCTAAACAAAGCTATGTATCCAGAAGGTTGGTTAATGGACCCTCAAGGGAGGAGGTTTTTCTATTTCGAGAAAGATCCTATGAATCCGATATACGAGGGGTACATAGGGCTCTGGTTTACTACTGGAGATAGTTCGAAGGAATTTAAATTTAGGAAAAGAACTTCCAAAACTAAAGCTTTAACCCAATGGACTGATCTCGTCAATCAAGGATGGATAGTAATTGAAGATATAGAACAAGCTGCATAACCTCTTTCTAAGAGTCATTACGCAACCATGTCGATTTCTGTAAAACCAATTAAGAAATTAAAATGTTCAGGCTACTTATCCGAAGGCATCAATCAAAGATCAGTAGGTGGAAAGCAAAGTTTGGTTTAAGTGATTATCAAATCTTCTGGATGGGCTTTGGTGAAGGCCTTCTTATTGGAATTTGCCTTGGTGTTGGAGCCGCCTGGTTCCATGTGACAGGCTAAGACATTTTCCAAAGAAAATGTGAAGCAACAGAAAGAAACCCATAAATACAACGATCATCAATTTTATGTAGCAATCTCATTTAGAATAAAGGAATTGATTCATTCTTAGATTCTTCGTATATTGAGGCAAAGAGTAAAGGTATCCGCGAAATCCAAAAATAACTTTCAATCATCTATAAAGTTACCGTAATTCACCAGAAGACTTGCCTCAAATTCTTTCAATATTTAGAGAGATGACTGGGATTTTTTCTAGTGTTTTTTTAAGGTATCATTATCTATTCGGCAATAGTAATTGGTGAGCTTGTATATATGTTCAATTGTAAGGCAACTAATGGGAGAAGTTGCAGGTATTTCAAGAAGAGTGCAAACAGCAAGCAAGTCATCAGTGCTTACATTCAACTTTTTCGCAAGCTCTAAAATTCTGATCGTCATAGCTCCATGAGGGGATGATATGAGTTTGGGTCATGGGCTGAGCTAACTCTAGGGGTTAAACCGTGCAAGTGAAATCAGTTCTATAATCACAGTCTTCGTAAAAAAGGGCATATATATTGAGGCAATTCCCTGTTGAAATCTAATTAAAGGGTGAGAAGGTGAATTGTGGACAGTGGGTATTCAGGTTCAAGGTAGTAAGGAAGGTAACAAACACACAAAGCTTTTAAAAAGCATATTTTTGCAATTAATTTGTTCTGTTAAACGCCCTAAACGTGAATTAAAAGGAAGTCTGTTCGCTAAAGTTTAGTTTTTGAGCATAATGTTGTTAAGAAAGAAATCTAGAAAAGAAAATGCGCATCTTGATCCTTTTTCTTTGGTTACTTACTGGAATAGTTACAGGTGTGGTTGCTTCTGACAAAGGTCATGGTTTTGGTTCATGGGCTCTAGCTGGTTTCTTGCTAGGTCCTATTGGATTAATAGCAGCAGCAGGGTTATCTGATCAAAAGCTTAGAGGATACATTAGTAGATCAATACAATCCCAGTACACTCGGCCTGCTCAAAACACTCAAAGGCTTATAGAACAAAACTATCTAGATTTAGATTCAGCTCCTAAGTTGCTCAACGAAAGTCAACGCACTTTTCAGCTTCAAGAGTATGAAAAAAACAAATATATTGGAGATTTTCTATTGGATAGAGATGCCTCTGAAGATCAAATATGGATGAAGGTACTTGAACTACTTGAATTTCGCAGGCCAGCTATAGTTGCCTTAACTGATCGTTCAAAGTCAAATATAACTCTGGCAAAAACAGGTAGGAGTGCTTGCATAGTTTGTAAATCGGATGGGGAAAAGCTCGCCTTAGCATATGCAAAAGAAAGTCCACATGAGGATATTTTGTATTGGCAGCTCAGAGTCTATTGAATACTTTTTGGAATCTGCTTAGAAGAATAACTCAAATGCTAATATAAAATAATAATTATTCTATATACTAGATTCAAAGAAATGGTTTCGGATCAAATCTTAGTTATAGAAACTATTTTTTCTTTCATGATGGGCTGCTGTTTTGGAAGCTTTATTAACGTAATAATTTATCGATTACCTCATGGTCAATCAATCCTTGTACCAAGAAGTTATTGTGTAAAATGCAAACATAGAATTAGTTTTCTTGAAAATATTCCTTTAGTTAGCTGGGTCTTTTTAAGGGCTAAATGCAGATACTGTAGGCAAAGAATATCAGTTATATACCCTTTATTAGAACTAATCTGTGGTTTTTTATTTGTGATATCTAATTATTCCGAACCGTCAATCTTTGCAATTAATTCTAAATATATTATAACAATACTCGGATGGATTTTCTTCTCATTACTTCTCCCATTAGCAATACTCGATATAAAATATTTTTGGCTGCCTGAATCTATTTGCAAAATTGGCATAATATCTGGAATATTGTCCTCAGTGATAATAGAAACGTTATATATCTCTTCTAGTAAATATCTGATAACCTTAAGCTCAATAATAGCTGCCTTGCTAGGGTATATAGTCTTTCAATTGATAAGTGAGATTGGATTAAGAGTTTTCCATAAACCTGCAATGGGTAAGGGGGATTCAAAACTTACTGCATTGATAGGTTCTTGGCTGGGAATAAAAGGGACTTTCATCACTATTTGGCTAGCTTTTAACCTTGCAGGGATATTTGTAATCATAGGTTTAATTTCAAAGAGAATTAAAAGGAATCAAAAAATTCCGTTTGGCACCTTTCTTGTATTATCTGGAATGTCAGTATGGCATTTTGGGAATGATGCCTTTACACAGATAATGTACTTTGGCAAATAAAATCGTTTAGATTCGTATGTGATTAATCTTGCAGAGTTTTAGTAAAATACTGGAAGTTGCTTTTAATAAGAATCTAATAAATAAGTCAATAAACTATTTAAGAGTAAAGGGATATAGTGCCTAGTTAAGATACTTTCGTCTTCAACCAGCAGTAGACATCATGCTAAACATTGGTAAATACATAGCTATTAATATTACTCCAACGAAAACAGCGACGAAAACTATCAGCAATGGCTCCATTATGGAGGTTAAAGCTTTGACACTTGCAGACACTTCATCTTCATAAAAGTCAGCCAATTTGGTAATCATTTGACTAAGCTCTCCTGTCTCTTCACCAATTCTGAACATTGATGTAAACATAATGGGTATCACTGGCTCTTGATCTAAGACCCTATAAATAGGGTTACCAGATTGTATATCACTATGCATCTTATCTATTATTCTGCCAAATACTCTGTTTGATATAGTTCTTTTTGCGATGGATAATGCCTCTAGGATCGGAACACCTGCAGAGTTAAGTGATGATAATGTCCTAGAAAAGTTTGCCAAGCAGGATTTAGTAACTAGATCTTTAGTAATAGGTAATTTCAATAAAGTTTTATCATACCACCAAAGAACAATAGGCTTGCTAGATATATATCGATAAAGCCAGTATATTGCAAATCCAGTAGGAATAGCTTTTAGATAAAATGCTACTGATTTTAGCAATTCAGAAAAATCAACTAACATTTGTGTTATCGCTGGCAAATCAGCCCCAGATTGATCATATATTTCCACAAATATCGGTATAACAAATATCATCATCAGAAAAATAACTACTGTTGTAAGAGTTGCTATAGCAATGGGGTATGCCAAAGCACTTTTTATATGACCTTTGATTTTTGCTAAGCTTTCTAATAATTTAGCCTGGCGATCTAATGTATCAGGGAGTAAACCAGCAGTTTCTCCAGCTGAGACAAGAGCTCTATACATTTCATTAAATACTTCTGGATATTTATCAAGCATTTCAGACATTGTCGATCCTTGACTTATCCCTAATGCAATTTCATTAAATGAATACTGTATTGATGTGTTTTCTGAAGTCTCCGAAATTATTTTCAAAGCTTCTAATAATGGTAAGCCAGTTCGGATCATTGAAGCTAATTGCTTTGTTGCAACAGCCAAGTCTTTTGTAGGAGGAGCCTTTACTCTTCTACCTTCCATCGATTTAGGTTTTACTATCTGCTTCTTCGCTCGCAACCCCCCCATATCTCCTTCTAAGTACTCTTTTCTTTCTTTAATCTTTTGGTCTACATATGTTTTTAAAATAGAAATTTTTGCTTTCTGCCTCTTTCTTACTCTTTTGTTTTTTACTGGCAGAACATTCTCCATTTTTTTTTGTATTATCTGATTCTCATTCTCTGAATCACTATCAGAATTAGTAACCTTGACTTTTCTTCTGATTCGGGCTTTCTCCATCAAGCCTCTTAGTTTAGGGTTGTGAATATATTTATAGTCCACTAATATCAATAAGGGGAAAAGTTAAATAGCATTTATTTACTGCTATTAACATTGACTGAAGAGTTAATCTCATCTAATAATGTCTTCAAAACATTAGGTCGATTACATTTAAAAGTAGCTTCATCTGTAGTTATTAGACCTTTAGCGACAAGTTGAGACAAGCTTTGTTCCAACGTTTGCATACCAAACTTACCTCCTATTTGAATTGCTGAGTAAACTTGCGATGCCTTTGCCTCACGAATCAAATTAGCTATCGCATTATTATTAACTAGAATTTCAGCTGCAAGAGATCGCTTATTATCCGTTGTCTTGCAAAGTGTTTGTGATATCACACCTATGAGGGATGAGGACAACTGAACCCTAACTTGCATCTGCTGAGAAGTAGGAAATACGTCGATTATCCTGTCAATGGTTTGAGATGCAGATGAAGTATGCAAAGTGCCCATTACAAGATGGCCTGTTTCAGCAGCAGTTATAGCTAAACTGATTGTCTCCAAATCTCTCATTTCGCCTACCAAGATAATATCGGGATCTTCACGCAATGCAGATCGAAGTGCTTTAGAGAAAGAATTAGTATCTTCTCCTACTTCTCTTTGTCTAACTAAACAGTTTTTATTCTCGTAGATAAACTCAATAGGGTCCTCTATTGTCAGTATGTGATGTGCACTATTAGTGTTAATCCAATCAATAGAGCTAGCTAAAGTTGTAGTTTTTCCAGAGCCTGTAGGTCCAGTAACTAGCATAAGACCTCTAGGTCTATTTAAAAGCTGTTGAACACTATCAGGTAGTCCTATTTTTGAGAAGCTAGGTATATTCGTACTTAATGCCCTCATTACACAAGAAATTTTCCCACGATCTAAAAAGATATTTATTCTGAATCTTGCTATTCCTTCCAATCCATAACTGCAGTCAAACTCCTTTTCTTCATCAAAAATTGCAAGTCTTTTTTCGCCAAGAATACTTACTAGGTCTTGTCTTAACTCTGAGCATGAAAATGTCGAACTGGATGCCGGTAATATTTGACCTTGTACTCGAAAGTAAGGAATACTATCACCAGTTAAGTGAAGGTCAGAGCCATTTCTTTTAACTAGCTCTGTCATTAGGTCTGTAAGTTTCATTGTTCTTCGGTTGGAGGTTCCTCTAACAAGCAGACGCGTTCTACTTCTGCAATTGTCGTGATTTGTCTCTTAACTAAACTCATTCCATAGACTAGCAAGCTTCTACCTGCCTTAGTAAAGGCCTTCTCCCTAATTACATCAGCATTTGACTGCTTCATAATTAAATCCCGAATTAAATCATTAACCTTCATTACCTCATATATTCCAACACGTCCGTTGTATCCAGTACCTCCACAAATAGAGCATTCACTCCCTTCAGTCGTATTAGTTGGTAAAACTTTCTTTTTAAGAAAGCGGGCTTGTCTAATGCCTAAGCTTAAAGCCAAGTCATGCTGGCCACGCTGCAAATTCCTAGTAGTACTACAGGATACGCAAACCTTTCTAACTAATCTTTGAGCAACAACTCCAATAATCGAGGATCCAATCAAGTATGGAGGTATTTCCATTTCTGCAAGTCTAGTTATAGCTGTTGCAGTATCATTAGCATGTAAGGTTGTGAAAACCATATGACCTGTCAAGGCTGCCTCCATTGCAGCTTGTGCAGTTTCTTTATCTCTAGTTTCTCCCACCAATATTATATCAGGATCTTGTCTCATAAGCGATCTTAGAGCCCTTGAAAAATCTAGACCTTTTTCTCTAATTACTTGTACTTGATGAATACCATCGAGTGTATATTCAACTGGGTCTTCTACTGTACTAATATTGACTCCAGGTGTATTTAACTCACTCAAGATTGAATAAAGGGTAGTAGATTTGCCACTACCTGTTGGGCCAACAACAATAACTATTCCATAGGGAGATCCAGACATTTCACGAATAAGGTTTAATTCATCTGTTTCTGTTATCAACTTAGAAAGGTTAAGAACTGAGCTGTCACTTTCCAAGGCCCGAAGTACAACCTTTTCGCCCCATTTACCAGGTAGTGTACTGACACGGAAATCTGATCTTCTTCCTCTCAATAAACATCTAATTCTTCCATCTTGAGGAAGTCTCTTCTCAGATATATCAAGCTTACTCATGATCTTTATTCTGCTAACTATGGGGTTTACATGAGACTTTGGAAACGCAAATGCCTCTTTCAAAACGCCGTCGATTCTATAGCGAATACGTAAACGGTCTTCGAGTGGTTCCGCATGAATATCAGACCCCTTTAAAGTAAAACATTTACTTAAGATAGAAGCCACACCAGCAATAACAGGATCTTTTGATGCTGTAAGTTCTTCGCCAAAAAACCTATCATTTTCAATATCTGAGTCGTCTCCTATATTCGCTTGTGCGAGTCTAATCAGTGCTTCATCATTTTCTTCGTCTGCAAGGTCTATATCAAACTCTTCATCTTGCTCTTCTTCTATATCCAGGTTATTTGAAATGGGTTGAAACTCTTGATCATCAGACTGGTCGTAAAAGTCTAAACCGGTTTCTTCGGCATCAGAGTTGTCTTTTGGCTGCACTGATCTTTCTAGAATGTTATCACTCTCGTTTTCTATATTGTTATAATTTCTGTTTTGGTTTTGAACTTCATCAATATCTTTTAGTGTGCTAGATTGAGTTCTATTAAATTCATCTAGACTCTTCTTTTCTAAATCTTTTTGACTTTTATTCGTGCCCTTAGATTGAACACTTTCGAACCAATTTTCCCATTCAAGAGATGTTATTTGCTTTAAATTTACCTGTAGCTGGAAATCATTTTTGATTTTTTTTACAACCTGTTTAACTTTGACATAGTCTGGGTTCATAGCCCCTAGATCTATCAGTTCATCGTCAACATTAATCGTAATAATGCCAGCTTCTTCACAGAGCTCAGGGGTCAAAAAACTTTCAATATCATCTAGCTGCATAGTCTTAATATTTGCTTTAAGAATAAACTGGTCAAGCTGTAGTCGATTACATCGATCTTAAATTTGACCATCAAGCTCAGGATAGATAACTAGCCCGTCCTAGTCAATCTAGGTATAATAAATGTAATTAGTAACTAGCATAGATTTCCCAAGCTTATGGAAAGTGGTCTATTTAGGAGATTCCCAAAGATATCAACTGGAAATGGATTACTGATTTTTGCAATCTCAGTAACAGCATGGGCGTCAACATCTATAGCTATTGCAAGGAATTCCGAAGAAAGGCCTAAAAGGGATAGCCAACATTCTCTTCCTATTAAAAAGACGATCACCTTCTCAACGCCTCCGTCTAAAGGACTGCTGCCAATGCCAGTAGGTCAGGTTGAAGTGGCTTCTAGAAGTGTGGAAAGTTCAAGAAACCCATTCCAAGAGCCTTCAAGCCTGATGTCAGGCAATTTAGATGTTCTTAATTCAGCAATTCAACTTAATGGTATAGCCAAATCAGGCAATTCCTTGGTGGCAATGATCAAAACAAGTGAAGGACAGCAAGCGTATTCAGTTGGAGACTCCCTCGGTAATGGTTTTATTGTCAAGTCAATATCAAGCAGTGATGCAACAGTTGACATATCTGATGGGTATAAAAACTATAGACTTTCATTCAAAGTAATTAAACAATAATATGAACAAAAAGCAGCTTGCATCTAAATTCTTGTCTCTTTTCGATAAGTTTGAGGATTTCTATAAGCTAACGAACAAAAAAATCAATGCAAACGAGTTGATAAGAAAGATTGAGTCTCTATTTAGCAAAAGAGTTAGGCTTGTTCAATTGTTAAGCCTCCAACAACTTAGTTCTAAAGCAAAGTCTATATTCAACAAGAAAATAGAAATACCTAATTGGCTCACTGCTGATACATTTTCTAAAGGGGTAAGACTGTTTATTAAAAGTAAATTTGATGTAACATCTCCAGTTAATGAGCCCAAAAAGGAAGGCATAAAGGCAAGGAGCTCAAGCTCAAAGATTAATTTAATAAATGGTCTAAGAGCTTTAGTTTCCCCAGAAGAAAAAAATAAAGGGTTGTCAGTTTCTCAAACAAATAAAAAGAACACTAGCAAGAGAAGACTTCCTTTATTTGATATAAGTCTCAGCGAGTTTTCATTACATAGTCAGAAAGGCAAATCAAAAACAAAAGCACAGAAGAGTCTAAATACTGATGAATCCCTGAAAATCTCTCTAACAAGGCCTATTGCGAGTCTCTATAAAAAGATTGTCAAGAATATCCAAAGTGTAAATCCTCTTAAAGGTAAAAGGACAGGGAGAGAGGAAATTAGAGCTGAAAAAGACAGTCAAACCGTAGCCATTGCTTCTTATAGTGATCACTTCCTAACTGTGGCCAGAATCAGTATTAATCAAAACAATCAAGTCATTGTAAGAGGAGTCATAGAGGTACCCATCCCAGGCAGTGTAATTGGAGACCATCTCATTGAAGATACAGAAGAGCTCGCAGACATTATGTTGGATTTATTTAATGTATTAAAGCTCAATGATTGTCCTTTGCTTGTTATCTTGTCATCCTCGTTATTTAAGGTGCATACATTCTCATCATCGGAGTTAAAACAAATTTCTAATACTGACTCTAAGGTGCAGTCAAAAAGTCCACATCTCCCTGCTGACACTTTCGTAGAATTCCGTGATATGTCGAAAAAGACCGCTAAGAATAAATTGCTCAGAACCATATATGCAAAAAGAACGGCAATAGAAAGTTGGACTAATATGTTAGAAATCATAGATAGTCCAATCATAGGGATAACACCTGCTGGACCACATATCTTTGATGCATTGACAAGTAAATTATCTGATAGCATGACAATCCTGATTGAAATAGAAATAACATCAACAAGTGTATTATTTGGTAGAAATCTGGCAGGTCTAACTTCTCATCGAATACCTTACGGTTGTAGTCTATACGTTTCAAATTCTACTAATGATTTGAGTGATAATTATTTTTCAAGGGTACTGGCATCAATAGAATTGATAATTTCGGAATATGATGAGTATTTACCTGCATCTATATTTGCAGTTGGGCAAGGATTAGATCAATTAGTTAAAAGAGATATGCCACTGCCAAAAGGGTTTAAACGTGCCTCAGAAATAATTTCTACAGATTACTCATATATCCCAAAGAGAATGGAAGTACATGAATTAGATTCAAAATCTATTGACTCGACAATAGATACATTGTCTTGTATTGCATCGTCATGCCTGTAAATTATAATTTCGCATTTAAAAATTCAAAGTTAAAGCGTTGGGAAAGGCCAGCGCCTAAGAATTTATTAGTTTCCGAGGCGAGCATAAAGAAAAAAGCAATATATTTGTATCAGGTTTTTAAAGGTAATCCAAGTTTATTTTTACCACCTAGCTTTATTTTAATTGCCACTATTGCAACTCAACTGATTACAATTTACCCATCAAATATTATAAAGAGATTAGAAAGTAAGCATATAGAGTATACGCAAGTGACTCAGAAAATTTCTACTTTAAAATCCCGCTTTAGCTCTATGAAAAAACATTTGAATAACATTAAGGGCTTCTATTCAGAAGCAACACCAGTTTATTTGTTTACATTCTACTTACAAAACAGCGTGCCACAGGGTGTTCAACTTTATGATTATTCAATAAATGATAGTGGTTTTGAGCTTTTGGCAGGTGCCTATGGGATTGAACCATTAAATGAACTGATCACATTACTATTAGAATCTCCGATCATACGCAAGGAGTCAATAACCATAAAAAGAATAAGTCGAGCAAAGGGTAGTGAAGATTCAATTGTAGAAGTAGAAATTAATGGAGCGATTCAAAAACTGAGCTTAGATAAACGTAAAGATCTATATGAGGAATCATCAGCGAATGGTCTATTAGAAAAACTACTCAGATTTAATTCTTTAAATCAACTTCTGCGTTCCTAAAAAAATGGCAAAATCAAAGAATAAACTTTCGATTCAATCGATCATAAAAAAACTAAATAATATTGATGTAAATGCTTTGATGACATCACTTCAGCAGTTCAATATAGAAGATATTAAAAAGATTGATATAAGTCAGCTGATTAGAAAGACAAAGAGATCTCCAAAGTTCAGGCCAGCAATAGGTATTCTTAGCGCTTCATTACTCTTCACTTTTCTTCTTTTCCCAAGTATTGGAAGATTAAGATCTAAATTCTCTAAGTCTAAGCAATATCAATTTGAATCAAATAACCTTGAATTGATTAAAAAAGAACTAGAGGATGGGGGCAAGAGGATGGAGAAATTATCTGTGCAAATGTCTACTATAAATAATTCAATACTTAAGAAAGATAAGCTGATTTTCATCAGCAAGTTACTTAATGAAACTGCACGAAAATCAAATGTCGAAATAAGCTCTTTTGTTCCGATAGAAATTGCCAAGTCCAGCAAATTATGTAAGTTATCTAACCCAGGGATATCATCAAAAAAAAGTAAAAGAAAATCCAGGTCCAGAAAAGGAAGGAAGTCAAGCGCTAGAAAAGGTTCCTTTGAGGCCAACTTATATGAAGTCAATCTAAATTCAGACTATTTAAATATGATGGAATTTATAAATATAATTCAATATTATGATGTGACAATCATTCCATACTGCCTAGAAGTTACTGCGCAAACATCCAAAAAGAAAATGGGTTCGAATGCGCCAGGCAACAATCCAACGATAATTACTCCTTTATCAGAGTCCGGGATCCCAATAGTTTCAAACAATCAGATTAATGAATTGGGTGAAGGTGGTTCTTATGGTCGAGTAAAGTCGAGGTTAATATTGAAAATACCTTCCCATTCTAAATAAATTTTATAATTTACTTTAATCTCAAGTATTTTGTTTAAAAGTCACTGGTAGGCTTAAACTAAATATTTCAGTTATATTTTCTTTCTAGAGCTTAATAGATTTAAACCTACATGTGTAAAAACAAATTATGTTGCTAAGATATTAATAACCAATGTTGGCATTGTGTGTCTAAGCGCAAACCTCACTCTATTCCATTTTGCATATTAGGAATTACTAGCTTGGCTGGATTGCTGACTAATAATGCAATAAATCCCTCACTAGCAGTTAACGCAAGGACTAACTCTGTCTTGATTGCAAACAATTCTGAAAGAAATCAGAATTCATTCAATACTGAAAATTACGATTCGAGTCAATACCAAATAGTAAATCCTAATTTGTTAGATATAAAAGGACCCGATGTTTCACTGATATTTAAGAAGACACAAGCAAAGGAAATTTTTGAATATCTTGCAAAAATAGCTAACTATGGGTTTGTATATGTAAAAAATAATCCAACAAATAAAGAGACAGAGGCAACTCAGAGATTAATTACATTAACGCTCAATAATGTGACTTATAAAAAAGCATTTAATGCTTTATTACTTGCAAGCGGGCTTCAAGCGAAGTTACATAACAATGTACTGTATGTAGGTCCTAATGTTAGGGATACAGTATTTACAAGTAGGAGTAGTGGAGTATATCAACTAAACCAAATTAGTGCTAGTTCAGCCGCAGATTATTTGGCTAATCTCGGTGCCAGTGTAACTAAAACTTATACTATTACAACAACTGTAACTTCGGGAGTTTCTCAATCTCAAGCAGTTCAAGGAGGTTCAACTTCGTCTACATCAACAGATCAGTCGGAGACATCTGTAAAGGTTTATGGTGCCACAATTGGTCCTCTGGTTGGATTAATTGCGACGACAGATGAAAGGCTTCAAACTGTCACTATGGTTGGGGAGAAAGATCTCATTGACTTAGCTTCACTATTTTTAAGAAGACTGGACAAGAGACAAAAACAAGTGGCACTGAGTGTGCGTGTACTTGATGTGAATTTATCAGACTCAGACACGTTCGCTCAAGACTGGGGACTGACTTTCGAAGGGGGTTCACCATTTATAGTCGGCGCTGGAGGAATAATTAGAACTGCCTTTGGACGTTTTGTTCCTGATCTGACGATGCAAGGAGACCCTGTTAAGGGCCCAGGGAGAGCATATCCTACAAAAAATGATAAAATAAATGACTTCTTTGGTACATTGCAAGCAAGCGTAATAAAAGGTTCAACCAAGATTTTAGCCAGTCCAACATTACTCCTAAGTGAATCATCAGGTGCGGCTGGAGATGGCTCTAGTATTGGGAGAAAGTTTGGGAATGAAGGCTTTGTAGAAGTTGGTGATAAAGTTGCTGTTGATGCAAAGCAAAATGATGATGGTTCTTGTAACTTTACCTATAAAAATGTAGGTGTAAAATTAGGTGCAAAAGTTCTTGGAATTGATGAAAATAAATACGTTACATTTACAATGACTCCTATAGTCACTGGTATCACTAACACTATGCAAATACTTGGCTGTGGAGTAATTAATATTTTAAATGAACGCCGAGTAGATACTGGTGCAATACGTATTAAAGATGGTGAAACACTTGTTTTAACTGGTGTTGTACAAGAAACAGATGTAGAAAAAGTGTTAAAGACTCCACTATTAGGAGATATTCCTTTATTAGGTGCCATCTTCCGTTCAACTTCAAATGAAACTAATAAGCGAGAGCTAATTGTTTTAGTTACACCAAGAATACTAGATGACCGGGGGCCTAATCTCGAAAAATATAATCTAAAATATAAGTCAGAAGACACTAAGAAATTACTTGAGAAAGTTGAATAGAAAAATATATTATTTAATGTGAGTACACGCAGATTCTGCACCACTTGAAATCAAGCCAAGCCAATCACTATTAACTTCATATTTTCTATAGTTCTTTGAGGTTTCACAGAAATTATGAAATAAAGAGATGCTGTTAATAATTAATGAACCAATCCCACTCTTACTTCTTGTGATCCTATTGTAGTTATCAATTATTTCTGCATAATTTCCTTCCATTCCAACACATGGGCCTTCTGTTGTAGATGGAATTGAAGCACTTAGAAGTATGATTTGTTCTACAGAGTCTGACTCAAGGGCTTCACAAAGCAATGGCCATGGTTCAATCTCATCCTCTGCAATATCCTCCTCTTCTGCTGATAATCTATTTAAAAATCCTATTGCCTCATTTTTATTTGCAATGGTTAACTTTCTAGGCCCATCCTCAAATAGATATTGAGGTTCGTTATCAAACGCTACTATCTGAATATAAACATTATCAGATATTTCTAGCCTATTAATATTTTGCTTAAGAGTAGATATTGCTATTGAAAGTAGGCTTTTTCCATTAATTCTAGCGAGTATTGTATCTGGATCACTAATTGGCATCCATTCCCCATTAATTATTTCCCCATTAGAGTGTTCATAATCTCCCTTCATTGCCGTAGACTTATCAATCATATAGGTTACTTTTTTCGATCTTAAGCAGACGCCCAACCAACAACATCGACCTCCAATACACCCTGGCAATTCACTAGTGGTTCCTTCCGTAGCAGGAATTAGATTTACTTGACTTTCATCCTGAATCGCACTAAACCCCCCTACCGAGGCAAGAGATTTCAAGGTATTTCTAAGTTTGCCATTTTGAGAGTCCTCAGCCTCGATTTGAATCTCAATAGATTTTTTATATCTATCTATGCAAAAAGTTATACCTCTATTTACTTGAAGGTTGTCGCCTTGAGGGCACACTATTTGATCATATTCTGACGTGGAGCTAATCCCATCTAACAAAACTGTTTCTTGAAAATCCTGAAAAGATGGAGAAATATAATAGCCCTTTTCATTATATTGGGGTCCATACCTTACTAGTGCGAATGGCATTCTCTCTTCACTATTACTTGGCCTAATTGTATAAACTATAGGACACTCTACTTGATTTAAATTAAACTGGTCACCCTCAGGGTTGTAATCACTTTTGACAAGTGATTGATCTGGCAATCTAATTCCAAACAGGAATTCACCATCGTCAGGGTATATGCAGTTGGTATTTAATGCTGTAATATCTGACTCATCATCAATAATTTTCTTCCCTACCTTAACCTCATCTAATATGAAATCAAGAGTATCATTTAATCGACCACTTAAGCTCATCTGAGTCGAGTCAATTTTATTACCTTCTAAAGCTATTTGTACAATAGAATAACCAATGCCGATCATAGTTACTGAAATAGATCCAGCAATAATCAACTCCACAATAGTAAATCCACTTTGATTAAAAAAATTATTTTTCATTGGCCTATGGGGAGCTACAATTGCTTGGTGTAAGTATACTATTTTGAGAAATTTGACTAATGGGCATATTGGAGGTGAGCCACTCATTTGAAGAGAATTTACCTTTATATATCTGCCCTGTTGGTGATTTAACCACAATGCAATTCAAAATCTTTGGACCATTCATATGGTACCTAGATCCTATAACAATAACGATTGATCTGTCAGAACTTATTCTGCCATTTGGTGTAACTTGAAAATCCTTGTTAGTAACTTGGAAAATAGAATTGTTAATTGAAGGTGCAAGATTGCCTATAGATGATGGAGGCCTATCTGCCGAACTGTTAGGGTTATCAGAATATGTACAGTCAACTGAATAGCCGTAATAGTCTTTATCAGAAAGAACAGAGTTATAAGAAATTTCATTACTTTCAATGAAACAACTGGCTCCCCATCTCCTTGATTCAAGGCGAACCAATCTCAAATACTCGCTAAGCTCTCGTGTATAAGAATTCACTCTTTCGCCCCTAACCCAATTAAGAAAACTTGGAACTGCTATGCCAGATAGAATAGAAATCATTCCAGTTATTATCACAAGTTCAACAAGGGAAAAGCCTGATTTCACTAGTTTGATTTTTTCTTCAAAAACATTCATCTCAAAATTCCTTTTCATCACACCAACTGTGTGCCTCAGGTCCTAAAGCGATGCTTAACCAATGAATGTTATTTCCTCCCCATTGAACCCTATATTCAATACTAGCAACACTTTGATCCAACAAATCATCTTCAAGTGGAGAGCTAACTGTCAGTTCCCTAGTAATAAGAACAGGTTGACCTTCAAAGACTTTACTTCGCTTCCCATCAGGTCTCCACGATTGAATCATAGGATTTCCAGTTTCTAACTGAAATTCACTTGCTATTTTGCTAGTAAAATCTTCACATTCGGCTCTGGATAGGGGGTCATTAAGAGCATAAGAATATTCTCCGTTATTACCTTCCGCTGGTTGAAAATACATTCTCCAAAAGCCTGACTTAAGTTTCTCTATATCTCTTTGAATCTCTTTATTAATAGACCTTGTTAAATTAGAATCATAAACTGTACCCAATCTGATTGATGAGAAATAAATTCCATAAGTAATAACTCCAGCCAATAAAGACATACTCACAATTGCATCAACTAAGCCAAATCCACGACTATCTTGAATATTTCTTATCTTCAACATTCTTAGGGATTTGATTTGCATCTTTTTTATTAAAAAATCAACTCTCGAAGTCCCTAAGAGTGTCCCAAAGGATGATCGATCTGCCTTTATAATAACGAACACCCCAGTTGAACTGTTCGCCATGCCAATCTATTAATTCTTGTACAAACTCATTATCAAATTCCCATGTTTTTTCTCCACTTTTATCAAGGCAAAAGTTCTTTACCCATGCAGCACCAGAAAAATTTCTTGTAGGACTATGATTGACTTCTTCTAAATGTATATCAAAGGTCTCCAAGTAGTCTTTACTAAATCCGAGGTTAGGTTCCTCGCCTAGATCAACATTTGTTGTTTCATTTGCTGCATGCAATTTTGCAAAAGCCCTAGGATAAGAATACTCTGAACTAGTTTGGCCTTCTGGGTTGATTACATCAATATCAAACGTACGCAAATAATAATGTCCTGTTTCCCTACTATAAATAAGAAATGTTCTACTAGCAGAAGGATTAAGTGTTGAGTTTAGCGGGAGTGGCTTTACCTTATAGCCAACTCCAACAATTTCTATATCTCTAACTTCATCATCTGCAGCAAGAGCTTGTTGGCCCAAAAAAGGAATCAAGTTTGAATTCGAGTCTAAGATTAGATTCACCATCTTATCTTCACAGGCAGAACAATTACTTAAAGTATTTTTAATCCATCCGTAAGTAGATCTACTAGTCACAATCATTCCAGCGCCTTCAGCTCCTGGATAAGAATTTGTTAGCTGAACAAATTGATTTTCTCTTTCAGGACTAGGTCTTACAGATAAAAATGTCAGTTTTGGTCCATAAATGAAAGCTGAAAACTTTTCCGACTCCGTAGAATTATCACCTGTATTGTCTATCAGGAAACTACTTCCTGGTAATTGATCATTATCAATCGGATTTTGATAATCAGTGAAATCACTACTTGTTTTAAATTTAACCCCACCAGATGTATCATCAAGATCGATATCATTACAAACTATCTTATTTCCATTAACAGCAGTTTTCTGCTTAAAAAGTATAGTTAAGTTCTGTGGTTTTCCTGAGCCACAAGGTTCTGTGGAGTTTCTATGACAAAAGATTCCTTGATGACTTATATCAATATCTCCCATTATTTCCAAAATAACTTTCGAGTTATCTGTTGTAGATATCTCAAATTTAGAGCCTGGTCCTTTAGCATAAAGGGAATGAATGCGATATACCTTTTCCGAGGAACTATCAGCAGTAAGAGTACAATTAGTATCCTCTCTCTGAATTACTGCAGGAGTGCAAATCAAGATCCCTAAGTCCTCTACATTGGAAAGCCTGGGCTGTTTTGGTAATCCTAAAGGTTGCACCCAAATACCCCCCTTGGTTATTGCAGAAAGATCAGTTTCCCAGTCCTCTATGTCCTGGGCAATATCGTAACAATCAGAACTATCTTCTAAATTTCTTCTCCATATTATGGAACCTACAGCTTCATTTTCTGCTGTAATATTTAAGTCTCCTAGGAATAAAGACTCTTCACCATCTGACTGGTTTTCACCTACAGATAAGAATCCAAATCCTCCTTCTGGAATAACACTATCTACTTGTATGTTCACTCTCAATTTATTGGAGGCTGTTATTTTCTTATCAAGATTATTGGTCTCTGCTTTTCCTTCAATTAATATTGAGCTTACACCATATTGTTCTGTGCCTGTGTAATTCGTAGATATAGCTTTAAAAGTTTGATTAAAATCTCTTCTGGAATCATCTAACTCAAACCCGATAGATTGTTCATCATCAACAAGTTCCGTGAAAGTCTCTATGGTTGGATCCCAATCAATACTGACTCCATTATGCGTACACATTGGTGCTTTCTGTCGTCCATAGCAATCAGTTAACCCCTGACCTTCACACCATTCATCATCTGGCCAATATTCTTTAGAAGGGTTTGGGCATCTAAGGCCAGTGCATTCATTTACTATTTCTTGATTGAAATCAATAGGCCAGAAATAGTGATACAAGCCCACTTCGCTACTATCGTTAAGTAAACTCCTGATTAGTGTTATTCCGGAAGAGGAAGATGCTTTAGCTAGCAATTCTTGTCTGTTAACTCTTGACCCAACAAGCCCTAAAATTGAAGCTGCCATAAGGCCGCTTACGCCAACTGCGATTCCAACTCCAAGAATCAGGACTTGTGGTATAGCAAATCCTTTGTTTTTCCTATTTAAAAAATATAATTTATCTTTATTAGGAAGATTCATTTTTAATTAGAGATTCTAAGTAATTAAGAATGATCTTAATAATCAAGAAACGTGGAGCAATATATTACTTATACACGAATCTTAAAGCCTTATAACTCAAATATAATTTGATATATTAACAAGTCTTCCAATCCTTAATACCTTTCCCTGGAGGCTCACCTGTTGCGGGGTCACCATCTGTGTCCTTAGAGCTACGTTCTTCAACTACCGCAACTGACATTGTTGGGTTATAGCAACCAGCAACTCCACTGCCATTGGTGTCGAACGTTCTTCCATTGGGATTGGCTAGTACCTGGAAAATGTCACAAACACCCGCATCCGGATTGGCAGAACAATCACCACCGTCCTCAAGTCTTCTAAGTTGTACGAAATAATGTCCCGATGACGAAAAGAACTCTGTTTCCTGTCCTTGAACTGACTCAGGAATCGACCCCTTACAAACTGAACCACCCTCGTCGTCTACATCGCCATGGGTACATGCCTGAAATCTTGCATACTCTGATAAATCAGAGGCATCTTGAGGTAAGTTTCCATACTCAGTTTGATAAGCCGTAGCAGCCTTTATCATCGAAGCAACAATTGCTGAAGCCTCCTTTTGCTTTGCTTTATCAGCTGCAGACATGAATTGGGGTATTGCTATAGAAGAAAGAATTCCAATCATCATGACAACAACAATCAACTCAACCAGAGTGAAGCCCTCTTCATTCTTCAACTGGTTCAAAGAAAGTCCCCTAATCTTGTTAAACCTGATCTTAGGGCTTAGGAATAAAGGCTTATCAATTAAGCCTTTATCATTGCGTGATCTTGCATTCATTTTTAAACGAGCCCCTTTCGAATAATCGTATCTAGCTATTCTAGCAAAAAATCAGTTTCCAGGCTTTAACAGGAATAGCTACTAATGCGAGTTAAAAGAGATGTTTGAGTGGTGAAAAGCGTTTTGAGCAGGCCATCGAGATTCATGGAGTCTTTTCAAAAAAAAACTATTACTTCAAATAAGGGGACATTACAAACAACCTAGGATTGACAAGAGGGGTTAACGGGCCAATGAAATTGGCTTATTAAAAACAATTGCCATCTGTTTATTTATTGGATGAACTCTCTCTAAAGGAATCCTTATAGGCTTGGGAATTTTTCATTGGAGCTGATATCTATTAGACAATCCTTAATAAGGGTAATTCATGAAACAGTTTCTTCAACACTGATTTTCTTGCCATAGATCAACTTCAGAGAAAGTATTGTCAAGTTGAGGATAAAAGTAATTATGTTAGCTATTAAAACTGGTAGAGAGTTTGTCTGAATTGCATAGATAATCCAGAACAAGAGTCCAGTGATGAACATCAATAGCATCACTGTTGATACATCCTCTGCCCTCTTAGTCCTCCAGGTCTTTATAACTTGAGGTAAAAAAGCAACAGTCGTTAGGGCAGCAGCGATGAACCCGTAAACATCTGGACTAATCACTAGTTCTTCATCGTTGATAAGCGGTAAGCCAAATCATCAACTCTCTTTTGGTTAACTCCCATATCTCCTATGCCAACTCTCGATTCAGACCTAACTTGAATAACCCCTTTTTCTGGAAGTGCTTTTAATAAAAGGTCATCGGTATATCTTCTTGATTTAGTTTTAGCTTCTGCATGAATATACAAATCAGTCTGTTCGACAATTTTAGTTCTAGGAGTACTAGCAACTGCCTCTACAGCTTTTTTAAATGAAGTCTCAACATCACTCACTTCCCAGTTCACTCGAACGCAATGAGTCACAACAACGCACTTAGGAAGCTCTTCAGTGTCGAGAGCTGCCAGAACAGGACTGCCATTCAAAAGCAACAGCAATAAAGCAATAGAAGTCAGTATGATTCTTTTCATTAGTTTGAGTGAGGCAATATGGTTGATAGTCTGCCAACATAAGGGAACGAAAGCATTAAACAATTGCTATAGGAGCTATTAATTAAGTTAACTGCTAACTGATGAACACGTAAATGTCTTTGCGCCATCCGCTATTTCATAGAACCATTAGGGCTCTATTTATTGATGTGCAAGAAGCAGGTTATGAGCACCCAACTCTTGAAAACATCAATGCATTTAGAGATGAATTACTACAAGAACTCGAGGAAGGGATCCTCCCAATCATCGACAAATGTTGCTATAAGAATCCATCCATCAAAAGAGATGAAGAGGAGTCAGATATTCCTCAATGCTGAAATCGGTCAAAATAGCTAAAAGAGAACATTTATTTGGACGAAGAATATTTCTCGTTCAAGCTCTTATAAAACTTCCTGACTTTCCGCAAATCCCTTCTAGTGCAATCAAATGACTGAAATCAACTACTGGCTAATGAACAGTGATAGGTCATTAACACCACTGGATTCCACAAAGTCCCAAAACCCTGTTCAAACTTTTCAAATCATGAAAAATATGAGGAACTTACTAATTGCCTGCCTGATTGCAACAACATTTTTTCTTACTCCAGTTTCAGCAATTGCATCCGCAGCAGAGCTATCACCTGCTGTGTCAACTTTAAGTAAGAAGTTTTCAGAGAGTTTCTGTACGTCTATTGGGAAGGGAATGACTCTAGACAAGGCTGGTCAAAGGGCTGTCGTTCAACTTTCAACACAACTTTCACAAGGCATATTCTTCTCGCCGGTCATGAATGAACTCATGTCTACTGAGAAAGAAAACTTGGCTACTTCACTATCCAATAATATTTTTGATGAATGTGGAAACGACCTGGGAGGCACCAAAGAAGGGCTTGAGAGTTATCTCACTCAATTAGCAAGTAAAGTTCCAGACAAATCTAAGGGTTTGAATCTACCGCAAGTTCGGCAGAGAGAACCTTTAAAGCAATAATCATCGCCTAACATACTTTTCCTTTTTGGACTACGAGCTACTAACCTCAAAGGACTAGAATTACTCAAAGCTCAAAACTGGATAATTGAGTTAAAAAAGAAGTTTCCTAATTCAAGCAAGTATCTAATTCCAAGAAACTTCTCTAACCTCTTTTATCGCAATGGCTGGGTCAATATCTCACTTTGGCTAATAAGCACTTAAAAGCTTTTTATCCCAATGGATCAGAAAGAATCCAAAAAACCTTTTCAAACTTTTTCTGGAGCTTAATGACTTCTAGCAATAAGGTCCCAAAAGACAATTGGCAGTATCTCTTACCTTTCGCCGCTTGCTCAATTTGTTTTGTAGCAACAGATCTCTTTGGAATTATTGAGAAGTCAAGACTTGCCTATTGGTCTGGAGGCTTACAAGTAGAGCCATACAGAGTCATTACGTCGCACTTCATTCATGGTGATGCAAAACATTTACTGGCAAATACGTTCGGGATTATTGTTGCTAGATATTGCCTAAAGAACTTAAGACTAAAAAGCAACTCTTTCTTCCTTTTACTAGTCGGCTTATTGATACCTCTCCAGACACTGATCTGTTGGTTCGTTGATATTTTCTTTTTTAGAAACCCAATGTCTTTAGCCATTGGATTCAGTGGAATTCTCTACGGAGTTGACGCATTTATCCTCCTCGCATCAATTTATGGAAAGCAACGTTTTGTCGGCCTGAACATTTCTCTGAGAAAAGACCCACAGGTATGTCAAACAATGATGGTTCTAACAAGTATTGGCATTGCTTGGTCTCTTCTTCCTGGCATCAGTCTGCTTGGACATATAGCAGGCTTTATCGCAGGAGCACTTTTGTTTCTCCTTTAGGGCGAAGGGGAACTCAACAACAACCCAGCATTTTGAACTCGGTTGATAAGACTTCATAAAATGGCAAATTTACTAAAAGGTCATAGCAAGAAATTTCATGACTTACTCTACATTTCGTCCTCTACCAAAGACAGGGGCACTAACTGGAATACTTGAGGCTCTGGAATTTTCCCGCAATCCCGACTTTGCTAAGAGGCGATTTGATCGTCTTGGAAATATTTTTGAAACATCAATGCTTGGACAGCCAATGGTGTTCATCCAGGGAAGCAAAGCTATTAATGACCTCTTATCTCAACCAGAAGCCATTGAAGGTTGGTGGCCAGAGAGTGTCAAACAACTATTGGGTAGCCATTCATTAGCGAACCGCAATGGAGTAGCTCATAAAGCTCGAAGAAGAGTAATAGCCCAATTATTCTCATCTTCAGCACTTCAACACTACAGCCCTGGGATTATCAACCTGGTTAATGAGCTCAGCGAAGAACTGAAAGAAGCAAAAACACCTCTACCTTTGGCAAAGAGAATGCGACGTTTCGCTTTTTCCGTGATCGCCACTACGGTCCTAGGGTTAGAAGGTAATGATCGCGACAAGTTGTTTGCTGATTTCGAGATCTGGACCAAAGCTCTCTTCTCAATTCCGATACCCCTTCCAGGCAGTCCGTTTAACAAAGCGCTTAAAGCACGAAAACGTTTACTTAAAAAACTTCAAACAGTGCTTGTCCAACCTGTCAATAGCAAAGGTGGCTTGGATTTACTTGCTGGAGGACTTGATGAGGCAGGCATTCCTCTCACAGATGAAGACCTAGGAGAGCAACTCCTTCTGCTTTTGTTTGCTGGTTACGAAACCACAGCTTCTGCTCTGAGTTGCTTAATGCGAGAGTTGTATCTCAATCAAAAAGTGGAGGAATGGCTTCTTGAGGAGATTGATCGCCTTGATTGGCCTCCCGCACCTAAGGATGCAACTAGCGCCTACGATCCATCCAATGCTCCAAGGCTTAACGCCATCGTGAATGAAGTCTTGAGGCTCACCCCACCAGTAGGTGGTTTCTTTCGCCTCACCAAACAATCTTTGTTCATAGACAATATTGTTATACCGAAAAACCGTGTTGTTCAGGTGGCTTTAGCTGCCTCTAACCGTCATGGCATCGATGACTTAGAAACCTTTCGACCACAACGTCACCTAGAAAATAAATCTTCTTTAAACCTGATCCCTTTCGGTGGAGGCGAGCGTGTGTGCCTAGGCAAGTCACTGGCTGAACTTGAGATCCGATTAATGGTGGTTGGATTATTAAGCAAATTACGACTTGCCGTAATTCCTGATCAAGACTTCTCCCTACGTCAACTCCCTAGTCCATCTCCTAGAGATGAGTTATTGGTAAAAGTACAGGCCTAATTGGAATTGGTTTTCTACTAAATTCTGAAAATCGAGAGGCTATCCGAACTCCTTTCAAACCACTAGTTTTCGCTGAGATCCCATGTAGGGAAGATGCCTAGCTATTGATTCATAAACACTTATAAGCTACTTACACCAAGGACTTAGCAGAAGTTTCTAAACCTATTCGAACTTTTGAAACTCTTAATTCATCAGATGTTGAGCCAAGCTAAGAGCGATGCAAATTCCAACGCCTACCTCCCAAATCAAAGCTTTATTTCTCAGAAGCCAACGCATCGGATTCTTACCAATGAGAAGGAGCATCATTCATGAAATGCCAACCAGCCCATGCCACTAACTGCAAACCACCATTAACATGACAATGACAATAAACACCATCACTGATCCTTAATTCAAAAATGCGACGTTTTTTACTATTTGCTCTAACTGCTGGAATTGCGTTACCTCTCGTCGCCTGTAGTTCAAAGAAAGAAATATCTGAAAATGTTGAACCTGTAGTGGTTGAAACTCTTATAAGTGCGACTGAGTCTTGGAATGGAGATTCTTATGACTATCCAAAAGGCAAAGCCCAAATGACACTTCAGCGAATAACAGCCCAACCAGGTTTTAAAACCCCACTTCATTCCCACTCTCAACCAGGAATTGCGTATGTGGTGAAAGGTAATCTTTGCTGTGGGACCCTAAATGGCAAAGAATTAAAAGTAGGCCCTGGAGAAAGCTTCGCCACTCCTCAAGACAGTGTCCATTATTGCGAAAGCGTTGGGGATGAAGCTGCACTAGTTTTTGTCGCTTCTGCAGGAGTCAAAGGACAGGAAGTAACTGTTCCTTATAACAAGTAAGCAGTCATGTCTTGGACTCAACAACCAAAACCGCCCATTTTTATCCATTTGACCGAAGGTCTCATACAAACCTTAATGACTAAGGACATAGAACTAAGAGATACGTAGAGGAAAAAGCAGCTAGCTTCTTAGTTAATGAGATCTAGAAAATGACTGGTATGACAGGACTCTTTTTTTTATTATTGAAGCCCATGTTGTTCTTGACTCTTAAAAAGCTGTTCAAGAAGCAAATGAAGGCTTGGATTGTTTCTGCTTTAGAATGGTTAGCCCTTCAAACAGACAACAATATTGATGATGCAATAGTCAGAAAGGTTAAAGCAGCAATGAAGCTAGGAGTCGTGTGAAAAGAGCTATTCACTTTTTTTTATCAAAAAGTCCCGAATCCAGGCAAGTCAATTGACGAGAGATATTTGATTTCACTATCACAACTTGAAAGTAGTCATGAACGATGTCATGTCAGGTAAAGACTTTTTCATGCCAGAGTCGATAGTAAAAGATACAGTCTTAAGACAAAGAGCAGTGAGAGGAGAAATAAGCATTAAAGCGGATTGTAATTATGTATCAACCGCTACATAATTACAATAGTAACTCGGAGGGATTCATGGTCGACACTCCGCCTGAGTATTAAGCAAAAGCGAACAAGCTTCTGGTCCCTGCTCCAACAGTCTTATTTCATAAGTGGGCTGGTCATCAATGCTCGCAAAAGCATTGATGACACTCCTTTGCATTGTCGAGGTGCCCTTAATGGAGGTTTTATCAGCCTTACACCTAGATATTTGGCCCCAGGCGATCAATAGCAACAAGCTTCTCTAAAAACTGAAATCAAAACTGACCATTCATTCTTCCTTGAGGGAGAAATAATGGTCAGTTTTTGTTATTTAATAGAAAATCTAATTAACATTTGAGTCTGCTTTTTATGTCTCAATCAGTAAATTAGGTACTTTATATTTAGTAATGTGATTGTTATAAAAATAGAATCAGTGCTAACTTCCTGGTCGAGTTAAGTACGTGCAGCTTATGGGAACCGCTGACTTCCATTTAACACATGATCTCAACATCGAGACCGATGCTATTGATGAGTATTTTGAATGTATTACTGCTTGCTCTTTAACTGATCAAGGCATCAATTGCTTAACTCAATGCATTGATGTTCATTTAAAGAAGGAGGCCGAAAAATGATCACTACAAAGCCTCTTTTCATAAGTACTCAAGGTGGTTCAATTACTTGCTTTAAAAACCATTCTGGTCGAATCTTTCGTTCTTGCTCAAGGAGTCGTTGTGTGTTCTCAGGTGACCTGCACTCTGCGAAAGCATATTTAGAAATTTTAGAGAGAAAAAAAAGTAACTTACTGGCTGGAGCAAAGGAAAAGATCCCAGCTCAACGCAAAACTACACTGAAATGGTCTGACAATGGCGAGCTCTCAGCAATAGACATGGCAAGAATTCTTAATCGACTGGAGAACCCAGAACTCACCGAGTGTGATCTGGCTTGCAATATCTATGACGTCTAATGATTATATCTAGTATCATTCTAAGAAGAAGTACGATTAGGAGACAAAGGTGGAGTCCGAAGACCGCAGTAATGACATTGAACTTGCAAAGAAGAATCTTCAATTAATACTCAATTCCAATTCTTATCACTTGGCACATGAAGATCTAGAGTTATTGAATAGCGATGAAATGCGAGGAGTCCGCATGTTGCTGGAGATTAGCAAGCCAGAACAAATACTCGAACAAGAAAAGATATTGTCAACTATAATTGTATTCGGTGGTGCTAATATCTTAGACAGTTTATCTGCAAAAAAAAAGCTGGAGAAAGCAAACCAAATATTAAAAAAATTCCCAGATTCAAGTAAGCAGAAAAGAAAGAAAGATCGGTTAGAAAAATTATTTTCAATGGCTCATTATTATGATTCTGCAAGAGAGTTTTCTAAAATTGTTTCTAGGGAAAGTCAAATAAAGGAATGCCGCTCACATGTAATTATTACTGGTGGCGGCCCTGGCATTATGGAAGCTGCTAATAGAGGTGCTTTTGATGCTGATTGTAAATCAATTGGCTTGAATATCAGTATTCCTAATGAACAACATCCAAATCCATTTATCACTCCTGGACTTTGTTTTAAATTTAATTATTTTGCATTGCGCAAAATTCATTTTGTGATGCGTTCGATTGCAGCCGTTTTTTTTCCTGGAGGTTTTGGAACCCTTGATGAATTATTTGAGCTTTTAACACTTCGTCAGACTGGCATGAAAAACGATATTCCTATCATTCTTTTTGGGAGAGAATATTGGTCTAAAGCGATTGATTTTCAACTACTTGCAGATTCTGGACTGATTGAAGATGAGCAACTAAACCTCTTTCAATATGCAGATACTGCGTTAGAAGCCTGGAAAATCATCAAGCAAGGCGCTTCGATCTAAATGGATATCCAGAGATGACCTTTCCTCACTGAGCTAGAAGTCAGTCGAAGCGATTTGGGATACCAGCCGGTATCCCAAATCGCTGGAACGAGTACAAACACAGACAAACTAATTAAGCAAGGATAGTGATAAACAAAACTTGCCGAAATCGGAGCAGAGTTTTTGAGTAAGAGTCATTGGCATGAATGAGTTCTAAGCGATAATGCTAAATCTATTCGAACTTTATTTGATTCTAAAAAAGTAGTATCCATAGCTAGAAGAGAATAGGTGCTTTTCAAATCGCTCCCTTGTGAGCCTGCGACAAGAGGCACAAAATTTCGATAATTTAACTGAATCTAAATCTTCTAGGCCCTCTAAGCCTTCTAGCTCTTCTAAGTCTAAAGTAGAGATAACTAAGCTAGAATTCCTTTCATGCATAAATCTGTAGAAAAAGAAAATCCATTAACTCAACTTATTAATGATGGCTTTGTTGTAATCAAAAATGTACTGTCAGATAATGAAATAACCAAGATCACAGAAGAAATTGATACCTGTATAGAACATACACCTAATTGTGTTGAATATATCGATCCTTTAATTCAAAAAACTTTATATCGATATAGGCTCCCGAGCTTAACTGCTGTATGTCCAAAGGCAGTAAAAATAATTCTCAAATCTCAAGGAATTGCTGTAGCAGAATCCTATTTCAAGGAAGAGCCCAGGGTTGGGGAGTTCGAGCTAAGAAAGTCATTGTTTCCATCATATAAAAACCCACTTTTCGGCCAGGGTAACTATACAGATGGAAATTTATTAAAAATGCATGTAGATCCACATGCATCAAAAGCACTATATTTTTTTACAATGCTTACTGAAATGAGTAAGGAAAATGGTCCAACATTTGTATTTTCTCAGAGTAATCAATTTGGATACAAACCAAAGGAAGGCTTTTGGCCAAAGCAAAGCGATTACATTGAGGCAAAGTCTAGAGGTTGTAAGTTGGTGGTTTTAGACAATATTTCTCCAGGTGACATGATTATTTTTGATCTAGACACATGGCATGGAAGAATGCCCGCAAAAGTTGGAGGAAGGTCGGTTCTCATGACAAAACTATATCCAGCTTCGCATCAGGATGAATGCTCTAATCTTTTATTTAGCAGGGCTACATTAGACGAGCTGAACGAGAAAGAAAGAAGAATTCTCGTCGGAGAAACAACAGAAAGGAAGCGGAGTGAAGTATGGCTTTACAAACTAACAGGCTTAAACACAACCTTTAAGTATGTAGATAGACCTTTTAATCAAATTAATAAGCTATTCAAAAGATTAGGGGAACTAAGATATTCTGCAGTAAAGCACCTCTCAAGCAACAAGGTAATAGACAAAGAACCAGCTGTAGAAGATTTATTTAATTAGCTTTACTATTATTTAGTTCAATTCGCCTATATATACATGAAAAAAAATAATAGCTAATTAAATCTATCCAACTGGGCTAATTAAATAGCTTATTTTATTTATTATTCTGGCGATTGTTTTAAGTATATATGCCGGAATATATCTTAAAATCATCAAGAATCCACCAATGTATATCCAATTCATTTCGCTTTTTCTTACTCTTTTTGCGTGGATATCCTTCCAACCCGGTCCTTCCAAAAAGAACATTCTGTTAAAGAGAAATTCGGGCATCCAGCAACCATCAATATCTTCCCCAAAAGGACCCGCGGACGACCAGGGATGGCTATATGTTTGATTAGCATTATCTATATTTTTAATTATCTTATTCTTATAGCGCCTTACCACAGAAAAACCATCTACTAATTTAAAGCAATTATAATGTCCCTGATGCTTTAAAATATTAACTATTTCATTAGAAGCAAGGGGTTCTGCAGAAATGAAATTTGGAAAAATTGAATTTTGAAAGAGCTCAGAAAGTATTATTGCATCATAGTTTTCTATATCTAACTTAATATAATAGGGATTTCCATACTCTTCGATAATGTCCACTAATGATTTTGATGGGAGCCTGATTTTCGTAAAGTTAACTATTTCTTTCTCATTTGGCTTTAGGAATTGACTCCCTACATCACTTTTCTTATGGATGTAGAAATCCACTTCATTAGCTGACTCTTTCTTAGTTACTAAAGCGCAGTTAACTACAAGTAATTTTCCAGCTTTAATGTCTTCAGAGTATCTAGATCTTATTCCATCACACAAAACAGGATTTGCTTCTATTGCAACTACTAAATTAGCTTTTAGGAGATAATAAGGAAGATTTTGCCCATGATTTGCACCGGCATCATATATAACTCTCACGTTGTTCTCTCCTCAAAAATCTGTGTAGTTACTAATACTACTAGATGCTCTAGGTTAAAAAGGTCAATGCATTAGATCTTGCTCAATCCAAGATCTTCTCACCTTAAGCGGCTTCAAGAAGAAGATCTTTTTACTGATAGCATCGGTTATCCTAAAGATTTAAAGCCAGGAATTAAGCTCGCTAGAGGGATAAGACGAAGAAGTTACCTCTAAGGTTTTAGGCAACTTCAACGATGCCTAGGGTTTATTAGAGGAGGTCTACGGAACTATATGTTGCTCCAATACTGACGAGGAGGCCCCTCCTTACTATGAAATTATGGAGTTAAAGGCGTGATGCAGCTCGTATTACTTTTGCTTCTAAATTTTTAGGTTTATCAACCATCAAATAAGCCTCTCTCCTGTCCCAATTATCTTGTCAAGCTTTATTTAGAACCAATTGCGAAGCCTATACCCTGCTATATCCACACTGACTCTCGAAAATCTTGATAGGAAGGCCTGTTGCCTGCAAAGCAGCTTTGCATTGATCCCCAACTGTCCCATAAACCTCAACTGTGAATCCATCTCCTAACTGCGCATGACCTTGCAGATACTCTCCAACTGGTGGATTAGCTAAGTGCGCAAGAAAAGCATCATCATTTTTATAGACCTCTGACCATGTAAAGAAAAGTGGGTTCTCTGGGTCTTGGTCAAAGGTGTGATGCAACATGCCCGGTTCAGAAGCCTCTACCGCTGCATCAGTTTTAGTAGCAAGTTCTAAATACTCCTGAACTTTTCCTGGCTTAACTTTTATACGAGCAATAAGAATAAAAGGAGTTGAAGCGTCAAATGAAGTCATGCGTAAATCATATATAACTTGAAGGTTCTCATATCAGCGAACACTTTGTCTTAAAAAAGGCCAATCTTTGAGCAGCTACTGACAAAAAAACACAAACAAGCAACCTAAGCAAGAATGAAAAAGCGAAGAGCATCATGGGCCATTCGGACTTCCCCCCCCAATTCCTCCCGAATCCATTCAGATGGAAAGAATTCCGAAATGCACCCCCTCAAGTAATAAATAAGATTTTTTTTATAATCCCAACAAAGTAGAGGAAGCGAACTTGCATTATGACATCAGAATTGAAATAAAAGTATTTCATCTACTCTCTCTCAATACATTCTCGAACCCTCTTAAGTCTTTTAAAACCTCTTCTCTGATTGCTTTAACCTCAGTTAAAATTTTATTTTGAGCTGTTTCTACTTTCTCTAGAGCACTAGCACTTTTGAACTCTGTCAAGGTTTGTTTTTTAAGAGTTTTCAAGTCTTCTATAACTTCTGCTCTAACCATTTTCACTTCAGCCAAAGTATCATTGCGAATACTTTTGATCTCAGTCAAAATTTCAGCCATTTGATCTTCAGCAGTATTACCTTCCTTCAGTGCGGTTGAAACTTCTATCCCAGTAATAACAAGTATTCCAACAGTACTGATGGCAGCCAAAGTCCTATAGAAAATGTTGTTGTTGTCTGGTCTGACCAATCGATAGTTGCTCATTCAGTTCATCTAAATTCTTATAGCTTTCTAGCCGATCTAGCTCAACTTATCATTCCGGTTTCCATTAAGGCCTTTAAGACCCAACGAATTAGAAACATCTCTTGTGTGAAGTTTTGGAAACTTTTATACCATATTATCCCTATAGCCTATCAGCGTTTCTCTTTTATTTAGGCCTAATCCTATTGATTTGAGCTGACTTCCAGAAAAATGAATAGAGATAAAGCAGGGACTTAATCTCCTTTAAAAAAAAAGCTGCTCTCCCGATCCAGAGTTATTTTGGCTTTGGCAAAATCAAAAATGCTCTGGACTAGCTAGACAATTTAGATCAGGTGAACTTATAGAAAGCTAATGCATTCTTCTAACAGAATTTCAAGAGTTATATTCTAATTAAATACCAGTTCTTTAATAGTGTTAGCAAGAAGTTCTAGGCCGCATTCACCACTTCTCTCAGGGTGAAATTGAAATCCAGCTATATTTCTAGAGATCACAGCAGCTACAAAGTCATAGTTCCCATAATTAAATGTGTAGCTACACACTGAATCTTCAATATTCGTTGCAGTAAAACTATGAACAAAGTACTGATAAGAACCTTTAGGTGATTTCTGTATCTTTCTATGGTCATTTAATTGATTCCATCCTGTATGAGGAATAACTAATCTTTTCCCATTTGTATCGACATCAGGCATTCCTTTTATATCTCCATTAAGGAGACATAGACCTTTGGTCTCCCCAAATTCTTCACTTCTTTCAAACAATATTTGCATTCCCAAGCAGATTCCCAAAATTGGTTTGCCCTCTTTAACAATTCTGACAAGTTTATCTACGAGATCTCTGCTTTTGAGTTGGCTCATTGCTTCTCCAAAGGCTCCTACTCCAGGTAAAGCAATTAATTCAACTTCTTCTAAAACAGATATTTGATCGCTTAAATGAACTATAGCACCCATTAATTCAAGGGCATTAATTAGGCTCTGCTGATTACCCATTCCATAGTCAACAATTCCAATATTAATACCTATTAATGGCTTCTGTTTTTTTAATATAAAGTGTTTGCTTTCATCAAGTCTTATTGGCAAATTGTATGTACTTAATTCTTCTTTTAGAGTATCAATCTCAAGTTTTTTATAATGAAGTGCTGCACCTAAACTTACACCTGAAATACTCGGATTGGATAAAACATCCTTAACATCCGAAGCTTGAGTAAGGCCGCCTCCTACAACTAGTGGAACGCTTACTCTCTTGGAAGCTTCTTCAATTAGAGAGAAGTCAGCACCCTTAAAAGTGCCATCTTGATCCACAGAAGTCAAAAGTATTTCTCCAGCCCCTAGTTCTTGAACTTTTTCAATCCAGGACAAAACATTCACCCCACTTCTCTCTCGTCCAGTTTCTGTCATCGCTTCCCAAGAATTATTCCCGCTCGTTCGCCTAGCTTGTACTGAAATCACTATACATTGACTACCAAAGGCTTCAACCAACTCTCTAATAAGATCAGGACGTTGCAATGCAGCTGTATTAACAGCAATTTTGTCTGCACCTGCAGCCAATAAAGCCGCTGCATTTTCTACTGAGCGGACACCTCCACCAACTGTTATTGGGATAAAAATCTTTCTACTTGTCTTTCTTAAGGCATCTGCTAATCCATTCCTGCCATAAAGACTTGCCACTGCATCTATATAAAGGATTTCATCTGCCCCAGAAGCTGCATAGCTTAAGGAAGCTTCAATTGGGTCACCTAAAACTCGTAAGCCTTCAAACCTAATTCCTTTAATTAGTCGATTACCTTTTATATCAAGCCTAGCAATTAAGCGCTTACAAAGTGTCATTGAGTTTATTTACTGGATTTCCTTGCCAACTTGCAGCGAAATCCTCTTGATTGCTTTGATTATTATTAAATACAGCGTAACGAAGATTCCAGCCTTTTAGCTTATCCCAAGACCAAAGATGTGGAGACCGAAAATTTTCACAGAGTAATTCATAATATTTCCTATCAAATATTGGTTGTTCAAATTGATTTGAAGCTATAGGGAATTGGTCTATAGGTAAGCTCAGGTAATGAAAGATCTCATCAGCCCATCTTTCAGGAAATTCTCCATCATATTTTCTTACTAAAGCAACTCCTTCCTCACGAATAAGGTCCCCAGAACGTATTTCCTGAGCTGCATCATAAGTTGCTCTACCAATACCAAATTTAATCCATGTCGTGTGATAGTGAAAGTCATCGATTCTGTCATCAATAGAATTGTAAGTGCTATATGTTCCTGCTGTTCTTTCTGGTGAACTTTCGAACCCCCCATGCTCAATTGCATAGTAATAAGCACCTTGAGGGTGCCACTTTTCGTAATATCCTAGATAGTGAACTTCTATATTCTTTTCTTCGATCTCCTGAGGATCTATTGGCATATATGGTTCCCAGTCTATTTTCTCCAAGCCAAGCTTTCTTAACTCTGTAAGAGATGCTCCTCCAAGAAAAATTTCATCTTCGTTTGATGAGCTAAAAAAATCCCAACTTCGTCGAGCTGAATCCATATTCTGCTGAGGGTTTCCGTATTCTGCTTCATTCTCACCATAAAAAATCAAATTTATATCATATAAAGAGGCAAGCTTTGGCCCTAGGTTCTTTTGGCCAAGAATGAATGGTTGAAAAGGATGAAAAAGGTTCTCAACTGCAAGGCGAGTCATTAGGCGGTGAACTCTTCCATTAGGAGTAAAAAGAATATTGTCAAAGCCAGCGTGAATCCATGCTTGATGGTTTTTCCAGCCCCAATCAGTATAAATATGAGGTGCCCAAGTACAAGTTAAAGGATGCATTCCATATTTATATTTAAGCAAATGAGCTTGCATAAAACTATCCTTGCCACCACTCCCAGGGACCAAGCAATCGTATCGTCCATCATTACGTCGATATTTGTCACAGAGTTCGCGTAGTTCCTCTTCCCTTTCTTTCCAATTAATTGCAGCTTTCTTCTCCTTAACTCTGCAAGCATCACATATATTTAAGTCATCAAATTGTATTGCCTGCTTAGGAGCTTTACCATCATTCTTAAACTCAATAGAACTAGAAGGACGCTGATTGCTTATAACACATGATTGGCAAAATTTAACCTCAGAGGGAAGCCCATAAAGAGCCTTAGCAGGAGCTTGCTCTACAAAAGATGCTTTCTCAACTGGTCTGGGGTACGGATAAAGCACTTCAAAAAAAATGTAGAAAAGATATTTTAGTTGAGCCAAGCGAAGCTCCAGCCTTATTTGTCCTAGGAGATCTAATCGGCACCTTAAAGCAACTGTGTCGAACTGTTGGATCAACTAAAAATCCCCATCGCGGCGATTTAAAACCAGATTGCATCTATGCCTGATGGATAGGAGCTTTTTTGAGTTTCATCTTCTAAAGAAACAACCTTCTTTGAACGGATTTACTTCCAGTATTTCTTTCTGGATGTACAACCTTTGCATACTGCTCTGAATAGGCACAGTTCTTACAGCACTCATTCGAATCTGGGATTTCGTGTTGGTTCATCAGAGCAACCATCTCATCAACCTTGCTCTCAATCCAATCACTGTTCCAGTTGTAGGGAACGATGTATTCGTCAAAGGTCATCGTCTTGTGAAAGCCATCGTCATCTCTTTTGGCATTGCAAACCAAGAAGTAAGACGTGGGATGAACATCAAAACCCATGCCTGAAAGGAGATAGGCATAGAAGTCCATTTGAATTTTGTATCCATCGTGGTAGGGGTCATCCAAATAATCTTGCTTATCAACAACTCCATTCTTTGCTTGGGATTTGTAATCCACAACAAACAATTGCTTCGTTCTTGTATCTTGCCAAATATCGTCGACTCCTCCCGTAAGGATGATGGGTGTGTCTTTGTGCCTGAGCATCAATCCATGATGAAGAGAGTTCCTCCAGTTATCCATTTCGGGATGGTCAAAGGGAACGGCATGACCTAAACCATTCTCAGTGAATAATCGATGGGGAATTTGCTTTTCTCTGCAATGATCAAATTCTTTCTTCAGTAAGAGGTCAGTTGTTTCGTTTAAAGTCCAACCGGGTGTCCCAGGCGGATCCAACCCCATGACTCGATCAAGATAAAAACACCTTTTACAAATCAGGAAGTTAGAGAAGCGACCTCTGCTGATCTTGAAGTCATAGGTTTGATTAGGGGTATAAGAAGAGCTTTCTCTGGCACGAACTCCAGTTGCTTGGACAGGTTCTTTCTTGCTGTTTCTTTTGAGATCAATCATAATTTTTGGTAGAAATTAACTACTAGTCCTGGAATATCTCTATTGAAGGTTTACTCACTCAAACCTTACTCAAAGAACTATTATGAAAGGGAAGAAGGGCCTAGGCCTGATGATCTATAAAAAAGAAATAAAGGTCTTTGTTCGTTCTCAATTGCTGGTATCTTAATTGAGATAGGCCCAATATTCCCGGGATTACTTTAGTGAACTAGAGGATTTCACCTTAAGAGTAATCTATCCCAAATCCTGAAAGCACCAGAAACGGTTCCCAATACAAAAGACCTTTCTTTGTAATTAAGCATAGAAGCTCTTCCAATCGATAAATGGTCTGAATTTTGTTTTGTCAAGGAAGAAGTAGTCGTAAATGCATATTTAACACCAGCATTCTCTAACGTATTTTTTACGTTTTGATTATATGATTTCTTATATCCATATGGATATGCAAATAATCTTATGTCTCCACCGATTTGACTGATAATTTCTGATGATCTAGAAATCTCCCATTTCATCCAGTCTGTCGGCAATTCAGACAAAACACTATGGCTCATAGTATGAGAAGCCACAATAATATTCTGGCTTTCTATAATATCTTTTAATTGCTGTATTGTTAATAGCTTCCTTTCTAAGATCACAGAACTTTCTCTTTCTATAGATCTAATTATTTTATAAAGCTTATCCAAATCTTTAAAGCTAGAATTAATGATAAAGTCAAAGTATTTATCGGCATTTACAAGTTGAGAATAGGGATCTGGGAAGTCAAATAAGGACAAGTATTTGTACATGTGCAAACATCTGCTTCGTAATCCATCCGATTCATTTTCTGAAAGGCACAATCCCACAGGAGCAAATAATACAAGAGGTATTTTGAATTCGTTAAAAAAAGTCAATGCTTCTAATAACGTTTTATCTGCATCATCAATAGTGATAATTAAGCTTTGTTCTTCTGATTTCATTTTTCCACTAAATATCTCCTCAAGAGTTTCAACAGGTGGTCTAAGTCTGCAATTTCTAGAAATTATTTCAAGCTGAGCTTCCAATGACTCATAACTCACCTCTAAATCTGGATATATCAAATCCTTACTTGTGAAATAATGGTAATCAATGACAGCCAATCTTTTTGAATAGCTTGACAGAAGTCGAGGAGCAAGGCCAAGCTTATTACTTAGCATGCAAAAATACTTACGTAGTAGTATTTGTCCCAAAATTAAGCCTTTTTAGTTAGGCAAACTAAATAGCTAGCACCTAAAACTCTTAAAGGTGTATTATTCAATCTCTCTAAGTCAATGAATTTCCTGCCTATTAACTTATTAAAAATTTGATCGAAAGGAGCGGGAAGCAATGTAAAGCCCTGGTAAACATCATCTAGCAATTCAAAGCCATTTCTCCGAGCATTTTTAATAAAAGCAGAAGGGATATGCTTCCTAGGTATAAAGCTCAATCTCTTTGCTTTAGTATTAGATTCTAGCAATCTAATTTTAACAAAATCTGCTAGCCTCATAACTCCTGGGATGCCCTTTAAGTAATGACTTAATCGATTAAGACTAGTTGAAACACCAAATACATTGGTTACATTTAAAATAAATAATCCTTCTACCTTTAAAACCCTATTAACCTCCTCAAGCATCTTATTATCTTCTGGCATATATTCAATAACACCTGATGCAATTACGCAATCAATTGACTCGGGCTCAAGTCGAGTATCCTCACAATCTCCACAAACAAATTCCCATGATTCATTAAATCCTTTTGACTGGGCTCGTTGTTTAGAGAGTTTAATCATCTCCTTTGAAATATCCATACCAATTCCTTTATACGAAAGGTTAGACAAATCTTCTTCGAGCAATCCAGGTCCACAACCAATATCAAGGATTTTGGTATTCGAACTTTGAAGGTATTTACGTACAAAAGACACGATTGATTTTTGCCTCGCCCATTTAGGGTGAGTTTGCTGATTTAGATAATAATCATTGGTGTATTCCTCTGACTTCGAATCAAAGTAATCCGCAGATAATGATTTAATGTCTGACACTGAAGTTCTAGGAATGCAGTGGAATTATAACTAACGTGCGGCATAAAGAAATTGAGCTTGAAATAATCAATTAGAAATCTCCTTTGCATGCTCCCACTCTGAAATCCCGATCAACAAGCTAGGGATAAAGCAGTCGCCTATCCGGACTTGTACTCCAAATAAATCCCCCTGGGTCTATAGCGATAAGGAAATTTGTTTAATTCTCGAAGCAGATATGACCGTTCGGCCTGATAAAGGTAAGCCTGTCAGACTTGGGCTCGGTGATCTATTTGTCTTCCCTCAGGGGATTGCTTGTACATGGGAAATACATAAAGCAGTCAGGAAGCACTATCGTTTTGGTAACTAGTGAAATCAAAGCGAGCCAAGAGATCTAAAGCCTATCCAAACTCTTTTTAAACCACCCATTTCGCCCAAATCTCTTGACATAACTAGAATCAACCACTGGCTAATGAAAACTTCCCTTTTAGTAATAGCAACCGTTCTTAGAGAAGCAGGGTTTTCTATTCAAACTTGCATTAAAAAGAGCTACTGAGAAATCTATTGATCAGATACTAATTAGGACAAGAGGAATTAGAATCAGATGGGTAAATAAAGAATCTTAGGCAATACAAGAAGTTACAGCAAGAAAGGATATCTCCGGTATTTACCATCAAGACTGGTTTAAAGGGGATTAGAATCGTTTCCATGCTTACACATCAGACACCAGGGTTGGCTAAGAAGCAATCAATCAAATAAAATGTTTAAAGAACTTTCTAATAGAATTTCACCCATAATTAAAGTAATAACTATTAACTTAGCTATAGGTTTTTTACTTTTAGAGGGTATAGGTCGTGCATTTGCTTATACCAAAACAAAACTAAAAAAACTGCCTCAAGACATGGGGCAATATTATTCCTTTGTTAATCATGGTCACGCTTACCCTGCTGTCCACAAACCTTTAGTAACTCCATCAAATGTTGGCCCTGAAACTAAGATCTTTTCTAGGTTTGACTGTTCCTCAAAATCACCTTGTAAAAACCTTATTTTACAGGGAGACTCCTGGGCAGAGTTGTTGGGTGTACAAGCCATCGATATCTTTTTATCAATCACTGATCTCAACATAATAGCTGGAGGAACTAGCTCATTTTCGCCTTCTAATATGGCTGGCCAGCTTGCATACTTAAGCCAAGTCAAAAAGATTAGTCCAGACATTGTAATTGCTTTTGTTGATCAAACAGATATTGGCGATGAATTCTGCAGGTACAAGGATCAGCTGATATTTCCTACTTCAAAAGACCCTTTCTTGAGAGTCCGTCCTTTTGATTCCAATAGGCAATATGAGCATTACGCTGCGAATCCACTATCCACAGCTAGATATACAGACTCTTATGCTATCGCGTTCATTAAGGAAATAATCTATCGCGTGAATAGGTACATGATGTTGAACTTAAAGATCTCACCTGCATCTAGTCCATGCGAAGTGCATAAAGATATATTATCTCCTTTAACAGAAGACTCGATAAAAGATGAAAAAGAGCATTTCTTTAATGTACTTAATCACTATGTAAATACAGCAAGTATTGTAGGGGCAAAGCAACTTATCTTCGTTACCCACCCCCATCAACGTCATCTAATTAGTGGGAATTTAGCTTACAAACAAAACGTTTCTGATTTGATAGATCAATTCCTTCTTATCAACCCTGATTTAGTTAATAATGAAAAACTTGTTATCAACCATTTCAAACTTACCCCCCCCAAGGATTGGAGAGATACTAATTATTTTAGAAAGAATGATGTGACTTCACACCTCACTTTTAGTGGTTATAGACTGATCGCAAACCAAATAGTATCTAGGTTAAAGAGTCTTCGTTAAGAATGCAATCCCTAACAATTTATATTGGTTTACGCTGAACTTAGGCTATAAAAAGCCCCTAACTTGATATGATTGTTGAAAATAGCTTCTTGTCGCCCTCATTGTTTTTTCAACTATAAGTACTTACTTTGAAGATTCTTGGTATCTCAGCTTTTTATCATGATAGTGCGGCTGCTTTGGTGGTTGATGGTGATGTAATTGCAGCAGCTCAGGAGGAAAGGTTTTCGCGAATCAAGCATGACTCTTCCTTCCCTACCAAAGCTGTTCGTTTCTGCCTTGAGTCTCAAAAGATTAATCTGAAGGACATAGACTCAATTGTTTATTATGAAAAACCTCTACTAACATTTGAACGTTTACTCGAAACCTATCTAGCTGCAGCGCCAAGAGGCGGACGTTCATTTATTGCAGCAATGCAACTTTGGCTAAAGGAGAAACTTTTCCTTAAGTCTGAACTTAAAAAGCAATTTAGCGCCTTGCAAAAGGAGCTTTCTCCTAATAGCAAGCCTTACCTTCCTCAACTTTTATTTTCTGAGCATCACTTATCTCACGCTGCGGCAGCTTTTTATCCTAGTCCCTTTAATGAATCAATAGTTCTTTGTATGGATGGAGTGGGTGAATGGGCTACAACTTCAGCATGGATAGGTAAGGGAAGTAAGATCCAACCTCTTTGGGAAATAAGCTTTCCGCATTCTATTGGGCTCCTTTATTCAGCCTTCACTTACTATTGTGGATTCAAGGTTAATTCAGGTGAATATAAGTTAATGGGACTTGCTCCATATGGGCAGCCAAAATATGTTGACAAGATCAGAAATCACTTAATCGATATCAAAGAAGATGGAACTTTTAGGTTAGACATCAGATATTTTAAATATCATCGTGGTTTCCGAATGACCAGTAATAAATTTCACAGACTTTTTGGCAAACCACCTAGAAAGAGTGATAGCAAATTAACACAGTTTCATATGGATCTGGCAGCATCCATTCAAGTTATTACAGAAGAAATAGTAATTAAACTTGCTAAGTCACTCAAAAAAGAAACTGGTATATCTAAGCTCTGTTTGGCAGGTGGAGTTGCATTAAATTGCGTTGCTAATGGTAAATTACTTAAAGAAAAAATCTTTGAGGATATATGGATACAACCAGCAAGTGGTGATGCTGGTTCCGCATTAGGAGCCGCTTTAGTAGGTTTCCATCAATATTTTGAAATAGGAAGGAAGGTGAACCCAAAAGATTCAATGAAAGGTACTTATCTTGGTCCCAATTATACAAATAAAGAAATTGCATGTTATCTAAAAAAAGTAAATGCCCCATTCCACACGTTAGAAGATGATGAATTGTTTGAGAGACTTGCCGTTCTCTTAGATTCAGGAATGGTGGTTGGATGGTTTAATGGAGCAATGGAATTCGGACCTAGGGCATTAGGCGGAAGATCAATCATTGGCGATCCTCGAAATGAGAATATGCAGCATGTTATGAATCTAAAGATAAAGTATCGTGAAAGCTTTAGGCCTTTCGCTCCATCAGTATTGGAAGATTATGCATCAACTCAGTTTGAATTAAAAGAAAGAAGTCCTTATATGCTACTAGTCGCAAAGGTGAAGAAAGATCTTTGCAAAAAGATGACTGAGGATGAAGATAAATTATTTGGAATTGATAAGTTAAATGTAGCTAGGTCATCAATTCCTGCAGTAACACATGTTGATTATTCAGCGCGTATACAGACTGTAAGCAAAGAGACAAACCCAAGATACTTTAACTTAATCAATGCCTTTAAAAAAAGAACTGGCTGTCCTACTATTGTCAACACTTCTTTTAATGTAAGAGGCGAGCCAATTGTTTGTACTCCTCAGGATGCTTATCGTTGTTTTATGAGAACTGAAATGGATCTACTTGTCCTTGAAAATCAACTGTTATATAAAGAAGAACAACCTAAAATTGAAAATGATGAAACTTGGATGCAGGAATTTGCTTTGGACTAACAATGAAAGATTCAATTAATAAAAGACAATTGCGTCAATTTGGTTTCCTCGTTGGGGTTGGGATGCCATTCTTAATTGGTTGGCTTATTCCTACAGTATTTGGGCATGGCTTTAGAGTCTGGACAATTTGGATTTCTATCCCTGCAATTTCTTTAGCGCTAACTTTCCCTAATTCCCTTTATTACCCTTATAAAGCGTGGATGGCACTTGGTCATGCGCTTGGCTTTATCAATAGCCGTATTATTCTCGGACTAGTTTTCTTATGCGTTTTACAACCCATAGCTTTAATTATGCGGTTAACAGGATATGATCCATTGAAAAAGTCAAAGACAAGTGAACTCACATATCGTGAAATCACTAAATTTCACAAGACAGATCTCAAACGAATCTTTTAGTTATGGAAGCTTTTCTAGATTTAGCTAAGGACATCTGGGACTTTTTTAAAGTTCGAAAAAAATATTGGCTAGCACCCTTAGTTATAACTATTCTTCTAATGGGTGTGGTCATTGTTTTCACACAGGGTTCAGTTGTTGCTCCATTTATTTATTCAATTTTCTAAAATAAGAAATAATAAATTAAAAAGAGTTGCTCATGGTTAGCTCTGGACTACATCGCTCAAAAAATCAAAGAGCTGGTGAAAACAAAAGAATTTATCCTGAGTAATATGTACTTCAAATTCTTCTACCACAAAAGGAAGGACATGCAAAAAAAATATTTAGACCTAACAGTTAAAATGTAAAGTCGAGGAACAAATCAAAATCCAGATCACAAATTTTTAAAAGGGCAGTATCCAAATGAGTTATATAAAAACTAGAATCCTAAAGAGAAGGCTTTCAGCTTATAAGACACAGCATCAAAGAAAACAGCTAGAAAGAGATTGCACTCGAGATAATTAGTTGGCAATCTCAGTAACATCCCCCTGCCCTGAAAGCGTTATCAACGAGCTAGGGATCAAGCAATGGCCTATATGGACTTGTATCCCAAGTTCATTCCCTTGGACATATAGCGATAAGGAAACTTGTTTAATTCTCGAAGGAGATGTAACCGTTACACCTGATGGAGGGCATCCTATCCGATTTGGGGTCGGTGATCTAGTTGTCTTCCCTAAGGGGATGTCTTGTACATGGGAAGTGCATAAAGCAATCAAAAAGCACTATCGTTTTGGAAACTAATAAAAAGCAAAACCCTGAGATCGAGGGTTTGCCCAAACCATCAATTCTCGCCTAAATCACTTGATATGACTCAAATTGACTGCTTGCTAATGGAAACTTACCTTTGAGTGATATCAAGCGTTCTAGCGAATCAGAGATTTCTATCCAAACTAAAGAAATGATGAAAATGGAAGAAGAAAAGCCTCATACCAATAAAGACGGGCAAGAAGGAAAGGAGGAGAACTCTCTACTTAACTATGAATACGAGGAAGGTGACGATGGTGCCGACTGGGAGACCTAGGAGAACGAAGGAAGAAAATCGCCATCAATCGGACACGATGGACAAGAACAATACATCTCTCTAATGTTTTCTACAACTACGACGATGCCTATCACTTACAAGAGGAAATCTACGGTGATATGTTCTGCTCCGATGCTGAGTATGAAGACGATGCTTACTCAGAAATCTTTGGGACGGGAATAGTAAACTGTAAGGCTTAATATCCCTCTCGAGAATATGAAAGCAGTTGGGGATTATCAGGTTTTAGCTCCATGGAGCCCATTCAGATAAATATTTTTATCTAGAGAAACTAGAACCTGGAAAAATGAACTTAGGAAATCCTTTAAGCATCTTGGGTTAAAATTTAATTAATTAAAAAAAATGGTGTATTAAAAACCTGTCTTTACTGTAGCAAATTTGCTCTGATTAAATTTGGAAATAAACAGAAGGAGTTAAATAGAGTATAAAAGTTTTCGGATGATTAAGTAAATCCATTAGGAATTATATTCATTCACAGTGTTGAGTTAAAAGAATAAATATGGAGGTAGAGATAAATCCTGATTATCAGAAGATTGGTTTAGCTTTTTTATAATTCTTTCGAATAAAATACAATCCATTTATTGATTTTCAATGTTCAAACTTAAAGTGTAGGGAAATCATATAACAATAATTTATAATGAACAAGAAGAAATAGTTTCTTTAAAAACATCCGAGGCGAGAATCGCATCCGAAAGGACTTCTCTGCCCTCTTGGCTAACATGAGCTATATCAATATACATTTCACTATCTTTTAACTCCCTGGACAAATCAATGCCATCTTTAGATTGATTAGCAAGCTTCGATAAGGGGACATGTACTCTTTTAATAAAGGAGGGAGGGACTCCATTTTCTTTATCCATTTGAAAAGGCTGGTATATAAAAAGAAAAGATTTTTCGCATCTACCAGTTGTAAGTGTTTTTGATAATCGACGTGCTTTATTTATTGTAATTGAATAGTTGTCTACAATTTCTCTGCTCCATTTCTTCGTCCATACCTTCTTATGTAATTCACTTGGGAAAATCCGATTAAAAACTCCATATAATGCAAAGTGTTTTCTAAGCAACATAAGCTCTGGGCTCAATTGATTTCTCATATCAAAGTTGTAAGGGTAACCTGGCCTTGGATCATAAAATGCTGTCTGAAGTGTTTCATTGTACCCACCGTAGAACACGACCAAATCAATAGGGTATTTATCGTAATCCTCAAGAAGTGAGTGTATATGCTGATTATGATTTGAAGAGACTACTGAAAAATTAATTGGAGAGTATTTTTTATAACCCAATTCATTATTTAATTTCAAAGTCAATAGGTTTACAAGGGGAGGTTTACCGTTATAGCCTGTTGAACCTCCAAAGAAAGCAATATTAATTGTTTTCTTTTCAATAGGATCTAATATCTTATATCCAAGATCATTATGATCTAAAACATTAGGCATTCCTTTAAACATTGAATATGGATGAGGGTAACGCTGCGAATTTTGCTGGTCTAAATAGTCCCAAGCACCAGATTTATTTTGTATTGAATTAAGTACGCTGAGCAAAGATGATCTAGGGTGAAATATACTTACTCTTGATTGGACCCTAATTCGAGTTATCAATTCCAACGAAAATAATCCGACTGAAACTAAAACTAAATTAACAATAACTGTTTTTAAAGTCCGATTTAAGGCGTTCATGTGATTAGAAAGATGAATGAGTTTATAAACCAAACACAAGAACTAATCTTGTAGCAACCATCCTAACTTAAAGTGAGGACTGATTTATTTGGGCGACATGAAAAAGTCCTTCATAATTAAAGTAAGCTTGGATTCCTTAAAGGAAGAACAATTCTGATCTATATCATCGCTATCCCCCAACACAATGAGCTCTAATTAGTCAAAAATAGCCGTTCTGCCTCGATAGACCATAACTTTACGCTGCAAATGCAATCGAACTGCTGTTGCTAAAGATATACGCTCCGTATCCCTGCCTTTTCGAATTAAATCTGCAATCTCATCGCGATGACTTACATGCGCAATGGTTTGCTCAATAATTGGTCCATCATCTAATTCTTCCGTTACATAATGGGCAGTTGCACCTATCAATTTTACGCCTCTTTCCCATGCTTTATGATATGGATGTGAGCCTTTAAAAGCTGGCAAGAACGAATGATGAATATTAATAATTGGTGGGGTCTTTTCAATAAAGCTACCAGTCAAGATTTGCATATACTTAGCCAGAATAAGCAATTCAATATTCTCATTCTTCAGGACTTGTAAGATCTTCTTCTCAGAATCACTTTTAGAATCCTTATTAATTGAGATACATTTATAATTTACTCCAAGTTCTGTACAGATAGATTCTAGATCCTGATGGTTTGAAATAACAATAGGAACTTCCATGAGAAGCTCACCGCTTCGAATACGCCAAAGCAAGTCCAACATGCAGTGACTTTGTTTGCCAACAAAAATGGCAACTCGCGGAGCATGGTCTGAGAAATGCACATTAGCCTCACCATTTAACCTTTTAGTCAATTCCTGAACCTGAAAAGAAATTGATTGACGGTTCAAGGCAAAGCCATCTAAATCCCATTCAATTCTGCTAAGAAAAAGGCCAGCTTCAGAATCTGTGTGGTGGTCTGCATGAAGAATATTGCCATTATTCGTTGTTACCCAACCAGCAAGTTCGCTCACCAGACCAGCTTTGTCAGGACAAATGAGCTGGAGAATACAAGAAGTCTTATTCAACAGGTTTCTCGCAAATTGAAAACTAAAGCTCCGAAGGAAAATAGTTCCATCAAGTTTAGTTCCGCAAAATTGAGTTTCTTCAATCTTGGTTTCCCGCAGATCACACCCACTTAGATCTGCTTCTGGCAAATCTGCTATTAAAAATCTACACCATAGAAGCAACACTCTTCAAATTCGCACCATACAAATTAGCTCCTTTTAAAGGGGTCTGAGGTGTTGACCAAAATCCAATCGAACTTTAAAACGCCATTAATTGAGCGTTATGTAAGCGCTTAGCTTTCTCCTTCCTTGCAGCTGAATTGGCATTTAAAGCTGACTGATCGTGAAACTTACTTCCATGGGAAGTGGCAATTAACTGAGCCTTGTGAATGCGATCTGCTCTTTTGATGTGCGAGCGAATTAATGGGAGAGTGTTCATGACGTACCTCCGATATGACAGCCCCGTTCCCTGCCGCCAAAACATGCATCCCAGCCAAGGGACGAACGTACTAAAATGGTAGCAACGGATACTAAATCCTGGCTTAGTAAGAATTGCCTAGTCGAAGTCATCTAACGAGTCATTCGCCCTCACTGGATTATTGTGATAGGCAATAAAAAAGTGGCAATGCTGCATTCGAACTTTTCTGGCAAGTAAGAAATGCGTACAAAAATGTCCCCTCGAAGATCTTTGCTTACCGCGGCAATAATGTCCGTTGTACCAACTCTTCTCTTTGCTACTTTCGCTGAAAAGTCTTCAGTTTCAGGAATCCTGATTGCCTCCATACTAATTAATTGGCCAATAATCCGATGGCTTGATGATCGGCAGTGGTATAGAGAATGGATCAGAGAGGAATCTAAATAGTCAAATTGCTCCTAAAGCCCTCAGGAACATTTGAGATGACTGACATTAACAACTCTGACCAATGACAACCCTCATCCTATTGACACCAAGGGACCAGAAGGAATCTCTGAATCCTGTTCAAACTCTATTAAAACTTTTTCCTCAAAGCACTAAAGAATGTATTTGCTAAATATGCAACCAATTAAGGCCCTAAATTATCTTCGTTAAGTCTCTTTTAACTCTCCTAGAATGAATTCAGGAAAGTCTAAAGAGCTATGTCTTCCAACTTATTGGCTAACTGAATAGTGGTTAGTTCTTGCAATTTATCGTCCCACAGAATGTAATTAAAGCATTTAGGTATATCTTCAAGCCTCAAAACTTTCACATTTTTTAGAAGGTGTTGATTATGAAAGTGACAAGCTCGCAAGTTGTAGTTAGGTATCCGATCACACAAGTGATGCATACTGTGAAAAGAGATGTCAGCAAAGAACCAATTCAACCAATTAGGTAAATCGAGATTGCTACTTCCTTCAAGGGCTCCCATAAACTCACTCCAATTTTCAGTGCGATTGGCATATGAGCCTTTGAAATTATGCTGAATAAAGAATATGCAAATAAAAATGGCGGCTGAGGTTGTCATTATGAGCGAATAACAGGTAAGGAATAGTCCTGTACCTAGCCAATGAGACATAAAAATCCAGCCAGTTATGACAAATAAGTTATTAAAAATAAGATCAGTGACCTCCCAAAAAGAATTACCATACCCTGAGCTATTCAGTTTAAATCTAGTCGAGAGAGGAAAGATTTGAAAGAAGTTTTTAGTAATCAATCCATCTAACAACTCAACACTGATTGACCAAGAAAAATTAATTATCGACTGAATTAATGCCAATCGAGGTTTAACAATAAGATAATAAAATCCACCTGGGAACAACATCAACCAGTGGCGACTGATTGAATAAAACAGTTTACTTGGTTCAGACAGCTCTTGATAAGAATCAAGCTTCAAGACATCAATAGGACCTCGATATATCTCCCAATCTCCATTGTGACGGTGATGAAAGGCATGATCCAGAGACCAAGGATGTTGTGGAATTGCGTTGAGGACTCCCAGAAGGAACCCAATTAATCGGTTCAACCAACGCCAGCAAAATAGTGAGCCGTGTCCACAGTCATGCATCAATGAGAATGCGCGAGATGAAAACAAAGACAACAATCCAAGAACAGGAAGTAATGCAAAGATCTTTGGGACAACCGATAAAGATGCTTGGTCGATTCTTAGGATTAGACACCAAAGCCCAGCGATTGGCAGCAAAGTGGTTAACACCTGCCAGGTTGCTCGGGTATTACTTCGCTTAAGAAAAGACGCAATGATGAAATCAGAACGTCTCATTGGATCAACTTCATAAACTTAAGTATGAGGCAAGAATGCTGGATTAGATACAAACACCCAAAAAAGAAAATTGAATGAAGAGAAGAAAGTGGCCTCGTTCAAACTCTGCTCAAACTTCCTGATTTTCACGCGTCGACTTTGATCCCATCCTTGCTTAAGAAATTAACTACTAGCTAAAGAACAGTTAAAAGCTATTAATTCCGATGGATTAGGAGGAATCCCTAAAACCTGTTCGAACTTTATGAACTCTTAATTCAAAAGATAACGCGCTAAGCCAAGAGCTATGCAAAGCCCAATGCCTGCATTCCAAATCAAAGCTTGATGTCTTAGAAGCCAACGCATCAGATGTTTACCATCTAGAAGGTGCATCATGCATGAAATACCAACCAACCCATGCCACTAAATTCAAACCAACAACAAAAGCCCAAACTTTCCAAGGTTGATCTTTATCTGGCTTAGTAGGAGTGAGTTTTTTGAGAGGCATTAGGAGGATCGGAACAAATTAAGCAGAACCGAAAGAAGCAAACTAATGACAATACAACTAACTACTGGGAAATAAAACGTTGAGTTTTCTCCCTTCAAAATCATGTCCCCAGGAAGTTGGCCTAAACCCAATTGCCTTAAGTAAGGATATAGAACACCTATAGCAACAATTCCGAGTCCCAGAGTAATTAGCAGTTTTTGCATTATTTATTTCCAAAAAATCTGTTGAACTGCCAAACCAAATAGGCAGAGGTTGCTGTGAGCACAAATAGTCCGGCAGTTCCTACTGCTCTATTAGCAGCCTCAATTGTTGGCCAGTCATCCATCTTTTTGACCTTTGCCAAAGAGGGGCCCAGTAAATAAAAAATAGCCAATGGCTACAAGAAACAAACCAAAAGCAATGAGATTGGGGATTATTCCTCCAAAAATTACAGCTTTAGCGAAATAAGGATTCGCTACTTCTAGGGCTAAGAACGTCATCACGACAAATAGCCTCGCCCAGTTATCAGCAAAATTCATTACCAATCAGGATAAACGTAATCATCACCTATCCGTTCCTCATAACAGTCTCCTACATCGATACCTTTTTGATAAGCATTAAGGAACGCAAGAAGTCAACGTTTCAAGAGTAATAACGATCCGCCATTTCTTGGAGCATTTTTCGTATGTGCTCGTCTTGGGCGTGGGTTTCTTCTTTTAATTTCTCGCAAGCGCCTTTAACCTGCATCCAAACAGCTTGCATCACTTCTCTCTCTTCTTCAGATGGTTTCCACTTAGATGTTTCCATAGAAGAGATAATAGAAGCAATTTGAAGACATGTTCAACAGCTTCTATTCAACTCTGTTCGAACCACCCCTTTTTGCTGAGGGCCATGGCTCAACAGGAACCTGGCTACTGACTAATGATCAAGTACATTTGAGTGAGGGGAAGCGATTACAAGGAATTTGCAAAATCCGTTCACACTTTTGAGGCTCTAAATGACAGAAGAAAAGAGACCAAATCCTATGAGGGAATTTCTAGATAAGTTCTTTGATTTATGTAAGGAATATCAGCAGGAAATACCACCACAAAAAATGGCAGAGGTTTTAAGAGACTATGCAGAAAGGTTGGATGGGTGATGAAAGACCTACCACTTTTCCTGTCTTGTATTCAATAAAAAATAATGCCCGATAAGCCTTCGAAATGGGTTACCTCCCTGCGAGAAGAAATTCGACAGGAATGTGGCGAGGGATGGATGGTCCGCGGCATAGGGAAAGGTCTTGTTCAAAAAGTTCAGCTGACATTTCGTTTTGAGGATGGCAACCGAACCAGCATTGTTCTTGGGCCAAAGGCCAAGAGCGATCCCGATTTTGTTCCATGGGTAGCAACAAGTGCCGGATGGATATTGAAAATCTCCAAAGACATTTCGCTAATAATGAAATCTCAAGAGATGGGTTTAGCTGAAGCATATGAGCTAGTGAAACAAAAGAACGAATCTGGATTAAATGGTGCACTCGACTGGGAACAACTAGCTAGAAAATTCAAATCACATAAAACAAGTAATGGGAAGAAAGGATTACGAGTTTGGAACCGAAACTACCGAACTCCTATTGCTCGCACATTGCTTATCCTTACTAGCGAAACCTCTATATCAAGTGGCTACTTGGTTTTAAAAACCCTTGTTGAGCTTCATGGAGGAGAGCCTGGCTCAGCAAGCCGACGACTCCGGGTCAAATATGCAGCGGAATTTTTACGCTTTGCCTTTAAGAATGGAGCTAATAGAAGTTGGCTACCACCAGAGGATCTGAATACTTTTATTGGAGAGAAGTAATTCAGCAAGACGTACCAACCGTTGGTAATGACATATCGCAGCACCAGACACGATCGAGAAGAATCGACATCACCTCTCAAAGCTTTGAGAGGTGATGTCGATTCCTATGACTTGCTAGACAGAGATCTACGGGGATATTTGTATTGTTCAGATGCTGCCTACGAGGAACGTCCTTACTATGAAATTGTTGGGTTAAAGGAGTGATGCACCACTGATTACTTCTTCTACCTCTAATACTGGGGATCACCTCACCGGTTTATGCAGATTTAGGACAGGCAGGTACAAATACAAGCCCTAAGGCTGAGGTGCCTAAGCAAAGCAGGTTCAATGCTTAATGCGTAAACAAAAGAACAACTCAATGCATCAATTAAGATCTAGTTGATCTAGACGATATAGTCATAGAGGAAACTTGCTCTAATTCCAGCAAGCTATCAGGTTTTTAAATCCTGCTCTCAAAACAAATAGTAGGCAAAACTCCATCTACAAATAATTTTGTTTTTAAGTGAAGGGTTATTTCCTTTGAGAGAAGACCCTTTTGATTAACAAAACAATTGATCAGCTTGGATAACACACAACCATCTATCCCAAACCAAAAAAAATTTAGGCCTATTCGGTTTTCTGGTCTCAAGGGAAAGGCTCTTGAAATAAAGATGAGTGATATCCCAAGCATGAAAGCTATTACGGAAGTTGTTCCTAAGCACTGTTTCGCACGTAAGACATCAACTTCCTTGGCCTACCTTTTGCGAACAGTCGCAATCCAGGCAGTAATTGTCGCGATAGGACTAGCCATTCCTTTCACGCAAGCAATGATTCCAGTTTGGATTCTCTATGCCTTTATTTCAGGGACTACCGCAATGGGCTTCTGGGTTATCGCTCACGAATGTGGGCATGGAGCCTTCTCTGATAATCGGACTTTGCAAACAGTGATTGGCTATCTGCTGCACTCGTTCTTGCTCGTTCCATACTTTTCTTGGCAACGAACACATTCCATTCACCATCGTTTTACTAATCACATAACGAATGGCGAAACCCACGTGCCAATAGTGATCGATGGCAATGGAATTAGCGAAAAAGTCGGAGGAGAGAACGAATTAGCTCTCTCAACTGCTCTAGGAAAAACTATATACGGGCTAATGCAACTCCTATTGCACCTTGGCTTTGGTTGGCCTGCATATTTGTTGACTGGCAGCACAGGGGGACCTAAATACGGGACTTCGAACCACTTTTGGCCAAGGGAACCCTTCTCTACAAAACTGTGGCCTTCTAATTGGGTAAAGAAGGTTTGGATCTCAGATCTTGGGATAACTTTGGTATTAGTAGGACTTTTTATATCGGGGCTTAAATATGGAGTAACTCCTTTAATAGCAATGTATTTAGGTCCTTTATTAGTAGTCAATTGCTGGCTAGTTATATACACCTGGCTTCACCATACGGATACAGATGTTCCCCACCTCTCCAACTCAGACTTCTCTTTTATGAGAGGTGCCTTCCTCTCAATTGATCGACCTTATGGAAAAGTTTTGAATTTCCTACATCATCAAATTGGCTCAAGTCACGTAATTCACCACATTTTTCCAACAATTCCTCATTACCACGCTAGAGAGGCAACTATTGCAATACAAAAAGCTTTCCCTAAGACCTATCTTTTCAACCCAGTCCCAATACATAAAGCTCTCTGGAATATCGCTTGTCATTGCATTGCTGTTGAGTCAGAGAAAAATGATGGTCGATATATATGGCAAAACTCTTACATAAATTAGGATTAATTTTCCCATGGATAGTGGAAATATTTTTTACGTTCCAAAAGGAAATAAATGGATTTAATCACATTAGAAAGGAATCCTCCCGATCATCGAACGATGTTGCTATCAGAATCCATCCATCAAAAGGAATGAAGAGGAGTCAGATATTCCTAGATGCTGAAATCAGCTTCATTAAATGTCTTGTCGAGAGGTAGAAATCAAGAAACTCAAGGCTTATAGATAAAGAGAATAGACTAGAGCTTCAAAGCTCATTGATAAAGAACTTTTATGGACAAGAAAGGAGCAAAGGGTTACTGGATTTCCACGGCAACGGTAACTAATCCAGAGTTATTTGCTGAATATGTAGACAAAGTGGGTCCATGGTTAAAAGAAGTTGGTGGGGAAGTATTTGCAAAAGACACAGAGCCTCAAGGGAAAGAAAGAACAGAAGGAGCAAACTTGGCAGTAATTTGTGAATTCCCTTCTATGCGAGCAGCAGTGGGAGCTTATGAATCCGCTAAATATCAAGAGTTATCGAAGCTTCGTAAAGCTGCGACAAGCAACGGGACTTTCACAATAATGGAAGGTATGGACGAGGCTACAAAACTAAAAAGGGCCATGGGACTTTAAGAATTAGAAATTCTGTTTCTGCCTGTCCTGAAGTATTAAGAGATTGCAGAAGTCCCCCATTGGGTATCTAACGATTGCTCAGGTGCATCAAAAACTCTATGAATAAAGGAAGCAATTCAAAAATTCCTTCATCTAAAAGTCAGGAGCCCTGAGATCGAAGGTCTATCCAAACCGCCCATTATCGCCCAAACCGATTGATTTGACTAAAATCACCTACTAACTAATGCAGTGTGAGCCAGATATTTTTCCTAGTCATACCAATTGATCAAGTCTATTTCTGCCTTGTTTCTATTTAGCTCGAGCAGCAAGCAATAGCAACTAATTTATATTTAGTCCAAAGATCATGTTCAGAACAAGAAAACAAAGCCAATCAAAATTGCCAAAAAGGATGAAAAGCTTCTTAGCAATTAAAGAAGTAAAAAAAGGTGGTTCATATAGAACCACCTTAAGAATGAAGATTGACTTTTAATCAACTCGCTCTTTAAAAAGAGAATTAGAAGCGGAAGCGAACACCTCCTTGAAAAGTCCAAGAACTAGTGGGGTCGAAGTCAGTGCCTTCTATTTCAACGTCGTCGATCGATGTAAATGCGGCTTCACCATAAAGATCAGCCTTTTCAGCAATTTCATAACTTGTGCCAATCTTTAGCAGATAAGATGTCGCGTCTCCATCGCCATCACCAGTATTTATCCCTGCAATTGTTAGCTGCTCAATTGCAACTTTTGTAGTGCCAATGCCAGCGCCTACATAAGGGGTCCATTTGCTTTCATTTTCAAAATCGTAATATCCTGTGAAGGCCCAAGTTGTTATGTCAACATCCCCAGATGCTGTTGTGGTTACCCCAGAACCACCCGTAGTAGCCGTCACGGACGAGATATCATTATTAGCTTTGTTGTAGCTTCCTTCAATACGAAACATTCCAAAGTCATAACCAAGACCTCCTGAAAACGAGAATCCACTATCAAGTTCAAAATCAATTTCGTATTTTGTACCACTTAAGGTTTCACTTGCTCCAACGTCATCCAACTGAGTAATACCGCCGCCTACAAAGCCATAAAAACCTTTATTTCCCTCTTCAGCTTTAACAGAAGAGAATGCATCAGCTAAAGATGGAGCAGCTACAGAGCCTAAAACAAGTCCTGCAGTTAGCAGTTTTCTTCTGAAAGCCATTTGTTCCTCACACAAAAATTAGAAGAATTCAAGCTACCATTTACTATCTAGATCTACTAGATGGAATAGACAGTATGGAAACTTGGTTGCAATGGGATAGAGATAAGAAGCTGAGAATATCAAGCCATCCACACATTGCAATATCGCTGAGATCCCATGGCACAACAGGAAATCACCTACCAGCTAATGAACAAGTGCATTTGAGTGAGGGGAAAGCGATTACAAGGAGTTACCCAAATTCATGCCAAACAAGCACTAGTAGGATTTTTTTGAAGAGTGTCAAAATCTAACTGTATAAGCAGGCTCTTTTGAAAGTGCCTTATTTGAGCTTCAAAATAGTGGATATATATACGTATCAGATGAGAATTCTCCTCTCAAGCTTTTTAGCTCTATGTATAGGGCTCTTCGCTCCACAGATGGCAATGGCAGATGGAGCAGGAACTTTTTCGGCGAATTGTGCCGCCTGTCATGCCGGTGGAGGAAATTTAGTCAACCCAGAAAGAACTCTTTCACAAGCTGATTTAAAAAGCTTTTTAGCAAATTACGACTCAGACCATGAAGCTGCGATTGTTGCTCAAGTCACAAATGGTAAAAATGCAATGCCATCTTTCAATGGTGTATTGACATCATCCGAGATAAGCGAAGTTGCAGCTTATGTTGAATCCCAGTCTTCCAAAGGGTGGGGTTAATTAGACAGTAAAAGTTCATCCGCTTGATTTCGTTAAATACAAATATGCTGTCGTTATTGCTCAGCAGATCAAAAGCCCTATTAATAGAGGGAACCAAGCTGGTGCCTTGCTGAACAGCTTCTGTTCACACGTTGTTCACATCAAGCAATTCACCCAAACTCCTTGATATGACTGATATTAGCTACTGGCTAATGAAAAGTTCCTTTTGAGTGATATCAATCGTTCTCAGCGAATGAGGGATTTCTATTCAAACTTTTTTCAAACTAGAGAAATGGCTGAAATGCCCTTAATGATGTATCCCTTACTTAAATGCGTTAATAATAGGTATAACAATCTTTCCCATCACTAAATGGCATCTTTTCGCGACAGAGTGAATGCTCATCTGCCAATAGTTCTTCAATTCCTCAGCACAGCATCATTAGTAGTTATTGCACTGAGCAGTATTTGCGGTTCAAAGTCTTTGAAGCAACTAGCTGGCAGCCATGAGATGCAAGGAGCTAGTCAAATGCATAAAGGGCACATGATGCATAAACACCATATGCACAGAAACCGATAAGAAGCGAAAGCTTTATTAATAGAGAAGGGAAGCAGGCTTGTTTTGGGTTTAAGCACGCTAAAAGACTCATACTTGAGAATATTGCCATCGAGATCTCTTGATATGAACAACATTACTGGCTAATCAAAATAGGCGTTTGAGTGAGGGTAATCGTTCTCGGGAAATCAGCTATTTCTATCCAAACTTTATCCAAACTAGAGAAATGGTGAAAATGAAAGAACTAGCGGCAGCATGAAAGACCTTCCACCTCACTTCTTTCGCGAAAAAGAGAAAGAAGTTGTCTTCCATATTCCTGGTGCATTCCCAACACCGATGGTTGATGAACTAATGCAGGAATATTTCCCTGAATACAAGACTGATCTTATTCGCTGTGCTGAAACCTTTTATCGGATGCGTGAGGGTGCAAGGGTATGACTGTTAATTGGAAAGAATCAGATGGAGCAGAGTGGAGGGAAGAGTTCAAGCAACTCAAAGGGACTGTCTCTATTGATGACATCAAATTGCTGGATGAAGGAGCAACAACCATGAAAGAGGCATGGCGACTAGGTGCACTTCATTCTGAATACAAACGACTGAAGAGAAACCAACCACCAGACCTGCCAGATATAAAGCGATGAACTATTCCAATGCCCTGTTCATATTTGCTCCCACCATTGGATTAGTGATTTTCTTTGTGGTGATGAATATCGTGATTACAAGGGTCTTCACCAATGACCGAAACAGCAGATGATTGATGCCTACACCTTTGAGCAATGCAAGAAAGATAAGGAGATTAGACAACTCAAAATCAAGAACTTGGAGCATGCCATCTACCAGTCAGAAGCGATGATCGCTGAATCGCAAATGGATGGAGATGCCTTGACCTTTTTAAGGAGGAAGGTTGCCGACTCCAGGCAAGATCTAGAAGTGCTTTGTTTAATGAATAATCAGGAGTAAATGAGACCCTGCTACAAAAGACAAGAGGACTCAATTGACACTGAAGTTTTGACTATGGATTGGGACGCAGCAAGAGCACACTGCAAAGAGAAAAACTGGAAGTGGACTCTGGACTTGATCGACACGTATCAGAAGGAGATGGAAGAACTAAAAGGCGAGAATGTGAAACTCAAGCGTCAGTTAGTCCTTCGCTCTCAACTGAACAAGTAATGCCAGTCTTAATAATTGGTTGGAGCGTGTACGACAAACTCCCAGAGGGAGAGCAAAAGGAGTTTGCGTTAGTAGAGCGGTATAGGACTAATTATTTCTATGAGTGCTATGAGTATGAAAATGCGAAGGGGAATAAAAATTATGAGTGGAATGATCGATGCTTTAAGAGTCAGGAAGAGTTATTGGACTTCTTTGGTTATGAAATGATCGAAGACTTAAATGCAGATACCGTGTATGCAAGAAGGATAGAGCCCTTTACTGATGAGGAAGAAAAGAAGTGGATGAAATTAAGCGACGGTGGCAATCAAGTCAAAGTTATGGGATTCGCCTAAAAACCTTCCTTAATTACCCAAGAACGAGAACGTTCTCTCTCTTATTTCTCTGTACTTTTGCCTATGCATCTGTGGCGTTCAAGAAGAAGAAAGAGAACCCCAAGATCTCTAGGGAAATCACCATTCTGTAATAAATCATCAATTTACTCTTTTTCTATTCTCCTATCTAAGCAAGCAATTTTCGCTTTTTATTTTATATCTATAACTTTACTGGAGAGGAGCTTAATTTCTACCTGAATACTAATAGAAAGTCAATCTACTAATTCTTAAACTTCATCGAAGATTTTTTTAAAATAGTTTTTACTGAATTTGGCCAATTTATAAATCCAAAAAATAATTGAGAACTTAGAAATTGAAATTTCCCTTCTAAGTTGAAGATTTTGGTCTATTTGAGTACTTAGCTGCCCTCTCGCACGTGCCAATGCATCAGTAAGATCTAATACGTCTGAATTATTAATTTCACTATTCCTTATGCCCCAAAAAAATGTATCGCCGTGAGTTGCATCAACTTCAAATGAGTATGATTTGAAATAATAATTGAAATCTATTGCTTTATTAAGTTCTACAATTCCAAGATTCTTGTAGTAATTAGTTGTGTATGGAGATGACCCAATATTAGTATCTATTGTCCCATGCGTAGGTCTACCAATCCCTGCACATGTAACAATCACCAAACCATCAGGCTTAGTGATTCTTATCATATTTAATAAGATGTTTGACCAGTTTTCAGTATGTTCAAAACATTCAGTTGATATTGATATATCTGACCAACCATCAGGAAGTTGAATAAGTTCTCCTGGGATAACAAGATCTACCCCTTTCCCAGGTCCGATATCAATTCCTAACCAATTACTATTAGATGGAAAGTACTCCCTAACACTTCCATTGATATCTTGCGAACCTACTTCTAGGATATTCATATCTTGTTGAACAAAAGATTTAAATCGCCTTATCAAATAATGAAAGAAATCTTTCTGCTCTTGGTGAGCCATCTTAGTGATGTCATACTCTAACGATTTTAGCTTTGCAAGATCTTTTTGATCTAAATATTAACTAAATTAACTTAAGCTTCAATGTAGAAATAAATTTATAATTGACTCCAAGTTCTATACAAATAGGTTCTAGATCCTGGTGGTTTGAAACAACAATGGGCACTTCCATGAAAAACTCACCACTTCGAATACGCCAAAGCAAGTCCAACATACAGTGACTTTGTTTGCCGACAAAAATTGACCCTCAATTCATCAGATAGCGAGCCAAGCTAAGAGCAATTCATGAACCTGCGTACAGGCGTATAAGTAAGACACCTCTGAAATTTATAATATTTTTTTAAATAGATTCTTCAATAGCTTTTTTCTTGCACGCTGTTTCTGCTGAATTAAGCGTATAAGCACTGCCAGTATTGAACTCATTTGATGGGCATGTGCCATAGCGGAACCACTCAAGTTTTTGAACGCCATTCCAAGGATCACCAATCCTGTCTGTCTTGCTTTGTTTATCGACAACGGGATTGCATTTTCTATCTCGCCACTCACCACCATCCATCCAAGTCTCTTGATCGTCACCCAAATCAATCAAGTAGCCTGTAGGAATTTTTCTAGTTGCAGGAACCTTAGTAGAAGAAACAATTAAAATGTCTTTGCCTAAAAGTCCTTTAATGCAAGAAGCTAAGGATTTTTGTTTGCACTCAGTCAAGGCAGCATCGGGAGAGACCCCGAGAGCAGTATATTTTTGAATGCACGCAAACAATGCTGCTTCATCTGCCTTCGCTGAAGGAAAGAAAATCGCTGCGGTTGAAAAGACTGAAGCAGCTGCAAGAAACAACCGTTTCATGTAGGCAATCCTTGAACTCATTCCAAAGTTAATACTAACGATTGCTCAGCAGCTGCAAGAGCTCTATGAATAGAGAAGAAAACGTAGGTATTTGATGGGTTTGAACGCCAAAAAAAGCCTAAAAACAACAACTTTTACCCCCCTAATCCCTTGCTATGGCAGACATCCAGTGGTGGCTAATAAAGAGTTCCCTTTAGGTGATAGCAACCGATCTCAGCGAATCAGGAATTTCTATCCAAACTTGCATCAAAGACCTGAAAGGTTGAATCCACCTCCCGATTTATTCCTCAAGAGTTGGCTAACTGAGAGGCAATGGAAATCTAGAGAAATCCCTGAGATCGGGCAGTTCACAAAGTGCAACCTTTGCTAGGAATTGCCTAATGATTAATGCTCCATTTTATTAGAATTAGTTGATTACAATTAAGACTCAAGATCAATGCGAATATTTCTTCTGCTTTCTTCCTTGTTGATATTGGCTGCTCCCTCTTATGCCGATAGTAATTCCAGAGTAAAAACTTGTATTGCAGCAATTATTGATAAAAATGCAGATAATGGTAAGTGGGTGAATGCCCGTGCTGTTCGGAGAAATTGTGCTTGCCACGAAGATAGTGTTGCTAATGGATTATTGAATCCTTATGGTTGTCCAGGTTACAGAGTAGCTATTATTGATTTTAACAAGGGTACTTTTATTGAACAGCACGGTAGTTTAACTGAACAGCAAGTCGATGAATATTTCGACTAAAAGTAACAACTGGCTAATGAAAAGAAGTGTTTGAGTGATAGCAAGCGCTTTCAGCGAATCGTCGAGATTTACTCAAACTTTACTCAAACTCCAATTCACTTCAATTAATAGAGGTTTTCATAACCTATCTCTATTGACATTGAAGGAATATCTTTATTCTTGAGAGCAAGAATTAAGCACTTAAATAATGAAATTATCATCTCTTCAGCAATACGGGATCGTTACTACAAATTATTGGGCGTTCACTCTGACTGATGGCGCACTTCGGATGTTGGTGGTCTTTCATTTTCACCAACTTGGCTATACAGCTTTAGAAATTGCGTTTCTTTTTTTGTTTTATGAGTTCTTTGGGATCATTACTAATCTCTATGGCGGCTGGATTGGTGCTCGTTATGGCTTACGACTAACTCTCTGGGCCGGAACACTTCTTCAGATCAGTGCTCTTTTGATGTTGGTTCCTGTTGCTTCAAGTTGGCCGAAATTTCTGAGCGTTAGTTATGTGATGGTTGCGCAAGCAATTAGTGGTATTGCTAAAGACCTCAACAAAATGAGTGCAAAGAGTGCAATCAAAACAGTCGTACCTGAAACCCCTGAAGAAGAACAAAAAGGAAAAAAGAAGTTATTCAAATGGGTTGCTGTTTTAACAGGATCAAAAAATGCCCTAAAGGGGGTTGGGTTTTTCCTAGGAGGGGCATTACTAACTGGATTTGGTTTTAATAATGCTGTTGGGCTAATGGCGATTGGCTTGGCGTTGTCATTTCTTATGACATTGATCTTGCCTGGTGATATTGGACGGATGAAGGAAAAACCAATATTTAAGGACCTTTTCTCAAAATCAAAAGGAATTAACACTCTCTCGACTGCACGTTTCTTTCTCTTTGGAGCTAGAGATGTGTGGTTTGTAGTTGCATTACCTGTTTTCCTTGAGACATCACTTGATTGGAACTTCTCTGAGATTGGAGCTTTCCTAGGCCTATGGATTATTGGGTACGGTTTTGTACAAGCATTGGCACCAAGTTTAAGAAATCTTTGGGGAAAGAAGTCGAGCCCAGGAATTTCAACGGTTCAATTTTGGAGTGCGTTGCTGATGGGGATACCTGGACTCATAGCCATTGCATTATGGAGACAGAATGATCCAAGCATTGCCATTACTGCTGGTTTAATTGCGTTCGGAATAGTTTTCGCAATGAATTCTTCTATTCATTCATACATGGTTTTGGCTTATACAGATACTGAAAATGTCAGCCTCAACGTTGGCTTCTATTACATGGCAAATGCAGCCGGCAGGCTTATTGGGACGCTTCTATCAGGAGTTTTATTTGTACTGGGAGATACTCCTTATTTAGGCATGCAGATTTGTTTGTGGTGTTCCAGCTTATTTATCCTCTTCTCATGGTTGAGCAGCCTTCAGCTTCCTTCACTAAAGAACTCTGAATGCCTTAATTAAGTTGATCAGCTAAAACAGAAAAAGAATTTACTCAAACTTTACTCAAACCGCCCATTTTCGCCCAAATCCCTTGATATGACTAAAATTAACTACTGGCTAATGAAAAGTTCCTTTTGAGTGATAGCAAGCGATCTCAGCGAACCAGGAATTTCTATTCAAACTTTATTCAAACTAGAGAAATGGCAGAAATGAAAGAAGAAAAAATCAGGGATACATAATGAAAATGGTTATCGTTCTCATGTTCTGATATTTTCGTAGGGAGATTGTCATTGTTCAAAAAATGAGCCAGACATGGCTGATCTCGGGTTCGCCAGGCTGCGGCAAAACCAGCTGGATACTCAAAACAATGCGAAGCCATCAAGGCAAATGCGGATATTTGCGACTAGATGGCTATCCCTCTAACGGGCTAGAGCAGGTGTCTGACTCAGGAATCGATAAGACATTTCTCAAGGATCAATTCCCTGAACTAATAGATCTATCGGATTCCCATCATGCCTCCAGATCGCAACAAGGTGACCTGCTCACATTGATTGAGCTCCCCCAGTTCCAGTCTCCTCAGCAGGCAGGCCTAATGGGTATGGATCCTCGCGTCAAAAATCAGCTTGAAGCCTTGCAACTTCATCCTGACAGGCATCTCCACTTTGGTCGGGATCCTGAATTACCAAACAAAGACACATTGGAATTCAAAAAACTTGAATCTTTCAGCCTCACTCTTAATGCCAGCGTCTGGGATCCACCCAGTCTGAATACCTTGTGGTTCGAGCTAGTGAACGGAGCATATGGCGACGTCTATCGAGCTAAGGCCTTGATGAACTTGCCAGATGGGCGCTCTATGTTCTTCAACTGGATCGTGAGTCAAGAAAGCTCACAGTTCATTCCACTTGAAGAAATTTCAGCTCCAAATGGCAGGCCTGCCAGCTTGTCTGAGCTTGTCGTGCAAGGAAAACATCTTGATGGCTTACGTATTCAATCAACGATCGACCTCTGCCTACTAAACGATGCCGTACTTGAGATGCATCAAATGCCTCTTAGGGATCGACAAAAAGAAGCTATTCCCTCAACTTAATCGCCATGAATCACGCAATTATCTCCTGTCTACACGCCAATCTCCCTGCAGCGGAAGCTGTCTTGAATGACATTGATAGGCAAGGGATTGACACCATTACCTGTCTTGGTGATCTAGTGGGCTATGGCCCCCAGCCCAACGAAGTAGTTGAGCTGATACGAAAGCGTGGTATAGCGACCTGCCAGGGCTGCTGGGATGAAGATATCATCGATGGTCTTAATGCCTGCGAGTGCAGCTACCCTTCTCAGCTAGCAGAAAGACGTGGGCACCTGGCCCACCAATGGACAGATGATCAGCTAACGGACGAAAACAAAAGTTTTTTGGCCAGCCTCCCAACATCATTACGTCGTGATCGACTCCTCTTCGTGCATGGCAGTCCCAACAGTCAGCATGAGTATCTTCTTCCGGACATGGATGCATTTGCAGCTCTCGAGCGAGTAGAAACAGCGGGTGCCGATATCCTGTTTTGCGGGCATACTCACCAGCCTTATGTACGTGAATTGAGAGATGGATCTATTCGTGTGCGTTTACAAAACGCCGACCATGGCAACGATCAGGGTGAAGAACTAACCCTGCCGATGCGCAAAATCGTCAATGCTGGATCAGTGGGCGAGCCACGTCATGGAAGTACCAATGCCACCTATGTAATTCACAACGATGCAACTGATGAAGTTGAGATAAAAGAGGTGGCCTATGACGTTGGTCGAACGTGTCAAGCGATTGTCGAGGCGGGGCTACCGAAAGTCTTCGCATGGCGACTGAGTCATGGGTTTGAATTCGCCGAGCAGGCCGAAGATGCAAGTCATGTGTGTGAACGATGATTGAAAGATGGGCACTAGTAAGTGGTCTACGCGGAGATCTCGAGACCTATGACCTAATTCAACGGGATCTAAAGAAGACTCGTGGAGTTACAGCCTTATTTGTCCTTGGAGACCTCGTCGGGCCCGAACGCAACTGTGACGCACTGTTGGATCGACTAAGGAATCCCCATCGCGGCGATTTAAAACCAGATTGCATCTATGGCTGGTGGGAAGAGCAACTACTTGCAGAGCGTGGGTTTCGTGGTGAACGCAAAGCTGATGCTCTGCGGCTCAGCCAAGGTGAAGACGCAGTCAGCGCACTGCTGAATACGGTTAATCCTTCTCACCTGAAATGGCTGGCATCACTGCAATTTGGCTTCATTGAACTTGACTGTGCACTCATTCATGGGAGCTCTTCAGACGTGGCTGACAACCTCACATCTGAAACATCTCCACTGATCCTCCTTGATCGACTCACCCGTCTCAATGTGAACAGACTGTTCACAGCGCGCAGTACTAAACAATTTCATCTTGAACTGACTGGAGGAGGGATCAATTCACAAGTAAAGGATCTGAACGGTAAACGTGAACAACAACAGGAAGTTCCCAAGCGAAGCGTGATTGGAATTGGAGCTGGCTTGAATTACACCCTTTATGACATTGGTAGCGATAAAACGCACTTCCTTACCGCCGGCAGCAAAACAAATCCCAAAGGGAAGGGTTTCGCATAAACCTCGTCATTATTTTGAGAGAGAGATTGATAGCCACAAATATTGTTCAGTAGGATCAAAAGCTCTATGAATAGAGAAGAAAACTTAGGCATTTGATGGGTTTGAACGCCCAAAAAAGCCTAAAAACAACAACTTTTATCCCCCGAATCCCTTGCTATGGCTGACATCCAGTGGTGGCTAATGAACAGTTATAGGTCATTGATACCAATGGATTAGAAGAAATCGATAAATCCTGTTCGAACCTTGTTCGAACCTGGAAAGCTATTACCCAAAATCAAAAGCAAACAAGTAATCATTTAACCGTTATTTTGCTAATTCCATAAAATCAGATTCAGGAAGTCCAGCTTTTGATGCGCCATCTTTGCAAAAGAAGTGAGCCAAGGTACCGTTCTCAGAACGACTCTCGAATTTCTTCCAGCCATCTACTTTTACATTGTTCTCATATGCAGCCCATGTTCTATCTTTACAATCAATTATGACGTCAATGCGGCCCTGCCTAACACCAGATGGAACAGCAGATTTTCCTGGAATAGTTATTTTATTAGCTGGAGTAGTAGTGCAATTTAGGCCTGACCCAAAGTAAGTAGAAGTGCAATTAGTTGTGGCATTCCCAAGTGTAAGGTTTCTAGCAGAAGTACCAGCTTTATACTCTTGATACCATCTAATTATCCTTCTACGGCCTATATATCTTCCATATTCACCGCGAACCATAACTTTATACATTTTTGGTAGTGTAAATTCTAATTTCCCTATTCGATGCTTTCTTGTTGTGTGTTCGGTGTACCCAACTCTTCGGTTAACAGGGTCTTGAATGTAACGCCAACCTTTAAGTTTTGGCATCCCGAGAATATCCTTACCATCTCCAGCAATGCACCATCCTGCCATATCACAATCGCTATCACTTTGATTTGATTGATTGCTACGAGTAGCCTTTTGAGCCTGATAGTTCATGCACCCTTCATAATCTCTCGCATCGTTGCAGTCAGACTGCATTTCAGTAACAGTTTTTTTATTAACTGATGCTCCACAATTGTATTTTATGTAAAGATCATCTGCATTTTCATAACCACCAAGATATTTTATTTGATTCAAGTCATTGCAAGCACTTTTAATCTGACCTAATGAATAGTTTGTCCTGGCTCGCCACCAATACAAAGAGGGCTTATCAGGGAAAAACTCAATTCCTTTATCAAAATCAAATTTTGCCTTTTGATAATCATCCAGTTGAACTCTAGTAATCCCCATTGATTCGAATACATTCTTATTGTTAGGCTCTAGTTCTAAGACCTTTTCGAAATCAGAAAGTGCACCAAGATAATCTGTTAAGATGCCTTTAAGAGTCCCTCGTAAAAGATATGCCGAGGCATAATCAGGTTTCAAATCTATTGCTTGGTTAAAATCAGAAAGACCACCAGCAAAATCTCCTGAATCCATTTTCTTATATCCACGATCTAAGTAAAAGTAGGCGCTTTCAGCAGTCGCTTTCATAGGAGTAGAAAGCAGTGCTATAGCAGAAGTCAAGGCAACACCAGAACCAATCAGCAAAGGTTGTCCAAATCGCATTAAAAATAAAGCATTAGCGATAGAAATCGACCGGAATTTAATCCTAGATATTCTTCTTATGCATCTTAAAGAAATTTTCATTTACAATACTTAGCTAAATCTCGCTTGGCTGAGATGTCTCCTAAGTTTGAGGCTTTTTTTATATCTGGACAGCCTCCTTTTTGATCACCTAATGTTAACTTTAAAAATCCTCGAAGACCAAGTGCTGGGGCAAAATTTGGATTAATATCTATTGCTTTATTGGAGGCAGAAATAGCTCCAGGATAGTCCTTATATTTAGTCTTTTCTAGTGCAATAAGATGATAGTTAGATGCATTAGGTTGCAATTCAACGGCTTTTGTAAGGTCTGCCAGAAAGCCAGGTATATCATTTAATTTCTCCTTAGTTTTATACCGCATTATATAGCACCATAAACAATCAGGGTATTTTTTTATTGCCTTATTTAAAACGCTAATTGTCCCTTTGTAATCACTGGCGTGGGACTTCCTCTTTGCCGAATTAAGAAGTTCCATAAGTTCCTTATCAATAACTCCATGGTGATTTGCATGTGCTTCGGAAATGCCGAGGGAAGCCATCCCTAATACAGCAACAACAGCTGAACTCAACGCAATGGGTTGCACTAGAGAACACAATGAAAAGGCGGCCACAATAAAGTTAGTTTTGCTTTTCTTCAAAATCCATTACCTGATAATCCAAATTTAATTTACGCGAAACCGGCTTTGAAGTTCCTTTTATGACAACCAATCAAAAGATCCTAGTGATTCTGATCTTAAGCAGTGCAAAGCGTTATTAATAGAGAAGAAAAGCAGCCCTTTCCCTGGTTCGAACGCTAGAAAAACGGTTATTTTAGCAAAATTTTTCCTCGAAATGGATTGGCATGACTGACATTTCCTACTGGCTAATGAAAAGTTATATCCCATTGATACCAAGGGATTAAAAGGAATCCCTAAATCCTGTTCAAACTCTGTTCAAACTTTTTCTACCCAGAAAAGAAATGTGCCTATTACTAATACCCCTACTAACTGCTATTGGGGGAAGTTACGCCTTCTATTTGCCAGGATTTTTCTCCGATTGATATCTCAACAGGTACTAGAGGATTTGTTGCGCTGGCGGCGCATTATTAAAATTTATCTCTCCATATATAACTGATCCAACATAGAAATAGGACTATTCCAAACCAGTTTCCCAACCAATAGTCGCCATATAAAATGAGTCCAAAAACTCCTCCAAGTATCCCTGCAATAATAATGCAAACAAGTAATTCAATGAGATTCATTTACTTAGCTAATCCATTTTTCCTAAGAATATACTTTTACTTTTCTCCATTTCTCCTAGCACTACAACCATTTAATTTTTTTAGTCATCTAGAGACAGCAGCGAGTAGGGGTAGTAATAAGTAGCGCATGATTACCATTCTCCATTCCTTCTAGCACTGCAACCATTAAGTGGTCCTGTTGGGCCTTCATGCGAGCAGGTCTTTTCTCCTATTTCGACGTTGTAAGAAAAAGTTGGATATTTCTCTGTGTTTTTGGACTGAGCTGTTATTAAGTTATTTGCATCGCCATCGCAATCTCCATTTGTTGGCGTAAAGGCGTATTTATCTAGTTTTGGAACATCAAAAGTTGAATTTATTTCTCCATTAACTTTTTTGACTGCACATTCCATAGCGATAGTTGCAATAGTGTTCATGGCTGATGCACTTCTTGCTTTTTCGTTTATGCGGGTGAACGAAGGAATAGCTACGAAGGCCAAAATCGGGAATATGAAAAGCGCTGCACAACCAGTCATTATTGGTTCTGTGAAACCATTTTTCTTTGATTTATCCATGCCTTCATATTGAACAGTTTTATGGGGAACGTCTATCTCTTTGAGAGCTTGACGGATTGCAAACATGCCTCGATTCGCTCCCCCATACCACCCCTGATGCAACATGAGTGAAACATCAAATTAGCAGTCGGACGCAGATAAAACGCCTTCAAGAAAGGACTACACCGATGTCAGAGTCAGGCTTCCAAACCACATGATTGATAAGATTGAAGAGCTCCGCAAGGAATGGGGGCTACAGTCCAGAAGCTCAGTATTAGCAAAGCTTCTTATTAGTAATAGAGATATTTTTGTCAGTTGCGATCTGTTTTTATTAGTAATAGAAACTTGATTGAAATAGAATAAAGAAATGAGGGTGAGAATGTTAAGCCATCCACACATCGCAATATCGCTGAGATCCCATGGCACAACAGGAAATTAACTACTGGCTAATGAAAAGAGGCGTTTGAGTGATAGCAAGCACTCTCAGCGAATCGTCGAGATTTACTCAAACTTTACTCAAACTCCTATTTACTTAAATCAGGAAAGTCGATTTCAGCTTAATTAATATAAAGGATTTAAACAAAATAAAGTTTTTTAACCTATCAAAATAGGCACATTAAAAAGGTAGTTCATCATCATTACTAGTCTTTCCCTCTTCATTTTGATCTCCAACTTCTAAATCGTTAAAAATATGTTCAAGAATAGATTTCAGATTACCAATCTCATCTTTATAATCATCCTCGACACTGTCATCCTCTGAACCATTATCAATTACATAATCAATTTCTCTAAGCTTTTCCAAACCACCAGTGAGAAGCTTCTGGGTAATAAATTGAATCAGATTAGGATTTTGATTATTTAATGGAAAGACCCAACAATTCCCATCAGAAGTAGGTAGAAACTCTAATAGACAGCCCATGAGAAGCTGCACATGCTGAATTGGCCAACAAGACTGATAAAGACGACTTATGAGTATCCCAAAATCTTTATGTTCTAATTGCACAACAAGGTAATTACCGTATTCGTCCTTTGAACGATATAGAATATTTTTAAAATAACCTCTACACATGAAACTCATTATTCCCCTCTCTTATATGGTTTATAGCAATTATTCTTATTAATACAGAACTGGCATTCACTACTTGATGGAGAAAACATATCTAGTTCAATATTTAGAATCAATTCTAACTTATCCAGGCATTTAGGAATAGTCTTTAAATCAACTAAATCCCTTATTTTTAGATGAGGGTTAATCTTATTAGAAGTAAATTTGTAAGGCTTTTGATAAATCTCTTCTATTCTGTTGCTAGGCTTAAAATAATTCTTATCTGGTGAGACTAAGTATAAAGCATTTATTTTTTTTGCCTTTTCAGAATAAAGCATTAACAATGCATAAAGGAAGAGCTGATGCTCATGAAAATTTCGATGTCGTCCAGTTTTAATTTCATATATATCAACAGATCCATCTTGCTTAGTTGCGGTAATATCTGGTCTTCCAGATAAAATAAAAACACTTCCTTTTACATTAAATCTCACTTTTATGTTTTCATAGTTTTCCCAACTATGAATAAATTTGTAATCAGATCTTCTTTCAAGAGCCTTAGCAATTTGAACGACGCAGAAATCATGTTCTGCGACAGGCCTTGAAAACGACCTAGCAGAAGGCGGATATTTACTGCCATTCAGATATCGATTTAAGAGAGTCATTCGATTTAATCCTTGGTATGGGTTGAAAACTTCAAAAGAGAATTCTTTTTGCGAATTGGGACAAGGCATTTCTTATCCCCTGAGATCAACTCAGCAAGCTCTACAACAGTGATATGCCTCACTAGGTTTTTTTTGCGGATGGACTGAGAGATGATTAAACAAAACGCGACTGAACCACAATATACCACAAAATATTATTCTGTGTAAAATACTAGTACTCTCTCTTCTGGAGCGCCTTTTGGCAGGCACTTTTGAGGATTCCAGATATTATTCTGTGTAACTGAGCCCCTTGTTCTTTTGGCCTCTTCTAAAACCTGGGAGCACTTTTACCGGCTTCGTGTTCGAGCTATGACCCCAGGTCTGACATGTGCACCGAGCGGCAGAGGGCCTAGTCGATCTACCCAGCTGAGGTGGCTGCGGCCCCACTCCTCGAACTCAAAAAATCAGAAAAATAGAGAAACAGCAAAAGACGGGTTCGAATATGCAAGCTCGCGGGAACTACCCTGGGAAGAAAGTGCGGTAGATCGAAACCTATCAATCATCAAACGAACCGTTGAACTAGCCCGATTAGATGTTTTTAATAGCCTTAGAGAATGCCTTCTTGAAGCTATTGTCCAGCAACTAGATATAGATGGTGAGTTACTTGAAGTTGGCCCAGACGATGACTCCTATGACTCCTATTGGCATGGCCATAGTCTTGTAGATGGAATGAAACCGCCTGGACTACTTGAGCAAGAGAATCAATCCCTATCTAGTAATTCATTAACAAAAGAAGTTAAAGAGCCAGAAGACAGCTCTTTCAATCCAGTTAATCCAAAGTTAGAGATAAGTATTTCTGGTGGCCATGATTCATTGTTGAATTACTGGTCTAAGGCTGAGGGTATCGAAACAAAATTACTAGCAGAACAAGTTTTCGCCACCGGCATACGATATGTACTTAGAGAACATCTCATTCCCCAAAATGCTGTTCGAGAATGGGAAAAAGAACAAGAAGCTGACCCCTCCAAACAAAAATAGAAAGCCTTGTTCTCTAAGATTTATGGATTACCCAAACTTTACTCAAACCGCCCTTTTTCGCCCAAATCCCTTGATATGACTGACATTTCCTACTGGCTAATGAAGTGCGTTAGATGAGTGTATAACTGGCTTCTGAGCGATTAACCTGATTCCATTCGAACTTCATTCGAACTTTCAGTTCGTTTTTCTAGTTGCTCAAACCTCAGTAATGCCAGCGATTTTAGAGAAAAGAAAAGTCTTAAATGGTAGGGGCATTGTCGGTATTTGGGCCAATGGAACGAGTGCTGGCAAATACTTTTATCGAGAGAAAGTAGAAGGCAGGAAAGCCTATCGATTTAAAGAACTCCCTGATGCCAAGAATCTGGATGAGGCTGAATCGTTAGCCGCTGATGCAGCCATCGAATTAAGAGATGAACTCAAGGATGCAGAACGAATCGTCGAGACCTATGACCCGATGAATTTGGTTCAAAGGGAAGAGAAACTGCTCAAGAAAAAAGAAAAGCTTGCACGAGAACAGCAGAAGAAAGAGAACCCAAAGATCTCGATTGAGAAAGCGATGGATCAATGGTTAGTTGAACAGCAGAGAAGAGTCGATGCTGGGACGTTCTCTCAGAACAGTTATGAGCACAAGTTGAATTGCTCGAAGCACATCATGGACTTCCTCAAGAAAAGGAAAGTCCTTCTCACAAGCCAAATCACCAACACGACTTTTGATCAATACCCTGAGTTCAGGATGCGGCAAACACAAAGACGCATCGTGATTCATCGAGAGCTTGCAGTCTTAGGGGAATTTATCAAGAGCTATCTGGTCAAGCACAAATACATTCCTGCTCACCTCTGGCTGGATGGTCAGTTCTTACCAAGAATCAAAGTTAGGGATACCGATCGAGACGCTAACCCTGCCATCAATCCAGAGGATTGGACAACGATTATTAATTACATCCGAGAAGAATGGAGGCCATTGGCATATGAGAAAGATCAGTTCGGTAGACGTTCCGAAAAGTCCATCTATTTCCGCAACATGTTCTGGCATTGGTTACTCATCGCCAAGAGCACAGGGATGTCCCCCGAGGAGATCTGCAAGATGAAATGGAAGAGTGTTGAGATTATTGATGTCGGAAGAATCAGTAAATCAAAAGCGATAGAGGAGTATGAACAGATCCTCGATGAGATCAAAGAAGAAGGGAAAGAAGATGAGATCTATATCGAACCTCCAGACTTAGACGTAAACCCATCTGATTGGGTTCTCAATCACGATGCTTGGGGACGAGAAGAAAGGCTCATTTCATTTATCACTACTGTTAGAGCCAAGACTTCCAGAGTCAGAGAGATCCCTTGCAACCTTGGTTATGTCTTTAGAAGGTGGAAATACTTTCTAGAGAATGAGATGAACCATGTAGTTAGAGGTGATGACTTTGTCTTTGCTCAGATCCATAACGAGATGAAGCAACCCAATCAAAGAAAGATTCAACAGCATTGGAGATGGACGGTTGATCAGTTGATGGATGAAGGAAAGCTCAAAGGTCACAAGTTCTCTGATCGTCCCTATACCCTCTATTCACTGCGTTCTACTTTCATTGAAAATCACTTAATGAAAGGGACAGATATCTTCCTGTTAGCTCGTATTTGTGGCAACAGCGTCAAGACAATCATGGACACCTACGAAAGAATAGACATAAGGAAAAGAACAAAGGAGATCACGGATATTGAGTACGGCAAGAAAACAAGCAATGCAGCAGTGGTTCAGTTATACGCCGATTAGAAGCTGGTGAAACCCCATACACAAGAAGGTGTTTCGAGATGGCGGACTTAAAAGGGGAAGGGGAACCTAAAGACAACAAGAATCTCCTTTACTAATGGTCCGGTGAGCGCAGCGAACGACCATCACGAAAGCACCGTCTTAATCTCCCAAACCACAACAACTCACTCACTCTCTACCTCTCAAAATTCAACCCTGATGATGCGTATGTCCCCTCAATGGACATTCCGTTTCATCCCTGTTGAGACTGTATGGATAGATAGTTATTTAATTCATTCACAATCACTACTAGCTATGAAAAGACCAGAACTTACTGATGAACAAAGGCAGGAAAAGGAAGGACTAAAGGAAAGACTGCTGAAAGCTATCGATGGGAATCAAGGTGAAGAAAAGAAAATCTCTCATCATTTCAGAAGAGCTTTCTCAAGAAAGTAAAGAAAATCCAGAGAGTTAAAAAGGAATCTAGGCTTCAGTATTTCTACCCCCTGGCAACCTCCAAATCTTCTGGTTTAGATGATGGTCCGCATCAAAATAATGGATGGACGAAAGCAAGCCAGAAGGCACCAGCAAGCAAGAGAACTCGATCGTTGAAGCTGAATGAAGATGCAAAATCGGCTTGTTATTTAATTCCTTTCTATTCATATTTAGTGAAATTTGATTTCTCAAGTGAAGATATACGGGAACAACTAGTTTCTGCAATGGTAGCCCCTATTGAAATCCTAGCCCCTATTGATTTTTTTCCTAGCGGTCTCCATTTGGATGCGTGGTTTTTCTGGCCATTCCACCAACTTATTGTTGTTCCTTCTTTACAGTCAATAATTTGATCAACTTTATATTGAACTAGCCCACCAGGTCTTGCTGGAGTCCCTGAAACATCAAATGTTGTTGTAGTGCAATCCAATGAACCTCCAAATCCTGGTGTGCAGGTAGCAGTACCCAAGCCAGAAGAATAACCAGAGGTTCCTGCTTCAGGGTTTTGGTAATACCTATATACTTTAGATATGTGAATATACCTTCCATACTTGCCTCTTACTTTCACCTTATAAGTCTTTGGATCGATGTAAAGTACATTGTTCTCAGCAGGACTTTCCTTATAAAGCCAACCTACTAAGCTTGGCTTCCCTAGAAAATCTTTTTCCCCAGTCCCCATACACAATCTCTTAGAGCAATCCTTACCTTTATTAAATTTCCTGGCATTAATTATTTCAGAACTTAATTCATTTGATTTAGTTTCTTTTTGACCAGTCTCATACGTCATACAACCTTCATAGTCAGCAGCTTTTAAACATCTATCTCTTACGTTATTGACAGGTGTAGTTCTCGCATTTTTCTCCTCTTTTGTTGAATAGGGAGTACTTTCCTCCGAGATCAAATGGGAAAGTTCTTTGAGAAGTGCCGTTGTAAGTTCATCATTACTTTTGCCTGATGTATTATATTTTTCATCCATCTCACAAGTTAAGAAATTCATATAATGTTTAAACATTACTACCGTGGCATGGCGACCCTCTTGGGTTTTTAGCCAAGGGACTTTTTTCTCTCTATTTGTTTTTTCTCTTTGATAATCTATACCTTCATACTCTTTATATTTTTCGGGACCCAAACCCCCTGCTTTATAACGTTCATATATACACATCTTTTGCCCTGCAGCTATTAAAGCATTCATTCTCTGATCAGCTAATTCATTAGCATTAGCAGAAGGTGTAATGAAAGCTATTGATGCTGTAATAGCGAGAAATTTTCTCATTTTTCCCCTTCTTCATATCTCATACAGCCGGCATAATCAGCAGCTTTCAAGCATATATCTCTCGGATTTTGTTTCGACTCAGTTGATTGTGATGAGTTGTTGTTAAGTATTCTTTGGAATAAATTAGATTGATTCTTTTTCTCCGCACTTTTTGTATTCGACATATTAGAAGTTTGCTTCTTTGCTACAGGATATTTATCCTTACACTTCTGTATACTTTCTTCCCTATCAGTAGGCCTCCAGTAAATGTCGGTATACTCTATGCAATCTTTTCTGAGTTTATCTATCTCTTTCTGGGTATAGTTTTCTAGAGTTGGAGTATTCCTAAGTATATGTATTTTATAAGCATGTGATTTAATATTAATATCGATATTATCTTTTGGTTCAATTATAGGACCTGCTGGCAAATACAATTGATTCCACTTATCTTCCACGGGCCAAAAGCCAATTTTTTTATTTCCCCTCATTGTTTTCTCCCATTTAAAATTCCTTTTACTTCGCTCATGTTGAATGACCGCTGATTGATATTGGTTATATGTTAAACCAAGCTTATTTAAGTCCCTTAGGTATATCATCTCCTTATATGGATGTTGACTATCCAATATATCTTTACTATTGAGATCAATATAGGTTGGAGTTTTACCTCTACAAACGAGTTTATATATTTTCCAAAGCAATTTTATATCCAAAGAACTTTCCTCGATTTCTCTTTTACTCATTTTGTCAGTGTTAGGAATTACTCCTGTAAATTCAGTTTTATTACCAGTTTCTGTTTCCATTCTTCTTGTTTCACAATTAATACCTTTCCAAGTTGCTTTTTTGAAATTTTCAGAATTTTTATGATAGAGATCATCATGCCGTTTCTCTGCATAAATAGTTATTCCATCCTTTGTGAGTAACAAATTGTCTTTATCCAGATAATCATCCCAGTAATGTGTACCAACCATGATGAATGAACGATATTTCACCCATTCAGGTTCGGCTTTTGCAGGAGAAGCAAAACCAACTGCTAATAGTAGTGATGTAACAAGTAAGCGTTTCATCTTCCCTTTCTAGCTTATCTAGCTCAAGTCTTCAGCAAGAAGCGGTAATCAAAAACCTCAAAGAACAACAACAAGCAACGCATCCAGAAGAACTGGCATCGACAGCAGACATCCTGACCTCAGTGTTTAGCAAAATTGAAAGTCGATCTCTTGGCACATCAGTCGCTGGCATCCCTGTCAATTTCTACGACCTTGATGCCATTAAAAGCTGATCGGGAAATTGTTCTTACGGCTGTTATGAACGATGGAGGTGCACTTAAATTTGCCTCTGCAAAACTACAAGCCGATCCTGAGTTGATAAAAATATCGAAGCAAATCACGCTGAATTAGGTAATTAAGAGGCTCCTAAATTAATAAAAAATTTTGCACAAATATCTGAGCTCATATAACGATATAGACAGGACAGATAAGCCCCATACGCCCCTCTAGAAAGTCACCATGAAGGATGAATGATTGATTCATCGAACTGATTTCTAAAGTCTTGGAATCGATTCGCAACGTCGGAGAGAAAGAAACCTTGAATACTCCCAAGAGAAACACGCACCACCTTGGTATGGCTCCATCAATGAGCGATGTGTGGATAGGTTTTGAAAATGGTGTGGATAGAAAAAATTGGAATAACTCAGATCTGTTGCCGTTACTCAATTTCTCAACAGAGGGTTCTTATTAGGAATTGAGGAGTTTTACTGTCAGTTGCGATCTGTTTTATCTATTAGGTGGTCTAACAATTATTTCTCTGATCTTTTGAAACTGCTTTTTCCAAAAGCTAATAACAGAATCAGGGATCGGTTTATTGATAGGCATGTTTATTTGCCTTTGACGCATACATAGTCCCTGCCTTTACCGTCTTGCCATAACACATGGTGCCAAGTACCATCCTTAAATTTTTCCCCAGCCATTTCACACTCAGCTAATGAATTAGTTGGAACAGACCAGGTCAGACCACCACCACCGCCACCTCTACCACCAGCCATTAACCACCAAGTCTCACCAGCATTAGCAGCAGTTGGGAATAGGGCGCCCATACCAAGAGCAATAGCAAATAGAGCGCGCATAATCATCTACTAGAAAGACAGTCAAACCGTATCAGATTTGCATAGGGAGTAGTAAACGACGCTTTATCTTTAATTCTCGAATGGATTTAAACCTTTATCTCTACCGTGTGTGTCCTGTGGACCTTGGCTATTAGGGAAGTCATAGTTTGGTTGTGGTCTTGGATCCTGGGCATGCCAACGAGCTAAGGCGAGCCCAAATTCTCTTGCTGCACCGGTATGAGTAAAAAGGAATAAAGCAGTACTTTTTTCCCCTTTGCTATTCATATAGTCGACATAAAAATACCTTTCCATTGTGCCCAAAAAGACCTCAATATCGGTTTTTGACCGGTAGCCAATTAGTTGATTTCGTTCAATCCCTTTAAAACCTTCAACAAACATTTTTCGCCCAGTAAATCTGACGCGGCATTTGCGATTTAATTGACGGCAAAAAGCATCGTGATAGCTCTTGGGAGAACCAACTTCTACATCACTAGGGAAGTCAGCATTACCAAAGTCATTAGCATTAACGGCTACAGGTAAAGCGAGCACAGCGAGTAGGGGAAGTACTAGGCGTTTCATATCCGAATTATGCAGCTTTAGCAGTTGGATTCCTGTTGACGTAAAGATCAGCCGTCCCTTCAGGAACAAAACATGCGTCTCTTTCTTTGGTTATTAGTAATAGAAACTTGATTGAAATAGAATAGAAATACGAGGGCGAGAATGTTAAGCCATCCACACACCATCCACACACCGCAATATCGCTGAGATCCCATGGCACAACAGGAAATTAACTACTGGCTAATGGAAAGCGAGCCTGACGTTTACGCCTCAAAAAGATAGTCATACCAATGGATCTACCTCTTTCTTTGCTAATTTCTCTTTACTTTTAAGTATAATTATGCGCCGCTTACTTCTCCTATCACTACTACTTAGTTTTTCTTCTTCTGCCCAAGCAACTGTTGATCGTACAACTCACAAGAAATGTCTTCAAGCAAAGGATTACTTAGGTTGTGTGAAAGCTCATTCTGTAGATTCTGGTCTTAAAGAAGTCATTACTAATCCAGGAACAGCTACTGCAAATGGCAATGCATGTCCAATTGGTTATGCCTATATAGGTCAAGGGTATTGTCGTGAAGTCTTATGCACCTGGATGGGCAAAAATTCCACCGTACTTGGCGGAAAAAAATGGAAGTGTCCTCCTTCTGGTATTGATGGATTTTCGCTCGCATTTGGAGCACAATCACGCATAGGGAATGATCCAGCTTGCTCTAGTGGAGAGCCTGAGATCGGATGGACAAGTACTTGCGAAGCACCCTATAAGGAGCCACCAAAGTCAAAGAGAACTGAGGGAAGAAGAATTAGCGGTTGGAATAATCAAAATCCAGGCTTTTTACTGCCTAAGTAATTATCAGAACCCTTCGATACATACCTACGTCGTCATAAGGAAATGAAGCCAACCCATCTATTAAGCGTCAATATGGAAAAGTGGCCCCGGAAAACCCCTGAGATCGAAGGTTTACCCAAACTTTACCCAAACCGCCCATTTTCGCTGAGATCCCATGGCACAACAGGAACCTAACTACTGGCTAATGAAAAGCGAGCCAGATGTTTATGGAATCAATAAGCTCAAAGACGAAGGTAAAACACTTTGGGATGGCATTAGAAATTACCAAGCACGTAACTTCATGCGATCCATGCAAATTGGCGACCGTGCATTCTTTTACCACTCGAACTGCAAGCCTCCTGGGATAGTAGGCCTAATGGAGGTTATAAATACACACTTAACAGACCCAACCCAGTTTGACGTTAAAAGCAAATACTACGATCCAAAATCTACTGTTGAGAAGCCAAGGTGGGACTGCGTTGAGCTTCAATACATAGGTCAATTCTTCTCAATGATTACACTGGAGAAACTGCGTTCAATCTATTCTGCAGAGGAGTTACCTCTAGTAAGGAAAGGCAACCGACTTTCAATTATTCCAGTTCCTAAAACAACAGCCAATCAACTTCTCATAATGGCTGGAGATCTAAAATAAGAATAAGTAGAAACATTTCCGATCAGACAAGGCCTATTCAGTTAGCTCTTTGAAAGAAGCACTGCTAAACATATTTGCTAAATAAAGTCGAGTTATAGACCTTGAATCGACTCCATTTTGAACCAAAAAGCCTGACAAGGCAGCTTGAATTAAGCGGTACTGGTCCCAATTGGGATATTGCTCAATAAACCCCTTCATTGCTGCTTGAAGTGTTAAAGGGAGTTGTTCCTGGAAACTAACCACACTTTCCTCTAAAGAGTTTTCTTGACAAAGTTCTTCTTTGCGTTCAGAGCCATCTTCAAGATTGAGTTTTCCTATGACATCGGAATAAGCCGTTTGCATTAAAACCTCTATGAATGAACACTAGTTCTCCACAAACAAAGCCAACAGTCAAGCCCCCCCTTTTGTTCTTGTCTCAAGCCATCTCATACCAAGAACCAAACTCTGACTGGACTTAATGGAAATATTTCACACAAACGAGAAACAGGAGTGGCTGTAACGGATTTCGTCAAGGCCTACAAGAATAAAACCTTCCTTTTCCACAGATCTTAGGACGGTTTTAGGTTTTCAAAAAAAAGTCTGTGGAAAACCTGTGGATTAACAAGCCGCAGTCAGGGGAAAGATCAAAGCAACCTGTTTTGATAAGCCTCACTAATCAATAAACGGAATCCCACATCTTTCTCATGGCAATTACGACTTGTTGCGCAGCTGGCGCTGGCCAGGAAACCTCTAATCCTCTACTACTCTCAAACTCTCCGGAAAGTACCAGTTGAAGACTCCACGATTCCCTATCACCATCTAAACAACCCCACCAAGGATCTCTTTCCATTTCAAGAGAAATTGACTCCTCCGCCATCAATTCTTCTTGCATTTGATGATGTTGCTTAGAAAGAGAAGTGGCTAAATAAGCCAACTGACTACCTTCGTGTTCGGTGAGCTCAAAAGCCCAATTTTCACCTTCAATTAAAACGGAAAACCTATCTCTCTCTGAGTCCCTAGACAATCTCCAGCCAGGGCCCTTCTCCTCAATCACTACTAACTACCCAGGTAATAAATCCGGTTGATCTTGTTCATCACTCAATTCAACTATTGCTCTTTGGACAGGCTTAACACTGGACTCTTCAAGAAGCCCATCAAAATCATCAAAGCGCCGTTGCTTTGCTCGAAAGGCTATTCGCACTGTTGTGAGATAACGGTTACTAGATTGCCGAATAAGACTTTCCCCCCTTTTCGCAAGATCTTGGGGATCAACACCAGCTGCAATCACTTTTACTCTAGAAACTTCCAATATCTTAATTGAATGGAGTCCTGATTCTCAAGTCATCAAACAATTCACTAAAAAAAGGTTCAAAATACTTGAGGTGTATCTCCTGGCAATTTTAATTATCCCTATTCTTCCAAGGGTCAAGTTTAAGGCCCTCTCCCTGGAGCTCATCTTGATCTCGTTCAGAAAAATCAGCAACTTCAATGGATTCAAAAAAAAGGCCCTCCCAACCTCTTAAAGAATCAAAGCAAGTAGGAACCTTGGCTATTGATCTAGGAAATACAACCACAGTTATTGCTTTTCAAGAAGAAGGAGACCAAAGTCTTAATTTATTAGATCTACCACCAATTACTAGATTGCCTGGGGAAATACCCAGTCTAATTTGGGCAAATAGAGCTGAGAGTTCTTCTATATTGATAGGACAAGAAGTGATCCGAAATGATCGGCTAGATCAAAACGACCCTTATTTAACAAAAGATTTTAAGAGTTTTATTGGTCAAAGTAATTCATTCGTTGAAGAGGAGAGTCCCATACTCTCTCCTGAAAAAGCTGGCGAGCTGTTTCTGATACAAATCTGGTCAAGACTTCCAAAAGATCTAATAATTAAGAGACTTGTGATTACTTCACCTGTTGATACTTACAGGTCTTATAGAAGATGGTTAATTGATGCCTTTAAATGTTTCCCTGTAGATGAAGTTGCCTTGGTAGACGAACCAACAGCTGCTGCCCTTGGAGCAGGACTGCATCCTGGTTCGAAACTACTTGTTGTTGATCTAGGTGGAAGCACTATTGATATATCACTTGTTGCCCTTGAAGGGGGTGAAGGACGTGCAGCCCCTATTGCACAATTACTCCGTTTCAATGGGAAAGATATAGAACAAACAAGCCGCCAAGCATCTAGACATGCAAAGGTTTTAGGAAAAGCAGGGTTAAGACTTGGTGGGAGAGATATAGATAAGTGGATAGCAAATCATTTATTTCCAGAAGTTGAGCTTTCAGAAAAAATCTTAAATTCTGCGGAAAGACTAAAGTGCAGACTCAGTAATACATCTCTAAAAGCACATAAGGTAATTGCAGAGCAATCAACTGAAGTCAATAGAAATGGCACAAAGGTCCTAAGCCTATGCAGAGCAGACCTCGAAAAATTACTTATAAGTAAAGGCTTGCTGGAAAGTCTGGACGGCCTTCTTAAAAAGGTGCTTTCAAGCGGAAGAAGCCAAGGTTGTGAAATTAATGACCTTGATGGAGTTCTTTTAATAGGAGGAGGATCGCGAATACCACTAGTAAAAGATTGGTTAGCCAAACAAACTCATCCTGCGAAATTACTCACACCTCCACCAATTGAAGCAGTGGCAACAGGTGCCTTAAGCCTTACTCCTGGAGTGAAAATTAGAGATGTTCTTGCTAGAAGCTTTTATTTACGCTGTTGGGACAAAAGAAGTGAGTCACATTTCTGGCATCCACTATTTGTGACAGGTCAACCCTGGCCTACTACAAATCCATTAGAGATTGTTCTGGCTGCAAGTCATTTAGATCAAGATGAGATCGAGCTTGTAATTGGGGAAAATGAAAAAGAAGGTAATCATGAAGTGATCTATACGAATGGAATACCTGGTGTCCATTTATTAAAAGGTGAACCAATCGTAAAAACGATCCCTGAAGCCTCAATATCACTTTTGCTTAATCCCCCGGGTCAGCCAGGAGAAGATTGTCTCAGCTTGGAATTTAGAATCAATGAGAATGCATATTTACAACTTGAGGGTATAGATATAAGAACAGAGAAGAAAATCCCAAGAAGAATGATTAGCTCCATAAGATAAAGCCAAAAAAAAGAAGTACTTTCTAATCAGATGTTTTACGGAGATAGATCCCTTCCTCTCCATCAATATCTTTTAAGCGTAACTCAATGTTCTCAGACCTTTTTGTAGGCACTTTCCTGCCACAGAAATCTGGCTGGATTGGCACTTCTCTGTGCCCTCTATCAACCATAACGAGCAACATCATTTTTTTAGGCCTACCCCATGCTAATAACGCTTCAAGAGCTGCTCTTACTGTGCGCCCTGTAAAGATAACGTCATCAACTAGAACTATCTGACGACCCTCAACACTAGAAGGAAGGTCAGTAGGCTGAGCGATTCTGGTACCAATACTAACCAGATCATCACGATGAAAAGTAGGGTCAAGACTTCCGTGGTCTATCGAATGTCCAGTTAAAGATTCAAGTTCTCTTGCTAAGACTTGAGAGAGCTGAACTCCTCTAGTTGGAATGCCCACTAGGAAGAGCTCCTCACTGTTTGAGACAGATTCAAGAACCTGGGATGCCAATCTATTAATAGTTCGACCTAATGCCTTTTCAGAGAGAATTTCCACCCTGGAATCTATTAAAGGATCGACCATGGAGAATTCCTTGCGATGACAATTTTATATCGAATAACCCCAATGAAGAAGGTTCAGGCCATTCGCAAAAGCTAACAGAACTACCTACAAATGCTTTGATAGACCTCTTAGGAAGTAATTTGATACTGGAAAAACTCTTAAGGAATAATTAGCGCGAGTCAGAATGCCGAGCATTAGTTCTGGAGACTCAATTATTTCCCATCAGGTATCGCCTGTTGTGTTGGCGATACTTGATGGGTGGGGGCATAGCAATGAGAAAGTCCACAATGCTATCCGCAGTGCAGATACCCCTGTAATGGATGCTCTCTGGCATGCATATCCTCACGCTTTAATAGAAGCCAGTGGTGCTGATGTGGGGTTACCAGATAACCAAATGGGAAACTCAGAAGTTGGCCATTTAACAATCGGAGCTGGAAGAATTATCCAACAAGAGCTCGTTCGAATAACCGCAGCGGTTAAAAATGAAACTCTTGGGAAAGCTCCTGCATTAATAAATCTTGCCAGAACACTCAAAGAGGTTGATGGAACGCTGCACTTAATTGGACTCTGCTCAGATGGAGGAGTCCACAGCCACCTGAACCATCTTTGCGGCCTCCTAAAATGGGCCTCATTAGCCGGCTTAAAGAAGGTAGCTATACATGCAATATCAGACGGGAGAGATACACCTACTCAAAGTGCTTCTAAATACATCGATGTTATCCAAGAGGCTGTCATATCAAATGGTATCGGTGAAATTGCAAGTCTTTGCGGGAGATATTGGGCAATGGACCGTGATAATCGTTGGGAACGAACTGAAAAAGCCTTTGAATTGCTTACCAATCCTGAATTTGACGTTAACAAAGATTCTCCAATAGAGATCCTCAAAAAAAGCTATGAGAATGGAATTACTGATGAATTTCTAGAGCCAACAAGACTTACTAATACTTACTTGAAAGAAGGAGACGGGCTAGTGATGTTTAATTTCAGGCCCGACCGTGCTAGGCAGTTGATCCAATCTCTTGCAAAACATGATTTTGATTCCTTCCCTAGGTCTCAGTGGCCAAAGCTAAATTTAGTTACTTTTACTCAATACGAAGCTGAGCTCCCTACATCGGTTGTCTTCCCTCCAGAAACACTTGATCAACTTCTAGGTCAAGTAGTTTCTGAGAATGGGCTTCGGCAGTACAGAACTGCAGAAACTGAGAAATATCCTCACGTAACATATTTTTTAAATGGTGGTATAGAAAAGCCTTTAACTGGCGAAGACCGACACCTTGTTCCGTCTCCAAGAGTTGCAACGTATGACCTCTCACCAGCCATGGCTGCAGATGCACTGACTGAAAGTTGCTCAGCTGCAATTGAGCGAGGTATTTATTCCTTGATAGTCATTAACTATGCAAATCCCGACATGGTTGGTCACACTGGCCAGATGGAAGCAACAAAACAGGCAATAACAACTGTTGACCGTTGTATTGGAAAACTCTTAGAAGCAACCGGTCGAATGAGCGGGACACTTTTAATCACTGCTGACCACGGCAATGCCGAATTAATGGAAGGTCCTAACGGAGAAGCATGGACTGCCCACACTACAAACCCTGTACCAGTAATACTTGTTGAAGGAGAAGGCAGAAAATTAATTGGGCATGGAAATGCTATCCGCCTCAGAGAAGATGGAGGCCTTGCAGATATTGCACCTACCCTTCTTCAGCTTCTAAACCTTCCCAAGCCAGAAGCCATGACAGGGAGATCTTTAATTGAATCTATTGAATCACCACAACGCAAAGACCCTCTGCCACAGCCTGTCTAAAAAAAACAAAAAAAAGACACCACCCTCTCTCTAAAATATTTAAATGATCACTTCCTTACTTACTTGGACTTGGGTCTCCTCAGGAGTTCTGCTAATTATCCTTGTGCTTCTCCATAGTCCTAAAGGGGATGGAATGGGAGGACTTGCAGCTAGTGGAAGCTCAATGTTTACAAGTGCAAGCAGTGCTGAAGCTGCACTAAATAGAGTTACCTGGACTTGTTTAGCAATCTTTCTAAGCCTGGCAATAATTCTCAGCGCAGGGTGGCTGAGGTAAGCATGTCCTACAAAGAGTCAAAAGACAGGGACAGTAAAGACAATGCCATCCGGCATTTTATTTTCGGAGGAGTTCTCCTGCTTGATGCACTTGGTGAAGTGATTTTCAATTTAATAATCACACCTTATGAAAAAGCAAAGAAAGCAAAGCGAGAGAAACTTCTTCTTGAGAAAAGGAAACAATTACTATCTTCTAAAACAAATGATCAATTAAGGGCTCTGCTAAACGGGATTAAACTGACCTCAGGGCTAAATAAAGCAGAATTAATCCATAGCATTTTATCCAATGAAAAATCCATAGAAAAATTAATTATTGAAGAGAAGAAAGAAAAACTTATGTTTAAAACAAATCAAGAACTAAAGTCCATTCTAAAAATGCCAGACAAGGCCTCTAGGCTCACCAAATCTCAATTAGTAGAATTAATCATGTCTCAAGAAAAATAAACTAATAACCAATAAAAAAGAGGGTTTAATACCCTCTTTTTTATTGGTTATTTAGCGGGTTTATCAATAATCAAAATCTCCGCCCATTCCTGCTCCACCGCCAGCAGGTGCAGCTTCCTTCTTCTCTGGCAGATCAGCAACGATGCACTCAGTAGTGAGAACCATCCCAGCAATTGATGCTGCATTTTGAAGGCCAGATCTCGTGACTTTGGCTGGATCAACAATGCCAGCGACCAACATATCTACATACTCACCTGTGGCAGCGTTATAACCATCGCTAATTGGCTTTGATTTAACATTTTCTGCGACCACTGCACCATTAGCGCCTGCGTTTTCTGCAATTCTCATCAACGGAGATGTCAAAGCAGACTCAACTATATTCGCCCCAATAAGCTCCTCACCTTTAAGGTTGCTATTTGCCCAGTCCTTAAGTGCTGGTGCCAAATGAGCCAAAGTTGTGCCACCTCCAGGGACAATTCCCTCCTCAACAGCAGCTTTAGTTGCATTAATAGCATCCTCAAGACGTAGTTTTTTATCCTTCATCTCTGTCTCAGTAGCTGCACCTACCTTGACTACAGCCACTCCCCCAGCGAGCTTGGCAAGTCTTTCTTGAAGTTTCTCTTTGTCATAAGTGGACTCAGTCTCATCCATCTGCTTCTTGATCTGCTCACAACGAGCTTTAACAGCAGCTTCATTCCCTTCAGCAACAATTGTGCTGGTGTCTTTATTAATGGTTACTCTGCGTGCTGTTCCAAGCATCTCCAACTTGGCATTCTCTAATTTCAAACCTGCATCTTCAGTAATCAACTGACCATTAGTTAAAACAGCCATATCCTCAAGCATTGCCTTTCGCCTGTCGCCAAAGCCAGGAGCCTTAACAGCAGCAACATTAAGAACACCTCGCAATCTATTAACCACCAAAGTTGCAAGAGCTTCTTTTTCTATATCTTCAGCAATTATCAAAAGAGGCTTACCAGTACGAGCAACCTGTTCTAAGACTGGGACCAGATCTTGAACAAGTGCAATTTTCTTATCTGTAAGGAGAATGTAAGGCTCATCAAGTACTGCCTCCATCCTCTCAGTATCTGTTGCAAAGTATGGAGAGATATATCCCTTGTCGAAGCGCATTCCTTCAGTGACTTCTAGTTCAGTAGTCATAGATTTTCCCTCTTCAAGGGAAATCACGCCTTCTTTGCCAACTTTATCCATGGCATCAGCAATCATCTGACCCACTTCTTCATCATTTCCAGCAGCAATAGTTCCACATTGTGCAATGGCGTTGCTATCACTTATAGGCTTCGCATTCTCTTCAATTTTTTTCACGAGGAAATCTGCAGCCTTATCAATACCTCTTTTGAGAGTTATTGCATTAGCACCAGCAGCAACATTTCTCAGACCTGCCTTAACCATTGCATGGGCCAAAACAGTTGCTGTAGTTGTGCCATCACCAGCAGCATCATTTGTTTTTGATGCGGCTTGACGGATAAGTGCAACGCCTGTGTTTTCAATGTGGTCCTCAAGTTCTATCTCTTTTGCGATGGTTACACCATCATTAATGATCTGAGGAGCTCCGAACTTCTTCTCAAGAACCACGTTGCGTCCTTTAGGACCAAGGGTCACTGCGACAGATTCGGCAAGGATGTCAATTCCGCGTTCTAGAGCACGACGGGCTTGCTCGTTGTAAATGATGCGCTTAGCCATGGGAGGCGTTTTCCTTTAAGGAGTGTGGTGAGTTAGAAAGAAGAATTTGAACTGAAAGCTCAGTTAACGACAGCCAAAATGTCCTTCTCGGACAAAAGGACATATTCGTCACCACCAAGCTTTATGTCTGTACCGGCATACTTGCTGTAGAGAACTTTGTCCCCGACACCTATTTCAGGAGTCTGACGAGAACCATCATCATTTCGCTTGCCGGGACCAACTTGGGCGACCTCGCCAACTTGGGGCTTTTCTTTAGCGGTATCTGGAAGAAGAATCCCCCCCGCTGTTTTCTCTTCTGATTCAGAGACTTTTACAAAAACCCTGTCTCCAAGAGGTTTAACTGTGGAAACACTAAGAGATACAGCTGCCATGAGTGAATTCAGTAGCTAAAAAAGGCGTTTTAACGCCACAAGTCAGAATGAGTTAGCACTCGAGTCCGACGAGTGCCAACTTATTCCTTAAGGTGCATTGAGACTACTATTAGTCTGTGCGGGTGACCGAACCCCCATACAAGAATCCCTCAAAGTGGTAGTCTTGCGCCGCTACTGAAGAGCATGCGCTAATCGCGCACCCACGCATTTTTTTCGTTTCTCATGGCCGTTGCTGCTCCTGCCTCCACCGACAATAAGGGTGTTGTTCGCCAGGTAATTGGTCCTGTACTAGATGTGGAATTTCCCGCAGGGAAATTGCCAAAAATTCTCAACGCTTTAAGAATTGAGGGTAAAAATCCTGCAGGTCAAGACGTTGCTTTAACTGCGGAAGTTCAGCAACTCCTTGGAGACCACAGAGTTCGGGCCGTTGCCATGAGCAGCACCGATGGTCTTGTAAGAGGCATGGAGGCGCTTGATACAGGTTCCCCAATTTCCGTTCCTGTAGGAGAGGCAACTCTTGGGAGAATTTTTAATGTTCTAGGTGAACCAGTAGATGAGCAGGGACCTGTTACAACATCTTCTACAGCACCCATTCATCGTCCAGCCCCAAAGTTAACTGAGCTGGAAACTAAGCCTAAAGTTTTTGAAACAGGCATCAAAGTAATTGACTTGTTAGCCCCTTACCGCCAAGGGGGGAAAGTTGGTCTATTTGGAGGGGCTGGAGTCGGTAAGACAGTTCTTATCCAAGAACTGATCAACAACATTGCTAAAGAACATGGCGGAGTATCTGTATTTGGAGGAGTTGGCGAAAGGACTAGAGAAGGAAACGATTTATATGAAGAATTCAAAGAGTCTGGTGTGATTAATGCTAATGACTTAAAGCAATCAAAAGTTGCACTCTGCTTCGGACAAATGAACGAGCCCCCAGGCGCTCGTATGAGAGTAGGGCTCTCAGCACTCACAATGGCTGAGCATTTTCGTGATGTAAACAAGCAAGATGTTCTTCTTTTTGTAGATAACATCTTCCGCTTCGTTCAGGCGGGATCAGAGGTTTCTGCACTTTTAGGCCGAATGCCTTCTGCTGTTGGATACCAACCAACACTTGGAACTGATGTAGGAGAACTCCAAGAAAGGATTACTTCAACTCTTGAAGGCTCAATTACTTCAATTCAAGCTGTATATGTCCCAGCAGATGACCTCACCGATCCTGCACCAGCAACCACTTTTGCTCACTTAGATGCAACTACTGTTCTAGCCAGGGCTTTAGCTGCAAAAGGAATCTATCCAGCTGTTGACCCTCTAGATTCAACAAGCACTATGCTCCAACCTTCAGTGGTTGGTGAAGAGCATTACAACACTGCCAGAGCCGTTCAATCAACACTACAAAGGTACAAAGAACTTCAAGACATCATTGCAATCCTGGGCTTAGATGAGCTATCTGAAGAGGACCGTAAAACAGTTGACAGAGCAAGGAAAATCGAAAAGTTCCTCTCCCAGCCATTTTTCGTAGCCGAGATCTTCACAGGTATGTCTGGCAAGTACGTAAAGCTTGAAGAAACAATTGCAGGTTTCAACATGATTCTTGCAGGAGAACTTGATCATCTACCTGAACAAGCTTTCTACCTAGTAGGAAACATTGAAGAAGTAAAAGCAAAAGCAGAAAAAATATCTGCTGAAGCAAAAAGCTGACATCCTCTAAGCCTTAAATAGTTCTACCTAGAGTCATCCGATACCTATGAGGCCTCAACTTAAAACTACTCCCCTAAACTCATTCTGCAAATGACCCTCACCCTCCGAGTGCTCGCGCCTGATCAAAGTGTGTTTGATGGCATCGCTGATGAAGTAATTCTCCCAAGCACAACAGGCTTATTAGGGATACTCCCTGGTCATATCTCTCTTGTTACTGCAATAGATATAGGTGTACTTCAAGTACTATCTAATGGCAATTGGAGCTCAATTGCACTAATGGGAGGCTTTGCAGAAGTGGAAGCAGACGATGTCACTGTTTTAGTTAATGGTGCTGAACTTGGTACTAATATTGATACCAATATTGCTGAAGCTGAACTCGAAAAAGCCAAGACTGAATTAGATCAATTAATTACTTCAGCTAACTCTTCAGAAAAATTAAAAGCTGAAGAAAAATATAATCGAGCTAGAGCTAGAGCCCAGGCGAGTAACCCAAAATCATGATTAATCCCTAAGTGAAAGGGAGTTTTTGTGAATTTTTCACTGCTTTTAGATAATGCCGATCCCTTGCTCTGGGAAAGGTGGATGCCAATAGGGATATTTTCAGGAATCACAACAAACCCAACTCTTTTAAGGCAAGCTAAGCAACCTTGCACAATTAATTCTTTAAAATTCCTCGCCAGAAAAGCTGAGTCACTTGGGTGCAAAGAAATACATTTTCAAGCTTGGGGAGGCACCTATCAAGAGCTATTTGAATGCGGAATAGCTCTTGGTGAATTAGCGACTAAGGACCTAAATGTTTATATAAAGGTGCCTATAACTTTTCAAGGAAGCCAAGCAGCCAAGGAACTTATCAAGTCAAATCTTTCAATAACATTCACAGCATGCTATGAAATTCAGCAGATTCTAATTGCGGCTGCCATTGGAGTTGAATATATTGCGCCATATATGGGCCGAATTAGTGACCTAGGAATTGATGCATTCTCAGAACTAGTTTCAATGCAAAAGACTCTAGATAATATTAATAGTAACTGCAAGATTCTTGTCGCAAGCATCAGAAAAAAAAGTGATATCGTCAGCCTTTTAAATGAAGGGTTAAACACCTTTACCATAAGCCCCCGACTTGCAGAAGACTTATTTAATGTGAAAGAAACAGTCAAAGCATCTGATGACTTCGAAAGAGCAGCAAAAGGGATAAAATAACAAAATATTCGATTATATTCAACATTAACTACTTTTAAACTTGAACAACAAAGTTACTTTCTAAGCGGTTCCGCAAAAAGTGACATCAGGAAACTTTAACTTTGCTTCTTCTAGACTCTTTCCTTTCCCTTCTTCTTGCCAGTAATTAATTACCTCTGTGGCCTTATTCAATACTTCAACTCTTTCATTCTCTGTAATCCAACTTTTACCTTCCAACTCCGACTTCAACGTCTCCCATGCATCTTCCCTTGGCCAGAAAAAATATGCAGTTAACGGGCTAGGACCACCTCCAACTATCTGATCAACTGCTAACGCAACATTATCTGGAAGCCAAAGAATTTTTAAAAGAAAGCGCCCCTCATCCGCCTTTGGCGTATGACCTGATGGGACCCCGTCTGCATCAATCGTTGCGTTAGCTAGCGCAGCGGCAGCTCCTCCAAGGACTACAGGGCGGCCTTGATTTGAATCATCAGGAGTGCCTTTACCCTTCTGAGCCGCCTCTTCAGCTTCATTAGCCGATGTCATGCCAACCTCCTTCTCAGCGGAAGCACCTTCAGAAACCGTCATGCTTTAAATGATCAAACAATCTCAATGAAGATCTAACCTAACAGCCCCCATACTCACTTTAGGTTCTTAACTTGCAAGGTCTTCTTCTATTTGATATTGACGGTGTCATTCGGGATGTTTCAAAAAGCTACCGGCTGGCCATAAAAGAAACCGTTTTTCACTTCATAGGATGGCGTCCTGATTCAGAGGACATAGACACGCTCAAAGCCGAAGGGAACTGGAATAATGATTGGTATTTAAGTTTTGAGCTCATCAGCAGGCATAAGGAAGCAAAAGGGTTATCCAAGGAGCTACCAAGTGAAAAAGAATTAATAGATGTTTTCAGCGACTTCTATTTCGGAGGCAATCCAGATGGTGAAACAAGCCAATGGAACGGATTTATCCTTAATGAGCCACTTCTAGTAGAAAAAGCTTTCTTTACGGAACTCAACTTGAGAGGGTTCTCGTGGGGGTTTTTAAGCGGGGCAGAACCTCCCTCTGCAAAGTTTGTCTTAGAAAACCGGTTGGGCTTAAAAAAACCTCCTTTAATTGCCATGGGAGAAGCGCCTGAAAAGCCAGATCCAACAGGCCTAATTAAATTGGCCACAAAGCTTGCAGGGAAAGATCTTGAAAATGAAACTCGGCCAATAACTTATTTAGGTGACACTGTTGCAGATGTTCTTACTGTTATAAATGCCAGGGAGGAAAATCCAAAACAACGTTTCATAAGTTTTGGCATAGCCCCACCTCATCTACAAAAAGCCGAGAAGCGCGCTGCGAGAAAAGCCTATGAACACAAGCTAAAGGAAGCAGGAGCAGACAAAATCCTGAGATCCACCAATGAACTTCTAGATCATTTGCATAACTTGTAAAAGGACAAAAAATATAATTGCTTTATTTAGTCCTGCATAGATTGAACAGAGGATTTTGCCTCTCCACTTAACACCTCATGACCATCTTTGGTAACTAATACATCATCTTCGATTCGAATACCGATCCCTTTCCATTCTTCTTTAATAGCAGGCTGTCCATCTGGAACAGGCAATCGATCGCTTATATATAAACCCGGCTCAACAGTCAGAACCATCCCTGACTGAAGATCAACTGGATATTCACCCAGCCTATACGCTCCTACATCATGAACGTCAAGCCCTAACCAGTGTCCCGTTTTATGCATATAAAGATGACGATATGCACCCTTTTCTATCACCTCGTCAATAGTGCCTTTTAGGAGACCAAGCTCTAACAAACCCTCGACCAAAGAACGAACAGCTACGGCATGCACTCCTTCAGCATTTTGGCCTGGGGTCACCGACTCAATAGCCGCTTTCTGCGCAGAAAGAACAACCTCATAAAGCTCTCTCTGTTCCGGAGTGAATCTTCCATTAATTGGGAAAGTCCTCGTAATATCTCCGTTGTAATAATCGGGGAGTGAGCACCCTGCATCGATCAATAAAAGGTCCCCATCACGTAGTTCAGAATTATTTGCGGTGTAATGCAAAACGCAAGCATTGTCTCCTCCCGCAACAATCGACCCATAAGCTGGGCCTCTAGCCCCTGCATCAAGAAAATATTGCTCGATTAATGATTGGATTTCTCTCTCGTTCATTCCAGGTCGAACTTTCTTCCTTGCAAGCTCATGTGCTTCAGCTGAAATTCTGATGGCTTTTCTAAGCCTTTCAACCTCATTGCCATCTTTTAAAAGTCGCAACTGATGTAACAGTGGACATGGAGCTTCAAGAGATAAAGCTCCCGAACCAGTCCTCTGAAAGTGATCTAGTTGCTCTCCCCAAAGTCTTAAGACCAAAGATTCGACATGAGGATGCTTCCCCACTCGAAAAACTATTCCCTCAGAGCCAATCAAATAATCCGAGAGTCGCTGAGGCAACTCAGCAAGAGGATGGGCTATATCAGCACCGAAGTCAGCAACAGCACCCTCAATCCCAGAACGGAACCCATTCCAAACTTCTGCACCTGGCTCTTTAGGGTGAACAAATAGTACAAATCGTTCACCCTTAGGTCTGTATGGAAGAAACAAAGCGACAGCATCAGGTTCATCAAATCCAGTGAGATACCAAAAATCACTATTCTGCCGAAAGGGATAGTGGCAATCTGCATGATGGGTCACGAGCTGAGCAGCGGGGACAACAGCCGCCTTCCCATTCAATTTCGCTATAAAGCGTTCTCGGCGATTAAAAAAAGTATTCAAAACAGTCACTTGAAAAACAAATCTGCTTTAAGCAGTCCAAGTAGAGAATTGCCGACTCTTGACTTAGTTGCTTTACCTCTTTGCAGTCTGATCTAAAAAGAAGTTGTCTTGAACAGCAGCATTTCAAGAGTTTTCGCCTCTCAACATGGCCAACTTGAAAGTTGACGGCACAATTTACATATTATCCAAAGCTTTTATTTTAAAAGGAGAACTTGCGATGAGCTCAGAGTAAGCAAGACTAAAAATGTTGAAAACTGATTTTCCAACAATTCAGTTGAACCCCTCCCTCGAAAAAAGCCTCTTCGAAAACTCTCTTGGTGTTTCATTAAAATGAGCACAGACATACTTTTCTTGGCAATACTTGTTGTAATAGTTGTGGCAGGGTCTGCACTTTGCTCAGGCATAGAAGCAGCACTTTTAACCGTAAACCCTTTACGTGTCCATGAACTAGCCGAAAGACCTAAACCCATCACCGGGGCAAGACGTCTAGCGAAATTACGCAAACATCTAGGTAGAACCCTTTCTGTACTAGTAATAGCGAATAATGGTTTCAATATCTTTGGCAGTCTTATGCTTGGCGGGTTCGCCGCATCTGTCTTCGAGGCACGCGCGATAAGCGGAGTTGCATTACCAATTTTCTCTATTGGTTTAACCGTATTAGTAATAATGCTCGGAGAGATCCTTCCAAAGTCAATTGGTAGTCGTCTGGCACTAGAGGTTTCTCTAGCAAGTGCGCCTATTCTGCACTTCTTAGGCCTAGTAATGCGTCCATTAGTTTTACTACTTGAACATCTGCTACCAGCAATAACAGCAGAAAATGAAATCAGTACCGATGAAGACGAAATACGAGAACTAGCAAAAATAGGCTCCTTAAAAGGCCAAATAGAAGCCGATGAAGCTGCAATGATCTCAAAGGTGTTTCAACTAAATGATCTAACAGCTCGAGACCTAATGACTCCTCGAGTAGCTGCTCCTACTCTCGATGGCTTATCAAGTCTTTCGACGATCAAATCCAGTCTTCTAGCCAACAATGCTCCTTGGTGGGTCGTACTTGGAGAGGGTGTTGACAAGGTTTTAGGTGTAGCCAGCCGAGAACGACTATTAATCGCTCTTATAGAAGAGAAAGGTGATCTAACACCAACTGACCTAAGCCAAAAAGTGGAATTTGTACCTGAGATGATTAGAGCTGATCTACTTTTAAGTAATTTCCAAGATGATAAAGACAACGTGCGAGTAGTTGTAGATGAATTCGGTGGCTTCGTAGGAGTCATTGGTGCAGACGCAATATTGGAAGTTTTGGCAGGGTGGAGAAGGAAGTCAACAAAATGAACACAACCACTACGCCTTCAACTGCCGATAGATGTCGCCTTCTTCTTAAGAGTTGGCGAAACAATCTAAAATTGAGTCATAGAGAATCCAGTCAACTAGCAGGAGAGCTTATAAACCTAGACAAGCAAATAGACAGATTAATGAAGAGGTCCTTTCGAATAGCAATCTTTGGGCGTGTTGGGGTTGGAAAATCCAGTTTGGCAAATGCTCTAATTAATGAAAAAGTTTTTGATACAGATGTAGCACATGGCTGTACAAGGTATATACAATCAGCTCTCTGGAATGAACCCATAAAGAACATTAATCGAGTTGAGCTAATTGACACACCAGGAATAGACGAGATTTCAGCAGAAGGACGAGCAAGACTTGCAGCACGTGTTGCTCTACAAGCAGATATAGTTTTATTAGTCCTTGATAGCGATATCACCACAGTAGAGATAGACGCTATCGAGTCGCTATCAAAAAACGGGAAACCAATAATGATTGTTCTAAATCAATGTGATCAATGGACCCCTAGTGAACGTGATGAATTGATTTCCAGTATTTCTAATCGTTTGCCGATGGAAGCAAAGTTCTTAGACATTCAAGCAATTTCCGCCGCACCTCGAACTGCCAGGGTGCTAGCTGACGGGCGAGTCAGGAGCCATCCAACTCATCCAAAAATAAAACCGCTAAGAAAAGCCTTAAAATCACTTCTTACTTGCCATGGAGAACTTCTTCTAGCCCTCAATTCCCTTAAGCAAGCAGATCAATTTTTTCAAAGCCTACAGCACCTTCGTTTGCGAAAAAACAAAGCAGAAGCACAAGGACTAATAGGACGATTTGCAGCCATGAAAGCATCAGGCGTTGCAGCAAACCCTCTTATCCTTTTAGACCTCGCTGGCGGATTAGCATTTGACACAGCACTAGTAATGCAACTATGCAAGGTCTATGAAATACAAGTGAGTGGTTCTAAGGCTAAAGAGTTGATTAGAACACTCTCTGGATACAACGCCCTTCTAGGAGGAGTTCAAATATTCATTCAATTGCTTCTTGGAGCTTTACGACAATTTCTATTATTTGCCTCTCCCTTTACAGGTGGAGTCGCTCTAGCCCCTACAGCTCCTGTTGCCATAGCCCAAGCTGCTCTTGCTATTCACACTACGAAACTTACTGGTCGACTAGCCGCGAAAGAACTATTAACTGGAAATCATTTAAAAGGGGCACAACCAAGAGCCCTTTTAAGGCGACTTGCAGATTGTGATCCTCAAGTCAAACGCTTACTTATATTTTGGCCCAAGCAATTAACGATTGATCCCCAGGCAACCAAGGCCTTGCTTCCATGATCAAAAATGGGAATCAAATTGCCCTCCTTGGGACCAGTGCAGACCCTCCAACATCTGGACACCAGGCTCTCTTAGAGGGCCTCCTGAGGCTATTCCCAAAAGTAATAACTTGGGCAAGTGACAATCCAATGAAAAGTCATACTGTCTCTCTCCAACATCGACAAAGCTTGCTAATGGCTCTTGTCCAAGAAATTAACAATCCTAATTTAGAGATCAAACAGGATGTTAGTAGTCCATGGACAGTAGAGACCTTAGAAAGAGCTGCGTTATTTTGGCCAAATCAAGAGCTGGTTTTTGTTGTGGGAAGTGATCTTGCCCAACAAATTCCAACCTGGTCACAGACAAAAGCAATTTTTGAGAAAGCACGTCTTGCAATAGTCCCTAGAGAAGGTTGGCCGGTCCAACAAGATCATCTAGAGGTTTTACAACGCTTAGGAGCAAACATTGATCTTTTGCCTTTACAAATCCCTGCGTCATCGAGTTCATCAATTCGAAGCAAATACCAGGTCGACCAAATCCCCGCTGCGGTATTGCAAATACTATTAAAACAAAATTTATATGGCCTCACACCTAGTAGAAGTTCAAAGCTGACTTGACGAATAAATCTCTTATTTAAGCCATTTTCATAGTCATAATTAAAACAAAGCCTGGTCAGTTCGTGATGATGTAGCCAAGCTATGGGTAGTTACTGTCGCCTATGGCGTCTTCTGTACTTTCTGCTCCGATGGCCAGCATCGGTGTTCCCACTGAAATCAAAGCAGATGAGCTAAGAGTAGCCCTTACCCCAGATGGAGTAAGGGAACTAACTACACAAGGATTAGAGGTACTAGTTCAAGCTGGCGCTGGTTCTGGTGCGGGCATTGGAGACGATTCATTTGCAAGGGCAGGCGCCAAGATTGTCAGCCGTGAAGAGGCCTGGTCAGCGCATCTGATTGTAAAAGTCAAAGAGCCTCAAGAAGAGGAGTTCACTTTCCTCAGGCCAGATATGGTGCTATTCACATATCTACACCTCGCAGCTTATCCCAATGTCGGCAAAGCCCTACTTGAAGCTGGAACCACAGGGCTGGGATATGAAACAGTTCAAATGGAAAGTGGCACCCTGCCTCTACTAGCTCCCATGAGCGAAATTGCTGGGCGCCTAGCCGCTCAAGTGGGTGCCCATCTACTTGAGCGGCCCCACGGAGGCAGTGGTGTTCTTATAGGGGGCTGTACAGGAGTGAGGCCTGCAAGGGTAATCGTTTTAGGGGCAGGCACAGTGGGGTGGAATGCAGCAAGGCTTGCAGCCGCAATGGATGCAGAAGTCATGCTTCTAGATCGTTCTCCGGAAAGACTGCGCAATCTAGAAGCAGACAGAAGAGGAAGACTTATTAGCATAGTGAGCAGCAGAGGCTTACTTGAAAGGCTCATTCCGTCTGCAGACCTTTTAATTGGGGCTGTGCTAACCCCCGGAGGACGCGCACCCACATTGGTCGATGAAGAATTAGTGAAGCAAATGAAAGCCAATTCCGTGATTGTGGATGTAGCAATAGACCAAGGTGGTTGTGTTGCGACAAGTTTAGAAACTACTCACACCAATCCAACCGTCACTATTCACGGAGTACAACACTATGCCGTAGGCAATATGCCTGGTGCAGTACCTTTCACCTCCACAGAAGCACTAGTAAGTGTGACACTCCCGTACATCCTGGGGGTTGCCGGTCGAGGGTTAGAAAAAGCAGTTAGTGAGAGACCAGAGCTACTCTCTGGTCTTAATACAGTTAGAGGATCAGTATGTCACCCAGGTGTTGCAAAAGCTCTTGGGGTACCTCCTCGACATCCAATGGCTTGTTTGCGCTGATTACAGAAGATATGGCTATCAAAGCTTTATCAAGGCGACCATTATTCGACGTACCTCACTCAAGGAATCAATCGATGATCTCTAAAGGACACACTGGCCGAAATAGAGACTGAACATTTATGCCCTCGCGTAAAAGCATTATCAAGCCAGCAGCTTCAGGATAGTTTCTTGCACGCAAAAGCATTTGACCTCCACCCCCCAAACTAATTTTGTCTATTCCTAAGGATTCTGGGTTTACATCTATTGAAGTTGGGTTTTCAACTGTAATTAAAGGCACTCCTTTCTCTATACAAGCCAAGACCGCCTCCCCTCCTAATGCGCTTACTGGAGCGACTATAGCGGCGAGATCAGCCGGTTTAATATCTAAGGCTGAAGACCCCATAGAGCAATTATCCACTCCTTGCAGAGAAACCAAATCAGGAGCACTACTAAGACCGACGAGTACACAAGGCAAAAATGAATAGCCCAACTCTTCCCCAGCAGCTCGTGGATCTAGGGAATGGTCTAAAGGTAACGGAGAAAGTGCAGGGGCATGAGCACAAGGCAACCCAAACTCTTTCACCAACAAATGACTGATAACTGCCTCTGCACCGGCTAAAGCATCGACACCAGTACCCCGTCGATAATCAACAACGATCTCACTATCATGATCATCTGGAAATCGGGTGACTACCGCAAGGGCTGTCGCACCAGAATTGATAAGTTTTCTGCCAGCCCTTAATAAAGCATCTGGATGAAGAAGATCTCCCCAACTAATACCGCTATATCCAGAATTCAATCTGACTTCTAAAGGAAGATCCGTTTTTGTAATGGGGCCAATATCCAGTCCAAGACTAGTTCGGCATGCATCAACTACTTGCAAATGCCGGTAAAGCAACTCTGTCTCAATACCTCGATCAAGAATTAAACCTATTCGTTGCTTCCTAACAGGCCTTAAAGCGATCTCCCCTGCAGCAAAACGATCAAGAGAATACCCCTCTACATAATGAAGGCGAGAGTCTCTCCAATAAAGAGAGGCAGCATTCAAAACATTCGGATGTGTAATCAAGCACCCACTCGCAGCTGCCAAAAGACGAGCCGCTGGGATTGCATCACCAGCAAATCCACCGATCGCACAACCTATTCCCGAGGGGACCACCATGAGGGTGGGGAAGGACTCCGACACTGCCTTAGAGGTCATCTCGCAAAAACCTAAGGAGCTAAACCTTCAAGTTCTTCAGGCTTAGAAAGAATCACCACAGCTTCAATCTTTAGTTTTCTATCCTCTGTTCTACTAATAGTCTCAATGGAAGTCACCGCCCACCTTAAGGGATAACCGTGATCAGAAATCTGATCTCGAATCCATTTTCGCAGATCCTTAAGAGAGACTTGTTCTGGCCAGGTCAACTCTAAATTGAGCATTTTCAATTTCATCAAGAAATTGCTTAAATGAAAATCAATATAAATCCACGGAACAGAGTAATAAAGAGTTAATTAAAAACTCAAAATCAAGCGCAGGAACCTCCTACTACCTCCAATATTTCTTGAGTAATTGCAGCTTGACGGGCTTTGTTGTAATCCAAAGTAAGTGTCTTTGCTAGTTCCTTAGCATTATCACTAGCATTATTCATTGCTGTCATACGACTAGCCAATTCAGAAGCAGCTGATTCTTGCAATGCACGTAACAGTTGGTTTTGAAGATATAACGGCAACAGAGAATTAAGTAGTTGCTCAGGACTTTGCTCAAAAACTATGTCTGAAGGCAAAGGAGGCTGTTCATTAGAAGGTCCTGAGGTCTTTTCAACAGTTAGGCGACTATCCTTTGTTGTAAGCCTAAAGATTTCGTCATCTGCCTCGGCTATTCCTTGCGGGTCTAGAGGCAGAAGAGTTTGAACAACAGGGTTGCAGCTCACAAGGTTAATGAACTTGGTATAAATCAGTTCAACCCTGTCAGTACTTTCAGAAAGGAATTCAGCTAATACTTCACTAGTAATTGATTCTGCATCGTCAGCAGTTGGAACTTGTTCCAAGTCGGCAAAAGTTGAGCGGATCGAATATTGGCTGGATCGATTTTGAAAATAACCAATAGCTTTACGACCAATCAATACAAGATCAGGGCTATAACCTTGGCCCTTCAATTCTGCATAACGCTGTTCGGTTCTCTTAATGATGTTGGAGTTATAACCTCCACAAAGGCCTCGGTCCCCAGTCACAGCAACCAAAGTAATAGAGCTGATGTTCCTTGTTTTCAAAAGAGGGGCATCCGCCATCTCAAAGCGCATCCGAGATTGAATGTTCTCCAATACACGTGCTAAGCGATCTGCAAAAGGACGGCTCCTAAGAACCTGTTCCTGTGCCCGACGCACTTTTGCCGCAGCCACCAACCGCATTGCCTCAGTGATCTTGCGTGTGTTTTTAACCGAAACAATCCTGTCTCGGATGTCCTTAAGATTGGCCATAAGTGATGTTCTCCTGTATTTCTTAAAGGATCAGGCTGCAGCCAGCATCGATGACTTCACCTCATTGATGGAGTCTTTGAGAGCCTTCTCAGAATCTTCACTAAGAACCTTCTCTTTTTGTACCTGTGACAGGTAATCAGGCTTATTAGTTTTTAAGTAATCACGTAACTCTCTAGCAAACTCTGTAACCTGCTCCTCAGGAACATCATCAATCATTCCTTTAACTCCCGCGTACACAATTGCAACTTGTTCGGCAAGATTTAAAGGGTCAAATTGAGGCTGCTTAAGAAGTTCTCTCAAACGCTTACCCCTACCTAACTGCTTCTGGGTAGCTTCATCCAAATCAGAAGCAAATTGTGAAAACGCAGCCAACTCATCAAACTGAGCAAGTTCTAATTTCAATGTTCCAGCAATCTTCTTAATTGCTTTTGTCTGAGCAGCGCCACCTACACGACTTACCGATATACCAACATTGATAGCAGGGCGTAAGCCTGAATTAAATAAGTCTGAACTAAGGAAAATCTGTCCGTCTGTGATAGATATCACATTAGTAGGAATATATGCAGAAACATCACCTGCCTGAGTTTCAATTATGGGTAAGGCAGTCATAGAGCCCTTACCCATAGCATCTGACAACTTTGCTGCTCTTTCAAGCAAACGGCTATGAAGGTAAAAAACATCTCCTGGATAGGCTTCTCGACCAGGCGGACGTCGCAGAAGTAGCGACATTTGACGATAAGCCTGAGCCTGCTTGGTTAAATCGTCATAAATGACAAGTGTGGCCTTTCCTTTGTACATAAAGTACTCAGCAATAGCTGCACCGGTATATGGAGCCAGGTATTGCAATGCTGCTGGATCAGATGCACTCGCATTGACAATAACCGTGTAATCCAATGCCCCTTTCTCTCTAAGAACCTCAACCACATTTGCAACTGAGGCTGACTTCTGGCCGATTGCGACATATACACATACGACATCCTCACCTTTTTGATTAATGATTGTGTCTAGTGCAATTGCTGTTTTACCAGTTTGACGGTCGCCAATAATCAATTCCCTTTGTCCCCGTCCAATAGGAATCATTGCATCGATAGAAGTGATCCCAGTCTGCATTGGCTCGTGCACAGACTTTCTTTTAATAATTCCAGGAGCAATTGACTCAATTAAACGAGATTCGCTGTTTTTAATTTCGCCATTGCCATCTACAGGCTGTCCTAGGGGGTTTACAACACGGCCTAAAGTTGCCTCTCCAACAGGGACTGATGCGATTTTTCCTGTTGCTTTAACTGTGCTGCCCTCTTGGATTCCTAATCCCTCACCCATTAACACCGCCCCAACATTGTCATCTTCAAGATTCAGAGCAATCCCTTCTGTTCCATCCTCAAATTCAACCAATTCACCAGCCATGACCTGCTCAAGGCCATAGATACGAGCAATACCGTCACCAACCTGGAGAACAGTACCGACATTGCTTACGGAAACGGACTTGTCATAATCAGTGATCTGTTTTTTAAGGATCGAACTGATCTCGTCGGGACGTATAGAAACCATGGGAGGAGATTGATATTGAGTTAAAAAGGGTTTGGGAGATTAGGTTGTTAGGGAAAGATCTACGTGACCTTAGCCAAAGCAAGTCCTAGTCGACGAATCTGACCGGCAAGACTAGCGTCAATGACCTTAGAGCCAACATTGACAACGAAGCCCCCGATCAATTCAGGGTCAACCAAAAGGTTTACCTCGAGATTTTCAGTGCCAGCAACAGTTTGAACTTTCTTGAGAAGTTCAGACTCCTGCTCATCATTCAGATCCGAAGCTGAAGTGATTGTCACAAGAGCTATGTTTCTTTGTTCACGATAAAGCTCTAGCAAACGCTCAAGGACTGAATCGAGAAAGCCAATTCTTTGCCGATCAGCTAAAAGTTTTAACAAGTTGAGGAATGAAGGAGTTACTTGCTTGCCAAAAAGCTTCTCCAAAGCTGCCTTCTTAGCTTCCACTTCTAAGACAGGGGATGACATGGCTTCACTTAACTCAGGGCATTCCTTCCAAAGGGCGAGTATGTCCTTAGCCTGATCAACAACCTTGTCAACCTCCTTAAGGCTGGCTGAAACTTGTAGAAAAGCTTCTGCGTACGGAGTTGTAATTGTATTCAGAAGAGGCATCAAGCTTCACCCATGGTTTTAATGGACTGACTAACCAATTTGGCCTGAGCTTTTTTGTCGAGTTTGGCTGGCATTACAGCAAGAGCTTTTTCAATAGCCAAACGTGCAGCCTCTAAACGAAGCTGATTACTGACTCTTGATGCCTCAGCATTCAAGTCAGATGCTGCGCCTTGCTTTATACGTGCCATTTCTTCAACGGTACGTTTTTCGCTCTCAAGCCGAATCGCTTCTGCTCGAGCTTTGCAATCTGAGCGGATCTGATCAGCTTTTTTAGCAGCTTGCTCTAGACCCTTTTTGGCCTCTGCAAGTGCTGTAGAAGCTTGAGAAAGCCTCTCTTCAGCCTCATTCAAATCAACCAGAATTGCTTCACGGCGTCTTTGAAGCATTCCACCAAGGAAATTTGGGAGGAATTTATAAAGGCCAAAAATAACAACTGCCAAGTTAAGAACATTGGTCTCAAATAAATCGAGATTTAGACCAAATCCATCAGCAGCGAATAGGAAAAGAGAGTTCATTTGGCAGCCAGCAAACGATCAACTATCAAGTCACCAAGTTTTTCAGCATCAGCTCTTAACTGATCAAAAGCATTGTCTCTCTGAGAATCAATATCCTTACGAGCCTTTTCTCGTAAGGCATTGGCTTCATTTGTAGCCAATGTTAGAGCTTCTCTATAAAGCTTGTCAGAGTCTTGCTCTGCATCACTAATGAGCTTTTGAGCAGCTTGGCGCGCGGATTTCAATTGGTGCTTTAAATCATCCTCAAGACTTTTAACCTCCTCAAGCTTGCGCTTGGCCTCAGAACGAGTAAGGGTCACATAGCTCTCTCTTTCCTCAACGACCCTTCCAACGGGCCTGAAGAAAAGAGAATTTAGGATGAAAGTGAGGAGAACCACCTGAAGCGCCATTAGCGGGAGGGTGGCATCAAAGTCAAAAAGACCTCCCTCAGTAGCCCCGAATAAAAGCAAGCTGGTCATTTGACAACAGTGCAAACGGTTGAAGCAGAAGGCAAAGCCGGATGAGAAATAGGAAGTACAAGGTTTGAATCGTTGGTTTTTTTTCTGACCACATTTTGAAAGCTTTTAGTGGTCAGAAAAAGCAACAGTTTTCAGGACTTCCTATCAACCAGCAAATGGATTGGCAAAAAGCAGCACCAACGCGACCACAAGGCCATAGATGGTGAGAGATTCCATGAAAGCGAAGGAAAGCAGCAGTGTGCCGCGAATTTTTCCTTCTGCTTCAGGTTGACGAGCTATGCCTTCTACTGCACCCTGTGCAGCACTGCCCTGACCGATACCGGGGCCAATGGCGCCCAGGCCAACTGCTAGACCAGCGGCAACTACGGAGGCGGCGGTAGTAATGGAATCCATGGTTTAACTAAGGATGTGAGACGCTTGAAAAGCGTTGGGAAAGACCGGGAGTTTATACCTGCGAGGGGGACATCTCAGATTTTTCTGAAATGGGTCCCGATTTAAGAAAGGACCATCGCGGGAAGAATTTGCAAAACAGGGTAGTTAGCCCCTCGCAAAATAAATTTGAGGTTAATGATGTTCTTCGACAGCTTCACCGATGTAATAAGCGGCAAGAGTGGCAAAGATCAAAGCCTGAATGGCACTTGTAAAAAGGCCAAGGAACATGACAGGAACCGGTAGAACGAGAGGTACCAAAAAAACGAGAACCGCTACTACCAATTCATCCGCAAGGATGTTTCCAAACAAACGGAAAGAAAGGGAAAGAGGTTTCGTAAAATCCTCAACGATCTTGAACGGAAGCATTATCGGAGTCGGGTGCACGTAATACTCGAAATAGCGCAACCCTTTTCGACTTAGTCCTGCATAAAAGTATGAGAGTGAAACCAACAGAGCCAATGCAACAGTTGTGTTGATATCAGCAGTTGGTGCTCCAAGCTCACCACTAGGGAGGTGAATCAACCTCCAAGGAACTAAAGCTCCACCCCAGTTACTTACAAAGATGAATAAAAACAGGGTGCCAATAAAAGGCATCCAATCACGGTATGCCTTTTCACCTATCTGAGTACGAGCTAAATCACGGATGTAATCCCAGAGAAACTCAAGAAGATTTTGGACTCCGCGAGGATCGCGTTCCATCTTCCTTGTACCCACAACAACTAATGCCAAAAGGGCACCTATTACGATCCATGAGGTCAAGAAAACCTGGCCATGGAGCCTAAGGTTCCCCAGTTGCCAGTAGAGGTGTTGGCCAACCTCCAATTCTGCAAAAGGAAAAACAAATGGCATGAAACCCATCAAGCTTTTAGTGAGTTGTCGCTTTTACGACTTTGTAAGAAAAGAAAAGTTCTCAAGTTCAATTTTTTAGATTTGAGGTTTCCCAAGACTCAAGTAAAACCTGAATAATCATTGCGGGCTTATAAAGTAGAAAACCCAAAATGGCAGGAATCAATTCAAGTTGAGGAAGCCTTACAACAACTAGAAAAAGAACTATCGGAACTAACAGCTGCGTCTTGCTTACATTCTTCGATCCGTTACCTAACTTTCCAACACTGCGACCCAGAAGCCACAGATAAAGAATTCCAGATAAGGCACCTGCAAGAAGGCTGCTGGCGACATGCAAATCAAAGAAAAAAGCACTAATGGAAACTGCCAGAGCAGAAACCATCAAAGCTGCCAGGAGGATGCGACGCAAAAGCTTCGCATATTCATCAGAGCTAGGCTTGGAAGCCTCGCCTGAGGAATCAAGAACAAGAGGTTTTTCGGAGCTCAAACTACCGTCTACCACTTTTTCCAACACAAACTTTCCTCCCTTTGGAGAATCCGGTTCGGGTTGGAGCTGCGGAGATGCCAGCAAAGGCGCCGAGGCTCTGTCTATAAGGCCCGCGGAATCTACCACGCAGCAGGACTCAAGCAGGAGATAACAACAAGACCTGTTTTCGGATTAAATCCCTTGCAATAGAAGTGATTGCAGAAGATTCATCGCAAAAAGATAATTCTCCTAATGTTGTCCCCAAGGGAGCAACTTCTATTGCCTTCATTAGTTTCCTTGCTTCAAGACTTAATTGAAGCGGATTCATTTCATAGTCAAGCAAAGACTCCTCTGGCCACCCCCAAATACATCTAGAAAGACGTGGAGTTGACTTCATTAAAAAAGATTCATCTGACCAGTCATATTTGCGAAGAACGCCTTTTGATAGAAAAAACTCAAAATGTCTTATATCAGGATCCAGGTCTTCTATTAACTTCCATTGTTGAAGTTGAGGCAAGGAGCTTGCTCTCTCAAGCAATTCATCACTTAAGAGCCTGTCCAGACGCCAAATATGGGGATTAGAAAAACCAACAAAATCAAGGTCCGTACAATTGAGAAATTTAAATAGAGACTCAATGTTGTAACTAGTTTCCTGTGGGTGGAGGTAAATATCTGCAAAATTAATATCAGAAGAGCATTCCTGTGACCATCGCTTTTCATAACTAACCCTCAAGCGATTTTCTTCAGGTAAAGAGGTAAGCAGCTTTCGACCCAAACGCAATCCGTCTTGATCGTGAGCAACGCCCAATGCCTTTAAAACACGCTGTGTGCGTTGAACTTCCCATCGTCCACCATCTGCATAAAGAAACAAATGTATTAAGCCTCCATCTTTTAACATTTTTGATAATGCTTTAAGGCCAGATTTAGGTTGGCTTAAATGATGAAGTACACCCACTGAATTGATGTAATCAAAAGAACATTCCTCCCGAAGTTCTAAAAGACTTATCTTCTGGAAAGTCACTTCAGCTTTCTCAAATCCACCAGAAAGGGTTAGGCGCTTAGAAGCTAATTCAAGCGCCCTAGCAGAAATATCAATTCCAAGGACCTCAGAGCCTGGATTTAAATGTGACAAATAATCAGTACTCACCCCACTACCACAACCTGCATCAAGTATTCGCAATTTCTGACAACTTCTACCAGCAGGTGAGCTCGCACCTGTCAAAAAAGCGTAAGCAGAATCAACACACCATCGCCAGTTATATCCTGGTGGTGGTCCATTCCCTAATTGATCACATGGGAAAGGGAACTGATCATAAAAAGCACTCACCAAAGATATAGATGGGTCTTCAAGTCTGGTTTCAAAAGACATCCAAGAAAATCCAAAACAATAAGGAGTTTCTTAAGCGTAATAGATCTAACTGAAATCAGTCCCTCAATTAATTCTAACAACCCAAGACATCATTAATGAAACAATTAATACTGGTACAAGCAGAAGACAAAAGTGATTGTTAAAGAAAAATTGATTTGCATACTTTTAATCTCTAAGGGTTGGCAAAAAAGGATTAAGACGTCTCAATGGGACAATTCATGAATTCATTATCTTTTGAGGAGTCCCAACGAAATAAAAAGTGGGACTTGCCGTAGTCGGCAAGGCAAGGCAAGACAATTGCGCAAAATTGATACCGCAAAGCTTTCTTTCTTCCAACAATTTCTGCCGATTCCTTGGTCTCTCTGGCCATCTGAATCAAGGTTACTTATTACTCTAATTGCATTCTGGAGTCTGGCAGGACTATTAATACTTGGATCAGCAAGTTGGTGGGTTGCCAGTCGCGAAATGGGAGATGGGGCCTACTACCTAAAACGACAGATCATATGGATGGGAGCAAGCTGGAGCCTCTTTTTTCTCGTAATATCATCAAATCTTAGAAGTTGGTTAAAGAATGCAGGACAAGGCTTTTGGGTTGGTCTTATTTTAATTTTAACAACATTAATGTTTGGCAGAACAGTTAATGGTGCAAGTCGTTGGCTTGTAATCGGAGCTTTACAAATACAACCATCTGAGCTAATCAAACCATTTGTAATCCTTCAAGCTGCAAATATCTTTGCAAACTGGAATAGACTCTGCACTGATCAGAAATTGCTTTGGCTTTCAAGCTTCGGAATCCTTTTACTACTGATTCTCAAGCAACCCAACCTTAGTACTGCTGGGCTAATTGGAATATTAATTTGGCTAATAGCATTAGCCTCTGGAGTTAAATTTTTCAGCCTTTCTATAACTGCCCTAGGGGGGTTGCTATTAGGCCTAACAAGCATCCTCATAAATGATTACCAAAGAATGCGTATTGTTTCTTTTCTAAACCCATGGGAGGATCCTCAAGGCAATGGATACCAATTAGTCCAGAGCCTTCTAGCAATTGGTTCTGGAGGCTTTTTTGGAGAAGGATATGGCCTTTCAACACAAAAATTGCAATATCTTCCTATTCAAAGTACAGATTTTATATATGCAGTCTTTGCAGAGGAGTTCGGTTTTGTGGGTTCCGTGATGTTGTTGTTATTCCTAATGTTCATAGCGTTCTTAGGCTTCAGAGTCTCACTAAAATGCAATAGCAATCAGACACGGCTGATTGCTATTGGGTGCACAACTGTTCTTGTAGGTCAAGCAATAATGCATGTTGCAGTTGCTTCTGGAGTAATGCCAACAACAGGGTTACCTCTCCCTCTAGTTAGTTACGGAGGTAATTCGCTTATCTCTAGTTTAATGATTGCAGGATTACTGGTTCGCTCTTCACTTGAATCTACAGGTTTGATCGGAGGGCGCAGAGACAGGAATACCTTGCGTCATTAGATAATGTCATTAACGAATTTTTTATCCGGCCATAGCTGACCTTCAACTAATCATTTCTGATCTTGCCCGCACAAGCGAAGTCTTATTAAAGGAAGGGCTAAGTCATCCAGGGCCGCTAACTATTGCATTGGTTTTTGGAGGCGGCCTTCTTACGAGCCTTGGTCCATGCTCTATATCGCTCTTACCAATCACAGTTGCATATTTAGCTGGCTTTAATGAGCAACAAAATGCACTACAAAAAAGCTGCGTATTTTGTAGTGGGATAGTGAGTGCCTTAATCATTCTTGGAAGTATCAGTGGATTAGCGGGAGTTATTTATGGACAAACCCCTGAACTTTTAACTCTTCTTGTCGCAATACTGTCAATAGTTATGGGGCTAAATCTAATTGGGCTTGTAAGTATTCGATTCCCAACGGGCCCTAATCCAAAATCCTTTGAAAAACTTGTCCCTAATGCCATAGCCCCTTATGCAGCAGGTCTTGCATTCGGTCTAGCAGCATCACCATGCACAACACCTGTTCTAGCCGTCCTTTTGGGATGGATTGTTCAAACCGGGAGTCCACTTACTGGTGTTCTACTACTAGCCGCCTTTGGGGTCGGTCAAGTCCTACCTCTCCTAATTGCTGGTACAGCAGCTGGGGCAATCCCAAATCTAATAGCATTAAGGCCTTTGGCTCAATGGATCCCTCCTGCAAGTGGGGTAGTACTAATTACAACTGGTGTCATGACCCTTCTCGCTCGATGGACCTGAATAAATGAAATTAATTAAAAAGCTAATTTTATGGATATCTAACTTAAAAGTTGCAATAGGTCTATTAGTAATAATTGCAATCGCAAGCGGTCTCGGAACAGCCATTCCTCAAGGTGAACCAAAACCTACCTATTTGGATGTGTATAACGAGCATCCATTCTTGGGTTTTATAAATGGAACAATTCTTCTTCACCTTCAAATAGATCATATTTATTCAAGTGTTTGGTTCTTATTCCTCCTTACCTGGCTTGGGCTAGCACTAATTATTTGCAGTTGGAGAAGGCAATGGCCATCTCTAAAAGCAGCAATGAAATGGATTGATTACAAAGAGCCCCATCAACTCAGCAAATTAGCCCTAGCAGAAACAGTCTCAATCGATGAGAAAGAAGCAAGCCTGTCCCAACTTGCCTCATTTCTTGAAGAGAAAGGTTGGAAAGTTAAAAAAAAACCAAACCGTATAGCTGCGAGGAAAGGAGTAATAGGGCGAGCAGGTCCTCTTCTTGTTCATATTGGACTAATTTTCCTAATGATTGGTGCGACATGGGGTTCCCTTGGAGGGCAAAAAATAGAAAGGTTCTTAGCCCCTGGAAGATCTATCGATCTAATGAGCCTTGAAGGGGAGAAGCAACTAACTCTTACTCTTAAAAACTTCAAAATAGATAGAGATGCAGCAGGGAGAACCGAGCAATTTCGCTCAAAAATAGAACTAAGCAAACCAAATCAAATTCAAAAAGATATTCAAGAAATAAGTGTCAATCATCCTTTGCGTTTTGAGGGTTTAACTGTTTATCAAGCTGACTGGTCTTTAGCAGCAATAACTCTTCAAATAGGTGAGAGCCCTAAATTACAATTACCTCTAAAAAGTTTTCCTGAGCTTGGAGAACAAATTTGGGGACTCGTACTTCCAACTCGTCCTGATGGAACCGAGCCAGTTCTACTCACTGTTACGAACGAGCAAGGGCCTGTAGAAGTTATTGATGATACTGGAGATATTATCGCAAATTTAATACCAGGGGGCTCATCTACTAATATCAAAGGTGTGCCAATAAAAGTAACAAACCTCCTCCCTGCGAGTGGCCTACTTTTAAAACGCGATCCTGGGGTCCCCCTTGTTTATATCGGTTTCACTATTACTCTAATTGGTGGAGTTCTAAGCATTATCTCAACACGGCAACTTTGGGCAGTAGCCGATACAAAGAAATCTTTACTTCATGTAGGTGGACTATGCAATCGAAATCTTACAGGCTTAGCACAAGAACTACCAATAATCCTCACTACTATTTCTAATAAATAATCAGCAAGATTTTCTTTCACCATGAGTAACTCTCACAATCATATGTACATTTCCACGTGGGTTAAAATCAGCCTCTAATTGAATCCATTGTGGATTGCAGACTGAAACAAGGTCATCAATAATTCGATTAGCGACCTCTTCATGTGAAATCGCCTGATCGCGATAGCTATTGATATAAAGCTTCAAAGCTTTAAGCTCTAAAACGCTTGGCCCCGGTTGATAAAGCAATCTCAAAACCGCAAAGTCAGGGTAACCTGAAAACGGGCACTTACAGGTAAATTCTGGCAGCTCTACAGAAATTTCATATGGTCTATTTTTCGTAGGATTATCAAAACAAATCAGCTTTGCATCGGCTATCTTTCGCTCTCCATACAGTGGACTCTGGGTTGAACTATTGATTGTGCTCACGAGGAACTTTAGAGATCTCTAAAAGAACTTAAATCTCTGACCTTGCTTAGTCCAAGTCCATTGCACTGAAGTTCATAGAAAAAGGGTTTGGTATCAACAATAACAACTCCAGTCGTTGTTTCACCCCCTAATAGGGGGGCACCAAAGAGATTTAAATGGACATTTGGCTGACTCGGCAAGGTGATAGCACCCAGATCCATCCTCTTTCTGTACATGGAATGCTTTGGCTGCAAACTCATTTTGAGGACCAATACTGGGAGGCATTAGCCGAAAGCAGAGTCAAGCTGCCTAATGAAGATATTCAGCTGCTTACCAATGATGCAAAAGACGCAGGACTTATCTTGAGTTGCTTATCTGAAATGAATACAACAAACCTTTCAAGTTCAGAAAAATTTCTATAACCTCAATCAATATGATTGAAAGCAACCATGAAAAAGATTGAAGCGATTATCCGCCCCTTCAAGCTTGAAGACGTCAAACTAGCTTTAGTGAACGCAGGCATTGTTGGAATGACTGTTAGTGAGGTCAGAGGATTTGGTAGACAAAAAGGGCAGGTAGAAAGATATAGAGGCTCAGAATTTACTGTTGAGTTTCTTCAAAAACTAAAAATAGAAGTAGTTGTAGATGACGAAAAGGTTGATTCGGTTCTTAATGCAATAGCTGATGCCGCCAAGACTGGTGAGATAGGTGATGGGAAGGTCTTCATTTCACCTATTGAATCAGTCTTGCGAATCAGGACCGGGGAGCGAGATAGCGAAGCCGTTTAAGTCATAGTTTTCATAACCACCTTCTCAATGTCAGGCATATTCAAGGTCGGCTCAGTGCTCAACCAAATCAAATACTCATGATTGCCTGCGGGTCCTTTTAATGGTGACCCTACAAGTCCCTTCAAACTCCACCCAATTCCTCTGGAATAAGAGGTGATAGTGTTTAGGACCTCAACATGAGCAATGGGGTCACGGACAACACCTCCCTTCCCCACTCGACCTCGACCAACTTCAAACTGAGGTTTAACTAAGAGCAAGCTCTCTGGAGAAACAGGGTCAAGCAGACTCTTAATTACTGGCAAGACAAGCCTTAAGGAAATAAATGATAAATCTGCAACAGCCAAAGTCGGGTAAGGATCATTTGCTTTGTACAGCAGGGAAGGAGTAAGCGTCCGCAAGTTTGTCCTTTCCTTCAATATCACCCTTCTGTCATTGCGGAGTTTCCAAGCAGTCTGTCCATAGCCAACGTCTATTCCATAAACCCGAGCAGCTCCATGCTGTAAAAGACAATCAGTAAACCCACCTGTTGAAATTCCAGCATCTAAACAAATTCTCCCTTGAACTTTTATAGGGAATTCCTTAAGACCCCTAAATAATTTTTCACCACCTCTAGAAACAAATTTTTGCTCCTCTTTAACCTTCAATTCAAGTTCTCGCGAGATCAAATGTCCAGGTTTATCTAGAAGCTGACCACTTTTGTCTCTAACCTTCCCAGCCCTTATAAGCTGTTGAGCCTGCTGTCGGGTTGCAGCAAGGCCTTTATCTACTAGATACAAATCAAGACGTTTTTTAATGGGCATTTCTTCATAAAAGCAACTAAGAATCGGAACAAAAACCAATCAAAAGACAAGAAACATGAAAACTGGCTAGAGGATCAGCACAAATCGCAAAAACCATTCTGTCCGTTCCTCATCCTCCCTCATCAAGATCTAAAGGCAGAAAGCATCTACATGTTGTGCCTTTAAGAGAGGCAGCAACAGTGCTTGAACTGCTATCTCCTGGAAGCTTTGTAACTCTAGACACCCATCCAAATGATCTTCCTCCATTTGAACTAATCCATTGCCGAGGAGGAAGATGCTTGGTTAGGCAACAGACCTGGGGGAAATATATTCAATGGGAAGTCGAACATAAGCGGCTAAAGTCAGCATGAGCCCAAGGGCTTAAGTTCTATATCTCTTTACCAATTTAGAAAAGTTGATCGACCGCTACACATTGCCAGAAATGGGACTGGTTTGGACAGACCAAGCCAAGTATCAAAGTTGGCTTGATGTCGAGATTGCTGCATGCGAGGCCAACTGCAAGCTTGGCCGCATACCAAAATCAGCTATGAATGAGATCCGACAAAAAGCAAGCTTTGACGAAAATAGAATTCTTGAGATTGAAGCCGAAGTTCGACATGACGTAATAGCTTTTCTTACTAATGTGAACGAAAATGTTGGAGATGCAGGCAGATTTATACATGTTGGGATGACTAGCAGTGATGTTCTTGACACAGGCCTCGCTCTTCAACTCAAAACTTCGCTCCAACTTCTTCAGAATGAGCTAAAAGAGCTTTCTGAAGCGATAAAGAGGCTTGCAACGACTCATAAAAATACTGTGATGATTGGTCGCTCTCATGCAATTCACGGAGAGCCAATTACCTTTGGATTCAAGCTCGCCGGGTGGTTAGCTGAAACAAACCGAAATAGCGAAAGACTTAAAAGGCTTGAGAGCGACATCTCAGTTGGTCAAGTCAGTGGTGCGATGGGAACTTATGCAAATACTGATCCAGAAGTTGAACGACTTACTTGTGAAATTCTTGGCCTCTCACCTGATACTGCAAGTACCCAAGTGATTTCTCGAGATCGCCATGCTGATTATGTTCAAACATTGGCACTTATAGCTGCTTCATTAGACCGTTTTGCAACAGAAATCCGTAACTTACAGAGAACAGATGTACTTGAAGTAGAAGAAAGTTTTCACAAAGGCCAAAAGGGGAGTTCAGCGATGCCCCACAAAAGGAATCCAATACGAAGTGAACGAGTTAGCGGACTTTCAAGGGTCCTAAGGGGGTACGTAATTGCCGCCCTTGAAAACGTTGCCTTATGGCATGAGCGAGATATCAGTCACAGCTCTAATGAAAGGATGATGCTCCCTGACTGTTCCATCACGCTCCACTTCATGTTGAGAGAAATGACACAAATAATTCAAGGCCTTGGGGTCTACCCAGACAACATGAAACGGAACATGAACATATATGGCGGTGTTGTGTTTAGTCAGCGCGTACTTTTAGCACTTGTTGAAAGTGGCCTGACTCGCGAGGATGCTTACAAACTCGTTCAGCGAAATGCTCATTCAGCCTGGAATCAGGAATCAGGAAATTTCCGGGCAAACCTTGAAGCAGATTCAGAAGTGAGCAAACATTTACAAGCTTCTGAGCTCGAGGAGTGCTTCAACACTGATATCCATCAAAAAAACCTAGCCGTTATATGGGAAAGACTTGGCCTTTGAAATCTCCATTAAAAAACTAAAATTAGTTTCGTCTGTGTACACCTCTAAAAGTGATGGCTGACCATGTTCGTATTGAACACGACAGCATTGGGGAAGTAGAGATCCCTGCAGAAGCCCTATGGGGTGCACAAACTCAACGGTCACTGAGAAATTTTGCGATAAGCGAGGACAAGATACCTATAAAACTCATTTATGCATTAGCTCTAATCAAGCAGGCCTCTGCATCTGCTAATGCTCGGCTGGGAGTATTAGATGAGAGCAAGAAGGAATTAATTATTAATGCCGCATCTGCTATCGCAAATGGCGCTCATGATGATCAATTTCCTTTAAAGGTCTGGCAAACAGGAAGTGGCACACAAAGCAATATGAATCTGAATGAGGTAATAAGCAACCTCGCATCTCAAGCCACACAAGAGCCCCTAGGTAGCCATAGACCTATTCATCCTAATGACGATGTAAACAAATCTCAATCCACAAATGATGTCTTCCCTACTGCTATTCATGTTGCGGCAGTCCAAGGAATCACCAATCGATTACTCCCAGAACTTCAAAGAATGATTGATGCGTTATCAAAAAAAAGTGAAGATTGGAATCACATCATAAAAATGGGTCGTACTCATCTTCAGGATGCTGTCCCAATAACACTTGGCCAAGAATGCTCGGCCTGGCAAGATCAACTTTCTACTGCTGCCAATAGAATTCATTCAGGCCTTCAAGAGCTATACCCTCTCCCTTTGGGCGGGACTGCAGTAGGTACAGGATTAAACACTCCTTACAACTTTGATAAAGAAGCAATCAAGGAACTCTCTTCCTTAACTGGATTGCCTTTTAGTTGTGCTTCTAACAAGTTCGCTGCGATGGCAAGCCATGATGGATTAGTCAATACAATGACTCACCTACGAATGTTAGCCATTGCACTTCTCAAAATAGTTAATGACCTACGCCTACTGGCTTGTGGCCCCAGAGCTGGAATAGGGGAGTTAATGCTCCCAGCGAATGAGCCTGGAAGTTCAATTATGCCAGGCAAAGTTAATCCTACTCAATGTGAAGCCATGGCAATGGTCTGCACACAAGTGATTGGACTAGATGCAGCAGTAGCAATGGCAGGGAGTGGAGGCCACCTCCAAATGAACGTCTACAAACCACTAATTGGTTTCAACCTTTTGCATAGCATAGATTTACTCCATGATGCTTGTTTAAGTTGCCGAGTAAATATGGTGGAAGGGATTAAACCAAATCACTCCAAAATCAAACATGATTTAAATCAGTCACTGATGCTTGTCACAGCATTAGTCCCAAAAATTGGCTATGAAAAATCTACTGCCATTGCTCAGCATGCTCATAAAAATGGGCTTAGCCTTCGTGAGGCAGCCTTAGCTCTTGAATATATCAATGAAGTTGAATTTGATCTGTTAATAAAGCCTGAGTTAATGATCTCTCCGAAGAAGCCAATTAATTAACCATCCTTTCTGTGGCAGGGTTATCATCTTGTTCCCCTCTCGCTTCCTTCAATAGGTCGTCAGCTTCGCAGACAGGAAAGCGATTAATCGCTTTTAAAGCTATTCGTGCATTTTTACGTAGCTGTTCGCTGACTGCATAGCAGTAAGGAACTTGGGATAACAAGTCAACAGTTCTACGCATTAATCTCACAACATCTCCCTCATCTAAAGAAGTATTTGAAATCAAGTCATTCCAACTAGTTCCACGGGCCCAAGCATCCACTAACCCCATAAGTTCAGAGTTCCACCATGCTGGGAAAAGCAATTGGAATCTCTCCTGAATTCTTAATAGTTCATTTCTAATTCCACCTAAGTCATTTAAAGCATTTTTTGCAGTTAGTGGCACTGGATAGCCACTCCATAGATCAGGTCGCTTAACCTCGGTACTAATGGCTTCTAATACAGCAGCCAAAGCAGGAGGAGGTAACTCATCCAAGTGGCCACTCATTAAAGCTAGACCGATCCAAAGTTCATTATCACCATGCAAGGAGGCAACAGTACGGCCAATTTCAGTTAGGTCAAGACCATCAAGACAACCAAAATGCTTCAAGATTTCTATTAATGATATAAATGTCTCCCAATGAGAATTTGCACGCATATGTAACTGCTGCTCCCTTTGACGAATCTCACAATCAAGCTGCTCAATATAACGACGATGTTTTTTAAGCCTCTTGCGATCACCCCAAGCATGGGCTGGGTGCTGCTCCAATTCTTTTTGCAACCCTTTAACTAAACTTGCTTGTGAAAGAACTTCGCTAGCAAGGTCATACTGTGGGACTCTCATTTCATGGCGTTTAGCCATATTGGAAATTGCTTGAGCCATCACTTCACTATTTGCATTCCCATGCCTTAATTCGCCAACACGATGTAAATCAGGTGCCTTCAATCCTTCCACCTGAAGGCAACTTAACTCTGCATATAAGCTAACTACTGCTTTGCAAGGTAAAAGCAACCAGATATTCTCATCAGTTAAACAAAGTAAAAGAGGAAACTGACCTGACCCCTCAATCTTATCTACTATTACAGCAGGTGTAACACGACCTGGAAACTGAGCCGCCTTAAGGCTTACCAAAGTTCCAGTACTCGCAAATTGAAGTGCGAGAGTAAGTTCATTGGCTAATGTTTCCTCAGCCTGTTTCTGAAGAATTCGAAGTAGTCGTCTTTCCTCCCTAAGCCGACCACGGAGTTTTTCATAGTCCTCAAAGACTTCCCAAGCTAAATCACCTGATTCAACTTTTAGATGTTCTAACTTTTCTTTAAGTTGCTCGAGATCATTCTCATCTTCAGCAAAGTCAAGATTAGCTAGATAACGTCCAAAGCTTCGCTCAACCAACTCTCTTGCTTTCTTAAGGTCAAAGTGCTGGAGGAGATTTAGAACCATCCCATAACTTGGAGAAAACTGACTGATCAATGGATCAGCTGAACTAGTCGCAAGCTGAGCAGCTTCACGTGCCCCCTCAAACCGTGTCTGCACAGTGACGACATAGCCTTTGGAGTCCAGCCCTCTTCGTCCAGCACGTCCTGACATTTGGAGGAACTCACTACCCATAAGTTGTCTATGCCCATCATTAGTACGCTTAGACAGAGAAGAAATGACAGTGCTCCTAGCAGGCATGTTTATCCCTGCCGCGAGAGTTTCTGTAGCAAATACAACCTTTAAAAGTCCCTGCTGAAACAACTCCTCAATCAACTCCTTCCAAGCAGGTAAAACCCCTGCATGATGAGAAGCGACCCCACGCAAAAGAGCTTCAGAGTGAACCTCATCACGAACGGCTTCTGGATTGTCTTTACAGAAACTGATCAATCGTGAACGAATCAAACGATGCTCCTCCGAGGTAACCAAACATTCATTCGCGAGATCTACTACAGCCTTATCACACCCACGTCTACTAAAAATAAAGTAAATAGCCGGCAACATTTTTCTCTCAGCCATTTGACTAACCACAAAGCTGATTTTTGGTGCCTGAGGTTGTGGACGTTTAGCTATGCCTCCTTTTCTCTTATATCCCTTAGGTGAACGCCAAACTTTACAATTTGGATGTAACCCGGAACCCTTATCATTAAGCAAAGGGTGCAGACCTTTTGCACTACAAAAGCTATAGCTCAATGGCACAGGTCGGTGGCAACTAACAACAAGTTTGGTAGTGCCATGAACATGATTTATCCAATCCGTTAGTTGTCCTGCATTTGCGACCGTGGCGGAAAGTGCCACTATCTGTACAGACTTCGGGCAATGAATAATTGATTCCTCCCAAACTGTTCCACGATGAGTGTCATTCATGTAATGACACTCATCGAGTACCACTGCTTCAACATCCTCGAGCGGGTCATCACGTTGATCTAACTCCGCATAAAGCATGTTGCGGAAAATTTCAGTAGTCATTACTAAAATCGAGGCATCTCTATTGACACTTAAATCACCAGTCATCAGACCAACATTGTCCTCACCAAATCGAGCTCGAAAGTCCCTTAGCTTTTGGTTCGAAAGAGCTTTTAATGGTGTGGTGTAAAAGACCTTCTGGCCATGTCCAATCGCCCGGTGAATTGCATATTCACCAATCAAAGTTTTACCTGAACCAGTAGGAGCACTTACAACAACAGATTCGCCATGGTTAAGTGCATCAATTGCATCAACCTGAAAAGTATCAAGATGAAAACCAAAGATCTGTAATGGATCCAAGTCAAGCTTGGCTTCATCAAAAGCAGTCCTATCAACGTGTTGCACTTCGGAGCTCATGGACTAAATCTTAGAAAGAGATTAAATGCTTCTGGGTAAATTCCCTCCACCTAAAGCAATTCAGCATGTCTACTTAATCATCTAAGCCAAACCACTCACCAAGACTGCTAATCATTGATTAAAAATATGCAGAGAATCGATCCTGCTCTTCAAAGAAAGCTAAGGACTTTCCGACTAGGCAAAGAGCCTAGTGAGTTAGTGCTAACTGACATGAACAATGGCCCTAAAGGCCTGCTCGACCTTGCAAGCAATGATTACCTTGGATTGAGCCGTCACCCAGAGATCATCAAAGCAGCTCAAGAAGCAATTATCTCTGAGGGAATTGGAGCAGGTGGGTCCAGACTAATTACAGGAAGTCGTCCAATACATCATGAACTTGAGAGCGAACTAGGGTCTTGGTTAAACAGAGATCGTGTTTTACTTTTCCCAAGTGGATTTCAAGCAAATCTTGCAGCAGTGATGTCACTTGCCGATAGAAATACACTAGTTTTTGCTGATCGACTGATACACAATTCTCTTTTAGTAGGGATCAAGGCAAGCGGGGCTAAGTTGAAACGTTTTGCCCACAATGACCTTGCTCATTTCAAAGAACTTCTAAAAGCCCATTCAACACAAAGTCGTAAGACCTCTCCGCTTGTCATAACAGAGAGTCTATTCAGTATGGAGGGTACTACTCCGCCAGTACAAGAAATAGCTGATATCTGCCAAAAACATCAAGCAAGGCTCTTCGTTGATGAAGCACATGCACTAGGGGTCCTAGGGGAAAAAGGAAAAGGTCTTTGTTATGGACTCGATTCTCCAATTGAAATGATCAGCGGAACATTTGGGAAGGCCTTCGGTGGTGGTGGGGCTTTCCTAGCCTGCAATACCCAAACTGCAGAAGATCTTTTACAAAATTGTGGGGCATTCAAATACACCACAGCACTGGCACCACCTCTAGCAGCTGCAGCTCTAGCTGCTCTCAGGCTAATCAAAGCAAATCACCATTGGGGCGTAGATCTCCAATCACGTGGACAAGTATTGCGGTCGCGAATAGAGGAAGCAGGATGGCCTCGTCCTCCAGGCATTGGACCAATTCTCTCTGTCTTGATTGGCCCCAACCAAGCAGCCTTAGATCTTCAACAACAACTTGAAGATGTCGGTTTACTATGTGTTGCCATCCGGCCTCCTACCGTACCCAATGGCACAGCTCGGTTACGTCTAGTGATTCATAAAGGTTTGCCTCCCGAAGCATTAAACACTCTCATAAATACTCTTGCGAAGTAATGAAAGAAGTAATCGCTATGCACGGTTGGAGTGGCGACAGCCATACATGGAATATTTGGACTCAGTATTTCAAAGCACATGGCTGGCATTGGAAAAGTTGTGAACGTGGATATGGAGATCTCCCACCATTTAGTCCGAGTTGGCATGAAGAGATTTCCGAAGGCAAAACTCACCATCGTCGGGTTTTCATTGGTCATTCCCTTGGCCCGCACATAATCGATAGAAACGTCATCTCAAATGCAACAGATGTTGTATTGCTAGCAAGCTTTGGCGCATTCATACCTGAAGGAAGCGCAAATCGAACTCTCAAACAAGCATTGAAAGGGATGCAAGAACGACTAGGTACAAATGAAGAGAAAATCATGCTTAGAACATTTCTAGAGAAAGCCTGCGAACCCATGCCTTCTTCTGCAGTAACTTCTGGACCTATCGAAAAAGGTCTCTCCATAAAAGGCCGAGAGAAACTTAAGGCTGATCTCCGGTTACTTATCCAAACCAAAGGACTTCCTATTGGCTTCCCAAAGGATGCAAGAGTATTAATTGTTGAAGATGCGCAAGACCAGATTGTTGTTCCTTCTTCAAGGGCATCTCTTTTAAAAGAGCTAAATCAGCTACTAATGAATGAACCAACTCATTGGGTTCTTAATGGCGCTGGACATGCACTATTAGAGCCAGAACTGGTTCAGCGGGTTTATCACTGGTTAATGAAAAAAAAATGAAAGGTTTTTTTCATCCCCAAATCCTTGAGAACTTTGAAATTGCCTCATCCAATTACAACAAGCAGGCAAAATTACAAAATGGTGTTGCTTGGCGCCTAGCCAAATATTGCACCCGACTAAACATCCCTAAAGGAAGCTGGGTAGACCTTGGAAGTGGTACAGGTCTCCTAGCAGATGCTCTTGAAACATGTGACCCAAAGCAAGGTGTTCTGCGAGTTGACGGTTCTTCAGGGATGCTCAAACGAAATAAAGCTGGGAGTTTAACTCAGTTATGGGATCTGAACCTTGGCCTTCCGTCATGGTCCGAACAACCATCATTACTAGCATCAAGTTTCTGTTTACAGTGGCTTTCAAATCCATCACAACGGTTAGAAGAATGGTTTGCAAGCCTGCTTCCAGGAGGATGGATTGCTATAGCAATCCCTATAGATGGAAGTTTCCCTCAATGGCACTTTGCAGCGCAGGCAGCAGGAGTTAGTTGCACCGCAATGCCTCTACCTTCTAAGCAATCACTGCTTGAAACAATCCCTGTTCAATCAATAAGGTTTCACAAACTACTTCGATTCACGGAAACGGAAGATGACGTACCTGCAGTTCTACGAACCATGCGGAAAATAGGAGCCCAAACAAGTCCGAAGAGTTCGCTGGGAATTAAAGAATGGAGAAAAATTAATGACTTGTGGCCTCGATCTAAAAAGAATGGAGTAACTCAGTTGACCTGGCTAATTCAACTTATATTTATCCAGCGATGAGTTTTACAAAGCAAAATTTAATTGTCTGTGGTACTGATACGGATGTAGGGAAAACTGTTGTCAGTGCTTTACTTGTACAAGGACTTGAATCCAACTACTGGAAACCAATTCAAAGTGGTCTATCAGAAGGTAGTGATACTGACTGGGTATGCAAAATTCTAAAACTACCAAAACATCGCTACTTAAAAGAGATATACCGCTTTCAAGCACCTGTCTCTCCTCACTGGGCAGCAGAAAAAGAAAACTGTTCGGTTTCCATTGAGAAGCTCAAGTTGCCAGAATTTGGCCAACAAACCATTATTGAGACCGCCGGCGGACTAATGGTTCCTTTAAGAAGAGACTTTCTCCAGCTCGATCTTCTCGAGCAATGGCAATTACCAGTAGTGCTTGTTGCAAGAAGTGGGCTAGGGACAATCAACCATACTTTATTAAGTCTAGAAGCATTAAAGCGTCGAAAGCTACCAATAGTTGGAGTTATACTTAATGGTCCACTTCATGCCGACAACCCAAAAACGATCCATGACTTTGGTGGTGTTCCAATTCTTGCCGAACTACCCAAATTATCTCCATTAACCTCAGAAACTTTGCAAGAAGAGTGGCAAAAGCAAAAGCTAATTCATAGGATCAAATCACGTCTTCAAAACTTAATTATCTAATTTACTAATTGATCCAATCATTTACTACTCCACTTCAAGCTAATTAAAGGGGTCGCCAATTAGATTCATTGAAAATGCCATCAAAATATGCGAAATCCCGAATCTGTACAAATACCACAAAGCCCAAGATGGGAACCTCACCTCTGGCCTCCATTTACGCAAATCACATCCTCCTCTCCTCCAAAACGAGCAATCTCTGGGAAGGGGGCATTATTAGCGTTGGAAAGTCACCCACCTCTTATCGATGCAATAAGTAGCTGGTGGGTCACTCTTCACGGACATGCCCACCCATACATTGCAAAAGAAATTGCAAATCAGGCACACACCCTTGAACAAGTAATTTTCGCTAATTTCACGCACCCCCAAGCTGAACTACTGGCTACACGACTGAGCGAGAAGACTGGTCTTCAGCGGTTGTTCTTCTCTGACGATGGCTCTACCGCAGTAGAAGTTGCATTAAAAATAGCCTGCCAATGGTGGAAAAACCGAAATGAGCCACGACATCAACTAATTGCATTTGAGGGTGCTTATCATGGCGATACTTTTGGAGCAATGGCCTTAGGCGAAAGAAATCTCTTCAATGCCCCTTTTGAAAAAATGCTTTTTCCTGTAAAGCGTGTTCCATGGCCGTCAACATGGTGGGGAGATCTAGACGTTGAGAAAAAAGAGAGACTTGCCTTAGAGAAACTTGCTGAATATTTGGAGACGCCAACGGCTGCCGTAATCATGGAACCACTAATCCAAGGAGCTGGAGGGATGGCAATGGTGAGAGAAAAGTTTCTCCAGAAAGTCGAAAACCTTATTCGGGAAGCAAAAACTCTTCTAATTGCAGATGAAGTTTTAACAGGATTTGGAAGAACTGGAAATTTATTTGCATCTAAGAAAGCAGGAATTTCTCCTGACCTGATGGCCCTATCGAAAGGTCTTACAGGAGGATTTCTACCAATGGGAGTAACCATGGCAAGCGAAAAGATCTTTAAAGGTTTTCTAGGGGAAGATCCAAAATCAACCTTTTGGCATGGCCATAGTTTCACTGCAAACCCGCTTGGTTGCGCAGCAGCGAACGCTAGTCTTGATCTATTAGATCAAGAGCCACAACTATTCGAAGAATTCGAATCTCGCCATTTCCCTCATCTAAAATCACTTTCTAACCACAAAAGAGTAAAGAACCCAAGACTGATAGGTACCATTGCAGCATTCAATCTTGATGTTGATGGAGTAAAAGGCTACCTCAACAATGCAGGTTTAATAGTAAAAGAAGAGGCCATGAAAAAAGGTGTTTTCCTTAGACCACTGGGAGATGTAATTTATCTTCTCCCTCCCCTCTGTATAAGCGATGAGCAACTAGAGCAATGTTATAGCGCAATTACTTCTGGCCTAAATTGTTTATGATTCAAGCTCCTGAATTAAAAGCATAGACCTTTATGGGCCTTGCTTAATAGCTGTTTCCACATCACAACGAGGTAACCCATAAGGGAAAGAACATTGATTAAGCTGACCATCTTTATTCCAAGTTACTCGTAATTCATCCACTTCTAGCTGTATTTCAGCACTCCATTGAGGCATCATCCATTCCCAACTACAGGCATCAGTCTTACTTCGTTCAGCACCTAATTGCCTAAGCCAATTTTCCAGCGCGGTAAGAGAATGGCGATTTAACGGTGTTTTTTCTGGCGGCAAGTGGAACATTGCTTTCAAAATCAAAAACTAAAGGGACCAGGCTCTTGTTCACAATTAGCCAACTCGGTTGGACTTGGAAATCCCGACCCTGAACCAAGGCAACAACAATGACTAACACTAAACTAAAAACAAGCGATAAAACTAATAGCAATAAAGAAAACCACTCACCACCTGAAAGAGGTCGTAGAGATCCTGGAGTCCTTATTCTTACCGAAGATTTAAAAGTAGGAGAAGATGGCTGAATTGATTTCTCAAAGAGTGCAAAATCCCTGGATAGGCTCTGATCGTAAAGTAAACGCCGGGAAGGGTCCGATAACACCTCATATGATTCACACAAAAGTCGGAACTGTTGAGCTGCCTGCTCAGAGGGAAGATCTGTAGTATCTGGATGAAGAGACTTGCTCAGTTTGCGGAATGCACGATGGATGGTCTCTGTATCAGCATTCTGAGAGACACCTAAATGAGCGTAATAATTCCGAATAGATGACAAGTCGAACACTCAAAGGAACCAAAAAGATCTTGACCTGATCCTTGGAATACCATCATATCTAGAGCTCAAAAGCTATCATGCCTACCCAGGCCTGCCTTCCAACGCCAGACAAGAGTTTATGGCAATCACTTGACTGGGAGCCCTCTTGCGAGCAACTCGATCAATTAATCAATCTCCAAGTCCGATTAAGAGAATGGAATCAATTAATCAATCTAACCAGGCTTTCAGAAGGTGATGATTACTGGGTTTCTCAGGTTCTAGATAGCCTATGGCCCATAAAAGCTGAGCTCAAAAGCCCTGCAAAGTCTCGTAGATGTATAGATGTAGGCACTGGTTGTGGATTCCCTGGCCTAGCAATTGCGATTGCACTACCAGGTGCAGAAGTTTCGCTAATTGACTCTGTTCATAAAAAAACTGCTGCTGTATATCAAATAGCAGCCAGTATTGGGCTTAGCAAACGAGTCAAAGTATTCACAGAGCGAGTAGAACTGACAGGGCATAACCCTCTTTTTAGAGGTGCATTTGATCTTGCTATGGCACGAGCAGTCGCGAAGCCTCCTGTAATTGCAGAATACTTAGTTCCTCTTATCAAGGCAGATGGAGAAGCAATCCTTTTTCAAGGGCATTGGACAGAGGAAAATCACTATGATCTTTCAAGAGCTCTTGTTCCACTAAACGCAGAAATAATTAAAAAAGAATTCTATTCCCTACCAAGAGGTAGGGGATTGCGCCATCAACTACGACTCCAGAGGACAGCACCTTGTCCGAATGCCTATCCCAGGGCATTAGGTATCCCTGCAAAGAAGCCTCTTGGAAGGAATCGTTAAAAAAGTCTTTTTTGAGGAGTCCCTCCAAGTCTCTGTTTAAGTCTTCTAAGCAAATCTGGTATCTCATTTTGCCAGGGACTTTTCTCCAAAACTGTTCTTAGTGCCTCCTCATTTACACCCTTATCAATTCCATTAGCATTCTCACCAGGAAACCAATGGCCTCCATTGCCTAAAAGCCCATAACGAGCCTTCACAAAGCCCTCCATTTCCCATGCCTCTAAAAGGTTGTGTAGCCATAACAGAATTGGGATATTGATTTGTCCTGGTGTCTGCTGCCAGGAGGGTAGTCCAATAAACCAAGTTGAAATCCAATCCTCACCCAATGCAACGCGGGCGGCCCCATTTAATTGATCCTGAACCTTTACGAGTAGATCTCTTGTTTGAGGCAACTTATTAACAGCTTCTAAATGCCTATCGAAATCGCTAGATCTGGCAGCACCCACGCTAATCGTGTGAACGCGATCATCTTGAAGGCAAAAGAGATCATTAAAGACAATCGGATGCACTGGTGCACACAATTGAAGCAACTTTGAAGAAGGCGAATGAAGATGCCCCCCCTTATCAGTAGGGCTAATAATAAAAACACCTAAGTCATGTCTTAGTGCCGCATCAAGAGCAGGTTCATTTACCTGGCGAATGAAATACCAATGCAGATTGACGTAATCAAAAGCATCTGTTTCTATTGCCTTGATAATTAAATCCGTCGGGCCGTGAGTTGAAAATCCGACATGACCTATTTGACCTGAACGCTGCCATCGACGAACAACATCTAAGCAGCCACCTGGACGAATTGTCTGCTCTAAATGTTCTGGAAGGTTGAGACCATGGATTGCTAAAAGATCTATACGGTCACATTGGAGTCTTAAAAAGCTCGTCTTTAATTCTTCTTCAAAGGCCTTTGGATCTTCCATTGGTGGAATTTTTGTCTGTAATAGCCTCTGACTGTCAGGAACAGCCTTCAAGGCCCATCCCAATTGACGTTCAGAGCTCCCATAATGTCGCGCTGTCTCAACATGATGCATGCCATAACTAACGGCCAATTGCAAAATGGCTTCAAGCTTATATTGCGCATCTTTTTCTATTTCACCTGCTTGAAGATCTTGCCAACTCTGCTGAAAACGCATACCCCCTAAAGACAACACAGGCATGTTTAAACCTGTTCGACCAAAACGCCTGGTTGGGATAGGAGAAGTAAAGGCACTACTTGTCAAATTTAAAAAAGTTGCGCCTCCTTTGATGTTTTGGGAGCTTGCCCAAATCCTGCAGATCTAATTGAGCTAATTGAGCGCGTAAATCTTCTAACTTTTCAAACTGAACCCAATGAATACAATTGACCGGACAAGTATCAATTGCTTCTTGTATCCGCTGTGTAGTATCACCATCCTGACTAATTGCACGTGAACGCCCAAGATTTGGCTCTATGACAAACGTATTTGTCGCTACATGAGCACAGTAACGGCATCCAATACAAATTGATTCGTCGACCCAAACTGCTTTTTCCCTAAGTTCTCCGCCAAGACATGGCTCTCTACCATTAGGCCCTACTTCTTTTTGAGCCTTGGTTCTATAAGCAATTGAAGGATCAATCTTCAAACTACTTATTGATCATTGTTGCCAGCGAGTGACAACTAGTTCTATCGAGCCATCAACATTGCTCTTCTGCTGGGACACTTCAAACCCCTCTTTAGCCGTAGCAGCGAGAACAGTATTTAAAGCATAACTCTGAGTTAATTGAGCTAAAAAGCGCTCTACAGGAACAGTCTCTTTCCAAAGATCAAGGTCTGTGACCAATTCGTAAGTTTCTGTAGAGGGATTCAAACGAAACCCAATATTGCCCCCTTGAGGTGTAAGTACTGCCAAATCAGCCTTAACAGTTTGACCTCGATAGCCCCTTATCAAGTCTTGTTCTTGAGGCAGATAACCCAAGGACTGCAGTGCCTTAAGAAGAGGGGCCTTTTTACGTAATTGAGTTTTAACAGTGCTGAAATGGGACATCAGTGGATTTCTGCGGGGTTTGAAAGGGTCTGGGTCTTAGGTTGAACAAATGCCTCTGCAGTTGGTTGTTTTTGCTGCACGACACCTAAGGCATCTTCAAGTGTTTTGGTGAGTTCATTGCAAGTTTGGCCAGATACTCCCTCAACAGACTCCTCTACAAGTCCGTCCTGTCTAATACGAAACCGCAGTGTTAGCTGAGGCATGGAATCAATAGGGGAGTGACAATGTTATAGAAAGAGATAGGCCTTTCTGCGAAACTTGTAACAAGGCTGTGAATTTTAAAGAACTTTTTATACCAATAAGCCCTCATCTATTAACTCTTGAAGCTTTTCAAAAACCTTAGCTTCATCAAGCTGTTCCAGAGAAATCCGAGCCTCTTCTCGAACAGAATCCTGGGAATCATTTAGCAATACATCAATAAAAGCTTCAACAAGCTCATCTTTACGTGATTGGTTCAACTTCGAATAAAGACGTCCTAAAGCCCAAATGCAATTGCTCCTTACAACAGTCTCAGTATCAATTTTCAAGCTAACTAACAGCTGAGTTGCCGCTAAGTCAGCCTTGTCACAGGAAGTAGCTCCCACATCAGCTAATGACCCTGAAGCCCACAATCTCACAGCAGAAACGTCGTTTTGGAGAGCATGAATCAACGGATCTATAACTGACGCGTCAGGATAATTCCCCAAACTCCAAGCAGCGGCTTTACGCACGTAAGCATTGCTATCTGTTCTCAGAAGGTTCAACAGTAGTTCCAAAGCTGACGGGCAAGGGTTCCTACCTAAGGCATAAACAGCACTCATCCTTTCCACAGGACATGGTTCATTAAGAAGCGGTAAGAGCAAGGGAAGAGCCCGCGAATCCCTATGTTCACAAAACACTCGTAATCCTTGCAGTCGCTCTTCATGCCCCTGCTTAAGCCATTCCAGTCCAGCATCACATTCCCTAGAGATTTGACTGGCATCAGAATCACCACCCTCTAGATCAATTGCTTCAAGGGGATCAACATCAAGTTCTGCCGCCAATTCCCTAGCAAGTACATCAGGGTCAATAGCGAGATTCGCTAGCCCCTCTGATTCTCCTTGTGCTGACGCTTGATTCATAAAAGAGATCGTAAATGCATTATGCAAATAAAGCTCAAGTCATACTTGCTGGAGAAAGCATGTCCCCAGGAAGCCAAATCCTTGCACTCACCGCTACTAAAGCTAAGAAGAACATTGCAACAATGAATGCAGGTAAAACGGTTGATCGGAAGAATCCCAAAATTCAAACTTCGTTTGAACCATATTCTGCCCCCCCAAGCAAATGTCTGTTAATTAAAAAAAGCTACTTTGCTGAAAAATGAAGACTTTCTCAGCCCACATAAGCATGTGACTGCGATCACCAGACTTATCCAGCCAGTTAATTGTTGATGAAGAAGAAAGGAGCCGCTACTAAACATTGCTCCAAAGAGCAATCCTGTACTCAAAAGAAAGCGTAGAAGAAGACTCGGCATTGTTTCTAAAGGCTCAATTCCAATTCGCCTGCGCAGAGTTCCCCACCCTGGACCTGGAGGGCGGACCTTCCTGACAAAACGTTCTAAAACTTCCGAAGATTCAGGCGGCGTTAACATTAAAACCAATATCCAAACAACTGCTGTAATCGCTGTAGTCACAGTTAGTCTCAAGCCATAATCCTTGATTTGCACCAAAGGGATTACAGAGGTGATGAATCCAACTGCAAAGCCAGATACCATCGCAGAGAGTTCAGCCGCTGCATTAACACGCCACCAAAACCAACGAAGTACTAAAACGACTCCTGGACCAGTTCCGATTGCAATCACTAACCTAAAAACCGAACCAATGCTTTCACTAAAGAAGGCAGTTACTACCCCTAAAAGCAATAACAATGCACTTGTGATTTGCCCAACTAGAAGTAATTCCGTTCTCCCTGCAACTGGCCTAATAAACCTTTGATACAGATCATGAGTTAAATAACTCGCTCCCCAGTTCACAGCGGTACTTACTGTGCTCATAAAGGCAGCAACCAAAGAAACTACAACTAGTCCTAATGCCACAGGAGGTAAATATTGAATTGCTAGTAATGGATAACTAAGTTCCCAGTCTTGTTGATCAGGCAACAAAACCACAGCGGCTAAAGCAACAAGTATCCAAAGCCAACTGCGCAATAAATAATTGACCACAAGGAACACCCACCCTGCCAACTGAGCCTGACGCTCATCTCTAGTGGCCAGCATCCTTTGAATAAATTCACCACCTCCATCACTACGACGAAAACTCCACCATTGCAAACAAATAAATGCACTAAAACTTGTAATGCTTATTCCTGCTCCATCTATCCAATGCAAGCCATTCTGATTCCATTGCCATGGGAAAAGAGACAGAAGTTCAGGTCTATCCAAAGTCTCAATGCTCTGCAATAACTCCGACATCCCTCCAGTTGCATTAAGAGCAACTAAAGCAACAGCTAAAGCACCCAACAAAGCAAGGAGTAACTGAATAAGGTCCGTCACCACAACTGCCCAAAGCCCCCCTATTACTGTATAAATCAATACAAATAGAGCTACAACTATTAAAAGCAAAACCTCGTCACTCATGCCTGCCCATAAAATTCGACCATCCACAATTTCCAAAGCTTCCATTACCTTTCTCAAGGCCAGAAATGCATAACCAATCCCTATGCAATTAACTGGGACTGAAAGCAAGAAAGCTTTTGTGCCCCTTAGCCATGCTGCTGGAGTCCCTCCATATCGAAGTTCTGTAAAAGCCGCATCTGTAAGGACACCACTACGTCTCCAGAGTGGAGCAAATACAACTGCCATAGCAACATGCGCCAAGCCAAAACTCCACCATTCCCAATTTCCAGCAAGTCCGCGTGTTCCTACTAAACCAGCAACGTATAAAGGAGTATCAATCGAAAAAGTTGTCGCCGCCATTGAAGCCCCTGCCAGCCAACCACTAAGACGACGACCAGCAACAAAGTAATCATTTTCATTTTGGATCCGATGGGCTAGCCAAAATCCAAGGCTCAAAGTAGTCAATAAATAACCAATAAGAATGATCCAATCTATTGACGTCATTAACCGATTACCTGCATAAAAGACTCAATTAAGTCTTGTTCAACAATCTAGAAGATGCATGATGACGTCGGAGCTGTCCACATGCAGCATTTTGATCTAAGCCTCTACTAGGCCTCAATGTCACAGATATGCCTTCGTCTTCCAGGATACTTCGAAAAGCCTCAATTCGTTTCATAGAAGGACGTTCAAACGCAATGCCTTCTATTGGGTTATATGCAATAAGGTTCACATGACTCTGAAAGCCTCCAACTATGCCAGCTAATTCACGAGCTTGAAGAGGATGATCATTTATATCTCCCAAAAGGATATATTCAAAACTTATGCGTCTTCCAGTCAAATCAAGATAATGACGACAGTCCTCGAGTAATTTGTCTATTGGATAAGCGTGCGCAGTAGGGATAATTTCCTCTCTTAACTTTTGACTGGGAGCATGAAGACTTACAGCAAGAGTGAACTGGACTCGCCCGAGGTGGTTCAAAGCTCGCTCGGCTAAATCAGGAAGAGTATCAGGTACACCAACCGTACTCAAAGTTATACGTCTTTGAGATATGCCCATTTCATTATTCAGACAAGAAATAGCCGCCAATACAGAATCGATATTTAAAAGAGGTTCGCCCATCCCCATAAAGACAACATGAGACGGGCGTCGATCCATGGCCTCCCGCACACTCAAGACTTGATCAATAATTTCGTGAGCTCCTAATGAGCGTTGGATGCCACCAACACCTGTGGCACAAAAAGTACAAGCCATAGGACATCCAATTTGACTAGATACGCAGACAGTAAGTCGTCTTTTTGTTGGAATACCTACTGTCTCAATATTTTCGCCATCAATGGTTTCCAACAATAGTTTGGTCGTAGCATCCTTAGCAATTAAACGCCTCACTTCCCTTAAACGACCAACTGTTATTCCTTCATTCTCAAGAAGTTTCCTCCAGCTCTTCGGTAAAACTGTAATGTCCTCTAGCTCTTTAATCCCTTTTTTATAAAGCCAATCATGCAGTTGACGGCCTCGAAATGATGGCTGTCCTTGAGAAACAACCCACTCTTCAAGCTGCTTAAGACTCAGCCCTAGTAAAACATGGCTTTTATCACACACAAACGAATCTATCGCCAATTCAAAATGCCATGGCCCAATTTATATTCAACCAATACTAAAACAATAAAAGCCAACATTGCCAGTCGACCATTAAGGATCTCTGTATGTGAGTGGAAGCCGTATCGAGGCTTTCGACGGATAGGGATAAGTTTCGGTTCAATCATTGACTTGGAAAATTAAAATTAATTTCTGAGAGATTTAATTTAAAAGTCATATAGGTTACTCATCAGATAACAACCCTTCTTCTTGTAGACCTTCAAGAGCTGCAGGGTCAGGCAGTTGATCTTCTTGAAGTTCACTATCTCCACCAGGTCTTGTAAAAGCTGCAAAGTTACTTGCAGCTGCCTCGATCCCATGCCTACTACGAGTCGCCTCTAGATCTTCATCACTAGGATCATCCAAAACCGAAGTTGACCTAGCAGCAGAGGCTGCAGGCATCTCAACGGTGTAATCAGGGCGTAGATTCTGCATCCTGCGGTAGCCGGCAGGATCTTCAGCCAAAATATCTGGATGAGGGCCAGCCTCAGCCCTTAACTCTTCAACAAAACCACTAAAGCCTGTCCCAGCAGGTATTAATCGACCAATAATTACATTTTCTTTGAGACCTCGGAGCCAATCGCTCTTACCCTCAATAGCTGCTTCAGTAAGGACTCGGGTAGTCTCCTGGAATGAAGCTGCAGATATGAAACTATCAGTATTTAAGGATGCTTTGGTGATCCCTAACAAAACAGGAGTGAACTCTGCCGGAGCACCACCAGTAATTGACATCGCTTCATTAGTGTCTTCAACTTGACGAAGTTCAATCAACTCTCCTGGCAACAGAGTTGTATCTCCAGCATCCTCAATTCGGACCTTACTAGTCATTTGTCTAACAATCACTTCAATATGCTTGTCATCAATTGAGACCCCCTGAGATTTATAGACATTCTGAACCTCTGTAACAAGACGATGTTGAAGCTTTGCGATGGACTCCTGAGCAGCTTCCATAAGTGGTTTACGTCCACGTAGATCTTCAAAGAAGCACTCAAGCAACTCATGGGGATTGATAGGACCGTCTGTCAGAAGTTCACCCGCATTAACTTGTTGAGCATCACTTACCATTACAGTTCGGCCAAGGAGGATCGGGTATTCACCAATTGAATCATCGCCCTCAATTACTGTGACAGTTATTGATTCATCATCTTCCCCCTGCTTAATCTCTACAGTACCGGTCTTTCGGCAAAGAACGGCTGATTCACGGGGACGACGAGCCTCTAATAACTCCTCAATCCGCGGCAAACCTTGCACAATGTCTCCTGTTTTTTGACGTTCAAAGACTAAAAGAGCCAAGCCGTCGCCTCTTTGAACCAAATCACCATCACGAACATGTAAGACAGAATCCGGTGAAACCATATAAGGTCGCCCAAGACGCAAGGTAATGGAGTTCCCTTTGACTGACTCAACCTCTCCACAACAACTAGAGGGCTCTCCCTCTGCCAATAATTCACCATCTACCAACCGCTGTCCAACCGTGACTATTGGGCTTCCTTTTGTAGTACAAGTAGTTGTGTCTTCCTCTCGCTCAACTATCAGTCGACGAATTGGTTCTTCTCCTTGAGAGGTAGGCAACTGAACCATGCCTACTTGCTTACAAAGAATTTGAGTAGTAGCGACCACATCAGTTGGCTTAACTAGCTGACCATCTTTAACCTGCAACTCTGTATGAGTAGAGCCATGGCTGGAATCGGATATGGTGTCGCGCCTTACCAAAATACTCTCGAGAATGACCAAACGAAGTCTTTCTAATGTCTTTGCTTTCTTATCTGGAATAGCCTCAACATCTACGGTCATTTGTGGTGTTGTCTCAAACGTCTCTAAGCTAAGCTGTGTTTTGAGCAGCTCTACACCCTCAACAGACTTAATTAATTCACCATCTTTAAATGCAAGTCTCTGAGTTGCTTTTAAGCCGAGGCTTGGGCCTGTTGATTGCTTGACATGATCAAGTTCTGGAAGAACTGCCTCATCTGGAATTGTGTATTCATCGACTGGTCTCAACAAGAGGCCTTTCCCTTCAGGGGTTTTCACTGCCTGAACAAACACTGTCTCCTCTGCCTTTAGTCCCTTTGCTATCTGCTCCCCAGGATTAACCATCTGGCCATCCCCTTCAAAGCGTTCAAGAGCTTTGGATTCTGAAGAAAGGTGAAACTTCCCGCTCCGCACAATGATTTCACGCAAAATATCATTTTTCTGAGTGACTGTGACTATCCCTGCAGTCTGACTAAAAATGTCTTTAACTACCTCAGTACCGGCCTCGATCCACTGACCATCCTTAATCATCAACAACGATATATCTTTATTTATCTCATGAGTCTCCTGAGGAATCCAAAGGAGAGTTCCACCCTTACTTACCTCAAAACCATTTTTCGCGGAACGAGCTTTCTTAATTGAAAGCCCTGGTGCGAATCGAACCAATCCACCAGTCTGAGTTTTAAATCGATCATCAGCTAATTCAGCAATGACTTCACCATTACCAATCTTACTTCCAGGAACACTGTTCAAGCGATAACGAGTACCATCTTTGGCCTCTAGATGCCAAATCTCACCAGAATGAGTTGACTCGCCATGAAGCTTGCAGTCATTGAGAGTCATAGATGTTGTGACGATCTGAACTTCTCGAGAGTCACCTATCGAATCCCTCAAACGAACTTCACCACCAAATTCACTAGCCTGACTTGCTTCAGCTAATACCTGCCCTTCAGTGACTTTTACATTGCTTTTGACAACAGGTTGAGCATTGGGAGGAAGATTGTAGACATCTCCAGCCAGAACCCACAATCGACCGAGACGTTGAGCTTTAAGTGTGATGTTTCCTTGTCTATCAGTAACTTCTCTGGGTTGTATTGCAGTCTCATAGCGAACCTGGCCCGCAAGGTCACAAATAACGTCTTTAGTTGCCTTCTCAACGCTTTTTTTCACTGCTGCTGCAGCAATTTGCACAAGAGTCACATCAGCTTCAACATCCTGACCATCAAGGACAAAAAGTAGAGAGCCGTTTGGAATATCGATTTTCTGAGGCCTGCCTTTCTCTGAGGGGTTCACAGTGATCGTGAAGTCAACCTCAGCTTGTTGAGCCTCTACTCCATGTGGAGTCCGATATCCACGAACCTTAGCCTGTGGACCAAACTCAACCTTCCCTGCGACCGTAGAACGGACAACTCCTGTTTCAGCAGTTGAAACCCCACCTGTATGGAAAGTACGCATGGTGAGCTGAGTCCCCGGCTCACCAATTGACTGAGCAGCAATGATGCCAACCGCCTCTCCTAGGTCAACAAGTTCATTATGAGCAAGAGCCCAGCCGTAACATTTTCGGCATACTGATCGAGTTGCCTCACAGGTAAGCGGTGAGCGAACCATTACTCCTTGAGGGCAGTTCTTCTCTAAAAGCTTGGCTAATTTAGGATCAATTTCAGTATTCCGCTCAGCAATAACCTTGCCGTCTGGGTCTAAAACTTGCTCCGAGGTAAGTCTCCCCACAAGACGATCTGACAAACGTCCATCCTCTGCTCTAACCAAAATTGCACGTGTAGTTCCGCAATCTTCCTCCCTAACAATGACGTCCTGGGAAACATCAACTAAACGACGAGTCAAATATCCAGAATCAGCTGTTCTAAGAGCTGTATCAACTAAACCTTTTCGGGCACCATATGACGAGATCACATATTCAGTAACAGTCAATCCCTCCCTAAAATTCGTCCTAATAGGTAAGTCAATGATTTCGCCCTGAGGGTTAGCCATCAGACCACGCATGCCTACAAGTTGTCGAACTTGAGACATGTTTCCTCGTGCCCCAGAATTAGCCATCATCCAGACTGAATTCAGAGGGTCGTTCTGGTTGAAATTCTTTTTAACCGCATCAACTAATCGCTCATTCGTCTCTGTCCATGTGTCAATAACCTTGGTATGCCTCTCAACCTCTGTAATTTCTCCAAGTCGATAACACTCCTCTGTTGCAGTTATCTGCTGTTCTGCCTGACCAAGAAGGTCTTGTTTTGCCTCAGGTACCTTTAAATCATCAACAGAAATTGATACAGCAGCCTGGGTTGCATAACGAAACCCAAGATCTTTCAGATTATCTGCCATCGCTGCTGTGGCAGCAGTTCCATGAGTCTTATAAGCCCATGAGACCAACTCCTTAAGACCTTTTTTATCGACTACACGATTACGAAAACTTGGCGGAGTTTTTGGTAGCGCAGGTGATGCACTAACTGGGGCTGATTTCTTTGAGCTCTTGCGCCTGGAGCCTTTACCACCCTTTGTAGTTTTAGTCGATCTGGTGGATGATTTACGAGACTTAGGAGAGGTTGATGTCATCGATTAGCAGGAGTGATAGTTAAAAAGAGAGAGGGTGTTGAGGAATTTACGTAACCGACACTGCATCAATAATCGTATGATTCATAACAACTCGACCAACAGTTGTAAGTATGTACCTACTAATAAGTCCTCCATCTTGATCTAAACGATCTCGTCGATATGACCATTGTTCAATACGTGTTCCATCTGAGAGAGATTTCGTCTCAATAGGCTGTTCTAGCTCCTCCTCATCATCTACCTCGCCATTAAAACGGACCCAAACCCAATCATGCAGGCCTAAGTGCTTATCTTCGAAAGACTGAATGACATCCTTAAGGCCTGCAAAAGTCCTAGATCTGTCGCCAAATTCAGGACGGGACAATCCTGGTTGCAAAGCAGTTAAATAATAAGAGCCAAGAACCATGTCCTGTGAAGGGGTAATAATTGGATCGCCTGTTGCTGGAGACAATATATTGTTACTTGCAAGCATCAACATTCTGGCCTCAGTTTGAGCTTCAATCGCTAAGGGCACATGAACAGCCATCTGGTCACCATCAAAATCAGCATTGAAGGCTGGGCAGACCAAAGGATGCAATTGAATGGCTCGCCCATCGACAAGTTTTGGCTCAAACGCCTGTATGCCTAAGCGATGTAAGGTAGGCGCTCGGTTAAGAAGAATTGGATGTCCCTCAATCACCTCCTGTAAAACCTGCATCACTTCATCATCCGCTCTCTGTATTAACTTCTTTGCAGCTTTAATGTTGTTGACAATATTTTGGCGAATTAGTCGATGTATGACAAAAGGTTGGAAAAGTTCTATTGCCATTTCTTTGGGCAATCCACATTGATGCATCTTTAACTTCGGGCCAACAACAATGACTGATCGGCCAGAATAATCAACACGTTTACCCAAAAGATTCTGTCGAAAACGGCCTTGTTTTCCTTCAATAATGTCACTCAAAGATTTCAATGGTCTGTTGTTTGCACCAACAACAGTTCTTCCTCTCCTTCCATTGTCGATTAATGCATCAACAGCCTCCTGAAGCATTCTCTTTTCGTTCCTAACGATAATTTCTGGAGCAAGTATTTCCTGCAATCTGGCTAAACGGTTATTTCTATTAATTACCCTTCGATATAAATCATTTAAATCAGAAGTCGCGAATCTTCCTCCATCAAGCTGCACCATTGGCCTAAGGTCCGGAGGGATAACCGGTATAGCATCCAAAACCATCCATTCAGGTGATGCATCAGTGGCTATAAAGTTATCAATTACTCTCAATCTTTTTATAAGTTTTGCCCGCTTCTGACCTTTGCTCCCAGCTATTTGCTCCCTAAGTTCTTCCGCACTCTGTTTAAGGTCAATATCTTCTAGCAATTGCTTCAGTGCTTCAGCACCAATCCCAACTACAGGTTCATTCTCAATTATTGAATCTTCCGCATAAATCTCATCTTCAATTTCAAGCCATTCATCTTCGGTCAATAGCTGCTTATACTTCAGATCTTTATGATCACCAGGGTCAAGTACTACATAGCAGTTGAAATAAACAATCTGCTCAACATCCCTAAGAGGCATATCAAGCAAAATGGCTACATAGCTTGGGATCCCTTTCAAATACCAAACATGAGAAACAGGTGCCGCAAGTTTGATAAAACCCATTCGATGCCTACGGACCCTACTTTCGGTAACTTCAACCCCACATCGTTCACAAACTATTCCACGATGTCTAACACGTTTGTATTTACCACAATGGCACTCCCAATCCTTTGATGGGCCAAAAATCTTTTCACAAAACAAACCGTCCATTTCAGGCTTTAAGGTTCGATAATTTATAGTTTCGGGCTTAGTAACTTCTCCTACAACCTGGCCATTGGGCAATGTGCGCTGGCCCCACTCCATTACTCGATCAGGGGAAGCCAAGGTAATCTTGACGTAATCAAAGTGATTCTCAGTACGAAGGTTGCTGTTAGTCATGAAAGGAATAGAAGTTATTAATAAAAGAGAGAAAAATGATTGTTAGAGATCAATCATCGTCATAGTCACTCACCCCAAGTGATTCATACGTAGGCCTGCTAGGGGTACTTCTACGAGGATTTACATCCTGCATAAGGTCAACTTCCTTACCCTCATCGGTGTAAACAGCTATATCTAATCCCAGAGATTGAAGCTCCCTCATTAACACCTTAAATGACTCAGGAGTTCCAGGCCTTGGGATCGGTTTACCCTTGACAATTGCATTGAGAGCCTCATTCCTTCCCTGCATATCGTCAGATTTAACAGTTAGAAGTTCCTGCAATGTATAAGCAGCGCCATAAGCCTCTAAAGCCCAAACCTCCATTTCACCAAGTCTTTGTCCACCTTGTTGCGCCTTACCTCCTAAAGGCTGTTGAGTAACCAAAGAGTATGGTCCTGTTGATCGTGCATGGATCTTGTCATCAACAAGGTGAACCAACTTCAAGATCTGAGCGTAGCCAACAGTGACTGGCTGATCAAAGGGCTCACCTGAACGACCATCTATTAATTGCAGCTTTCCTGGGTTGTCCTTGTCATATACCCATTCTTTACCAGGCTGCTTAGCTGCCTCTTGGAGATAAGCCTCAACTGTCTGCTGGGACTTCTCCGCACCATACATTTCATCGAAAGGTACAACTTTTACTCGACAATTAAGGTTTGCAGCAGCCCATCCCATAAGACATTCAAAGACCTGGCCAACATTCATCCTGCTTGGAACACCCAAAGGGTTTAAGACGATATCCACAGGGGTGCCATCCGGCAAATAAGGCATATCTTCTCGAGGAAGAATCCTGCTGATAATCCCCTTGTTTCCATGTCTGCCTGCCATTTTGTCCCCGACCTGAATCTTGCGACGTTGAGCTACATAAACTCGAACGACCATATTTGCTCCGGGTGGCAACTCGTCTCCTTGCTCCCTGGTATAAATTCGGACATCAACAACCCGACCTCGTTCTGTACTTGGAACGCGAAGGGAATTATCTCTAACATCTCGAGCCTTTTCTCCAAAAATTGCACGTAAAAGCTTCTCTTCAGGAGGCTGATCGGACTCACCTTTAGGTGTCACCTTGCCAACAAGAATATCGCCACTCTCTACAAAAGCTCCGATCCTAATGATGCCCATTTCATCAAGACTCCCAAGACTATCCTCTGCGACATTTGGAATCTCACGAGTTATCTCTTCAGGGCCAAGCTTTGTTTGTCTAGCCTCAATCTCATACTTCTCGATATGAACGGAAGTATACAAATCGTCCTTTACAAGTCGTTCACTAACAAGAATCGCGTCTTCATAGTTATAGCCCTCCCAGGGCATGTAAGCGACAAGTACATTTTGACCTAAAGCAATCTCACCCCCTTCACAAGCAGAACCATCTGCAAGAACTTGCCCGGCAATAACAGAATCTCCCTGTAGAACAATCGGTCGCTGATTTAAACAAGTGTCTTGATTTGAACGTTGATATTTCTGCAAGTAATGCGTATGTTCCTCACCACTCTCATCCTGAACAACAATCGCAGTTGCATCGACAAATGTGACTGTCCCATTGACACGAGAAATAGGCACCATCCCAGAGTCTCGTGCAACTTGAGTCTCAAGCCCTGTTCCTACCAAAGGTCTCTCTGGACGCAAAAGAGGGACAGCTTGGCGCTGCATATTGGACCCCATAAGTGCCCTATTAGCATCATCATGTTCAAGGAAAGGTATGAGCGAAGTAGCTACGGAAATAACTTGAACAGGAGAGAGCTGCACATAGTCAACTTGCTCAGGAGGAACTTTCTCAAAATCCTGGCGATATCTAACTGGAATAAGATCCGCCAAAATTTTTCCTGCTGAATCAGTAGCAACATCACCAGGCGCTACTCTGCATTCATCTTCAAGATCAGCTGAAAGGTATATAGGGTCGCCAGACTTGATTACTATCCCTTCTTCAACCTTCCAGAAAGGAGTCTCAATAAATCCATATTTATTTACTCTTGCATGGGTGGCCAACGAATTAATCAACCCAGCATTAGGCCCTTCAGGAGTCTCAATCGGGCAAAGTCTTCCGTAATGAGAAGGGTGTATATCTCTTACAGCGAATCCTGCTCTCTCTCTCGTCAACCCTCCGGGGCCTAAAGCTGAAATCCGACGTTTATGAGTCAATTCAGCCAATGGATTGGTCTGATCCATAAACTGACTTAACTGACTAGAGCCAAAAAACTCTTTAATAGCAGCTACAAGTGGCTTTGGATTGACTAGTTGAGCAGGCGTCAATGAATCCGTTTCGCCAACAGTCATCCTTTCCTTAATAATGCGCTCAAGTCGATTAAGCCCTACTCGCACCTGGTTTTGTAAAAGTTCCCCTACTGATCGAACCCTTCGATTCCCTAGGTGATCTATATCGTCAAGGCTTGCACCACCAACATCAAGCTCCAAATTAATTAAGTAATCAATTGTTGAAAGAACATCTTCATGAGTCAATGTCCTAACTGTGTCAGGGACTGTAAGCCGTAACTTCTTATTAATCTTGTAACGTCCAACATGACCCAAGTCATAACGTTTAGGGTCAAAAAATCTTGTTTGTAAGAGCTGCTGTCCACCACTTACTGAAGGAGGTTCTCCAGGACGAAGTTTCTTGTAAAGTTCAAGTAATGCCTGGTCTTCAGAGCTAATTCCTTCTTCATTAGCTGCTTCAATAGATTTCTTATAGAATTCTGGATGACGAAGCTTATCTAAAACATCATTATCAGAAAGTCCCATTGCCCGCATAAGAACATGGGCATTGATTTTTCTAGTTTTGTCAACACGAACATGCAATAAATCATTCTTATCAGTCTCGAATTTTAGCCATGCACCTCTGTTTGGAATAACGCTCGCATTGTATGTTCTGCGTCCATTCTTATCTTGCTCATCTTTAAAATAAACACCAGGACTCCTAACAATCTGGTTAACAATTACCCTCTCAGCACCATTAATAATAAAAGTGCCTCTTTCTGTCATTAAAGGGAGCTCACCTATAAAAACCTCCTGCTCCTTAATCTCACCAGTCTCCTTATTTAATAAACGGCAAGTCACATACATCTGAGAAGCAAAAGTTGCATCCCTTCTTTTTGCTTCTTCAACATCATGACGAGGTCTTTTAAGACGATACTCACTCCCTACAAAATGAAGTTCTAATTTCCCCGTATAGTCAGTAATAGGAGAGAAGCTCTCCAACTCCTCAATAAGACCTTTTTCTAGAAACCATTTAAAGCTGGCACGCTGCACCTCTACCAAATCGGGCAAATAGGTTGCTGTCTTAGCTACCTGAATGGAGCTTCTGCTCATGCGAAGAAATGCAGTGGAGAAGTTTAAAAATTAAAATCTGGAATTAATTAAAAGTGTGTTCGTAAGATTCCCACCTTGAACCGCTAATCAGGAATAACCATCAGAAAGGTGGTTATCAAGACTCATAGTTCAAGGAGTTCTCTCTAATCCGCAGTCAGTCACAGTCGATCTGAAGGAGAGTCGAGGTCAAATTGGAATCGACGCAGGGTTTCCCACACCATTTCCAGGGCAATTTTTAATCTTACACTCGTATCGACACCAGTTACAAGTTTTTACTGACTAAATCAAGGAAGTCCAAATAATTTTCTGGCATTTTCTGTGCTGCTTGTCGCAACTTCTTCAAAGGATTGCTCTCTAAGGTTCGCAACTCTGGTTGCCACAGCATGAACATTCGCCGGTTCATTACGTTTCCCCCTATATGGCACTGGAGAAAGGAATGGACAATCTGTTTCAACCAAAAATCGGTCCTGAGGCACATGAGAAGCACAATGATGTATTGATTCTGCTTTTGGGAAAGTGACTGTTCCACTAAAACTAATAAAAAAGCCTAGCTCTAGAAACTCATTCATCTCTTCTAATGTGCCTCCCCAGCAATGCATAACCCCCCTAGGGCATTTGGCATTTCGGTATCTGTATCTAAGCTCCTCAAGCATTGGTCCAGCAGCATCACGACAATGAACAATTACAGGCAAATCCAAGTTCACTGCTAAATCAAGCTGAGGCCTTAATACCGCCAGTTGTTCTTGAAGATTAGAGTCTCGGAACAAATCAAGTCCCAGCTCTCCAACAGCCACGACACGTTGATCACTTTTGGCAGCACTATGAAGGACTGAAATGCTATCTGCTGACCAATGATGAGTGTCAAGAGGATGAACACCCACTGAATACCGCAACTCGGGAAAGCGATCTGCCAAGGCACGTATCCCTGGTATTTCACCTGTTTCAACGCAGGCATGTAAAAGGCTAACGACGCCGGCACTTCGCCATCTTTCTGCAACCTGCTCTAAATCATCATCAAAATTACGAAAGACAAGATGGCAATGACTATCTATAAGTGCAGGGGACAAAGTTAATCAGGTGCAATAGATAGATTCATTCTGCCTTGTGGAATCTAAAAAAGTTTTCTACCGGGTATTGATAATGAGGAATTGTCAAGCAATTTTGCTAACCAACCTCTATGACTTTCTTCACAACTTGACTTAGACGTGATTTTTGGTGAGCACCTGTATTCCTATGCATTACTCCCCTCTTTACCGCCTTATCAATTTTACTGAAAGCTAAATTCAGGCTTGAATGAACAGCTGATTTAGTTTCATCTCCTGGCTTCTCTGTATAAGTTGAACAAGCATTCAGACATTTTTTAGCCAAAGTGCGAATAGCAGACTTGTAGGACTTGTTCTTTAACCGATTGCGCTCTGCAATCTGAACTCGCTTCTTGGACGATTTAATATTTGCCACTGATTGCGATTAAATTCAGTAATTCCATACCCTAACCCAGAGCCTTACCTAATGGGCAAAGATCGGCTTAAAATCAAGTGCATAATTGAAAATGAACTTATTTTGAAATTTCAATATAGAAGGGATAATGCAAAGCAATGAGTTGGTTTCAGACAGTTCTTCGAAGCTAATGCGTTTGACTGAAAATCATGATCAAGCAAAGCTTGCGCTTGACAGGCTCTTAGAAAGAACAACTGGCAGCTCCCAAAAAGAAGCCGCTAGAACAGTCGAAGAAATTATTGAGAAGGTGAAAAAAGAAGGAGATGATGCCGTTATTACTTATACAGAAAAATTTGATGGCTATAGACCATATCCATTAAAGGTATCGCAAGAAGATCTAGAACAGGCATGGCATGAAACACCTACTGAATTAAAAGCTGCTCTAGAGCTAGCAAATAAAAGAATCCGAGAGTTCCACCAACAACAGCTCCCAAAGGATCTAATTATCAAGGGCATTCATGGAGAAATGCTTGGCCGCCGATGGAAGCCAGTAGAGAATGCAGGAATATATATTCCTGGTGGCAGAGCTTGCTATCCAAGTACGGTACTTATGAACGCTATTCCAGCAAAAGTTGCTGGAGTCAAAAGAATAGTGATGACATCCCCTGGTGGGGCCGATGGGAAACTAGACAAAACAGTTCTTGCAGCAGCATTTTTAACAGGCATCCAAGAGGTAATTCGAATTGGTGGTGCCCAAGCAATTGCTGCTCTTGCATATGGGACCAAGTCGATCCCAAAAGTTGATGTAATAACAGGTCCAGGGAATATCTTTGTAACCCTTGCCAAAAAAGCAGTCTATGGACAAGTAGGAATTGACTCGCTTGCAGGTCCTAGTGAAGTTTTGATCATTGCTGATCACACTGCTCGAGCTGAACAAGTAGCTAGTGATCTCCTTGCACAAGCCGAACATGACCCCCTGGCCGCTTCAATACTTCTCACAACTGAAAGAAGTCTCGCGGAGGCTATCCCTAAGCAATTAAAGCTACAACTCAGAGAACATCCCCGTAAAGAGATATGCGAAGCGTCTCTCCAAGAATGGGGGCTAATTGTGATTTGCGGAAATCTGGAACAGTGTGCTGAGCTAAGTGATCATTTTTCTCCAGAACATCTTGAGTTACTTGTAAAGGACCCTAAGTCTCTTGCAGAGCGAATCAAAAATGCTGGCGCCATTTTTCTTGGACCATGGAGTCCAGAAGCAGTAGGTGATTATCTTGCTGGCCCAAACCACACTTTGCCAACTTCTGGTACAGCAAGATTCAGCGGTGCTTTAAGCGTGGAAACCTTCCTGAAAAACACTTCTTTAATAGAGTTCAATAAAGAGGCTCTTGAGGCCACTTGCAAATCTGTGGAGCTCTTAGCTGAAAGTGAAGGTTTATATAGCCACGCAGAATCAATACGAATTCGACTACCTCGAAAACCACCTAATCTGATTTAAGCGATCTAACACCAGGAGACCCTTCGTTAATTTGGCCCACCAAAACCTCATCCGTAAGATTTACAAAAAGACCATTCTCCAAAACCCCAGGGATATTGTTTATAACTAACTCGAGGTTTTGAGGGTCTTCAATTCCTTCATTCATTTTTAAATCCAGAATCAAATTTCCTTGGTCCGTTACAACTGGGCCTGCCTTTTGCTTCGCCATTCTTAAATCAGCTACCCCTCCAAGCTCATTTAAATGGGTTTTAACTTGATTCCATGCACTAGGAATTACTTCTACAGGCAATAAAAACTCCAAATTAAGCCGTTCAACAAGCTTTGTTGAATCAACGACTACAAGGAACCTATTTGCCCTACTTGCTACAAGCTTTTCCTGGACGTGACAAGCACCTCCTCCTTTAATTAACTGAAAAGATGGATCCACTTCATCAGCCCCATCTATTGCTAAATCAATACGGTCTACTGCGCTGAGATTAAGTAATGGAATTCCCAAGTCGGAGGCCATAACCTCCCCCTGAAAAGAGGTGGTGACTCCCACAATATTCTTTAATTCACCAGCAGATAACTTTTCTGCAAGCCTCCGAATCATAAGTGCAGCCGTAGACCCCGACCCAAGTCCAACAATCATTCCATCTTGTATCTGCTCTACTGCGGCGATAGCAACCGCCTGCTTCATCTGTGCTTGAAGATCAGACATTATTAAAGAATCAGTCCAGTGACGGTAGCAAGAAGCTCAACTAAAACCTGGTAATGCTTCAGGTGTAACTGTTAAGGCAACTTCCTTTTCCCCTCGAATAACTTTCAAAAGCAAAGGAGCACCTATTTCTGCTTGGTCAACCTTCTTGAGGAGTGTTTGAGGATCAGAAACAGTTTGATCACTTGCCAAAACCACAAGATCACCGCGTTTTAACCCTCCATTTTCTGCTGGACTATCCGGTAAAACACTTTGGACTAAAGCACCAGAACGTTCAGGCAGCTTTACTAATGAGTTTGGATCATTATTGTGCTCTTTAGCAATTCTTGGAGTGAGCGCAATAAGTTGAACCCCTAAGTAAGGGTGAACGACCTCACCATTGATTTGAAGTTGCTCAGATACTTTTCTGGCCAAATTTATAGGGATCGCAAAGCCCAAACCTGCTCCAGGTCCAGACCTTACAAGTGTATTGATGCCGATCACCTCACCTCTACTATTAACAAGTGGTCCGCCTGAGTTTCCAGGGTTAATCGCTGCATCAGTCTGAATAAGCTCTAAGCGTTTATCTGAAAAACCAAGACTACTTATATTCCGGTCAAGACTACTAATAATTCCTAGAGTGACTGTACGTTCAAGTCCATAGGGAGTCCCCAAAGCTATTGCCCAATCTCCAACCTCTAGAGCTCCGGAATCTCCAAGAGGAGCTTGAGTAGCCGATGAATAATTATCTATAAGAACTAGCGCTAAATCTGTTACAGAATCAGTTCCTACCACTCGACCATTAGATTGCTCACCATCAGAGAGAGTCACTGTCACCTCATCAACTCTGTCAACGACATGAGCATTCGTTAAAACAAGACCTTCTTTATCAATAACAACTCCTGATCCTTGCCCTCTCTCCCTTTCGGGACCAAACCCTGGTTCTCCAAACAGATCACGCAGCAAAGGGTCTACAAGTGTCGGATCAAAAGGCTGACGGAGTACATCCCTCTCGGTATCTATACGTACTACAGATGGAGCCACTTTGCGGACAGCTTCAGCTACAAAGCTATGGCCATCTTGTTCTGCAGGCTCAGAAATAGCCATTAAGGGTTGGCTAATAGAGCAAAAAGGAATCAATAATCCAATGAGAAAAATACCCAGAAACAAGAAATTTTTTCTCAATCCCTCTAGATGCTTCATTCTGAAGAAATTCATAGAATTAAGCCTAAAAGAAATCTACAGATAAGGGGGTAAGGGAAAGAATTAAGTTCGAGGCTTAGATATTTTCAGGCAGTAAGTTAATGGTTTCTTCAACTGCTGAAGACATTAGTCAACTAAGTCGATAGACAATCAAGTAGATTAGTTGTGTCTGGCGGGTTCCTCCTTTGGGAGGCAGGTCAATTCTGCATCCGGTCGGACAAGCAGTCCGACACTATTTAAACCTTGCCTCACCCCCTCCTCCCGGACCTAGAGCTCCTTGCCTCTTCAACCGCAGAGGAGAATGGCTTTGATCTTTGCACGGTTCAATTACTCACTCATCAAGTGCCGATAACCATGCAGGTTCAAATTCGCAAAATGGGAGGAGAAGGTGTTTCTCTCGATGATTGTGCAAACTTCAGCGGCCCAATGGGTGAGGCTCTGGACAAATCTCAATTAATTAATGAAGCTTATGTTCTAGAAGTCAGCAGTCCAGGAATCAGTAGTGAGCTAAATAGTGAGAAAGACTTTATAACCTTTCAAGGATTTCCTATCGAGGTTGTCTATCTCAATGACAAAGGCTCGGAAGCTCACCTGGAAGGCAGGCTACATGAAAGATCACAAGACAATCTCCAACTCAACATCAAAGGAAGAATTAAACAAATTCCTCGTGAGAAAATTAATTCTGTTCGTCTAACCAACCACACGAGCTAATTACCTCAAACATTTATCACCTCCTCATCTAAATTATTCCCAACCCATCATCGATGGCACTAGTTTTACTCCCAGGCCTAAATAATCTGATCGAAGACATCAGCGAAGAGAAAAAGCTTCCTACTCAGGTTGTTGAAGCAGCTCTTAGAGAAGCCCTCTTAAAAGGCTATGAACGCTACAGAAGAACTCTTTACTTAGGGATAAATGAAGATCCATTTGAAGAAGAGTACTTCAGTAACTTTGACGTAGGCTTAGATCTTGAAGAAGAAGGATATCGAGTACTTGCAAGCAAAATTATCGTTGATGAGATCGAAAGTGAAGACCACCAAATATCACTTTCTGAAGTAATGCAGGTAGCTGAAGAAGCCCAAATAGGAGATACGGTTGTTTTAGATGTAACTCCCGAAAAAGAAGACTTTGGTCGAATGGCCGCAGCCACAACAAAACAAGTTTTGGCACAAAAGCTTAGGGATCAACAGCGAAGAATGATTCAAGAAGAATTTGCTGATTTAGAGGATCCAGTACTAACAGCTCGAGTAATTCGTTTCGAACGACAGTCTGTAATTATGGCTGTAAGTTCTGGGCTGGGTAGGCCAGAAGTTGAAGCTGAGCTCCCTCGAAGAGATCAATTACCCAATGACAACTATCGAGCAAATGCAACTTTCAAAGTTTTCCTGAAGGAAGTAAGCGAACTTCCACGTAAAGGGCCACAGCTCTTTGTTAGCAGGGCAAATGCTGGGCTTGTTGTTTACCTTTTTGAAAATGAAGTGCCAGAAATTCAAGAAGGGTCAGTGCGAATTGTCGCAGTCGCACGTGAAGCGAATCCACCATCTAGATCAGTAGGTCCACGTACAAAAGTTGCAGTTGACAGCATCGAAAGGGAAGTAGACCCAGTTGGAGCTTGCATAGGAGCACGAGGTTCACGGATTCAACAAGTCGTCAATGAACTACGAGGAGAAAAAATTGATGTCGTCCGATGGTCTTCTGATCCAAGTCAATACATTGCAAATTCGTTAAGTCCTTCAAGAGTTGAAATGGTTCGTCTGGTTGATCCCGAAGGTCAACACGCACATGTACTAGTTCCGCCTGATCAACTAAGCCTTGCGATAGGAAGAGAAGGGCAAAATGTTCGCCTTGCAGCAAGATTAACTGGATGGAAAATCGATATCAAAAATGCTCATGAATATGATCAAGCGACTGAGGATGCTGCAGTTGCAGAACTAATCTCCCAAAGAGAAGAAGAGGAATCCCTCCAACGTGAAGCAGAAGAGAGACTAGCGGCAGAACAAGCGGCAAGAGCAGAAGAAGATGCACGTCTTCGAGAGCTATATCCACTATCAGAAGATGACGAAGACTACCTAGTTGAAGAATCTGAAGATTTAATTAATGAAGACACAACTACTTCAGAGATGTCATCTGAACCGTCTGTTGAAGATAGCCCTAATGAAGAGGACAAGACCCGGTGAAAGAACGACCCATCCTGCGTAGATGCGTAGCCTGTAAAAAGCTGCTCGATAGAAAGCACCTTTTGCGAGTGATACGAGACCATCAGGATGGTGTTGTCTTCAACACGGGTTCAGGTAGATCTGCCTATCTTTGCCCAAATGAGGACTGTTTAGAAGAGGCATTTCGCCGAAAACGTTTAAATAAGGCCCTGCGTTGCCAGGTTCCCTCTAACGTTTTGGAGGCATTGCATGAGCGACTTGTTCAAACCGATGATTTAGTCGCTAAAGCAAAATTATCCACGCCACAACAACTTAAAAGTGGTCCCGATGCACCCAGTGCATCGACCAAAAGGAGAACTTAATGACCAGCAGCGGCAAAATCAGAATATACGAGCTTTCCAGGGATCTAGGCCTGGAAAACAAAGACGTCCTTGATGCTGCAAAAAAACTTTCTATTGCGGTAAAGAGTCACAGCAGTTCAATAAGTGACGAAGAAGCGCTAAAAATCAAAGGTTTATTAAGTCAAAAGAAAAAGTCTGAACCAAAGCCAAAGGCCAGTTCAAAACCTGAGAAAGTAATACTTTCCGTTAAAAAAGCTTCTACTCCCGCAAAGAAGCCAGTCTCGAGCAAAACACCAGAAAAGGAAAAAAGTTCTTTAGGGAAGCCTTCAGCCCCTTTGAAACCAGCTATTCCTAATAAACCTATAGGAAAAGCCAGCAGTCCAATCTCACCTAACAGACCACTCCATTCAGCAAATAATTCAGGGGAAGCAAAAGATTTAATCCCGACTAAAGCAACAAAAACTCCAAATACCCCAACAAATCGATCCGTCCCTCCAAGCAGACCCAATGCTCCGATCCCAAGACCTACCAATAAACCTTTACCACCTGCAAAACTCAAATCCAATCCTCAAGAGCAAAAGCTCCCATCTCAAAACAAGCCAAGGTCTAGTGGAAAGCCTTTAACCCGCCCAAGCATTGTTTCAAAGCCAAGTTCATCAACTTCTTCAACTCGCAACTCTCCTCCCAGCAAAGGAAGAGCTTTATCAGATAGGCCAGCTCCTAAAACAGAACTTGTAGGCCGACCTCAGCCAAAACGCCCGGTAGCCCCACCAATTCGTCCAGACAGAAAACGGCCTGGAACGAGCTCTAGGCCTGGAGCTGGCGGACAAGGTCAACGCTATAACACCCCTCAGAGACCTGGAGGAGGGCAGAGGCCTGGAAATCAAGGTAGACAGGGAGGACAAAGACAAGGACAACCACGTTCAGCCAGTGGACTAGAGCTTGTTGGGAAACCCATCCGTAGAGATAAACCTAATAGCGGCTCAAGTAATAGAGATGGAAGTAACCGCCAAGGCTCATCTAATCGGCCAAACATGCCAAATGGGATGAGAAAGCCAGTTGCACCAGGAGAACTGATGCAACTTCAAAAGCCTAATAATCGTCCAGGAACACCACCCCCTAGAAGAGCTGATGGCACCACGGTTGGTGCTAAAGGAAATTCTCAAAGCCCTTCTGCAAACAAACCCAATCGACCAGCGACCCCTCCGACAGCTCCAAGGAGACCAAGCCATCGCCCGGCAGGAGCGGGTCCAAGAAAGTCCAAGCCAGACTGGGATGACAGTGCCAAGCTAGAAGCACTACGCAATAAATCTCCGCAGAAACAACGTCAGAAAGTACACATTATTGGAGAAAATGATGATGCCCTAACAGCAGAAACTGGAGGCTTTGCAGGGGAACAGCAAGCTGTTGTCCTTTCAGCAAGTCTTGCAAGACCTGCTAAACCAAAAGATCAACAAAAAAGCGCCACAAAACCTGTGGCGGCGATGAGAAAGCGAAAAAAAGAAACTACACGACAGCGCCAACGACGCAGAGCCATGGAACTAAGGGCTGCGAGAGAGGCTAAGCAAGTCAGACCAGAAATGCTGATTGTTCCTGAGGACAATCTCACTGTTCAAGAACTTGCGGACATGCTGAGTGTTGAAAGCTCAGAAATCATCAAATCACTTTTCTTTAAAGGGATCATTGCAACTGTCACACAATCTCTAGATCTGACCACAATCGAAACAGTTGCTGAAGAATTTGGCGTTCCAGTACTACAAGACGACGCAGAGGAAGCTGCCAAGAAGACTGCAGAAATGATTGAAGAAGGAGACATCGAACATCTCATTCGACGTCCACCTGTAGTAACAGTCATGGGTCACGTCGATCATGGCAAGACAAGTCTCCTAGATGCAATTCGTAAGGCTAGGGTTGCTGCAGGGGAAGCAGGGGGCATCACACAACATATTGGGGCCTACCAAATTGAAATTGAACATGGAGGTGAGCCTCGAAAACTCACTTTCCTTGACACCCCAGGTCATGAAGCATTCACAGCTATGAGGGCTCGCGGAACCAAAGTTACAGACGTAGCAGTTCTAGTTGTCGCGGCAGATGATGGAGTGCGTCCTCAAACACTAGAAGCGATTAGTCATGCTCGAGCAGCAGAAGTGCCAATAGTGGTTGCCATAAACAAAATCGACAAAGAAGGTGCCTCGCAAGATCGAGTGAAACAGGAACTATCTGAACAAAATCTTGTAGCTGAAGAATGGGGAGGGGATGTAGTCATGGTGCCTGTCAGTGCAATAAAAAATGAAAATATTGACAAGCTCCTTGAAATGATTCTCTTAGTAACGGAAGTAGAAGACTTGCAGGCCAACCCTAATCGTCTTGCAAAAGGAACTGTTATTGAGGCACACCTTGACAAAGCAAAAGGACCTGTTGCGACACTATTAATTCAAAATGGCACCCTTAACACTGGAGATGTCATTGCAGCAGGCCCAGTTCTCGGAAAGATACGTGCAATGGTTGATGAGAATGGGACGAGACTAAAAGCAGGAGGCCCTTCCTGTGCTGTGGAAGCACTTGGCTTTAGTGAAGTGCCAACTGCAGGAGACGAATTTGAAGTCTATCCCGACGAAAAAGCAGCACGTTCCGTCGTTGGTGATCGCGCCTCCGATGCAAGAGCATCCCGCCTGGCCCAACAAATGGCATCAAGACGGGTTTCTCTCTCTGGTATGTCAACTCAGGCAAATGAAGGTGAGCTAAAGGAACTCAATCTAATTCTTAAAGCTGATGTTCAAGGCAGTGTGGAAGCCATCCTTGGTTCACTCGAGCAACTACCTAAGGATGAAGTTCAAGTCCGCGTACTTCTCTCAGCTCCAGGTGAGATTACAGAAACCGATGTAGATCTGGCCGCCGCATCAGGTGCAGTGATCATCGGATTCAACACATCAATGGCGTCAGGGGCAAAACGAGCAGCAGATTCAAATGGCGTTGACGTAAGAGACTATGAAGTCATATATAAACTTCTTGAAGACATCCAATTTGCCATGGAAGGCTTACTCGAGCCGGAGATGGTCGAAGAGTCACTAGGACAAGCAGAGGTTAGAGCGGTCTTCAATGTCGGTAGAAGCGCTGTCGCTGGCTGCTATGTGACCACAGGGAAACTGCAGCGAAATTGCCGTGTAAGAGTTAACCGTGGAAATCAGGTTGTTTTCGAAGGGGATCTGGACTCTCTTCGCCGAAACAAAGATGATGTCAAGGATGTTGCTACTGGGTTTGAATGCGGAATAGGTAGCGATAGATTCTCTAATTGGGAAGAAGGTGATTTAATTTCAGCATTCAAACTTGTTACTCAAAGACGAAAACTAAACACATAGAGATTTTTTGTCCATCAACACCCTGTCTTGAATTCAGCTAGTCGCGAACCTCTACTTTGGTTACAACTACTATCATTGGGTGTAATTCCTTTGGAAATAATTTTTCTTAGGTTGCTTCTTGGAGGAAGTGAGCTAGGACCAATACCTTTTTTTGAAAGGACCTTTCTATGGACCCTTGCAGTAATTGCTCCAACAATCTCCCTATGGGAGAGGCCCGCAGATTGGGCATCATTATGTGTTTTAAAGCAACCTCTGAAAACTCGGTCAATTAAGCAACTCAAATTAAGCAGTTTACAAATACATCCCTTTACTCAAACAAGCCTACTGCTAGGAGCAATAACGCTATTTCTATTACTCTGGTGGGTTGATCAATCCGCTGTTTTGATCAACGAATTCTCCCCTCTAAAAGGATCCTCTAGAGCAATAACACTTCTTTCATCAGCCCCCCTGCTAACACTTCTGCTCTGGCAATGGCATCAATTAAGCCAATCCATCTGGTTACTTACGAGATCTGATAATGATTTAGAAAGAGCAATTCCCTTGCCACTTACAAGACTCACTGAAGAAAGAACCTCACTTGGACTGGGTGTTCTTAAATTTCCAGAACTCGAGCTATCAGAACAACTAAACCCTCTGTCTATCAAACCACAGCAACCATCCAAACAAAAGCAAAGCACTGATTTGGATACCAGCATCCCCACCTGCGATACCCTCCCCAGCAAAGACTCTGATAGTCATAACAAAGAAACCAAGACAAGCTGATCCAAACAAAGCGAACCATAATCCTCTTCTAAGGCCACGCCACGGGGTCAAAGACTCTTTAAGTAAACGCTTGCGCAGCTCAGGATCCAACTGAGGCCGAGAGTTCTGGGAGTCGCTCAAAATCGAATAACAAGAAGTAAGAATGTTAGGTTCCGATAGGGCCGGTGTAGCTCAGGGGTAGAGCAACTGATTCGTAATCAGTAGGTCGTCGGTTCAAATCCGATCACCGGCTTGACCCGAAGGAACTCTTATTCAAGAGTAATTTTAAAGATCCCGTGGTTTGGAGGTGAACTAAGCAAGGTTCAATTTAATTGTTTTAATAAGCCGCCCTAATCATGTCAAACTAGAAGAATTTAAGCTTCAAAAATTATTCCTTAATCATTTTGCAAAGCATAATTTCAAACAACTTTAGCTCCTTAGCCACTCTTCTTGTTGTTATTTCATCAGGGTCTTTAATGGGACTTGCGATCCTATTTATAAAGCTAATAAATGTTTTCAAAGAGGCTCCCATACTGGGGAATCAATTTCATGATTTAAAAGATGCAAGTTTGACAATAATTATCCCTACTTACAACGAAGAGTCTAATATCGAAAAGTGCTTGCAGAGTATTTTCTCAAGCAAAAGGCCTTGCGAAAATTGGAAAATAATAATGGTAGATGATTGTTCTACAGATGACACAGTAAAACTTGCAAGAAAGAAAGCAAAACAAATGAAAATCAATACCGACAATTTTATGATAATTAATGCCGGGGAAAGACCGAGCAACGAACATTGGGTGGGGAAGAACTGGCCCTGCTATAGAGCTTTAGAAAGCCTAGATAGCACTTGGGTGCTTTTTATAGACGCAGATATATGCCTAGAAGAAACCACATTACGGCGAGCTCTCTCTAAAAGCATTTCCGAGGAAATAGATTTGCTTACTATCGCCCCGAGACTTAAATGTAGCTGCCTCGCCGAATGGATGGTTCAACCAATCATTGCAAGTTTACTAGGGTTTGGTTTTCCTTTTAAGGCCATAAATGATCCCAATAGCAAGATAGCTTTTGCAGCCGGTCCATTTATGCTATTTAGAACTTCAGCTTATAAATCTATCGGAGGACACAAAAGCCTTGCCGGAGAAGTTGTAGAAGATATAGCTTTTGCTTATAAAATAAAAAATTCCGGCTACAAACTTTATTACTTACTTGGACTTGATGCTATTGAGCTAAGGATGTACCAAGACTTTAGTTCTCTATGGGAAGGATGGAGTAAAAATTGGTTTATTGGACTTGACAGAAGTATTGTGAAGTCATTAGGGGCTTCTTTATCTGTATTTACAATGTTTAGTATACCCTGGCTAATTGTTCCTATAAATTGCGTAATTCTAGTCTTCAGCTCAGGCAATACTTGGTTATTAATGACTTCAATCCTTTTTGGTTTTTCAGGGATATATCTCCAATTCTTACTCCGCCGATGGGTAAATAGGACTATGAATTTCCCAGTTAAGTACTGGTGGCTAATGGGAGTGGGTGGAATAATTCTAGGACTAATCGGCCCAAATTCAATTTGGAAAACAACTACCGGTAAAGGCTGGACATGGAAAGGGAGACCTTTAGGCTATTAAGATATTACTTAAAGGTCTCCATATAAAACTTTAATCACTTATAAAAAAAATAATTAAAAGCAGTAGCAACGAGAAATTAAATAGAGCCAGAATAATTGCTGCAAAAAAACTTGTTGTAAAAAATCCAAATCCGTCCCTGCTCATTTTCTATTATGGAAAATCATAGATTTAAAAAAGAATCAATTTCAATTTAATCACCTTATTTAGCCTATAACAATTATACTAATTTTCCCAAGCCATTAAAATACTCCTAAAGATCAAAGACGTACCCATTAAAAAAGCAACTATTTCAAATACTTTTTTGATGAATGCACTGCTAGTAGAAATTGAAATGTGCGCACCAATATAGCCTCCAGAGATTGATCCAAGTAAAAGTACAGGGAGCCAGTCAAAAGCTATTTGACCTTGCAGGCCAAGAACAAAAGCACCTATACCATTCCAAAAAAGTCCAACCAGAATCAATGTATAGGCAACCGCAAGTCGGTAGTCAAGCCGAAACCATTGAACCAACCAAATAGTCACAAAAAGTCCAGTCCCAGACGACAGAGCACCATTTAAAAAGCCAAAAAGAAAAAGTACAAGCCCACCAATCAAAACATGAGGCCATCGATAATTAAACTGAGTTTTATTTATACCAAGCGCACTTCGTTTCATAGACCAAATAGAAACACCTAAAGTCAATAATCCAAGAAGAACATTGAGGAATTGAGCTGGTAATTTAAGAGCAATTTGTGCACCTAGCCATACACCTGGAAGCCCAGAAATCAAAATGAATCCTGTAAACCAAGGGTTCAGAGATCTCTCTCTTGAATAGCGAAATGTTGCCCCTATACCAAGTGCAACGCTTGCAAACTTGTGGGTAGCTAAAGCAACAGGGAAAGGGAAACCAAAAAGAATAAGTGCAGGCAACTGAAGAAGTCCTGCCCCCCCGCCAGCAAGGGCAGAAATTAAATTAGCAAAAAATGAGATAATTAAAAGCCCAATTTGTTTAAAAGGGTCCTCAAAAACCATCATCAAAACAAACAAATCAAAACTACGTTAAATCAAAAGTTTTATTTATAGTTATATCCTGCAATTTGCCTTGAAATCGCATAAGAAAATAATAAAAAAGAGTTTTATCTATTGAGTGATTAAGCAATAGAAAAGCCCCCTTTTTAAGGGGGCTTTTTTCTATCTTGAAGCTTGAAAGCTTAGATAATCAACCTATAGCAGGGGCAATAAGAGCCACTGGAGTTGAATCAGATGCTGCCAAGTCTAGAGGGAAATTGTGAGCATTACGCTCATGCATAACTTCCATACCAAGGTTTGCACGGTTCAGAACGTCTCCCCATGTAGGTACAACCTTACCCTGTGCATCAATGATGGACTGGTTAAAGTTAAAGCCGTTCAAGTTAAAGGCCATGGTGCAAATACCCATGGATGTTAACCAAACACAAACAACTGGGAAGATCGCTAAGAAGAAGTGAAGGCTTCGGCTGTTATTAAAGCTGGCGTACTGGAAGATAAGACGACCAAAATAACCGTGAGCAGCCACGATGTTATAGGTCTCTTCTTCTTGGCCAAACTTGTAGCCATAGTTCTGGGACTCATTCTCGGTGGTTTCACGAATCAGTGATGAAGTCACCAGAGAGCCGTGCATGGCGGAGAAAAGACTGCCACCAAACATTCCTGCTACACCAAACATGTGGAATGGATGCATAAGAATGTTGTGCTCGGCCTGGAACACAAACATAAAGTTAAAAGTTCCAGAGATGCCCAAAGGCATTCCGTCAGAGAAGGAGCCCTGACCGAAAGGATATACAAGGAAGACAGCAAATGCTGCGGAAACTGGAGCTGAATAAGCTACACAGATCCATGGGCGCATACCTAAACGATAGGAAAGCTCCCACTGACGACCCATCCAGCCACAAATACCAATCAAGAAGTGGAAGCAAACCAACTGGTAAGGCCCACCGTTATAAAGCCACTCGTCGAGGGTAGCTGCTTCCCAAATTGGGTAAAAGTGGAGGCCAATGGCGTTACTGGAAGGAACAACAGCACCAGAGATGATGTTATTTCCGTAGAGGAAGGAGCCAGCTACAGGCTCACGGATGCCATCGATATCGACCGGAGGGGCCGCAATAAAGGCAATGATGAAGCAAATTGTTGCCGCAAGCAGACATGGAATCATCAGAACACCAAACCACCCGACATAAATCCGGTTGTTTGTTGAAGTGACCCATTCGCAGAAATCTGCCCAGGCATCCAATTCCCATCTACCCCGTTCGCGGATAGAAGTGGTCATAGGTAGTAAGACGTTTTACTTTTGAAAGCAGGAAAAACCTGCTTGATGACTTTAAAGGAAGATTGCACAATCTGCGAGAAACTTTTAAAGAGATTTTCAAAAAATTGTTAGTTTCTCTTAATTACACCCTGCTCAATCAAAATCTCTTCTCAAGAGGATGAGTAAAATCACCTATTCCGACGACAACAGCGCTGCTCTAGCTGAGCCAGTAAGGCAGATTGACCAAGAGCGGGTTCTACTTGTCAGGTTGCCATGTAATCCAATATTTCCAATTGGCCCCATATACCTTGCAGATCACTTACACAAATGTTTTCCGAGTCTCCCTCAAAGGATTCTGGATCTTGCAGCCCTTCCTGAACCAGATGTAGAAAGAATCCTCCTAAAAACAATTGCTGAGTTCTCACCAAGCTTATTAGTTTTCTCTTGGAGGGATATTCAGATCTATGCACCTGTTGATGGGAGGAGTGGCAACCCTCTACAAAACTCATTTGAAGTCTTTTATGCACAGAACCCTTTTAGGCGCCTCAAAGGTGCCATGGGAGGTATTCGTCTAATGACAAGTCATTACGGAGAAATAAATAGAAATAAGCATCTTTTAAGGCAAGGTCTCAAATGTGCCCGTCACCAGAATGAAAATGCTCGAGCAGTAATAGGGGGAGGGGCAGTAAGTGTCTTTTACGAACAACTAGCCAATTCATTACCAAAAGGCACAATTATTTCAATTGGAGAAGGAGAGCCTTTATTAGAAAAATTGCTTAATGGAGCATCACTCGAAAGTGAAAGATGCTTTGTAGTGGGTGAACAACCTCGGCCTGGACTAATACATGAGGCTCCTGAAAGTCGCCCTAAAACAGCTTGCGACTATGCTTACATTAAAAAAATCTGGCCTGAGCTTTCTTGGTATTTAGAAGGGGGTGATTTTTATATAGGCGTCCAAACGAAGCGGGGATGTCCACACAATTGTTGCTATTGCGTCTACACAATTGTTGAAGGCAAGCAAGTTCGAGTGAACCCTATTGAAGAAGTCATAAAAGAAATACGTCAGCTTTATGACCTAGGTGTAAGAGCCTTTTGGTTTACAGATGCACAATTTATACCTGCAAGAAGATATATAGAGGATGCTAAAGACCTTCTCAAGGCTATTAAAAAAGAAGGGTTAGAGGGTATAAATTGGGCCGCCTATATTCGCGCAGATAATTTAGATAAAGAATTAGCTGAGCTTATGGTTTCAACAGGCATGAGTTACTTTGAAATAGGCATCACATCAGGGTCACAAGAACTAGTCAGAAAAATGCGAATGGGATACAACTTGCGTACTGTTTTAGAAAACTGTAAGTTATTGGCAAAGGCAGGTTTTAAAGATCAGATTTCAGTAAATTACTCATTCAATGTTATTGACGAGCGACCTGAAACAATTCGCCAAACAGTTTCCTTCCACAGGGAACTAGAAAGGATTTTTGGTCATGAAAAGGTAGAGCCTGCGATCTTCTTTATTGGACTTCAACCCCACACTCACTTAGAACAATATGCATTCGAAAAAGGTTTATTAAAACCAGGCTATAATCCAATGAGCATGATGCCTTGGACAGCCAAGAAGTTACTTTGGAATCCAGAGCCGATGGGAAAAATTTTTGGAAAGATTTGTCTAGAAGCATTCGATATTGATTCCAACAATTTTGGACGAACTGTTATAACATTGCTTCAACGTGAGTATGGATTAGCTCCTTTAGAGGAAGCACTCCATTCTCCTCTCAGTGGACGCCGACTCATATCGAATGCCTTTAACTGATAGGCAAGGAGACAAATCAAAACCGATATCGCGAACACACCCCCTATTGGATTTGAATTATGGCCTCCAGGTCCAATTAACCAAGCTGGTGCAGACGGGGAAATTTTAAAAAGGATCTTACTAAAGGCAAACCAACCTGCCACCAAGCCACCATGCAATGCCACACATCCCCAAATAGAACCATTATCCAAGTTTCTTCTCACAGCCAAAAGAAGTCCAAGCAGAAACAAGCCAAGCGATAAGGAGAAACGGGAAGTGAGTCCAAAGTCTGAGTCAAAGCGTGTATGCGCAAGGCTAAAAATTACTCCTTGGGTTATAAACGCGAAACGAGGTCCGGCAATATGGTTTAACTCACCCCATAGCCAGCCTCTAAAAATCAACTCTTCACCAAAACCGACTACCAAAAACAAAAAAAGAACGTCAAATAAAGCTCCTCGATAAAAATCAGTTTCCCATTGAGCCCAATTTCCACAAACAACCCAAACACCGATTAATCCCAACAAACTGGCAGCCAAGAACAGCCCTTTAAGAATCCCAAACGAAAGTCTGCTCTTCCTAAAACCAACAACACCAAGACTTTTCCATGGGAATGGATCACCCCATCTTACTTTTACCCATGTTGGAAGAAGTATTAAAAAAATCAAAAAAGTAACTAGTGTGACAGCCAAATCAACCTTATTAGAAGGGATATAGGGGAAAAGAAGCTGCGCAAATCGGACACTAATCCAACCAAAAAGATAAAGTAGTGGAACAAAAAGAACTGAATGGACCCATCTGGGGATTTTGCGAATAGACCTCATTATGTTTAACATCAAAATCAATTATCCGTCCTTCTCTATGGTGCTATATAGCCCCTTAGACTTCAGCGTCTCAGAGTAAAACTCTGCAGGCTCTAAATCGCAAATAATAACTAAGCCAATACCAGTGCTATGTGCCTCAAGCATTACAGCAATTGCATCCTGCTCACTAAGCTGAGGGACAACTTCTCGCAAAGTTAAAACAACATAATCCATTGTATTGACTGGATCATTGTGAAGAAGCACCTTATATAAAGGTGATTTACTTTTAACCAGTTCAGGATCTTTTTCAATAACAACAGAACCGAGTTGAGCCCTGATAGAAATATCTAAAGTCATAGAAGATATCCTGATTTGTCTAGTTTGGTTTTTGAATTAACTTTGCCTTTGATTTAGAATTTTATCTTAGATATTAACCGCATAGCCTTTTCCACATTCTCTCGAGAGTTAAAGGCAGACAATCGAAAATATCCCTCACCTGCAGCACCAAAACCACTTCCAGGGGTGCCAACTACCTTTGCCTTCTGAAGTAACTGGTCAAAAAATCCCCATGAATCAATTCCATCTGGAGTTTTCAGCCAAACATAAGGGGCATGCTCCCCCCCATAGACTTGAAACCCAGCATGTAAAAGCTGCTGACGAATAATTGCAGCATTTTCCATATAGAAGTCAATTAAACCTGAGATTTCCTTCTTGCCTTCTACAGAATAGGTAGCTTCGGCTCCCCTTTGAACGATATAACTAACACCATTAAATTTGGTACTTTGTCTACGGTTCCATAGGTTCCATATCTGAACCTTTTCCCCATCAACCGACCTTCCATAAAGTGTCTTTGGGACCACCGTAAAGGCACAACGCGTCCCAGTAAATCCAGCATTCTTTGAAAAAGAACGAAATTCAATTGCACATTCTCTAGCGCCATTGATCTCAAAAATAGAGCGGGGCAAATGGTTGCTTCGAATAAAAGCTTCATAAGCAGCATCAAATAAAATTAATGATTCATTCTGATTGGCGTAATCAACCCATCTCTGCAGATATTCCTTGGTTGCGACTGCACCTGTTGGGTTATTAGGAAAACATAAATAAATTAAATCCACATGATGATCAGGGATTTCTGCCTGAAAATTGTTCTGTTCATTTATCGCTAAATACTCAAGCCCTTCATATTGACCAACATCTCCAGCTTCACCTGTCCTGCCAGCCATGACATTGCTATCGACATAAACCGGATAAACCGGATCCGTAACAGCGACCTTATTCCTGTCCCCAAGGACATCCAAAATGTTGCTGCTATCGCATTTGGATCCATCAGACACAAAAATCTCATCTGCATTAATCTCACAACCCCTTTCTTGATAGTCATTTATTGCTATCGATTCCCTTAGCCAGCGATATCCCTGTTCAGGCCCATAGCCATGAAAACCTTCCAAGGTCCCCATTTCTTCGATTGCCTTCTTCATTGCGTCTCGACATGTCTTAGGTAAGGGCTCAGTAACATCACCAATCCCAAGTCGAATTAACTCAACACTTGGATTTGCCGAGGTGAATCCTTTGACCCGACGTGCAATCTCTGGGAACAAATATCCAGCCTTAAGTTTTAGATAGTTGCAATTAACCTGAACCACGAGAAATAAAAGTCACGCAATAACATCCTGCTACGAAATTGGTCCTAATTGTGAGCTTGTCTGCATACGATTAGATCAAGGGATAACTTTCTTTGATGTGAACAGTTCTTGCCAAGAAAACACCAAACGAGGAAAAAGCATTGATCCGATTGATTTCGATGATCTCGTTAACCTCGAAATCAGCAAACCAGCTCGTTATATGGGGCAGGAACTAGGTGTCCTGCCCCAAAATTGGCAAGCAGCAAAAGCAAAATGGACACTTGCATACCCAGAGCTTTATGAAATTGGTGCAAGTAATTTAGGCCACATAATTCTCTATTCAATACTTAACAAGGTCCCTGGACAGCTTTGTGATCGTGTCTATCTGCCAGGGCCTGACCTCGCTAAGAGGTTAAGAGCCAAGAAAAAACCTTTATTTGCTGTTGAAAGTCAAAGGCCCCTTATAGCCTTTGACCTTTTGGGGTTCAGCCTTAGTTATGAGCTTGGAGCTACAAACATCTTGGAAATGATAGATCTGGCAAATATCCCTATCTATACCGCTCAGCGAAAAAATCTCCCCATAAATCATCCTGATTCTGATCCTCTTGTTTTTGCAGGAGGACCAACCGCCACTAGTAACCCAGAACCATTTGCAGCCTTTTTTGACTTTTTTGCTCTAGGAGACGGAGAAGAGCTGTTACCAGAAATTGGACTTGTTGTGGCCGAAGCAAAAGAAAACGGACTTAAAAGATTGGATTTACTACAAGATCTAGCCCAAATACCTGGTATTTATGTTCCATCTTTTTACTCAATTGGACCAAATGGAATAAACATTGAGCCAACCATCCGACAGATACCTAAAAAGGTCAAACGAAGAGTCGCTTCGCCAATGCCTTATTACGCGACGGGATTAGTTCCTTATATAGAGACTGTCCATGATCGTCTAAGCATTGAAATCAGAAGAGGCTGCACAAGAGGGTGCCGGTTTTGCCAACCAGGAATGCTTACACGTCCAGCGAGGGATGTAGAGCCTGAAGCAATAATCAAAGCAGTAGAAAATGGTATGAAAAAAACTGGATACAGCGATTTTTCTCTGCTTTCTCTTAGCTGCAGTGACTATCTATCTCTCCCCTCAGTAGGGGTGGAGATCAAGAATAAATTGATAAACAAAAATGTGACTCTTCAATTACCAAGTCAAAGGGTTGATCGTTTTAATGATGACATCGCACACGTTCTTGGAGGGTCGCGTCAAGCAGGACTTACTTTTGCCCCAGAAGCAGGAACACAAAGGCTTAGAGACATCATTAACAAGAATTTGTCAGACCAAGATCTCTTGGAAGGGATTAGAACAGCGATGAAAAATAAATATAAGAAAGTAAAGCTCTACTTCATGATTGGACTCCCAGAGGAAAGAGATGAAGACATCATTGGAATTGCTGAAACCTGCCAATTCCTACAGACACATTGCAAAGACCTTGGTCAACTAAAACTAAAACTTACTATCAGCAACTTCACTCCAAAGCCTCATACCCCTTTTCAATGGCATAGTGTTTCCAAAGAGGGCTTTGAACATAAACAAACACTATTACGTAAAGCATTGCACCCTATAAAAAATGTACAGGTAAATTTCACAGATGTCCGCCTCTCAGAAATAGAAGATTTTATTGGACGCGGGAATAGAGCAATAACTCCTGTCATTGAAGCAGCTTGGAGAGCGGGCGCAGGGATGGATGCTTGGTTCGAAGAACTAGGTCGCACATACACAGCTTGGCGTGAAGCAATCAAACAAGCTGGCATTGAAGGCCTCTTCAGAAGATTTGAGATGAGTCATTCATACAATGCAGAGGAGATGAAAAACATTGATATTTCTGAATTCTGTTCTCAGCCGTTGCCCTGGGATCATATTGAAACTGGCGTTAGGAAAGGCTGGCTAATAGAAGAACTAAAACGGGCGCTTAAAGTCAATGTTTTACCAGATTGTTCCTTTGATAGTTGTAGTATTTGCGGAGTCTGTGGCCCAGAATTTGGCCACAACGTAATTATTGAGCCACCTCCAATACCAGCTCAAAGAGCCAAGCCAGCCATTCCTGCAAAAGTCGCCTGTCGAATAAGGGTAAGTTTTTCAAAAACTGGTCCAATGGCTCTCTTAAGCCATTTAGATCTAATGCGTTTATTGGAGCGAGCCTTTCGGAGAAGCGATCTACCAGTTAGTTATACGAATGGTTTTCATCCCCTTCCAAAAATTCAGATTGGCTTAGCTCTCCCATTGGGGGTAGAAGCATTTGGTGAATGGATGGATATCGAGTTCAACGAGCAAATGGATGCAGAAAACATGATTAGAGAACTTCAGGGATATCTTCCCAGTGGTATCAAACTCCTCCAAGCCTCATTAGTAGACCTAAAAGAAAAAAGTCTTTCACAAATGCTCATAGGTGCAATATGGACATTTACTCTTTCTTCAAAGAGTACTCATTCCAAAAAGCAACCTGATTGGGGTAAAGCTGTTCGAAAGTTAATTGAATCAAACGCGTTGATTTGGAATGATAAAGACAAGAAAGGCCGTCCTAGAGAAAGGGATTGCAAAAATGAGTTGCAAAGGCTTGAGCTAAAAAAAATTCGATCATCAGAGTTCGACTTGAATCAAAACTCTGAGGCAAGTTTCGAGCTAGAAGCATTGATAGATCAGATGGGCAGAAGCATCAAGCCCGTACATATTCAACACTGGTTAGCGAATGAACTTGATCAAGGCTTAAACATTAAGGATGTAAAACGCCAGGAACTCTTGTTACTTCAATGCTAGGGTCAATAAAGAACGAAAAGCCCTGGGCAACTTCTGCCATCAGCTCGTTCTAGCCTTCTTACCCCAAATCCTGAGGAAAGCGAGGCAAGTTGGTGCTAGCTAATAAAGATTCGACAGTTTCGGATCGTGCAGCCAACTACTCATAGGGGCACTAGCTCCGCCTATTTCTTCACAGACCTCTGTCACCAAACCTTACTCGCCCGATGCAATGAGCTCGCAAGCCATTGATTGGGAATGAATTACTTAGATAGTTCACCTCATCGTTAATCTATGCCTCAACAAATTGTTATCGCTGAGCAGCTGCGAATAGCAGCGTTGCTCACCGATGAAAGAATCGACGAATTAATCGTTGCTCAAGGTCGCTACCAAATTGGAGATGTATATCTAGGAACAGTTGAAAATGTATTACCTGCAATTGATGCAGGCTTCGTAAAAATTGACGATAGCGAAAAGAATGGCTTTATACATGTCAGTGATTTAGGGCCCCTCCGTAACAAAAAAGAAGCTGCTTCAATTGATGAGCTTCTCAGAAGAGATCAACCGGCTTTAGTCCAGGTAATGAAAGAGCCGACAGCCACAAAAGGGCCAAGACTGACTGGAAATATTGCACTACCCGGTAGATATCTAGTTCTTCAACCACATGGGAAAGGGGTCAACCTTTCATCCAAGATTACCCTTGAAGAAGAAAGGAATCGACTTCGGGCTCTCGGTGTTCTTATTAAGCCACCAGGAGCAGGACTTGTGATTCGCTCAGAAGCTAATGGAGTAGTTGATTCTCTCTTAATTGAAGATCTAGAGATCCTTTTAAGAAAGTGGGAAGCAATTGATATGGAAAAAGATAATGCTACCCCCCCTGTACTGTTATATAGAGATGAAGATTTTGTGCATCGTGTTCTTAGAGATCATTTTGGAGCTGAAATCTCTAAAGTTGTTGTAGACCATCCTGCAGCAAAAGAGCGAGTTAGCATCTTCTTAAAACAAGATTACCCAAATGTTTTAGTTGAATGTCATACAGAACCAAATAACTTACTAGAGGATTTTAGAATAAATTTAACTATACGTGAAGCACTCAATCCAAGAGTGGATCTTCCTTCAGGTGGCTACATAATCATCGAGCCAACTGAAGCACTCACTGTTATTGATGTTAATTCAGGGTCCTTTACAAGAGCAACTAAGTCCCGTGAAACAGTTCTCTGGACCAATTGTGAAGCTGCAATAGAAATTGCTCGCCAACTGAAACTTAGAAACATAGGAGGTGTAATCATCATCGACTTCATAGATATGGAGTCAAAAAAAGATCAGCTCCAATTATTGAAGGATTTCACCGCTGCAATTAGTAATGATGCGGCCCATCCACAAATTGCTCAGTTAACCGAGCTAGGGCTTGTGGAACTAACTCGCAAGCGGCAAGGTCAAAATATCTATGAACTTTTTGGGAAAGTCTGTACAACATGTTTTGGCTTAGGTCATGTCGCAGTTTTACCTGCCATCAATCAACTCCAACCACTAGCTTCAGCTAGTGGTTTAGTCCGTAACTCCACTGCTCCAAAAGCAGACATCACCTCTTCGTTAGAGGCTGATAACGCCCCGCGCAGGAGAGGCCGTGGGCGACCAACATCAGAGTTAGGCCACTTGAGCACAGTTTCCAGCCTGGAGGAAACTGCTCTCCCAAATATCGATTCAGAGGAAGATTCCACAACATCAGATTTATCAAATCATCGACAAGAGCCTGAGCTCATTGCTATCCCAATGAATGAAGTTCAAGAGGAGGTATTTAGTTGGCTCGGCTTAAGTCCAACCCTTCTACTGGATCCACCTCCAGAGAATGAAAACCTACTAGTTCGAGTAGTGCGCCCTGGGATCGATGCTGAAAGCTTGCTAGAAGAAGCGCGCCAAAGCATTTCTGCGAACACGAACAAAAGGAGACGACGGGGCAGAGCAAACAATAAAGTTTTTAGTAAGAATGAGCAGGAAAATTACTCAAATACTCCCGAAGAAACAAATCAAGAGCTTCAAATAATTTCAAGCCAAGAAAATAATCTTACTGAAACCTCTGACGCTCAAAAAGATGAATCAAGCAACTTAGATGCAACTATTTCTGAAGAAAAAGATCCAGAATCTGAAGAGCCTCCTAGAAGAAAAAGAAGACGCTCTTCAGCTTTGGAATAGATCTTGGATGAAGAAATTGTAGGAATTGATGAAGTTGGCAGGGGATGTTTATTTGGTCCTGTTTTTGCAGGTGCCGTCCTACTTAATAAAGCTGCATCAATAGTTTTATTAAAAGAAGGTTTAACAGACAGCAAAAGACTTACACCCCATAAAAGAGCCAAGCTTGTCCCTCTAATTAAAAGCTTCTCCATTGACTGGTCACTTGGCCAGGCTTCTGCAAACGAAATTGATTCATTAGGTATTCGACTGGCCACTGAAAAGTCAATGCTTCGGGCAATCCATGGATTATCAGAACAGCCAAGCTTGATAATGATTGATGGGATCCTGCCCTTAAGACACTGGTCTGGCGATCAAATAACGATTGCCAAAGGAGACAGCAAGTTGCCGGCAATTGCAGCAGCGAGTGTTTTAGCTAAAGAAGCACGAGATGATCTTATGAAAAGGCTGGCTATTAACTTTCCAGGTTATGGACTAGACAGGCATATGGGTTATGGCACTTCCATTCATAGAACTGCTCTATCGAAATATGGACCTTGCAAGCTCCACCGAAAAACCTTCTTAAGAAAAATCATTCCGGATGATTTTTCGGTTCAATTAAATTCCCATCGTTCTCCTTACTCCAGAGCCGAAAATCTTCTATCAACTGATGGCTAACACGTGCCTTAATTCCTAATAGGATTCCATTGAGAATTGATTGTCCAGTGGACTCCAATACCTTGCTAGGAATAAGTTTTAGAAGTGGAGGCTGACTAACCGTCACCCCCAAATTTGCCTCCCCTTCAAGGCCAGAATCAGTAGCAATCAAGGTCGCGTCTAAAGTAAGTTTAAAATCATCAACTAGGCCAAGTCCTTTTAATTCACTATCAGTTGCCCACATCTTTAATTCTCCATCTCCACTAATCACACCTATTGAGACAACTGGGTTGACTTGCAACTGAAAGACATTCAGGCTTGTTACCGTATATCTATAGCTTCCTGGAGCTAAAAGGGTGAGCTTTTTAGCATCCAACATTGCCCCAACCACCCTTTCTTGCTCAAGAAGGTAGGTGGAAAGTAGCCCTGCATTGCCTGGGATCGGCAAATTTAGATGCTGTCTAGCTTGAAAGGCCAGAGGCATAGCCAGTTAATGACTAATCATGATCCTATCTACCTTTCTACCCTAAATTTGTAATGCTTAAACGAGTAGCATTTCTCGGCCCCAACGGAACATACGCGGAACAAGCAGCTCTTGCCCTCTCCGAACTAGAAGGCATAAGGGATCCTGAGCTAATTCCTTGCTTAGGACTACGCGCTGTTGTCGAGTGTGTTGCAAATAAAAAATCAAATGCAGCTGTAATACCTTTAGAAAATTCAGTAGAAGGAGGGGTAACAGCAAGTCTTGATGCCCTCTGGGCACATCCAGAGTTATCTATCACAAGAGCATTAGTCTTACCGATTCGCCATGCCTTAATAGGCTGCGGCAATCTCAATGAAATTTCTGAAGTACTTTCTCATCCTCAGGCTCTTGCTCAATGCTCAGAATGGCTAAGCAAGAATCTTCCAAATGCCCTACAACTTCCAACAAGTTCTACTGCAGATGCCGTAAGGATGGTTCAGGGTAGTCATTTTAGAGCCGCGATAGCTTCCAAAAACACAACTAATCTTTCAGGAATCAAACCACTTGCATTCCCAATAAATGACGTTGCTGGTAATTGCACAAGGTTTGTTTTTTTGGAACATGGTAAGAAGGCCTTAAAAGGGGAGATTTGCAGTATTGCTTTCTCACTGCATTCAAATGCCCCAGGAGCATTATTAGATGCTCTATCCCGCATCGCCTCTTTAGGCCTAAATATGAGTCGCATAGAATCAAGGCCATCAAAAAGAGAATTAGGCGAATATGTTTTTTTCATTGACGTAGAACTTCCTATAGATGCCGATCATGCTTCTAAAGAACTTCAAAAATCTCTTCATCCACTTTGCGAACATCTAATTCATTTCGGCACATACCCCAGTACCGATATGACAGTCAACAACAATTAGCAATTAACTTCGACTCCGGAAAACTCCAAACCTCATAAGACCATTAGAAAAAGCCCAATGCATTAAAAGGATAGTTGGAGTTTCTCGAAATGCCTTCATTAAACCTATAGGACCTAGGCCAAGTACAGCCCAAGGCCGTCGAAGGCCTTCAAAAATTGATTCCAACCAAGAGGGAAGTGTAGAGGCAGTCCAATCGTCAATTTCAACTGAATCTCTAGAGAAAGGGCTATTCATAAGATTTTGACGAAACCCACTGATACTTGAGAATTCCGGATGAGCCCACTGATTAAGCAATTGCCGCATTACTAGCCTTTCAAAAAAAGTGAGTTTCCTATCACTTAAATCTCGGCAATTCCAGTCAGCAATCGCAAGAGAACCACCCTCGCGAAGAACTCTAAGCAACTCATCTGCATAAAGCTGTTTTTGAAGAATATGAGGTCCTACTTCAACACTCCAAACACCATCAAAGCTTCCATCATCTATATCCAAGGCAAGTGCATCCATCACATGAAATTCACATTTAATACCTGCAGGGGTTAATTCTTTTGCTCGCTTAATTTGGGATGCGCTAATGCTTATCCCTACAACATCAAAACCATAATCTCGAGCCAATATTCTGCTAGTCCCGCCGATACCGCACCCAACATCTAAAACTCGAGAACCTTTTGGAAGAGTTCCCAATCCACTCCAATGCACTAGTGCATGAACAAAATCAACTTTTGCTAAACGAAAATCCTTCTTCCTAGGAGGATCACCATAATGGCCAAGGTGAATATGCTCACCCCACAGTCTTTCTAGCAATTTATCCTCTGTCCACGCATCATATGCTGTAGCAACACTCAAACCAGATTCGAATTTCCTATCTCTAATTGACCAGAGAAAGAGACCTAATACCAGAAAAAATAGAACAATAAAAAACGATATGAGCGCCATCAGCCATTAGCCTTGTCGGCATTTGTAAATGTATCTTTCAAAGCTGTACGTGCTGCAAGCTGTCGGCGAGTTTGGTCAAGCATCTCATATTCCCTGCTAAGACGATCCTTAGTATCTTTCATCTCCAGCAACGTCTGCTGCTCATCAGCGACTGGCCCGCCCAAATGAGCGGCTATCCAAAAAGAAAGCTCCCTCGGCAGGTCTGGGACATCATCAGGCAGAATTAAATTGGACCCAGTCAGTTTTCCTGTTAATGCCACTACATCTCTAAGTGCTGCAGATACAGACTCCTTCAATTTGTCCAGCTCGGAAGGATTAAGGACTTCTTCATCCTCTATCCAACTAACAAGTGCCGTTCTAAAAGGTGCTTCTCTGGTGATTTCCAGAATCCGAAATCTTTGTTGGCCAAGAGTAACAATATTGCTTCGTCCATCTTCTGAAGTCTGATGTTGCATGATTTCAGCACAGCAGCCAACATCAGCAATTTTGTTGGTATTGGGATCCCACCTCACTACGCCAAAACGATTATCAGTTTCAAGAACGCTCTGCAGCATTATTCGATACCTTGACTCAAAAATATGAAGTGGTAGAACCTCTTGAGGAAAGAGGACAACATCTGGAAGAGGGAAAATAGGCATTTCCCTGACAGAGATCTCGGTCACGGAAACTATCCCTAGAAAATCGAATACTAGTGTGCGAAAGTCTAAATTGCGAAAATTTCAGAGCTTAACTTCAATATCTACACCACTTGGAAGATCTAATTTCATCAAAGCGTCAATCGTCTTTGCTGAGGGGTTATATATGTCAATTATTCGGCGATGAGTTCTAGTCTCAAAATGCTCACGTGAATCTTTATCTACATGAGGTGAACGTAAGACACAATAAATCTTCCTTTTTGTTGGAAGAGGTATAGGTCCAATTGCTGTTGCTGCAGTGTTATCAGCAGTTTCTATGATTTTGTCGCAAGAGAGATCTAACATTCGTCGATCAAAAGCCTTTAGGCGAATACGAATCTTTTGCTGAGCGATAGCCGTAGACATAAAAATTACTAGGGGGGTCCCCTTTAGGGGGTGATAATTGGATTTTCGAGGTTCTTTTGGTTAAAAAGCCTAATAACCAGCAGTACTTATCAATTTAAAGGATGACGTGCCGCTAATTAAGGCACGTCATCGGAATTAAAGATTATTGAATAATCTTTGATACAACCCCAGCACCAATAGTGCGACCACCTTCTCTAATCGCAAAACGCATACCTTGCTCGATTGCAACTGGACAAATAAGCTCACCAGTCATCTTAATTCTGTCTCCAGGCATAACCATTTCTACATTACTTCCATCATCTGCTGTAAAGGCAGTGATTTGACCAGTTACATCTGTAGTACGAATATAAAACTGAGGGCGATACCCAGCAAAGAATGGCGTATGACGTCCACCCTCTTCTTTCTTCAAGACATAGACTTCACCCTCAAATTTGGTATGAGGAGTAATAGAACCTTTTTTAACAAGTACCATCCCACGTTCAATATCTTCCTTCTGAATTCCACGAAGAAGGAGGCCAACATTGTCACCAGCCATACCTTCATCAAGAAGTTTGCGGAACATCTCGACACCCGTGACTGTAGTCAAACGTGTGTCTTTAATCCCCACAATTTCTACTTCTTCTCCAACCTTGACCTTGCCTCTCTCAATACGACCTGTAGCAACTGTGCCCCGGCCTGTAATTGAGAAAACATCTTCCACTGCCATAAGGAAAGGCTTGTCAACCTCTCTTTCGGGCTCAGGAATGGACTCATCAACAGCTTTCATCAATTCATCTATCTTCCCTTCCCATGAAGAATCTCCTTCCAAGGCTTTCAGAGCAGAAACCTGTATCACAGGAATATCGTCCCCAGGGAAGTCATAGCTTGAAAGGAGCTCCCGAATTTCCATCTCAACGAGCTCAATCATTTCCTCGTCGTCAACCATGTCGCACTTATTAAGAGCGACAACTAGTGAAGGGACACCAACTTGCTTGGCCAAAAGAATATGTTCCTTCGTTTGTGCCATTGCACCATCAGTAGCAGCAACAACAATGATCGCTCCATCCATCTGAGCTGCACCTGTGATCATGTTTTTTACATAATCGGCATGACCAGGACAATCAACATGAGCATAGTGTCTACCTTCGGTTTCATACTCAACGTGGGCAGTATTGATTGTGATACCACGTTCACGCTCTTCAGGAGCTCCATCAATGTCACCATAATCTTGGGCCTGAGCCTGACCCTTTTTAGCGAGCACATTCGTAATTGCTGCTGTAAGAGTGGTCTTACCATGGTCAACATGACCAATAGTGCCAATGTTTACGTGAGGTTTGTTCCTCTCAAACTTCTCGCGAGCCATTTTGTTAAAGAATCGGGGGGTAAAAAAAAGTTAGTAGAGATCAGGAATTGCCCTGATTCTTGGAAATGATGGCTTCAGCCACATTACGAGGAACTTCCTCGTAATTACTGAACTCCATAGAAAAGATACCCCGACCCTGGGTCATTGATCGGAGCGTGGTGGCATAGCCAAACATTTCAGCCAGAGGGACCTTTGCATTCACTTTAGACAATCCATCGTCAATAGATTGACCTTCGACCTGCCCTCTACGAGAAGATAGGTCACCGATAATCGATCCCAAAAAGTCCTCAGGAGCCTCAACCTCAACTTTCATCATTGGCTCAAGCAGTACAGGATTGCACTTCTTGACACCATCTTTGAAAGCCATGGATCCAGCAATCTTGAAGGCCATCTCTGAAGAGTCAACGTCATGATAAGAGCCATCAACAAGAGTAACTTTGACATCTATTAATGGATACCCAGCTATAACACCAGACTCAGACGTTTCCTTCATGCCTGATTCAGCAGGCTTGATGTATTCCTTAGGGACAACACCTCCAACAATTTTGTTTACAAACTCAAAGCCCGTTCCAGGCTCACCGGGTTCTACTTCTATAACCACATGGCCATATTGTCCTTTACCACCGGTTTGCCTAGCGAACTTCCCTTCGCCTTTTGAACTAGCACGAATAGTCTCCCGATAAGAGACTTGAGGGGCACCAATGTTGGCCTCTACCTTGAATTCACGAAGCATCCGGTCTACAAGAATTTCAAGATGCAATTCCCCCATCCCAGCGATAACTGTCTGATTAGTCTCCGGATCAGTACTAACTCGGAAAGTCGGATCCTCTTCAGCAAGAGCAGTTAGGGCCTTGCCCAATTTCTCCATATCACCTTTTGTTTTTGGTTCCACAGCAACTGAAATCACAGGCTCTGGAATAAATAAAGTTTCCAACACAATGGGATCATCAGTTGTGCACAAAGTGTCCCCAGTAGTCGTATTCTTCAAGCCAAGAACAGCACCTAAATCACCAGCTCTCAGTTCATCTACCTCTTCACGGTCATCGGCCTTAAGAATAATTAAACGAGAAATTCTCTCCTTCTCATCTTTAGTGGAATTAAGTACATAACTACCTTTAGAAAGTATCCCTGAATACATGCGCACGAAAGTAAGTTTCCCATAGGGGTCAGCCATTACTTTGAAAGCTAAAGCGCTAAATGGAGAATTATCATCAGAAGGCCGAGAGGCTTCGTCACCATTAGGAAGCAAACCTTGAATAGGTGGCACATCTACAGGGGCTGGCAAGTAATCAACTACAGCATCAAGGAGCAATTGAACACCCTTATTTTTAAAAGCAGAGCCACAAAGCATTGGCACAAGACCATGCTTAAGAACACCTTCACGAATTCCTGCTATCAGTTTCTCTTGACCTAACTCTCCCTTTTCCAGGAATTCCTCAATTAAACTTTCGTCTGTTTCCGCGACAGATTCCATCAACTTTGAACGCCATTCTGCTGCTAGGTCTTTCATATCCGTGGGTATATCTGTTTCCTCAATGTCTTTACCTAAATCATCCTTATAGATAAAGGCCTTGTTTTTTACAAGGTCAACAATCCCCTTAAGGTCATTTTCAGCTCCAATTGGCAATTGAAGAGGGGCAGCATTTGCCTTTAATCGATTCTTGATTTGGCTATGAACCTTTAAGAAGTCAGCACCGGTCCTGTCCATTTTATTAACAAAGACCATCCTTGGAACGGAATAGCGATCAGCCTGGCGCCAAACAGTTTCTGACTGGGGCTGAACACCTCCTACCGCACAAAAGACCGCAATCACTCCATCAAGGACTCGCATGGAACGCTCGACCTCAATAGTGAAATCAACGTGTCCTGGAGTATCAATGATGTTGATACGGTGATCATTCCAAGTTGTGGAAATAGCTGCAGCCGTAATAGTAATTCCACGTTCACGCTCCTGAGCCATCCAGTCAGTGACTGCAGCTCCATCGTGGACCTCACCCATTTTGTGAACAACACCTGAATAGAACAAGATGCGTTCAGTGCAGGTCGTTTTACCTGCATCGATATGGGCAGCTATCCCAATATTTCTTACACGTTCCAGGGGAAAGGCGCGAGCCACAGAAAAATCTCCGCGTTGGGCATTAAAACGGTCAGGAACTCTACAACTTGACCAGCCCTAATTTGGTCTTTTTAGGAAATTAGGTTCTCGAAATTAATAACGGTAATGAGCAAAAGCCTTGTTAGCTTCGGCCATCTTGTGTGTTTCTTCACGTTTGCGAACAGCGCTTCCAGCTTCATTAGCTGCATCAATTAATTCTCCAGCCAACTTTTGGGCCATGCTCCGGCCATTCCTAGACCTGGAAAAATTCACAAGCCATCTCAAAGCCATTGCAGTACCCCGCTCCTGACGCACCTCCATGGGTACCTGATAGGTTGCACCACCCACTCTCCGTGCCCTCACTTCAACTAGTGGAGTAGCATTTTTTACTGCCGTCTCAAAAAGTTCTATCGGATCAGTACCAGTTTTCTCATTAATGAAGCCAAAGGCATCAGAAAGTATTCTCTGAGCTGTAGATTTCTTGCCATGCTTCATTAGCCTTGCGACCATCATGGTTGCAAGGCGATTGTTGAACTGCGGATCAGGCAATACAGGACGTTTCTCAGCAGCATTCCGACGGGACATAGTTTTTAGAGGAAGAGAAAGAGTTTGGCTTTAAAAATTAATAAGTCAATTTGTAACTTCATTCTTTAGGTGACTTTGCACCATATTTTGAACGAGCCTGGCGCCTATCCTTTACGCCTGCGGTATCCAAAGTGCCCCGAATAATGTGATATCGGACCCCTGGAAGGTCTTTAACTCTCCCGCCACGGATCAAAACAACCGAGTGTTCCTGAAGGTTGTGTCCAATACCAGGGATATAAGCCGTAACTTCAAAACCTGAGGTAAGACGAACACGTGCAACCTTACGGAGTGCAGAGTTTGGTTTTTTTGGTGTCGAGGTGTAAACACGAGTGCAAACACCCCGCCGCTCTGGACAACCTCTCAATGCAGGAGATTTTGTCTTGCGTGTAAGGCGCTGGCGCTCTGTACGAATTAGCTGTTGAATAGTTGGCATCGAAGATCTGCAGTAGGCCGGACTACCGACCAATGAATCCACAATTCCTCACTTTACTGGTTCACGTAATTTCAGGGACAATTAAATAAAATAATTTCTCTGAACATAGCCAGATCCTGAAGTCTGTTAATGGAGCATGTCTCCCTAGGATTTGGATTGTCCTGAAAGTGTTCCTTTAGCCAGCAGCGATCTAACTAGCAGTTCCGACGAACTTATGTCTCACTCTCTCTATCGTCCTAATTGGCCCTACTGCGATAGCAATGCTCCTATCCCAGGCGAAGGAGAGAAGGATGCTTGTGGTGTTGGTTTCTTAGCTCATATTGAAGGCAAACCAAGCCATTGGATTCTTAAACAAGCACTAAGAGGTTTGGAATGCATGGAGCATAGAGGTGGATGTGGAGGTGATGGAGACTCTGGAGATGGGTCGGGCGTGCTCTGTGCGATCCCCTGGGACTACTTAAAAGAGATTTGGCCCATAACCAAAGCTCTTTCAAGTCTTGAAGAAACTGGATTAGGAATGTTGTTTTTGCCTAGAGATGAGCTTCAGAGAAAAGAAGCAAAGCAATTTTGTGAAGAAGAAGCGAAATCTCTTGGCCTAACTTCAAAAGGCTGGAGAACTGTTCCTATTAACCAATCAGTATTAGGGCCCCTTGCAAAAAAAACCGCCCCAATAATCGAACAATGGTTAATTAAAGGCTCAACAAAGGGAGATGAATTAGAAGCATTGCTATTTAGATTACGGCGGCGTATAGGTGAGCGTGCAAGAAAAGCCTGGGGAAGAAACAAAGGCGAGCTCTATGTGGCATCACTTAGTTGCAGAACAATTGTCTACAAAGGGATGGTCCGTTCGGAAGTGCTTTCCAGCTTCTACGCAGATCTAAGGGACCCTCGTTTTGAAATAAATTTTGCTGTTTATCACAGAAGGTTCAGCACTAATACTCTCCCAAGATGGCCGCTCGCACAGCCAATGCGATTACTTGGCCACAATGGAGAGATAAATACCCTCCTTGGCAATCTGAATTGGGCTCGAGCTACTGAAGTAAATCTAAATTTAGTTTGGGGATCTAATGCAAAGGATCTAAAACCCATCGTTAATCCAGAATTTAGTGATTCCGCAAACCTTGATTCCACACTTGAGCTACTTGTAAGAAGCGGACGACCAATTACAGAAAGCCTGCTAACCCTTGTGCCGGAAGCATTTAGAGACCAACCCGCCCTAAAAGACAAGCCTGATATTCAAGCGTTTTACGAATACTCTGCCTGTACCCAAGAACCTTGGGATGGACCCGCATTACTAGTCTTCTCAGATGGTCGTTATGTCGGTGCGACCTTAGATCGCAATGGTTTACGACCAGCTCGTTATTGCCTCACTAAAGATGGATATGTAGTAATGGGCTCTGAAACAGGAGTTGTAGAGATTGAAGAAAGCAACATCTTCGAGAAAGGTCGGCTAGGCCCAGGGCAAATGCTCGCAGTTGATCTAGAAAACAATCGTCTTTTAAGAAACTGGGAAGTCAAACAACAAATTGCTTCACGTTTCCCATATAAGAAATGGGTTGAGAGCAATCGCCGAACCTTATGTTTTCAACCATGGAAGACAGAAAAGCTCTTTACGAGCAATGATTTACTCCAAAAACAGACTGCATACGGTTTTACTTCTGAAGACTTTGATCTAGTAATCGATGCGATGGCAAGCACTGGCAAAGAACCAACCTTTTGCATGGGAGATGACATCCCTTTAGCCATTCTTTCTGACAAGCCTCACCTTCTCTACGACTACTTCAAACAACGATTTGCCCAAGTCACAAACCCCCCTATTGACCCTTTAAGAGAGAAGCTTGTGATGAGTCTTGAAATGAATCTCGGTAAAAGAGCTTCATCACTGCGTCCAGAGTCAAGTGCAGCCTCAGTAGTTCATATAAAAAATCCAATTCTTAATGAAGCAGAACTCTCAGAATTAACTAAACAAGACCTTATTTCAAAAACTATTTCAACCTTATTCCCCATAAGTGATGGACCTGAGGGTCTAAAAAATGCCCTTACAAAACTATGTGAAGAAACTGAAGCAGCTATTCGCAACGGTTGTCAAATCATTGTTCTTTCAGATCGTGATGTTAGTGCAGAAAAAACTTATATCCCTCCACTTTTAGCTATTGGGACAGTTCATCATCACCTACTTAACAAAAAACTAAGGCTCAATGCATCGTTGATAATTGACACGGCTCAGTGCTGGAGTACCCACCATTTCGCTTGTCTCATAGGGTATGGCGCAAGTGCAATTTGTCCCTGGCTCACATGGGAAACAACCCGGCACTGGTGGTACAGCTTAAAAATTCAAAAACAAATTGAAAGCGGGAAAATTTCTTCTTTAAGCATCGAAGAATCTCAAGCGAACCTACGAAACGCCTTAGAAAATGGCCTGAGAAAAATATTGTCCAAAATCGGGATTTCTCTCCTATCCAGCTATCACGGTGCTCAAATCTTCGAAGCTATTGGCATAGGGGCTGACCTAATTGAGCTTGCTTTCAAAGGAACGACCAGCAGAGTTGCAGGGCTTAGCTTGAGGGACTTAGCCAATGAAACACTCTCATTTCACTCAAAGGCTTTTCCTGAACTCAAAACTTCCAAGCTTGAGTTTATGGGGTTTGTTCAATATCGAAGCTCTGGTGAATTTCACCTCAATTCACCAGAAATCTCTAAAGCACTTCACTCTGCAGTAAAAGCAGGGCCTAAATATGACCACTTTTCTACCTATCAAACTCTTCTTGAGAACAGGCCAGTCACTGCTCTAAGAGATCTCCTTGCATTTCGAAAAACCACCAATCCACTACCACTGGATCAGGTGGAAAGTGTTGAAAGCATATGCCTGCGCTTTTGCACAGGAGGCATGTCTTTAGGAGCTCTCTCTAGAGAAGCTCATGAAGTCTTAGCTGTAGCAATGAACCGCATTGGGGGCAAAAGCAACAGCGGAGAAGGAGGAGAAGACCCTCAAAGATTCAAGGTTTTGGAAGATGTAGGCAAAGATTCATGCTCAAAAACTCTTCCAAGTATTAAAGGATTACGGAATGGAGATACTGCTTGTTCTGCTATTAAACAAATTGCCTCCGGCCGCTTCGGTGTAACTCCTGAGTATCTAAGAAGTGGAAAACAACTAGAAATCAAAGTCGCACAAGGAGCAAAGCCAGGTGAGGGAGGTCAATTACCAGGACCAAAAGTAGATAGATATATCGCCAAACTAAGAAATAGCAAACCAGGAGTCGCCCTCATCTCGCCTCCACCACATCATGACATCTATTCAATTGAAGATTTAGCTCAGCTGATCCACGATCTTCATCAAGTTCATCCTGCTGCAAAAGTAAGTGTGAAACTAGTTGCGGAAATAGGAATTGGCACCATTGCTGCTGGAGTAGCAAAAGCGAATGCAGATGTCATACAAATCTCTGGGCATGATGGCGGCACTGGCGCATCACCCCTTAGCTCAATTAAGCATGCCGGCGGACCCTGGGAACTTGGCCTTACAGAAGTACATAGATCATTAATTGAAAACGGCTTGCGTGATCGAGTACTGCTTCGTGCTGATGGTGGCTTGAAAACTGGCTGGGATGTTGTTATGGCTGCTTTACTCGGCGCAGAAGAGTATGGTTTCGGATCAATCGCAATGATTGCAGAGGGATGCATTATGGCCCGCGTATGTCACACAAATAAGTGCCCCGTTGGAGTAGCTACTCAACAAGAGTTTCTACGAAAAAGATTCACTGGCCTCCCAGAACATGTTGAGAACTTCTTCATTTTTGTTGCAGAAGAAGTCAGGCATATAATGAGTCACCTTGGGATTGCGAAGCTTGAGGATCTTATCGGGCGAACAGATTTACTTGAACCTAGAGAAGTTACACTTACTAAGACTCAAAAATTAGACCTTACAAGTCTTTTAAATGGAAATAATTCTTCTCAAGATCGTACATGGCTCTATCACGATAAAGAAGCACATGGCAATGGAGAAATCCTCGAAAATAAACTACTTGAAGATCAAGAGTTCCTCGATGCTATAAAAAACCATAAACAATTAAGTCGATCGCTAAAGATTACCAATACTGACAGAAGTGTTTGCGCAAGAATCTCTGGAGAAATCGCACAAGTACATGGCAATAAAGGGTTTAAAGGAGATATTAACCTTACATTTAATGGTGCAGCTGGTCAAAGCTTTGGAGCATTTTTATTGGATAGGATGAAGGTAAAACTTGTGGGCGAAGCAAACGATTATGTAGGCAAATGCATTAATGGTGGTTGCATAACTATTGTCCCCCCTCAAGAAAATGAGACTTCTGGCAACCAGGTAATACTTGGGAACACCTGCCTCTATGGAGCAACAGGAGGAGAACTCTTTGCCTTAGGAAGAGCCGGCGAACGTTTTGCAGTCCGCAATAGTGGCGCCAGAGCAGTTATCGAAGGTGCTGGTGATCATTGCTGCGAATACATGACTGGCGGTGTAGTTGCTGTCCTAGGCAGCACTGGCCGAAACGTTGCTGCAGGAATGACAGGTGGATTGGTTTTTCTTCTAGAAGAAGAGCAAAAAGTTAGCGACCTGGTCAATAAAGAAATTGTCGACATTGTTGAAATCACTAATATTCAACAAGAGACAGTCCTTAATTCCCTTTTGAATAATTATCTAAACCAAACAAAGAGCCTCAAAGCCAAAGCAATACTTCTTGATTGGGACTTCTGGAAAGAGAAATTCAAATTGCTTGTCCCTCCTAGTGAGAGAGAGAATATAGGTCTACTTTAACCCAACTAATTCACTAATTAAGAATGCCATTCTTTGTAAAGACTGAAACTTTTAAATCCGAGACTACATTAATGAAGAAAATAAAGAGAAAGCATCACTTAGCATCTCATCTCGAATGGGTGAAGAATCTAATTCATGAAGGAGTTGCGATATCTAGTGGATATCTAGTTAACGAGAAAGGAGAACCTGGCGGAGGTGGATTGTTAGTCTTAGAGGCAAAATCTTTCCATGAAGCAAAAAAAATAATTGAGAAAGACCCTCTTATTGTTGAAGGTTTAGTAAACTGGAATCTTCAAGAATGGATTCCTGTTTCTGGCAAACTTGTTAGATAATTAACGGGGATTGTTAATTATCAATTTTTGCACTTCTCCAGCATGATAACTACTTCTAGTTAATGGTGAGCTTATTACCTGCATGAAACCCATATCTTCTTCTCCTACTCTACGGAAAAACTCAAATTGCTCAGGAGTAACATATCTATCAACAGCTAAATGCTTTTGCCCAGGAGAGAGATACTGTCCAATAGTCAAAATATCAACCTGATTACTACGTAAATCAGCCATGACTTCTAATACTTCCTCATTATTTTCTCCAAGACCAACCATTAGCCCTGACTTGGTGTATACCTTTGGCGAGTGATTTCTAACTGCTTTCAAAAGGTCTAATGATCTTTGATAGACCCCTTGAGGCCTAACGCGCTTATAAAGCCTGGGAACCGTCTCAATATTGTGGTTTAGGACCTCGGGAGAAGCCTCCAAAACAGTTGTTAGCGCCTGATAGCTTCCACAAAAATCAGGAATTAGAAGCTCAATAGTTGTCTTAGGGGATCTCTCTCTTACAGATTTTATACATCTCACAAATTGACTGGCTCCTCCATCATCTAAATCATCTCGGTTCACTGAAGTAATAACAACATGGCCAAGTCTCATTCTGAAAACAGCTTCGCCAAGACGGCCAGGCTCAGTTGGGTCAATTGGTTTCAAATTTTTTTCGAAGTCAATATCACAATATGGGCAGGCTCTGGAACACCCCGGTCCCAAAATCAGGAAAGTTGCTGTTCCATTGCCAAAACACTCTCCAATATTTGGACAGCTTGCCTCTTGGCAAACAGTATTGAGGTTTAAATCAAAAAGAAGATCAGCTACTTTGCCAATCCGCTCATTTTGAGGTGCTTTTACACGTAACCAATTTGGCTTTAGCAATTTCTTCCCGTTACCACACCTACTCTAGAAAAAAGAAAGAAAGTTATACCCAAGATTGATTCTATTTTATTCTTTTATAGTCAAATTAACGGGATGTAGCGCAGCTTGGTAGCGCACTTCGTTCGGGACGAAGGGGGCGCAGGTTCGAATCCTGTCATCCCGATTTATTAATGCAATTTTCTAATGCCTAAATGGGATATACCCCCTTAAGGTGACCATTTTCCCGTCTTTGACATAACTAGTGCTATTTCCTACTAAAAGCAAAGTAAGCATATCCACTTCAGTTAATGGAAGATTGGCAAGGGTATGTAAGTGGATCTTTTCCCCTTCCCGTCCGAGCTGACGTGCAATTACAACTGGCGTGTTCCCTGACCGGTAAGCCTCAATAATTTCTAAAGCCTTTTTAAGCTGCCATTTTCTTCCCTCCGATTGTGGGTTGTATAAAGCAATAACAAAATCTCCTTTAGCAGCATTCGTAAGTCGAGTCTCAATGGTGGTCCAAGGAGTCAATCTGTCACTCAAGCTAATGGTACAAAAATCCAACATCAAAGGAGCACCAACTTTTGATGCAGCAATTTGGACAGCTGTCAAACCTGGGTGAAATTGAAGAGCTGGACGGTTTTCTTCTTTGATCTCCAGCCATTGCTCAAGAACAAGTCCAGCCATTCCATAAATACCGCTATCGCCTGATGAAACCATTGCAACTCGGACACCTTCTTGGGCCAATTTCAACGCCTCGTTGCACCTTTCTGCCTCTTTCGTTAATTGCCCATTAATGCGAACCTGACAGGGGCGACGCAAAGGTTCCAAGAGGTCTAAATATCTTTTATATCCGATCCAAACTGCACTTCTCGCCAATGCAGCTCGGGCATCCTGAGTTAGATAAGACAAATCCCCAGGGCCACTTCCAACAAGATGTAATTCACCTAATTTCGGAGCGAATGGTCTTTTTGATTCTGTAATCGCAATTGTCAGCGCGCCGTTCTCATGTTTCTTAGAGTGAAAAATCTGCTTTTCTCTTCTTAAAATGCCACCTTCACCTGCAGCCAATAGTGCAGCAGCTTCAGCGACTGAAGGCGTCCCTACTTCAGCCTGAACTAAAGAAGACGGGTTAGGAGCTTTAATTACAGAGAGCTCCTCAGGTGTAAAAAGCTTTAATGGCCAACCTCTTTCAGAAACAATTTTAAGTAAAGAGGGTTCATCGTTTTTAAGAGCAATTGTTGCCACACCAGCTACAGCATTCATTGATAAATTTGCTGCTGTGAAAGCTTCCAACAAAGCTCGCGTGAAAAGATCATGACTAGTATTACGTTCACATCCAATCCCAATCCAAAGCGTTGCAGGGTGCCAAGAACAATTCGTTGTTAAATAAGGGCCAATGTTCAACTTTTTAACAAGGCCATTCAGTTCACTGGAAGTCTTTTGAAAAATTCCTTTTGCTGCATCAGAGCGTTGCCATAGATCCGAGCCTGAGGATTGGTCAAATATCAAGGTCTCGCCACGAGCCTGAGCAAAAGAAAGCTCATTCCACACTTTTGAATCTCCTGATCGTTTCCATCCCCAATCAGATCCAAAGCCATCTACTGCCAAGCGTCCCTGACTACTGGAATCTGCTGTTAGCACAGCTATACCGCCAAACTCTTCTGCCAATTGCAAAGCAATTGACTCGGCGCCAGAGCGATGCCCCCCAAGCAAAGGGACAAAAACTTGTGCCTTCGCATCTAGAACAAGCACAGCTGGATCTTCGTCTTTATTCTTTAATCGCGGTGCAACCAATCTTGTAACAGCAGATATAGCTCCAACAATGATTATCAAGCCTTTAGGATGCCAGCTTTGATCAATCAGATCTCTTGCGGAAGCAACTAAAAAATCACCAGATGAACTTCCTAAAGCTGATGCTGCTGAAGGAGTCAAGGCTATTTCCTCTACATAAGCCCTTTCTTTCAACCTTTTAATCAAAGGCAACGCACTAGCAGAAAACCCCAGAGCAATGCTTTTAGAAAAAGTATTTAAATCAACTTTAGGTTTAAGGTCCAAACTCTCAAAAAAAAAACTTTAGTAAGCAGCTAATTCGTTTATCCTAGGCAAAATCGAACTGAGTCTTTAACTTATTTAAGCCTTCTCCAAAAGAAGTCTCGCTTAATAATCTAGGATTCTTTTATTATATTGTCAGGCAGAGTTCCCTACATTGAGAACGAGACTTTTATGAGGCAGACCTGACTGTTGTTTTTAATTTGTTCTAAGGGTTTGACTGACCTAGAAATTTAGAAATCTCTTCTTCAGTAATTTTCGATTGCATCCAAATAGGTTCTATAGACTTACTTTTAGAAACTTCTCTTAAAAAATTATTAAAAACAGGGTGAATAGGGTCTCCAAACGAATCAATCAATTCGAACTGGACAATATTTTTTTGTTCTGCATTAGTATTAACCCAGATAGCTTCTGGCCTTGTCATAAGAAAGCTTTTCCCATTAACAGAAATCCTTAAATGCCAAAGCAAATCATTCTCATTGATATTTTGAATTGGTGCATTCCAAATCAAAGAATCAATTAAAAGCGGCTGAAAAGGAGAAGACTCAAATGGGCTGGTAACCATAATCCAAGGCATATCAGATGATGGCTGAGTTCCAATCAATTGTTTTACTGAATGAATCTGAAACTGAAAACTTGAATTAGGTTTCTTAACAGCCTCACCCCATGGATATGACGCATAAGCCCCTATTCTGTGGCTCCCAGGGCTTAGCCTTTTCATAGGGATTTCTATTTTATTGTCTTCTGCAGTAGCTATTCGGATTGGCTCCTCCTCATCGAGTTGAATGACCAAATGAGGTCCTAAACCAACTTCGGGATCATTTGCCAAAGGCCAATCTTTCAGCTCAAAAATCAAATTCCAACTCTCTCCTGGAATAACAGATCCTGGAGAAGGATTTAATAATTTGACCTGCGGATCATATTCATCAAGCCTCTTTCTCAATTGCTGAACAGCCCCAGGAGGCGGCACCTCTTCTAACTGACTATCAACTTCATCATTAAGTAATGCAGAAGAAATGGTTTCATTCTGTCCACCATTAAACGTAATCTGGGGGTCTTCAACGGCATTTACAGAAGAAATGCAGAAAAACGAGATAAATGCAGTTATACAAAGAATTTTGAAGACCTCAAAATACCTCAAGAATAAAAAGAAATTTATTCGGAAAAGTTTTCTCATAAAGAGCCAGTTTGCATACAATAATAATAGATCTTAGAAGTTTTTTTTGTTTTGCAAAAGCTAGGTGATTTTCAATCCAAACCCTAATTGTAAAAGGGTTAATGGCATTCATTTGATTTTAACGAGAGAGGTATAAGCCTCGACCATTATGACATCAAATATATAGATGGTTTATGAAGGGTCCTGCACCTCGTGAGAATGAACAAACAAGCCTTAAACAAATTCGCAAGCGTATAGAACATTTGTTACTTGCTTCAGAACTGAAAGGCTCTCGCCCTTATGCTTTCTGTAGCGGTCCCCTTATAGGGGCCCACTCGCTCCAGTGCTTAAAAGCGTTTTGTCTTTAATTGCACTGGCGCCCGGACGCAATTTTGCCTAGGCAATATCGTTTCCGGGGCCCTTACATGCCTCCGGGCCTGTCCAAGGGGTGGCCCTCCACCTCGACCTCCGTACCTCGAGGAACCTCTCGATGACCATTAGCCCACCAGAGCGTGGGACGGCGAAGCCGATTTATGACCAACCTGTCGACAGGGACCATGTCCCAGCCGATATTGAAAAAGCCGGAGAACCCGGGTTTTGGTCAAGAAGCCTCGCTAAAGGTCCCAAAACCACAACCTGGATTTGGAACCTCCACGCCGACGCACACGATTTTGAAACCCACATCGGTGATGTGGAAGAGACGAGCCGGAAAATCTTCTCGGCCCACTTCGGTCATTTGGCCGTCGTATTTATTTGGCTCAGTGGTGCCTTCTTCCATGGCGCCCGCTTCTCCAACTATTCAGGTTGGCTGGCAGACCCCACGCACGTAAAACCCGGTGCGCAGGTTGTCTGGCCTATCGTCGGCCAAGAAATTATGAATGCAGATCTGGGTGCCGGTTATAACGGCATGCAGATCACCTCAGGATTCTTCTCTATATGGAGAGCTTGGGGCATTACGAGTGAAACCGAGCTTATGGCCTTGGCCATCGGTGCTCTTGTAATGGCAGCTCTAGTACTCCATGGAGGCATTTACCACTACCACAAGGCGGCTCCAAAGCTCGAGTGGTTTAAAAAGATTGAGTCAATGCTCCAGCACCATCAGATTGGTCTGATTGGACTTGGCTCAATCGGCTGGGGTGGGCACTTAAATCACATTGCCAACCCCACAAATGCAATGCTTGATGCTATTGATGCAGGCACTCCGCTTGTACTCGATGGCAAAACCATTGCAAGTGTGGCAGACATTCCTTTGCCTCATGAGCTCTATAACGCAGATCTCGTAGGCCAAATTTACCCAGGCCTTGCTTCTGGTATAGGGAACTTCTTCAGCCTAAACTGGTGGGCCTTTAGCGATTTCCTCACAAACAATGGTGGGGTTAATCCTGTTACAGGCGGCCTTTGGATGACTGATATTGCTCATCACCATTTGGCATGGGGTGTATTTGCCATCTTTGGCGGTCACATGTGGCGAAATAGATACGGAATCGGCCACAGCATGAAGGAAATCATGGATAACGCCAAGGGCGATCCAATTCTTTTCCCTGCACCAAAAGGACACCAAGGAATCTTCGAATTCTTAAGCAATAGCTGGCATGCTCAGCTCAGCATTAATCTTGCTTGTATCGGTTCTGCAAGCATCATCATTGCGCATCACATGTATGCGCTGCCTCCATACCCTTATCTGGCTAACGACCACGCAACTGTGCTCGGTCTGTTCACCCACCATATGTGGATTGGCGGCTTAATGATTTGCGGAGCGGCTGCGCATGGAGGCGTTGCAATGGTTAGGGACTACGACCCTGCCACTAACGTCGACAATGTCCTTGACAGGATGCTCAAATCTCGTGACGCAATTATTAGTCACTTGAACTGGGTAACAATGTTCCTTGGCTTCCATAGCTTTGGGCTTTACATCCACAATGACGTAATGCGTGCCCTAGGTCGTCCTGGGGACATGTTCAGCGACACTGCTATCCAAGTTCAACCAGTCTTTGCACAGTGGGTTCAAGGTATTTGGCATTCTTCTATAGGGACAGGAGCTCTTGTTGGAGCAGGAAACCTTCCTGGTGGAATTAGTGCAGCTTTCGACATTCCTTTAGGGACTGCCGACTTGATGATCCATCATGTTCACGCTTTCACTATTCACTGCACATGCCTCATCCTTCTTAAGGGTGTGCTATTTGCTAGAAGCTCACGCCTCATTCCTGACAAAGCTCAACTTGGTTTCCGCTTCCCTTGCGACGGACCAGGTCGGGGTGGTACATGCCAAGTCTCATCATGGGACCATGTATTCCTTGGACTTTTCTGGATGTACAACTCCATATCAGTAATCATCTTCTACTTCTCTTGGAAGATGCAAAGCGATGTATGGGGTCTTACAGGCGGCAACTTTGCACAAAGCAGCATCACGATCAATGGTTGGCTTCGTGACTTCCTTTGGGCACAATCCTCCCAGGTACTAACTGCTTATGGCACACCTCTTAGTGGCTATGGCATCTTGTTCCTCGGTGGACACTTCATATGGGCATTTAGCCTGATGTTCCTCTTCAGTGGCCGCGGCTACTGGCAGGAGTTGTTTGAATCCATCATTTGGGCTCATAACAAGCTGAAATTGGCTCCGACAATTCAGCCTCGCGCTCTTTCCATCACTCAGGGCCGTGCCGTTGGTGTTACTCACTTCTTATTGGGTGGCATCGTGGCAACCTGGACCTTCTTCCATGCCCGCCTTCTTGGGCTCGGCTGACCTTTCCTGACCTTTCCCCTTATGGCAACGAAATTTCCTTCGTTCAGCCAGGGTCTGGCACAGGACCCTACAACTCGCCGTATTTGGTACGGCATCGCCACGGCTCACGACTTCGAGAGCCATGACGGCATGACCGAGGAGCAGCTCTATCAAAAGATCTTCTCCACTCATTTCGGTCACTTAGCCATCATTGGTCTATGGGTTGCAGGAAACCTGTTCCATATCGCCTGGCAGGGCAACTTTGAGGCTTGGGTCGCCGACCCGACTCAAGTTCGCCCAATTGCACACGCAATCTGGGATCCCCACTTTGGTCAAGGCATTACTGATGCCTTAACTCAAGCTGGTGCTTCTGGACCAGTCAATATTGCTTACTCCGGTCTTTACCATTGGTGGTACACGATCGGAATGCGCTCAAACATTGAGCTTTATCAAGGCGCCATCTTCATCAACATCATGGTGTGTTGGCTCCTTTTCGCAGGCTGGCTACATCTTCAGCCAAAGTTCAGGCCATCACTAGCTTGGTTCAAAAATGCTGAGGCACAGCTGAATCATCACATTGCAGTTCTATTCGGTTTTTCGAATATTGCCTGGACTGGACACCTAGTACACGTTGCTATCCCTGAATCACGTGGACAGCATGTTGGATGGGATAACTGGCTAGAGGTTTTACCTCATCCAGATGGATTAGCCCCATTCTTTACGGGTAACTGGGGTGCCTATGCACAAAACCCTGATTCATTAGATGCTGTTTTTGGCACCTCACAAGGAGCTGGAACAGCAATGCTTACCTTCCTAGGTGGTATGCACCCAGGAAGCGGTTCTCTCTGGCTCACTGATATCGCTCACCACCACCTTGCTCTTGGTGTAGTGATGATCATTGGTGGCCATATGTATAGGAATACCTTTGGTATTGGCCATACTCTTAAAGAGATCACCGAGGCACATAACACAAACCATCCAAATGATCCTCATAAGGATGGCTATAGAGAAGGTTATGGACATTTCTCCATTAACCACAATGGGATCTACGAGACAGTCAACAACTCTCTCCACTTCCAGCTCGGCTTAGCTCTTGCTTGCCTTGGTGTTGCCTGCAGCTTGGTCGCTCACCACATGGGTGCCTTACCGTCCTATGCATATATTGCCCAGGACTACACAACTCAGGCGGCTCTCTATACACACCATCAATACATTGCAGTATTGCTAATGGTTGGTGCCTTCTCCCATGGTGCAATCTTCTTTATTCGTGACTACGATCCTGAGCTAAATAAGGACAACGTTCTAGCAAGGGTTCTCAACAGTAAAGAAGCTTTGATCAGCCATTTGAGTTGGGTCTGCATGCTCCTTGGTTTCCATACCTTGGGTCTATATGTACACAATGATGTTTGTGTTGCATTTGGCACCCCAGAGAAGCAGATTTTGATCGAGCCAATTTTTGCCCAAATGCTTATGGGCTTTAGCGGCAAGGTGATGTATGGCATGGATACTTTGCTTTCCAATGCCAATAGTGCTGCCAGCATGGCTGCAGCCAATATCCCAGGAGACCACTATTGGATGGATATGATCAACGCACCTGATGCGACGACGAATTTCCTTCCTATTGGTCCTGCTGATTTCTTGGTTCATCATGGTATTGCCCTAGGCATCCATACAACTGCTTTAATCCTTATCAAAGGTGCATTAGACGCACGTGGTTCAAAGTTAATCCCTGATAAGAAAGACTTTGGATATGCCTATCCTTGTGATGGGCCTGGCCGCGGCGGCACGTGTGATAGTTCAGCTTGGGATGCCACCTATATGGCACTCTTCTGGGCAGTTAACACGATTGCATGGGTTCAGTTCTACTGGCATTGGAAGCATCTGGCTATCTGGTCAGGCAACATTGCTCAGTTCAATGAATCCGGAACTTACCTAATGGGATGGTTTAGAGATTACTTGTGGCTAAATAGTTCACAGCTAATCAATGGCTATAACCCATTTGGAGTGAATTCACTTTCTCCTTGGGCGTTTATGTTCCTATGGGGTCACCTAGTTTGGGCGGTCGGATTCATGTTCCTCATCTCATGGAGAGGATACTGGCAAGAACTGATCGAGACTCTTGTATGGGCCCATCAGCGCACTCCAATAGCCAACCTTGTTGGATGGAGAGATAAGCCTGTAGCCCTATCAATCGTTCAGGCTCGTCTAGTTGGTGTAACTCACTTCGTTGTTGGAACAGCCGTAACGTTTGCTGCATTTGTAATCGCATCAACTGCAGGTAAGTTCGGTTAAAAGCAAAATCCCTAACGGAGGTTTTTAATCTATCCCCCTCACCAGATAGCTCTGGTGAGGGGTTTTTTATATAGTTCAAAAATCATTGCAAGTATTAGACTCTTGATAGATTTTCATACCAAAGATAGCTCTAAAGAGTCAGACCTAATTTAGATTTTCACTCCTAAATAAAATTTAGAAAAAATCAATCAACAATCTCCTAGCATTTCGCAAAGAAAGAATAACCTAATAAGCAAGAATGGATTGACAGTCTAAGAAGCTCAATAATCCAAAGATATATAGAAAATGCTTATTTCGGTTTACTCTTTTCAATTTTAACCGCAATAGTTCTAAGGAACTGATTCCAAGAAATTGGCCACCTCCATCTAAAAAATAGAGCCAGAAGAAAAAGATAAAAAGTTCCTTCTAAGGGATGACTAATATTAGAAAGCGATGAATAAAGCTGACTAGTCAGATCTTCTGTAGCAAGCATAAAAGTCATTTATCCATAACCTTAGATAAACCAAACCTATAGAGCTCAGAGTCTCATAAAAGTGAATCTTCCTAAACTATAAGCTGATATACAAAAAAGTTGTTCTAAAGCAGCAGTTAATTGCTGCTTTAGAACAACTTTTAAAATCTATTTAAAGTGCCTGTAACAGGTCAGTAACTCAACCAACCCAAGGGAAGAAAGCACCCTGCTGCATCAAAGTGTCAACATGCAAAGTCCCGCATAATAACCACGCGAAGACTGCACCACCACAACCACCTAACCAAAAGCCACTAGTAAAGTCTGACCAGCCAGTCTTGGTAAACAAATCACTAGGAGGGTTGTCAATTGTGCTATCAGCAGGCTGAACACTTGGAGCTTTGCCTGGGGAGTTATAAAGAACCAGCAAGGCTGTAAGGATATGCATAGCACCAATAGCACTTAACAGGCCAGCTGTTAAGGCCAAGTCGGTATTCCTAAATGGCCCAGTAATTGCAAAAGGTCCAAAAAGGAAATATCCAAACATCGCGCCTACCTCAAGGCCACGGAAATTTGGTGAAAGCCCTGGCCTATAGAAAGGCAAGTTGTTTAGCCAGGCTTTAGTGAAGTAACCACTGTTAACTGGAGTTGAAAGATCCCCAACACAAGGGTCAGAAGCCGGCGTAACCGCCCATTGGTCTGCTATTCCAATATCAGTTGGCCGAGCAGTACTGTCTATGTACTTCTCGGGAAACTTAACTGGCTTATTGGAACGAAGGAACGGGTCTTGGAATTCAGTCATTTGGAAGAAAGAGCTTTGTTAGCTTGAAGAAAAAAGCGACCGTTCAGTCGGTTGCAGTGATGTGTCTGCCAACTAGCACAATGAACACGGCAGGTGTTATTAGCCCGATCAAAGGTACAAAAACGGCAGGCAGCCAGGCTGCAGCAAATTCGCTAGTCATGGCATATGCCAAAAATCCTCCTTTACTGTATAGATTGTCCTTCGATTGGTACTAAATAAACCCCATGGACGACATAAAAGTTCAATCCATGGCATTTTGATCGAGTCTTATTTACCTCAAAATACCAGTGTTCAAATAATGAATCAGACTTTTGCCGCATTAACTGCCTTGTCCCTGACAATGATTCTTTGGGGTTTTGGACGAAAACCACGAAACCCCCTACTCAAAAGTAATGATGAGAGCTTTGGCACAGGTTTAAACCGCAATCAACTCACTCTTGTAAAGACAGAGAGTGCGAAAAAAAGAAATAAAGCCAATTTTTTATCCCACGAAGAAGGTCTCCAGTGGCAAATTCCAAAATCGCCTAATGAAAAGCTTGAGCTTATAAAGCAATTGAAGAAAGCCATGCAATCTGATCCAGAAATGCGTCTGAAAGCTATTCAATTTGCTTCTTTATGGAATGATCCCCTAGTCCTTTCGCTTATAAGACTTGGTAGAAAGGATTCCGATAGTCGAGTAGTAATTGCTGCAGCTAAAGTACTTGAAAGATATAGAGGAAAACCTAGAAAAGCTAATCATTCAGACTCACGACCTCCTCGGAACGTAGCTCTAATGCGATAGATAGGTCTACCTTGACTTTCATGATAAGTCCTGATCTGTAACTCACTAAGCAAGCCAAAGCAAAATAATTGAACACCAGTCAAGCCACTTACCAATGCCAAGGTAAACAAAGGCCTGCTACCAATATCTTCACCCATCATTTTGATAACCAAAAGGTATGCACTAGCAAATAAGCTTGCTGCAATGGCTAATAAGCCCCCAAAACCAAAGACATACATTGGCCTAGTTAAGAATCTATTCATAAACCAAACAGTAAGTAAGTCCATAAGAACTCGAAAAGTTCTATCTATCCCGTACTTGCTTCGTCCATATTGCCTGCCACGATGGTTAACCTTGACCTCTGTAATTCTTGCTCCCTCAATATTTGCCAAAACAGGCAAAAATCTATGAAGCTCGCCATATAGCCTCATATCATTTAGAACCTCTTTGCGATATGCCTTTAATGAACACCCATAATCGTGGAGTGAAACTCCAGTAACTTTCCCTATTAATCGATTTGCAATCATCGAGGGCAACTTACGCTGCAATGCAGCATCTTTCCTTTGGAAACGCCATCCGCTAACCAAATCGTACCCTTCGCGTAATTTGTTGATTAGAAGTGGGATGTCGGCAGGGTCATTCTGAAGATCACCATCCAAACTGACTACGATCTCTCCTGACGCGACATCAAAACCAGCTGCCATAGCAGCTGTCTGCCCATAATTCTTTCTTAGAAGAACACCCACAAGTTCAGGAACTTCAGAACTCAACCTCCTAAGAACAGTTGCAGTACCATCTGTAGAACCATCATTGACCAATACCATCTCAAAGCTCTCACCAAAAGAGCGCAGAGCCTCTAACAATTGATCAACAAGTTCTGGAAGACTTTCTTCCTCGTTGTAAATGGGAACAACTACAGAGATGTTTTTAGGCAACGTCACTCAAATAATCCAAAACAAAGAAAAATTTAGAGACTTAGATCACTAGGCGATCGAAACACTGCTCAACTCGACCTGCCCCTAAAAGCTGCGATCTGTAATAACAGGCTACTGGACCTTGATAGCTCTGAGGAAGACCATCGCAATCAATTCCATTGTGGCCATGGTCAACACCAGAACTATGCCAATAAACTCCTGCCCCCTTATAAAGAGCTACATGAGAACACCTTTGAGGTGTTCCAAAGAAAATTAGGTCGCCAGCACGCAAAAAATTCAGATCATTTAATTTGAACTCTATTTTTCTGCAAAACTTTTCTTGTTGATATGCATCACGTGGCAACCAAATTCCCTCACTAGCAAAGGCAGATTGGACCAAGCCTGAACAATCAAAATCTGGACCTAAAGTCCCACCCCACAAATATTTATTTTTTTTTGCTGCTGCATTCTCTACCCATTCAAGAACTGCTGGCAACTTATGTTCAATCTCCTTTTTAGAAACAGATTTGGTTTTCAAGATTTTTATTGGTCTGGATTTAACAATTACATCATCCAATTCAAACCAACACATATAACTATCTTCTAACAATCGAACCCTTACTCTTCTAAAAGGGCTCATCTTCAAAGAATCGTCCTTAACTGAATCAAGAAATTGAAAAATACGTCCTTCCCTTACCTCAGTAGCCAAAGACGAACCTCTTTCCTCTGCATAGCCACTAAGGCTTTCATTCAATATCCAAGTACTTTCCTTGGTCATTAGCTCAAATGACAATGTTTGTCTAAGGTCAGCATTAAAGCCTGAGAACGCCATGGGGTTCTATTCAGTAAATCCCACAATGCAATCGCATCTAATAAAGCTATTAGACCAGCTTGAAAAAAAAGGCTTCTCAAGAATAAAGAACAGGGTTTCAATTACTTGGATTCGTTACGACACAAAAAAGCCAGCGCCCTTTAGTGGTGCTGGCGCAGGTTGGGCGGAAGAACGACTCGTATATCCAGCAAGTGTGGTAAAAATTTTTTATGGGATCGCTTGCGAAGCCTGGTTGCAAAGAGATCTACTGCAAGAAAACAAAGAGCTAATAAGAGCAGCAAAAGAAATGATTCAAAATTCGAGCAACGATGCCACAAGCCTCGTGGTAGATCTACTTACAGGTACTACAAGCGGCCCAACTCTAGTTGGAGATGGCTGGCAGCAATGGAAAAAGCAAAGGCTGGTGATTAACTCTTGGCTATCAGAACTTGGATGGCCTGAACTAAAAGCAGTTAATTGCTGTCAAAAGACCTGGAGTGAGGGACCATTTGGACGTGATAATGATTTTTATGGGCCGCAGAATGGAAATCGAAATTCCCTGACAACTACTGCTACAGCTAGACTGCTCGAGTCAATTATGACGGATAACATAGTCTCCCCAGCTGCATGCAGAAGGCAAAAGGAGTTTCTATCACGTTCAGTCGATTTAGGACAAAGGCAATCAGACCCCGAAAATCAGGTTGATGGTTTTTTAGGAGAAGCGTTACCTAAAGGATCTCAGCTATGGAGCAAAGCAGGCTTAATGAGTCAAGCAAGGCACGATGCTGCATGGTTCTCCATACCAGGAGAGAACCCTATGCTTCTAGTGGTTTTTAGTTCTGGCAAAGAGCTCGCAAGCAATAAATCACTTTTACCACTGATAGCGAAAGAATTAATCAAGATCAACCAAGACAATGAAGATAAATGAGACCTCTTAATAATCATCGCTTGGGGTAGGCATGCTGTGATAGACCAGAAGAAGCCATGGCGGATTAATAATTATGCCTCTAAATGCTTCTCGCTGTGCCAACTGCAGAAATTTTGCTGGTTGTACTTCCGAAGGAGGTTTCTGTCGAATATGGAATATCCCTATCCCTCCTGATTTATTGAGAAAATATAACTGTCAGAACTGGTCTCCAATCCAAAAAGCCTAAAGAGCTTATAAGAGCTCAAAAAAGCTGATCAACTCCTAAGATGTTCAACTTTTCTCTAAGTTATTTATACACATAATCGAAAAGGATTTCTTTATGTCCATTATCCCTCGGTGGGAAGTAATGACAGATGAAGCAAAAGCTCTGACTAAAAGTTTTTGTTTAGCAGCAGGGTTTCTTCTTATTACTTTCTGGTTAGTTCGAACACTGATCCCTTGGATCATCTTCGGGTTTTTAGCTTATTTAAGCTTAAAATGCTTCTCAAGAAATCATTAATATTATGCTTTCTCTTTTTAAAACGAACGTTTCCTATATTCCCTAAATAATTAGACAAAGCTGGCCAAAGTAAGTCCTTTTTGAGTTCACTTAAGTAGTAAATATTTCAAGAGGAGGAGCTTTATACCCTAAAAAAAGAATCACCCTCCCGAAAAGTTTCGCTTTTCTCAGATTCCATCTTGAGTGTTAACTGCCCAGTTTTGATTTATCCACTGAACGGAGCTGGGTGAGAATGAAGAGAAATCTCGCTACTTGTTGCTTTACAAACTTAGATAAAATTTGATGGAAATTTCTGCTTTTTAAGTAATTGCCGTCTATCTGAAAACAAGCAAATGAGAAAATATTAATGGTTTTATTCCCTTGCCCAAAAGAAACTTAAACGGAGAGGGAGGGATTCGAACCCTCGACAGAAGTTGCCTCCTGTAACTCCTTAGCAGGGAGCCGCTTTCAACCACTCAGCCACCTCTCCAAAGGTTTAATCCACCTTATCAAGAGCGCCATAAAAAAATAGCGCCTTAAAAGTGTAGATGACTTAAATCACTACTCGAGGCAAACGATGCTTAAAACCGCAAAGTACTTCCCAAGGAATAGATCCACTGAGATGACTCCATTGTTGGGGAGATATGAATATCTCCCCATCTTTCCCAAGCATGGTGATAACACTGCCTACCTCGATATCAGGGTGATCAGTAACATCTAGTACAAGTTGATCCATGGTGATAGAGCCCACTTGAGGGACCAGTTGGCCACTAAAAAGGCCGAAGATCTTTCCAGAAAGTGATCTAGAAATCCCGTCTGCGTAGCCAATCCCAACTACTGCTAGTCGACTAGGGCGAGATGTTACAAAGGTATGGCCATAACTGACACCTACCCCAGCAGGAACATCTCTAAGGAACGTAACTCGGGCTTTTACAGCCAAAGAAGGCCTCAAATCCAAACTGTTCCCATCAATATCAATAGGACTGTAACCATAAAGAGCTAGACCAACGCGAACCATGTCGTAATGAAGAGATCTACTTCGTAACGTTCCAGCAGAATTAGCTAAATGAAGACAAAGCTTGTCTTGCGGCAAAGACAAAGTTTGCATGACTGAATCAAATTGATTTTTTTGTAACTCAGTAATCAATGTGGCTTTAGCAAGGGGGTAAGCATCCGCTAAAGCCAAATGGCTATAAATCCCCTTAAGTTGTACATACCTAAATTGTTCAATCCTTTCAACAAAATCTTTTGTATCCTCCAAATCGCACCCGAGTCTGGCCATTCCTGTATCGAGTTTCAACTGAACCTGAAAATTTCTACCTTTGCCAGACGCCAAGTTTTCACAAAGAATTGCCTCTTTTATAGAGCTAAGAGTTACTGTCAGGTTCCATTTAAGACAAGCCTCAAGTTCATCTGAATCATATAAATTCCCTAATAGCAATATGGGTGCTTCCAATCCTGCTTTCCTAAGCTCTATCCCCTCCTTCAAAGTTGCAACTCCCAATTCTCTAGCACCACCCCTCAACGCTGCTCTAGCCACTGTCGTTGCACCATGCCCATATCCATCAGCCTTAACTACCGCCATCAAAGAAGTACCTTTAGTAAGGAGTCGTCCTATAGCCCTTGTATTCCCCTCAATTGCGGAAGGACTAACCTCAATCCAAGCCCGCTGACAAGGGTCATCTTCTATTGACTTTTTAAGGTTTTTGTTCAAAGCAGGACCACCAACTCTGGCGATCAGATAACTGATTAGGAATATGACATTAAGGTAACTGCTGCACAGTTGTTAAACAGTTAGCATTTCGCATAAGCAGGGCGTGGCATGTGAGCCAGGTGCTCGTTCTTAATGCGTCCTATGAGCCGCTAAATATCACTACCTGGCGTAGAGCCATGGTGATGATGCTTAAGGGCAAGGCAGAAAGCTTAGAACATGACCCCAATAGGCCTATTAGACCAGACACCCTGCAGCCAACTGTCATACGGCTGAGGTATTACGTAAGAGTACCTTTTAGAGAATTACCATTAACACGTCGCAATATCTTTCATAGAGATGGAAATCAATGTCAATACTGTGGAGTGACTTCATCAGAGAAACTCTCAATTGATCATGTAATACCTCGCAGCCGCGGAGGGCTAGACAGCTGGGAGAATGTCACAACTGCATGTTTGAGTTGCAATATAGAAAAAGGAAATAGAACGCCCAAAGAAGCTGGAATGCCATTAAAACGAGTACCTCGAAAACCTTCTAGCAGTCTTAGCTTTGAAGCGACAAGACAAATAAATCTAGGGAAACACGCTGAATGGAGTAAGTATGTTTTTAGCTAGTCCTTTTTCCAAAAGTCACTCTCAATCCTCCCCAAGCTGACTTAACTCTTCTATCTGTCGCCTCTGCTCCTCTGCAATACAGGACCCTACTAATTCTTCTAATTGACCTTCAAGAACAGGCTCCAATGCAAAGTTCCTACCAAGCCTGTGATCAGTAGTTCGATTGTCCTTATAGTTATAAGTTCTAATTTTCTCGCTCCGATCTCCAGTGCCAACTTGAGCTTTCCTTGCGGAGCTTTCTCGAGCATTAGCCTCAGCCAATTGTCGCTCAAACAACTTTGCCCGCAAAATCTCCATAGCTCTTTCTCGATTCTGTAACTGGGAACGTTCTTGAGTACAAAAAACTCTGATACCAGTTGGCTTATGCAATAGGTCTACAGCAGTTTCTACCTTGTTCACATTCTGGCCTCCAGCACCACCAGATCGCGCAGTACTGATCTCCAAATCAGTAGGATCAATATTTACTTCTACCGGATCAGCTTCAGGCATTACAGCGACTGTTGCTGTAGAAGTATGAACCCTGCCTTGTGATTCTGTAGCAGGCACTCTTTGCACCCTATGAACTCCTGCCTCAAATTTCAATTGACTAAAAACAGAGTCACCTTTGACGGAAATAATTAACTCTCTAAAACCTCCTAACTCAGCCTCCGTAGAACTAATTGGCTGAACCAACCAACCAACTCGCTGACCGTACCTCTCATACATACGTGCCAAATCACCGGCCCAAAGACATGCTTCGTCCCCTCCTGCTCCTGCACGAATCTCCAACATCACACTTCTTTCATTTCGAGGATCTTGAGGAAGTAATGCGACAGTAATCCTTTGAATCAATTCTGTCTTACGAAGCTCTAATTGCTGCAATTCATCTTGGACTAAAGCTTCCATATCATTATCTCCTTTACTTTCTCGAAGCAATTCCTTGGTGTTTTGCCACTCGCTTTCAATGTTTAAGAGCGACTCATAGTCCAGAACCAATGGTTCCAAACGCGCTCTCTCCCTAGCAATGTTTTCCAACTTTTTAGGGTCTGAAGCCACATCAGGGTCTGCCAGTTGCCTCTCAAGAGTTATAAAACTGGCTTTTGCGGTTTCAAGCCTTGAATTAAGGATTGAAGAGTCCATCCCAATATCTATCCTCTGATGCTGTTTGCATCAGAAATATCCCTCAACTTGAAATTCAAGCCTGGTCAGAGGGGGGTTGTGGTGATTTCTCCTTATCTTTTTGCACTGTGTGGTCAGCTTTAGCAGAATCAGTGCTTCCCATTCCATACTTACGCATAAACCTATCTACTCTTCCTTCTGTATCTAAAATCTTCTGGGTACCAGTAAAGAATGGGTGATTCCCACTCCAGACATCAACATGGATTTCAGGCTGAGTTGCTCCGGTAGTCATAACAACCTCTCCATTACAAATCACCTTTGCATCTGGATACCATTTCGGATGAATATCAGGTTTTGGCATTTCAAAAATAATAAAAGGGGAAATTAGGATTAACGCTTGGAATACTGAGGAGCCTTACGAGCCTTCTTCAAACCATATTTGCGCCTTTCCTTAGCACGTGGATCTCGGCTTAGGTGACCTTCTGTTTTCAAGGGCTTTCTATTGTCAGAAGACAATTCACAAAGAGCCCTGGCAGCTCCTTGCTTAATTGCATCAGCCTGACCAGTGAGGCCACCACCGGTGACATTCACTATCACATCATATTTTTCATTAAGCCCAAGTGTCTGAAGAGGTGCCTTTACCGCAGCTAAATAAGCGGGGTTAAAGTTCAAATAATGGTCACCTGGTCTGCCATTAATTGTAATTGAACCACTGCCAGGGATAAGTCTGACACGGGCTACGGCTGTTTTTCTACGGCCAGTGCCTCTATAAACGACAGCGTTGCTTGTAGAACTACTCATTGAAGTGAGGGGGCTGAATCAATCTCAAGGATTTGTGGTTTCTGAGCTGAATGGGGATGTTCAGGTCCTCTATAAACCTTGAGTTTACGAAAAAGTTGTCTTCCCAGTGCATTGTGAGGAAGCATTCCTTTAATTGCTTGTTCGATGATTCTCTCAGGCAAACGACCCTGTAATGACTGGAAGGTTTCGACCTTCATGCCCCCAGGACGACCTGAATGGCGTCGGTAAAGCTTTTGCTGCGGCTTATTACCGGTTACTTTGACCCTTTCAGCATTGACAACAACCACAAAATCACCAGTATCCATATGAGGACTGAAATGGGGTTTTTTCTTACCTCGAAGTAAAGAGGCAACTTCTGTTGCAAGTCTGCCAAGAGTCTGATTCTCAGCATCAACCAGATACCACTGGCGGTCAAGAGAATCTATAGAAGGAACTGTAGTCTTGTTCATCTCGCCGGCATGCCGGTTCAAAAATGTACCATTCGAATCAATGGTACTGAGCAAAGAGCTTTCTGACGCTCAAGACGAGCAATTTTCGGCTCAAACTACAAGCTTACACTTTCAAGGTGACCAAAAGAAAACTGAATCGAACAAATTGAATGAAATCCAATCTAATCAGTTTTGAATAATTAATTTGGAAGCTTTGGAGGGTCGCATGAAACGAGTGAAGTCCTTGGAAACGAATCAAAACAAGAAGGACTTCTAAAAATTGGCTCTTTATAACCTGCTCGAAGCAAGCAAAGCCCTTGAGCAGGAGCAGATTCCCTTACCTCCTCTCTAGACCTGTTTTTCCATCGCCTCTCAAAAGTTTCAAGGTCGAATCTATGTTCTCCCAAGGCAACAAGTTGACCAACCAAAAGACGAACCATCCCATACAAGAACCCCGTTGCCTGAACCTCAAGAGCTAATACATCCCCTCTTCTTTCAAGTTTGACCTCCTGAATTGTTGTTAAAGCATTTGTCCTATTGCTCCCTGAACGTTGAAACGCAGAAAAATCATGTTCTCCAAGCAAACCTTCTAAAGCCACCCTCATTAATTCATTGTCCAAACGAAACTTATATCGATGCCAACTCCAAGGAGAAAGAAATAAATTTGGAATTTTTCCGTTATAGATCGTATATCGATATCTTCGATAAATAGCCGAATGACATGCATGCCAGTCAGAAGGTCTATCAACCCCCTCCAGTACCCTTATCGTTTTAGGTAGCCTTCCATTAAGAGCAGCTGCCCATCTTTCAGGCGGTATTGGTCCAGAGCAATCAAAATGAACAACTTGACCAGCTGCATGAACGCCAGAATCAGTTCTACCTGCAGCTACAGCAGTTATTGGTCTATAAGGATCAAGGCTTTCGATCGCCTCCTCCAAGGCACCCTGAACTGTTAATCCTTTGTTCTGGCGTTGCCATCCACAATAAGCAGAACCGTCATACTGCAGACTTAAAGCTATTCTCCTAGGTGTTAATTGTGCTTGCTTGACTATCAAGTTATCAATGCACTCTTTTCAAATTGATTCGCTTAGGAAAGCAACTTTAGAAATTAAACGAGTTCCACAATTGACATCTGAGCATTATCTCCTCTTCTTGGTATTGTTCTAAAAATTCGCGTGTACCCACCACTACGATCTCCATATCTGTCCTGGGCTTTTTCAAATAAAGCATGTACAAGTTGCTTGTCATAAATATATCCAATTGCCCTACGCCTAGAAGCAAGAGTACCTTCTTTAGCAAGAGTAATCATCTTCTCTGCCTGGTCACGAAGTGCCTTTGCCCTTGCTGTTGTGGTAGTTACTCTGCCTTCTCTAATTAATTGCGTAGTCAAACCGCGCAACATTGCTTTGCGTTGATCTGCCGGACGGCCTAACTGGTGAACTCTACATTGATGTCGCATGGTTCAAAAATTAATAGTCAAAACTGGATTAAAAGTTCAGGACGAGGTCCTGCTTTGAGGAATAGAAATTCCAATGCGCTCAAGTGCCTCAATCACCTCATCTGCAGATTTAGATCCAAAGTTTTTAATCTCTAAAAGGTCTTCATAACTAAATCCCATTAAATCTGAGACTGAATTGACTTGAGCTCGTTTCAAACAGTTGTATGCACGAACCGAAAGATTTAACTCCTCCAAAGGAATCTGAGCTTCAACAGAAGGCTCAGGTTCCTCAGGAATTTCTTCAACCATTGTGACCGTTGCTAATGGTTGAAATAACTGGATCAGCTTATTTGCTGCCTCGGCCAGAGCATCATCTGGAGAAATTGACCCATCTGTAACTATCTCCATTCTTAATCGTTCTCTAGTCGATCCACCTTCTGCGACTGCGGTTTCGTCAATTGTGAAATTAACCCGTAACACAGGCATGAAAACCGCATCAATTTGAAGGAGGTCAATTGCACTAACCTCCTCATTGTGACGGTCAACTGGACGATATCCAACTCCACGTTCAACGTGTAGCTCTAATTCAAGACTATGGCCTTCATGAACAGTCGCTATAGGCCTATCTGCATCAATTACTTGAACCTGAGAAGAAAATTGAAGGTCAATTGCTTTTACTTCAGCCGGACCCTTGGCAACAAGTCTCCCAATTTCCAACTCAGAACTGCGGCTATTAACGGTTAGCTGCTTACAGTTCAAAAGAATGTCTAATACATCTTCTCGAACACCAGGAATAGTTGCATATTCATGGTTTACTCCAGCTATTCGAACAGCTGTAACTGCACTTCCCTCAAGGCCTCCCATCAGGACCCTTCTTAAAGAGTTGCCAAGCGTAGTTGCTTGACCTCTTTCTAGAGGGCCTATTAGGAAGACTCCTGTCTGAGCTTGATCATCAGCTGTTTGATGTTCAAGTCTGTCGATCTGGTATTGCAACACGGGCTGAAGCGGGAAATAGGGTTTGCGAACTAAAAATGCGTATGGTTAGACGCGACGGCGTTTAGGTCTACGACAACCATTGTGCGGCAATGGGGTTACATCCCTGATCAATGTGATCTCAAGTCCTGCGACCTGCAAAGCGCGAATAGCTGTTTCTCGTCCAGACCCAGGGCCTCTAACAAGCACCTCTATTTGACGCATACCCTGATCGAGTGCGCGTCTAGCAGCTGCTTCAGCTGCTGTCTGAGCAGCAAATGGGGTACCCTTACGAGCACCCTTAAAACCACTCGATCCGGCAGATGACCAAGAAATAACCTCCCCGGAAGTGTCAGTGATTGAAACAATGGTGTTATTAAAAGTGCTCTGAATATGCACAACTCCATTAGGAACATTGCGCTTTGTCTTTTTAGAGCCTGATTTCTTAGCAGGTGGGGCCATATTCTTGGGCCAGATCGGGAAGGGCTAGTGAGAGAGAGACTGTCTAAGCAGTTTTAACTTTTGATGGTCTGGGTTATTTCTTCTTACCAGCGACTGTCTTACGGGAGCCACGTCTAGTACGCGCATTAGTCCTAGTACGTTGTCCTCGTACAGGAAGACTCATGCGATGTCGGCGGCCACGAAGACAACCTATATCCTGCAAACGCTTTAAGGCCATGCCTTCTTGGCGTCGCAGATCACCCTCAATAGTAAAGGCTTCAAGAGCCGATCTAAGTTTTTGGACATCACCATCATCAAGGTCCTTGACTCTGACATCGGGGTTGACTCCAGATTTAGTCAAGATGGTTTTGGCCCTGGTTAGACCAACTCCATAGATGTATGTAAGGGCCACTTCTACTCGCTTATCACGAGGTAAGTCGACACCGGCAATCCTTGCCACTTAGTAAGTAATCGAGGGGTAAATAAGCCACCTAAGGCATAAGGTGACAAAAGTCTGGCAAGATCAAAAGTGTTTAAACCAAGATCATTGCCAAAGTTGAGAAAGGGTTTTATCCCTGTCTCTGTTTGTGTTTAGGAGTGGTGCAAATCACCATCACCCGACCGTGACGGCGAATAACCCGGCACTTGTCACACATTTTCTTTACTGAGGCACGCACCTTCATATGGGGTTGTGGCTCCCAATTTTCAAAGAATTAATCCTACTACACCAGTTAACTCAAAATTGATTCAATTCGATCTGTAATCGCGTCAATGGTGCCATCAGCCTGAACTGATTTAAGCAGATCTTGCTTATTGTAATGATCTATCAATGGTGCAGTCTTATTCTTATAAACCTCTATTCGATGCCGGATAACATCTTCATTATCATCAGAACGTCCTCTTAAAAGAAGCCTTTCCAATAGAAGGTCATCATTTAATTCAAGAGAAATAACAGCCTCGATTTGTTGGTTGAGTTTCTCAAGCAATTTCTCCAAAGATATTGCCTGAGAAACTGTGCGAGGGAATCCATCCAATATCCAACCCTTAGAAGTTTTAACAAGACTGCTCTCAACAATTGCAAGAACCAATTCATCACTTACAAGCTCTCCTTTTTGCATAACAGCTGCAGCAGACTTCCCCAAATCTGTTTCAGCAGCAACTTCTGCTCTCAGTAAATCCCCTGTTGATAAATGCAAAAGGCCAGCTGAGCCACAAATTCGTTCAGCCTGAGTGCCTTTTCCTGCGCCTGGTGGTCCAAGAAATAAAAGACGACTTTTTTTCATAACACAAAAATGATTCTCTAAAAAACAAACTTTTTACTGGCGAACCAGACCTTCATATCTCTGAGAAATCACATAAGTCTGAACCTGCTTTGCAGTGTCAATAGCAACACCGACAAGGATTAATAAGGATGTAGCTCCTAGCCCCTGAAATGTCTGGACATTGGTAGCACGTTCAACTGCAGCTGGAATAATTGCTACTGAGCCTAAGAATAAGCCTCCTAAAAGGGTCAGTCGATTCTGCACCCCTGACAAATAGGAAGTTGTTGCACTCCCAGGTCTTACTCCAGGAATTGCTACACCTCCTCTTTTTAGATTAGTTGCAATATCAGTTGGATTAACCGTAAGAGAGGCATAAAAATAAGCGAATCCAAGAATCAAGGCGAAAAAGACTATTGCATAAGGCCATGGATTCGCCGCCCCGGGGTTCAAAGCACTCGCCCACCTAATCAGTAAAGGATTCCTAGTGAAATTTGCAATAGTGATCGGAAGAAAAATGAGTGCAGAGGCAAAGATTATGGGCATAACCCCTCCTGCATTTAACTTTAAAGGCAAATAACTCTGTCTGTTTGGTAATAAATTTGCACCCCCTATCTGCCTCTTTGCACTAACGATAGGTAATCTACGAGCACCTTCCTGGACGAAAATTATTCCAACAATTGTGATAAGAAAAACAAATAAAAGCACAACAATGCCAACCACATCACCTCTATCACCAGTCTGAGCCTTCTCAATTGTTGACCCAAGTGCCTTAGGCAGTGTCGCAACGATATTCAAAAAGATCACAAGGGAGGCACCCTGGCCAATACCCTTTTCTGTGATTAATTCACTTAACCACATAACAACAATTGATCCGGTTACAAGGCCTAGAGCTGTTTGCGCAACAAATACCGGCTCACTAATCCCTTCGACTGCATATTGGCGAAGAATTAGAGAAAATATAATGCTCTGAATGAGCCCCCATCCCAAAGCAACATATCTAGTTATCTGAGCAATTTTGCGTCGACCAGCCTCTCCCTCGTTTTTTTGAAGATCCTCCAATTGAGGCAATGAAGCAGTAAGCAATTGAAGAATAATTGATGCATTTATAAAAGGGAGTATCCCTAAAGCAAAAACTCCAAGCGTAGAAATTCCTCCCCCAGTAAATATGTCTAGGAATCCAATAAGTTGGCCGCCTTGTTCCAAGAACCCCTTAAATGCCTCCCGGTCAATCCCGGGAATAGGGATATAAATGCCTAAACGAATTAAAAGCAGTAAACCCAGAGTAGTTAGTACCCTTCCGCGAAGTTCAGGGTTTTGAACTAACTGGGTTAAAACTTCTGCTGCGCTGGGATTTCTTCCCCGACTAACGAGCATGGATAAAAAAATGGATTAGTTTCTTAGGGTTCTCAAAAAGGAGAATCAATCGGTTAGGGATAAGGAGGGTTAAAAATCCTAGGTTCTAGATTGTGATCTTCAATCTAGAACTTCGCATGTACCCCCTGCACCCTCGATCTTGGTTCTAGCTGATGCAGTAAAGGATGCTGCCTGAACGGTCAATTTAACTTTTAAATTCCCATTTCCCAAAACCTTAAGTGGATACTTAGGACTCGTGACAATACCCTGCTTGACCAACGAGTCAAGATTGACCGTGCTATCAGCTTTTAATTCGCTGAAAGCTGAAACATTGATGACAGTAAAGCTCTTGGAATTAACTGTGGTGAAATGCTTCAGCTTCGGCACTCGTCTATACAAAGGCATTTGCCCCCCCTCAAATCCTGGTCTAGTGGGGCGGCCAGAGCGAGACTTCTGTCCACGCATCCCAAATCCGCAACTTGCTCCTTGGCCAGCAGCTATGCCACGGCCTTTCCGCAATTTTGAACGTCTAGCACCTGTATTTGGTTTTAGAGAATCGAGTGGAATCGTCATGGAGTTATCAAGAGTAAATCTGTTCAAGGGAGATGCCTCTTTCCTTAGCAGTCACCTTATGAGTTCGGAGGTCAGACAAAGCAACCATTGCAGCCCTGGCATTATTAAGAGGTGTCTTACTTCCAAGGCGTTTAGCAAGGACATTTTTGATCCCTGCTAACTCCAAGACTGTACGAATAGAGCCACCAGCAATTACACCTGTACCAGGTGCAGCTGGCCTAATCAGAACACTAGCTGCTCCATCACGCCCATTAGAAAGAGTCGGAATAGAACTATGGCGTGTCAGCGGAACCTTTACCAAATGCTTCTTCCCATCAGCAACACCCTTCCTCACAGCTCCAATTACATCACTAGCTTTACCTACCCCTACACCAACTTGACCGCGTTCATTCCCTACCACAACTATTGCACGAAAGCTCATCTTTTTACCACCTTTAACTGTCTTTGAGACCCTTCGAATCTGAACAACTCTTTCCTGCCATTCAGAATCACGTTCTTGCCCTCGAGAGCGTCTCCCACCTCGCCTCTCACGGCCTTTGCGTTGTTCCTTCTGCGCACCCCCCTTCTGATCCACCTCAGCTGGTGGGGCCTCTGGAACAGAGGTTAAATCTTTAGCGTTTGCTTCAGTCATAGTTACTTCAGAATTCAGAATTCAAGGCCAGCTTGGCGGGCAGCTTCGGCAAGAGCTTTTACCCTGCCATGGTAGAGATTGCCGCCTCGATCAAAAACTACCTGTTGGATACCCTTCGCCAAAGCACGCTTGGCAACAAGCTCACCAACAGCCGTGGAAGCATTACAACTGTTCCCACCAGTACTAAGAGTTTCACGCAAATCTTTATCAAGTGTTGACGCAGCACAAATAGTGTTCTGAGCATCATCATCAATCACTTGAGCATATATGTGATTGTTGGAGCGAAAAACAGAAAGGCGGGGTCGATTAGGAGTCCCAACAATATTCCGCCTCAAGCGCCTATGGCGCTTTTGCGTTTGTTGTTTTCTAGAAAGAAGTGACATAGTAGATAGATCTTAAAGAATCATGGAAATACTTATTTTTTGCCAGACTTGCCAGCCTTCCTCAAAATTCGCTCGCCTTCATACTTAATACCCTTGCCCTTATAAGGTTCTGGAGGTCTTATGGCTCGAATCTTGGCCGCTTCATTACCAACAAGCTCCTTATCTACTCCAGATACCGTCACATTTGTATTGTTTGCAACTGCAAATGTAATCCCTTCTGGAGGAACGACTTCTACTGGGTGACTAAAGCCTGCACTGACAACAAGTGTTTTACCTTTTACCTGCGCTCGAGAACCTACTCCGATTATTTCTAGTTTCCTACTAAATCCATTGCTAACACCTTCCACCATATTTGCGACCAATGTTCGACAGAGACCATGCCTTTCTCGGGACTTCCTTTTCTGGCTAGTTGGAGAAATAACAATGGTGTTTTCGACCTTAGAAATCGTTATCCCGTCAGGAAGAGTTCTACTGAGCTCTCCTTTGGGACCTTTAACAGTTACTGAGAGACCATCCAAGGTCACTGCTACCTGATCAGGCAATTGAATTGGGGCTTTTCCGATACGAGACATAATTTGAGCTCCTTATCAATAGACGTAGCAGAGGACTTCTCCGCCAACACCTTGTTTACGGGCATCACGATCACTCATAACGCCTTTTGAAGTAGAGATTATCGCCACTCCCAAGCCCCCTAAAACTTTTGGCAGCCCTCTTGTGTGCTTATAAATTCGCAATCCAGGTTTACTCACCCTCTGCATAGAGCGAATAGTTGGCTGACGATGTTTCCCGCTGTACTTCAATTGAAGAATCAGCTGAGTGCGAACGCCTTCCCCCTCTTCACTAATTTCAGATATGAATCCCTCTTGCTGAAGGACCTTTGCAATACTTCTGGACATCTTTGATGCCGGAATCCGAGTAGTTTGATGACGCTTCTCACTTGCATTTCGAATGCGAGTGAGCATGTCTGAAATTGGATCGTGATTAGACATAGTAATAAAGAAAAAGCTCAGTTATTCCGGAAAGGCATCCCCATTTCACGAAGAAGAGCCAAGCCCTCCTCGTCCGAACGGGCACTTGTCACAATGGTGATGTCCATACCCCTAATGGATTCAATTTTGTCAAAAGAAATTTCTGGAAAGATAATTTGTTCTTTTACACCAAGAGTGTAATTCCCACGTCCATCAAAGCTTTTTGGATTCACTCCACGAAAATCCCTAATTCGTGGAAGGGCCAAATTTATAAGGCGCTCAAGAAAAGCGTACATACGCTCTCCTCGTAATGTGACAGCACATCCAATTGGCATACCCTGACGGATTTTAAAACCAGCTATGGCCTTCTTGGCCCTTGTAACTACAACTTTCTGGCCTGTAATTGTTGCCAGTTCAGCAATCGAAGCTTCCAATGACTTGGAATTTGTAGCTGCTTCACCTAGCCCCCTATTCACAGTGACTTTTGTCACTTTAGGAACCTGATGAATATTAGAGAGACTTAGATCTTTCAGCAGTTTTGGCTGAATTTTCTCTCGATAGCGCTGTTTAAGTGACATGACTGAGATGAAAATTACTTCTGGGCTTGGTCAGAAGAAAGTAAATACGTAGAAAAGCTGAGGAACAGAAAAATTGATAAAGGGCAGAAAGTGTTTAGTAATTAACCATTAGTCAATTACCTCCCCAGTTTTTTTCAGCCGACGTTTCTTAGTCCCATCTTTCTCTGTAACCCACTCGACCCGACTAGCAACTTTTTTCGAACTTGAATAGAGCATCACATTTGATGCATGCAAGGCAGCCTCTTCAGTGACAATCCTTCCGCTTTCTCCTTCTTGAGTCGGCTTGACATGACGTGTACGAATATTCACACCTTGAACAATGACTCGATTATCAATTGGCATCGTTCTAAGAACCTCCCCTGTTTTACCTTTATCTTTTCCATGAATCACCTGAACGGTGTCGCCTTTTCTAATTCGCATCTTTATGCGGGATGAAGATTTGGTTTTTTGAGATGCGTTAGCCATTTAGATCACCTCTGGAGCTAATGAAACAATCTTGGTGAAGTTACGCTCACGTAGTTCACGTGCAACAGGACCAAAAACACGAGTCCCTCTTGGGTTCTTGTCATCATTGATCAAGACAGCCGCATTGTCGTCAAAACGAATTGAATTTCCTGTTGGGCGCCGCATTGTTGCTTTTGTACGAACTACAACAGCTTTAACAACGTCAGATTTTTTGACTCCCATATTGGGCATTGCATCTTTAACCGCTGCAACGATGACATCACCAACATGTGCATAGCGACGATTTGAACCAAGAACACGTATGCACTGAATACGCTTGGCACCACTATTGTCAGCAACAGTGAGAAAAGTTTCCTGCTGAATCATTTTTTAGTCTCCCTAAGTCTCATGCTATGGCTAAGAACCTCAGCAACAGTCCATCTCTTTGAACGACTGAGAGGCCTTGTCTCAGTGATCCTGACTCTGTCGCCTAGGCGACAAGCATTTTCAGCGTCATGTGCTTTATAACGAGTAGTCCTGCTAACCGTTTTCTTATAGATGGAATGTGGGAAACGGTTTTCAACCGCTACTACCACTGTCTTATCCATCTTGTCGCTAACGACTGTTCCTACCCTTTCCTTAAGTGCCATGGTTTTAAAAAATCAAGAGGAAGCTTTAACTTTGGAGCGACTCCGCTCCTTCTGGACCGTTAAAAGATGAGCCAGCTTGATACGAGCCTCTTTAAAACGATGAGTGTTTGGCAATTGCCTAGTAGCTTGCTGAAAGCGAAGGTCAAACAGTTCACGGCGAATGCCACTGATTTGTTCGGTTAGATCAGCATCGGAGAGCTCACGCACCTCCGCAGGATTAGAGCGAGGCATAAATCAGGACTCCACTTTGACTGATTGGGTATCGGCTGAAGAGGAACTAGCCGAGGCTGTTTCCTGGTCTTCCAAAGCCAAAAACTTTGTTTTTACAGGAAGCTTGTATTGCGCTAACCGCATGGCTTCCTTGGCAATGGATTCAGTGATTTCCTCACCGCCCATCTCAAACAAAATTCGCCCAGGCTTGATCACAGCAACCCAAAATTCAGGATTACCCTTACCTGACCCCATGCGTGTTTCAGCAGGACGCATGGTGACGGGTTTGTCTGGAAAAATTCGGATCCATATTTTCCCGCCTCGCTTGACATATCGGGTCATTGCCCTTCTGCTTGCCTCGATCTGACGAGATGTGATCCAGCCACATTCTTGTGCTTGCAAGGCAAATTGGCCAAAAGCAATAGTGTTTCCTCTAGTGGCTACACCACGCATACGGCCACGTTGTTGCTTTCTAAATTTGACGCGTTTTGGACTCAGCATAATTTAGATCTCCTGATCAGCCTTCATTTGAGCGGTCTTCAAATTGTTGGGGTCGACGATTTCCCCTACGTCGTGGACTTGCACCGACAGGTAATTGCTGGCCTTCATCAGCCAACACCTCCCCTTTAAAGACCCAAACTTTTATGCCCAACACTCCATAAGTAGTGCTGGCAACTTTGGTTGCATAGTCAATTTCAGCGCGAAGGGTATGCAAAGGGACACGTCCCTCCCGGGTCCATTCAGTACGAGCAATTTCAGCTCCATTAAGACGACCTCCGACCTGAATCTTTAATCCAAGCACTCCTGCTCGTTGGGCACGCTGAACAGCCATTCGAATTGTTCTTCGAAAAGCAACTCGTTTTTCCAATTGCTGAGCTATGTACTCTGCAAGCAAGAAAGCATCTGCATCAACTCTCTCTACCTCAACAACATTTATCCGAACCTGGCGATTGAGATCTCTAATAGTTTTCTGAATCCCTGTTCGAAGTTCTTCAATTCCACTCCCTTGCCGACCAACAAGCACCCCTGGCCTAGCTGTCTTGAGTTCTATCTCTAATTGGTCAGCCTTGCGGGCAATAACAACATCACTAATTCCAGCCGCACCATATTTCTTATGGATAAATCGTCGAATCCGGTCGTCCTCCTGCAGTAAAAGAGGGTAAGTCTTACTAGGTGCATACCAACGGGAACGATGTTCTTGGGTAATCCCAAGTCGTAAACCAGTTGGATTAATTTTGTGTCCCATCAGTCGGTGGTGTCGTAAAGGGTCAAGATTCAGTCTGAGCCATGACAGCAATGCTGATATGGCAGGTTTGCTTCTTAATGGCAAAAGCGCGACCTTGCGCCCTTGGGCGATAGCGCTTCATGGGAGGACCCATATCAGCAGTCGCCTGAGAGATAACAAGCGAAGCAGGGTCTAATCCCAAATTATTCTCTGCATTAGCAACTGCAGACCTTAAAACTTTTGTAATCGGACCAGTGGAGCGATAAGGCATGAACTCCAACATAATCAGTGCATCCCGATAAGAACGACCTCTGATTTGATCAAGTACCCTTCTCACTTTGGAAACTGAGCCACGTAAATAGCGGCCATGAGCTTTAGCTATAGGTACTGCTGTAGGGGAGATTGACATGTGATCAACGGCCTCCTTTTTTATCTTTAATGTGGCCTTTATATGTTCTAGTCGGGGCAAATTCACCCAACTTGTGGCCAACCATCTGCTCAGTAATGAAAACTGGAATATGTGATCTGCCGTTATGAACAGCAATTGTGTGTCCAATCATCACTGGAAGGATAGTGGATGCTCTAGACCAAGTTTTAATTACCGACTTGTCTTGATCAGCATTTTGCTTTTCAACCTTGCGAAGAAGGCTATCAGCAATAAATGGTCCTTTTTTTAATGAACGTCCCATAGCAAGTTAAGGATTAGAAAGAAAAAAGAAGGTCATCAAGAATCACGTCCTCCTCGACTCCGCTTGGATGTGCGACGACGTTTCCTCAGGACTAGTCGATTACTGGGTTTATTCCGTTTTCGAGTCTTAAGACCCAAAGCAGGTTTTCCCCAAGGAGTTACGGGGCCAGCACGACCAATTGGCGCTCTGCCTTCACCACCACCATGAGGATGATCACAAGGGTTCATCACACTACCTCTAACTTGTGGACGGCGACCTAACCACCGGCGCCGACCTGCTTTACCAAGACTGGTATTTCGCACCTCCGAATTGCCAACCTCTCCTAAAGTTGCAAAACACTCTTTGCGCACCAATCGCACCTCTGTAGATGGCAATTTAAGAGCCACATAATCGCCCTCCTTAGCCATAACTTGAGCACTTGACCCTGCGGTTCGGGCCATCTGACCACCTCGCCCTGCATAAAGCTCTACGTTATGAACATTCGAGCCAAGAGGAATTGCAGAAAGAGGTAGTGCATTTCCTATTTCCAAAGGTGATTCAGGCCCAGACATGACCTCCTGCCCAACTGCAATCCCCGCTGGAGCAAGAATGTATCGCTTCTCTCCATCTGAGTAGAAAAGAAGTGCTAAACGGGCGTTCCTATGAGGGTCGTAGTGAATAGCCGCAACTTTTGCAGATACCCCATGCTTATTTCTACGGAAATCAACAATTCGGTAAAGACGCTTATGCCCACCTCCACGATGCCTACATGTAATTACACCCCTATTATTCCGCCCCTTCATCCTATGCCTGGGGACCACTAGCGACCTCTCTGGCTTTTGCGCTGTGATCTCACTAAAGTCAGTAACAACCCTGGTTCGAGTACCAGGGGTATAAGGACGGTAAGTTCGGATTGCCATTTCTTAAACCTCCTTAAGACTCAGGGAAAAGTTGGATTTTGTTGCCCTCGGCAAGCCTCACAACAGCTTTCTTAACCTGGGAGCGAGTGCCAGAGAAACGTCCAATACGTCGAGATCGTCTTGGGGGGTTCATAGTGCTGATACCTATGACCTTTACATCAAACAATTTCTCAACCGCAGCTTTGATATCTGGCTTGGCAGCCCGAGGATCAACTTCAAAGGTGTACTGATTGGCTTCTAATGCACTAGTTGCCTTCTCAGTAATTAATGGACGACGAATAACATCCTCCAACCGATCACTAAATCGCTCAGTCATTGCCGTAAACCTCCTTAATGGTTGATAAGGCTTTTTCTCCTACCAAAATGGAAGAGGCATGAAGCAAATCAAACACGTTCAACTGATCGGCAGCAATAAGCTTGACCTTCTCAAGATTACGAACTGATCTACGAACCAGGTCAGAGGGATTTTCTAGAACAATAAGGACCTTGGCTTCTAAAGAAACGCCCAAACGCTTCAAAGCATCAGTAATTTCCTTAGTCTTAGGCAACTTAAGACTGGTTCCAAAATCTTTAACCACAACCAAATCATCAATACGTGCCATTAAAGCTGTGCGAATTGCCAAGCGTCGTTCCTTACGATTCATGGAAAGATTGTATTTACGAGGCTTAGGGCCAAAGATAATTCCACCCCCTGGTCTCAAAGGAGTACGGATAGAACCTTGTCGAGCTCTACCTGTACCCTTTTGTTTATAGGGTTTACGACCACCACCACGAACTTCCGACCTAGTCAAGGTGCTAGCAGTCCCCTGGCGACTATGTGCTTGTTGACGTAATACAGCTCTGTGCATCAAATCAACGGATGTAGTCTCTTTTGCAACGGCCAGCTCAAGACTTGCCTTCCCGGCCTCGTTGCCCTTCCAATCCTTAATAACACAATCAGCCATCACTTACCTCCCTGAGTAGTTGGAGCACCAACTCGCTTCGCTGGGCGAATGTTTAGCAAAGATCCAGGTTTACCAGGTACGGAACCTTTTACCACCAGAAGATTCCTCTCATTATCAATCTTTAGAATTGTGAGTCCGCGAGTGGTGATCTGTTTTCCGCCATAGCGGCCAGCCATTCTCTTTCCTGGGTAAATACGGCCAGGTGTGGTGCCTGCACCAGTAGAACCAGGTTGTCTGTGATTCTTTGAACCATGGGACATAGGCCCACGACTAAAGCCATGTCTTTTCTGATAACCAGAAAAACCCCGACCCATTGTGTCTCCACTCACATCGACTTTTTGACCAAGCTCAAAGCTCCCAACAGTAATTGGTGTCCCAAGCTTTACGTCATCCACAGTCTCTACACGAAATTCCCGTAAATGCCTTAGTAACTCCTTCCCTGATTTGGAAAGATGTCCTTTAGAAGGCTGATTAACAAGTTTCTCGCGAGTTAAGCCAAAGCCGATCTGAACAGCGGAATATCCATCTGTTTTAGCGGTTTTTAATTGAGTGATCCGGCAAGGGCCCGCCTCGATCAGTGTGACCGGGATTGCCTTACCTTGATCATCGAAGAATTGAGACATGCCCAACTTCTTCCCAAGGATGCCTATAGACATATGAGGAAAAAACGCCAGCGGTAACAACCCAAAACGGGCTTAAAAACCTGGTTTAAGAATCGCCTTCTATAACAAATACCTTCAAGTCAGAAAGCCTTAAAGAGATATTTTTAATAGGGCTAGCGAATTAAACCAGTTGGCTGAGACTTGGCCGGTAAATTACCAGTTAGTTTCCCGACAGATAAAGATCAAAAGAATCCCTAAACTGTTCTAGCCTTTGGATCCATGCGCTATCGCAGGATCTGCTTCTCTTCTGGAGGCCCGGCTAGCGGTCGGGCACAGTTTAAGAAGCAAACTAAAACCCTACACCACTGGGTACCCTCTAATGATCTTTTTTACACAAGCTGGCAGACTTAGAACCTATTGAACTGATTTCATGCCGCTATTGCTCTCTGGTCAAGGATTTCGTAATGACTTAGAAGCCTCTGGCTGCATTGCCATCAAAGTGCCTCTTGAAGGGGGTTCAGAAACCCGATTACTTCGTCGGCTAAGAAGCTCTGGTTATAGAACACAAATCACTACTGCAAGGGGACTTGGAGATCCAGAAGAATTCTTATTTAAGCTCCATGGCGTTAGGCCTCCTCACCTTGGTCATCAATGTGTAGGAAGGAATGCTGCTGTTGGTGAAATCCAACAAGTCATTCCTCAACTATCTGAATTTTTAAATAGTGACAAACCTTTAGTTCTATGGCTTCTTGAAGGACAAGTCTTATCCAAAGCAGAGTTACTTGCACTTTATGAGCTATGTCAAAGAGAGCAGCGAATCAAAATCGTGGTTGAAATGGGGGGAGACCGCAAGCTTAATTGGGAACCAATGCTGAATTTGCTTCGACAATAAAAGTCTTGGGAAGCATTTAGAAAAATGAAAAGTGCGACAGATGGCGAATTAGCTATAACTCGTGGTTCTTGGGTAAAAGTAATTTGTGGTGCAAGCAACCAGGACATCCCTTCTATCAGTGACCTATGTGCTGTTTATGGAGCGGCAGGGGTCCAATGTATTGATGTGGCAGCAGATTCTGGGGTTATTTCAGCAGCAAAGAAAGGGCTGGACTGGGTAGAAGCCAAATATGGAATACGTCCTTGGTTAATGATCAGCGTCAGTGACGGCAAAGACAACCATTTTCGCAAAGCCCGATTTGATCCGAAACGTTGTCCAATCGATTGCACACGTCCATGCGAAAGGATTTGTCCCACAGAAGCAATTTCCAAAGTTGGAGTTGATTTATCTCGCTGTTACGGCTGTGGAAGATGTTTATCCGCATGCCCTCTTGATCTGATTGATGAAAAATATAAGCTTTTGACTAATAACGAGATAACCTCTTTAATTTCTTCTGCCAGCCCTGATGCAGTTGAAATCCATACAGCACCTGGGCGAAGGAAGTCTTTCGAAGAAATACTAAAAGCTTTAAAAATAGCCAAAGTAAACTTGAAAAGGATTGCAGTCAGTTGTGGGGCCGAGGCACATGGCATTAAGACTGAAGCCCTATCACAGTTGCTTTGGGAGCGGCACAATTCTCTTAAGCAAAACAAGTTAAAACCAATTTGGCAACTTGATGGTCGTCCAATGAGTGGCGACCTAGGTCCAGGCACAGGAAGGATTGCTATCTCCCTTTGGGAAAAAATTCATGATATGGCCCCACCAGGGCCACTCCAGTTAGCAGGTGGTACAAACGAAGAAACCATTAAACATTTACCAAATGGGAGAGGGCCTGCAGGGATAGCTTTCGGTGGCGTTGCCCGAAAAATCATCAAGCCTTGGCTCGAAGAAGCCCAGTCAAGAAATATCAGTCTTAGAGATTGGCCAGAAGGGTGGCAAGAAGCTCTACAAACAGCTAATCAACTTGTCGAGCCTTGGTTATCCAGAAAACCAAAAAATCTTCAAGACTGCTAGAAGCCTTATGGAGTTCTCATCCATTTTGAGCAAAACTTTTGGTCTATGAAACCAACGCACATTACAGATGACCTCAATCGACTCTTATGTCTATTACCTGATGCAGTCAAGGAGTCACTAACTAGCAAACATTTATATGAAGAGCTTCTTGAAGTAGTCCTTGACTTAGGCCGAATTCCTGAAGCCCGGTTTCCAGAAAAAGTAATCCCCCTTGGAGAAGAGTTTGTCACCAGAAGGGATATTGAAAATATGGTTAAAAAGCTAGGGGAGTTTGGTGAAGACAATCGTGCCGGGATCGAGCGTACTCTCCACCGCATTAGTGCAATAAGAAACCGCAAGCAAGAGATAGTAGGACTTACGTGCCGTGTAGGTAGAGCAGTCTTTGGGACAGTAGAAATGGTTAGAGATTTACTCGATAGCGATCAATCGCTCTTACTGATGGGGCGACCAGGAGTTGGCAAAACAACCGCACTGCGCGAAATCGCAAGAGTACTAGCAGATGACCTAGAAAAAAGAGTCGTGATCATCGATACCAGTAACGAAATTGCTGGTGATGGAGATATTCCTCATCCATCAATAGGTAAAGCGAGGCGAATGCAAGTGTCCAAACCTGAAAATCAACACCAAGTAATGATCGAAGCTGTAGAAAATCACATGCCAGAAGTAATTGTTATTGATGAAATCGGAACCGAACTAGAAACTCATGCAGCTCGAACAATTGCGGAGCGAGGTGTACAACTTGTAGCCACAGCTCATGGCAACGCCCTAGCAAATTTAATTAAAAATCCAACCCTTTCAGACCTAGTGGGAGGAATTCAATCTGTAACCCTTGGAGATGAAGAAGCCAGACGAAGACGCACCCAAAAAACGGTTTTAGAAAGAGCCGCTGAACCTACATTCCCAATTGCAGTCGAAATCAATAGTAGGAATCATTGGTCAGTCCACTCAGATGTAGCATCAACAGTCGATTTACTGCTGCGAGGACAAAAAGCGAACCCTCAAAATCGAGAACTTGACGCCAACGGATCCTTAAGACTTTTAAATGAACAAACTACTCAACCAAAAGCTCTTTTCAAACGCCCCACAAGATCTCAATTAGGGCATTCAATCCCTGAGATAGGGATGTCAAAGCAAGAAGTGAGTCACGAATTAATTGATTCCAAAATTCAAAATCATCAGTTTCCTTCTAGGACTTCTCCCAATAAGCAATTACAGGTGCTCTGTTGTGAGATCAGTACACAAGTTGTTGATGAAGCAATAAGACTACATTCTTGGCCCATTCAGTGGGTTAAAAGCCTTAAAGAAGCAGATGTTGTACTCACTATCAGGGAAGGCCTTAGCAAACACACTCAGCTTAGGAATGAGGCTAGAAAAGCCTTTATCCCAATTCTTGTAATCAAATCAGACTCATTCCCGCAGATCGAACGTGCTCTAAAACGACTCCTCTCTCGTTACGCAAATATTAAAAATTCAACTTCGACCGCAATAGACCAGAGCATTGACAAAGAAGATGACCTCTCCGCACTTGAAGAGTGCCGGTTAGCAGTAGAAAAAGTTGTAATCCCATTAGGAAGACCAGTAGAACTATTACCTAGGAGCACAAGGGTAATAAAAATGCAATCGGATCTAGTTAACAGATATCAACTGAGAAGTGATGTCTTCAGTCATGCTGAGGATCAACGTTTACGGGTATACCCCCCTTAAAAAAAACAAACCTGACTATATATTGACCAGAGAGATCCTCGATATGTAATTATTTGGGGACCAGTGAAAGCAACCTTTAACAGGTTTACATCTGGATCAATGGGGCGTCGCCAAGTGGTAAGGCAGCGGGTTTTGGTCTCGCCATTCCTAGGTTCGAATCCTAGCGCCCCAGTTTTCTCAAGCTATCAGTGAGATCTCGTCCTATTTTGGTTTGCGATTTCGACGGGGTCATTGTCGACGGAATTGATGAGTACTGGTGGAGTGCTCGTCAAGCATGCATAGAGATGATCTCTGAAGATTATGAGCCTGGCTTACTCCCAGAGAATGTCCCTGCAACGTTCCGAGCACTCAGACCGTGGATTCACCACGGTTGGGAGATGGTAGTGATCGCAGCTGAACACCTTCCAACAGAGGGGGCATTACACACCAAAGACGCAGCTATCTTTGCTGAAAACTACCCTCACCATATTCAGAAAGCGTTAACACGCTGGAATTGGAAATCTAATCAAGTTCAAGCAGCCTTAGAACATGTTCGGCGCAAAGAGCTAGCTCACAATCGAGCGATCTGGCTAGAACGTCATCAGGCCTTCCCTCAAGTAGTAGAACGCCTACAAACTCTTGAGAATGAAAATATTGATCTTGTTGTTTTAACTACTAAAGGACGAGAATTCACTGAAGAACTACTTCTCCACCTCAAACTCAAACCCAAACAACTTTTTGGACATGAATCTGGCAATAAATCAACAGTCTTATTGCATCTAGCAGAAACACATTCGATCAAAGGATTCTTAGAAGATCGTCGAGAAACACTAGAAACAATTCTCTCCATCAAAAAATTAGCAACTATTCCATGCTATTTAGCGAACTGGGGATACCTAAAACCGAAGGACACAATTCAGCTTCCAAAAGGGATTCACCTTCTAAAAATCAAAAACCTGAATCAACCGTTAAAAAACTGGGCTTGACTAGACGGTGTACGTCTGTACTATCCGGAATGACTAGGCGTCACAAGAAGCAGCAAAACGCAGCTTTGATCATCTACTAATCATTCCTATTGCAATGGACACAAAAGCTATCTTGAATTCAAACCCTAAAAACAATGAAGGAGCACCTCGATCAGGAGAACGCGATAAAGCCCTAAATCTGGTCCTTGGACAAATCGAACGGAACTTCGGGAAAGGATCAATCATGCGCCTAGGAGATGCTTCGCGCATGAGAGTGGAAACCATCTCAACTGGCGCTCTGACACTTGACCTCGCGCTAGGAGGAGGATATCCAAAAGGAAGAGTGGTAGAAGTTTACGGGCCTGAAAGTTCCGGTAAAACAACACTCACTTTGCACGCAATTGCAGAGGTCCAACGCCGAGGAGGAGTTGCAGCATTCGTCGATGCTGAACACGCTCTCGACCCTATTTACGCAGCATCGCTAGGAGTAGATATCGAAAATCTTTTGGTATCACAGCCAGATACTGGCGAGATGGCCTTAGAAATTGTCGACCAACTAGTGCGTTCTGCTGCTGTCGACATAGTGGTTGTTGACTCCGTGGCGGCACTGACACCAAGATCAGAGATCGAAGGAGAAATGGGAGACCTGGCAGTTGGTAGTCAAGCCCGTCTAATGAGTCAGGCAATGCGAAAGATCACAGGGAACATAGGGAAGTCCGGCTGCACAGTGATCTTCCTAAACCAGCTGCGTCTAAAAATCGGCGTCACTTATGGGAATCCAGAAACAACAACAGGTGGTAATGCGCTGAAGTTCTATGCCTCCGTCCGCCTAGATATTCGCCGCATCCAAACTCTCAAAAGAGGAACTGAAGAATATGGAATTCGTGCAAAAGTAAAAGTTGCGAAAAACAAAGTTGCTCCGCCATTTCGCATCGCTGAATTCGACATCCTTTTCGGCCGGGGTATCAGCACACTGGGCTGCCTATTGGATTTAGCAGAAGAGACCGGGGTAGTTACACGCAAAGGGGCGTGGTACAGCTACGAAGGAGACAATATTGGCCAAGGGCGTGACAATACGATCACCTGGCTTGAACAAAATCATGAGGCAAATGAGAAAATTGAAAAGTTAGTTCGTCAAAAGTTAACTGAGGGATCAGAAGTGACCGCAAATTCTATGCGCCCTATAGCAGCTGCGGCAAAGAATGCCGTAGCAAAAAATAGCAACATGAAAGAAGTTTCTGCTGCTGCCTAAAATGAAATCAGAAAATAGAAAAAGCAGATTTATCTAGCATCTGCAGGAATCCACCAACCTGCTGCGGGGCCAATAAAACGTACAACTATCCAAAGCAACAAAACAGAAAAGATGCCAATCCAGGCTCCACGTGTTGTTATTGCATAAAACTGTTCCTTCTGGGCCACAGTAATAGGAAGCCAAGGAACAACTCTTGGAGAATTGTTTTTTTTCGTCTTGTCCTGACGTGGCGGCAAGCCCTGACTGGCTCGGCGGCGAGCTTCTCCCATTGCCTTAAGAAAATTGATAGCTAAAGCCTAATTTGGCAAAAGGCGTTGTAAAGGTGTCCAAGGTTCTAACTTACTTAAGAACTCTTCTCCCCAACTACGAGCTCGCAAGCGTCCATCCAAAATTGCAAGACGGCCATTATTGTTGCGAACAGGAGCAACCGCATCAGGAATAACACTTAGCGCTTCAGGTAAAAGGTAGTCACGAAACCAATCTCGACCTTCTTTCTTCAGAGCCTCAACCCGTGCAGCAATAAAAGGCGATTCCAAACTCGGCAAAGGTAGTAAGGCAATGATCAACTGCTCTGGCAAAGGGAGTTGACGGTGATGATGAAGCCACCAATCCCACCCAGCAGAAACAACTCCATTTTCTTCAGGGGTAGTTGTTTGATGGTCAACTCTTTGGCCAAATTCCGCAGCAAGTTGACTAGTCAATTTCATACGTAACTGGTAATCATCCAAGAGAATAATTGTTATCCCAACCCTCCCCAAAATCAATCTACGAGATTGATCTAAAAGATGATCCGCAAAAATCTCAGTATTAGGAAGTGGTTGGCGAAAAGGTGCATAAAGAAAGAGAGGGTCATTGATATGAGGCTGACTTAATGTAACTCCAACATTAGGAATGAAATTTACTGACTGAAGCTCAACTTCCATTAATTGGTTATGGCCCGATCGAGTGATTAACAAAGAAGGCTGATTACTTAAAAGACCATTGAGAATCTTGAGTGGCTCAATTGGCTTAAAACACCAGTCCCAATTAAAAACCCTATGATCCAACTCAGCCCAACTAGCCCAGGAATCTGGTTCTATATCAAGAATTAAATGCCACGGTGAAGGAACGTCAGGCAAGTCACGTAGCAATTCTTGAAGAGCACTAATATCCTCATAGCAAACCCTAACTTTCTTAAGCAAAGTTGATGGATGTTGAAAGATGTTCTGAGTCATTCTCTGAAGAAAAAAGATTATCAACTCTTCATTAAAAGGATTTGCCCTTCTTAGTTTTTCCCAGTTCTCAGAAGTGATTTTAAAAGACATCACATTCCGAAGATGACTACTTAATAGATCCGCTTCAGGAATAATCAATTGTCTTGATTTTAGGAATCCATTCTTATAGACTTTTATCAGTTCACTATAATTTAATAACCAAATTTGATCTCCTGGAGGAGGAGTCAAACCTTCCCAGCATCCAAGTTTAAAGCCTGCAGATCGCAATCTGGGAAGTTCGATCTTCAACAATCGGCTTTTTAGATCATCTTGCAGAACTAATACAGTTTCTCTCGATTCCAAGCAAAGAGGAACCATTAAGCCAAGCCACCACTGATCTTGACTGCAATCTTGAAGTGTAATGAAAGTCGAGTCCCTCCGACGAAGGCTCCTAGCAACTAAACGACTAAGCGTAAGATGATGAGGCCAATCAGTTTGAACTTTTTGCAGCAAATTCTTTAGCTGCTGATGAGCAATGGCTTCCAGCATGAAAAAAGACTAAATAAACAAAGCCTTTCAGGCATGAAATTTTGATTGAATTATCAAAATTGATAGCCTCTAAATAAAGCAAGGAATGGAGCAAAAAAAAGAATCACCTTTGGTTGGAATAGTTGGCCTTGGGCTAATAGGAGGCTCAATAGGCCTAGACCTGCAATCATTAGGTTGGAGAGTGCATGGTCTAGTTCATCGCACAAAGACTGCAGACAGAGCAAAAGCCAGAGGTCTTGCCCAACTTGTAAGCACTAATCCAACAATTCTTTCCAAATGCGATCTGATTATCCTGGCAATGCCATTGAGAGAGATCATAAATCCTTCACCAGAACTGGTAGATGCTCTGCCCTTAAATGCAGTTATCACTGATGTTGGTTCAGTGAAATCAGCTGTTCTTAGTACTTGGAGAGAAATCCACCCAAGATTTGTCGGCAGCCATCCCATGGCTGGGACTGCAAAATCGGGAGTTGAGTCAGGCCAAAATGATCTATTTAAAGGGCGTCCCTGGGTCACAACACCAGAAAGCAAAACAGACTTAGAAGCACTAACTATGATTAATAAGCTGGCTTTAACTTTAGGCAGTAACTGGATCACTACAGATGCAGAAAGTCATGATCAAGCAGTAGGTCTCATCTCACACCTACCAGTCTTAATTAGTGCCGCGTTGTTAAGCACAGTTAGTAAAAGCGGAAATCCTAAAATAATAAATTTAGCTAAAAGACTTGCCTCTAGCGGTTTTGAAGACACAACAAGAGTTGGTGGTGGGAATCCCAAATTAGGTAGCTCGATGGCTTCAGAAAACAGAAAAGAAATCCTTATCGCTATAGATCAATATCGAGAAAGTCTCAATCAGCTTGAAAAATCAATTATTAATAAAGAGTGGGAAAAACTAGAAGCAGAACTTTTAGGCATGAAGAGATTCAGGTCAAGATTTTTAAACTCAAATAACACTAACTAGTACAAGCTAATAATCAACGTGTAAGTCGACCCCTCTCTGAGCTAGAAGCTGTCTAATTACTAATAATGCTGATTGACTGACTCCTGCAGTACCCTCTCCTGGATGAATACAATCTCCACATAACCAAAGGCCCTTTAAAGGTGTACGACTAGACAAACCGAAAGGGCCATACTGTGATGGGTTTTGACCAAGTCCACCCACTATTCCATGAGGTCTACCAGTCCATCTAGCAAAACTTCTTGGAGTAGCCATCTCCTGATGAAGCCATTGGTGATTGGGAATCTCCAAAAACTTCTCTAATAAACGAGTCATAGCGACTTGCATTAATCGTTTTTGTTTTTGATACTTCTGGTCGGGCAATGAACACCACTCAAAAGTCGAAGTAAAAGCACTTGCAATGACAGTAGCTTGACCTAAAGGAGCTCTACCATCTCCCTCTCTGCTAATAGATATAAATAATGGCCCTGGAGCTTCAGCAGATAGTTGAATGTGAGAGGGAAGCCCCGCTGGAATAGCACTTCTTTCAAGGGCTCCATAGAAAACTAATGCTCCACTAGCTTGAGGCAGTTGAGAAAGCTGTTTTAAATAAGATTTCCTGATATCTCCTTCCGAAGGAAGGAGATTTAGTAAACACTGAGGTGGGAGTGTGCAAACAACTTCTTCAGATTGAAATTGCAAAATCTTTCTATCAGGTGTAATTACCTGAACTTCCCACAACCCACTTTCTTTTAGTGACTTTAATGAAACAACCCGATGCCGGAAAAAAGTTTGCCCACCGTCACGCTTAAAGGCCGATAACAAACTATTACTCAAATTCTGCATTGAGCCTTTTAGATGCCACAACCCCAAAGGTTTGTGTGCCATCTGCAGAACAGTTGCCCCATAAAGAGCTGCAGTTCGATTTGCTGGCTCTTGAGAATAAAGCTTGAGCTGAAGGTCTAGGAAATGAAGTAGGCGAGTATCCTTTTCACAGCCTGTTAATTTCAAAAGATCTGTAACTGAGGATTTAATCAAAGGCAAAGAGAGCATTGTTTCCGGTCTTAAAGCTTTAAGAAGTTGTCCTAGATCCCAAGAGTTTCTTGGAGTTAATACAGGGCCACGCTTAACAAATGCCCAATTAATCTCATGTAATTGGGTACAGAGATCCCAAAATTGGTCAGTGCCTGGGAAATGTCTTCTACGTTCTTTTTCCCAAAGCTTGTAATCATGCCAAAGAGTAATTTGACTCAAGCCATCTCCTAAATCAACTAAACAAGCCCGGTCTAAAACTTCAGCTTCAGGTAAGGAAATTTTTAAATGGCGGAACAATCGCTCATGAATTCCCCCTCGCTCAAATCCTGCTACTTGGGTCGCCCCAACATCAAACACAAATCGCCCTCGTTTAAAGGTGCCTGCACATCCCCCCGGTTGATTATGTGCTTCCAATAATTGAACATGAGCCCCTTCTTTAGCCAATAAGGCTGCTGAAGTGAGCCCAGCAATCCCTGCACCAATCACAATCACCGAATTAATTGGCATTCAACTCAAAAACAAAAGAAAAAGACTCTATGAATAGAGATTTACTAAACGCACTAGAGGAAATTCAGACACCTATTACAGGCAGTGCTATCGAGGAGTTTTTACCCGTAAGCGGCGGATGCATTCATGAAGCATGGAAAATCAAATTAAGTAATGGAAAAGAATTGTTTGCCAAAACTGGTACTAAACAAAGCTGGGGCATGTTTTTAGCTGAGACAGAAGGGCTAAGAGAACTAAAAAGGTGGGCTAATCCAGCGCTTCTTGTAATACCTGAGCCTATTGCCTTAGAGAAAATTGGAAATCAAGCGATTCTTATACTCCCATGGTTAAAGCTACAAGCTGGTAACCAAACATCTTTAGGCAAAGGCCTTGCGCAACTTCATAAGGCTTCAGCGAATAAGAATCCAGGCAAATTTGGATGGGAATCTCATGGTTTTATTGGTGCAGGCCCGCAGCCTGGGGGATGGGAGACAACCTGGGGCGAATGTTTTATCAGACTGCGTTTATATCCTCAGTTAGAACTCGCCACTCAATGGGGGCTTGATGCAAATTGCTCCAAGTCAAGTTTATTACCTTTAATTCCCTACTTAAATTCCCATAATCCCTCTCCAAGTATTGTGCATGGGGACCTTTGGAGTGGAAATGCATTTACACATTCGGATGGTCGTGGTGTTTTAATTGATCCAGCAACTTGGTGGGCAGATAGAGAAGTGGATATTGCTATGACAAAAATGTTTGGAGGGTTCTCCAATGAGTTCTATAAAGGGTATGAATCTGAATGGCCTTTGCCAGATCATGCCAGTAAGAGAATTGATCTCTACAATTTTTATCACCTACTAAATCACGCCAACCTATTTGGTGGCTCTTATAAAAACCAATGCTTTAAATTCCTCAACACACTCAAAAGTAAATTGAGCTAGTTGAGAAAGCTAAACAGTTTTCAACCCAAATATTCCTTCCGAAGATTTTGTACTCTTTCAAAAACTGAGTCACGTTTCTCACTAGTAGTTAAATTTTGCCAGCTCCATTGACCCACAACTACAACGCCTAAAAGCTCAAGCAAGCCAGGCACAACAGGCAAAAGATTAATTGTGTCAATTACCCCTTTAATGATTATCTGAGCAACTATGACAACTGTAATTATGCCAACCGCCTTGCCATATTTGCCCATCTGTCCCCAATCAACCTTGTTTAAGGCATCATTAACTGCACCCATCACTTCTCCATAACGTTCTGAAAAATTGTTGCCATTATCTTCGCTATCTACTTTCACTTCGTTGTTTGAGACATTGTTTGCCTCAGGATTGGAGTCAGTCATGAACACAACAATGAGTGCAATTATGTGCAGAGCGTATCGAAATTAACAATGAAATGCCAGAGGTTCTTCAATTCGATCACGATTGCCTGATAGTTCTACGCGAAACTCTTCTGGCAAAAACCCCAGAAGAAGGTTGTGCAATTTTGATTGGAAAGAAAAAAACCTCAGGAGTCTTTTTTGAAAAACCGCTTTGGAATGTTCGAATTATCTGGCCTTGCGGGAATATATGGAAGCCTGGAATATTCGATTTCTTAGGGGGAAGACAAAATATCTCAAATAAAAAAAATACCAAGAAGGCCTCAAAAGAAAACCGCTTCTTTCTTGACCCTAAGGAACAAATCAACGCGCAACGCTGGGCAAGAAATCATGATTTAGAAGTTCTTGGTAGTGCCCATTCACATCCCATTGCAAAAGATGCAGTTCCATCTTTAAAAGATATCGAATTAAGCTTTAATGAAAATCTAATGGTAATAGTTGCAGGCTCTGGAGATGTACGAGCATGGTGGATGTCAGAGTCTAAGCCTCGAGAAATAAGACTTTTAAATTCCTACTTGGACAATGCCTGATTAACCCTATTCTCAAATGAACTATCTAAACAATTCTAAAAATGATTTGGATTCTGAAGAATTAATTCGCTATTCAAGGCACATAACTCTTCCTGAAATAGGAATCCAAGGCCAAAAAAAACTTAAGTCTGCTTCAGTACTTTGTATTGGATCAGGTGGATTGGGTTCCCCTCTAATGCTTTACCTAGCAGCCGCTGGAATAGGAAGAATTGGAATTGTTGATTTTGATATAGTCGAAGAATCAAACCTCCAACGACAAATAATCCACAATACAACCTGGATCGGAAAGAAAAAAACCTCTTCTGCACGTTCAAGAATTTTAGAACTAAATCCTTATTGCCAAGTAGATCTATTTGAGACAACTTTAACAACGGCTAATGCTCTAGAAATTATCAAAGAATATGATGTGATTTGCGATGGGACAGATAACTTTCCCAGTAGATACCTAATTAACGATTCTTGTGTTTTACTTGGCAAGCCAAATGTATATGGTTCAGTTCATCGTTTTGAAGGCCAAGCAAGTGTATTTAACCTAAAAGAATCAAGTCCAAATTACCGAGACCTTATACCAGAGCCGCCCCCTGCAAACATAATTCCTTCTTGTACTGAAGCAGGGGTATTTGGAGTCTTACCTGGAATAATCGGCATAGTACAAGCAACTGAAGTTATCAAAATAATTTCTGGAATTGGCAATCCCCTTGATGGCCGGCTACTAGTTATTGATGCTTTAACAATGACATTTAAAGAGCTAAAGCTATCAAAACTTGAACATAGTAAAAAAATTGAGCGATTGATTGATTATCATAAATTCTGTGGGGTTCAGAAATGTGAAAATCCTATAGAGAGATCCTTCATTATTGGAAGCATTTCAGTTAAAGATCTTAAGCAACTAATCAACAATATTCCAAAAGATATTCTAGTAATAGATGTACGTAGCAGAAGCGAAGCAGAGATTAATTCAATCAATGAATCAAAATTAATACCGCTTGAAAGAATTGAGACTGGAGAAGCTATTGAAGAAATCAGAAAACTTTCATTAGGTAAAAGATTATTTATATGCTGCAAGTCAGGAATACGCTCAGAAAAAGCACTAAGGATTTTAAAATCTCATTCAATAAATGGATTAAGTCTTGCTGGCGGTATGGAAGCCTGGGAAGCTAGCCTTACTCAAAGCTAAAAATTATAGTAAGAAAATAACTGTAAATCTAGACATCAATAATCAACTCCTCTTTTTAAATCTACACCTTGTTCAGCATAATGCCTATGACAAACCATTTCCGAATGTACACTCGCTAAGTCAAAATATGTAGGTTGATTTTTACAGCGGCCTGTGATAATTACTTCGGTCTCAGCTGGTTTCCTTAGTAAGGTCTGAACAATAGGCTCTACCGGTAGCAGCTCAAGGTCTACACTAGGATTAAGTTCATCCAAAATAACTGTTTTATATAAGCCACTGGAAATAGCAGCCCTTGCTATTTCCCAAGCACGTTCAGCCTCTAGATAGTCAATTTGTTGTTGTTGTCCACGCCAAACAATTGCATCTCTCCCAGAGCGAAGATGATCCACTAAGTGAGGGTAACTTTTCTGCAATGCCGCTATTGCAGCGTCTTCTGTATAACCACTACCTCCTTTTAACCATTGGAGAATTAACACCCTATGACTTTTGTCTTGGCTAATACCCCGACCAATTGCTTGCAATGCTTTGCCTAAGGCACTTGTAGATTTCCCCTTCCCTTCACCTGTATAGATCTCTATACCTCCAACCGAACTTCTCAAAGAGGCATCTTCTTCTAAACTTGGGCGCCGATGTGCACGCATTTCAGAATGCAGGTCAGCTACTTTAATTAAATCTATAGGGGCAGCCCTACCAGTCACAATAATCTCCATCCCTGGAGGTCTATTGGTGAGGGTATTGACCACATCATTTATATCCAATAGACCCAAATCCAACACAGGGTTGAGTTCATCAAGAACAACAACCGAATAAAGGGCACTTGCTATAGCACCTTTTGCTATATCCCAACCTCTATTAGCTTCCTGAGAATCAAATGTTGTGGCTTCAGCCGCAGTAAAAAAATCTGCGCGACCAGTTCTTACTTGATCAATTAAATGGGGGAAACCTTGCTGCAAAGCATCAATCGCAGCATCTTCGTCATAAGCCCTACCTGGGCCCTTCAGAAACCTAAGTAAAAGAACTCTAGTCCGACGTTGCTCACAAATTCCCAGCCCTATTGTTCTTAAAACAACCCCTAAAGCAGCCTGACTTTTACCCTTACCCTCACCATCATAAATATGTAATTGTCCATGACTCCTTTCCTTACTATCAGCAGCAGTAACAATCCCAATACCCCTGCTACTGCGAGTAGTGTCTTTTGAGATCGTGTCTTGAGACTTCGTCACTGCTTAGGTCTATGACTCCCTTGACGTGTCTATTTACGTTTGAAGCTTAACTAGAGGAACCACTCTAATGAAATTGATAGCAACAACTCAAGTAAAACTTTTTACACAATTAGAGCCCTTGTCGGAATTCGAAAGGAACCAATTGGAGTCGCTACGCAGATTTATTTCTAAATTCGAAAAAGTCTGTGTTGCATATTCAGGAGGTGTAGATAGCTCTTTAGTGGCCGCGATTGCAAAAGAACAACTTGGGAAAAACTCAATAGCGATTACAGGAGTTTCTCCAGCTCTAGCTCCCCATTTAAGAAAGGAAGCTAAGCACCAAGCTAATTGGATTGAAATCAGACATCAAGAATGTAAGACCAATGAATTAATGGACCCTCTTTACAGTGAGAATCCAAAAGAAAGATGTTTTGCTTGCAAAAGAGAATTACATCGCAAAATCAAAGCAATCAAGGGAGAAAGTGATGGTTACATTGTCCTTGATGGGGTTAATTACGATGACCTCAGAGAGCATAGACCTGGGATCAAAGCAGCCCAACTTGCTGGGGTGCGTTCTCCGCTTGCAGAGTTAAAAATTGGAAAGTTTTCTATTCGGAATATCTCAAGAGCACTTGGCTTCCCTTGGTGGGATAAAGCTGCACAACCCTGCCTTGCGTCACGAGTCACTTATGGTGAAAGTATCACAGCACAAAGACTCTTTCAAATTGACAAAGCAGAGGCCTTTTTAAGATCTAAAGGGTTTACTAATTTGAGAGTTCGAAGCCAAGGGTTATCCGCAAGAATTGAATTAGAAGAAGAAAAAATTTTTGATTTATTGATTCTTCAAGAACGTGAAAAGATTGTTAATTACTTCCTGTCACTAGGCTTTACAAGTGTCAGTCTCGATCTTGAGGGATTAATAAGTGGGAAATTAAATCGAAGTCTTAGAAAGAGTTGAAATAACCAAAAATCTAATTACTCTGAGAGTCTTAAGAATGAGGTTTTCTTAGGCCATTTTTTATGTCTTCAGGTGTTTTTCTCTTAAAACTAGTAAGGCTAAATTGTTCAGCCAAGAGCTCTGTTTTAAAAATATGGCAAGCTTCTTCTGGCATTGTTTGCTCTCCACAGGTAAATACATCTACAGCCGCATAACCATTTTCTGGCCATGTATGAATTGAAATGTGAGACTCTGCCAAAAGTGCAAGACAAGTAACGCCATACGGTGAAAATCTATGAGTAATTAGATTCAGAAGTTTTGCGCCTGCAGATTTAGCAGCAGCAGTAATAGTTGTCCTGAGGAAGGCCTCATCATTCAGCCTATTTTTATCGCAATCATATAATTCCAAAATGCAATGCTTACCTATCGAAAGAGTTGTATTTGGAATATTGAGATCGATAATTTCTTTTGAAAAAGCCTCACCCCATCCAGGATTTGGGTGCAAGCAAGACAGATTGTTTTCCATAGGCCCTTGAAAATGGGTGCCAATTTAACCGACAGACCCCTTTGAACTAAAGGACTTCGTCTCCAATAATTGTGATTCTCTCATCCATTCCCCCTGAAAAGCATCCAAGTGCGTTGCAGTCACTATGCATTGATGTTTCTCTCCGGCTACCTCTAATAAAAGCAATTGTCGTTTCGCATCCAACTCAGCCAAAACATCATCCAATAACAAAATAGGAGGCAAACCAGACATTTGCTCAACCAAATCAAGTTCCGCCAATTTGAGCGAAAGGATTAAAGTACGCTGTTGTCCAGAAGAAGCAAACCGACGTGCTTCCAGTCCATTAAGCAATAAGCCAACTTCATCACGATGAGGTCCTACACGACAACTCCCCAATCTCTCCTCATCTAACCTTTGGTCCAAAAGCTGGTCTTGAATATCAAGTCTCCAAGGCTCTTCAGCCTCCTCGCCCTTCAATTTACTGCCTGGGTAATAAACCAACTCTAATTTTTCTTTTCCATTACTAATCATCTTTTGCCAATGAGCTACAAGAGGCTGCAAATGCCTTAATGCCCTAGACCGGCGTCGATGAATGCGTGTACTAACAAGAGCCATCTGGAGATCAAAAGCATCCAGAATTGCATCCCTTTCATTAGCAGGCTTATTACGCCATCTTCTCCATAATTGACTTCTCTGCCGGAGCAACCTGCTATATCTGCTTATCAAATCAGAATAGATTGGTTCCAATTGCTGAACAACTCGATCAAGCCATTGCCGCCGAAGTGCTGGCTGACCTCGAACGAGCTCAAGGTCAAGAGAACTGAATCCCACACAACGCAATGGTCCAATCAAGTCAAACTGACGAGATAAAACCTTTTCATTCCTTTTCGCCTGCCTTCCCCCTTTTCTCCTCAATTCCAACTCAAGGGTCTCGTCTTCACAAGAAAGGGCTCTCAGGAGGGCCCTTTCTTGATTCCAATGAATTAAATCACTATCTCTACTGCAACGATGTGATCGCAGACTCCCCAACAACTCAATAGCCTCAAGGAGATTGGTTTTGCCTGCACCATTTGGGCCTGTAATAAGCAAACGCTTCTCGGTCAACTCCAACCGAAAACGAATGTAATTGCGGAATCCCTCGATTTCGAGCTTATTAAGCCTAATCTTTCCTTAAGCAGCCTTTGGATAAGGTACCTTGATTAAGCCCACTTTAGGGTTAACTCATATCAAGGCAGACCGCCAAACTATGGGCATGTAGCTCAGTTGGATAGAGCATCAGATTCCGGTTCTGAGGGTCGGGGGTTCGAGTCCCTCCATGCTCGTATTTATATCATTGACAAATCACTGTCAAAGTCTCAATCCCATTGCACGAATACCTCCAGGATCAATTAAAAATCCCTGATCTTCTAATGCCGTCAATGTAATTAACGGAGCAGAAACAGAAATGCTGCAACCAGGAGATTCTTTTCGCAAGATAAAAAGAGATCTATTAACAAGCACCCTAAGTAATTCAGCCTGATCGTCACCCGGCCTTGCAGAAAGGTTCCAAAGGTTGGCATTAAGTCCGTCATCTGTAGTTGCTCTAACAAATCCTGCAAGAAGTCCGTTATCTTTTTGCAAAATACTTAGTAAGAAAATACTTCTTTCTAATGCTAAAGCCAACTTCTTTTGAGAATATGTTGACTGATTACATCTCGAAAAAAGGCGATTAAGTGCAGCTGGATTTGGAGGTTTATCTCTCTCTAGGATGTAGCCATCTGGCAAGGGTATTTGAGAAGAATTACGACCTAGCATTTGGATTAGCCAGTATTACGCATTCCTGCCGCAATTCCATTAATAGTTAGTAAAGCCCCTCTTAAAAGTTCGCTTCGACTATATGTGCGTCCATCACCTTCTGTCCCTAAAGTTTCACTTATTGGTGGTTGCCTATTTTGGTCTCTCAAGCGCTTTAACAAAGCAACTTGCAGAAAACCCAAAGGGACAATCGTTCGATTGCGAAGGTCTACAGAAAGTTTTAGAGGGTGATCTGCGCCTAAAAGTTTTGGTTGGCCTGTTATTTCCATAACAAGGCTTCTGGTTCTTGAGTACTCATTTGCGATGGTCTCAAATATTTTTTCAAAAGCATCCTTATGTGCTTCTTGACCCAAACTCTTAACGTAGTGATTAGCCAGATCTAAGTCTACTTTTGACAGGGTCATTTCCACCTTGGAAATCAACATTCTAAAAAAAGGCCAACGCTGATGAAGCATTCTTAAAAGCTCTATTTGCTGAGGGTCAGCATCAAGTTCTTCGCACAAAGCTGTTCCAACTCCAAACCAACTTGGCAAAAGAAATCGGCTTTGCGTCCAGCCAAATACCCAGGGAATTGCTCTTAGGCTAGACAAATCTTTTGCACCACTTTTCCTTCTTGCTGGACGACTTGAAATCTGTAACTTACTAATTTCTTCTATTGGAGTGACCTGTTGAAAAAAAGCAACAAGATCTGGATTGTCATGAACTAATGCTCTGTAGTGCTGTCTTGATCGTGCAGCCAATCTTGTCATTAATTCATTCCAATCAGGTGTTGCATCCAATTGATTAGTAACAAGGCTGTTTTGTAGAACTGCTGTAGTTACGGTCTCGAGATTATAAAGAGCTAACTCAGGAAGACTATATTTTGAAGCCAAAACTTCGCCTTGTTCAGTAATCTTTATTCTTCCCTGTAATGTTCCACTTGGCTGAGCCAATATGGCCTGATAAGCAGGTCCGCCACCTCTACCCACAGAACCACCACGTCCATGGAACAAACGCAGAGCTATACCATGTCGACAAGCAAGATTTTGAAGAGCAATTTGGGCCTTATGTATCTCCCAATTACTAGAAAGGAAGCCTGAGTCTTTATTGCTATCTGAATAACCAAGCATTAACTCCTGAAGCTGTTGAGAATTTTCTCCTACACGAGGTAGCAAATTTCGATATATAGGCATATTAAAAAGCTTTTCCATCACAGATGGAGCATGTTGAAGATCTTCAACAGTCTCAAAAAGAGGCACTAAAAGAAGCTCAGCTTTTTGAGAAGTTGGTTCAACAAGGCCTGCTTCTTTTGCAAGAAGTAAAACTTCAAGCAAATCCGAAGCAGTGTGACTCATAGAGATCACATAGGTATGACAAATTCGACTACCAAACTCCTCTTGAAGACGATGAAGCATTCTAAAAATAGAAAAGGTTTCGGCTGTCGTTGAGGACCAAGAAACGGAAGCTGGGATTAATGGTCTTCTTGTCTCTAATTCTTCTATTAGCCATTCAACCTTCTCATCTTCTTCCATCTGTTCATAAGCCTTTTTAAGATTCAGATGACGTGTCAATTCATCAATAGCATCGCTATGACGAATACTTTCCTGACGAATATCAAGACTTGCCAAAGAGAAGCCAAAAATACGAACCTGAGTCAGCAAAGTATCAAGAGGTTCACAGCTAAGATCTGTACTTACCAAACTATTCCGTATAAGTTCTAAATCACTCCTGAATTCAGAAACTGACGAATAATGGAGCACCTCACCAGCAGCTGTAATTACTCGATCGGAGAAAATCCCTTCCGGAGGTGTTTTCCAACCAGCATCAGCCAACTCTTGATTCCGCTGCTTTGTGAGCATCAAGCGTTCAAGGGTGTAACTAAGTTTTAAACGATATGGTTCTAAGCGATAACGCGCAGCACGTTCCTCATAAACCTCGGGGAAACGAAGCCTTTCCATTTCCAAGGACTCTAAAAGCGGAGCACTCACTTGACTCCACTGCATAGAAATGCTTAATTGATCCCTTAAGTGCTGAACGGCACTAATATATCTTTCAAGCATCAACTGCCTTTGGTAGCAAGCAGTTCTCCAGGTTATTTCTGGCGTAACAGAAGGGTTCCCATCTCGATCTGAGCCAACCCATGAACCAAATGTACAAAATGCCGCTTGTGGGATATGTACATCTGGATAACTTTCTGCCAAAGCTGTAGTAATCCTCCTACGTAACTGAGGCATCGCATCAAATAGAACCTGTTGAAAGTAATGAAGTGCATAGTCCACTTCATCCAAAACTGAAGGCTTAAACTGATGCAACTCATCAGTCCTCCACCAAAGCCTAATTTCTTCTTCTAATTGAATTCTTAGACTATCCTTTTCTGCGTTACTAGTAGAAGCATCAGATTGGAATTGCTGTAAAAGACTCGCTACTCTTCTTTGCTTATGACGAACGGTATGGCGAACAATCTCAGTTGGATGTGCAGTAAAAACAAGGCGAATATCTAATTCCTGAAGCAAAGTCTCTAATTGTGCTGGAGGAACATTCAGGCGGCGAAGTCGATCAAAAAGTTGTCGGAATGTTGCTGGATCAGTTTGACTAGCAAGAGGTGGGGCAAAGGGATCAAAAGATTCGGCTGCAAAATTATCTTTGTTACTCGACATGCTTGCGAGATAACTATCTTCTTCAATTCGCTGTTCAAGAATATTGACTAACTGAAAGTAAAGAGAAAAAGCTCGTGCAGCAGCAATGGCCTCTGACAAATCCATCTCTCTTATTAACAAAACAATTGCTTCACTAGCACCTTTCTCATCTAGATCTTTAATCCCGATTGGATCACTTAATTGCTTTAACCGGAGCAATCTTTCTGTCTGTTCAGGAGGGCATTCACTTCGTAAAACTGTCTGCCATAAATCCTCAACCAATTCCAAGCGTTGTTGGAGTAAACGACCATTATCTTTAAAGCCTTCACTACCCACCATTTGATCATCCTCTTTCATTAAGGGTGACTCCGGGGTAGAAAGATTATTAGTATCAGATTCTGAAATACTCATCCCAAAAGAGCCTCTTTTTTACTAATCGGAATCTCCTCAGAATTCATCTTGGCTATACCTTCCTGAATAATTTCTTGAACAGTTTTTCCTGAGGAATATGCTCCAAGCCATTGAATAGCCTGGTTGCCATCACTAAGGAGATTTCTCAAGGGCATTAGTCTATGAGCTAAGCCCAACTCATTAGCTAAAGGTGCTACTGAAACAAGCATTTCTTCAATCCACTCTCTACAAGAAATAGGTGATCCATCTTTCCAATGAAACAAAGTCGCATCTAAACTTTCTTGGGCTGCAATAGCATCGTTTTTATCATTCAATAATGCCAAATCCTGCATCGAGAGTCGACTAACCATTAAGGGATCATGTGTCTCAGGGTTTTGGAGTAATGTGAGCACTCTTAATTCAAGAAAAGCTGTAACAGCAAGAAGCATTGAAGGGTCAGTAATCAAATCACAAATCCGTAGCTCTAAACGATTCAATTTATAAGGCCTCTCTGGTCCATTAGGTCGAACTGAAGTCCATAGATGTCGCTCATTCCTCATCTTCCCAGTTCGTAAATGATCCTCTACCCAACCGACATAGTGCCTATGATCCAAAAATAAAGGCACATTTTCTGGTGTAAGAGGAAATTGATGCCATCTTTGTGAATGAAATCCTGTCAGGCGACCATCTAGGAAAGGGGAACTAGCGCTCATAGACAAAATTAAAGCTGCTTCGCATCGAACCAATCTCAAGGCAGAAAAAAGAGAAGCTAAATCATCAATACCAAAGTTGATATGAATGCTTGCTGTGACAACGCTTGTACCATATTTAGCTTCAATGAAATCGTGATATTTGTTTGAAGGGTCAGAACGCTGAAAAAAAGCACTATCTCCCAAACTTAAAGTACTACCTGGCAAAAGAGTGAGATCTCTTGAAGCTAACCATTGGCGAAGCTTTCTCCTTGGCTCTAGTAATTCCTCAATTAACTCACAATATTCAAATTTTGGGACAGTTATGTACTCAAGGTTTCGATGATCTGGTTCTTTAACAAATTCTGGAAGATCCTTAGTTAATGGAGCAGCAACACCAACATGTTGTCCATTAGCACGGCCTGTAAAGAGCTCTACTTCAAACCCCTTAAGAAGCAAGCTTTGACTCATTGCTTTTTGGAATCCAAATAGGCAAGTGCTGTAATCATTCCTCTTGCCTTATTAAGGGTCTCTTCATACTCATTAGTAGGATCAGAATCCGCCACAATACCCGCACCTGCTTGAACCTTTACCTTTACACCTCCTTGAGGGTTAGGACTGACAATCATCGTCCTGATAGTAATAGCGGTGTTTAAAGCTCCAGAAAGGTCAATCGAACCATAAACTCCTGAATAAGGCCCTCGAGCTTGAGATTCAAGTTCATAAATAAGTTGCATAGCTCTTATTTTTGGAGCACCACTTACTGTGCCTGCTGGAAAGGATGCCATCAGAAGATCCCAAACATCCATACCATCAGCTAAAAGCCCTTCTACTTCACTCACGATATGCATAACATGCGAATACCTTTCAATACTCATTAACTCTTTCACAGAAACACTTCCTGGTTTACACACCCTACCGAGATCATTTCTACCAAGATCAACCAACATCACATGCTCAGCTCTTTCCTTAGGGTCAGCAAGGAGTTCTAATTCCAAATTCTTATCTTCTAAATCACTATTCCCGCGAGGGCGAGTACCAGCAATAGGCCTCAAGCTTGCACGGACCCCATCTGAAGTTGGTTCTGCCCTTACCATCACTTCAGGGCTTGACCCAATCAGCTGCCAATCTCCAAAATCAAAAAATGCCATATAAGGGGATGGGTTAACTATCCGCAAACTTCTGTACAACTCAAGCGGGTTTTGATTTACTCGAGCTTCTAAACGTTGACTAAGAACCAATTGGAAGATATCTCCGGCAGAAATATGTTCTTTAGCTTTCTTCACTGCATCTTCAAACCGAGTCTGAGAGCAATTACTAGTTGTTTTTGGAAGAGTCTTCCCATTTGGCTTCCAACACAAAGGATCTATTGGCTCCAGCGGAGAAGCCATAAGCATCTCTAGCTCTTGAATCTTTTTGGAAGCCTTATCCCATGCATCGTCAACAGAATTACCCTCGCTGAGATCTGCATAAGAAACTGCAGTAATAAGCCTCTTAACTTGATCGATTATGAGGATGCTGTCCATAAGCATCCATATACCATCAGGCAAATCTTTCTCCTGACATGAATGAACAGGGACTTTATTCTCAATCCAATGAATTAACTCATAGCCCCACATTCCATACAACTGTCCTAAATGGGGGAGACCAGGTATAGAAGAACTTTGATATTGAGATAAGCAAGTCTTCAAACCTTTAAAAGGATTCCCAACGAATTCATCATTGCGACCATCTCGCCATTGACGTATTAAACGATCTCCTCTTGCAGTAGCTGTCCAAAGAGGGTCAGTAGCAACAACACTCCAACGACCTAGTGTTTCTCCACCCTCAACGGACTCCAGGAGAACACCAGGGGGATTATTCATCCCTACCTTTAACCATGTCGAGAGAGGAGTCTCAAGATCAGCAGGCCAACTTTTTGCCAAGGGAATAAAGTTGGCTCCCTTAGCGACAGCCTCATCAAACGAGACTCGATCTGTTCTAAGCATGTAGAGATCCTCGCAGCCTGTAGCCAGACACTAAGGATCCCTTAGCAGTAAGGAAAAGTCTATTTATTCAAGCGTCGTGAGTCGTTTGACCACTGAACTTGAGGCTTGCAGGGTTGGGGTTTTGACCAATCCGGCGAGGGTTGTGGTTAACAATTGGACGGCCCTCATTTACTTTCTCGGGGAAAACACCATCCTTTGGATGCAGAAACTCAGTATCTCCACCAGGGAAAATACGATAAATCTTGTAATCCTCGATCTTGGGCTTGAAGCTTGAGCGGAGCTGAGTTCCAAGAGCTAAGCATTGCTCCTTACGAGCAAAATACATGAGGTTATCCCCCTCATTCATAATTGCAGCCCCGCCAGTAGGAAGTTCAAAGGCTTGTTCCTTTGAACTGGACCACGTGATTGCATATTTTTCTTCTGTTTCGGCAGAATTCAGCAATCCTCCGGTGCTGCCGATGCACTGGGGAAGATTACCTTTCAGCACCTGGTCTGTCATGTCAGTCCTCGAAAAATCTGCAAGGCTTTACATGTTGAAAGTAGCACTGAGTTTTGTGTCCTATGACACTCAGTGATGACAACCTTCACACCCGTCAACATTGCAACAAGTGTAAAGAGATTAATTCACCCCCTCTGCAACCGGGAAAAACACGGTTAACCCACTATCACGACGATTAGTAAGCCTACCGCCCAAACTGGCCAAAAGCCTTCTGGTAGCAGCCTGACTCAATTGCAAACTTCCGGTATTAGGATTCCAACTCAAGACTGGTCCAAGTTCAGAATTATCTGCAACTTCAGATAATTCTGGTTTGTCAGCATTAGGGTCTTCACGAAGAATTTGTAACTTGAGTCTTGGACCAGCAGGGCGAAGTAATAAGGAAAGAGTGCCCCCTGGCGACAAACCCCTACTACTTCTATCGATCAATCCACCTAGCATCTGCTCAAGTCCTTCTGGATCACTTAGCACCGGCGGAAGATCTGGAGTTATATCTAAAACAAGTTTGATTCCCCTTCTCTCAAGTTGAAGGTTCCATGCAGGATGCAACAACTCCAAAATATCCCCAAGATCAGTTCTCGCAAGTTTTGAAGTATCAGGCGGCTGTCTCTGCACCTCAGCGGCATTAAAAATCAAGCCAAAGCGGTCGATTTGCTCAGTACACTCAACATCAATCTGCTGTAATCGGTTAATAACGACCTCAGGCAGATCCTTACGTCTTAATAACGAGCGAATAAGGGTTCTAATTGTAGCCAAAGGTGTTCTTACCTCATGTGTAAGAGCCCCAAGCAAAGTCAACTCAGAACTACTTTCTTTCGCGGTGGTTTTTAGAAAGGTTTTATCAGGTATCGGTTGCAATGTAAGACTTGGTGCCATCTCAGCCAACCTTTCAGAAAGTCTTGGCCAAAAAAGCTTCTCTAGTAAATCGCCACTTCTCAACTCACCTAATTCAGCCAAAGCCTGCCTTAACTCAGCAGCCTTTCCTTGATCTTCCTGCTCAAGGCGTAAGTCAAGCATTCTCATCAAATCTGTAAGAGTCTCAGGGTCACTTCTCATCAACAATTGACGACTCCCAGGATGCCCTTGCAAGGCCAATGCAACCTGAACCTGAGGAGTAATAATCAAAAGCAAAGGGTCATATCCATCATCGTTGCGTAATTGAAAACGCTGATAACCCCCTCCAATATCATTTATGTCCTTAATAGATTTAACCCTGCTAGGAGGTAAAAGAGTGCTGCAAGGGGTCTGCAGAGTCTCTAATTCTTCAGGTGCCCAAACCCAACCTTTCAAGAAATCGAGCAATTTCGGCTCATATAAAGCTGGTAATGGAGAAGCCAACCACAACCCTTGTTTAGGTTCCATTGGGAGCAAGATATCTACTTGCAAAGTCTCCAATGCAGCCCACCACAATCTGCGAACAGTTGATTCATCAACCTTCCCAGGAGGAACACCCTCTGCCATTCGATCTTGAAGGTCAATAAGAGTAATCGAATCGCTCACAAAATTTTGCTTGCGGTATGACCACGCCTTGAGACCGAAAGACAAAGGCCAATTGATATAAAATTAACTAGCAATGCTGATCGACCATAACTCATAAAAGGTAATGGGATCCCTGTAACTGGACCAAGACCAATAGTCATAAAGATATTAACAATTACCTGAAACAAAATCATTGTGGCAATACCAATTACAAGCAATGACTCAAAATCAGAATTTGCTTGTCTAGCTAAATTTAATAATCTCAAAATTAAAGTTAAGAATCCAAGAACGACAATCATTGTGCCCAAAAAACCAGTTTCTTCTCCCAAAGCACTAAATATAAAGTCCGTATGTTGTTCTGGTATAAAACGAAGTTTAGTTAATTGACCTTGCAATAAGCCTGTGCCAAAAAACTTACCTGATCCAATCCCAATAGTACTTTGCAGCAGATGATAACCACCTCCGAGTGGATCTTTTGATGGATCTAAAAACAAAATCAATCGATCTCTCTGATAATCCTTTAACCCATTCATCCATATCCAGGGGGTTATCAAAGCAACTATTGCTTGCAAAGCCATAGTTATACTTGCAGCAATTCGTTTTGTAGGTAGTGAGCGATAAGCCAAAATCCCTGTCAAAGGAATCCACACAAACAGAATCGAAGGGAAGATTCCAGTCACTAAAGCAGTAACTAGACCTGAAATAACAAGTAAAACCCATTCGAATGGCATCCCTGACCAATAGAGCATCGCCAAAAGACATGCTCCAAATACCAGTGAAGTGCCTAAATCAGGCTGAATAAAAACTAATACCCAAGGTATTGAAATAACTCCCAATGGTCTTAATAGATCTACAGGTCTATTGACTGGATTTCTTTCAAGTACTGCTGCAAGTAAAAGTATTGCTCCCAATTTTGCAAATTCTGAAGGTTGAACATTTAGGCCTCCAAAGCTGATCCACCTTTGAGCACCCAAAGCAGATGTACCAGCAACGCGTACAAACACCAAGCTCAAAACCGTTAAGAAATAGATAGGGATTAATAGTGGCCTAAGTCGTTGAAGAGGTAAGCGAGACAAACACAATGCAAGAAATAATCCAAACCCTGCTGTATACCAATGTTGATACCAGTCAGCATATTCAGCTTGACGCTGAGTACTAGCAATCAAAAGCCCAGAAAGAATCACTAATGCAATAGGTATGCCCAAAAGAATTTTATTTCCCTTAAACCAATCTTTTAAATAAACAAGCTTTTTAGAAGCCTTCCCAGCAGGCTGGCTTAAGAAACTATCAGGCATTTAAGGTGATTTAACTTACTAAATGAAAAACCTTGGTAGCAAGATTGTTGAAAACCTGAGCACTAATCGATTCAGGATTGCAATAAACAATTGGGTTCCCATTATCTCCAGCTTCTTGTAAGGGTATTTCCATGGGCACCTGAGCTAATAAAGGAATATCATTTTCTGTCGCCAATTGTTCTCCACCCCCTGAGCCAAAAAGAGGATACCTTCGGTCAGGTTGATCAGGAGGGATAAAGGCCGTCATATTTTCAACAACGCCTAGAACTGGAACATTCATTTGTTTAAACATTGAAAGTCCTCGTCGAGCATCTTGCAGTGAAACCTTTTGAGGGGTTGTCACGATCACAACGCCAGACATAGGTACTGCTTGTGCTAAAGAAAGTTGAGCATCTCCAGTCCCAGGGGGTAGATCAACCACAAGTACATCTATTTGACCCCAAGAAACTTGATAAAGAAACTGCCTAATAATTCCATTTAGCATTGGACCTCGCCAAATCACCGGTTGATCTTCATCAATCAGAAATCCCATAGACACCATTGCAAGCCCACAACTTTGAATAGGAGTCATTCGCTGCTCCGCCCCACTTCCAGTTACTTGGGGAGTTTGATCTGCAACCCCAAGCATTGTTGGAGTATTTGGCCCATATATATCTGCATCTAGTAACCCGACTTTGTGTCCTTGCTTTGCAAGCGCACAAGCTAGGTTCACTGAAATAGTGCTCTTGCCAACTCCTCCTTTCCCACTACTAACAGCAACTACATGAGCAACGCCAGGAATGGATTGCAATTCTGCTTGCTGACCATGTCCAGCTTTACCTATATCCCCTTGGCTAGGAGGAGCCCCTATTTCAATTTGGACCTCATTTATTCCCTCTAAACTCTTTAGCATATCTTGGATTTCTTGAGCCAAGCGATCCCTTTGACTTACAGCAAAATCGGGAAGGTTTAAGCGAACTATTGCTCGGGATGAGCTAATTCTAATCTGATTAATCCAACCAAGCTCAACAGCTGAGCGACCTGTGCCAGCATCTTTAACTTGTTCTAAGACTGCTTTTGCCTGCTCGTCAGTAGTCATATCATCCATAGAAATTACAAGACCTTAAATCGGAGAGGTCGTGCATTACCCTTAAATTACGGGAAAAATTGTTTCCTGCTAAGTGTAAAAGTAAAGAACAATTCTCTTGAAACTTCTGATCTAATGCTGAATTCATTCCTCACAGGTATCAAGCAAGCAAAATCTCAGTTCTCAAACGCTGGCAGTCATCTCGCTGAAACCAAAGCTGAAATGAACCCTCCACCAGAAGGTTCAAGAGCGCGAGCCAAACAATTAGTCCTTTCTCTACAAGAGGATATTTGTAAAGGATTAGAAGATCTTGATGGAGAGGCGAAGTTTCAAGAAGAAAGCTGGGATCGACCTGAGGGGGGCGGGGGGCGATCAAGAGTGATGCAAGAAGGTCGTGTCTTTGAACAAGGAGGAGTCAATTTCTCAGAAGTTCATGGGGAAGAATTGCCTCCTTCAATACTTAATCAAAGGCCTGAAGCAAAAGGTCACAAGTGGTTTGCTACTGGCACCTCAATGGTTCTTCACCCTCGTAATCCTTATATCCCAACAGTTCACCTTAATTATCGTTACTTTGAGGCAGGTCCAGTTTGGTGGTTTGGAGGAGGAGCTGACCTAACACCCTTTTACCCATATTTAGAAGATGCTCGACACTTTCATCACGTACATAAGAATGCATGTGATTCGATCAGTCCAGAACTTCACAGTGTCTTCAAACCCTGGTGCGACGAATATTTCTTCTTAAAGCATAGAAATGAGACCAGAGGCATAGGGGGTATTTTCTATGACTATCAAGATGGATCAGGTGTCCTTTACAAAGGGCAAAATCCTAATGGTCCTGCAGCAAAGGTTTCAAAAGCTCTAGGGCCAAAACCAAAAACCTGGGAAGAATTATTTTCATTAGCGAGCGCATGTGGTAGAGCGTTCTTGCCTGCATATTTACCAATCGTTCAAAAACGTCAGGGTCAACCTTATGAACAGAAGGAAAGAGATTTTCAGCTCTATCGCAGAGGTAGATATGTCGAATTCAACCTCGTATGGGATAGAGGAACAATCTTTGGGCTTCAAACAAATGGGAGAACAGAATCAATTCTTATGTCTCTCCCACCTCTTGCTCGCTGGGAATACGGGTACAAAGCACCTTATGGCTCAAGAGAGGCCTTGTTAACGGAACTTTTCACCAAACCACAAAACTGGCTAGAGGATAAAACCCTTGAAGAGGAATGCAAACCTCATAATGCAATTAACTAAACTATCTACTCTCAATCCCATCTATTAATGCTTTAGTTACTCGCCAAGCAATTTGATTAATTGTTTGTTCTCTAGACTCAGGATTCCGTAATTTATTTTCCAATTCACCTTCTAACTTGCCAATTTCTAATATCCTAATGTTTCGTCGAGGTGCTCCTAACCCATCACGGAAATTAATTGGATATCTGCCAAATTTTCTCGCGAGACTTTCATCAACTGTGTTCAATTTTGTAGAAATAGCAGGTATCAAGCCTGAACCAAATCCATACTTTCCATAAGCATCAAAATGGATCTCTAATGGATACCCACCATTTTGAGCATGAATAGACCCTACTGACCAATTTGTACGTAAGTCATTCTCATCAACTATTGTTCGTTGCACTGGATCATAAGAACGTACATTCAAACCATTTTGGAGACCTAGTTTTAAAATTGCATCTCTAATTTTGATATTCCAATAAAGTTCATCTCGCATACTTTTATCCATTGGCCTAGCTCCTAGTAAATCAACAGCTGCACCTGCTGTCCCTGAACCTGGAATGCCCTGTGAATCTGCATGTCCAGCTAGAAGCAAAATAGGTAAATCACTCTTAACTTTCTGAGTACCAACCCAACCACCTGAGAGCTGAACACGAGCACCAGTTAAGGGGTCAAAGTAACTTGGGTAAAATGAGCCTGGAGGAAGTTTAATAATCTGATTGATCTGCAAAATATGATCCACGCTTAAACCATTTAATTCCAATAAATCCCTTTGATTAACATCAAATAATCTACAAATCGAGCTAATAGTATCCCCACTAACGACTCTATAGGAAATATCAACTTCTCTATTTATTGATTTATTTTTTCTAAACTTAAAAGCTGTCCACTCTCCAGGTTTATAGCCAAAGGAGCTTTGGCTATAAACCTCAGCCCCTGACTGGGTTAAAGGGGAAAAGATCAACAAAGTAAGGAAGGAGATTATTCTAATCATTGGCTTTTCGGTATCTTTCGGTAATCCAATGTTGTTTTAAAATTTCAAATAGGGGAAGAAAGTAGTGATCCATCACTAGAAATTTCAAGACTACTTGATAACTCATTCTCCAGTGCAATAAGCTCATCTCGATGTGCTTTAACTCGTAATTTGCTGCCATTATCAATCTCATCGGAGCCTATAAATCGTAGTTCAAGAGATTCAAACCTTGTAGAGCGGCGGTGATAAATCAATCCTGCAATTGGGCCAAAAGCAATAAGGCATAGGGGCCACCAATCTAAAATTGGATATAGTTGGCGAACTACTAAGGCGACACAGCTAGCGCCCAAGCACCCAAAAACTGAAAGCAGCACAATAAGAAACTTACTGGAAGAGACTTGCCCCCGAAAAGCAAGTGTTTGATTGTCTGCATCTCCGCCAACACGATTCCACCCTCTGTCGCCAAGCCATATGCTTAATCCCTCCAGAACCTCAAGAGGGGGCCTTGGAGAGCAAAACTCAAGCACAGTAGTCCTATCTTTACTAGCCGCTCTAAGAAAGAAAAAGAGCCCTATAGTCATTAAGATAGTAAGCAACAAAATCGATGACAAAGTTCTTTAGCTGGAAGACAACTGCAGATTAGTGCTCTATGTGTAGAGCATAAACAGAGAGTAACTATTAAAGAAAAACAATATTGCGAAATCCACATTGATTTAATGAGAACTCAAAACGTTCTCTGTCTAGAGATTTTAAAATCTACGTTCTAGAAAAAAACTAAAGTAGACTAGGTTGAATAGAATAGATAAGCTATTTCTTGGAAAGATAAAAAATAATCCCAATCACCTTAAGAGCCTAAATTTAATTACACTAAATACGATCCTCTACTAAAATGACAAAAGCCTCAAGAGAACCGAAAAACATTTTTATTTTTGACAAAGACATAGATGATGCATGTTTAAAGCTCTTTAACAAGGCCTCTTCACTTGCAATCGATACTGAAGCAATGGGGCTTATTCATGGTCGAGACAGGCTTTGCCTTGTTCAATTATGTGACCCTTTTGATAATGTTGCTTGTATTCGTATTACTATCAACCAAGGCTCTGCGCCAAATCTCCAGTACTTAATGGAGAATAAATTAATTGAAAAGGTATTTCATTTTGCTCGTTTTGACGTAGCCGCACTTGCTACTGGGCTTGGCATTAAAGTTGAGCCAATTTTCTGCACAAAAGTCGCTAGTCGTCTAGCTAGAACCTATAGTCCTAGACATGGGTTAAAGGAATTGATTAATGAATTGGTTGGAGTAGAGCTTGACAAGCAAGCCCAATCAAGTGATTGGGGGCGAGTTGAAGAACTAAGTGAGAAACAACTAACTTATGCCGCAAATGATGTGCGCTATCTTCTTCCAGCCAAAGAAAAGCTAGAAGTAATGCTCCGAAGAGAAAAAAGATGGGAACTTGCAAAAGATTGCTTCAAATGTATCCCGGTCATGTCAGAGCTAGATAGAAACCGTTTTACTCAAATCTTTGAGCACTAAAATCTTTAAATCAATCTTCCAACATGAAGTTCTCCTCCTCAGCTAAAGCTTCCAAAAGTTTGTCTAACTGATTACCTGGAGTCTCTTTAGTAGACGAATTGGAGGTAGAGAGAGACTCAGTTATCAATTTTTGAGCAAGAGTCTTTTTTTCTTCAAGTGTCGTCAAACCCTCCTTAGCTGAAAGAATTTCAACTTGTCTTCGAGCAGACGCCAGGCTGATGCTACGCAAACTCGCCAACTCTGCGCAGAGTTTCATAAAACCATGATCTTGTATCTGTGCCATAAGTGAACCGTTTGAATTGCAATTTGAGTGCTGAATAGTTGGTGAAATGGTGAGTTGAATCAATTCTGAAGCAAGACGCCTGAAAGAAGAATGGCTATTGCATCACTTCCACCATTCTTGCCCATTCTTCTAGAGCCAGTGATGGCAAGCTTAGAGCGCAATTGCACATCATTAAGAAGCGACTGACCCCTTCGAGCTAATTCTCTCTTGGTTTGACATGGCATGACAGCACCACCCAATAGCCTGCTCTGCCTTTTCGCGAAGCCCGCTTTAAATTGAGGGCCTCGTCCTGGAAGAGACAAAGCAGGGATTCCTAAGCCAACAATCTGTTCAGTCGCAGTACCAGCATTAGCAAGTCCTATTTCTCCCCAAGAGGCCCATTGCGAAAATTTTCCATATCCAAAAAACATCAAAATTCCTGGTTTGGCCCAACAAGCATCCGCATTGACTTTTTCGAACACATCAGTTTTTTGAGAGAAACCCTTATCCCTTAAAAAGCTATCAAATTGACCTAGTTCTACTTGCCCACCTAGTGGAACTAAAACTAACAATTCATCTTTAATTTCAAAAAGATCTATTGAATCAAGCAATCTTGCAAAATTATCAGCCGCTTCGGGCATTCTGCTCCCACAAAGCAATAAAAGGCGTCGAAAGTGATTTATAGAGAGAGGTAAAGGTTCTTGCTCCATACAATCCATCATTGGATTGCCAGGAGCAAGTGCATTTACACCATGACGCCTTAGACCTCTTGCAGTTAATAAGTCTCGAACTGCAACCATCCTGCAACGTTTGGAACGCATTAAAGCAAATTCCCAAGGATCCCATTCCGAGCCCTTGAATCTGTGATACCAGTCACTACTTGCGTCAAAAGGTCCACTGCGCCATGTGTAATCACTTTTAGGAGTTCCAATAAAGGAATATGGGGCTCCACTGCTCCAAGCCATAAAAAGAGGCAAAAGATCCCCTACGGCCAAAATTGAGAATCCCTTTCTTGCCGCAACCCTTGTTGTTCTCCACTGATTCAAAGTAATCACTGTCAAGCCTGCAACAAGATCTGCTATTAAGCCCCGCAAGCTTTGATTGCTAAAACCTCCACTAGGCAGTGAGGCGGAAGGTCCTACCAGCTTTAGCCAACCAGCAGATACAGCCTTCAAAAAAATTTTGCCCTCACCTACCAAAGGAAGTACTGAAAGATCGACTTCAGGGCAGAGCCTATGAATAGATTCCAAGACACGAAACGCTATGAGATCTTCTCCATGACCATTCGAAACAACTAACAATGGTGCATGTCGACTGATACGATCCGCTTGTGGGAGCATCGACTCTCTTATGGCGGCATGGCCAAGTGGTAAGGCAGAGGATTGCAAATCCTTTATCCCCAGTTCGAATCTGGGTGCCGCCTTCTTACCTTTCCTGAACATCAGTTGCAGGAACTCAATTATTAGGTCTCTCTTCCGCATTCAGACCTGTAAGGGAGGTGTAAGGGAATTCGGTTACTAATCGACCCAAGTTGTAGCCATTTCCAGTTTCCCAGAATTCCCTTACCTACGCCAATAAAAAGGGGCTGAGGGAATTTCTTACTGGCGGAATTTTTTTTATATATCGGAATCTCTTGCCTGATTTGTCACCTCTGATCGTCGCGTCGTGAACTTGTCTATCAAGTCCAGCGTCCACTTCCAGTCTTTCTCTTTGCAGTGTGCTCTCGCGGCATTCCAGTCCATAGTTAATACACCGAATTTAAGGCAACAACTTTGGCGGTGGGGTTTCTGGACTCCGCCGTCCTTTTTGAATCTTGGAGGTTGCTCACAACATAGGTCTCTTTCCAAGTCTTACCGACTATGTAAAAAGTCACTTCCACCTTCATCGGTTTCTGTCCTTGGTGAGAATTCTGGTGATTACAAGATTCATCTCGACCAAGAGAATCGCCAATCCAATCGTGGAAGCAAAGATAAACAGAGCATCATTCATGCCGCCGCCACCCCCTTGAGAAGGCGATAAAAGCTGTCTCTATGCATCAGACTTGCCCTCTATATTTCTTGAACTCATCTAAGTCACTTGTGACTATGCTCTTATAATCATCAGGAAACCGTTCCTTCATGATCTCTAGAATCGCCAAGCAATCTGGATAGAGATTATGCAAATAAAAAATAACTTCTTTCTCTTTCTTCAAGACAATGTAATCAGATAGTCCTCCTATATTTTCGTTAGTCATACCGCTACTGCCTCTTGCTCCACGATGATTCTTCTGATGGTGGATAGAGCATGACTTATTTGTTCTCTTATGGATCTGTAAGAGCAACCTTCATTTCTTAGACGTAATACCAACCCTTGTTTTGCATTGCTGGTTTTGGGTCTACCTCCTAGTGACTGCAATCTCTCGCGTCGATACTGAATACTTTCAATTGTTCTCTCTCTAGTCAGTGAGCGTTCCACTTCGGCAAGACCAGACAGCAATCCAATAAGTAAAGAACAGGAGCGAACTTCGCAAAAATATCTTACAAAGCTAAACTCGTTAGAGTACGAAATTAGCAAGATGGCTAACCAAGAGCAGAAAGATTTCTTTATTAATTTGATAAAGCGATTCATATCTTGTGTTCAACAAGATATGAATCTTCTAGAAGTAGCTTCGCAAGATATTGATGGAAGTGTTAGGGAGTACTTTCCATCTAATAGTAATTGGTTAGGGATTGATATTGGACCTGGGAAAAAAGTAGATCTTGTTATCCAAAAAACTCACTAATTCATCTATATCAACACAACTGCGTAACAAAAGTGATCAGAAATCGAAGAGAAAAAGAGATTGCATTTTTCTAATCAAAAAACTCAAATAAATCTATATTGAATACATCATACATTCTTTCTCTTATGAATCTGATTACTACGGATATCAATTCAAATAGCAAAAATATAGGCTAAACAAACAACCAGATCTTATTCACCAATTAAGATATAAAAAGGATTTAAATTTGTTCAATAATAAGGCGTTATGTAATGTCCATTTGGATTATACTAATAGCACTTGACTCAAGGATTGTAGAGTTGTTATTCTTGGTTTCGAAAAAACAACTTATCAATTTTTTTATCCCGTTCATATCTGAGAAATGATTTCCCAAGCAAAAGATAAAGTAATATGTGTTATTTGTGCAAGAGGTGGTTCCAAAGGTATTCCTAAAAAAAACATGCAGCTTCTTGACAATGAGCCGCTAATCGCAAGGTGCATAAGGCATGCATTCGAATCAGAAGCTTTGGGAACAGTTCTGGTAAGTACTGATGACGAAGTAATTGCAGCTACAGCTAGAGGATGTGGGGCAACTGTTCCATTTATAAGGCCAGCAAATCTTGCAGAAGATCTGACAACTACAGAAAAAACTCTTCAACATGCATTATTGACCTACGAAGAAATGACAAGCAGAAAATTCGAAATTTGTGTTTTCATAACGGCAACTGACGTATTCAGAGATCCCCAATGGATAAAGCAAGCTGTAATGACCCTTGATGAAAATCCTGAACTGGAAAGTGTTTTCGTTGGCCATAAAACTCACAAGAATTTCTGGGAGCAGCAAGAAGATGGCAGCTGGAAAAGGCTGCGTGAGTGGATGTCAATTTACTCATCTCGACAAATACGTCGATCTATTGTGAGAGAAGATACTGGCCTTGCTTGTGCAAGCAGAGCATGGCTTTGGAGAGAAGGAAGAAGAATTGGAGATAACGTTGAAATAATAGAAAATGATGATGACTTCACTAGTATTGATATACATCATCCTGAAGATCTATTACTGGCAGAAGCTGCAATAAGCATCAGGAGGAACCAATCATGAAAACAGATTGCGAAATCTCTTCCACACCATTAGTTTCACTAATCATAAGAACTAAAGACGAAGAAAGATGGATTGGATCATGTCTCAGATCAGTATTTAACCAAACATACAAGAATTTCGAGGTTGTAATTGTAGATAATTGTTCTAAAGATCAAACTTTGCGCAGAGTCAAGGAATTCGACGTGAAGGTTATCAATATTAATGATTTTTTACCTGGGAAAGCTATTAATGCTGGCATAAAAGCATCAAGTGGTGAATATTTAGTCTGCCTATCTGGTCACTGTATACCCACATCAGAATACTGGTTAGAGACCCTTATAAAAGACCTTGGTAACCCAAAAGTTGCAGGAGTATATGGGAGACAGGAGCCTCTATCTTTCACAAGTGATCTAGATAAAAGAGATCTACTCACTGTTTTTGGCCTAGATAAAAAAATACAAAATAAAGACTTTTTCTTTCACAATGCAAATAGTGCTTTTAGAAGAGAAATTTGGTTAAAGTACCCATTCAATGAAGAAGTAACTAATATTGAAGATAGAGTATGGGGTAGAGAAGTAATCTCAGATGGGTTCAAGATTATCTACGAGCCAGAAGCAAGTGTCTTTCATTGGCATGGAATTAATCATGATTTAAATCCAGAAAGAGCTAGAAAAATAGTCAGAATACTTGAATCATTGGATGATTCATCAAATACTGTGAATCCAATTGGGGTTGAAAGTATGGATATAGTCGCAATAATACCCATTAGAGGACATTCTTCTCTAATCAATGGTAAGCAGCTTCTAAAATATGCTATTGAAGCTACTAAGAAATCAAGTCTAATAAAACGAATTATTGTATCTACTGATAACCAAACTACAGCTAATCTGGCGATTTCATTAGGTGCTGATGCACCCTTCTTAAGGCCAAAGAATCTTTCATATGATTATATAGATGTTAAAGAAGTTCTTAGTTTTACAGTTGATCAAATAGAACATCTTTATGGAGTTCCCGATCTGGTTGTTTCCATTGACGAAACATATCCCTTTAGGCCTCCAACTCTACTAGACAGCATGATTAAACACCTGGTTGAAGATGGTCTAGATACAGTGATAGCAGCAAAGCCAGAGTTAAGAGCGATCTTTGTAGATAAAGATGGTCAAGTGGAATCATTATCAGAAGGTTTTATGCCAAGAGAATTAAAAAATTATCGTCCAATGATCTCATTAATGGGTCTTGGTTGTGTAACACATCCTTCGTTCATCAGAAGTGGGGAAATACTTGGCTTACGTCTTGGTGTATTTGAAGTTAATGATCCTATGTCAGCAGAGCAAATTCGAGATAGTTCTGGACTAAAATTAGCTGAAGATTTTCTTGACACCTGGTGGGATAAGCATTATGTTAAATCCTAGTAATGAGAAGATTTTAAGAGCTTTTAAATGAGACTTAGTCAAATTCATATCGCAATAGTTGGAGCAGGAAGAGTAGCTCAACATTATAAAGAAATTTTAGACTCTGGAGTTGTTTCAGATTTCAAGGTTGTTGGCATATGTGACCTTAATGAAACGGCGAGACTTAAATTATCCAAACACTGGAAATGCCCTAGTTTTGATAATTTAAAAGACATGATTAATACAACATTACCACACTTAGTATTGATATTAACTCCATCAGGCCTCCACTTTGAGCATACAAAAATAGCTTTAGATCTTGGGTGCAATGTACTCGTTGAAAAGCCAGTGACAATGATTCCCTCACAAGCTAAGGAGCTCGATTCTCTAGCAAAAGAAAAAAATTTAATGTTATGTGTAGCCTTTCAAAATAGATTAAATCCCGCTATTAGTTGTCTTAAAAGTGCTCTAGATCAAAATAGATTTGGTAAAATTACGACCTCAACAGTAAGGCTAAGGTGGTGCAGGTACCAAGAATATTATGAAGATGAATGGCATGGAACTTGGGCCCAAGATGGTGGAGTAATCAATCAACAAGCAATACACCATATAGATGCACTCAACTGGTTAATAGGTCCCATTGAAGAAGTGTGTGCTATACACACTAATCGTTTAAATAAACTCGAGGCTGAAGATACTCTAGTCGCTATTTTACATTTTAAGAATGGAGCACTTGGAACAATTGAAGCAACTACAGCTGCTCGCCCTTGTGATATCGAAGCTTCATTGTCGGTTATAGGAGAAAAAGGAACAGGAGTGATTGGTGGAATTGCTCTAAATAAAGTAGAAACCTGGAACTTTGTAGAAGAAAAGCCAGATGATAAACATGCTGCTGATTTGTATTCAGTAGAAGTACCCACCGGATACGGCTTAAGTCATGGACCATTACTGCAAAAAATTATTGATCGTCTTAAGCTAAAATCCTCTATAGCTCCAATACCTGTAGAGCAATGTATTTCCACTACTGAATTAATCCATGCAATGTATGCCAGTCATGAAACAAGTGGCTGGATAAGCCTAAAGGACAACCATCTCTCAAATTATTTAGGTAAGTAAATCAATGGCAATCGAAAACAAGGCGCCCGGAAAAGATATTAGTGCGGAAGATTTACTAAGTAAATTCCCTCTTGCTGCAAAGAAAAGCCCCGAGCATAAATCTGAATTTGAAATATGTGGCGTCAAGTTTGGGTCAAAGAAAATACCAGTTTTTGCAGGGCCAAATATGGTGGAATCAAGAGATTTGATTTTAGACATTGCTTTTAAAGTCAAAGCATCAGGGGCGGACTTCTTAAGAGGAGGTGCCTTTAAACCATTGTCATTTCCATATAGAAGTGAAAAATATAATGAAACTCGTGAAGAAGGAATAAAATGGTTGATGGAATCAAAAGAAAAAATAGGTATCCCGATTATTACTGAGGTAATGGAAGAAAAATATATTCCATTAATTTCTCAAGTGGCTGATATTTTGCAAATTGGCTCTCGCAATATGCAAAATTATCCTTTTCTTACTGCATGTGCTAAAACACAAAAACCAATCATGCTTAAACGCCATTACGGTGCATCTTTAAGAGATTGGTTGGGAGCTGCTGAATATATTCTTGTTGAAGGAAACGAAAAAGTTATTCTTTGCGAAAGGGGAGTAAGTGTTGCACATACACATCGGTCTAGTTCTCGATTTCTTCTTGATTTACAAGTTGTTCCTGCTGCCCAAGAAATTACTCATCTTCCCGTAGTAGTTGATCCATCTCATGCCACTTTTTGGCGGCCATGGGTAGAACCAATGGCATTGGCTGGAATAGCGTGCGGAGCAGATGGAATAATGCTTGAAGTTCATCCTGACCCAGCCAACGCAGCTGTAGACCCACTGCAACCAATCGATTACAAAGAATTTAGCAACTTGATATCTAAAATGGACTCAATTGCTAAATGTGTTGGAAGGTATGTAAAAAAATGAGCATTAACAAAGTTCTATCTCTAATAGAAAATAAAGTTGAGATAGGAGAACAAGAAGAATTTGCCGCAATAATTGGTGCTAATCCTTCTCAAGGTGCAAGGTCTCCAAAATTATGGAATTCTGCTTTTAAATCAATTGGTTGCTCTGCGAGGATGTACCCTTTTGATGTGAAGTTAGAAAACTTAGATAGCCTTTTAAATGAATTAAAGAATACTGACTTATTTATCGGCGGTGCAGTAGCCGTTCCACATAAAATTTCTACAGCTAACTTCCTAGGCAGTTCAATAACACAAGAGTCAAAAAAGATAGGAGCGGTTAACTGCCTTTTCAAAGACGAGAATAATTTACTTACTGGTACAAATACCGATGGAGAAGCTGCTCGGATATCTCTTATAAACGAAGTTCAAGAATTAACTAGCAAGAAAATATTAATTCTAGGTGCTGGAGGTGCTGGAAAAGCCGTAGCATCTTATATATCTGATATCTTAGATGAAAGTCAAGAATTAATTATAGCAGTTAGAAACTATCAAAGAGGAGTGACACTTCAATCAAAAATAAGCAATGCAAAGCTGATCTTATGGGAAGATATCTCAAGCCATTTATTAGATGTCAATATAATTATAAATTGCACAACAGTTGGTTCTATTTATCAGAAAGACTCTTCTCCTTTATCATCTGAACAAATAAGTATCACTCAGGATGAAACGCTAATCTTCGATATAATCTACCAACCATTAGAGACTCAGCTCTTAAAATTAGCTCGTCTTCAAGGAAGGCCTACCCTCAATGGATTGTCAATGAACTTAGAGCAAGCTGTTCTTGCATTTAATTATGCATTGGGGGCGAAAATAAAAGGAATGAATATAGACACTATTAGAACTTCAATGAGCAATCTTAAATAGTTCAATTATATTACCTAACCGTTCTGACATTAATCTTTAAGTAGTAGTTTAAGGACTTGACCATCAAGGGAATACGAAAAGGATTGGCATATATTTGCTAAATAAATTTAGCTTCATAAGTATCAAAATATCTAAAATATGAGCCAATATCTAAATGCTTCTTTCCAGAGAAAGATCTGTTCTTCGAAAGCGATGAGCTACTTAGAAGAATTCGAAAATCCATGGAAAGTCTTGAGAAGCTAGTAAGATTTGGCGTGTCGCCATTCCATCTATTGGCAGTATCTAATTGAGCATACTCGCCTGGACGAAGATTCAAAGGGGAGAAGGTGGAGAATCTATTTAGGGCTTGGGAATGCGACTTTTCTAGCCAAATTGTAGATGAGTCTCTACACTCCGTGATTGCATAGAAGGTATTAATTTCCTGTTCAGAATGATTATAAAATTTATCCTTATGAAACTCAAACATTGAAATATTACCTGGGAATTGTAATTGGATTGTAGGGAATGATTGGACAATTAATCTATCTGAATCGATCTTATATTTCTTACATACACTTGATAAAAGTTGTTCATAAATTCTTAAAAATTCAGTATCAGAGTCAAATCCAGCATATATCTTCTCATGTATATTGGTAGATTGAGATGTTTCTTTTGTAAGTAAATTATTTAGGTACTTCTTATCTAGAATATCATGTGCATTTTCTGGCTTTACGCCTATTGAATGAGTAAACCACTTATAGAGCTGTTCATGAATATAGACTGGAGATTTATATATGCTGTTTACTGCCTTTACAGTAGAAAGAGAAGTTTGATCAACAACTGAGTCAATCAATCCTTCTCTATCCATGCTAATAAACTTTAACTTTTCTGATTTATTTCTTTTAATTTCTTGATAGCTGGCTATAGAGGACTCTTCTTCCTCTGACAAAGCTGTAAATGAAACTATTATATCTGGATTCCTTTTGAGAAGGCTATTAATATCTGAACCTAGGGTATCAAATAGGTCTTTATAACTTGCCCATATCGTTGAGAATCTTTCAATATCCTTTGCAGATTCATCCTTAATATCAATCTTGCAGTCTAAAGATTTTCTTGTTCTTGTGACAATCTTAAAAGCATGTGATTCTTCAAGAAGCCATGAACCAGGTTTATATGTTATTCCACAGAATAATATCCTTGGAGACTTAAACCCTTTTGCCAACTCTATAACTTTTTGGCTGTAATATGCTTCAACCATGTCATTAACTTTATCTGATGCATCTGACAACGGCGAAGGATATCCATACTGAGCCAAACATTCACCAAAAGCTCTTGTATCTCTAGGCAAACATGGTCCCCCAAAACCTAGTCCTGGTTTTAAATACTTGTTACCGATCCTAGAATCAGCTCCAATAGCATCACAAACATCAAACTGTTGAGCATTATCTAATTGGTCACAAAGCATTCCTATGCTATTTGCATAACTTATCTTTAAGGTTAGAAAAGTGTTAATTGCAATTTTAGAAACTTCTGCTGATTCAAGTGACATAGATTTTATTATGACCTCTTTACCATTAACTTGTTTATATACTTTAGAAAGGTTTGATTGCGCTTTATTCTGATTAGATCCAATCAGAATAAAATCTGGCTCAAGCATATCTTTTACAACAGAACCAAGAGCAATAAATTCAGGGTTATAGCAATAGCCTATTTGCTCATTACTAACAGAGTCTTGGAATTCTTTACTCATTAAAGATAGAATTCTTGTGGACTCACCTGGCATAACTGTGCTAGTAATGACAACATTTATATACTTACCTTTTGAGCGAACTAGATATTCATCTAAATTCAATAATGCCTTTAGAACATATGAGCTATCGAAGCATTGATTGCCTAATGATGGAGTAGGTACAATAATAAATATTGTAGAGATATCTACATTTATTTCTTCGTAGGTTGAATAAAAAGAGAGCCTTCTTCTGTACCTTTCAAATAGTTCATCACAGCCTGGTTCAGAAATAGTTAATTTCCCATTCCTAAGGGATTCAATTGCATTTAGATTGACATCTATTCCATGCACATCAAAACCTTTGCTGGCTAAAACTAGAGCCCATGTCAACCCAAGCTTCCCTAATCCCACTACAGCTATGGATTGCATTAGTTATTAAACACCTGGATGAATATAACTAAGATATCACATTATGTCGTTTGCTCATAATACGAATAAGTAACAGCTAATACTTCCTTAGGGTACTGACATCGACTATCTAAGGATTAGAATTTACCTTCGTTCTCTTTGCCTCAATTTGATCAGCAATCCATTTATAAGTTTTAGCTATACCAACCTCTAGTTTTTGCGAGTAGTCCCATCCAAGTTTTTTTCTTATCAAATCGTTGTTCGAATTTCGGCCTCTAACTCCTAGTGGACCATCAATATGATTTTTTTTCACATTTTTATCCGAGACCTTAGCGGCCATATGAACTAACTCATTAATAGTTACCATTTCCTCCGAACCAATATTCACTGGACCAATAAAATCTGAATCCATAAGACGCCTTGTAGCTTCAATACATTCATCTATATATAGAAAAGAACGGGTCTGCTCGCCGTCACCCCAAACTTCAATTTCACCGCCCGAAGCTGGCAAGGCAGCTACTTTTCTACAAATTGCAGCAGGAGCCTTCTCTCTACCGCCTTCCCATGTGCCTTCAGGACCAAAAATATTATGGTATCTAGCGACTCGAACAGATAAACCATAGTTTCTATTAAAAGCAAAATAGAGTCTTTCAGAAAATAACTTTTCCCAACCATATTCTGAGTCTGGATTTGCAGGATATGCTGATTCTTCTCTACAATCTGGATTATTTGGGTCTAATTGGTTGTGCTCGGGGTACATACAAGCCGACCCGGAATAGAAAATCTTTGTTTTTCTTGTTTGAAACCTTTCATTTAAGTATCTTTGAGCACCAAGAACATTTAAATTTATTTGACATGAATTATGCATAATATCTGCATCATTTTGTCCAGTGAAAACAAATCCTGCACCACCCATATCACAGGCAAATTGATAGATTTCATCGAATGGCTCAACTGACTGGTAAGGAGTTGAGTCATAGAAATTATTCCCCTCACCCTTATACTCAAGAACTTGGCGAACAAAATTCATATCTCTCAAGTCACCCAGAATAAATTCTTGTGCTTCTGTTGAGGAGAATTCAGGGTATTTTCGATCTACGCCTCTTACCCAATACCCCTCAGACTTAAGTCTTTTAACCATATGGCTTCCAATAAACCCACCGGCACCAAGTACAAGAGCTTTACGAGCAGTCTTTCCCATTCGATGCCTTTGTATAAGCAAATATTTTTCAATTTTAGCAGTGAGTGCTTATAGTGGACATTTGAGTGCGTAGATTCTGGTTTAAAGAAGATGTTTTCAAAAGAAAGGGATCTAGATTAAGGCAATTATTATAGTTAACCTTTAAGATAATTTTTTAGGCTCGTATTCTATTAATTCTCTTCATTGCTAGCTATAAGCAAGACCCCTCTATGAGGAGACCTATTTCTTCTAAGAGTTCAATTAGTTCTTGAGATTAAATTATCTATTTATTTGGTTAATTAAAAAGAACAGAAATCCTTAATTAGTTATTAGCAATTGATTAACACTACTTAGCCAGGTTACGTAATCAATTTGGAGCAACTAATGTCAAGACTAGGGAGAGTAGAGGCCTGGAATCACATCAATAGGCGAATGATGAAATGGTGCAAGACAGTATATAACTTATTCATACTTTCTAAATACCAAATATCCATTAAATGACGATCAACTGCCCTAAATATCTTCTAAAATAAATATAAGCGGCTATAGAATGATCTTGCATCAAGATAAATGTCACAATCTGAATTCATTAAACGACCTCTCCAAATAGTGAGCTATTTTTTATCTTCACCTAATTAGTCCTAAGCATCAAACTCTTATGAAAATAAAATGTGAATATTGTTTCTCCTAAATATCGTTCTAATTTAAATTACCTTCAATTAGTTTAAATCCTGAATGAATAACAAAAATTACTTGTCTCTTATTCAGAGAACCAACTGAATTATTCTCCTCCAAGACAATATCGAACTGCAAATGAAGTCGTCTGTCCATCCTCCCTGACTTCGTCAATGCAATCATTAAAGAATTTGATATCCTTTTTTAATGAGCAAAGGCTGAGTGCGATCGCCACAAGAGAAGCTGCTGAAATCAAGCGAGTCCCAAGCTGAGTAATTCCATAGGCAAGCATTACACGTTTTTTCCCCTTGCATTTCTTGGCTACTTTTTTTGCTCCTTTAGTCATGAGATTAAAATTTTAGTCAAATTAATCTTATTTCCCTGTAAGGTCAACCATGCTCCAATAAAAGCAGAGAAAACCGTAAAACAATCAAAAACCAATTAACAGAGATTAATTTCAGATTACCTAAAGGAGTACTAACCTCATCTTCTAGATGAGATTGCTAATATGAATGAAATGTGTACATAGTCTGAAAAAAGATGGAATTGTCAGCATTTCTAATTTGGATTTCAATCCCTTTTGTAATTATCACAGCTTATTTTGGTACTAGAAATGGATACTATGATACCGAAAATTATGAAGGAGATGGTTGCGCCCATGATGTCCAACGGTAAAAACTCTATTAATCAATTTGAACCATTACTTTATTGTTTATAAATAGTTTTTTACGTCAAGCAAAAGCCTATGAAAGCACTGAGATCAACTTCGTATATAAACCTAATTATTTAAGCCTGATTATCGAGAATAATCCTTCTAATCGTAGATAGAGATAGACCTGTTTGAGATCTTATAGATCGATAAGAAGACCCTTCTTCCCGCAGACGAACAACCAAGTTTTCTTTCTCAGAGTTGATCCGAGGTCGACCACCAAGATTCACGCCAGTTGTTTTACGTTTCTTTTGTCTCTCAATATTTTTTTCAGCCATTATTGATCTTTCTAAGTCTAAAACCTCTTTCAGAAGATTAATCAAAGTATGTCCATATTCACCAAGAGCTTTTGTGTCAACTAAACCATCCAACGTTTTTAGATGAACCCCTCGTGCCTGTAACTCTTGCAAGTTTGAAACTACCTCAGCCTGTGTCCTGCCTAGGCGATCAAGCCTAAAAATCACTAATTCATCTCCTTCTCGGAGACTCTCAACAGCATCTTCATATGCAAGCATTTTTCCGTGCTTAGAGCTCAAAGTATTCGTTTCATTAAATACAGCTGAGCAGCCATGGGCTTTCAAGGCTGCAATCTGCGACTCTCCTCCGATATCAAAAGAGCTGGGTCGGGCAAACCCAATAGATTGAAATCTAGACCTATTCAAAAAGACGGGGCGATTAAACTTAAATGGATTGTTTTGTTTCAATTTTGTTCCGTTAATTCATGTTAAAAGAACTGTACCAAAATCATATGATTCAGAGTTATTGAAACACATAGATCCTTTATTTGCAATGAAAATTTCTAGAAGTCCAACAAAGTGGACGTCCAAAAACTATGTGGTTTTTAACATATCAATATTAGTGACTTCATTTAGCTTGCTGAAAATTTGACCTAATCACAACAATTGAAATCTGAGTCAATTCATGAGATCACGCTAATTAAAGATATTGACTTAGAAGGCTCCAGAAGCCCAATAAATGGTTTTTAGCTTGGAAAAAGCTGAAGTCCAGTGAGGCAAAGAAAAAAGGCACCCTCAACGAGTAGTGCCTTTAACGACAAACTTGTGTGAGGAGTGTCGTAATCATTTTCTAACCAGAGACCGAATAATTCGTCATCAGGTAAAAATACTTAAAAGAGGTTACTCTCAACCAGTATTTAAACACATCCTTTTAAGAACAAATCTATCTAAGGAGTTAACTAAAAAGTATTATTTTTACTGGGGCTTTAAGTCTATGAAAACTTTTGCTAATCACTCTATTTTAGAGTTTTAACTACAGTTAATAGAACAATGAGATCGGGAAGTGTATAGCCCTTATTGTTACGTTATTACTTGCTCTATTAAGAGCACCCAGTGAAAAAGGCTGAGGTCGGGACCTAAAATGTTATTAGTTAAACAAGTACCAAAATGGTTTTATATGGTAGTAGCAGGAATAACGTGCAAACAAGCAAAAGTGTTTTTGATGACTTCTGAGTTCCTTGACTCCCAACAGAGAATCTTCAATGTAGATGCCAGGGAAAAGGATCTACTCACAGTTAATAGATATTATTTCTGAATTCAAGACGAGGCTAATGAATCTAATGGGTAATTCATGCATCCGACGTTCATCTTGCCGTCTTTGCGGTTCTGAATCACTCATAAAAGTTGTTTCATTGGAGTCTACTCCTCCTGCAAATTCATTCATTGGCCCTAAGGATCTAGAGATTGTTCAAGAAAGATTTCCATTAGAACTATTCTTCTGCAAAAAATGTGCCCATTTGCAATTAACAGATGTAGTAAACCCGTCAAAATTATTTGAAAACTATGTTTATGTTTCAGGTACCTCTCCAACATTCGTAAAACATTTTGAAGATTATGCGTCAACTGTTATTTCTCGATTCTCACCTTCTAAAGAAGATCAAATAATTGATATTGGATCTAATGATGGGACACTACTTAGTTTTTTTCAGAAGCATGAGTACAAGGTTATAGGTATAGATCCTGCCCAAGAAATAGCTAAAAAAGCCACAGATAATGGGATAGAAACTATTCCAGAATTTTTTACAGAGAAGTTAGCCAATAAAATTTTTACTGAGAGGGGAGCTGCCTCTGTAATTACCGCTAACAATGTTTTTGCACATGCGGATGACCTTAAAGGGATTATTCAAGGCATTAAGCTACTACTTAATCCCTCAGGGATTTTTGTATTCGAAGTCTCATATCTAGTTGACGTTTTTGAAAAAACACTTTTTGACACGATTTACCATGAGCACCTTGCATATCATTCTGTAGGGCCGTTGATTAAATTCTTCCAAGCAAATGGCATGGAGCTAATTGAAGTAGAAAGAGTTGATACTCATGGAGGCTCTCTACGAGGATTTGCTCAACTAAGTACCGGACCAAGACCTATTGGGCCCTCTGTAGAAAGATTACTGAAACTAGAAAAAGACCTAGAATTAGACAAATCAGGAACATTCCAAGGCTTCGAATCAAGGATTAATTCGATAAAAGTCGAACTCACTCGGACACTTAAAGGCCTAAAGGCCCAAGGGAAAAAGATTGCAGGATTCGGTGCCCCCGCAAAAGCAACCACTCTTATGTACCAATTTGGCCTAGGGCCCGATTTAATAGACTTCATAGTTGATGACAGTCCTCTAAAACAAGGACTTTTTACACCTGGTCTTCATATACCAGTCCTCCCCTCATCAGCTATTCAAGAGAAGTCGCCTGATTATCTACTAATTCTGGCGTGGAATTTTGCTAAACCAATTATGCAAAAAAATTCCTCTTTTCATAACTCTGGAGGAAAATTCATTATCCCATTACCCAAGGTCGAGGTCGTTTAATCAATGAGCTCATTTCTCCTCAACTCAGATATCGAAGAAATCATCGAACGTCTCAAAGATTATGCCTCAGAATTTTCAGGCAAAAGAATTTTACTTACAGGCGGTAGAGGCTTTCTAGGTAGATATTTTACAGAAGTCTTTGATGGTCTGAATCAACATGTTCTTAAAGAGCCAGTACAACTGATCGTTCTAGATAATTTGATCACAGCAGGGAAAGAAGGTGCTTCAATACCAAGCTTTGAAAATATAGAGTTTATAAACCATGATGTAATTCAACCATTTAGTTATGACAGGAAAATTGACTACGTCATTCATGCTGCAGGTATCGCCAGTCCTTATTACTACAGGGCTTTCCCTTTAGAAACACTTGAAGTAGCTATTTCTGGCACCAAACGAATGCTCGAGCTTGCAAACTCTCATAATGCCAAATTCACATTCTTCTCATCATCAGAAATCTATGGAGATCCTGATCCAAAGCATGTACCAATGCAAGAGAGTTATAGAGGTAATGTTTCATGTCAAGGGCCTAGAGCTTGTTATGACGAAAGTAAAAGAGTTGGCGAAACATTGAGCTATATCTTTCACACCAACGAAGGGACCCATACAAACACTATCCGACCATTTAACGTTTTTGGACCTGGTATGCAAGAAAGAGATTATCGAGTATTGCCAAACTTTGCCAGTCGAATCAAAGGGAGCAAACCCTTGCAGGTCTATGGAACAGGAAACCAAACCCGCACCTTTTGTTATATAACTGACGCGATGGTTGGATTTCTACTCGTAATTCTGAAAGGTGTCCCAGGTGAGGCATATAACATTGGCAATCCAAATCCAGAAATCTCAATGGTCGAATTAGTAAAAAGAATAGAAGCTATTTCGAAGGATGAGGTCAAATACGAGTTAATGGATTACCCAGATAGTTATCCAGCTGATGAACCCAATAGACGGGCGCCTGACATCAGAAAAGCTCGCACCCAACTCGAATACTCACCAGAGGTGAATCTTGATGAAGGCCTGAAGAGATTTCTTTCCTGGACCCAAGGAGTTTATTCAGGCGAACAATAATTAAATGTTCGGATCGGAAATTAAATTAGGGCTTATAGGAGCCGGTCCCTGGGGCAAAAACTATATACGCACTCTTTCTGAAATCCCTGGGGTCAAGCTTACCCGTGTAGCAAGTAGAAACCCAAGCACAGCACAACTAGTAGACAAAGATTGCATAGTCGAAGAAGACTGGCACTGTGTTGCAAAAGCAACAGATATTAATGGTGTGATCATTGCCACTCCCCCGCACTGCCATGGAGCAATGGTTAAATGTGCCTTAAATACAGGTCTAGCAACACTCGTAGAAAAACCAATTACCTCTACTCAGCGAGAAGCAGAAGAGCTTTTGCTTCTCGCTGAAAAAAAAAGAAGCTTAGTAATGGTAGACCATATTCATCTTTTTCATCCAGGATTCCGTGCTTTGAAAAAGCTGGCTAAAGAAGCTAGACAAATTCAAACAATCAATTCGACTGGCGGAGGTTACGGCCCATTTAGAAAAGATATAAGAGCACTTTGGGATTGGGGAACGCATGACATCGCCATGTGCACTGAACTAATTGGCTTAAGTCCCAAAGTCGTTAGAGCTAGATATCTAAAGAGAGCTAAAGAGGGATACGAAATGGGTGAATTAATTGAAACTGAACTTGTTTTTCCAAATGGAACCGAAGCGATCCTAAGATTTGGCAATCTAATGGAAGAAAAAATAAGGGTTTTCAAAATTAAACTTGAAGAATGCTCCTTAATCTACGAACCCAAAAAAAGTAATTGCCTAGTCAAAGTAAATCAAAGCAAAGAAATAGACTCAGGAGCTCTAGCAATAGAAGCAATAGCAGTCAGAAAAGAACTTCCTCTCAACTGCATATTAAAAGAATTCGCAGCATCAATCTCTTCTGCTAAAAAAGATATCTCATCATTATATTTGTCTTTAAAGGTAATCAATGTCTTAGAAGATATCTCAAGGATCCTTGATGACTAATTGTTGCCTACTAAACACCAAAATAATTCTAATGAAATTACAATCGCAAGCAAAGTGCATTTAGCTTGATAACAATTAATCGTTGGTGACATTTTTTTACAGCTCCTAAAAAAAACTCAATAATATGGTATGTTCCATGTTTAATATATAAAAATTAAGTCATGTACGACTATCGCTGGAAGCAATTCTTTGGGGTTCAAGCTCTTGCAATTGGGATTGCAACCCTAGGATTATTTGTTGGATACGAAAACCTATTTTTCCCTGGAAGATAAAGCGAAATATTATTAAAGAGCATTGAGCCCATAGCCTTTATCGAGTAGAGGCTATGGGCTCAATGCTCTTTTTCTATATTTCTAGATAGAAATTAAAACCCTCGATTATCACAACCTCAAAGCCACGAATAATCAGATTTAATAATCACTATCTGCAAGACATTTTCCAATGCAACTAATTTTATTTTGAGAAGTGCGCCCACAATGGGAACAAGGTTGAATTAAAATGCTCTCTTGATAAGTTTTTTTTTCTTTTAAAGGTTCTGATTTGTTTTTATTTTTCATTGGCTAGATCGGTGAAGCTAAAAAGTACTTAGCTAGCCTGCTAAGAGAAGGCTTAGCCATTAGTTGAATTTTTGCGATTTGGGTCTGGGCTTACAACCACTGGCATTGTGGGTGGTGTTGGTGATGTGCGCAGAGGTACAACCTTCTTGACCTCCGCATCAGATTCTTCTTCTTCCTTAGCTTTTTCCTCATTAGAACAAGCAGTCAATGCCTCCCTTAACAGGGAATCAAAAGTTGCCCCAGGAAGCCGATGACGCGCAATCTCAAGAAAAGTTCTTGGCAATGATTCCGAAGCCGCATTACGCAAAGCTGGATTATTTCTGCGGTGGTCTTGCTCATCCTGAATTGCACGAATAAAACGCCTAGTTACATCTCTCTTAGTAGAAGCTTTGATAAACGTGTCGTTATCATTCAAACCATTGCCTTCCACGCGCTCCAGATCACTAATACGACGGTCAAGGCTTTCAAGTACCTCTTCAGCTTCTTTTCCTATATGTGCCAATTGTCCATCAGAGAGATTTGGCATGTCAGCTACGTAAACCTTCCCGTGATCCCTCAACGTAAGAAAAGTGGGCCTTGGTCCTTGTCTATTCGGCCCGTGACCATCAAAATCGTTACCTAGAGGACGTCTTGGAGGAACAGGACCTGCAGAACTACGTCTTCGCGTTGATCGCTGAGGGTTATCAAATGGCATTGAAGTAAAAAGATGTGACTACTCTGCTACCAAAGAAATACTTCGGTTCTGCTAAGAAAGATTTTACTGTCTCAGATTAAAAATGTGGGTCAAAAATAAGGCTCGTAGGACTCCGAAGCAATAAAAAGAACATCTTACGATGATCTCAACTTACTCAGGCAAGCCTTTAATCGGTCTCTCTTTGGAATCTGAAGCCTGTTCAATTACGCCAATAGGCCATGATTTAAAACCTTGACCGAGACAAATCTGAAAAACCAGATCAACTACTTCTTTCGGAACTATCAAACAAAAACCAACTCCAAGATTAAAAGTGTGCCAAAGATCTCTCTCTGGAATATTTCCTTTTGATTGCAACCACTGAAACAATTCAGGCCTATCCCAACTAGAAGGGTCTACACAAGCAGTAAGTCCTTGAGGTAAGCATCGAGGAAGGTTCTCAGGTAAACCACCTCCTGTGATATGTGCCATTCCATGTAAAGGGATCGCAGCATTTCTAAGGGACTTCACAAGTTGGCAATAAATATTCGTCGGAGTTAAAAGAGCATCTATTAGAGGTCTTTGATCTTTACCAAACACACTGGATTTATCACAATCAGAAAGTTCCAAAATCTTGCGAACAAGACTAAAACCGTTGCTATGTATTCCACTACTTTCTACACCAATAATCTGATCCCCTGGCTGTACAGCCTTGCCATTGATCAGCTGATCTTCTTCAACAACCGCAACGCAAAAACCAGCCAGGTCATAACGTCCATCACCATAAAAACCTGGCATTTCAGCAGTTTCTCCACCAAGTAAAGAGCATCCACTATTACTACAGCCATCAGCTATACCAGAGACAACCTCAGCCATAGCTTCAAAACCAAGCTTTGATGTAGCAATATAATCAAGAAAAAACAAAGGTTCAGCACCACAGGTAATGACATCGTTGACGCACATCGCAACCAAATCAATGCCGACGTTATGGTGACTTTTATATTCCTGTGCCAACTCAAGCTTCGTTCCTACTCCATCAGTCCCTGCCACTAAAACGGGTCTTTTCAAACCACTCGGTAATCGAATCAATCCACCAAAGCCTCCCAAACCGCCTATCACCTCTGGTCGGTGAGTGTTCTCTACACTCGATTTAATCTTCCTAACAAAGGCTCTGCCTGCCTCTACATCCACACCTGAGGTCTTATAATCCATAATTTCAAGAATCCTGATTATCGGGCGGAAGAAAGAAAAATTGAACTAAAAATCATTTTTATAGCCCCTGATAGATGCCATAAATATGATGATCTCAATAGCTCAACATAGAGCTAGCAACATGGATCGGATGAAAACATGTAATGGTTTAAAAATAAACTCCTTGACGCCCTCTTATATCATCTGATTTCTGTCATTGGATCATCCCTCCAATTTGCTTAGCTTTAAAAAAGCTGAGCTCTTCAAATTACAAAGAAGGTTTTCCACTGAGCTTCTCCCTCCTTAGAACTAAGAATGAACTGGAATTTTGGCTTAAAGGCCAAAATTTGCCAGTGCATTTCGTCCCTACTATGGGAGCGTTGCATAAAGGACATAGCAAGCTAATCAAACAAGCAAAGCATTTTGGAATTAGCCCAAACAGGGTTCTTGTCAGCGTATTTGTTAACCCACTTCAATTCGGCCCTAACGAAGATTTCAAAAATTACCCAAGAGATCTCAAGAAAGATTGTGCATTAGCTTCAAGCTCAGAAGCTAATGCACTTTGGGCACCTTCGATGAATGAGGTCTTTCCCAGTGGAAACCCTCCAGACATAAATTTAAAGTTTGCTCAGAAACTTCAATCTCATCTATGTGGTTCAAAACGACCAGGCCACTTTGATGGGGTCATTAAAGTTATGCACGAACTACTGAACATAGTTCGTCCACAAATCCTTGTTCTTGGCGAAAAAGATTGGCAACAGTTAATCATTTTAAGGCAACTACTTAAAGAGCTAAATCTCACTACTCGCATAAATAGTGTTGGAACAGTCAGAGATCCTGACGGTCTTGCCTGTAGTTCCAGAAATCTATACCTAAATCCATCTGAAAGAGAAAAGGCTCTTAGCCTTCCTCATTTGCTATCCAGCACTTCAAAAAAGATACTTGAAGGCAAGAAACTCAATTTAGAGAAACTTCGGAAGGATTTAAAAGCGGCAGATTTAATCATTGAATATCTAGAAGCCGTCGACCCATTTACCCTTGAACCTGTGCAAAATACTTGCAAGCCCTGCCTGCTCGCAGCAGCTGTTCATTGTGGAAAAACTCGCCTGATCGACCACTCATTCCTTATGAAACGAAATCCTATTGTCACCATAGATGGCCCTGCCGGTGCTGGGAAAAGCACTGTAACCCGCAAATTCTCTTCAAAAGTGGGGCTTTTGTACCTAGATACAGGATCAATGTATAGAGCTTTTACTTGGTTGCTCCAAGCCAAAGGAATAGACCCATTAAATGAACTTCTAGTAGGAGAAGCACTTAAAACCTTAAACCTAAAGCTAGATCTTGAAGCCTCTGGAAATCAAAAGATTGAAATTAATAATGTAGATGTCACTAAGGAAATAAGATCTCCCAAAGTTACTGAATTGGTATCAGTGGTCTCAGCGCAGACTGCTGTCCGTGAAGCGTTAACAGAGCAACAGAAAATCATTGGTAAATCAGGAGGGATTGTTGCTGAAGGAAGGGATACTGGAACTACTGTTTTTCCAGATGCTGAATTAAAAATATATCTAACTGCATCGCCTCAGGAAAGAGCTAAAAGACGTGCCGCAGATATGAAAAAAAAAGGATTCCAAATAACTAGCATTGACGAAATAGAGGCACAAATCAAAGAAAGAGACAAATTAGATAGTACCCGAAAAGTTTCGCCTTTAATGAAAGCAGAAGATGCAATCGAGGTAATTACTGATGGAATGAATATTGAAGAAGTGGTTAATGCAATAGATGAATTATTTCGACTTCATGTACCATATGATATGTGGAACAAATCTAACTAAAGATCTACCAGTAGTCCATCACAAGCATCCTCCAATAAGTCAAGTACCTGGTCAAAGCCCTCTTCTCCCCCATAGTAAGGGTCTGGAACTTCGGTAAGCCTTGTATTTTGGGCATAGGTTAAAAAAGGTTTAATAACTGCAGAAGTTAGAGTGTCAGTTTCCATAGACATAGATTTAACCACTTCATAGTTATCAGTATCCATAGTCAAAATAAGGTCAAAATCATTCAAATCTTCGATAGTAATTTGACGTGCTTTGCTAATAATCTCGACCCCTCGTCGTTTAGCTGCGTCACGCATTCTTTGATCTGCTTGACTACCTACATGCCATCCACCAGTGCCTGCAGAGTCCACAACAAAACTATCACTAATTCCTTTAGCTCTGATCTTATGTATTAGTACTGCTTCTGCAGCTGGGGAGCGACAGATATTTCCAAGACAGACAAATAAGATTCTTGTAATCATATTGAGTTTAGAATTGATTTAATTGAATAGCTATTGAAACTATTTTGTGCTTATCATGTTTTCCGGGGAGCAAACTAAATATATTTTACAGGCTCCACTTACAAGTCAAAAAGAACTTTATGTATATATGCATTAGTCCATTCTTTTCCATAAAAGCGACTGAGCATACCTCTTGCAGGATCATTCTCCGCTCGATATCTGGTGTAGCCTCTTTGGCCTTCAAACAAAGAGTTTGAACGAGTAATTGATACTCTAGGGGCCATATCAACAAATTCTAAATAAAGATCTAAGTATTCTTTAAATGCTCGAAAAACCACCTCAGAAATCAGTCTATCTCCTTCAGGCCCTAATGGAAGACGACTCCAAAGAAAGCCTGGAGAGAAATATTGCTTAGCAGCATCAGGAATCTTTCCTCCAGAAGGAAGCAGGCTGCTCCATTTCTTACAAAGAGGAACTAAGCGATCCCAAATATAAAAGGTATGTTTGGAATCAGCTTTTAAAACTGGTTGAAAATCTAATGCAATAAGGTGACCAGAAGCTAAGGATACGAAATCAGCTCCAAAAAATGGAAGGTCATAAATTGATAAAGGACTAATAACAAGGTTTAAAACTGAAGAGAGGCTGCCTGCTTGGACGCAAGCAGCTCTAATTTGCCTTAATTTTTCTGTTTTACAGGCCCATGTAGCAGTCTTTGCGATATATTTATTTGATTTTGAACCCGTAATAGCTTCTTTTTCAAGAAATTCAGGATCGATTACATAATCGTGTAGGTCAAACCTATTTAACTCTTTAACAGCATAATCTAAACAAGGTTTCCATCGCCAAGAAGGTAAATCTATTGGGTCCAGGCTACTAGTGCGCAAGAAGATAGCTAAAAGAAATTAGAGTTAACAACGATAATCAAATTGAAGAACCAGGAAAAAGAAATTCACGCAGGTAACGATTAGACCAGTCTTTACCAAAATAACTGGTAAACAAACCATGTGCAGGATCCCTTTCAGAACTATATGTATCGTAGTTCTTTTGCAACTGTTTAACTTCGATCATTGGAATCCTAGAGGGTACCTTAACAACATCTTCACTTAATTTCCAGTAACAATTTATAAATTCATTAAATGCAATTGGGAGTGTCCCTTCTGCTAGTTCGAGGCCTCCACGACAAAATAAGAGCCAAGGAGAAAAGTAAATATGGGGATCAAAGGAGCGCATTATCTCATCTCCATTCAAATCAGGGTAGCGAGAATGCAATTCAATAAGTCCATTAAAATGACGATCAAAATATTCTTTTTCTTGCAAAAGTGGCTGAAAATCCATCACTGCAACAAGTTTTGATCTAGAGCCAAACCACAACAAATCAACCCCCATCAATGGTTGATCATTTGTGTAATCTGGATAAGCGACTGAGTTAAGAACCTGAAGACTCTGTCCAAGATCTAATCGCGTGACTCTCCAACGTCTGAAGCCAGGGACTTTCCATAACCAGCTTTGAATCAAGCCATCTGCTCTTAAAGTTTTCTTGCTGGCAAAAGCCTCTGGCAAAGGAAGTGTTACTCCTCCTCTTTGTTTCAAGCCGAAATGTAATTGGTCAAGCAAAGGATCAAACATCAATCCCTGCATCAAACGCATTCAATTTAGGTCAACTTAGCCAAATAAACTATTAAACCAATTTATATAGTTATTTCAAAAATTTTGAAAGGCAGCATTATGGTCTTGGTATACCGTGAATATCCTTTCTTAATAGGCCAGAAAAAGGCACACAGTCCAACGACCTCAGGATTGAATCGGCACTTGTTCCTTTAACGATACATATCTTTCTTTGATTAAATATTAGCATTGAATAAAATCATCCTTTTCAAAGTTTCTTGGCGAAGGCTTACCGATAAATTCATCTATACGCATTGGTGATATACCGGTTGCCGGTCTTTTACTAGTTAAGTTCTTATAGCTGAAGATTTCACCTTGTTTAATTGGCATTGCAGCAACTATAGATCTACGTACTGAAATAATATTTTCAGACTCACTTTGTGAAGGTCTCTTCACACCATCACCCAATGCCTTATTAATTGCACGAATTCCCTTAACCATTTTTGCAAATTCATCAGGTTCAAGACTTGCTGTGTGGTCAGGGCCCTCTAAATTAACATCAATCGTTAGATGTTTCTCAATTATGCTGGCACCCAGAGCTGCTGCTGCAATTGCAATATGAACCCCAGAGGAATGATCAGAATATCCTACTGAAACGCATAATTCGCGAGATATTGTTTTCATTGCAAGGAGATTTAAATCTTTAACTGGTGCAGGATACTGTGATGTGCAGTGTAAAAGTGTTAATTTATCTAGATTAGCACCTGACATTTCAAGTGCATAAATTGCTTCCTTGATTTCATCTAAGTTAGACATTCCTGTTGACATAATAATAGGTTTCCCTAGCTTTCCTATCTGGCGTAAAAGTGGCAGGTTAGTAATCTCACCAGAAGGAATCTTAAAACGCCTTTGATTTAATGAAGCAAGCATCCGAACGCTTTCCTCATCAAATGCTGAAGAAAGAAATTCAACTCCATTATCCTTACAATGTTTAATTAATTCCTTATGTTGTGCAACTGTTAACTCAAGTCTTTTAAGCATGGAATACTGGCTTTCACAAGAGTCAGTATTTTTCTTTTGATACTCCGCCTTATCAGCAAGTTTGGTAGCCAAAAGGTCTGCTTTGAAAGTCTGAAATTTAACAATATCTGCTCCCGCATTGGCAGCTTCAGATATCAATTGCTTTGCTAATAGTATGTCACCATTATGGTTAACACCAACCTCAGCAATAATAAGAGTATTTTGCATGTAATTTACACCTATAACTTAAAGTCAATGCTTGAAATTTGTAGAGTTTATTAGAAAGTTTATTAAGAAAAACTTCTCTATTTTTGATCTCATATTACTCAGTACTACCTACTCGTTTTCTACGAGTCAAAAAGTTAAATAGAACCTTCCCAATGGAGGCAATAAGATTACCCTCTAATTCATTAAACATATCCATGTTACATTTAAAAGCTAAGTTTGCCTCGTCAACAATTTCATCTGCCATATCCTTATCAATAGGTAAAGAATCAAGGATAGTGCAATATGCATTTTTAAAGGCTTTCTCATCATCTATAAGGCTAAATTCATAAAATTGTAATCCATTATTTTCTGAAAGATTCATAGCCCTTTGGGCGATTCTTTTAAGAATTTGTCCCCCAGATAAATCACCTATATATCTGGTGTAATGATGACCTACTAAAAGTTCTGGAGACTCCTTAGCTACCTTATGAATTCTGTCTGCATATGCTTTTGCAGCAGGAGTGGGCACTACAAGATCCAACCAATTGCTACCAAAGTAAAAAGCTAGGTCCTGCTCTAAGGCTTCCTTTCGATTTAATTCTGGAAACCCGACAGGGCCAACCACAGGGTGTTTTCTCTCACGAAGCTTGCCAATCTCCTCTTCCATGGCTGAATAAACAAAATATAAATCCGCAACTAAGTTCCTATAAGAATTCTTATCTACTACACCTTTAAGGAAACAACTGACAAAACCAGTGTTCTCAGCCATTGTGTGAGATTTCTTAGTGCCTTCTCTTAGTAGACTCGCTAGGGCTATAGACATTACAAATTCTAGGAGGTAAGGAATTGAACGGGATTAAAGATAGCTACAAAGTAATTAGCATAGATTAATAAAAAATTACTAAATAGTTAGCTAGAAGAAACAACAGAAGGAAACAAGAGGAATAGATCTCGGCAAATCTCCTTCAAATGATCTGTTTGGGTGGGATGAGGTAAATATGATCCTGTGGGCTGCCAATCTCCTACAGTAGCTAACCGCCAGCGCTCCCCTTCATAGGTAATACCTCTAATAATAACTCCCAATAAATATGGTGCAGTCTCTTCGACTTCGCTACTGAGTCTGAGCTGAAACAAAAGGCTGCGACATTGCAACCTAGGGCTCCATCCAGGAAAATGGAAGGCCAAATCTATAGACTCTTTCTCAGTCCATTTCCTAGTCTGGGGATCATCGCGCCAAGGATTAAGATTCACTCTTGCTGCTGGAAAATGTTGTCTGACCAATGTGACAACTGAAGCCAGAGCATGCACAAAAGACAAACTATGTACTTGATCAGCAGCGTTCACAAAAGCCTCCTAAAGACATTCAGTTCTTAAAGACAAAGATGCCACTAATCGAACGAATGCACAAAAATGTTTTAATCCATCTATGCATTCTCTTCATAAAATCAATCATAGTCGCGCTTAAAGGCATCTCTATCTATAGGAAAACCAATTCATGAAGCTAATAAAAGTAGGTAAAAAGACATTACGCTATGCACTAGTGGGCTTATCTGCTGCAAGCATTCATGGCTGCGTTTTAGTCGAATTGAGCAGATTCTACCAATTTTGGATAAGTAACGTCTTTGCATTTCTAACTGCTTCGATCTTTAGCTATCTGGGCCATGCACTCTTTACATTTAGAGATGAAACTACTGGACATCGATTTGCAAAAAGATGGCTAGTGGTTCAATTCACTGTCAATATCTGCGTGAGTGCATTATTACCAATAATTCTAAGTCCATTACCCTCACTAATAATAAAAACTGGAGTACTGATATTTACTCCTACACTTATTAATGCATTGATCTGGTCAAAAGCAGCTAGATATAGCTCGAATAGGAAATCTAAAAAAAAGAATAGTCCTTATATACATGCAGACGATTTCGGTTTAACAGAAGCTACCAACAAGGCAATACTTTCTCTAATTGAGTCTAATAAATTGAATAGTGCAAGCTTAATGGTTAATGGGAATGCGACTAGATCTGCTATTGAAGGATGGAAAAACAATTCAAAATTCCCACTCTTCTTACACTTATGTCTAAGTGAAGGCCCTTCAACTAGCCCACAAAATGATCTAACTAATTTAACAACTGCTAAAGGCTGTTTAAACATGACATTTATAAGGCTTTTATTAATTTCATTGCTGCCAAAAAATAATAGAGTTAAAAAAATGGTAAAAAATGAAGTTCGTAAAGAAATCCATTCTCAAATATCTTTATTTAAAGAACTTACTGGTCTCAATTCAATCCAATTAGACGGTCATCAACACATTCACCTTATTCCTGTTGTACTTGAAATTCTCCTAGAAATGGCTCCTTATGAAAACATAAAATGGCTAAGAACAACATATGAACCTATTCCACCAGGTATAGGAATTAGAAATTGGTTTATTGTTTTTTTAAAAGGTGGTTTTGTAAAGTGGATAATTTTGCAAATCCTTTCCTATTTTGGGAAAAGGCTAATTTACAAAGCCTCAATATTTACAAATTCTGGGTTTTCGGGAGTTATTTTTACTGGTCATATGAGCAGAGAAGTTGTTAATAATGCATGGCAAGAGCTAGAGATTATAGAAGTTGGAAAGCTACAAACTCCACCTATGATTCTTCTCCACCCAGGAGCCATTCTTTCTCAAGAAGAAAAGAAAATGACTCTTTCAAAGTTTCCTCTTTCAAAGATTTTCTTCGAGTCCCCCTGGAGACAAAAAGAATGGAATACCATTCGTGATTTCAAACCTAATTGAATTAGTCTTCCCCATAAATGTTCCGGATAAAGTAATGGGGCCTAGCCTTAGTATCTACATAAATACGTCCTATATAGTCTCCTAAAACTCCAATCCCTATCAATTGAATACCGCCTAAAAATAAAACAGCTACAATTAAAGAAGCATAGCCAGGAACATCAATCCCATTTATTACAGTTATAAATATAATCCAAATAGCATAAAAAAGACTAACGAATGAGACTGTTATCCCAATTAGACTCCAAACTTTCAGAGGTAATACTGAAAAAGAAAATATTCCATCAAGTGCATACCTCCATAGCTTAAGAAGATTCCATGAACTTGTTCCACCCAACCTAGTCGCACGTCGATAACTCAACTCAACACTTCTATATCCTGTCCATGGAAGTAAACCCTTGGAAAATCTACTGAATTCACGCATTTGTGTAAGGGCCGTAACTACTGGAGCACTCAACAATCGATAGTCGCCTGCTCCTTCTTTTAATTGAATCGAATCCACCAACCTATTGAAAACCTTGTAGAACCAAGCAGCAGTTGTAACTTTGATAATGGACTCTTGGTCTTTATCATCTCTAACTGCAGTAACTATCTCAGCTCCATCTCTCCAAGCTTGAAGCATATCCTCTATAAGCTCAGGTGGATGTTGCAAGTCAGAATCAATCAGAACTACAGCATCGCATTGGCCATTTGCATAATCCAAGCCAGCAAGCATTGCTGCCTCTTTCCCAAAATTTCGAGTCAATTCCAAAAGGGTGACAAAAGGAAGTGCTGCCCTATCCGAATTCCTAACTATCCAATTCCGTATCTGAGAAACAGTTTCATCCTTCGAACCATCATCAATTAAAACAAGGCGCGATACACCTTTTATACTCAGCACCCTTTCAAGAAACTGGCAAATTACAGCTTCCTCATTAAAACAAGCTGCTACGACCCATATCTGAGAAGGGTCCGAGACTTTCCTAACCTGCGAAACCATGATGTATCTTCCAAGAAAATAGGCAATTCATCTTGCTGAGGCATAGTTGACAAATCAAAGTAACCTCAAAAGAGAAGAGATTAAACCTCCCTTTGGTCTTAGGCTGTAAGTAAATAAAAATTGACCTCACAAAATTTTTGGCAGAGTTCGAAAAGCTAATCGCTCCAAATCAAGGCACTGCAATTCACTTCGTGGATGGACGCCCAAATGTGCCCACTCATCCAATTATTCCCTTTATTAGGGGAGATGGTACTGGTATAGATATATGGCCAGCAACCCAAAGGGTGATAGATGCGGCTATAAAAAAGTCCTATGGAACTGAAAGACAAATCGAGTGGTTCAAGATATATGCAGGGGATGAGGCATGCGATTTATATGGCACCTACCAATATCTTCCTAAGGACACGATAAAAGCAATCGAAACCTATGGAGTGGCCATCAAAGGTCCCCTTACGACTCCCGTTGGGGGAGGAATCCGCTCACTTAATGTGGCACTTCGTCAAATTTTTGATCTTTATTCTTGTGTTCGACCATGTCGCTACTACCAAGGGACGCCAAGTCCACATAAAAGGCCACAAGATCTAGATGTAATTGTTTATAGAGAAAATACAGAAGATATTTATATGGGTATCGAATGGGAAGCAAACGATCCTGTTGGCATCCAGCTTCTGAACCATCTGAACTCTAAGGTAATCCCTGCAAACCAAAAACTAGGCAACCGACAAATCCCTAAAGGTTCAGGGATTGGGATAAAGCCTGTCAGCAAAGAAGGTAGTCAAAGACATATTCGTAAAGCAATCGAGCATGCTTTGAGGCTCAATGGGCAAAAGCGGCATGTCACTCTTGTCCATAAAGGAAACATAATGAAGTTCACAGAAGGGGCCTTCCGAGATTGGGGATACGAATTAGCCACAACTGAGTTCCGTGATTCATGTGTTACGGAAAGAGAAAGTTGGATTCTTAGCAACTATGACAACAATCCTGATCTAAGTCTTGAAGAAAATGCCAAACAAATTGACCCTGGATATAAAGCACTAACTCCTGAAAAGCAACAGGCAATATGTAACGAAGTCAAGGGCGTTTTGGAATCAATAGGTGCGAGTCATGGGGAAGGGAAATGGAAAGAAATGGTTTTAATTGATGACCGAATTGCTGACAGTATCTTTCAGCAAATTCAAACTCGACCTCAGGAATATTCAATCTTGGCAACGCTGAATCTAAATGGCGACTACATTTCAGATGCTGCTGCCGCAATTGTGGGAGGACTAGGTATGGCACCAGGGGCAAATATTGGAGACAAAGCAGCAATCTTTGAGGCCACACATGGAACTGCCCCTAAACATGCTGGCCTAGATCGTATTAACCCAGGTTCAGTGATGCTTAGCGGAGTAATGATGCTTGAATTTCTTGGATGGCAAGAAGCTGCTGATCTAATTACGAATGGAATCAGCAGATCAATTTCAGAAAAACAAGTTACTTATGACCTTGCTCGTCTTATGGAACCTCCTGTAGAACCTCTCAGTTGCAGTGGCTTTTCAGAAGCAGTTGTAGAAAGGTTCTAAGAGGCTGATTTCATATTTGAAATCTGAATAAGTATTGATTTGTCTTCCTAATGAGCAAGTATTAAGTCATGAATTCCCTGAATGATTCAAATAGAAACCATATCAATTTAAAAGAAATTGCAAAGACTGCTGTAGACCCCTGCGTTCATTGCGGCTTTTGCTTACCAACTTGTGCAAGTTATAAGGTACTGGGGACTGAAATGGACTCCCCAAGAGGACGCATCCACACCTTAAAAGCAATCGATAAAGGAGAGCTTGAATTAGATCAAACCATCGCAAAACATTTTGATACCTGCCTTGGCTGCTATGCATGTGTAACTGCATGCCCTTCTGGGGTCAGGTATGACCAGCTCCTTGAAATAACTCGACCAAAGTTAAACCAATCCCATTTACGTAGCTCTTGCAAAAATGCACTGCGAAAACTATTACTTGAGCTGCTTCCTTACCCAAAACGACTCAAAACAGTTTTAAGAGCCATAAGGAATTACACAGGTTCACCACTTCAAAAAATGATCCGTCAATTTGGCTTAACCAAGCTTCTGGGTCCCCAATTAACAGCCATGGAAGCGCTGCTACCAAAACTAGAGAAGAAAAATCTTGAGGATAACTTCGAGATCATTAACCAACCTCATGGTCACCCTCGAGGAAGAGTCGGTCTAGTACTTGGATGCGTACAACGCTGTTTCGACCCAATGGTCAATGAAGCAACAATAAAGGTCCTGCAAGCAAATGGCATCGAAGTAATTGTCCCAAAAGATCAAGGATGCTGTGGAGCAGTTGCACACCACCAAGGAGAAATAAATCAAACGCAAGAATTAGCTCGAGAACTGCTCAGGAGTTTTTCTGATGTTCTTGGTCCAAATTCTCCTGCAGGAGAAAAGCCGCTAGATGCACTACTCATTGCCGCATCTGGCTGTGGACACACAATGAAGGCTTATAAAGAAATACTCGGAAAGGAAAATAATCCAATCAACCAAACCCCAGTATTAGATGTGCATGAATTTCTAACCAATCTAGGTTTAAGTAACACCTTCATTGAAAGTCTGAAACCACTAAATCATAGCGAAGGGAGACCATCAACTAAAGATGATCCCTTTGCAGTTGTCTATCACGATGCTTGCCATATGATTCATGGTCAAGGTATATCTTCAGAGCCTAGAAATCTTCTAAAGCACATACCATATCTAGCTCTTAAAGAAGTAAAAGAGCCTGGTGTCTGCTGTGGAAGTGCTGGTATATACAATATTGTTCAACCAACAGTTGCAGAAGAACTTGGGAATATGAAAGTTAATGAGCTAAAGCAAACAATGGCGGAGCTAATAGCCAGCCCTAATATTGGCTGTACGCTTCAGATAAGAAGATACTTAACAGGCAAAGTTCAAGTTGCTCATCCAATGCAGTTACTTGCTTATTCTGCAGGTCTCCATCAAGCTCCAAGCTTCTAAGAGAGTACCTTCATCTCCAAGATTTCCAGGAAAAGTTAGAATAGGTAAACCACAAAAAGGTCCGGATTTTAAAGATCTAACCAAAGACAATCCAGGCAAAATTTGTCCATCTAGCTGTAAGATTTTTATGTGAAGCCCATCTCTAAGTAAAGTATTTGTAGTTATACCTCCTTTACTAATTAAGTAACCTATCTCAGGCGCAACAACGGCTGTTATGCGAGCTATTAGTTCAGCAATGAGTTTACCAAAAGCAACCTTCTTCTCTGCGCTTAGAAAATTAATCTCACCACGACTAGTATAAAGAACTGGAGTTTTAAATTGAGATAAAGCTAACCTAATCTTAGATACCAAATCCTCTACAAGATCAAGTAACATTTTTTCCTGCTTATTTTCCCAAAAAGCATTTAGAACAGTCGCTAATTGCACCTCAATACCTACACATTTAGAAGATTCTAGGAGTCGCTTCAACTGAATATCGGCAAGTGGAACAAAAGATCCAACTATCACCATTCCCTCTAAGGGAATCCCAAAATTATTACGACGGCGAAAGTCAACTAACTCCTTAGGGCCTAAGGTCTGAGCATCAAGTTTAGCTAAGCCATTAATCAAACTTGCAGCAGAGCGGAATAAAAATCTCTTCTTTAGAAGCAAACTCCTAACAACCTTTCCGAATACCTCCAAATGTCTTGGGTGCTCTGCATCTACAACAACATGCTGATTGCCATGTAAAGCAGACATCCATTCCTCTAAGGAACGCAAACCTGAAGCACTTGAAATAGCTAAGTCAAGCTGGTTCAAAGACAATCTCTGAACCAAATCTTTCTTAATGTCCCCACCACTTTTCTCTTCCAACCAAGAAGCAAGATGACTAGTTTGAAAACCAAACAAGTTGTCATTCGCATAAGAAGTTTTATGCACAGGTACCCCATCCAATAAATGGACACCATCAATAGTTGTTCGACCTCCCTCAAAAAATGCAGGGACATGAAAAGTTGCCTCAAAAGGCCCAAGCTCACTCTCAATAATTCTCGGTTCTAATACACCATGCCCCCTCAAAGTGGAATCACCTCGACTAATAAAAATAAGGTCCTTTTGATCAATTTGCTCTTGTGCGATCACTCCTTTAATTGCCTTACAAATCTCACGATTACGTTCAGAAGCTGCAGAAGGTAATAAAGAACGAGTATTAGTAAGAACAAACATAAGTGGTGATGGATGGCACAACCCCTCTCTTAGGACATCAAGTTCCCAAGAAAGCAACAAAGGGCAACCATGCACGGTCTGAGACCCAGTGGGGTCATCATCAAAAACAATAATCTTCATAGCCCCGAAATTTTTGTGAATAATCACCCCCTTAACACTGAAGCTGCTTTATGCCCTACTTCCCATCAGGACCTTGCAGAAGTAATAAAAGATTTATATGCATCAGGCACGCCATTCTCACCATGTGGTCTAAATACAAGAGTTAATTGGGGACCCCGATTAACGTGTTCACCAAAAATTCTAAGCCTAAGCAAGCTCACAGGAATCATCCATCACTCAATTAAAGACCTAACAATCACAGTCGAAAGTGGACTTCCTCTGGCAGACCTTCAAAAGTCTTTAGCAACTCATGGTCAATGGCTACCGGTTGATTGGCCATGGGGGAGCCAGCCAAGCTTTACTTCCTCAAGTGCAGGGACTATTGGAGGGTTAATAGCTAGAGGCCTATCAGGTAGCTTGAGGCATCGTTATATGGGCGTTAGAGATCAAATAATTGGAATAGGGATTATCAGAACAAATGGACTGTCGGCTCATGCAGGGGGAAGAGTAGTTAAAAATGTTGCAGGCTATGATTTAATGCGTCTTCTATGTGGAAGCTGGGGAAGTCTCGCAGTTATTACTGAGATCACTCTTCGAACACAAATCATAAAAAATGAGCATGCATTACTGGTCCTAGAAGGAAAACCTGAAAGCCTTGAAGAGTGTAGACAAGAAATCCTTAAATCAACCTTAACTCCAGAATATTTAGACTTGGAAAAGAAAGCATCAAAGCAGTGGAATATTCAAATAGGAATGGCAAGTATTAACAAAAGAGCAATTAATGATCAAATAAATAAAATCATCTCTATTGCAAAAAAATGCCACCTTGAAGCTATCATTCAACAATGGAATGGACCTATAACAAACCTTGAATACCCAAAGATGTCATCTATTAAAGATTATTGGCTTATAAGGGTTGCAATACCTCCAGCAAGAATCAAGCACCTAATAAATAGCAACGAGATGAATGATTTAAAAGATTGGGAATGGCGAATTGCTTCTGGAATTGGAGTGGGGGATGGGTGGAAAAAGATTGCACAAGATTCAAATCAAATGTGTTCTAGCGTTAAGGCTTTTCGCAGTCTGGTGTCAAATCTTGGCGGGCAAGTAACTGTTCTTTCAAAACCCGACGAAAATATTATAGATCTTCCATCTTGGTTAGATGCAAAGTCAGCAAATATGATTAATAGAGTTAAAAACCAATTTGATCCTAAAAATCAACTTTCTCCTGGCAGGCTTCCAGGGGTGCTAAGCAATTAAAAAACCCTATATTTGCATTTAAGATGTTTGATTTCACCAGGTTCAAGTAATAATTTTCGATCCCCACTTATCAATCCATTCCTAGGGGTAGTCCAAGGTTCAATACAAATCATAGAACGGGGCGGGTCAGTCCATACAACCGTAAGATCCATTGGCTCTTCATGTATTAATTCAATTCTAGGTCCAATTAATTTATCTAAAAGGGTAATAGTGCTATTTGGCGATGTTAAAAAATCGACTCCACTAGAAAACCTTTCCTGCTGTAAATAAGTTTTTTCATTTGACATCTCCAGAAAATTAAAGCAGTCCTCAGGTAGACCTTGAATACTTATATTCTGCAATTTACTAACTAAAAAATATGGGTGCAATCCAAAGCTATATGGCATTTGAACCTTGTCGCGATTTTCTATTTTTATAAGAATCTGCATTCCGCCTGAGACAAGGACCACCTCTATTCCTAGAGAGAACGAGAAGGGGTACATAGAACGAGTTTGCTCGCTATCTAAACAAGTTAAAGAGACTCCTTCTTTCTCATCAATTAACCCTAATTCCCATTTAATATCTCTAGCAAAACCATGTTGCTTAAGTATAAAATTGCCCTGGGGTAAAGGTAATACATTGTTAGGCAAGCTCCCACAAATAGGAAATAGGATCGGGATCCCACCTCTAATGCTTTTATGATTATCCCTAAACCTTTCCTCGTCAAAATAAAGTACTTCTCTTCCGTTACACCTCCATTCAGAAATCAATCCGCCTCTTTCCGGGATAATTCTTAGTCTGTCATTACTTTCTGTGCACAAATATTCCCAATGAGGGTAGGGGGAGTCTTTTTGAAGAAGTTTATTAACCCTCATATATTCATTGAAACGTGAAGAAGAATTAGAAAGAACCTAAAGAACCCCTTGTTAAAGCATCTTCAACTCCTCTAGCCAATTTAACAACGCAGCATTCACTTGATCTGGCACCTCGTCATGAGGACAATGTCCAGCCTGCAAGATAACCTCAGTAGTAGCTGAAGGTGCATATCTTTTAAAACTGGCACGTTTTCCAGCAGAATTCATCCATGGATCAAGAGTTCCCCAGAGCAGTAAAAGAGGAGATTCCAGCTGACTGAAGAGATGATCTAAGGGCTCACCTTTTGGCCCTTGAGGGTCAAAGACACTGCGAAAGACCCCAAAAGCACCAGGATCTAATGAAGGTCGCCTAATGGCCTCGACCAAATAGTCGTCAACATTTGTGCTATCGATATAAACCTGATTAAGCGTTCGACGAATAGTAGAAGGGTTCCTCAAGTTTTCAAATATGAGTCTTTGAATAATTGGGTCATTCAAAATGCCCCTCCCAAAAAATTTCCTTAACTTGCTTAAGACGCCATTTGAAGTACCACTTTTTTGACTATCGCTGAAATATCCAGCTGCATTCAACAAAACAACACCAGCGGCTTCTATCCCAAGATCTGCACCAGCTGCTAAGGCCGCATAGCCACCTAATGAATTCCCAACCAAAACAGTTGGCCTTCCTATCTCTTCCCGGACATAAGCAACAAGTTGTTTCCTCCAAAGATCTCCGCAATAGTCAAGATCTGAAGGCTTTGCACTTCGACCAAAACCGAGAAGATCTAATGCATGCACCTCATGAGTTCTAGAAATGACTGGGATATTGTGTCGCCAATGATCAGTAGAAGCTCCAAATCCATGAACCAACAAAACTGCAGGATTATTGGAAATGCTCGCATCAACAAAAGTTTCTGGCTTACTGCTTAAGCAGTGAACCTGATGACCCAAAAAGCTCCAAGCAGCATCACAAGCGACGGGGGGAGCAGACATCAAACTTTCTAAATAAGTGGAAGGGAGACAAGATGCTATACAGCAGACCAACAAATTGCCAAGTTTTCAAATAAAAGAAATCTATTTTCCTTGATCTTTTCTGAAGAAGTTATCGAAGGAAGAACTACAGCAATCCAACTGGATTCGCCGCTACATCATCTGGGATGGAGTTTCCACCAGAAGGAGTTTTATCTTTCAGAACAAATCTAAGGAGGACTGGAGCTAAAAAAGTAGTGCCA
>QCKJ01000002.1 GCA_003215435.1 Prochlorococcus sp. AG-409-M05
GGTGCTCTCGTGAAGACTACATTTAAGTTCTGATCTCTTTCCTTGAACTAGATCAAATAACTTAAATCGAGCCCTTGATCGTATTCTGCGATCAGGGGCTCTTCTTTTCCAACTGCACGAATTAATTCATTCAAAAATTCAGAGCATGTATGAAATTTTGGTTTTTTGTAACTACAGCTTTTTACTATTCCCCAGGTTTTTGTTTGGATGGTTGTAAGGAATGATCTTGTGATAATCCATGCCCATTGCGTCTGACATTACAGCTCTAGTTGGCAGAACGCCTCTAGTGAGATTAAATCGCTTGCCTAAGAGCTTAGGGTGTGAAGCAGAGATAATTGCAAAATTAGAAAGCTTTAACCCTACCGCTTCAGTGAAGGATCGTATAGCTGAAGCAATGGTTAAGAATGCGGAATTGACGGGGACTATCTCTCCTGGCAGGACTGTTTTGGTAGAGCCGACAAGTGGGAATACAGGCATCGCTCTAGCTATGGTTGCAGCTGCTAAGGGCTATCGACTTATTCTTACAATGCCAGACACTATGAGCATTGAACGTCGATCAATGCTTAGGGCGTATGGTGCTGAACTTCAATTAACTCCAGGCAGTGAAGGAATCCAAGGAGCTATTGATCTTGCTAAGGAATTAGTTGCCAAAATGCCAGAGGCATACCTTCTTCAACAGTTTGATAATCCTTCCAATCCTATGGTTCATGAACTTACAACGGCTGAAGAGATATGGACTGATTGCGATGGCTGTATAGATGTATTAGTTGCAGGAGTTGGGACTGGCGGGACTCTCACAGGTTGTGCTCGATTACTGAAGAAACGTAATCCATATATGAAAGTGATTGCGGTTGAACCTGCGTCAAGTTCAGTTTTGAAGGGAGACCCCCCTGGTCCGCATTTGATTCAGGGCATTGGGGCGGGATTTGTTCCAGCTGTTCTTGATGCTTCTTTAATAGATGAAATTGTTAGCATCACCGATCAAGAAGCTATGGAAATGGGTCGGCGGTTAGCACGAGAGGAAGGTTTGTTGAGTGGAGTTAGTAGTGGGGCTGCTGTTGCAGCAGCATTGGAGGTAGCTTTAAGAGCTGAAATGACAAAGAAACGAGTTTTAGTAGTCTTGCCCAGTTTTGGTGAGCGATATCTTTCTACACCAATGTTTTCTGGTGTCCTTGCTACTCCACATGGAGTAGATAATCATCTATGAATCAATCCAATAAATTTAGAGTTACAGGCAAAGATCTTTATGAAATACTTGGCGTAACTGTTCAAGCGAGCCCAGTAGAACTTAAGTCGGCTTATCGAAATTTGGTTAAGAAGCACCATCCAGATGCGGGTGGAGATGAAAAAAAGATTCTTGAGTTAAATGCAGCTTGGGAAGTACTGGGCGACCCAGAGAGTCGTTTGAAATATGATCTGGAAATTAGCTGTCAAAAATCTCTTTCAGTAGAGGCTAAACAACGAGGTGTTCGTGATGCTTGTGCTAATGCGGTTGCTAGAGTTGCGAAGAGTAAGTCGGCACAAGAAGACGATGCTCTATCACGTTGGCTGTTAAAAGTTTATTTGCCCATCGATCGATTGCTGGGGCAAATAATTAACCCTTTTCCAGAACAGTTAAGAGCTTTATCTGCTGATCCTTATGATGATTCACTTATGGAGAGTTTTTGTCTCTATTTGGAGCAGAGTAGAAATCGTCTTGATAAGGTGAATAATTTATATAGAGCTATTTCGATACCAGTTTCAGCGCGCGAATTTGGGTTAAGTCTTTATCATTGCCTATCGAAGGTTGAAGACTCCATTGCAGAGTTTGAACGCTACACAATGGGGTATGTCGATGATTACCTCCATGATGGTAGAGAAATGTTGAGAGAAGCAAAGAAATTACGTAGTCATCTGCAAAAGGAACGCTCGCGATCAGAGGCTTTATGAAAAGTTCATGGAGGGTTTGGACTCTTGTTGCATTGATTTGGTTGCTTGCAACTGCCATGGACCGTATTTGGTGGGGTCAATTTAATGGGATTCCATCTTGGGATCAGGCTGACTATCTAAACAGTGCTTTAGACCATGGTCGGGCTTTGGGGATTTTGCCGGGAGGTCAATGGCAAGGTTTGGATGCAATGCTTGACCTCTCCCCCAAGATTCCTCCCCTTGCCTCCCTAGTTAATGGTACTGTCATTGCCCTCGCAGGGGATTCACCTCATCAGGCTGCTTGGAGTTTGAGCCTTTGGCATGGACTTTTGCTTGGAGGTGTAACAGCTTGGGGGCTTCGATTGAGAGGACCAGAAGTTGCTTTGATGGCTGCATTTTTTGTGGCATTTGCACCTGCGTTGTTAGAGCTACGAACGGACTATGTCTTGGAGATGCCTCTAACTGCAATGACTACGCTTGCATTATGGCGACTTGGGTGTTGGTGTGATCCTCAAAGCGGTTCTTCTTGGGGGCAGGCATTTTTAGCTGTACTGCTTACTTCGGCAGCAGTTTTGATAAAGCAGAGTGCTCTGTTAGCAATTGCCCCAGCTCTGATTTGGGTTTTTTTGTCAGCAGCCCGAGGTCCTCTTAAGAGGAAAGTTCAGTTTCTTGTTGGACTGATATTAGGTGTAGCTTTATTGTCGCCTTGGCTGCACCATAATTGGATAACTACTTTAGGCGGGACAAATAGGGCAGTCATTGAATCAGCTGCTCGTGAAGGTGACCCTTCAATATTGACTTTAGAAAATTGGATTTGGTACCCAAAGATTTTGCCGAATCAACTGGGGTTAGTACTTTTCTTGGTTGGATTCTCGGGGGGAGTCCTATGGCTATTAATGAATTTCAAAAATAAGGAATCTGGCAGACGGTTTAACGCAAATGATGATTCCTTTGCTTGGAAATGGCTTCTTTTTAATCTTATAGCTGCTTGGCTGTTGACTTCTCTGAGCCCAAATAAGGGTGATCGTTATATCACCCCTTTGTTACCTCTATTACTTTTGGTTTTTGCGAGATGTTGGTGGCAGTGGGGGCTTTGGTTGAATCAAAACTGGCCAAAGACTTCAAGACGATTGTTACCCTCAACCTTGCTAGCAGGTTGCGTAGCAATTATGCCTGGAGCCTTTTCGGCTCGTATGACTCGATTTAATCAAGGGCATCAGGGCCCTTTGGAGGAAATTATTATGGCAGTTGGGGAGTTAGAGCCTCAAGGAGAACCTCTAACGGTGATTGTTGTTCCTAGTACGCCAGACTTAAATCAACATAATTTTACTTATTTTGGACGCCGTGGAGGGGGGCAGCTTTTGGGTAGACAGCTAGGTAGTAGTGAGAGAGATGTTGACCCTGTTTTAAATCATGCTAAGGCAGTGATCCTCGCGGAGGGAGATCAGGGGTCTGTGCGGGATTCGGCTATGAAGCTTGACCATGCAGTGAGGACAAGTGGAGTATTTGTTCAAATAAATCAATTCCGTCGCAATAAGGAGGGTAATAGCTACTCTCTTTGGATACGTCGAAGGAACGCATTAACTAGCCCTGATTTTGCATTGCGATTCCCTGCCCTTGCTATGGGTTTAAAAGAAGGCCCTAAGGGATTGGACTCAGTTTTTGCTACCGTCGCAGTTGAACATATGCTTGATGGTCATTTTAGCTACCGAAGAAAAGTGCGTGAAAAGGCACTCCAGGCTTTGGCTATAAATCCTCTGGATGTAAAGGCTCGTTGGACACTAGCCTTGCTCGAAGCTTTGTTAAATCGTCCAGGGGAAGCCGCTATTCATTTCCGCGTGCTTGAGAAGGTGCTTCCTGAAAACGCTTGGCCTAGCGCTTATCTAAGTGTAGTCACGTTGGCTGATTGGAATCCTTGGGAGGCGGCAAAAATTGCAGAGAGGGCAAGTCAAAAACATCACAATGTTGTTCTTGTCGCTCTGAGTGATCTGAGTGGTGTTTTAAGTGGTTATATCTGGCGATTACCTGATGCAGTTAGGTCTCTACCTAGAGCGATTCAGAATATTGAACAATCAATGAATTAAACATTTCAGGGCGAAGCTTTAATCATGACCAGGCTTCCAAATTACTAGTTGGTAGCCATACATCAGGTACAGGTTTTCGCCAGCGCACTTGTGCGTAGTCACCTTTGATTGAAAGTATTTCCCCAGGCCCTTCGAAGATATATTCAGGAGGAGATGGGTCGCTGGCTAAGGATTCAAGACTGTTTTGATATTCAATACGTTTAACTCTTATCAGTGAACCTCTTTTAAAGCGAGGCACTTCTTTCTTTTGGATTGGAGCTTGACTTGGGGAGGGACTTTCAGTCATTTGCAGCACTGAGCATGGATCATGCTAAATCCTTTTGATTTGAAGATTAGGATGGCTTGGTGTGGAATATGGTTTTTTGTTTTGGAATTAATTTTGAGAGTTTCTACTCCATTAAGGGTTGATTTCTTTTTGAGTGAATACATTATTGTCACAGCCAATACCTTGGTCTTTAGATGCACCTACTTCTAGTTGGTTGCACCGGCTTTGTCGGTCGTGAATTGCTTCCCCTTTTGTTAAAGGCTGGACATGATTTAACGGTGGTAAGTCGTAAAGGAAATTTTTCTATCGGCCAGGAGCCTTTAGGTGGCAATCTGTCCTTTCTTCAAGTAGATCCTTCTGATGCCACTGCTTGGGAAGAAGAACCTCTTCTTAGCGCTTTACGAGTGGCAGATGGTGTAGTGAATCTAGCCGGTGAACCAATTGCAGAGCAGCGTTGGACAGTGAGTCATTGCAAGCGACTTGAAGAAAGCAGACTTGTGACTACAACTGCAATGGTGAGAGCTATGGGTAAATTAAGAAAACCTCCAAAGGTTCTTATAAATGCTTCTGCTATTGGTTATTACGGGACGAGCTTAGATTCTCATTTCACAGAAACAAGTCCTGCTGGAAATGATTTTTTGGCCAGACTTTGCGAAAGATGGGAAGCAGCTGCAGCTAATAAACCATCCAGAACAAGGCTTGTGGTGATGCGTATTGGGATTGTTCTTGAGTCAGATGGAGGCGCTTTGGGAAAGATGCTGCCTATTTTTCGCGCTGGATTTGGAGGGCCGATTGGGAGTGGCCTTCAGTGGATGAGTTGGATACACCGATCGGATCTTTGCGAGTTGATTAAGAAGGCGATAGAAAACAAGTCGTGGTCTGGGGTCTTTAATGCTGTTTCCCCGCAACCAATTTCAATGGCTACATTTGCCGCAACTTTGGGTAAAACTTTAGGGAGACCAAGCTTGCTTCCAGTTCCTGGCCCTTTCCTTAAAGTTTTGCTTGGAGATGGTGCCAGAGTAGTTCTTGAAGGTCAATTTGTTTGCTCAGACCGATTAAGAGCAAGAGGCTTCTCATTCCTTTACTCAGACCTGACAAAAGCACTTGAGGCTTCAATTAATTAGGATTTTGTTATTTAAGACAAATCCTTTTTATGAGTTTTTAGATAAAACTTTTAAGTTACTTCGTTATTTTATTTGAAATATCTAATGCAATTAGCTTTGCCCCACCTGATGTCCCCAGTCTCACTTTTGCTTGTTGATTGCAATCTTTTTTGAGGCTCATATCGCTACCTTTAAGTTCCGCAAGTAATTTGATTGCCAGATTCGCAGTGTTCGCAAAGTTAATAGAACTTCCTGTTGCGCCATCGGCACAAAAGACAGTTGGCCCTAGTAAACGTCTTTGAGCTTCTGCAAAAGTATTTGTAAATTGGGGACCATTCCCCGGGAGCTGTAAAACTGGCTTGGCTAAACCCACTGCTTGCTCGGCAGCTGTGCCAGCCATGCAGAGCAGGATGTCACTTGATTGAAGTACTGAATTGAACGAATCACGACGGACAGTTATTAGATGTTGATTGCGAATAAGCTCTGTAGTTTTCCTGGAGTTATTTTTTACTAATTGCCAGCTTGTTTTTGAAATTAATCTTTTTAGATCATTGTCACCCATGCTATTTACTAAGCCCAAGTCTAACTCCAAACCTTCATTGACTAGTAATTTTTCAGGAAGAAATTCAATAACAGAAAGCATGAATAGCAAGTTATTTTCGAGTTCAGGTCTTCGACTTCCAGGCAGAAGTCCTATTCTATGAATGCACTTTGGTAAATGTTTCTTTTCGGTTAGCACCTCATCCATAAAGGGGTTCCCAAGAAATAAAACATCGCGATCCAATTGTTTTGATAAGTCTTCTGCTGTTAGTTGATCTCTGCTATAAATCCCTAAAAACTTTCTACTCCTTAAGCAAGACTTACAAGGCCAGGGGAGGCTTAATTTGCCTTCATAATGACTTGAATATGCTACTAAGTAGACACATGTATTGAGGTTTCCAATCCATGCGGTTATCACTGGTAGTACATCTCCTATAACAACAACTAGGTCATAAGTTTTCGCTGTGCTTAAAAAGTGCCAAACTTTTGTTATTAAATAAAGGAGCTGGCCTTCAACTATTTCTGTTATTCTTCCTTTCAAGCTTGTATAACCAAGTCCCCCTGTTTTGAAGTTTTTACCTTTGCAAATTATCTTTATTCCTTGGCGTGAGTAGGCCTTCCCAGTACCTACCATTGGAAGAGCAAAAACTTGGTGGCCAATTTTTTCAAGACTCTTTCCTATTAAAGAACCTGAGAGGTCCTCACCATGACCATTGCTCAGTAAAAGAATTTTTGCCAAGTTAGATTTCTAGCCAGGTTTTTACTTTCTTGATTGATTCCCAGTTTGGTTTACGATTCATTCCATCCGCAATAGAAGCTTTCAACTCTTTTTTTAATTCAGGTACTGCAATAGTCATTTTTTTTACAAAATCAATATGATCCCGGACTCCTTTGGACTTGGTCTCAAGCAGAGCAAGGCTGAGATTAATTCTGGCTTGCGGATCTTGGCTGTTTAGTTTTACTGCGATCTTGGCGGACCGAAGAGCCTCATTGGGTTTATTGCTAAGCAACTGTAGCCAGGCTAAGCATGTCCAGCCAGCTGATTGATCTGGCATTGCAACTGTGATTGATTTGAAGTCTTCTATCAGATCAATGGCTTGAGTACCGGACTCATAGCGAGCCATTGCTTGTTCGAAGGAAATTGCTTTGTTCGACTCCATTTGGTGCGATGGAACTCCTTAGGTCTAAATAGACTCCAACGGGTAAGAGTCCATTAAACCTCATACTGCAAAAGAGCTACCACACCCGCAGGTTTGAGTTGCATTTGGGTTGCTGAAATTAAACCCTCCTCCTATTAAATCAGTGCTGAAATCTAGTTGCATGCCATAAATGTATAGCAGGCTCTTTGGGTCGCAAATCACACGGAAAGAGTTGCCATCTTTACAAGAATATTCATAAATTTCGTCATCTTTTTGGATTTCAGAGGAAGTAACAAAGTCCATCGTGTAACTCATACCGCTACATCCTCCCGAACGGACTCCCACTCGCAGAACTTTTCCTTCTTCCTGTTCAAGACATAGGCGTGAGAGTTGCTGCATTGCAGGTTCTGTTATTAGAATCCCTTTCCCATCTGCAGCAGTATGGGTAATGGCCGTGGGGATAGGGCTGTTCATGGAAATTACTCTCCTTTGCTTACTTTATTAATAGTTGTTGGGTTTTGCCTGCTACAAATCTGGCAGTCTTGTAAATAGAGTCAATAAGTCCTACTCAAAGAATTGGTGCGCGTAGCGATTATCGGTGCTGGTCTTGCTGGCTTAACGGCAGCTGTAGACCTTGTTGAAGCTGGCCATGAGGTTGACCTCTATGAAGCCAGGCCTTTCATAGGAGGGAAGGTTGGTAGCTGGGAAGACTCGAATGGTAACCATATTGAAATGGGGTTGCATGTTTTCTTTTTTAATTATTCGAATCTTTTTGCACTGATGCGCAAAGTTGGTGCAATTGACAACCTTCTTCCTAAGGACCACACGCATTTATTTGTAAATAAGGGAGGAGATCTCCGCTCTTTAGACTTTAGATTTGGGATTGGGGCGCCATTTAATGGCTTGAAGGCCTTCTTCACTACTTCTCAGTTGAGTTGGATCGATAAGTTAAGAAATGCTCTTGCATTGGGGACTAGCCCAATAGTAAGAGGCTTAGTGGATTATCAAGGTGCAATGAGCACTATTAGAGCTCTGGACTCAGTAAGTTTTCAGAACTGGTTTCTATCCCATGGAGGCAGTTTGAAGAGCATTGAACGGATGTGGAATCCCATTGCTTATGCATTGGGTTTTATTGATTGTGAGGCAATCTCGGCTAGATGCATGCTCACAATATTTATCATGTTTGCCACTCGAACTGAGGCGTCCAAACTTAATTTATTGAAGGGCTCTCCTCATCGTTGGTTAACTGCTCCAATTCTGGAGTTCATTAAGTCTCGAGGGGGAAAGCTGCATTTACGTCACCGTGTTTTAAACGTCTTATTTGAGGACAAAAGTGACCCTGTGGTCACAGGACTTTTAATGGGAACTCCAGACGGTGAAGTTAATGTTCAGGCAGATATATATCTTGCGGCCTGTGATGTCCCCGGAATCAAGAAAATCATCCCAGAGCAATGGAAAAGATTTAAACAATTTGAGCTTATAGACAAGTTAGAAGCTGTTCCGGTCGCCACTGTTCAACTTAGATACAACGGTTGGGTTACCGAGCTAGGCAATGACAACAATCGGAGGATCAACTTAGAAACACCTGCTGGCTTGGATAATTTGCTATATACCGCAGACGCTGACTTTAGTTGTTTTGCAGACTTGGCACTTGCTAGCCCTGAAGATTATCGCCGTTCGGGACTGGGGTCTTTATTGCAGTGTGTGTTAACACCTGGAGATCCCTGGATAAAAAAATCTGTTGAAGAGATTGCTGCTCATACTGATGCTCAGGTTCGCAAACTTTTTCCTTCCTCTCGCTCTTTAGATATGGTTTGGAGCAATGTAGTCAAACTTGCTCAATCACTTTATAGAGAAGCACCTGGGATGGAAAAATTTAGACCGAAGCAATCAACACCGATTAGCAATTTTTATCTTGCAGGAAGTTACACTCGTCAGGATTACATTGATTCTATGGAGGGTGCAACAATGAGTGGGCATTTGGCTGCTGGGGAGATTTTGGGTAAATCATCTTCTCTATTAGTTAATTCTTGATTAAAAATGGGACGCTGGCTTCAACACACCGTTACTAGCAATATCAAAGCTCCAGCTGAACAGGTATGGAAAGTCTGGAGTGATTTGGATGCAATGCCACTATGGATGAGTTGGATTGAATCGGTAAAGACAATCGATGAAGAGACAAGTACACTTCCTGACTTAACTGAATGGACATTGGCGGCAAATGGGTTTCGTTTTAAGTGGAAAGCAAGAATTACAGAGCGAATTGATGCACAAAAACTTCAATGGGAGTCAGTAGGTGGTTTACCTACAAAAGGTTCAGTCCGCTTTTATCAAGAGGAAGAGCGACTAACAATAGTTAAACTTAGTGTTACTTATGAGTTGCCTAAAATATTGGCACCATTAATGGAAGCTAACATTTTAGGTGGTATGGTGACTAACGAATTGCAAGCAAATCTAGATAGATTCCGTGATCTTGTGCAAGGTGGTTATGGAGCCATACCCTAATCTCTCCACTCTATTTTTTGTTGAGAATTAGTTACTATCCAAAGATTTAATATCAATTAGATTGATGATTGATATTAATCGAATCAAATACACCTTAGATTGAGTTTAAAGATTTGATGCAGCTAATTGTTAGCCCTTGGAGGTCGTGCGGATTTGCTTCACCAGAGACCCTCCCGAAACATTTTTGAATACTTAAAGTTGTTTGTGGACCAATCGATATTAATTTCACTTTTTCAAGCTCTTTCGCCCAATCTCCACCCAAGGATTGCTTGAGCAATTCAGCAGTATGCATCGCACTTTTTCCGCTAGTGAAAGCGATTGCATCAACTTTCTTTCTCTTGATTGCGTTCAGAGTATCTTCAGGAATCGTCTTTGGGCAAGAAGATTCATATGCAGCCACTTCAATAACATGAGCACCATCAGTCTCAAAGGCTTCTGCGAGAATGGTTCTTCCACCACTTTGAACTCTGGGTAAAAGAATCTTTAGGCCTTTGCAAGAAACGGGAAAATGTTTAATCAAACTGTCAGCAACAAAGTTTGGCGGAATGAAATTGATTTGAGCTCCAATCTTTTTGATCAACTCTGCAGTTCTTATTCCCATGGCAGCTATGTTCAATTGTTTTGGGAGTTGAGAAAGACATTTTTCTATTTTGTTTAGTCTTTCTTCGACTGCTTGAACACCATTAGCACTGGAGAAAATAATCCAGTCGAAACTTTCTAGCTCGCGTAAGGCATTGTCTAAAGGCCTCCAATCACTTGGCGGCTCAATAATTAGTACCGGAAGGCTCATAACTGTTGCTCCAAGACTTTCGAGCATTTCTTTAGCTTTCCCTTGTTGTTCGATCGCTCTAGTAACAATCACTGTTTTACCCTTAAGAGGTTGCTTAGCTGTACTTTGCATCTGTTTTAATCACCTATCTTTACCTTGCCATGCAAGGAGAGGTTTTGGGAGTTTTGCCGCATAGTTTTAATGAATAATTCATTAGATGAGTAAGCTTTGTAGATATTTTTATTCAAGCATTGGTAATTAATTAGTAAAGCTTGTTCGTATCCCTTTATGTGAATCAGAAGCTAAATATTCTGAATTAATTAATGACTTAAGTGCAAGCTCTTGAGCGTCTTGCATTTGACCAGGGCTATATGCTGCTGGTAGCAGAGGGTTAAGGACTTTGATTAATTTATCCCATAAGTATGGAGTCCCATACACTATTAGGCCCAGAAGACGTTCCTTTTTTTGTAATTGCTTCACAGCTGCTACCCACTGTTCTTGTTCGTGACCATTCTCCGTGAAAGGATTTCCTCTGATAAATAGTTGAAGAAAGATAGGACCAGTGCCTAGTTTTTCAAATGATAAAGGGTTCAATTCATCATTACTCCAAGGGGAAACGCCATCCTTATGGCAAATGATATTCTTAAAACCAATAGATGAGGGTAAGGATAATGCTGGTGAGGATTTGCTAAGAATTTGGCTATCCAATACTTCATCTACTCTTACAAGATTTACCGGATTTCCATTATTTAAAACCGTGTTGGGATTGATAATTATTTGAGAATTAATTATAAGTTCATTCGAAAATTTATTATGTATTTTTAGCTCTATCGGTGATTGTTTTTTTGAGTCATTAAGAAGATTAGCTTTATTAGTACCTGTTGCCAACTCTTCTAAGATTCTTTTTCTTCTTGATAATGATTCATTAAGACGGTCTCTTGAAATTCTCCCAGAATTAATTGCTTCACAAAGTGAATTTATTGCATCATCTATATCCTCTGGCATAAGAATTAAGTCAACTCCTGCTTCAAATGCCAAAATAACAGCTTCGCTATTTCCAAATTTCTTGCTAATCGAATTCATGATTAGTGCATCTGTCACTATAAGATCTTCATATTTCATTTCTTTCCTTAGGATCTCGTTAATTATTTTTTTAGAAAGTGTTGCAGGAAGATTTCTATCAATAGCCTCTAAAAGTAAATGGCCTGTCATTACACATTTGACACCTTCATTAATAGCAGCGATAAAAGGAAGAAGCTCACGACTTTTTAGTTGACTAAGATTATGTTTGATAATAGGAAGATCAAGATGTGAATCAATGGAGGTATCTCCATGGCCTGGAAAGTGTTTTGCACAAGTAAGTAACTTTTCTTTAGTTACGCCTCTATGAAATGCGCATATAAGTGTGGAGACGGTTGCTTCTTCTTCGCCCCATGCCCTTAAATTAATTACGGGGTTTTTGGGGTTGTTGTTTATGTCGCAAACAGGACCAAGGATCCAATTTATCCCACAAAATTTTGCCTGATAAGCGGTGTACCTGCCATAAAGTTCTGCCAGTTCAATTCCTTTTAAAGGGTTTTCAGCATATATGCGGCTTATTGCCATAGGAGGAACAAACCAAGTCCCTCCTTCAAAGCGTTGACCTACCCCTTCTTCAATGTCAGCGCAAAGTAGTAGTGGCTTTTGAGCCCAATCAAGCAGAGTTTTACAGCGTTCTTTAACTTCATTGGTACTACCGCCGAATAGGATGACACCGCCTATTCCCTCGTTGAGCAGTCTTTTGAGATGGGCGTTGCTTAACTCCCATGCTGGATATCTTCTTTGTTTGTCAGAATTATGTCCGCTTGCCCTAACTATAAAGAGTTCTGCTACCTGACTTCTTAAGCTCTTTTCAACTTTCCCAGACATTAATTTATTGAATCATCTTGAACACTCTTATTACTAGCTTGCCGCGCTTCTTTGAGTTGTTCAAGAATATTTAGTACAGACGCCCCTTTCTCCATTCCTTTATCTAGCTTGAAGATAATTTCTGGAGCCCGCCTCATTTGTAATCTTCTGCCTAACTCTCCTCGGAGGAAGCTACTTGCGGCACTCAGTCCATCCATTACTTCTTCACAATTGGTGTCTCTTCCGTAGATACTCACAAATATTTTGCAGTGCTGTAAGTCCCCTGAGACTTCTACGTCAGTGATGGTCAGCATGCCTTTACGGACTCTTTCATCGTGAACTGCATTTGTCAGCAGCTCGCTGACTTCTCGGCGAATCAGCGAAGCAACTCGTTCCACTCTGCGTCCTTTTGCCATGCTTGGTGAGAGACCTGTTTTAAGTTCCGGAGATTGGCGATGGATTGACCATCGCATGGAGTATTAGTGAGAGGGTGATGATTCCACTTATTAATGCACCTATAAGTGCTACAGCGGTGACTGGATTGCGGCTTCTTTGAATTAAGGGGCCTAATACCGAGGCGAATACACCAAGAATAATGGTGATTAGGTATTTGGGATACCTAGCAACATTTGAGAAAAATTCACCCATGGCTAATTAATGATCTATGTGATAGCTACTGTGCCTCTTGATAGGCTGAAATAAACATGTTGGAGTTGTATTAATGCCATCCTTCTTACCCTTTTGTTTAAGGGTGAGGATGGCATTTAGCTTCAAGAGGTTAGTTACAGAATAATTGAGATTAAACCTGGTTTTGCCAAAGCTGCTGTTTTTCGCCTCTGAGGTCAATGAAAGACCCCTGTTCTAATTTGGATTATGAAAGTGTTCTTATTCTGATTTAAAAGGGCAAAGAGGTCTTTTGGGATGTCTGATCCACTAATTCATTCATGTGATGACTATGTCGTTTTAGAACCTGGTAAGGACGAGCAATTACTTAGTGCAGAACAAACTCTGCTTTGGCTTCAGAGTTGGCTTGAAACTATCGAGGAGATTCCTCAGGACTTGAAAGCCCAGCCTTCTATTGAAGCGGCTGCTAAGAGACTTCTTGAAACTGCTTGTGATCTTGAATGGGAAACAGGCTTTATTTTGAGGTGGTATGCGGTGCGGCTGGATCCTCCGGTGATCTAATAATTGAAGGTAACTTCTCAATGATCATTCTTGCGACTTCTCCAGGGGGCTCTATGTCTACATTGAGATGTAAGTCTGCCTCTGAATAAAGGGCTTGTCGCTCTTTTAATATTGAATAGAAGACTGCTTCTTTGTTGTTTTTTTGTAGCAATGGCCTTTTGTTTTGGTCTGAACTAAGCCGATTTAGTATTTGTTCTGGATTTGTATTTAGCCAAATCACTACTCCTTGGTGAAGAATTCCCCAGTTAGTTGATTTGGTGATCACTCCCCCACCAGTTGCTACTACCAAAGAGTGTCTTTGCCCTATGTTTTGTAGGACCTGAGCTTCTATCTCTCGGAATTGCACCTCTCCTTCCTCATCAAATATTGATTGAATTGATTTACCTAGAAGCTCTTCTATGACTTTGTCTACATCGATGAAACCATAACCAAGTTGCTTCGCTAATGGTTTTCCGGAGCTTGTTTTCCCTGAACCCATCATCCCTATTAGATATAGGTTCCTTCCACCAAGTCGTTGTTTAATAGGGTGTGGATGTTGCATCTCTGCCATTTACCTGAAATTGACAAACATAACTAGGATGATTCTTGTCGCGAGACTGCCATGATTGAGACCTCCTTAAAGAAATCTCATGGGCAGGGTAGGCAATGCGTGATTACGCGAAGGGCTGGCTTTAGTGCCAGTCACCTTTATAGGTTGCCTGAGCTCTCTGAAGATGAAAACTTTTCTCTTTTTGGTTTATGTGCCAAAACTCCAGGCCATGGTCACAATTATGAATTGATTGTTTCACTATCAGGGGCATTAAATTCAGATGGGATGGTTTTAAACCTTTCTGATGTGAAATCTGCAATTAGAACTGAAGTCACTGATCAACTCGACTTTGCCTTTCTCAATGAAGCTTGGCCTGAGTTTGATCTTTCTCAACCCACAGGTTGCTTACCTACAACTGAAGCTTTAGTTCAAGTCATATGGAGAAGGCTTGCACCTTATTTACCTATCGTGGACCTTTGTCTTTATGAACACCCTCGCCTTTGGGCAAATTATTCTGGAGATGCTATGGAGACTTCTATCTCAATCAGGACTCATTTTTCTGCTGCACATCGCTTGGCGAGAGCAGAATTGACACAGCATGAGAATGAAACCACCTATGGGAAATGCGCGAGGCCAAACGGTCATGGACACAATTATTTATTGGATGTCACTGTTAAAGGTTCAGTTGATCCAAGAACTGGAATGATCTGCGATTTAGCAACTCTGCAGGGTTTAGTGGAAGATTTAGTTGTAGAACGTTTTGATCATACTTTCCTTAATAAAGATATAGCTCACTTTGAAACTTGTGTTCCTACTGCTGAGAATATTGCCCTTCACATTGCAGATATTCTTACTGAGCCAATTATGAATATTGGGGTTCAGCTTCAGAAGATTCGATTGCAAGAGAGTCCAAATAATGCTGCTGAAGTTTATGTAGAGTCGCCTAGAAAAGATTTCATGCTGGAATCGTTGAATCACTCTGCTTCTTTTTCAATGAAAAATTGAATTCACCTTGGGTTCGTCTTGTTTTAGCTATTAGCTTGGATGGGCGATTAGCCTTTCCCTTTGATGGTGGATTGACACTCGGGAGCTCTGGCGATCGTCGTGTTTTGGAAGAAGCGCTTGCTTGGGCTGATGGGACTTTGATGGGCGATAAGACACTCCGGACACATAAAAGTACATGCCTTATTAAGCAGTCTGATCTTTTAGAAAAGAGGACTTTAGAAGGACGTTCTAAACAGCCAATATCTATAATTCTTAGTAAAGGTAATTCTCACTCTAATAATTGGACTTTCTTTAAACAACCTGTAGAGCGCTGGTTATTGCGCTCCATACAATCTGATTTAATTGATGAACAATTAGCCGCTCCCCAAGGTTATGATCGCCAGCTAACTTTTACTGGTGATTGGAATCTGACACTTTCGAGATTGACTGAATTGGGTATTTCAAGAGTTGCAATTCTAGGAGGTGCAAAGTTGTCAAACTCCTTACTACATGCTGATCTTGTTGATGAGCTACAGCTAACCATTACTCCAAGAATTCTTGGTGGTTTCCATACTTGGATACCAATGTCTAACTCTGACTTGCCTTTTACAATTGCTGCGTCAGAGGCTTGGCTTCTAGTAGAGAATAAACCTATAGGTCAAAATGAGTTGATGGTCAGATATTTGCGCAATCGTTCAAAAGATGTTGAAGATTTATAGATATTGTGTCTAGATTTAAACTACATCTTGGCTGGTAATTTATTCCCCACTTTTTTAAGAACTCTTTTTATGTTTAAACTTATTTTACCAGACTCTATATTTAATCTCTACGTTTGCTAACTCTAAGATGGTCAAAATTATCTCTAGATGGTATCGCTCAATTAAAGAAATTAAAAAAGAGGATATGACAGCTCTTTTAGGTAAAAAAGTTTCTCCATTTCTTCAATGGGATTGGCTTGCTGCTCTAGAGGTCTCAGGTAGTGTTGCCGCAAAATCAGGTTGGCAACCTTCTCACTTGGCATTGTGGGAAGGAGAAACTCTTGTTGCTTTTGCACCTTTGTATATAAAGGGGCATAGCTATGGTGAATTTGTTTTTGACCATGCCTTTTCTCAACTTGCAAATGATTTAGGGCTCAACTATTACCCAAAGCTTCTTGGAATGAGCCCTTTAAGCCCAATAGAAGGTTATCGCTTTTATTTTGCGAATCAATCTGATGAGATAGAGCTAACTATTTTGATGATCAAGATCATTGATGAATTTGCTTTAAGGAATCGAATAATCAGTTGTAATTTTCTATATGTAGACCCAGCTTGGCGTTTAGTTGCTGAACAAGCAGGTTGTGCAACTTGGCTAAATCAGATGAGTTTATGGACTGCTGGGGAACAAAAAAATTTTTCAGATTATTTAGCTCGATTTAATTCTAATCAGCGTCGTAACATTAAAAGAGAGAGAAAGTCTATTAGAGACAAGGGATTGTTTGTCGATACACTACATGGCCCCCAAATAGATTTGAGTGTCTTACGAAAGATGTACGGCTTTTATGAGCAGCATTGTGCTCGTTGGGGTGTTTGGGGAAGTAAATATCTTTCAGAATCTTTTTTTGAGATGCTAGCTGGTCCAGATTTACGAGAAAAAATTATAGTTTTTTCTGCCCATTCGGGTAATCCAGATGAGCCTTTGGGTATGTCTCTTTGTGTAACTGATAGCGAGATGCTTTGGGGGCGTTATTGGGGCAGTAAGCAGGAAATAGATTGCCTTCACTTTGAACTGTGTTATTACGCACCTATTGAGTGGGCCTTGCAAAATGGAATTAAAGGATTTGATCCTGGAGCAGGAGGCTCTCATAAACGTAGAAGGGGCTTTTTGGCAAAGCCCCACGCCAGCTTGCATCGTTGGTATGACAAAAGAATGAATTACTACATCCGTTCTTGGTTGCCAAAAGCTAATGATCTCATGATTGAAGAAATTAATGCGGCTAATTCAGATTTGCCATTCAATGGTGAACAGCCACCTTTGTCGTTTGTAGGCTAGTTAAATGGATTCACTCTCCAGAAATAGAATTGCGCGCAATGCAATTAATGAAATTGATGATGAGCTTTCAACTCGCTTTATTGAGCTTGATCCCAAAGGTTATTTTTTACTTCGACTAGATAGAGATTCTAATGAACTCGTTGCTGAACATTTTAGTAATGATATAGATGAGCATGGAAGGGCGATTGATCCTGAGACAGGAGAGATACTTGCTTGTCGAGGAGGTGAGCCAAGAAAACCAAAAAAAATTTATAGAGGACAAACAGCTAAACAGTTAGGGATCCAGCTTACGGAGGGTGAGGGACCGTTACCTTTGAGTCGTTTAGACCATGCTCTTTATCTTGGCAGAGAGCTTCAACGAGCTGAGAGTTCTCTTTTACAAGGGACCTCGTACGTTCAAGATTGAGACAAGATTGATTACTTTGACTTTTTAGGGGAAGTTTTGTTCTAGATATAATGAACTTTTTATTTGTTTCTGATGGCCATTGCTTTTTATTTAGCCCTTGTCATTGCTGGGATCGGGTCTGCTGTTTTGCTTACAAAACTTTTGAAAGGCGTAAAGCTGATTTAACTGCGGACCATCTCGAAGGGGGCCTGATACTTTTTGTGAGTAAGCCTTTTAGTTAAGCCCTATGGCTTGTTTAACCATGTGTTTGATTCCTACAGCTTGTGCACTCAGGTCGTAAACACTTGCTCCAGTAATTAGGGCTGGGATCATTTCTCCTGGCCTTACTTGAAGATTAGGTTCTGGAGGATCTATGACTACCTCTCCATCAACTTCGGGTGCAAAGCGCTCGCATCTACCTGTCATTTTGCCAGTTTCCAGACATTCTTTTTCTATTAAGACATCTACAGTTCGCCCAACCCAGTTGTGGTTAAGGGCTTCTGAAATAGGTTGCTGAATAGATATGATTTTGTCTTTTCGAGCTTGAGCGGTTTCAAATGAAATTTGATTTGGCAAGTTTGCAGCAGCAGTGCCTTCTTCAGCAGAAAAAGTAAAAACCCCAACATGATCAAATCTTTGTGAGCTTATAAATGAAGCAAGGTGTTCAAATTGACTTTCTGTTTCCCCCGGGAAGCCAACTATTAGGGTTGTTCGGAGAATTGAATTTGGTAGTTCTTCTCTAATCTGTTCCATAATCTTTGTATTTACGCCTGCTTGCCAAGGACGATTCATTAATCTAAGGACCTCGGGATGGCTGTGCTGTAGAGGTAAGTCAAGGTATGGGACAACATTAGAGACCTCTTTGTAAGCAGTAAGGACCTCTTTTGTCAGGCCTGTTGGGTAAGCATAGTGAACACGAATCCAGGGGATATCCACTTCTCCAAGACTTCTTAAAAGCTCCGCTAAAGAGGGTTTCCCATAGAGGTCGTGCCCATAGTTGGTTGAGATTTGACTGATTAAAATTAATTCTTTTACGCCTTGCTTGGCTAGTGAATGAGCTTCGGCAACAATTGATTCAATTGGTCGGCTTCTTTGCTTTCCCCGTAATTTTGGGATAATGCAGAACGCACATTGGTAGTCACATCCTTCAGCAATTTTTAGGTACGCAACCGCCTGGTTAGTTGTTCTATACCGAGGTAAATTTTCATCTCCAACAAAAGTTGGCTCTGTACTTACACGGTTAACTTTTTTACCAGCAACTACTTGAGATAGAACATCAACAATATGCTGATAGTCTCCCGTCCCAACAACTGCCTTCGCTTCTGGGAGTGAGTCCAGTAATTCATTTTGGAAATGTTGGGCCAGGCATCCTGCAATTATCAACTTCTTACCTTTTGCAGCTAGATCTATTAATTTGCGAACTGATTCTTCCCTAGCTTCTTGGATAAAGCTACAAGTATTGACAACTACTAGTTCTGCGTCTGACTCATCATTGCTGACGCTGTAGCCAGCATTGTCTAGCAGCCCGATCATATGCTCGGTGTCAACCCGATTTTTTTCGCACCCTAGGTGGGCAAATGCTACGGATGGCTTTGAATTACATTGATCAGAGTCCTTTTTACTCATAATTTTTTTTCTAATTAAATTTGGGTATTTTTGGGGGCTTACCAAATTAATAAACTTACCTCCTAGAGTTTTCATTAAACTAATAGACAATCAGGCGTTTCAAAACTTTCAAACTCATTGAGGATTCACTGCTGATATGACTACTTCTCGATTAACTAGTCGTCGCCGTCAAGATCAAGGCTTTAAATGGGCAAGAATTGCAATAGCAGTTCTTGCTACTGTAGGTGTTATTGATACAGGCTCAATAACTTTAAATCGCTTTGGGTGGTTAGGTGCTCTTGCTTGCCCTGGAGGTGCAGATGGTTGTAACAAGGTTCTAAATAGTTCTTGGGGCACTTTAGTTAGCACTAGTAATGGATTTGAAGTGCCTTTATCTCTATTAGGCCTTTTTGGGTACCTGCTTGTTCTTTTAATGGCAATTTTGCCCTTCCTGCCTGGTATCTCTGAGAACAAAGGACGCCTTTCACGTCAAACATGGTGGGGCTTGTTCTTTGCTACATGCGGAATGTCTGTTTTCAGCCTTATTTTGATTGGGCTGATGATTTTCAAAATCGAGGCTTTTTGTTTTTTTTGTGCTCTTTCTGCCGTTATTTCTTTAGTACTTTTTGCCCTCTGCCTAAAAGGTGGTGGATGGGATGATCCAGGGCAGTTAATTTTTCGTGGAATTCTTTTCTCTTTGGTTGTATTGCTTGGAGGACTGATTTGGTCTTCATCAGTTGATTCGAGTATTGAGAAGGTCGACCAACAACAACAAGGGATCCCTCCAGCAGTTCTTAGTCAAAGTTCAAAAGCCAAGATAGATCTTGCCATACACCTCTCTTCAACAGGTGCAGTTCAATACAGTGCTTATTGGTGCCCTCATTGTCATGACCAGAAGGAAATGTTTGGTAAAGAGGCTGCATCAGAACTTCGAATAGTTGAATGTGCTGCAGATGGGAAAAATAACCAACGTTCACTGTGCCAGAGGAAAGGAATAGAAGGTTTTCCAACTTGGGAAATTAATGGCAACTTATATTCAGGAGTGAAGAGCTTGCAGCAATTGGCTGAGTTGAGTGAATATTCTGGCGAGAGGAATTTTTAAGACCTTACTGGTCTAGTAGAGAGTCCATTCCCTTTGATTTGTCTGGAATGGCATTCCCAATGTCTTTGTGACTTGGGTGCATCGGTTCTGAAATGACCTCCTCGACTTTCTGTACGGAATAAACAGGCTTCAAAAAGTAATGCGCTGGTGATTTGCCTATGACTAAGGTCTAAAAGTAAGTTCAGTTCTTGCCTGGCAGTCTCATCTAACAGATGAGACTGCTCTGGAGTTTGATTGTTTAGGAAGCATAGTAATGGATGTTCTTTTAACTGTTGAATATCTAAATTAATATTTTCCAGTGCACCTTTCATGCCTTTTGGGCATCGATTAACACCAGCCTCATTCCAACAAAGTTTCCGAAGTGCTTCTATAGAATTCATAAGAACTTTTGCACTTATATCTCCGGTTATCCTTTTGAAATCATAAAAAGTATGGACTATTTGTTTATTCTTAACGCCATATTTTGATGAGTTTAATTCAATTGATTCTAATTGTTTTGCGAAAACAAGGCACTCCATTAGAGAATTGCTTGCCAGTCTATTTGCACCATGTAGTCCTGTGCAGGCAACTTCCCCAACCGCATACAGCCCAGGGAGTGAAGTTGACGCATTTAAGTTGGTTGCTACTCCACCCATCCAGTAGTGAGCTGCTGGGGCTATGGGAATTACCTCTTTGAGTGGCTCTATTCCAAGCTCTCTGCAGCGTTGGAGGATAGAAGGAAACTTTGCTTCTGCAAAATTATCGGCGATTGCATTTAGTGATAGGCCTAACCGGTCAACCTTTTGATGCTGCATTGCTTTTACTAAAGCTCTGCTCACCTGATCTCGAGTGGCTAGATCACGACCTTTTAAATTCGCTACAGGACTTGCCCCATTTTGATCAACAATTACTGCACCTTCGCCTCTTAAAGCTTCAGAAATAAGAAATGAAGGTGCTCCATCAAGTTTGAGTGCAGTCGGATGAAATTGAACAAATTCAAGGTCTTCTATTGCTGCTCCTGCCTTCCAGGCAAGTGCAATGCCTTCACCACAGGCCTGAGCGGGATTGGTTGTATTGGCAAATAAATGCCCACCCCCTCCAGTCGCAAGGACTATTGCTCTTGCTGAAATCCAATGCAATCTCTTCCCGTCAAGTATTTGTACTCCGCAACAGCAATTTTGTTCAACCCACAATTGAGTAACGCGAACTCCTCGTTTATGAATCACATTTGAACGTTGTTCTACTTGGTCTTGAAGGACATCAACTAGCGCTCGGCCTGTTTGATCTTTTACATGGAGCACTCTGCGATGACTGTGAGCGGCTTCTAATGTTGTTGCAAGCGTTTTCCCATCACGATCAAACTCCATTCCAAGTTTTTGCAGCCTAGCGACACATTTAGGAGCATCTTTAACGAGTAAGCGAACGGCATCTTCATCGCAGAGGCCAGCACCTGCTTGGATCGTGTCTGCAGCATGACTTTCAGGGCTGTCTTCATTACGAGTGACCGCTGCGATACCTCCTTGAGCCCATCTGCTAGAAGAACGTCGGCTTGTATTTCTATTGAGTAAAAGTACGTTTAGGTTCGAGGGAAGCTCCAGACAGGTCATTAATCCAGCAGCTCCCGCTCCGATGATTACGACATCCCAAGCGACTTCATGAATAGAGCTGTATTTTGTTTTGAGATTCATGAAATATCTAAACAAGCCATCGAAAGATCCGACGGCTTGTATGAGCTATATATGTACAAAATTTGATTACATATTCTTCAATAGGACTGTACAAGTGAGGTGACTCTAAAACAGATGATTTGCACAACATTTTGCAGTCCTTTTTAGATCAGGCCACTCAAACTAGGCTGAATTAGAGCTGTCAAGAGAAATAGGCCATCTATCCATAACGTTGTAAAAAGAGCTGCACTTGCGACTAGCCAGGTTCCTTTAAAAGCTGTGGTTAGATTGGCTCTTTTGCGCATTTCTCTTGCGAGAATAATTATTACTGCTGAGGCTAGAGAAATTGATAAAAGAGGTTTTAAATTTAGAAGATTTTCAGCTGTATCTTTAAGTAGTGCAGGAGCTTCTTGAAATGAGGCTTGTACTATTTCGGGCCATTTACTCATTACCCCTGTCGGCAGCATTAATAAGTCTGTAAAGGCTGTTCCAAGAAGACACGCTAAATAAAAAGAAGATCCAACTCTCCAGCGAGTTCTCAGTCCTAATAAGGCAAGGGGAAGAGCTATAGATTCAACAGGGAGGTGCCAGACAGGATAGGCTCTTAGCCACCCCCAGAAAAGACATCCGCCTAACCAGCTACCACTAACTCCTACCAAAAGCGATCCAGCTTCAGCCCACTTTTCCTTGCCAAAATGGACTAGACAAATACCAGTTGAAAGTATAACTATTGTAAAAAGGCAGGCTGATACTGGCTGAAGGCGTACCCATGGTGCTTGGAGAAAGACCGGAAGCACAACCAATGCACTTGCCCAAAATTGCAAGGTGCGAGGATTGGACAAGTAAGCCTCATCTTTTCCTTCTAGAGTTTGTTGTGCGGTTGAGTTGATCAGGGTTTTTTAGACAAGAATGTGATCTTTCCAATGGATGGTGTAGTTGGATCATGTCGTCCAAACTATCCAAGGAACCTTGACAATGGACCTTAAAAGATGAAGCCCATTTGATTGAATTTGGACATGATGATCAATTGTTGGCAATAGCTTGCCAGAGTGAGAGGATCTATTTGATGAATTCCCTTGATTCAGTACCAGGATTGTTAGAACTCTGTTGGAAATATATAGTTCTTGGGGCAATACAGGGCCTTACTGAATTTCTTCCAATTAGCAGTACTGCACATCTTAAAGTTGTGCCAGTTCTTCTAGGGTGGAGAGACCCTGGTCTATCAGTATCTGCGGTTATTCAGTTAGGTAGCATTCTTGCGGTAATTGCATACTTCTGGAATGAATTAAAGCTTGTTGTAAAGGGGTTTGAGAACGGAATCCGAAAGGGTACTTGGCGGGAACCAGATTCAAGCTTGAGTTTGGCGATATGTATAGGGACTGTCCCAATCGTGCTCGCAGGAATGGCCGTCAAGTTGTTTTGGCCTGACTATCAGGATTCGATCTTCCGTAGTATCCCTTCCATAGCATTGGTATCAATTTTAATGGCTGTTTTGTTAGCTTTTGCAGAGAGAAAGGGGCTTAGAACTAAGTCAATTCAAGAAGTTCGAGGTTTTGATGGATTAATTGTTGGACTAGGGCAGGTACTTGCTTTGGTGCCAGGAGTGTCCCGCTCAGGAATAACCTTGACAACAGCTTTGATGAATAGTTGGAAACGAGAAGATGCCGCAAGATTCTCGTTTTTACTTGGCATTCCAGCAATTACCCTTGCTGGTCTGGTTGAATTAAAGAATGCTTTTAAGACTCCTTCTTTTTTAGAATTAGTGCCACTTTTTCTTGGAGTAACAACTTCAGCATTGATTTCATGGCTTGCTATTGATTGGCTTTTGAAGTTTCTTCAGCGGAATAATGCTTGGATTTTTGTTTTATATAGGTTAATTTTTGGTTTTGCTTTATTGGGTTGGTGGAGCCGTTATCTATCAAACTGAATTAACAGAGAGATATATCAAGTGTGGAATGAACTCTCACCTGGGTTGGTCTCAACTCAACAAAATAACGGCTTTTTGCCTGGAGAGCCAAACCCTGCTGAAGTTTCCTTGGTAGAAGAAGGTTCGATAGCTGAAGAGTTGGGTTTTGAACCTGGCGACAAGTTGATAAGTATTAATGGGGTTCGGCCAAGGGATTTAATTGATTATCAATATCTTTTAGCAGAGGAGGAGTTATGTCTTGAGGTTGTTGATTCAAAAGGTGTATTCCATACAGTTCAGTTTGAAAAAGATCCAGACAATAACCTTGGCTTGGTTTTTACAGAAGCGTTATTTGATGGGTTGATTCAATGTAATAACAAATGTCCCTTTTGCTTTATTGATCAACAACCTACTGGAAAACGAAAAAGTCTTTATTTAAAAGACGATGATTATCGCTTGAGCTTCTTATATGGATCATATTTGACTTTAACTAATCTTACTAAAAAAGACTGGGATAGGATTGAGAGCCAGAGACTGTCACCTCTATTTGTTTCAGTACATGCAACCGATCCTGACCTGCGGACGTCTTTGCTTCAGAACCCTCGTGCCGCTTTGTTGCCTAATCAATTGAAATGGTTTGATGAACGAGATCTTCAGATACATGCACAAGTTGTTGTTTGTCCCGGATTGAATGATGGCGATGCTTTAGAAAAAACTTTGAGGGATCTTGCCCGCTTTGGGAATGGGGATTGGCCTGCGGTATTGTCAATTGCGGTTGTCCCAGTTGGGTTGACTCGGTTTAGGCCTAAAGCAGATGGACTTCTGCCAGTTAGTCCAAAGTGTGCAAGAGAAGTAATTTCTCAGGTTGAGAAAATTCAGCAAGAGTTGCAAGTTTCTTTAGGCACTCGTTTGGTTTGGCTTTCAGATGAATGGTATTTGATAGCAGGTCAAATGCTTCCTGCTCGAAGCGCATATGAGGATCTACCACAACAAGAGAATGGTGTTGGCAGTATTAGGGCTTTTTTGGAGTCGATGAAAGAAGCAACGGATTATTTACCAAAAAAATTAGTTATGCCTAGGACTTGTAGTTGGGTTGTTGGCAAGTTAGTTGAGGAAGCATTGGAACCGGTGTGTGCACGACTGAATTCTATAAATGGCTTGCAATTACGATTATTTGGTCTGCCTAGTTGCTACTGGGGGCAAGAACAAGTCGTGACTGGTTTGCTCACTGGGCAAGACCTTATTCAGGGTCTAAAGCAGGCTGATCTTGGTGAAGAGTTACTCCTGCCGAAAGTTATGCTGCGTCATGATAAGCCTGTCTTTTTGGATGATATGACTTTGAATGAACTGCAGGAATCTCTGAAGGTACCAATTCGAATTGTGAATGGAGCGGCTGACATCGTGTCTGCTGCTATTGGAGTTGTTGGCAAAACTTCCTAAGCTCCTACCAGGATTCAAATTGCTGTGCTAGGTATTAGGCTCAAAACCTTTTTGATTGCAAGTTTTCTGCTTCCTGGATTGCCTTCAGGGATGGCTCAGGAAACTTCTTATCGAGAGACCTCCTCTCATCCTAGTGACTTCTCTGTTTGGGAAATTAGAGGTTTTGAAAGTTATTCCTTCAATCAACTTTCTTCTTCTCAGCTAATTAATACCTACCGGCACATAAGTCAAAGAGGTAATGATTTATTTTCAGGTCTAGATCCATTATATAGTCAATCATATGCAGCTTTGTCAAAGGCTGATACAGATAAACGCAAAGATAGTTTTAGGAAAACAATTGCTAAGAAAAATTTGCCTTTAACAATTGAAGAAGTTGAGAAATTAGTAGAGAAGAATAACCCTTCCCTGCAAGCATTATCTCTACAGGTTGAACAGGCTAAGTCAAAGCTATTAGCAGCAATATCTTCTTGGTATCCAACCATTGACTTGACCGCGAATGGATTGCCTCAGTATTTGGTAGGAGATCAGTACAGTAACCCTGATTATTCAGCTAACCCTGAAACAAGAAGCAGTCAATGGAAAACCGCATTTTCTGCCAAAGTCAAATGGAACTTAATTGATCCAGCTCGAGCTCCCCAAATTGCTTCTGCGAGAGATAACTTAGAAAAATCTAGAGAGTCTTATCAGATTAAATTACGAGATTTACGTTTAGAGGCTTTAATACGTTTTTTTGAATTGCAACGAGCAGATAGAGGCGTAACTATTTCTCAAAAGTCTCGTCAGGTTTCACGCATTAGCTTAGATGATGCAAAAATCAAATTTAAGGCTGGAGTTGCAAGTAAATTTGAAGTGCTTGAGGCAGAAACACAACTTTCTAGAGATCAAAGGAATTTAAATAAAAGTTTGAGAGATCAAATGATTGCGCAAAATGCACTTTCAGTACTTCTTGAACTTCCTCCAAATGTCGTTCCAGTTTCTTCAAGTAGGCTAAGAGCAATAGGCAAATGGAAAACATCATTGGAAGAAAGTATTACATCTGCCTATACATATAGAGAAGAACTTGATCGACTCATTCTTGATATTTCGATTAATAATAGCAAGGCAAATGAAGCTTTAGCTGCTATTCAACCTGTTTTTAGCTTGGAAAACACCTTCAGTACTTCACGAACTCAAGGACAGCTACGTGTAGTTGAACCTATAGAAAAAGATTATAGTTATGAGGCAAGTAATACTATTGGAATAACAGCAAGCTGGAGAGTTTTCGATGGAGGAAATGCAAGGGCTCTCTATAGATTTAATAAGCAAAAAGCTAAGGAAGTTGAATACAGCATGGTTTCTGAAAGAGGTAAGATTCGTCAGGAGGTTGAGGAGAGTTATCTGAATCTTCGTGCAGCCACACAGGATATTATGACCACAAAACGTGAAGTTTTGAGTCAAAGGGAAGTCTTGCGTTTATCTAGGTTGAGATACAAGGCAGGAGTTTCAAATCAACGGGAAGTGGTTAATAGTCAAAGGGATTTAACACTGGCCGAGGTGAATTATGCAGATGCGATTTCTAGTTACAACATTAGTCTTGCACAATTGAGAAGACGAACTGGATTAGATGCAATCAAGGCATGTGGGGCCTTAGGTGTTAGTGAAATTGGTTTAGACAGAGAAAGCAGAGTTGACTCACATATGGAGGATCTTTCAATCGGATCTCCTTGTCATGACTCTGTTATTTAAGGTAATTCATGAACAAGAAAATTTTAACTAGCTCTTTAAGTATTTCTCAGATAAATGAAGTCAACAAGCTCTTGGACCACGTTGCCAAAAGACAATGTGACGACTTTGGTAACAGTTATTCTGATGTAAAGCCAGATGGAACTCTCATTACTAATTGTGATAAGTGGAGTGATAAAACAATTGTGCGAGGCCTTGGGAAAATCACAGAGAACGAGGGTGTACTTAGTGAGGAAGGTAACAAATTAGTTCCAAGCACATCAGCATATTGGGTTGTTGACCCTTTGGATGGGACGACAAATTTTGCAGCAGGCATTCCTTATTGGGCAATATCTGTAGCTCGATTTGTTGAGGGTCAACCACAATCCGCTTTTTTGGATGTACCTGCATTAGGCCAAAGAATAGTTGCTATAAGAGGTAAAGGTGTTTGGCGAAATGGACAACTCTTAAATATTCAGAGCATGCCCAGTGCTACTAGCGAATGCATTTCTTTATGCAGCCGCTCAATAAGAGTTTTGCAGCGTAAACCTGACAAGCCTTTCCCAGGCAAAATCAGATTACTTGGTGTGGCTAGTCTGAACCTTGTGAGTGTTGCTATGGGCCAGACAGTTGCAGCTTTAGAAGCTACTCCAAAGATTTGGGACTTGGCATCATCATGGTTAGTCCTCTCTGAGTTGCAGTGCCCTGTGAGATGGTTAGATGCAGATCCTGCAAAGTTAAAAGCAGGCCAGGATTTGTCTGAGGCAGCTTTTCCGGTGTTGGCTGCTTCCTCTAAAGATGAACTTAATCGGTTGCTCCCTTGGGGTGAGGCTTTAATGAGAACTTGATCTATTGCCGTTTAATAACTTTCGATGGAGCTTATTGTGAAAGTCCGATTTTTTGAGCTTCTGACTCTTTCTATAGATTTGTAATTATTACCTAAATAGACAATGAGACATGAATGGGAAGTTAAGACCACCTTACGGCTAGCGTTCTACTAGTGGTTTAACAGAAAAGTGAGCAATCGCTTTCGAAGACAAGTCAGATGGCTAGTTGTAAGTTTATGGCGAGCTTATGAACGCTGGACGAAATGCGATTGTGTTGATTTGAGTGCTGCTTTTGCCTATTACACACTTCAGTCATTTTTTCCCATTTTGTTGATATCTCTGTCAGTGGCATCTTGGTTTTTGGGAAGAGAGACTGGATTAGACCAAAAAATAATTGATTTAGCTGCGCAGGCATTACCTCCTTCTGTTGTGGGGTTGGTTGAGACCACTTTGACCAAGCTTGTAAAACAGGGCTTTGGTGCTGGATTACTTGGTGCTGTGTTTCTTATGGTCACTGCAGGTAATGCTTATTTAACTCTTCAACGTGGTGCTGACAGACTTTGGCAGGATGTTCTGCCTAAGCCTGTCGCACCTACTCCCTGGAAAATGCAGGCATTTAGGTTTTTACGTACTCGTATAGAAGCATTTGTTGTTGTACTTCTAGTAGGTGTTTTGGTTGTTGTAGATCAGATCAGCACCAATTTACGAATGATCCCATTGGCGGTATTTGACGAATTAACTCGAGCCACCCCATGGCTTGCGGAATTGTTGAATCAAGTTCCAGTTTTACAAGTCGGTCAATTTGTGGTTCCTCTCCTTTGTCTCTCTGGAATGGCATTGTTATTGCAAGCCTTATTGCCAAGTCGACGTGTCCCTATTCGGCCACTTATCCCAGGTGCATTTTTAATTGGTACGGTTTTGACTGTTCTTAATTTGGCTGTGAGCCGAAGCATTTTTTCTCTTGGGTCACGCTTTCAGGCCTATGGTTTCATTGGAGGAGTTTTAGTATTAACTCTTTGGGTTTGGATGATTGGCGTAGTTATTTACTATGGCCAGTGTTGGAGTGTTGTTTTGGCAAGCATGACTCGTGGCTCACGAATTGCCCCAAGTTCTTTGAAGAGATGAACTCATAACCATGCAATAAGAAGTTTCTTGGCTCCTGATTAATGTCTTACATGAGTTTGTCTCAAGGCCTCTATCTTTATAGTTACTTGTTCTCTCATAGTTGAATGGGACGTCCCTCTCCTGTCCTTTGGTTGGCGTTGCTTCTGCTTCTGCTTTTGCCTACGGCTGCTGGGAGGGTTTTGCTTGATATAGCTGGTGGTTTGATGCTGGCTGCATTCCTTATCCCTTTGCTACTAACAGGGGTCGGTTGGCTTGGCTGGCGTGCACTTCAAGCACGCTTAATTACGTGTTCTGTTTGTGGGGCAAGTACCTTTTCAAATACAGGTAGTTGCCCTGTTTGCGGATCATCGATGACAAAGAAGAGTAGTTCGACTTCTTCTGATTCTCAGGGAGGTGAATTTCCTCCCGCAAGCTCAGCAACAATTGATGTAGATGCTACCAATGTTGATGAGTCTTAGAAGGTTTTCGTAGGCGGAAGATTAGGAACTAGTATTTTTACTGACTCTGAAAATTCTTGTAAGTACTTCCTTCACATTCTCATTAACTTTCTTTTTGACATTCGAGCAAATATAGTTATTGAGCATTGGAATTCTTTAATGATCTTTGCTTGGTCCAATTTCTTGTTAAATGAGATTTAAGAGTCATTGACTTCTAGATCCTCTAAGTTCATCTCAAGAACAGTTTGCTCTGCGATTTTTAACAAGCTCTCACATCTTTCAAGATAGACTTTCGCTTTAAGGTAGTTGATATGAATTTTCTCTACTGCGATACTTTCATCTTGCAGCGCTAATATTAGTAGCTCAAGTTCATTTAATGATTCCTTGTAAGTTAGTGAATTAGCATTTGCTTTTGTTGATTTTAAAACCTGTTTTATAGCGTTTTCAGAAGCTCTTTCATGCTTTGAATGATTTGCTCGAGAATCTTTTCTGGGTGAGGGGCTCATTGCTTCTCCTTCGTTGGTCTCTTTGGATAAATTGCTTCTGTCTTTGCTTCAATCTCTCCATCGCTAAAATATATTTTCAATTTATCTTTAAGAGATATCCCTTCCAGGCTATGTATTGCTTTCCCTTGGCTACTCTTCACCATCGCAAACCCTCTAGAAAGCCAGAGGTCTGGTGATAGAGCTTCAAGTATGCTTGCTCTATGTGAAAGATTAATCTTTTTTTGCTTAATTAACTTAAGCGGTGAATAATTATTTAATTCATTGTGACGTTGACTTAGGCATTGTTTCTCTTGGCGAATATGCCAGTTAAATTGATCGTCTAGCTTGTCTCGACGATTTAACAATTGTAGCTGTACTTCACTTTGATTTGGTAAGAGGGCAACAATTGCTGCCGTAGGTGTAGCGGCTCTATGGTCAGCCACTAAGTCCAGGACTGTTAGATCATCTTCGTGGCCTATTCCAGTGATGACAGGTATAGGGAAGTTTGCAACTTCTCTACAGAGATCTTCGTCGTCGAATACCATCAGATCCTCCCTACTTCCCCCTCCTCTGGCGATCACAATTGCTTTAAGGCCTAGTGTTTTATAGCAATTGGCTAGCTTTTCAATTGTAGATCGTATTTCCTTCCCAACATTGCCTTGTACAGGAATTGGTAGAATTATTAGCCGGGTTAATGGCCAGCGATCTTTTGCTGTTTTTAGCATATCTGCAAGTGCGGAACTTGGCTGACTAGTTAGGATTGCAATTGCCTCAGGAAATGTTGGTAGTGCTCTATGCTTGTCGATGTTGATCAAGCCCTCCTCTATTAACTGATCACGAACAATTTCAAATTGACGAAGAACAGTAGATAAGCTTGGACGAATGTCTAGAACCTGAACATTTAATATGGCACGAGCTGCCCAGAAATTTAGTTTTCCAACAACAGTTACACCTTCCCCTTCTTTAGGTTTATAGGATAGTTGCTTAAGTTTCGAGCTCCAAATCACTGCTGAGATACTTGCTTCCCCATCAGTAAGGCTTAGCCAAAGATGACCTTTTTTAATTTGAGGTTTTGAAACTGTGGCCCTTACAAGAAAGCGTGGAGCAAATCCTCTTTCAATTAGATTTCCAATTGCAGCATTTAGCTCAAAAACGGAGTAGCTTGGAATTGATTCAGCGGTCAAGGCTTCTATAGGCGATCGTCCAGTAAATTGAAATCAACCCGCTAAAGAATGCTATAGATTGACCTATCAGATGATGAAGTTGAGTCGTCCCAATAGCAAAAATAATTAGTGCGCTGCTAAGAAGTCTCGCTCCATCGCGACGGTTTTTTGGAAAGAGGTGAGTCAATGTTATTCAATCCTAATTTCCATAGTGTAAATCTCATGAAAGAGATTGCTTCTGAGAAGTTTTTGAAGGGGTTTCTAAGAAGAATGATCTGCAATTTTGGAAGCAGTTATATCTTTGGAGAAGAAGAAATCTTGTTGTTAGCCAAACCCTATTTGTCCAAGTATCCCTTGTCCAGTTAGTAGTTCAGTGCTTAAGCCAACAAGAATGCCAAGCATTGCTAGACGTCCATTCAACGTCTCTGCATAGTTGACGAATCCAAAGCGAGGTTCAGAGGGGTCGGACATGAAGAAAGAGATACTTACCTGTTTGTATAGAGCTTGATGGTCTTCTCACCCGCTCTATTGTGTGTGATTTTCCCATGTTTAGCTTAGCCAGCCAAAAACTTCACTGCTGAAACGACTTTGTCAACGTACATGACGTGTCCCATCAACGGGATGATAGGCCTCTCCTGTGAGCTCTTCATAAATAATTGCAGGCAAGCCTGTCTCAAACATGGTTTGGAGGGCTTCTTTTAGAAATGGATTCCATCCACCTGTGCTTACTTCTCCATGCCTTACTGTCCAGTCCCAGGTTCCTTGAAGATCCCGCGGGATTCTGCCCTCTCGATCTCTTCTGGCTACAAGGTCTAAGGATTCCACTAATCCAACCTGGATGGGGTCTTTCCCATAGGAGGGTGTCAGGCTTAGCTCCAGCCTGACTGGATCTTCTTTGAGGAGACGCAGTCGGAATCTCGGAGGTAGCTTCACTGCTTTTATGACTGCAGCGACAATTCGTGTTCTTTGTTCCAATAGTGGCTCCTTTGCAAACTGATCAGACGCATCTTTTGACACATCCACCTTATTCAGCAGGCGTTTCTGTTGAATGAGGTGGATCAGTATCTTCTGAGAAGCGAACAGTTAGTAGTTCTTCTTCAGTAATACGTCCTTCTTGGTCTAATAGTTCAGGGTGAATGGTTATTCGACCAGTTCTATCTTCGTTTTCATTGGAGAGTTCATTTTTGGCCTGAAAGCCTTTTGAGATTGCCTTGATTGCTTGCCAAAGCAAAATCAAAGCCACTAAACCGTAGAAGACAGGAAATAAATAGTTCACCATTTCTTCTCCTATGGATTTTTGGAGCAAGAGGGATTTGTGGACAGTACTGGGTTATTCATTGCCATCATTGGTGAATTACTCTCAGGCTTGTCTTAACTTTACTTTTAGCCTGAATTTGAGTTGAAAGCTTTTTTCGAAGCAGTCGAGGGGTTTTTCACCTGCAGCAAAACTTTACATTTTTCATTCAGAAGTTCTTGTTTGTTGGGGAAATTCTTTGAAAAGTCAACTTGGGAAAAATTTGGTTGATTGTGAGTTTATGGTTTATCAAGTTGACCACCTACCTACCAAGGCCTTTCTCGGTTAATTGCAAAAAACTGCGTTTTTAGCTTTATGAACGGGTTGAATGATGTAAGCAAAAGAGTTTTTCGCTTCTTCAAAGCTGGAAAGATTTTGTGCCATTGTTCTTCGAGGGCAATAGTCGTTGGAGCAGGACTTGTGACTCTTGCTTTTGACCAAAGTCTTTTAAGCCCTGTTATTGCTTTTCCTGGCTCGCCAGAGCTTTCGCGTCAATCGTTTGTTGCTGACGCGGTCGCCAGGAGTGGTCCTGCGGTAGTGACTGTTGAGACACAACGCAGAGTTCGTTCTAGAGCTAACTCGCGATTGCCTCCTCACATGCTTATAGATCCTTCTTTTCGTTTCTTCTTTGGTTTGCAGGGTATGAATTCACCTCGCTCTCGTATTGAGAGGGGTCATGGGAGTGGAGTGATTTTTGATGACCAGGGTTTGGTCCTCACAAATGCACATGTGGTTGAAAATATGGATCAATTAATGGTTGGTTTGGCTGATGGGAGAAGAGTCTCTGGGCGAGTTGTTGGTCAAGACTCTTTGACAGATCTAGCTGTTATTCGATTGGACGGTTCTGGCCCATGGCCAATAGCGGCACTAGGTGATTCAGACAAACTTCGGGTTGGAGATTGGGCTATAGCAGTTGGTAATCCCTATGGCTTAGAAAATACAGTGACAATGGGTATTGTTAGTAATCTCAACCGGAACGTCTCTCAACTTGGAATATCAGGAAAACGGTTGGATTTGATCCAGACAGACGCAGCTATTAACCCAGGGAATTCAGGCGGTCCTTTGCTGAATGCAGAGGGAGAAGTGATAGGAATTAATACCTTGGTTCGATCGGGTCCAGGAGCGGGATTGGGTTTTGCTATTCCTATTAATCAAGCAAGATCTATTGCTAATCAACTTGTCAGTCGAGGTTGGGCCAGCCATCCGGTTATTGGCATAGGTTTATCGAAAGTATCAGCTGGGCGTCCAGGTTTGGAGAGTCCCTCTGGTGCAAAAATTAGTTATGTAGTCCCTGGGGGGCCTGCTGCTAATGGGGGCATTCAAGTTGGTGATGTGATTGTTTCAGTCGGTCGTCGGCTTATGGCAGGTCCTGCGGATGTTATTACAGCAATTAATTCTCATGGGGTTGGTAGACCTCTTAGTTTCGGATTAACAAGGGGAGCTAGGAGATATGAGCTATACATAACCCCAATAGAAATGTCCTCAATGAGGGGTCTTTAGTTAGAGCTTCAAAGTTTATTAATTCAAAACAAGTTTCATTTAGAGAGAGAGCTTAAATAATTAACACTTTATAAAGAAGTTACTTTTTTTTTGAGGGGCGCTTTCGCCGCTTTTCTAGCTTTGAAATTCTTTTTGCTTCTTTTTTGGCAAGTTCAAGCTCTTTGGCAGCCTGGTTCTCTTCCTCTTTTTTCTTTTCTTTGTAGTAGTTGTAGTCTCCCTTGTAAATGATCAGCTCTCCTTCTCGTAATTCAACAATGCGGTTAGCTACTCGGGATATAAAATAACGATCATGTGAGACAATTAAGGCTGCACCTTCATACTCTCGTAGAGCATCCTCTAGCATTTGTTTCGCAGGGATGTCTAAGTGATTGGTTGGTTCATCCAGTATTAAAAGATTGCAAGGTTGTACCAGCATTAGAGCCAGGGCTAAACGAGCTTTTTCTCCTCCACTTAGATTGCGGACCTCCTTGAAAACAGCATCATCTCTTAAACAAAAGCTTCCCAGCAAAGATCTCACTTGAGTTTGGGTCCATTTGGGGACAGCTTCAAAGAGTGTGTCTATGACAGTTTTTTTCAGATCAAGAGCTTCAGCTTGGTTTTGTGCGAAATAACCAGCTTTAACGTTATGGGGACCTAGTTGAGCTTTCCCTTCATTAGGCTTTTCTAGACCCATAATTAGCCTTAATAGAGTTGATTTCCCTGACCCATTAGGGCCTAGAAAGGCGATTCTTTCTCCTGGTGCTACTTCTAAGTTTGCTCCTAAGAAAAGAATCTGTTCTTCGAAGTAAAGAGTTAGATCTTCTACTAAGGCAACTTGACGACCTGATCTTGGTGCATCAGGAAAATGAAATTTAGGGCCGCTTACTTCTGATAGAGGGGCCTCTATTTTTTCTACTTTCTCTAGTAGTTTTTCTCGACTTTTGGCTTGAGTACTTCTTGTCGCACTAGCTCGAAACCTATCAATGTATGCCTGTTGGCTTGCAAGATCCTTTTGCTGTCGTTCAAAGGCAGCTTGAGTCATTACCTTCTCAAGGTTTTTTTGTTCCAAATGTGCAGTGTAATTACCAAGATATGTGCGTGAGACTCCTCTTTCAGTGCAAATTATTTGCATGCAGATTTTATCTAGGAATGCTCGATCATGACTAATCACTACTAGGGCGGCATTTTGATTTAGAAGATATTCCTCTAACCATTGAATTGTTTCTATATCAAGATGATTTGTTGGTTCATCTAAAAGCAGGAGGTCTGGTTCTTGAAGGAGAATTTTCCCTAACGCTATTCTCATTTGCCAGCCACCCGAATAGAGGCTTACTCTTTGATCTGCATCTTGAGTAGAGAAACCAATAGAAGGAAGCATTTTCTCAATCTTTGCCTCCAGTTCATATCCATGAAGCGCTTCAAACTGGGTTTGGAAGGCTCCTAGATCTTTAATTAAATTGTCTAGATAAATTGAATCATTAACCGCTTGTTCAGAGGACATCAACTTCTCAATTCTCTTTTGCTGATTAAGGACTTCTGCGGCCTCGCTAAAGGCCTGGAATAGCTCTTCTCTGACTGTGTGATTTGGGTTTACATCAAATTCTTGTTTGAGATATGCAATTCGTGGATTGCCTTGTCGGACAACCTTTCCACTGCTTGGCTCTTCTATCCCAGCTATTATTTTTAGCTGTGTTGATTTTCCTGCTCCGTTTACCCCGACTAGGCCTATCCGATCACCTGAGTTGATTTCCCAAGTGATATCTCTCAGGACTTCACTTCCTGGGTAGTTTTTGCTTATATGTTCAAGGCGAAGCACTAGTACAAAGGAAAGATAGGACCATCATCTAGCTTCGAATAAGTTCAGAATGTGTTCACTCATTCTTGGCCGTGGGAATGTTGAGGCTTGAACAATTGACTGCTTTGGTTTTGGCTGCTGGATTGGCCATACCCAGTTATTGGTTCTTTTGGAGCTTGGCAGGAGGAGGTGGCTATGACCGACGAAATACACCTCAAAGTTCTTCTCAAGAGAATAGGGAAAAGGTCGTAAGACCAGTTACTAAAGCCCCCCGCGTGCCTTGATTAACCATTGCTTGGTATCAGCGTCATCAAGGCTTGCTAAGTATGTTTTAACGTCCTCAGCGCTTACAGGTAGTCCAACTTCTTCTCCAAGATCACAGATTGCTTTTAAGGCTCCTTGAGGATCTTGAAGAGCTTGTCGAAATAAGGTTTGGCTAATGTTTGGGTCTTTTTGAATAAGTTGGTAGAGATTTGCGGCGTTGTTGCTCATATGTTTTTTGAGTCTGCTGAAACCCTATTCAACTAAGCAGCTTTTGACTTTATTTTCGAATTAGACATTTTTTCCAGATCTCCTTCCCGTAGCCCTTTCGCGGAAGCATCTTCCATACTTCTTGCATCCATGCAAAGCACTTTTCTTAGTTGGGCAAAGTTCTTTGCTCGGGTTGGATGCCCTTCTTTTGCAGCACCATATTCTGCCCGCTGAAGAATATGGTGAAGATGAGTTAACAAATATGTACTGATTACAGCTGAAACCAGTACATCACTCTTCTCTGGGGATTTGCGTGGTTTCCTCCGAGTTACTCGAGTGTGTCCTTGCCGAGTTTTTGAAGCAGGGCTTGAATTAATAACAGCTTCTGGAAGGGTTGGTTTGTTCATTGGCTAATCCTTTTTTTAAGTTTTTTTAAGCCTCCTTCGCCTTTTTGCCTTTTCAAGCATGGGGTTAACGGAGTACTTAGGTATGCAAATGAGTTATTTGATTGATGAATAGATCATACTTCTGGATACTATCCTTGCACATAACTGTACACTTATTATTAACTGATACTTTTTTGGTGTCGTGGCTACCCGTCAGACCTCAGCAAATGGAAATCCCAAATCACCGAGGATTCAGGTAGTGCTTCCTGAGGAATTATGTAAAAGGCTTTCTGTCTTAGCTGATCAAGAGTCAAGGACAGTAAGCAATATGGCTAAGGTTTTGATTCAACAAGGGGTAAAACTCTATGAGAGTAAAAATTCTCCAGATCCGTCACATGTCTCTTCAGGAGTAGCTACTGAAAAGTTTCGTTCTGCTTTAGAAGCTCAGCAAACGCGACGATTGAGAGGTGCACCCCGAAGATTCCGTCTTTATCGGCCATCTTGATTCTTTACAGATGCAATAGCAATTAGCTTTAGGCTTAAAAAAGTATTTATCTAGCTCGGATTAGCTCTTCTTCCGAGAATAGCTTTCCTTGAGGCACCTGTTATTGCAGGAGAATTCCCTGGGTAACTTAAGTGATTCCACCAAGCCAACAGAGCAAAAGCCAAAGCTTCCTTGGCTTGTGAAGGTATTCCTTCCTCTTCTATTTTTTTCACCCTTATGCCTTTGCAAAGTTGCCTTAGCGATTTCATTAAGGAGGGATTTCGACTCCCACCCCCACTAACAACTAGCTCTATTGGTCGAATTAGGTTTCTAGAATAAAGATTGTCTAGTTCTTGACCGACAATTGCGGCTGAAAAGGTGGTCAAGGTAGAAATAATATCTTCTTCTTTGCATGAGGGGAGCACTTGAAGCCTTTGTTCTAGATCATCTATGCCGAATTGCTCTCTTCCTGTTGATTTTGGAGGAGACAAATTAAAGAATGGCTCTTTGAGCCATTCTTTAATTTGTCTGTGGTGAGGCCTCCCACTGCTAGCCATTTCCCCATCCAGGTCATAATTTTTTGTTCCTTTACTTAATTTGTTAACTGCGAGGTCGATCAGACTGTTCGCCGGGCCACAGTCCCACCCCACTACTTGGCATAGTCGTTCAGGCCCATGAAGAGGAGGAACTAGCGTCAGATTTGCAATACCTCCAAGATTGAGGAACCCTCGCCAACCATTTATTTTTCGTATCAACGCAGCATCAGTCAGTGGAACTAAAGGTGCTCCCTGTCCTCCAAGAGCTAGATCTAATGCTCGAAAGTCATATATGACCGAACACTGGAGTAGTTCCGCCAACAATGAAGCTTGAATCAGCTGTAGGCTTGCTCCTCTTTTATTATTTTTTGGTGGTTGATGCCAAACTGTTTGGCCATGACAACCAATAAGTTGGGATTTGCGTTCAGGATCACAACTCTTTGCAACATGAGCATGAACTTCGGTTATTAACTCAGTCATTTTTAGCCATTCATCCGCACTGATCTTCCCCCCTTGAGCAGTATCAATAATTGTTTTCCGGAGGTCTGTTGGGTAGGGCTGATAGAAATGCTTCAGAAGCTTCCAATTAGGCCTAGAAGGAGACCCCTGGAATGTTGCTAGTACTGCATCAACTCCATCCGCACTTGTGCCACTCATTAGACCTAGCACAAACATGAGATTTATGTGTCAGGGAGTTTTTGTAGGTCATCTGCTAGTCCCATTACCACAAGAACATGGCCTTTTTCGAGGATATAGGTTGCTGGTGGATTTACTGTTAGTCCGTTTGTAGGTCCTGCTGCAAGGACATTAACTAGATAGTTTTTGCGAAGATTTAGATCACGAAGTGAACGTCCTACAAATAGATCTGGAACCTTTATTTCATCAATACAATTCTTGTCATCAAGCTCTAGACGCTCCATCAGATTCGGCCGTACTAGCTCTAGTCCTAGACGTTCCCCTTGCATCCTGGAGGGGAAGACAACACGGTCAGCACCAACTCGCTTTAACATTTTTTCGTGTAGATCACTTGTTGCTCTAGCAATGACTTGCCGGACCTTGCTCCCTTCACTGTCTTTAGCGAGGAGGGTTGTAGTGATACTTGCTTCGATTGGTTCACTAATGCCAACAACCACCGTTCCCATTTCTAAAACACCTGCTTCCCGCATCGATTCTTCATCAGTGCAGTCCACTACACGTGCTTCGATAGAGGGCTCTAATTGGCGTAATTCTTCTATTGCCTTTTCAGAACTGTCTACTGCTAGAACGTCAGCACCATTCTTAAGAAGTTCACGACAAACTGCGCTGCCAAAGCGACCTATCCCTACTACAGCGAACCCTAGATCCTCTGCATCTTGTTTTGGAGACCATTGCCACCATTGCCTCATAATGTTGCCTCAAATAAGTGGAAATTACACATAGAGATCTTCTCGTGGATAGCCAATTCGATTGTGATAGTGAAGTCTGCCTTTATTTATAGATTCAAAAATTGCACTTAGGAGTAAAAGTATGCCAAGTCTCCCAACAAACATGCCAATGATTAGAATCATCTGACCGAAATGATTAAGTTTCTCTGTAACACCTACATCAAAGCCAACTGTGGCAAATGCAGAAATACATGTGAAAAGCATTTCTAAAAATGTAAAGGGTTTTTCTCCTCCGATATTGCTGCTCATGCCAAGCAACAAAGCCATAATTAGCACGAAAAGGAGAGAGCCAACTGTTATGCCAACTGCTTTTAAAACTACTTTGTCAGAGATTTGACGGTTTCTGATCACAACATCACTTTGCCCTCTAAGGGTTGAGCGTGTAGCTGCCATTAGGGCTGCCAATGTTGTTGTTTTAATTCCTCCTCCTGTACCACCAGGACTGGCACCTATAAACATCAGTGCCATCAGAAGAAGCAACCCTGAATCAGAAATAGTGTTAAGAGAAAGTGGAAAGGAAGTGAAGCCAGCTGTTCTGGCACTTATGGACTCAAATAATGCACTCAAGATTCGATCACTCCAATTTAGTCCTTTGAAGAACTCAGCATTACCAATAGACTCAGTAAGGATTAGACCAGTTGTTCCTAAGATGATCAGAACTAATGATGTTCTAATGACCAGCAGGGTATGAAGACTTAGATTCCGACGGTGCAGTCGCTTCCTATTAATCCATAAATCATTGGTGACTCTCCATCCCAGCCCACCTAGCACAACCAGCAGGAGTATTACTACGTTAACTACTTTATTTGTTCTATATTGCTGCATACTGTCGGCCCAGAGTCCGAACCCGGCGTTGTTATATGCAGAGATGCTGTGAAAGAGAGAAGCCCAAATTCGATCTCCGCTGCTAGAAATGTCATTGAATCCGAAACTATAGAGAACGAAAGCCCCTACAAGAATGAGCACCGTGGCTGTAAAAGCTATCCCTTTAAACGTTCTACCTACTCCACCAACTCCAAATTCATCAAGTGTTTTTCCTTGATCTAAACGACATTTTAATTCCGTTCCTCTGACCACAAACCCTTGCAAAAACGTTGTAATGGCCATAAGACCAAGCCCCCCTATGAGCAGCATTGTCGCGAGTACAGCTTGTCCGAAGATGGTCAGATCCTTCCCCACATCAATAACTGTTAGGCCAGTCACTGTCACAGCTGATGTCGCAGTGAAGAGTGCTTCCCAGAGTCCGACTTTTTCGGTAGAACAAACTGGTGTAGCTAGAATTATTGTTCCCGCGAAGACAACAAGGAGTCCTGTTACTACAGTGAACTGAGGTACCGTTAAACGCCGATACTTTTCTTGAGCTCGATTTAGTGGTTTAGAGAATGACACAGTAACTTTTCACGATCTACGCTTTAGGGTTAGTTATCCGTAATACCAAAGGACTAGGGATGGGACGATAAATGTCATTAAGGCAGTCAGACCTGCACCATATCTTGTGACATCTAGAAATCTATAACGACCGGGCCCAAAGACCATTAAATTGGTCTGGTAGCCCATTGGGGTTAAAAAAGACTGACTTGCACCGAATAACACTGTGATAATAAGAGCTGTAGCAGGTAAATTCATCCCAGGAGCTAATTGAATTGCAACAGGGGCAAGCAAAGCGACTGATGCGGCATTGCTTATGAATTGAGTTAATAGTGTGGTGGAAAGGAATATGATTAACAAAGCAAAATAGTTTGACCACCCACTTAATACCTGGGCAAGTGTCATTGCTAAAGCATCTGCTAACCCTGTGCTTTGCATTGCCACACTAAAGCTAGATAATGAGCCAAGTAGAAGAATGATATCGAGACGAATTGATCGTTGAACTTCTCCAGGTGGAATACATCCCGCAATTACCATCCCAACAGCTGCTAGTAAGACTGAAGCCACCAAGGGTAATCCAGTTATAGTTGGGACTATAAGCATCGACAATGCTATGAGAATAGCTAAAGGCTTTCTCCGTACTGTAGGGATGTCATTTTCTAATTGATCAAGAACAAGTAAGTCATTGCTCGCTTGGAGTCCACGGATTGAATCCATTGGAGCCTGTAAAAGCAAAACATCACCCTCACGTAAGATTGCTTGTCCTAGCCTCTCTTGAACAGTTTGTTGACCTCGACGAAGGGCCAGCACAGTTGAATTGTGACGTTGCCTGAAGCGTAGTTCACGTAGGCTTGCCCCGGCTAGTGTTGATCCTGCAGGTAGCAGTACTTCTACTGTTTTTTGCTCAGTGCCCTCTGAATAAGCGAATGCGTTGCCTTTTTGATAAGAAGTTGAACCATCTTTAGCTAACTGAACGGTATGCTCCTGTTGAAGCCTAAGTAGGTCCGCTCGAGTAACCCTTAGTAGTAAACGATCTCCTGGTTCAAGTTTCCTGTCGGCTAGTGGCGGGAGAAGCCTTTCCTTTCCCCTTTGAAGCTCAAGGACATCAACATCAAATCGTCTTTGTAATCGACTATTGCGTAAAGATTTTCCAACTAAATGAGAGTTTGCTGCTATAGACACCTCTGTAAAATAGCCAATTTGGTCTCTATTCCCTCCTAACTCATTGCTCTCTCTACCACGATCTGGTAGGAGCCAGTCTGGAGCAAGTAAGAGATATGTTGTTCCCACTAGCCAGATTGGTATCCCTAGAGCAGTAAAGCTAAATAATTCCAAGGAACCATATCCAAGTTGTTGACTGATATCACTTACCAAAAGGTTTACTGAGCTACCAAGTAATGTGAGTGTTCCGCCCAGAACTGTTGCAAAAGATAGTGGCAGAAGCACTCTTGAAGGAGAGAGCCTGCGTTTATTACACCAAGCCTCGATTACTGGTAATAGTGATGCAACAACAGGTGTATTAGGCACAACTCCTGAGATGGGTGCAACAACTAGTGCGAGCAGAGCAATTAACCTTCGAGGAGTGTGAATATGTTCAGAGCCAATTAGCTCCCTTAGGCGATCAAGTGCCCCACTTCTAAATAAAGCTGCTGAAACTGCGAATAGTCCCATAAGTGTTATAAGTGCAGGACTCCCAAATCCAGCTAGTGCTTTTTGAGGTGTAAGCACACCACTAGCAATTAGAAGTGCAACGCTTAATATGCCTGTGAGTTCTGGAGCAATTGTTCCAGTTATAAATAGAATCACTGCTAGCAATAAAATCGCTAGCGTGATTAGTGCCTGAGGGTTTTGAAGAGCGGTGCTTATTTCATTCATTAGATTGTTTAGTTTTTAGCCTGAAGGAGACTTAACCTCCTGTCCCCAGAAGGTTTCAAGAAGCGATCTCTTTAGCCCTTGAATCCCTGCTCCAGAGGTTGCAGAGATATAAAGTGCCTCCGGCTCTATAAGTCTTATAGCTTCTAGCGAACTGTTTTCACAGCGGTCAATTTGATTAGCAACCACTTTCCTTAGAGAATTTACCCCAAGAGAATCCAATAAGTTATTTACAGTCTGCAAATGCTTTTCCCAGTCAGGGTTTGATAGATCTACTACTAGCAGAAGTAAGTCAGCTTCGAGCGTTTCTTCAAGTGTCGCCCGAAAAGCTTCAAAAAGTGGAGAAGGGAGTTCACGAATAAATCCCACAGTGTCAGTGATTAGTAACTCTTTTGGGGTTTGACCTTCTTGCGGAATAATTAAGCGACGCGTAGTTGGATCTAATGTGGCAAAAAGCTTGTTTTCTGTGAGGACTTGATTTCTTACATTTAGTCCACATAGAGAATTGAGTAATGATGATTTCCCTGCATTGGTATAACCAACTAATGCTATTCGGTATAAAGAATTTCGCCGATTTCGTAGAAGGTTTCTGTGTCTTTTCAGTCTCTTGAGCTCTTTCGTCAGATGCTCTATGCGGATTGTGATTGCTCGGCGATCTTTTTCTAGTTGAGTTTCCCCTGGCCCCCTTGTTCCTATTCCACCACCTTGTCGAGAAAGGCTTTTCCCCCGCCCTAACAGCCTTGGAAGTTGGTAACGCAATTGGGCTAATTCAACTTGAAGCCTTCCCGCTGCACTGGAAGCTCTTTGAGCAAAGATGTCAAGGATTAATTCACTTCTATCCATTACCGGACATTTCAATAGTTTCTCGAGATTTCTGACTTGTGTTGGAGTAAGTTCGCGATCGGCTACGACTAAAGATGCTCTATGCCGACGAATCTCAAGAGCAGTTTCTTTGAGTTTTCCAGTCCCCCAAATTGTATGAGGTGCATGTCCTCTTTTTTGCTGACTTGCTATTGATACTGTGATTCCTCCTGCACTCCTTACCAACCCCTCTAGTTCTGAAAGCTCCCTATTATTTTGCTTTTGATCTGATGTTTCAATGGTTAGAAGCATCACTCGTTGATTTGATTCATCCTTAAGGGGGCTGTTAACGACAGGTTGGATTGTTGTTATTTTTGAGGATTCGCATATGTCGCTTAAAATTTGTTTATCAACTAGGCTCCAGCCTGAACTTTCACAATGATTTGGTTGCCATAGAGTTGCTTGACTACTACCACCAGCATCTTTTTTGTGCGAGAAACGTAACCAGGAAACTGGGTAGAGATCTAATGCTACAAGAGCATCTTGAGGGTCTGGTGCTGTCCCATCTCTATCGGGTTTGTAAAGGCAACTAATGAGCCTCCAAAGATTGCCTTTCCTACGCTGAGATTCTGGCAGATGCTCTAGAAGTTGTTTTGATGTATTAAGAGGTCCGACCCAAAGCAACCGACATAATCCCCTATTGTCCAAGAGCATATGTAGAGGTTGGTGGAGATCTTGAACTGCCTGTGCAAGTCGCTCAAGTGTGACTACATCAGCGCCTTCGTTTTTTGGATGTCGCGTATGGCTGATTCTTTCTAGACGCCTTTGTTGAGAGTGCCTAAGTCCCTTTAATTGACCAGCAAGATGAGCTTGTTTCAAAGTCCCATTAACCATGCGCTGGCTGTGCGAAGACCAGTAGAAAAGTCAGGGAATTTCGTGATGTATATGATTTTGCGAATTTGAAATGCTATTGGACCAGAAAAAGTAATTCCAAAAGCGGTAATGGTTGCTTGCCCACATCCAAGACTGAGCATTTCTCCTCTGTCTTCAAATTCAAAAGAGTTTGGAATTTGATTCTTTTGAAGTGCTATCAATACTTTTGAGGCCGCTATGCCTTGCTGAACTGCTACTTGTGCATTACTAGGCCATGTTTTTTCTTCATTAAAGGCAATGTCTCCTATTGCTAAGACGTTCCGTAGCCCTTTAACTTCCAGATGAGAATTTATAGGTAATCTATGATTTTTGAGAATAATCGGTGGGTTTAGGGCAGGAACTACTACTTTTCGCCCTGCTGTCCAAACAATGCCTTGATGTTGGATGGATGAGTTCACAACAGTATCATTACTGTAACTTTCAAGTTTCACTACATCCTTTGTGATTTCGATGACTTTTGTTTGTAGGTAAACATGAACTCCTTTTGCTTTGAGTGCTTTCTGAGCTTGCTCCCGATTGAAAGCCCTTGATTTAGAGAGGAGTTGCTTTTCGAGCTCAATGAGATGCAATGAGATAGTGCCTTTGAGTAAGTCAGCAAGCTTGCAGCAGAGCTCAACTCCTGTTGATCCTCCTCCAATAACTAAAAAATTCTTTTTTGGATTATCAGAAAGTTTGATCCTTTTTATGTGTTCACGGATTCTTTTGACGTCTATTAAGCTCTGAAACATTAATGAATGTTCTTGAAGACCTGGGATGTCTAAGCTTTCTGAGCCTAGCCCAGTGCTTATTACAAGTTGGGCGTATTTTAGGGTTTGCCCTGAAGAAGTATTAACTTTTTGAGAATCACAATCAATGCTTACTACGCGCTCTTTTATTAGTGATATCCCTCTTTTTGAGAGCATATGAATGTAGGGATGAGCAATTTGCCAGTATTTAATTTCTCCACTAACTAATTCGAAAAGTAAAGGTAAAAATACAAAATTTTGTTGAGGTTCTATTAATACTATTGGTGGATGATGTTGATATTTGGCTAGAGATAAGGCTGTAGTAAGCCCCGCAAACCCTCCACCGATAATAATGACAGTATTGTTTTTGTCTGGATTATTGGCCATAATCCCTGGCCTGCCATCATTCTCGAACACTAATCAATGACCAGGAAGATGCAACATCGGTCTATAAAGTTATTAATAGCAAAGGGATCACAATTCTCCCGTTTCTTGCAGCTATGACTAAGGAAGAAATCACCTTGAATCTTGAATGCTCTTTGAAGGAGGCAAGGGATTCGCTTGCATTGCTTCAACCACAAGAGCGCCTTGGGTGGGCATACGAGAAATTTGGACCTGGCTTTGTTCTAACCACTAGTTTTGGCATTCAATCTGCAGTGTTGCTACATATGCTCCATCAACTTAAGGATGCTGACAAAGTCCCAGTGGTATGGGTTGATACTGGGTATCTTCCGAATGAGACATATTGCTATGCCAACCATCTCACTACGATGTTTGGTCTGGATCTAAGAGTTGCTCAGAGCCAAATCTCTGCTGCGCGAATGGAAGCTTTGTATGGACGTCTTTGGGAGACAGGCTCCCTAACCGATCTTGAGAAATATCACCAGATTCGCAAGGTCGAACCTTTAGAAAAAATCCTTAGTGATTTAGATGTCAGTTGTTGGGCCAGTGGAGTGCGTGCTAGCCAAACCAAACATCGAAGTTCTATGACATGCTTGGATCCTGTGCGTAATCGCTTTTCATTAAGGCCTTTGCTTGATTGGACTCCAAAAGATGTTTTTTATTACATGGAGAAATATCACTTGCCCCAACATCCTCTTTTTGAAAAAGGATATTCCACAGTTGGAGATTGGCACTCTAGTGGGCCAGATTCTGGAGATGTGAGTGGAAGAGATACTCGATTTGGTGGGCTAAAGCAGGAATGTGGAATTCACATGCCAGGGGTTCAAGGAGAAGGTATTTGAGGTGGATGTAGATAAGACGTGTTTGTTGATAGGGAATTCTCGCTGGCATTGGGCGGAGCATATTTCTGGCCATTGGAATTTTGTCCATGCGACTCCTGACACGGCCAGGCTCAGGTCTTTTGAAAGGAACTTAGTGGCATGGGCATCAGTTGGTCCAATCCCATCTGAGATTTGTTTGAAGCAACGGCATCGTATTTCGCTTGAACAAATTCCTTTGAAAAATATGCCCTCTTGGTTAGGGGTAGATAGGGCTCTAGGTGCATGGGGCGCATTGAATAGAGCTAAACAATCTGGGATGAAATCTCCCGGCTTAATAGTCGTCGATGCAGGAACTGTCTTAAGCCTTACTCGGGTCACGGTAGATGGCCAGTTTCAGGGTGGACAGTTAGCTGCTGGACTACGTCTACAGCTTGCATCTATGGAATTAGGTGCAGAAAATCTCAGTGACCCAGGGTTGGGATTTGTCCCTGAAGATTTTTTTCCTTATGAGACGGCTGATGCTATGCGCAGAGGAAGCTTGCAAGCCTTGTTAGGAATGCTTCTTGAGGCACACAGTCAAGCAGAATGGCCACTGTGGTTATGTGGAGGAGATTCTTTGATACTGTTTAGGGAACTTTCCCATCGAGGAATTGAAGTGGCTCATTTCCCTGATTTAGTTCTAGAAGGCATGGTTGATATACATCAGATGATTAGCTAATACCAAGATCATTAATTATTTGGTTAGCCATATTGTCTGCTTTTACTTTCCAATAGATGAGTTCGAGATTTCCGTTGGGATCTATTACAAAGGTATGTCGCATCATCCCCATGTATTCCCGACCCATAAATTTCTTAAGACCATAACTATTGTATGCACTAGCTATGGGACATGGTTCCGGGTCGGTTAGCAAAGTGAAAGGGAGCTGATATTTTGCAATGAATTTTTCGTGAGAGCTTGCAGAATCTTTACTAATACCAACAATTTTGATGTTTTTATCTTTGAAGACCTCCCAATTATCCCGAAAGTTGCATGCTTCTTTTGTGCAGCCCGGGGTATTGTCTTTGGGATAAAAATAGATAACAACTCTTTGCCCTTTAAATGATGATAGTTGACATTTCTTCCCATTCTGATCCGAAAGGATGAAATCAGGTGCAGGATCGCCGATTTGTAGAGTCATTAATTCAGGATGATGCCACTACTCCAAGGGTAATGGCCTTGTGGCTGTTTTCGACAAAAGCTTCTCTTAAGCCAATAACTAAAGAAGAGGAGCTCTTGGCAAATGATTTGCCAGATACCCAAGCAAGACAGTTTCGTCATTCGCGTGGATATGTACGTCATGCCCTGGCAAGTTTGTCGAAATTGCCTGCATTAGATATTCCATTGAAAGCATTACCTGGAAAGCCTCCTGTACTTCGGGAAGGATGGGGACATGTGAGTTTTAGCCATTGCAGAGATGCTCTTTTAGTGGGTTGGTTCCACAAATCACTTGGTGTTGATTTAGAACGATCAGATCGTAATTTCGCGGCGATTCAAGTGGCCAAACGTTATTTTTCCTATGAAGAGAAAGAAGCGATTCTTCGCTTGGATAAAGCAGCTCAGCGTGTGACAGTTTTAGACCAATGGCTAATTAAAGAAGCAGCCATTAAGTGGCAAAGAGGGACTTTAGCTTCTGATCTGACACATTGGCATTCAGGTCCTGATCTTGCCACTGCAATTCATGATTTATATCACTATCGATTGCATGTTCATAGAATTCATTATAAGAATTGGAGAATGGCTATTGCTTTTGATGAAAGTGAGAATTACCCTTTACCATTGCTATGCATAGGTTAACCACATCAGACCAATACCACTGATTGATTTTTAACTATGCGATTCTCATTTAGGCAAAAGTATTCCTTTCCGCCATTATTTTTTTTCATATTCATCTTATTTTCAATGATGAGTATGTATGTTGAAGCCGCTCCCAGACAAAAAAGAGAAAGACTTATTAGAGGCGCCCCTCTTAAAACAAAAATAAATATTTTGGAAGATTTTGTTGAAACAGGAGTGATAAAAAATCGTCCTTTAAAGGAAGCTATTCAAATCTCAGGTTGGACTTTAGAGGAAGTGCGAGCAGCAATCCAGAGAATATATAAGGTTGATAAGGATTCTATTGAAAGAATCCTGAGACCTTCTTTTGGTTTTACCCCCTATATGATCAGTAAAGGCAACTATGAATTAGAGAGCCCTGCTGCTAGAGACTTTAAAAAAGACCTTATAAAAGCCATTTCAGATGACTCTCTTGACGGAAAAATTTCTTCTATTGGTATCATCTCTCGCTTGAAAAAAATTCCAAAAGATTTCAATAAATGTATTAACTCTGAAGACGAAAAATCATTTTGTGATGGAGGTATTTGTCTATCTGAAGAAAAATGTAAGACAATATTGTCATGGTATATTTTTCTACCTGCATGCTTGCAATCTACCCAATTTCAGGACGGAAATAGATCAAAGGCTTATAGGCTAAATTGCGTCTCTTTATTTCGAGAGAAATCTATCCCTGAGTGATTTTCTTCCCTACATATTTTTTATGGATTAATCGTTGAGAAATTCTTTCACCGTCTAAGTCTATCAGCAACTTCCTAAATCTTTCTGCAACTTCTAATGACTGATTATCTTCTAGAAGAGTTCTATATGGTCTTCCTTTAGACACCAATCTTTTTGTAAATATATTGTCAATTGTAAGAGTTAGGTCTTCCTCCCAGCTCTCAACTTCAATACCCCACCCCAATGCTTTGAGACTCTTTAGGACATCATTCTCTAATTGATTGTTTCTCAACCAAGCTCTTTCACCAGGTAACAGTCCTTTTAAAAATGCCTTTTCTTTTACTTTTCCTGCTTTCATTTCAAGCAAATTTAGGAGGGCTGAGGCTGGACCAAAAACTGAGCTTGTTTGCAGAAGTCTTAACCCAGTTTTCGATGTCGAGCGTTGATGAATTTCGTTCAAAAGGTTACCTATTTGAGCTTGATCGAGATCTTGATTAGATAAACGTCCACCTATCCATTCAAAACTAAGTTCTTTAGGTAGGGCTTTAAATGATTCTTTTTCTCCTTGAATGATTAGAGGCTGGATAATTGGATCGAGAAGCGTAGCTTGAGCAGTTAAGCGAGATTGACTCTCAGGAGAGGTACTCAAAATCGTTATACCCCCTTCGGAAACTGATTTAATTGGGTCGATTGCCCAAAGTAGAGAATGGCTGCCGAGAATTAATACTCGGTCATTGCGTCTCCACTTGACTCCACTCCAGAGACGCTCTCGCAATTTGTTGAGCCTATCCCCCTCTTGGCTTATTTGCCGCTGTACCCATTTTTCCAGGCCTGATATTTCAGGGCCAAAACTTACTAGTAGTGGGTTCTCGTCGATGGATTCAGAGGCTGCTGCTAGTTGGGTAGCTCGTCTCTCTAGTATTGCTGAGCGACGCTGGCCTTCCCATCCATTCCGACTAGGCTTCCAGAAGACTTCTCCTTGTAATGCATCAGGTAAATATTGCTGTGAAACCCAGTTTTCTAGGTATGAATGAGGATACTTGTAGCCAAGACCATCACCAAAAACTTTTTTGTCTCGATGTCCATCACGTAGATGACTCGGTACTTCTTGATCTTGGGCTTCTTGAACAGTACGTAAGGCATCATAAAAGCCCGTAATACTATTGCTTTTTTCCGCGCAGGCTAGATATAAAGTCGCTTGAGCGAGTGAATAGAGGCCCTCGGGAAGCCCTACTCTTTCGAAGGCAGATGCACATGCTTCAACTATCACCATTGCTTGTGGGTCAGCCAAGCCAATATCCTCGCTCGCCGCGATGAGCATTCTTCGAAAGATAAATTTAGGACTTTCACCCGCTGTGATCATTCGGGCTAACCAGAACATTGCAGCATCAGCATCTGAGCCTCGAAGTGATTTAATAAAGGCGCTAATAGTGTCGAAATGGGCATCACCTTGTTTGTCGTACAGGACAGCTTTCTCTTGAATGGACTCTTCTGCAATTGAGAGGGTGATTTCGATTGAGCCGTCTTTATTAGGTTCAGTACTCTCGACGGCTAACTCAAGAGCATTAAACAAACTGCGAGCATCACCGTTGGCAACATTAACAAGATGGCTAGCTGCTTTTGGACTTATGGTCACGTTCCTTTTACCATAGCCTTTATCAGGGTTCTTTATGGCACTTTTTAGTAGGTGATGCAGATCTACATTCTTAAGTGATTGCAATCTGAAAACTCTTGAGCGGCTAACCAGTGCTTTGCTAACTTCAAAATAGGGGTTCTCAGTTGTTGCTCCAATAAGTGATACTGTTCCATTTTCAACCCAAGGGAGTAAGGCATCTTGTTGGATACTATTGAAACGGTGGACTTCGTCGATAAATAGAGTTGTACGTAAACCGTATAACTCTAGGCGCTTTTTTGCAGCTTCTATTTCTTCTCGCAGATCTTTTACTCCTGCAAGCACAGCATTTAGACTACTAAAGTGAGCGCGGGTATTGTTTGCAATTATTCTTGCAAGCGTAGTTTTGCCAACACCAGGAGGTCCATAGAGAAGGAGATTGCCTACACGGTCTGTGGTGATCGCTCTTCGAAGGAGTCGACCTTCACTCAAGATTGCATCTTGGCCAACAAACTCATTAAGTGTTTGAGGACGAAGTCGATCAGCCAGGGGAGCATTGGTTTGAAGTGCTTGCTCACTTCGGTATTTAAAAAGATCCTGATTCAATGGCTTTTGCTTAAAAGGACTAAAGACTTTTTGACACCATTACGTAATAACTGTGGGCTGATTCATCCCAGTTCGTTCATGAATTTCGCCAAGCACATTGATTCCTTTAATTAGACTTTTTAGTGCTACTTGTGAATCTAGGGATAGCTCGTCTTTATTGTTTGTGTATTTCTCTAAGTAGACTCGCAGGGTTGCACCTTTGGTTCCTGTCCCAGACAAACGAATAATGACTCTACTTGTGTCTTCAAGAAGAATCCGTAGTCCTTGGTTCTTGGTTATTGATCCATCGATGGGATCTTGATAACAGAAGTTATCAGCTTGCTTGATTGTATTTCCAGCCAGTTTCTCCCCTTTTAATCTAGGTAGGAGAGTTTCAATCCGGCTATAAAGTGCTTGAGCAGCATTTGCATCTATAGCTTCATAGTCGTGACGTGAGTAGTAATGACGACCAAAACGACTCCAATGATTAGTCATTATTTCGGAAACTGTACATTTTCGCTCAGCGAGAATTTGTAGCCAGCAGAGGACTGCCCATAAACCATCTTTTTCCCTGACATGAGAGCTTCCTGTTCCGAAGCTCTCTTCTCCACACAACGTGATGCGGTTTGCATCAAGGAGGTTGCCAAAGAATTTCCAGCCAGTAGGTGTTTCGAAACAGTCAATCCCAAGATCTTTAGCGACTGCATCTACCGCTGAACTTGTAGGCATAGACCGTGCAACACCTAGGAGCCCATCGGCGTAGGCAGGGACTAGATGAGCATTTGCGGTTAATACTGCAAGACTGTCACTCGGGTTGACGAAGCAACCTTGGCCAAGAATCATATTTCTGTCACCATCTCCATCGCAGGCAGCCCCGAAGCAATAGTCCTTCCCATTTAACAAGAGATCTGCAAGCTTAGAGGCATATGTGAGATTTGGATCGGGATGCCCACCTCCAAAATCTTCTAATGGGATTCCATTTCGTACACTTCCAGAAGGGGCGTTCAAAATGTCAATGAATAAGCGCCTTGCATATGGCCCTGTGACGGCATGGAGTGCATCGAAAACGATTGGAAAGTCTTTATTTAATAGGCCCCTGATTTTTTCAAAGTCAAAAATCTTTTGCATTAAAGCTAGGTAGTCATCGATTCCATCGATGACCTCAACAATCATCTCTCCGATTAAATGTTGTCCTGGCGAGGTGAGGGAGATGGCAGAGGCATTTACTATTTTGTATTGATTTAGAGTTTGTGTATAGGAGAAAATTTCATTAGTAACGGATTCCGAGGCCGGACCACCGTTGGATCCATTGACTTTTACACCAAAGTCCCCATCTGGACCGCCTGAATTGTGACTGGCGGAGAGAATGATTCCACCAATAGCATCTCTGCTACGAATTAGATGAGAAGCCGCTGGGGTTGAGAGAATTCCATTGGTAGTAGTAATTAATTTCCTGACCCCATGTGCGGCTGCCATTCTTATGATTACATCAATAGCTCTGTTGTTTCCATATCGCCCATCACCGCCAACGATAAGTGTTCCTCCTTGGACACCTGTTAGGGTTTTTAGGATTGCTTCTATAAAGCTCTCTAGATAATGAGAGGATTCGAATTGCTTGCTGCTTTTACGTAGTCCAGAGGTTCCCGGCTTTTGATCAGTGAAAGGGGTGTTGATTGCTATTGTTTGAATTGAAGGCTTACTTTCAGCAGAGGTTGGCATTAGATCTTTTAGCTTTTCTAGAGCTAACTTAAATTCTTAGAGTCATATCAGAATGCATATCCCAATAGTTTGTGTGGAAAGGATTTGAAATCAATTTGAAAGCAAATGAGGTTAATCAATCTAACCTTATTGTTATAAGAGGCTGTTCATAACCTTGTAAAAATCTAGGGATTATCGGTAGGGCCCAGTAGCTCAATGGCTTTAGGTCTCTTGGAAATTCCGATTTTCGCGGTTGCTTTTTCTTTGGTCCTCAATACTCTTATCGCTTTTACATAATTTTGAGAGCTTCTCTGCAGGTTTATCAATTGCGTCTCTCCTTTCAAAACTATTCTCAAGATCTGTTTTGGCGACCTGAAGTAATTCCCATAAGGCATCTTTACATGGGAAAGGGAGCCGAGGGTGGTCCATCAGTGGATCCGCTAATTCACGGGTTTTATCGCAGACTTTTGGATTGTTTTGACGTGAGCATTGATAGGCTTGACGCTGAATGTTGTGCAACTCTTTTTTTGTTGGCATAGGAATATAGATTGTTTGGCTATAGACAAGAGGGCCAATAGATAGCAAAACAGGAATTATTGGGAAGGCAATCTTGAGTCGATTTTGATAGAAACTCATTGTTCTCATTCTTGGCTGATTTGTTGTGTTAGCTAAAAAAAATTCAGCTCTGGTAGCCAATTAATGGGGCATTTCAGAAGTCCTTAGCATTGCAACAAACCATACGCTAGTTAAAACAAGTGAAGTAGAAACACCAACTTCAAGCCCTAAAGAACTTATTGATAGTGGAACAACAATTGGGAAAAGAATCGCCCCAGTCAGTGGAGTAATTGCCACAGCTAGGCGTTTCCATCGTAATTGGGGCGATCTATCCACTTAGAACCATTTAATGGTGGGTTGATGGATAGGACTGGAGTTGTCTAAAGGAGTGCTCCGCTTAAACTCTATAGTGATTCCCTTTTTCTGCTCACCATTGGCAGAGGTTGCTTCGATTTCATACTTCTGCTCGCCATCACGGAATGGCACTTGTAACCGAAATGTTCCTTCACTTGTTAGGGGCATCTCTTCCCCAGATATTGTTAATCGGGCGGATGGATCAGTAGAGCCATAAACAATTAGTTCAGCATCTGCTACTAGCCAAAAAGATTGTTCTTTATGAGGTATTACACCAATTCCCGATTCGTTTCTGCCACTATCCCAGAGTCCACCACCAGAATCATTGATCCCTTGGGGACTTGAATAATGATTCTCTTGGAAGATCTCCGACCCCATTCGGGTTCTACGGAAGTTATTTGTAGCGCTTTGATAAAGACGTTCGTGCAATTTGCTGTCTTGTGGCTCATCTAAAAATGTAGGTAATTCTCCTTCCTGGCTACTTTCAGTTGGTTGGTTCTTTTCCAAACTAAATGGAACAAACTCATCAAGGACCTGATCGCTTGGTTTGAGTGATGGAACACGTGCAATTGAAGAGAACCCTAGTGAGATCCAAGTGTTTTTGAAGCGATAACCTAGTTCCACCCGGTAATCTCTGTCGCTAAGTGGGATCGGTAGATACCATTCAGTGCTATGGCTATCAACAGTTATCTCTTGAAGGGTGTGATGATGGGCTGTCCCATCACTAATTCCGGTCACATCACTAAGACGGAGGAAAAGACGGTTGGCTCCTCTTTCTTGGGCTTTATTTCTATCAGATTCAGAGATTTCCCAGAATACATAGGCCCATTCAGGATCTCTTGGCAGAAACACTACTTTGCTAAGACCATCTGAAGAGGAGCTTTCTTCAGCAGCATTAGGTGATTTCTTAGGAGCTCTCCAGAAAGGGGTAAGCAATTGATTTTTAGTAGTACTTGCTTCCTGCCGCTTGGATATTTCCTTAACCAGTACTTCTTTGCTTTTTCTGCTGTAGAGAGGTACCCCACACTCACTTGCCTTCTCCCGGAGTTGACGGAGGGTTAGACGCGATAAGGAATCATTGTTAGCGCTCACGTCTTGTGTTACTCCAAAAACTTATATCGCGCCATTCTTCCTGATTTCGTTCGCCACAAGCTTTAGTGGTCAGCATCTACTGACTACACAAAGTAAGCGACAAGACCCTACGGTTCGCTGAGAATCCAAGCCAGCAGAAGATTCTTACCTTATTCGGCCTCTAAGGAGTTTTTTGGTTGATCTAGTTTTCTGGGACGAAAATATGGGTGTACTCCAGACTCTTAGAGAGGTTTTGTAGACGGATTTTTGATTTATGGGTAACAAATCATCCGTTTTTTTACTGCTCTTTGTAAGTTTTTAGGCAAAACCTCTCTAAATCATAGCTTTTCAGCCATTGAATTACTTATCCTTGAGTGCAAACTTTAAGTCAAAAATATTAACTTTGAGATGTTATACGTAGAAGATAGATTTATTTCCTAGGAGCCTGGGTTGAGAATGAATGAATGAGGTCTTTTACACTCAGTTCTAAAGGAGTAGTCAATTTTGCTTGAGCAATACGTTCGATTTCATGTCCTGATTGATCAAGTTGCTCAAGGAAAATAGGTATAAAACTTTTCTCGGCTTTTAAGTATGGATGTTGTAGGCACCATTCCTTCCTTAACTTATAACTTGGCAAAGGCCCCGAGGTTGATTTATTTGCCATTAATTTGAAGCAATTTAGGCAATGGGCAAGAATTCTTAGCCGGTGACGGATTAAATTTGGAACCTCTAATATTTCGATAAGCTCTAGTTCATTTTGAGTTAAAACCTCAGCTCCCCATAGTTTCTGGTCTTCCATTAATCTTTTTCTAAAGGAATAATGTGAAAACCACAGAAATGTCCGTATTCAATTCTCCAGTGTGTCCGGTTTACTTCACAGTCTGGGAAGGTTAACCGGATAAGAGTTAATTCCTGATCACAAATCCCAGGATGTTCCATAGCAATTTCTTTGATTGAGCAGTGGAATTCATTTATTAGCCAACCTTTACCTTCCTTATCTTTTCTGCATTCACCTAGATATCCCTCAGATTGTCGTATTGATAAAAGCTTTTCTATTCGCTGTTTTAAGCTTCCTGAACCTATTTTATTTCGATATTTCCTGGCTTTTTCAGTGGCATGATCCCCCAGTATCTTTTCAAATGATTCTTCTTGACAAGTTCTTTTGACTGAATTTAAAAGATCCAAGGCGAATTGAGCATTTCCTTTGTTGAATGTATTTTCCCCTTGACTAGTAAGTTGCCAGACATTTGATGGCCTACCTGGGCCTAAAGGAATTTGATTTGACTTAACAAGACCATCTTCTTCAAGGTTCCGTAAATGCCTTCTCATTGCTTGTACAGAGATCCCTAGCGTTTCTGCAAGCTTGGAAGCACTGCTTTGACCTTCTTTAAGTAGAAGTGACAGAGTCGTTTTACGTGTTGGGCTAGAGGCCTCTGCTTTCATTTGGTTAGAGACGCCCTTTATTTAGATTGCATAGCAGGTAAAGCGAGTGACTGTAGCTTTGCTTAAGGATTATGACCAAAATCTTTTAGAGGTCCAGTGATGTCTTGATAGTAGTTTGTCTTATTCTAGTAACCTCAAGAATTGTTTCCTGGTATTTCAAGGCACATCCTCTTATTGAGCTTTAGCTGATTTAAGAATGATTTTGTTTTAGGCTTTGCAAAACGAAAGGCTTGTGTTTCGTATCCTTGAAGCTCCAAATTTTATAAGAGCGTTCCTATCAATTGATTCGGTGGTTTTCAGCCATGTCTAATCTGCTTGTAGCGAGTCTCAAATCATTTTCTGAGGATCTGCTTTCTATAATGGTCATTTCAGAAGATTTTTGTATCAGAAGTGGGCAAGAATATTTTCCTGATGCCCCGATTAATTGTCTTCCAACATGTATTTAGTTAGTTATGAGTACACAAGAAACTGTCGATAAATATGTAACGAAGCCTTATAAATATGGCTTCGTTACTGATATTGAGACTGAAAGAATATCAAAAGGTTTAAGTGAAGATGTGATAAGGCTTATTTCGGCAAAAAAAAATGAGCCTGAGTTTTTGCTTGACTTCCGCTTAAGGGCTTATAGGCATTGGTTGAAAATGAATGAGCCTGATTGGGCTGACTTGGGATATAAAGCTATCGATTATCAGGATATTGTCTATTATTCTGCACCTAAGCAGACCCAAAAAAAGACAAGCCTTGATGAAGTTGACCCTAAATTATTGGACACTTTTGATAAGCTTGGTATTCCACTCAGCGAGCAGAAAAGACTTACAAATGTTGCTGTAGATGCAGTGTTTGATAGCGTTTCTATTGCTACTACCTATAAGGAGAAACTTGCTGAGCATGGAGTAATATTTTGTTCGATAAGTGAGGCTGTTGAACAGTACCCTGAATTGGTTCAGAAGTATATAGGCACAGTTGTCCCTCTGAATGATAATTTCTTTGCCACTTTAAATTCTGCTGTTTTTAGTGACGGGTCATTTGTCTTTATTCCTAAGGGTGTTAGTTGTCCGATGGAATTATCTTCTTATTTCAGAATAAATTCTGGAGATATTGGCCAATTTGAACGCACATTAATTATTGCTGAGGAGGGCTCTTCAGTAAGTTACCTGGAAGGCTGTACAGCTCCTATGTTTGATACAAATACACTTCATGCAGCAGTTGTAGAACTTGTGGCTCTTGATGATGCTTGCATTAAATATTCAACAGTTCAAAATTGGTATTCGGGTAATGAAGAAGGTGTGGGTGGAATTTATAATTTCGTCACTAAGCGCGGACAATGCCGAGGTGCCCGGAGCAAAATTAGTTGGTCACAAGTTGAAACTGGTTCAGCAATAACCTGGAAATATCCTAGTTGTGTACTTCAGGGTGCTGACTCAATTGGTGAGTTTTACTCTGTCGCATTAACTAATAATCTCCAGCTTGCTGACACTGGGACAAAAATGATTCATGTTGGGCCTAGGACTCGCTCAACAATTGTGAGTAAGGGCATTAGTGCTGGACGCTCCAAAAACAGTTATCGAGGCCTTGTCCAAATTGGAGCCAACGCCAGTGGAGCTAGAAATTACAGCCAATGTGACTCAATGTTGATAGGGGATCAAGCGGCAGCCAACACTTATCCATATATCAGATCAAGGCAAATGCAATCGAGCATTGAACATGAGGCAAGTACTTGTCGAATTTCAGAGGAGCAACTTTTTTATTTGCAGAGTCGTGGCATTGGCACAGAAGAGGCCATTTCAATCATGGTGAGTGGTTTCTGCCGAGATGTATTTAACCAATTACCGATGGAATTTGCTGCAGAGGCAGATAAATTGCTCGCTTTGAAGTTGGAGGGCTCAGTGGGTTGAGTAGCTGTCTAAGTAATTTATTGGAGTCCCTCTTCTTAATTCTCTAAGGTTTTTAATGTGATTCGTTCAGATTCATCACTGATACTTGAAATTCATGATCTACATGCGCGAGTGGAAGATCAGGAAATTCTGCATGGTTTAAACCTCAAGATTCGAGAAGGTGAAATTCACGCGATTATGGGTAGGAATGGAAGTGGGAAGAGCACTCTTGCCAAAGTAATTGCTGGCCACCCCTCCTACATTGTCACTTCTGGAAAAGTAGTTTTCCAAGGAAGAAATTTATTAGACCTCGAACCAGAAGAGCGCGCTCGATCAGGGGTTTTTCTTGGGTTTCAGTATCCTGTTGAAATACCTGGTGTTAGCAACCTTGAATTTCTACGCGTGGCGACAAACGCACGTCGAGAACACCTTGGGCACGAAGAATTAGATACCTTTGCCTTTGAAGATTTAGTAAGAGATAAGTTAAAGGTGGTACAGATGGATCCTGCTTTTCTTGAAAGAAGTGTGAATGAAGGGTTTTCAGGGGGAGAGAAGAAAAGAAATGAGATTCTTCAGATGGCTCTTTTGGAACCAATGGTTTCAATTCTTGATGAGACCGACTCGGGCCTTGACATCGATGCTTTGAGAGTTGTGGCTTCTGGGGTGAATCAATTAGCCAGGCCTGATAATGCAACTTTATTAATTACCCATTATCAACGCCTCCTTAATGAGATAACTCCTGACTTTGTGCACGTTATGGCAGCAGGTCGAATTCTGAGAACAGGTGGAAGTGAGCTCGCTTTAGAGTTAGAGAAATCTGGCTATGACTGGATTGATCAGGCTTCTGAGATGAGAGACTAGAAGTGAAATTTTCGTCGAAGCAATGGTTGGATTCTTTACCTGACCCTCAAGGTCTTCTTGAGGAAGTGCAACGACATGGCAGAAAGTCGTTAATTACTCTTGGATTGCCTACGAAGTCTAGCGAAGGTTGGCGTTTGACAGATCTTGACCGTCTTAGAGCTTTGTTTGACCTTCCTGTCTATTCAGGCAATCAGACTCAAAACTCAGAATCAGATCATTTTAGAAATAGGAATATATGGCCGAGTACTTCAAGCAAAGGATTTCGTTTAGTAGTCGACTCAGCTCATGAGTTGATTGACTCTGCAACTGTTCCAGAGGGTTTCACATTTCTTACCCATGAAGAACTTAGCCAAGTTCTTGGCCGTACTTTGCACAAATGTGAATGCAACTCTGAATGGGCCGTAGAAGTTAACCAAGCTTCTGCGACTAAAATTCTTGCATTGAGGATCAATGGTCGAGTCCCTCCACTTGAGCTAATAATGCCAGCTTGTCCAAATGAATTTTCTGCCACACGCGTTTTACTTATTCTTGAAGAGGAAGCAGACTTAGAGCTTTTACAAATGGTCTTGGGTGCTGGTTGTTCAGCTCAAAGCCATGTTTTAGAGATTTATCTAGGCAATGGTGCGTCATTAAGACACGGTTGGGTGGCATTAGGTGGTGGAGAGGCCAGTTTGTTGGGACATTTGACGGTTGAGCAAGAACCAGAAAGTGATTATCGATTAACTACGATTCATCAGGGTTGGTCGCTATGCCGTGTAGAGCCACGCTTGGTTCAACTTCATGGTCAAGCGTATACCTCTATAAATGGGTTGCAGGTCACCAAAGGGAGTGAACAAGCCGCAACACATACCTATGTTCGTTTTGATGGTCCTGAAGGCTCTCTTGATCAATTGAACAAATCTGTGGCAGCGAATCGATCACATTCGATTTTCAATGGATCTATATCTGTCCCTCGTGTTGCCCAGAAAACTAATGCTTCGCAACTGAGTAGAAATCTTTTGCTATCAGGTAATGCCTGTATTGATACAAAACCAGAACTGGAAATAGTTGCAGATGATGTGAAATGTCAGCATGGTGCAACTGTTAGTCAGCTTCAGCAGGATGAACTTTTTTATATGCGTAGTCGTGGAATCAAACTTCAAGAAGCTACGGAACTTCTTTTAGAGGGTTATTGTCGTGAAATAGTTAGCCTTCTACCTTTAGATATAGCTCGTTGGGATCTTTTGAATTACTTATTGGCAACGTTTCACGAATGAAATCTGAGAAGGAAACCCTGGCAGACTTAACACGAGGGGACTTCCCTCTGTTTTCTAGTGATCAGGGATCTACTCAATCTTTAATTTATTTAGATCATGCTGCGACTAGCCAAAAGCCTCATCAAGTCATCTCTTCTCTTCAGAATTACTATAGCTATTACAACTCTAATGTTCATCGAGGCGCCCATCAGTTAAGTGCTAGGGCTACTGAGGCTTTCGAACATGCACGACAAATCACTGCTTCTTTTATAGGCGCTTCTTCATCACGGGAGGTTGTATTTACAAGAAATGCTAGTGAAGGGATTAATTTGGTTGCACGTTCTTGGGGGGACTCCCAATTAGGAGAAGGGGATGAAATTTTGCTCACTTTAATGGAGCACCACAGTAATCTTGTCCCTTGGCAAATGCTTTCTAAACGGACAGGCTGTAAGCTAGTGCATGTAGGTATTACCTCTAATGGCGAACTTGACCTTGATGACTTTCGGGCAAAGTTAAATGAACGCACTAGATTAGTGAGCCTGGTTCATATAAGTAATACCCTTGGATGTTGTAACCCAATTTTTGAAGTTGCCTCTTTAGCCAGTAGGCATGGTGCTCTTGTATTGCTTGATGCTTGTCAAAGCTTGGCTCATCAGCCTGTTGATGTGAAGTCCTTGGGAATAGACTTTTTAGTGGGGTCGTCTCACAAACTTTGTGGCCCTACTGGCATTGGGTTTTTGTGGGCTCATGAAGAACTTTTGAAGTCTATGCCTCCATTTTTAGGAGGAGGAGAGATGATCCAAGATGTATATCTAGATCAGTCCAGTTGGGCTGATTTACCACATAAATTTGAAGCAGGTACCCCTGCTATTGGTGAAGCTATTGGTATGGGAGCGGCTTTGAATTACTTAAAGGTAATAGGCCTTGAAAATATTCAGGCTTGGGAGAAGATCATCACAGAATATCTTTTTGAATCCATAAGTAGAATTCAAGGCCTCATAGTATATGGACCATCACCAAAGGTACATCAAAATAGAGGGCCTCTTATGACTTTTAGTGTTGAAGGACTTCATGCAAATGATCTTTCAGCGATTCTTGATACAAGTGGCATATGTATTCGCAGTGGGCATCATTGTTGTCAACCACTACACCGCCATCTTGGAGTAACAGCTACTGCTAGAGCTAGTATGAGTTTTACTACGACTATTGAGGAGCTTGAAACCTTCACGGGAGAGTTGACTTCAAGCATAGATTTTCTCAGGTCTCATAGTTAAAGATTCAAATGTTTGCGGAAAAATCTTTCAGTCTCTTCTAGAACTTTTATTTTGACTTTGCTATTTCTAAAGCCATGAGACTCATTTTCAAATCTATGAATCTCTACAGGGATTTTATTCTTTTTTAATTCACGGACGATTTTTTCTGTTTGGTTGGCAGGCACTACTTTGTCTTTTAACCCTTGAAAAAAGATAACAGGGCATTTGATGTTTTTTGCATTAAACAGTGGCGACCGATTTTCATAGGTTTGCTTTTCTCTTGGCCATGAACCTACAAGTTCGTCTAAATAGCATGCTTCGAAGCGATGAGTCTCTCTCACAAGAGCTGAGAGATCGCTAACAGCATAACGACATGCTCCTACACTGAAAATATCTGTAAAACAAAGGCAGGCAAGAGTAGTGAATCCACCGGCACTTCCTCCCTCTATGGCAATAAGTTTTTTGTTAGCTTTGCCAACGTCTATAAGTGCTTGAGCAGCTGCGGCACAATCCTTCACGTCGACATCTCCCCATCTATTGGTAAGACGTTTACGGTATTTCCGGCCAAAACCAGTCGAACCACCATAATTAACATCTACGACTCCCCATCCTCTTGAGGTCCAGAATTGTATGGATAGGTTTAAGCCAGTCGTGGCCATGCCTGTAGGGCCACTATGACTCTTGACTAGTAGAGGTGGAATAGCCATATCACTCTGATTAGGTGGATAGTACCAAGCTTGTGTTGTATTTCCTTCATATCCCTTGAACCAAAAGGCTTCTGGCACGCTTATTTCATTTTCTGGAAGATTTATTTTCGCAGCAGGAGTATGTTCCCAGTCTCCACTATCAAGATCCAACTCTAGTAACCCAGATCCAGTGGTTCCATTACTTGCGATCGCAACAACTTTTCGTCCTTCTGCAGCTACACCTGAAAGGTCGTCAAAAGGTTGGTTAAGCTTTTTCACCTCCCCTCCCGGGGATAGTTGTGATATCGACCAGTGGCCCTTGTCACATGCACATGCAATAAGGTCTTGATCCGCCCATGATGCTGTTTGCATTCCATAAACCCATTGAGGGAGTCCCGTCTCAGCAGACATTGGCCAATCGCGTAACCACACTGTTTGAGCCTCTAATTGGATTTTTGACTTGGTGATCATTAGGTTCCACCAGCCAGTACTGTCTTCGGTAACTACTAATTGTCCATTAGGTGCCCAAACAGGCTGGAAGACTGATACCTGTGTCTTATTAGAAGGATGACTCCCCGCTAGGATCTTTCTGGATTTGAACTGGCCATTTTGGTCAACTTCTGCCCACCAAAGTTGACTTGCATCCCATGGCATAAAAGGGCGTTGCCATTCCACCCAGGCAATTTGACTCCCGTCTGGGCTGAGGACCATATAACCAGCAAAATCGTCCGCTTTATAGAGAATGTTGGGAGGTTTCTTCGTTTCTTTGAGAGAGAATGTCACAAGCAAATCTTGATCATCTTGCTCCATGACTCCAATCCAACGTTTTCTTGGGAGGTCAATTAGTCCGTCTGCCAATGGGCCTATTCCTTCCCGTGAAAGACGTATGGGGCTTTCGTAGGGGAATAGAGAAAATTGATCTGCGCCCGAATCTTTAACACTCTGCCAACGTTGTGACCATAGGCAGCCATCAGAATCATCTATCCAACAAAGATGTAGTTGGCCGTTTTCATAAGCTGTTGCTAGTGGAGAGCCTCCATAAATATGTACCCTCGTCCTCAGATTGATCGGAGCTGGAGTTAATTCCAAAGGAGCAATATCTGATCTACCCCATGGGCGAATGAGAGCGGTTGTCCGTCCATTTTCATGGGGTCTTTGCTCTAACCAAATCACCCATTGATTAATTATTTGTGGTTCTAGCAGCTTCGGATTTTGCCCAAGTGCAAGATCTGCCGAAATTGCTTGGACTTTTCTTTTCTTCATATTTCACCAGGATTGGTTGCTTTAAGAGGGCTTGAGAAAAAAAATTGACACCTGCCTAATATCATTGGTCTACTTAGAAGTTTTTGTTTTGGCTCGAAGCTTTGCTCAGTTGGCACGTAATGCCGAAAAAAACAAGGCTTCCATTGTGGTTGATAAGACACCACTGGAGAGCCCTCCCTTAGAGATACATACTCTTGGAGACGAGACTTTGCGTAAACCAGCACGTCGAATCGGAAAGGTTGATGAATCGATTCGAGAAATCATTAGGGACATGCTTCGCAGTATGTACTCTGCTAAAGGCATTGGCCTTGCTGCCCCACAGGTGGGAATTCATACGCAGTTATTAGTTATTGATACGGACTTGGAAACTCCTAGTACGCCTCCATTGGTTTTGATAAACCCTGAGATCATTGCATCTGGTGCAAGTCTAGAAACCTATGAAGAAGGCTGTTTGAGCATCCCTGGGGTTTATTTAAATGTGGTTAGGCCTTCCGAAATTAAACTGAGTTATAGAGATGAGATGGGCCGACCTAGAAAAATGAATGCTGATGGACTTGTGGCTCGATGTATTCAACATGAGCTGGATCACCTCAACGGAGTCCTTTTCGTGGATCGGGTGACAGATAAAGCTGAATTAACTCGTGAATTGAATGAGCATGGATTTCATGAAAACGATGTTAGGGGGATAGATAGATAGAGAATCAAGTTGGCTTTTGCAGCAGAGATGTTCTTTTTCAGTTTTAGAAAATAATTACTGGAAATGTTTCTACTTAAAAGATTTTTCTTGAATAAGAGGTTTTTCGGGTTCTAAGAGTGCCCTCTTGCTAGATTCACACGTTGGATTTCACAATTTTTTATGACTCAGGTCACGGTTGGGGAAAATGAGGGTATTGAATCGGCTCTCCGCAGATTTAAGAGACAGGTTTCTAAGGCGGGGATTTTTGCGGATTTAAAGAGGCTTCGTCATCATGAAACTCCAATCGAGAAATACAAGCGCAAGGCCCAACAGCGTCGCCGTCGCCGGTAAGCCTTGATTTTTAAGTTTTGATAATTGGTCTATTTAAGGCCAATCGGTGTATATACCTGTTGCCTAGATCTTGTCAGTGTGCAGACTGTAGATAGATGATCAGGATGATTAACCATGAGCATTGTCATGACAAGATTGCGTAACTGGTTTGGGGAAGCCCTTGAATACACAATGGGTAAACCTTCTGACGTAAAGCATCAACCCCCTGCTATTGGTATTCAGCCTTATAGGGATAAGCCCGAAAAAGTTCACTATTAGCAGCAGGTCAAAACTGTCTGCAAGGTTCGTCCAGAGCCAACCTTTTGTGTTTTCCGTTCTTCATAGAGTAGTACGCAGATAATCTTTGTTCTGACTAGAATTAAGATCTCATAATGGGTTTGCTAGGCCTGCAAACAAATCTTCATTGCGCTGTTTTGGTGATGGAAATTAGAATGTTTCTGTGAAGAAACTAGTTAAACCCTTCTATTCAAGGATCAATTAGCGAGTATTTATGGCTGGAGATACTATTTTTGGGAAAATACTACGTGGGGAGATCCCCTCTGATGAAGTCTTTAGTGACGATAAATGTTTGGCTTTTAGGGATATACAGCCACAAGCACCCATTCATATTCTGGTAATTCCACGTAAGCCATTAACAAGTCTTCTAGAAGCGAAGCCGGAAGATACAGAGCTTCTTGGTCATTTGCTTTTAGTAGCCAAGAAGGTCGCCAGAAATGAAGGTTTGACTAGTTGGCGTACTGTTATAAATACTGGGGAGAGGTCAGGACAGACTGTTTTTCACTTACATCTACATGTGATTGGCGGTCGAGAACTTGGCTGGCCTCCATAATGGATGGTCAAAGTCCTGATACTGATAACTTTTTTATGTCTTTGAAACCTCTGCAGGCCTTTCGAAATCAGCTTGGAAAGTTACAGAGGCTTGCTCAGCCCTACTTTCTTCCAATCGAAGAGACCAATGCTTGGCAGTTTGTTCTTCTTATTTTTGCCCTGTTAGTTGTAGTTGTTGGTGTCACTTTCTTACTGCTTACAGGTGTAGTAGGAGTTACCGGCATTTTTATTCCTGAATTTCAGAGGCGCTTTTTGCCGGGTGTCCCAAATACGATTTCTGATCTGTGGAATAGCCCTATTGGTCCACTGATTACTGTTTTGATGCTTGGTGGGCTTTCATGCTTTGCAGCTTTCCGCTCAAAACTGCGAAATGGAAGATGGCTCCCATGGCTTCTATTGGGAATGATTTTGCTATTAATACTTGTAATCAATGGAATTAATGTAGGGATAAGCTTTGTTGCTCGTAATGTAGAGAATGCCCTTGTGGGATATGACCAACAAGGGTTTTGGAATGTAGTAACAATCTATGCATTTTGTTTAATTCTAGCCCTACCAATACGTGCTTTTCAAAGTTACCTTGTCCCTCGATTAGGTCTCCTATGGAGAGAATGGTTAAGTGGTAAGATGTTAAGCCGATATTTAAGTAATAGAGCCTATTATTTGTTAAACCCTAATGATGAGGATGCAGAGGAGATTGACAATCCAGACCAAAGAATATCTCAGGATACTGCAAGCTTTACTAATACAAGTCTAAGTGTTTCTGTTGAGGTTCTTGCTGCACTTCTTACTTTTTTTAGTTTTATAATTGTCCTTTGGACCATTAGTTCCAAGCTGGCCTTATGGCTATTTATTTATTCACTATTTGGTACAACAGTTGTAGTTTTTGCTAGCAGAAGACTAGTATCACTTAATAATCTTCAATTAAAGTTAGAAGCTGACTTTAGGTATGGCTTGGTACATATTCGGGATAATGCAGAATCTATAGCTTTTTACCGAGGAGAGAAACAAGAATCTAGAGAGGCAGAAAGACGTTTGGATAGCGCCATCCGTAATTATAATAGATTGATTATTTGGGAAGCATTAATAAGTGTTATTCAGAGGTCTTATGATTATTTTTCAAGATTTTTGCCTTGGTTAGTAATTGCACCAATATATTTTGCTAGAGAAGTTGATTTTGGTGTTTTTGGGCAAGCTTTTATTGCTTTTAGCCAGGTTCTTGGCTCGGTTAGTTATATAGTTAATAATATTGATCGTTTGGCAGCGTTCTCAGCCTCAATAAGCAGGCTTGAGGCTTTTCAGGGAAAAGTTGAAGAGATAGGGAGAGTTGAAAATGTTTTAGGTGAGCAAATCGAACGATCGGATGCTTCAATTTTGCTTAGAAATGTTGATTTAGTTCTCCCACAAACTAAGAGATGTCTTATTAAGAACCTCAGCCTTGAAGTTGCTTCAGGTCAGAGAGTACTGGTTGTAGGTCCGAGTGGATGTGGAAAAACTTCATTCCTTAGAATGGTTAGTGGCTTATGGCAGCCTGGTGCTGGGGTTATCCAAAGGCCTAGCCTTTCTGATCTGTTGTTTATTCCTCAAAAACCATACATGATTTTGGGGAGTCTTCGTGAACAGCTTTGCTACCCAAAGGATTCTGGACGCTTTAGTAATCAGCATCTACGTAGTGTTCTAGAGGAAGTTTGTTTGCCCGAATTAAATGATCGCTATCCAGATTTTGATATCAAGCAAGACTGGCCTAGATTGTTATCACTTGGTGAACAACAAAGGCTTGCCTTCGCTCGTTTACTACTAAATTCACCTCGTGTTGTTGTTCTTGATGAGGCAACCAGTGCGCTGGATGTTAAAACTGAAAAACATCTATATGAATTACTTATGCAGAGGGATATGGCTTTCGTAAGTGTTGGTCATCGTCCCACTCTTCGAGAATTCCACGAGACTGTTCTCGAACTTGATGGCCATGGAGGTTGGAAATTGATTCCAGCCTCGGCCTATGACTTCAACACCGGTAAATCTTTCTGATGGATCCATTACCTGAATCACAAGCTCCTATTGAATCTCAGAAGGTCAATAGTGAAACAGAAACACTGCAAAGTCCTGCCTCAACTAGTGCTACAACAGATGATGTCCCCGCGTTTGGTTGGAGCTCATATGCTGAAAGGGTGAACGGGCGATTTGCAATGATTGGGTTCTTTGCGTTGTTATTGATTGAGGCATTTAGCAAAGATACTTTTTTGCATTGGTCCGGTCTTGTCAGATAACTTTTTAACAACCAGAATCATCTTGGTAGTTGGATGATATCTACATCCCATCTACCATCTCTACTAACTTGTATAGCTAGAACTCTGCCAGTACCATTGAGGCTTACATGTCTTGGGATGCCTTGAGGAGTTATGTCTAGGAATTGAATTGTCTCTAGATTTCGGCGATATAGAAGTAATTCTGTTCTTTCACCGCGCTGTCTTATAAGTGCTATACGGTCACCATATGCATTTACGCTGACACTGATTGGTTGTGCATCAGGTCGATTTAGTCCTGGGAGTGGAACTTGTCTACCATTCAGTAGATTAATTAGTTCGATTCGCTCTCGTCCATCTCGAAGGGCGAGTGTCCCTAGCCATTCGTTACCAAGAGATGGGTTTCGATGACTGTTAGCAGACCTCAGAAGAGAGTTGTTTATCGATTTAATGGGGATAGGATTTCCTCTGCTGCAAGAACTTAGACTAGTTACCACAACCGCAATAAGAACCGTTTTAAGTAAGCCTATGGATGGGATCAAAATCATTCGTCTCTAATTAATGGTCGCGTTGTTCTTGTAATACCGCTTGGCAGGTCTGGCTCGAGGATTTTTGTAAGGTCGAAGATTTCAACTTGCCATTTACCTTGATTGATTAATTCAAATGCAATTTTCCGGGCATCAGGGGATATCTTCAGGCTTATTGGTTGACGTTCTGCTCTAAGGGGGAGGCGATGTATTTGGCCTGTGAGCAGATCTTCGATAACTGCAAGACGACGGTTACCCTGTTGGGTGATGATTGCAAGATACCTTCCATTCCAGCTAAGTGATGGTGAAGTATGTGGTTGGTGTCGGTACAGATGCCTTAAGGGAATTCTTCCACCACTTCTTAGATTGCGTAGTTGAACTGTGGAACGTCCCTGCTGGTCAATAATTACTGCAAGCTTTTCTCCATTTCCACTTATTGAGGGCTCTTGTTGGTTTCCAGTGAGCAAACCTCTTGTATTCCTTTCAACTCTGAAACTGCAACTTGAAAGAAGACAGATGCAGCAAGAGATAGAAATTCTCTTGAATTTTTGAATGACTTTCTTCAGTTGTCGAAGCGAGAATTATTGTCCCGAGGCCTTGGGCCCCTTGTAGCTTTTCGACCTGAGGGTGTTTGGGAGTAAGCAGTTGATGAAGAAGTTGCTTTGCTTCTATTTGCAGGTGTATCTGAAGCTGATGATGATTCTACTTTTCTACTCGCTCGAGATCTAGAGGGTGAATAAGCTGCATCTTCTGCATCTTGACGAAGAGAGGGATTCCCTGGCCGATTCGTATTGTTAGTTACTCTGGGATTACTGGCATCACGAGTGTTCTTGATTTCTTGGCGAACTTGTCTTTCAGGGTTAGCAGTGGGTCTACTTCCTCTTCTTTGTTCCTGACGACGATTTCGTCGTTCTCCAAAACGAGAATTGCTGTCTCCCTCGGATTCCTCTTGATTTCTCTGGAACCTAGCCATCCGCCTAGCGCGCTCTGAAGGTTCGCCCCAATCACTCTCTTCATTTCTATCAGCTCGTCTTCGACTTGCGGCTTGTTCTGGAATTGCCGCCCTAGTAGTACGTCTTGGGCGGTAGAACTCTTCCTCCGTGGGTTCACTATCAAAGCTTGCTTGGCTTGAGAATCTTCTGCGACGAGGTTGGAAGTCTTCGAACCTTTCATATGAATCATATGAGTCATCCCAGTCTTCTCTTTGTCCACTTCCGACTGGTCCACGGGGGGAAACTTGATCTTCGTCAAAATAAGACGAGCGACGTGCTTGATCTGCTGAAATTCCTCTTAAGCGAACACTTTCATATGCAAAGAAAACAGTGGTACCTGCAAGTAGGAATTGGCCAAATTGCAAGATTGGATCCAGTCTCCAAGCCTGAAAGAAAAGAATTCCACCGCAAAGAAGACCAATAGCGGCAAAAAATACGTCGTAATCTCTTGCAAGGGCTGGCTTGAATGATCTTAAGAAATAGAGTCCAGCACCACAAACCATAAGCACGATCCCAACAAGGCTGGCAAAATTCGTGCTGAAATTGACCACAGTGGGGCCCCCTGTATACGAAATTGATAGTGGCTAAAAATAGCCACTATTCTGCTAAGTCTAAGTAGGGCGCAAGGGCTTATAACCCTTTAGCTGCTTATCTGACGAGTTGGTCCTTTTGGCTGACCCACAATAGAGCTATAACAGCTGGAACTATGAGAACTACTGCTCCAACAAGGCTGAGCAAAAAATTAATTGTGGATGGGCTCATAGCATTTCAATGGACTGAGGAAATACAAGGACATAATAATGATTTTTGGTCCCTTTATACGATGCTGATGAAGATGCGTTTAGCTTTGTGATGCCATCGATCATTGAATTACTGCCAAAAGCCCATTTATTACTAGGACTTTTCTTGGCTTTTTGGACGATTGCTTTTTTGGTACGTATAGTTCTTACCTGGTATCCACAAGTCAACGTAAAACAAGGGTTTTGGCCAGTGGTGATCTGGCCAACTGAAGCTTGTCTGGCCATTACAAGACGTATTATTCCCCCTATTGGAGGGGTGGATGTCACCCCAGTGATATGGGTTGGCTTGATCAGTCTTTTTAGAGAACTAGTGGTTGGTCAGCAGGGGCTGTTGTCTCAGATTCTGTTAAGAACGCAAGATATTTCTTAAGAGTTCAGTTCGTTTATTAACTCTCAACTTTGATTAAGCATTTCTTGTTCTACAAATTTTGTATGAACATCTCCAGTTAGGAATTCCTCTCTCTCTAACAAGACGAGATGAAAGTCAATCGATGTTGGAATCCCAGTGACTGCGCATTCATTGAGAGCCCTTTTCATCCTTTTGAGAGCAGCTTTTCGGTTAGGACCCCAAACAATTAGTTTCCCTATCAGCGAATCGTAAAAAGGAGGTATGTCATAACCGGTATAAACGTGGCTATCGACTCTGACACCTGGCCCTCCAGGAGGTAGCCACCCTGTAATTTTTCCTGGAGAAGGTCTGAAATTGTGAGAGGCATCTTCTGCATTAATGCGACATTCAATTGCGTGGCCATTGAGGTTCACTTCACTTTGTTTAACGCTGATTGGTTCACCACCAGCAATACGTAATTGTTCAGCGATTAAATCAATTCCTGTAACCATTTCGGTTACAGGGTGCTCGACTTGAATACGGGTATTCATTTCCATGAAGTAGAAATCCCCATTCCGATCGAGTAGGAATTCCACTGTTCCAGCTCCCTCGTATTTGATGCTTTTTGCTGCTGCTACAGCAGCCTCTCCCATGCGATTACGCAGTTCAGGGTCTAATGCTGGACTAGGAGATTCCTCTACAAGCTTTTGATGTCGGCGTTGAATCGAGCAATCACGTTCTCCCAGATGAACAACGTTTCCATGCCTATCTGCTAGCACTTGAACTTCTACGTGTCTTGGACGATCAATAAATTTCTCCATATACAAACCCGCATTCCCAAAAGCAGCCTCAGCTTCCCCTTGGGCGGCTTTGTAAAGACCTTCAAGTTGATCGGGTGTTGTTACCAACCGCATTCCGCGACCACCCCCACCTGCGGTTGCTTTGATCATTACGGGATATCCCATCTCTTTTGCTAATAAAGATGCTTCTTCAGGACTGGTTAGCAAACCTTCGCTACCTGGAACTGTTGGAACACCAACCTTTTGCATTGTTGCTTTGGCGGTCGATTTATCCCCCATAGACCTTATGGCGTGAGGGGAAGGCCCAATAAAGGTAATTCCGTGATCCCTGCAAATTTCAGCGAAACGATCATTTTCGGCTAAGAATCCATAGCCTGGGTGAATTGCATCAACACCCCTAGAAGTCGCTGCTGCAAGAATGTTTGGCACGTTCAGATAGCTCTTGCTACTAGGTGAATCGCCTACGCAGACGGCTTCATCCGCAAGCTGAACATGAAGGGCGGTTCTATCAACGGTGCTATAAACCGCCACTGTGGAAATACCCAGCTCTCTGCAACTACGCAGAATTCTGAGGGCAATTTCGCCGCGGTTAGCGATGAGCACTTTGCCGATTGGCATCCGGCATTAATCAAGCTGTTCGCGGATCGTATCAGTCATCCCTGCCATGTATCTGTAGATCAACACCCTTCAGCCAGTATGATCCACAACGACTTATTCATAGAGTCTCAGTCTGTCACGCGGATGTGGTGGAATTGGTAGACACGCACGCTTGAGGGGCGTGTGGCTTTGGCCTTGCGAGTTCGAGTCTCGCCATCCGCATATTTTCTTTAAAAATTGACCAAAGAATCTTTTGCCGGCATTCAAGACGTCTCGCTAGCGATCGTGTTTGTTTCCAATGGACCAGGAGAGCTTTCTACTTGGGTAAGACCTCTTGCAGAAAATTTGCATCAAAGACTCTTAATGCAACCGAGAAGTTCTGCTTCTCCACTAGCACTTCGGTTGATATTGGTGCCTTGTCCTAATGCAACTGGGCAAGAGGCAGAGGTTGCTCAAAAATGGAAGCAATTTGAAAAGATTCACAAGGCCAATTCTTTTTGGAAGCTTCTTCTACGCCCTGGCCTTCATGATTCCTGGCCTGAAAACGGCATTGTCGTTTTCCTTGGTGGGGATCAATTTTGGAGTGTTTTGTTATCAGCGAGGCTGGGGTATAGCCATATAACTTATGCAGAGTGGGTAGCCCGATGGCCACTCTGGAATGACCGAATAGCCGCCATGACACTGGATGTAAAGAATAAATTGCCTATTCGCTATCGCGACCGATGTTCAGTGGTTGGGGATCTGATGGCTGATCTTTCAGTTTCGGCAAGGGTGAAAGCTCCTTTGCCAAAAGGGCAATGGGTGGCTTTATTACCAGGGTCTAAATCAGCAAAACTTTGTATTGGAGTCCCTTTCTTTTTGGAGGTTGCAGATCACCTTTCTTTGATAAGGGATGAATGCCGATTTCTTTTGCTTTTAGCACCCACTACAAATGTTCATGAGTTGCAATACTTTGGTAGTTCAAAAAACCCGATCACAAATCAATATAATTCCGTTATAGAAAAGTTTCTTCCTGCGGAGAAAGAAGGATCTTTTGGAAAAATTATTACTTCTGCTGGTACTGAGATCTATTTGCAAGAAGAGCATCCTGCCTATGAGTCTCTTAGCCAATGTGACTTTGCATTGACAACGGTTGGGGCCAATACTGCTGAATTAGGAGCTTTGGGTATCCCTATGATCGTAATAGTCCCTACACAGCATTTGCATGTTATGCAGGCATGGGATGGATTATTAGGGGTATTTGGAAGAATTCCAGGGTTGAGATGGCTTTTTGGTTTTTTGCTTAGTGCATGGCGGCTTCGAAACCATGGTCATTTAGCTTGGCCCAATATTTCTGCAGGTCGAATGATTGTTCCAGAAAGAGTAGGTGCAATCTCTCCTAAGGAGATAGCGGAAGAGGCAGCAGAGTGGCTTTCCTCTCCTGAGAGGCTGCAAGGACAGCGCGAGGACTTGAGAGCCCTTAGGGGGCGTCCTGGAGCAGTAGAGGCGATGTCGAGGGAAGTTAGGGCGCTTCTTCCTAAAGCATTAGGATTTAAATAGTTTTCAATTTAAATAGGCTTAAAATATCTCAAGGGTTTTATTTTTTGCATCTTTATGAAGTCTGCATCTTCTGAGTCAGATTCGATGAAATGGAAAAATATTAGTTCGACAGAATGGCAAAAACGACTTACTCAAGAACAATATGAAATCACTAGAAACTCCTCTACTGAAAGGGCTTTTACTGGAAAATATTGGGACCATAAAGCTGTTGGAATTTATCACTGCGTATGTTGCTTAGCTCCTCTTTTCAGTTCAAATACAAAATTTGATTCACGGACAGGATGGCCAAGTTTTTGGGATGGGGTCCATTCCGATTCAATAGTTACTCGGCAGGATTTAACCCATGGGATGGTTAGATCGGAGATAATTTGTTCACGCTGTGATGCTCATCTTGGCCATATTTTTAATGATGGCCCGGCGCCAACAGGAAAAAGATATTGTGTTAATAGTGCGGCTTTAGTGTTTTCAGAAGACGATAGTTTTTCTCTGAAATAATGATTACCAAGGATCCTCTACTTCATTCTCACTGTTCAAACTAGGTTGTGGCGGCTCCCATTTTTTGCTGTCTACTGTTAAATCTAAGGGTTCCACATCAAGAGGTTCTTCTTGATAGCTATTAGCCTTCCTGAAATTAGGGTTTCGCTGAAGATTGATTTTATCTTTAAAATCATCATCTTTATTAAAATCGTTTCTTGAATAGGTAGAAGACTCGTTTGAATTTTGATTTATTTGCCTATCTATATAAAAATCATCACTTTGATTTATTATGGGCAAATTTTCTCTGTCTTTTTTTTGAGGAGTGTTTTGAAAAGGGTTTTCATCCTCGTAAAGAGAGTCTCTTTGGTTTATAAAATTCTTTGTAGAGTCATTCGAAATATCGTCTAAATATCTACGGCGCGGAATTGCTTCTTGTTGTCTATCTTCCAGTTCAACATATTCAAGCTCTTCTTCAGGCTGGAAGACTTCTTGGGAAGATGTTTGGAGAGTCCTTTGTTCTTCCTCAAGTGGTTGTCCTGAAAGGAGTTGGTTCTCTACGGGAACAATATCTACTCTGTAGCGCTCTCGTTCTTGCTCTTCCCAGCTTGCTCCACCAACTCCAAGCTTCTCTAGGAATCCACTACTCAGCTGTTTCAGTTTTTCTTCAGCACCTTCATAGACAATTATTCGATCTGGCCCGCTACTTACGATCTCGTCTACTGGGATCTCCCAAGTACTTAGTACACCCTCTCCTAACAGAGGTACTCCAACAGCTCCCATTACTAGTGTTGTTAATTCTCCTGTCTCTATGTCAAAAGAGAAACCCAATACTCGCCCAAGCTGTTGACCAGATTCAGTAATTACCTGACAGTTAATTACTCGGCTATATCGCTCAGGGGAAAAACCCTCGATTAAGGAATCAGTTGAATCAACAAGAATTACATCGCCCACTTGTCTAATGCTTTCTAGGGGCATCCACCTTGGAAGTCCTGGAAGAAAGCGGGTAAGAGGGTTATCACGAAGACCAAGAGCAATCACTTCTCTTCTGTCGATATCTACTACCACTTCTCCCACTACTCCAAGACGTCTTCCACTGTCACGGGTAATTACCTGGGTGCCCATTAATTCGGATCGCAACCAAAGGCGGTCGCTGGGAGTTGTTTCCAGAGGATCGATAGGGGGTTGGGTCGTTGTCAAACTCATGCCCTCATATCTTTGTTAATCGTGTCATTTTTACGCAAAGTGTAATATCACTAATTTCAGGCTGCATTTGGTAATCCAACAACTTGTGTATGTGCCCCTCGGGCTTGGGTTACACCAATTGTGCGTGTTGAGGCTCCAATCATTGGACGGCGGTGACTAACAACTAGGAATTGGGCTTGAGCAGCTTGATTTGCTATTAGAGCAGATAAGCGTTCCACATTCACTCCATCTAAAAAACTATCAACTTCATCAAGAGCATAGAAAGGTGAAGGCTTAAAGCGTTGCAAAGCAAATAGAAAACTCAGTGCTGTAAGAGACTTTTCTCCACCAGACATTGCCGCAAGTCTTCTTACAGCTTTCCCTTTTGGATGTGCAACAAGAGTTAATCCCCCTTCTAGAGGATCTTCTTGGTTGTCAAGTTGCAGATGTCCATCACCATCAGACAGGCTGGCGAAGATCTCACGAAAATGTATATCTACAGCATTGAATGCTTCCATAAATGCTTCTTGCCGCAGAGTGGCGACTGTTTCGATTCGAAGTAATAATTCAGATCGCTCCTGACTAAGGACATCTAGCTTTTGACCCAAGTCTTGAAGACGTTCATCAAGCTTTTCTAATTCTTCTAAGGCAAGCATATTTACTGGTTCAAGTTCTTCCATTTTCTTTTGAATTTGAAGCAGTTTTGTTTGGAGAGCTTCTAGACCAGCATCACGAACACTTTCTGGGATTTCTAGAGGAGGATTAGGTAAAGACCTCTCTAGTTCTTGGAGCCTAATTTTTCCACTTCGTAGTTCTTCTTCCAAGCTTTCTTTATCTTCAATTAAACACTTAATCGCCCATTCTCCTTCTTGTAGGCTTTGACGTTGTTTGGATACTTCTACCTCGGCTGCGTCTCGAGCTCGACGCTCTTGCCCTAAAAGGGATTGGAGCTTTTGGTCATCCTCTTCCAGTGATTGGCGGCGCTCGTTAAGTTCTTTTTGCTGTTCTCGCCACTTTTTATGAGCAACTGACAGGGTTTCCACTGCACTTTGAAGAATCTTTTCTTCGGCTAAAAGGGCCTTTTGTTGATCCTCTAAACGTTCAAGAATTAATTTTTTCTGATTTTGATCATTGAGTAATGCATCTCTTTCTTTTCTGGCTAGGTCTAAAGAAACATCGGCTTTTTGTAGGTCAGATTCTAATTTCTTCCAATTTTCTGAATCATTTTGGCTATCTATAGGCTCATCTTCTTTTTCTAATCTCTGAAGTTCAATAACGAGAGGGTCAATTTGTTTATTAATAGAAAGAAGTTGTTCTTTCTGTTGAGTTTGAGTTGCATGTAATTTTTTTAATCTTTCAGAGCGTTCAAGTTTCCTTATAAGTAGGGGCTCATTCAACCTCCGCGCAGCAGCTCTTTCTGCTTCAATGCCAGCTTGGCGTTGTTCAAGCTCCCTTAAAAGAGGTCGCAAAGCTTCGAGCTCATTCAGATGTCTTGCCTCTTCTTTTTTGCAAGTTATAAGTGTTTCGCCTAGTGCTAAAAGCCTTTCTCGAAGAGGCTCAGCTTCATCTCTATCACTAATCCTCCCAAAAGTAAGGTGGTTATTACGTGCAAAAAAACTTCCACCGGTCATAGCTCCACTTTTTTCAAGGAGTTCTCCATCCAGGGTTACAGCCCTTGCTCTGAGTAAATGATTTCTCGCTTTATCAAGGTCAGAAAAGACAAGTGTTTCACCGAAAACGTATGAAAAAACATTGGAGTAGAGAGGTTCAAACTCAACTAGATCTACTGCTTTACCAATGAGCCCAACTAAATTGTTATTAGGAAGGCTCTTGGTCCCTTTGGTGAAGGTATTTGATTTGATTTTGTTCAGAGGTAAAAATGTTAAGCGTCCTGCACGGCGGGTTTTGATGAGATGAATAGCTTTTGCGGCTATTTGATCATCATCCACAACGACTTGCCCAAGCCTGGACCCAGCTGCAACTTCTAGGGCTCGGCGATGTTCTTCTTTGACTTCACCCAATTCAGCCACTGTTCCATGGATCCCTTCTACGCCAGCTTCTAGGAGAAGTCTCAGAGCACCTATACCTCGACTCTCTTGGATCGTTTCTCTCCGGCTCTCTATCCTTGTGATTTCTTTTTCTAGCTTTGTTTGCTCATTCTCCAGTCTCACTCTTGTGCGTTGCTTAGTGGCTAGAAACTCAGATATCTCTTTTGCTTGTTTTTTGTGGTTAGAGATATTTTGAAGAAGGTCTTCCCATTCCTTTTCTATTAGATCAAGTTGAGCATGTACTTGTTGGTTTTCCGTGATATCTCGTTCTTGCTCTTTTTCTAATTCACTTTGACGAGAATTATCTTCCAAAATACTTTCTTGAAGCTTGTTTTGCTCATTCTGTAAAGGGACAATTTTTGCTTGCAGTTTTTGCCGACTAAAACTTCGTTCTTGTTGTTGCTCTATCCAAAGGCCAGATCTTCCTGCAACTTCCCCAAGCCTTCTTCTTGTGATTTCAACGGCTGCTTCTGCTTGGGAGCATTTTTTTTCGGCAGCGTCTATTTCTAATTGATTTGGTGCTTTTTCACCTTGCTGAGAAATTTTGCATTTTTCAAGATCCGTTCGACGCTTTGAAAGATTTTCGCGTAGTCCTTGCAGGTTTTCACCTTCATTTTTGTGTTGTGAAGCTTGACGCTCCAGCTCTCGAGATTGAGTATCAAGACCAGCTAGTTCAGCTTGAACTTTGAGAAGCTTGTCTTCTCCTAGAGCTTTGACACTTTCTTGTAATTCCTTTAGGTGGATATCTGCTTTGAGAAGGGTTTCTTTTTTTTTCTTCAGCCTTTCTTCTTCAACAACTTTCTTTTCGTCCAAGTTTTTATGACGTGCTTTTAATTCAAGGATTGATTCTTGAGCACTCTCATAGCTCAAAACAATCTCATGCTGCCGACCTAGTTGAAGTTGCTCTCTAAGTTCTTGGTACAAGCGTGCTTTTTCAGAGTCTTTTTCAAGTCTCAGCTTCGCTGAGAGTAATTCTTGCTCGACGATTCGACAGCGTTCTTGACTCTCTTGGACACCTTCAAGCTTTTTCCTGGATTGTTCGATCCTATTGTCAAAGAGCGCTACTCCTGCAAGCTCATCAATAAGGCCTCGCCTATCTTTATTGCTCATTGAGACGATGCGAGTTACGTCTCCTTGCATAACTACGTTGCTTCCTTCTGGATCAATCCTCAATCGTCTTAATTGAGTTTGTAGTTGTTGAAGATTGCAGCCTTCTCCATCAGCGCTATAGCTTGAGCTGTATGAACCACCTGGCATTACTTTTAGGCGGCGTGTAACTGTCCATTCTTTTTGATTTGGCTTAATCCAAGGGCCTTCAGTTGGTGGTTCTAGGCCTTCCTCAGCACTATCTGGTTCCCAGTCAGTCAAGTCAAAACGGACACTTACAACTGTCTCAGCAGATTTCCCTGCACGAAGAACACCACTATTTACTAGGTCAGGCAGTCGATCTGCCCGCATGCCCTTACTGTTGGCTAACCCAAGGCAAAAAAGTACTCCATCAAGGATGTTGCTTTTCCCGGACCCATTGGGTCCAGTAACTACTGTGAACCCTTGATCTAGGGGGATGCTCATTGCTCCCCCGAAGGATTTGAAATGCGTTAGATCGACCTGATTGATATGAACCAACAGGACGGAAGCTGTTTGCGGGCATATCTTACCCAAGCCTTTAAGAATCTCAATAGCTCTGTTGGAATAGCCCCTTAAGTTTTGCTAATGAATTTGCAGATATCCCCTTGAATTTCTAGGCCTCCCTCAAGAGCATTCCCTTTTAGGTCGATTTTTATAGGTTCTTGATGGCTTTCAGGGAGGCTCCCAATGAAGAAGCCAGCTAACTCTTGAAGGACTTCTCCTCTGCCTCTGGAAAGAATTGCTTCTTTTTTATCTAGCCAATAAAGCTTGTGATTAGGAAGAGCAATTACTTCTTGCACAGGATTTGTTGCAGAAGGGATTTCTTTTAGCCGCCATGTTCTGCAGCTATCTTTGCTTTCTAAAAGGAGGTCAAAGTGAAATCCCTTTGGGTCCCCTGGGGCATTGCTGTGCCTAAGAATCACCCATCTATTTTTCATGGTCATATAGCTTCTCTGCAATTTTGGGACTTCGCTTGAGGCTTGATTAACTGCTCCCTTCTTTAGCGACTTTCTTGGCCACTATGATATGAATCAAATGCCTTAAATATGCTTACTAAAGCCTCCAAGCTAAATTCTACTGGTGCTGAAAAAATTATAAAAAAAGAACCCCTTTTAAGAGGCTCTTTTTTGCTGGAGTTTTGAGTGCAACGAGGTTTGGTTACATTTTGCCTTTGTCAGACTTGGCAAAGCGCAAAGCAATAAACAGAAGGCTTGCTGCGCCTACTAATGCCGCACCGAGTTGTTGGTTGGTGGTGGCTACGAGGTTAGAGGCAAAGAACATTGCGGACAATCCGACGCCCATGATCAAAAAATAAATGTACAAGACTGAAAATATCTTCTAGCACTAAATTTATTTCCTTGGTTACATCTGTAATTAAAGGCTATGGTTTATTTCTCTGCCAAGGCGTCCTTTCAGCTGGCCCCCTAGAAATATTTGTTTGATGTCGCAAAGGTATACCCCTTTTAAAGGGAACTTTTGCCTTAAGGGGGTTTCTTTGTAGCTGTGTGTTACCTAAGCTTGAACTAACTGTCTGGATTTAATGGAATCACAGCATTCCTCATCATCCGGCGAAACTCAGGCACCGGTAGGAACTTCTACTCCCAGTGAGTCTTACTCCTCTAAACTTGCTGACCGTTGGTTTAGTGAGAGCTTTGAAAGTCTTCTGCCAAGAATTCAAGAACGATGGCCTGATGTCGCCAAGCAGACCCTTGAAGCCACACGTGGGAGCCTGGATGAGGTCGTAAGGGTGATTTCTCAGCAATCTTCTTTTACTGCAAGTGAAGGAGTTCGTGAGCAGTTAGAAGGACTGCTTGATATTGCCACTGTTCGAACGAAAGATTTCGCTGATAGCTTGGAGCCTTTAGAGCATCAGTTAGAAGAGCTTTTAGATGAACTCAATCGCTCACTTAGGCCCCGTATAGAGAAACCAGTACGTGACCGTCCATTGCTTGCAGTCGGAATTGCTGCTGGGATAGGTCTAATGGTTGGTGTTCTTCTTTTTGGAGGACGTCGTTCCTGATGAGTGAATCTCAATCTCGACGTGGATTAGGTGCGGCTGCTCGAGTCACTGCGCTAGCAGGCTCGGTAATGGATCTCCATGTTCGGATCGCACTGCAGGAGGTTGACCGGGAAAAACGTCGATTGATCAGTGGTGGAATTTTTTTAGCCATGGGTGGGGCGTTGATGCTTTTGACTTTGCTGGGGATAGAGGTAGCTTTGGTCCTTTGGATGAAGGGTTTATTTGGTTGGACACTAGAAGTGACTTTGCTTGTTGCAGCTGCTGCGAATTTATTTTTTGCAGGAGTCTTTCTAAGAATTGGAGGTCAATTGGCTAAGGGACCTTATTTACCTGAAACATGGCAAGGCCTTTCTAGAACTACCAAAGCTGTTTTAGGTAAGCCTTGATCAATTCACCTTGTAATTAAGCCATCTACAGTCGATTCCTCCATTGTTAATCGGATGCTTCTTGCTGCATTTCATTTTTAGGTATCTGCTAAGGGATCGATTTCCACTCAAAAGCCAAAGTTCCCACCCAGAGGCATTTTTTTTAGCAAAATTTCCTAGATCTGAATATAACTCGATTAGCTGTTTCTCACTATCTAAGCGTTTCCCATAAGGAGGGTTGCAGACAAGTAAACCTGGGTCTTCAGGTAAAAGAAGTTCTTGAAAACTTGAAGTTTTGATTTCTATAACTTCTGCCAGTCCAGCAGAAGCAATATTTTCTCTGGCTTTTTTTGCAGTAGTTGAATCTTGCTCGCACCCCAAAAATTTTGCAGGAGCAAGAGAATGAGTTTGCTGGTTGATAGCGCGAGCTTTTTCTTTTTCCCAAAGGTGTATATCGAAGTCGGCCCATTTTTCAATAGCAAAAGTTCTCCGAAGTCCTGGTGCAATGTTCATTGCCATATATGCAGCCTCTATGAGAAAAGTTCCTGACCCGCACATTGGGTCAACTAATGGTGTTGTCTTTTCCCAATTTGTTAATCGAATTAGGCCTGCCGCAAGGTTTTCTTTTAATGGAGCTTCTCCTATCGCAGCTCGATACCCCCTCTTGTGAAGACTTCCTCCTGAGCCATCAAGACTTAATACAGCTGAGTTTCTATTTACATGCAAATGAATGCAAAGATCTGGATCTTTAAGGTCGATCTTTGAACGTTTTCCCCAGATCCCCCTCTGGAGATCTATTAAGGCATTCTTTACTTGTAAGGCTGTGAAATGAGTATGGTTTAGACATTTTGACGTCCCTGTCACATCTACTCGAAAGCTCCTTGAGGGGGGTAGCCAAAGCTCCCAATTAAAGGCATTTTGAACTTCGTAATAAAGACTCTTTGGCTCCTCGCATGGTAAGAGGGCTATTTCTCTTAGGAGTCGAAACGGTAGTCTTGCCAATAGATGTAGCCGATACAAACAAGCCATGTCTGCTTCAAAAGAGACAGCACGTTTGAGAGGTGTTACGGATTGTGCTCCTAGCTCTATCAATTCTTTTTTCCCCTCTTCTTCAAGGCCTTCGGGGAGCACTGCAATAGAACGCATAGGAGCTTCTTTTTAGCGAGGGTTCGGTCCGATTCATTTACTTGGGCTTTCAATCTATGGGCATAGCTTGAAAGCCCTGCAAGAATGACATTGTCCATCTTTTGATGGACTAGGTGATCCACACCAGTGTCTCGGACAGCGGTTCGATTCCGCTCAGCTCCATTTTTGTCACACCAGTTCTTGGGGCTGCAATGGTTTCGACGGGATATAAGGAGGGTGACTGAAGCCTGCTCGGTAAGAGCGAACCCATAAACGCTAACAACATCGTTAGTTTCTCCCGTCGGACAGCCCCTGTTGCTGCCTGACCTTTTAAAGGAGATGGGGTGAGATCAGCCTTATCACCCAAATGATCCATGGGGGCTGAGAGGCCCCTTTAAACATTTGATGGAGGTAAATTCTGGTCGAAAAGACTTGTTGAGGAGAAGGAACATGCTTTCTTACTCTTTATTTTATTCACTATTCAAATTCCTTTTGAACAAACCCTTAAAGCTAAATAAGCTTTAAGCCCCTTACATGAAATACCCTATTTATAGAAAAAATCGCAATCTTTGGACTATTAGCTGCCGCCATTGGTGCATTTGTTGGGACTAAGCTTTCCTCATCAGGAAGAGCTGGATACGTTGTTATTACTGGAACAACAAAAAACCGTGAGGTTGCTAGGGAGTCTTTAGTTAAAGCCCTTGCTTATTTGCAAAACACTTGTGGAGCAGATGTCCTGGTACTTGATCGCAACACTGATATTCGTGAAGACAGTACCAGGAAAAATAGCGGATCTCTAACTTTGGCTGCTAGTTTTTTTTCTAAACAGGCTGCTATTAATTGCTACGAATTAACTGGTTATCAAAGGCTTTTTCCAATTCGAAAACCTCATACCAATTGGAATTTTCGAATAACTGAATAGAAGTAGTAATTAACACCAAAGCGGATCTAGAGGCAGTATTCGTTTAACCATAGAGATCTACTGATTTCTTTGACCCCTTTCTGGAGTAAATCTTGACTACCCAAGATCTTTGTGGACCGGTTCACACGACCTTTTAGTTGTACTAACCGAAGTTGGTGATATTTACCGTATAAGTTTTTTCGGTTTACAGCATTAGTTCTTGTTGGAACTTGAGGCAGAGTAATGGTGTTCCCGCACAGGACATCATGTACACATCCTTACTCGACAACATTCTTGCTGACTCATTTTTTTCTCCGATGAGGACTGTTTATGTAGTCTCTGATAGTCAATTAGAGGAGATCAAGCGTAAACAGCGGCAAGAGGAACTCGACAACCTTGAAGCTTCTCGTAAGAGGCTTGAAGAGACTTACCAATCACGTATTAAAATCATTCATGAACGTGAGAATGAGCTAAAAGAAGAGCTCAAGTCATTAGCACCAGCAGAAAAAAAAACTGAGTTCTCTGCTGAAGAAACTGAAAAGTGTGCTGTTGAGACTTAAACCTTTCCACTAGATTAGTGATTTGAATCACTAAGGACGTAAAGAGGGGCCGTTCGGCCCCTCTTTACCATGTATTTTTTGTATGTAGGCTTGGTGTTAAAGCAAATATGAATTGGTAATTATCAAAAGGCCCATTCATTTGCAGAAAGCATCAAATATAAACTTATGTGCATTAAGTCTATGAGTCTAAGAATTAGCTTCGCTTAAAGCCTGTACATATTTATATTAAATATGTTTTCATGAATAGAGGTTTTTAAGAATAAGTAATCAAATCAAGATTATTAGTTAAAAAAATCCTGCTTTTAATGCCCTAAAAGCCTTAATAAGGCTTAGTTTTGGGTTTGTGTGAAAAGGTATTTTCCTGAAAAGAGCTCCAATTGAACGGATTTTCCTGTATAGGCTTTTAGTATATTCATATAAATTTTGATGTGTATAAACAATCCCATAGGGATTTATTGACTTCTTGGCATTTGGATGATATGTGAACTTTTTAAATACATTGCTTTTTTTGCTATCATCAACTCTAGATCTCGTTAAAGCTATATTCTCTTCATAATGTTTTGGATTTGTTGTTGCAGTTACTGCTCTATAGAAGAATTTGTAACTCGATTCTTGAATAATCTTCTCTTGAGCAAGGGCTATATTTTCTTTGGAGAAATTTGGCATTCCTGTAAACACTTGCATCGGCATATAGTAAAGCGATTCTTGGCTAATTAAATCTACCATTTTCTTTGAAAATCCTTGAAGAAAAGGGCTGTCATAGCTTGTAAATCCAAAGTGAACTTCTTTAGATAGTCCCCTTCTAGATGCGGCATCCTTTAACCCTGAATATACTTTCAATATACTTTTCTCTGCATCAGGGAATGTCTCAAGAAGTATTTTTTTTATCTTATAAATCTTTGTGCAACTTTCAAGAAAATCGCTAATTTGATGAATATTTATTCTGGGGTCTTTTGGGATAGAAGAAAGTTGCAAGATGATTTCTGATTTTGCTGGCCACATGAAATTAAATATTCTTTTTACCTGATCTATCAAGGGCATTCTCCTTATATGATCTATAATTGGATAGTCTAAATATACTTTCACAATTAACTTCAGTGGTGTATTTAGCCTTATTGAAGTTTCTTTTAGCAGCTTTAGTTGTCCAGGGTAGTCGTAGCATGTGTGTATAACTTTTCCCTCTAATAACATTCTTTCTAGTAGCTCGGTATTAGTGACAAGGTTTAAGTGTCGGTCATAGATATTTGTGATTCCAAATGAGAAGAGATCATTCTCTCGAGACATTTTACTGGTTGGAGTGTGATGATTGAAAGATGGTGTTTGCAAATAAATCGAACTTCCAGGGATCTAATGAATCATCTTTAGACTGGGATAAGTAAAGTAGGTGATTCCTAATATTTAGAATCCCAGTATAGTAATTAATTGAACCTCCTACCCTCTTCATCAAACTATGATTACCAATTCTAGCACTTGTTCTGTCTTGAGAGAGATCATAGTTTTCATCATATATATTTAGAAATTTGAAGTCTAGGTAATCATTTTTGCAATAAGACAAACCCTTATCTCTATTCCTTCCCCTAAGGATTGGTTCTTTAAGAAATCTAAGGTGGAAGTCCAATCTTTCACTTTTAGTATTGCCTTGGTGCAATAAACCTGGATTAAAAAATAATACTGAGCCTGGCCGAGCATTAATCTCTGTGTAGTATAAACTTGAAATTTTAAGTGGTAGATGAGGTGAGCTTTCTGGAGGTACTTTGATTGCATTTTGATCATTGCCATTTATATCCATCTCAGGCTTGAAGATTTTAAAGCCTGAGTCTTCTTGAACATATATAGCCATCTGAATCTCATTCATTTCAGTTATTGACCTTCGGAATCTGCCAGAATCTCTATGCCAATTACCCCTATATTTATAGTTGCCCATTGTAAATAAACGAATTAGTTCAAGATGAGACTCACTCCACCCCATAAGCTCCCTTAGTACCTTTCCTAGTTGTAAGTCTCTGAAGAAACTCTTTATATCTTCATTAACAATTAAATTGTTGAATATAGACTCAATTCCTGCAATATTTAGCGATCTGAAGTGAGGAAAGTAAACCCTTCCTATTGGGTATTTTGAGATGAATGCCTTATCTCTCAGTCTTAAGATAGCATCTCTATAAAGATTTAATCTGTCAGCATCTATCTCCATATCAATAATTGTCCACCCCTGTGTCTCCAGCTCAATTTTGTTTTGACTTGATACGCTTAGCATTCTCTTCTAATCTCTTAATGGCAATCATTATACCTTGACGCAAAGAGTTTATCAAACTTAGAAACTTTGCTTCTATATGAGAGTGAATAATAATATAATCAGTTAAATAAGATTTCTTTTTATATCTCTCACAACCTGTCTTGCTTATGAAGCATTTATTCCTAACGCCTCTACTTCTCGGTAGTTTTTTATCTATAGATTTTGGTGGCAGCCTTTCTAAAGAAACTACAAGATGGATTACTCCATTGAATCGGCAATGTATTTATTCTAAACGTTCACTATTAAGGAGAAGACTTTTTCGCCTTAATAGTCTTCTCCTTAAGAACATTAATAAGATTCAGATTGATCAAAGTAACTATGCAGAAAGATCCTTGATTGATGTGACTGGACGCAAGTTAGAAACCAACCCTTCTTTAATAGTTATACATGAAACGGTTTATGGTGTGAACTCAGTGATTAATACTTTCCAAACTTTTCACCCTAATGACAATGACCAAGTTAGTTACCATATGTTAGTAAGTGAAAAGGGAGAAATATATCAAACAGTACATTCTGATCAAAGGGCCTTTGGTGCTGGAAATTCTTCTTTTAATGGTGAGTCAGTAATCACAAAGAAAGGATTGGCATCTTCCGTTAATAACTTTGCCCTCCATGTTTCTCTTGAAACTCCAATTGATGGGGAAGACAATGATGAAGAACATACTGGATATACTCAAGAACAATATGATTCGCTTGCAATTATCCTTTCTATGTGGATGGAAGATTTTTCAATACCTTTTGATCGAATAACGACCCATAACTTTGTAGACCTTTCTGGAAGTCGCCTTTGCCCTCGTAGTTTTAAGTGGAGTGAGGTCCAGTCACGTCTGGCATTACTGGGAAAGCTTTGCTAGTTAGATCAGTGCCCAGCAGGAGTGACTTTTGTCTCGTTTCTGGCGCATGGTTTGGTGTATCCCCTTCAGTAAACGTATCAACACTCTTTGCATAAAGTTATTTGGACTCAGAAGCATGAGAGTTTCAGTAGGCTGATTAAGCAAAGAATGGTTCCTTGAGTTTTGGCAAGCCTTCGCAAGCCCACTCATTAGGTTCCTAGAGCGTTAAACCTACAAAGGAGCAAAAAAGAACGTGGAAACAATAGAAGCGGATGTCGTGATTATTGGTGGTGGACCAGCAGGATGTACTTGTGCGCTTTATGCAGCCAGAGCGAATTTAAAAACAGTTGTTCTTGATAAAAACCCTTCTGTTGGTGCTCTCGCGATTACTCACCAGATTGCTAATTACCCTGGTGTACCAGTCGATATGAGTGGTCAGGCGTTGTTGGATTTAATGCGTGAACAGGCAATCCAATACGGTACAGACTATCGTCGAGCTCAGGTTTTTAGTGTAGATCTTTCTGGTGAATGGAAAACTGTATATACCCCTGAAGGGACCTTTAAGGGAAGATCATTAGTTTTGGCAACAGGTGCTATGGGGCGTCCTGCTTCCTTTAAAGGTGAGGCTGAATTCTTGGGTCGAGGGGTAAGTTATTGCGCTACTTGTGACGCGGCCTTTTATAAAGGCCGTGAAGTTGCAGTGGTTGGGGTAAATAAAGAAGCAGTTGAAGAGGCGAATGTTCTTACAAAGTTTTCTTCTACTGTTCATTGGATTACTGCTTCTGATCCCAAATCAGACGATGTTCATTCCATGGATTTGCTTGCTAAGCCGAATGTGAAGCATTGGAGCAGGACACGCCTTTTATGTATTGATGGCAATGAAGGTGGAGTTACTGGGATTTCGGTAAAGAATAAGAACTCTGAAAACGAGCAGAAAATTGAATTAGAGGGTGTGTTTGTGTATATGAGTGGATCCAAGCCCATCACAGACTTTTTAGGCGATCAAGTTGCCTATAAAGAGGATGGTGGAATAGTGGTTGATGATTTCATGACTACAAGTATTGAAGGTGTTTGGGCCATAGGTGATATTCGTAATACCCCTTTTAAACAAGCTGTCGTAGCTGCTTCTGATGGTTGTATAGCAGCAATGGCTATTGATAGATTCTTAAATAGTAGAAAGGCTATTCGTGTGGACTGGGTCCATAGTTAGAAATAAAATTCCTTACATATGGTTTAAGCTTTATACAGTAACTTCTTCTTTAATTTTTTATAGAGGGGTAGATTCAGATACGTAAGCAACACCTCCGTAATAGTTCAAAAGAGGTTGAATTTTTTCTTTTAATTTTATTAATACGCTTTGCTCGCAGAAGACTATTACATGAGCGTTTGCACCTAGGCCTGTGAATTCCATATCTTCTGAAACAACCCGTTCAGGCCCCCTCCCGGTTACATGTTTCATGACTGTATATCCAGGTACTTCGGCTGACTCAAGACACTTGAGCATTTCATGCAACTCTCTCTCACTAAAGATTAGATCTAGGCGTTTCATTTATTTAAAGTGTTGAAGGAATGAATGTATTCACCAATCCCATATAGAGAGGTATCCCAACAACGATATTAAAAGGAAAGGTTAGTCCTAAAGTAGTGGATATGTAATAACTTGATTTAGCTTCAGGAACGGTCATTCTCATTGCAGCTGGAACAGCAAGATAGGAGGCACTGGAGCAAAGCACAACAAATAGAAGCGCATTCCCCGGGGTAAGAGACAGAGCCTGTGAGACTAATATTCCTAGGACAGCACTGAATAGGGGCATGAAAATTGCAAAGGCAATTAGAAATGACCCAGTTTTTTTGAGGCTAGGTAATCTTTGAGCAGCAACTATTCCCATATCAAGTAAGAAAAAGCATTCTGCTCCATAGAAGAGTTTGCCTGTGAAAGGTTGCATTTTCTCAATTCCAATTGGGTTATATGCGGCCGTTAAGAACCCAATAAGGAGACTGCCTAATAAAAGATAGGCTGATCCATTAAGCATTGCCTCGTGAAGGATCTCTCGCCATCTTATGTTCCTTGAGTTTGGACGATTTTTAGGGCCTGTAAGTTTTACAAGCAAAAGACCCACAATTATTGCCGGTGACTCCATTAAAGCCAGTGCAGCAACCATATATCCATCAAAGTTGATACCTTGATTTTCTAGGAAACTTTCAGCCGTTATGAACGTAACGGCACTAATTGATCCATATGCTGCTGCAATTGCAGCAGCATTAAAAACATCTAATTTGACTCTAAGTATCACAAAACAAATCAATGGCAGAAGAAAAGCCATCATTATTGCTGCACCAACGGTTGGTATGACCTGACCTCCAAGACCACTATCCTGAAGTGCATGTCCTCCTTTAAAACCTATTGCAAGCAGCAAATAAAGTGAAAATAATTTTGGTAATGGTGCAGGGATCTCTAGATCAGACCTAACAAGAACTGAAACAGTCCCCAGAAAGAAGAAAAGGACTGGGGGTGTTAAGACGTTTTGGAGAACCAAACTAGTTTCCATTAATCCTGAATTGCTTGATGATGCTTGGCTTGGGCTGAAGAGGCATTTGGGTTTTAAACATTTAAGTAGGCAACTGCGGCCTCTAAAGCTTCTTTTCTGGAGTTCATTAGACCTTCAACACCAAATCTAGAAAGTCTTTCTTTAACCCTTTCTGTCGCTCCAGCCACATAAACAGATCTCCCATGTGATCTTGCCTCTTGAACCATTTGTTCAATAGCCAATGTGGCTGTTATCCCAAGCCTAGGAACATCAGTGATGTCTAGCAAAAGAACCCTGTAGTTTTGAACAAGACTCATCCTGTCACTAATACCTTTTGCTGCTCCAAAGCTTAGCGGACCTCTTAAGCGGAACAGCATTAAATCTCCACCACACTTTTCGTAGAGACTTTGTTCTTCTTTAGGTAGGGCTGCATTCTCGAATAGGTTTTCTTTGTTTTTCTCTTCAGAAGTAGGAGATTCAATTAATCGATTGTCCGCATCCATGCCTTCTAATTGGGCCTGAGTGAGGGAATCAATTGTCAAGAGGTTGGCTACAAATACACCAACAAGTACAGCTGAGATCAAATCCCAGAAAACGGTCATCAGTAACACTCCGTACATCACCGCTGCTGTTTTTATTGACAGTCGATGGGCTCTTAGCAAGAAACCCCAGTCGATGATATCCAGTCCAACTTTGATTAGGATGCCTGCTAGCAAGGCTGTTGGAATTTGAGCAGCTAATGGCCCTGCGCCTAGTAAAACAATTAGAAGAACAATCGAATGCACCATCCCAGATATTGGGGTTTTCCCTCCTGATTTGATATTTATTACTGTGCGCATTGTTGCTCCTGCTCCAGGGAGACCAGTTAGTAGTCCAGCGAAGGCATTGCCTATACCTTGCCCAATTAATTCCCTGTCAGAATCGTGTCGAGTTTGAGAAATATTGTCTGCAACTAATGATGTTAGAAGGGAATCAATTGCTCCCAATGCAGCCAAGACTAATCCAGATCTAATAATTAGAGGAAGGTAATCACCCCAGACGGGGAAAGATAGTGAAGGTAACCCTTCAGGGATTGTTCCTATTCTTGTAACTTCATCTCCAAATAAAAGGAGAGAAAGTGGTGTTACCAGAATTAGTGCTAGCAAAGGAGATGGCAGCAATTTCGTTATTCTTCTAGGAGTAAGGAATACAACGGCCAAAGTCATTACACCAACTCCTAGAGCTGCTCCATTTGGTTGGAAGTTGTTGGTGAGAATGCTTATTGTTTCAATCACCCCACCACGAGTGTTTATTCCAAGTAAAGGTCCAATCTGAAGAATCAAAATGATGACACCTATCCCCGACATAAAGCCCGATACGACTGAATATGGGACAAGAGTTATATATCTACCAAGTTTTAATATTCCAAAAAGTATCTGGAATAGACCTCCTGTGAAGACGGCTGCCATTACAAGAGGCAGTATCTGGCCTGCTGTTAAGTCGCTTGATATTCCTGTGGCAGCAAGGCTAGCCACTACAGCCGCCACTGTGACGCTCATGGGTCCTGTGGGACCACTCACCTGGGCAGGAGTTCCTCCAAAAAGGGCCGCAAGGAAGCCAACTACTACTGCTCCATAAAGACCGTAAATAGCGCCACCTTGTCCTAGGGCTGCATTTCCAAATGCAAGTGCTAAGGGCAAGGCAACTACTGCTGCAGTTAAGCCCCCTAGTAGATCTCCGCGAACATTGCGAAGGTGAAAACCATTAATCAGTGTCAATCGTCTTAAGTCTCTCTATACATAAGCTTAAAAGAGCTTATCTCTGAACGACGCCCTTTTGTTAAGGGACTGAGCTGATTTTTCTTAGGAAATCCATATACTTGATTCTTTACTGTCCTAAAAAATCCCTTGATATTTCAATAAACGTTCGGGCTTTACTCCATCAGAACCTGGATATGAATCGGGTTGAACTGGGAAACTATAACCATTTAGGGCCTTGTGCCAAATACACGAATGGCCGCAAGCGGGTATAAAGATTATTTCAAGGTTCTTGGGGTTGAGCGAAGTGCTAGTTCCGAGGACATTAAGAGTGCTTTTCGCAAGTTGGCACGTAAACATCATCCTGACGTAAATCAAGGAGACCCCTCTGCTGAAGCGAGGTTTAAGGAAATAAGTGAGGCTTATGAAGTGCTTTCCGATACAGAGAAGCGAAGCCGATATGAACAGTTTGGCCAGTATTGGAACCAAAGGGGAGGGATGGGGAACAGGGGATCTGCTACAAGTGGTTTTGATGTTGACTTTGGCAGATATGGGAATTTTGATGAATTTATTAATGAGTTGTTAGGTCGATTTGCTGGGCCTGGACGAACTTCTGGCTTCCCTAGTGGTTTTTCTGGAGCAGCTGGGTTCCCCAGAAGCGCTGCAAATCAAAAGTTGAATCTCGACGCAGAGGTGATTGTCAAGATTAATTTTGCTGAGGCTTTACGAGGAACTGAACGAACATTGTCAGTTAATGAAGAACGTGTTCAGGTCAGAGTCCCAGAAGGAATTAAGCCAGGGTCTAGGCTTCGTCTTAAGGGAAAAGGAAATTTACAGCCAGGGACAGGGCGAAGAGGCGATCTTTTCCTAAAGATTGAAGTTAATCCACATCCAGTTTGGCGTCTTGAGGGGGACCAATTGCGAACTGAACTACCGGTAGCTTTTGAAGAATTAGCTCTTGGAGCAACAGTAAAGGTGATGACCCCTGATGGCGAGGCGGAAGTAGTTATTCCTCCGGGAACAGCGCCTGGATGTAGTCTTCGTCTTAAAGGGAAAGGGTGGCCTTCAAAGAATGGACGAGGTGATTTACTTTTTACCTTAATGATGAATTTTCCTGTTAAATGGTCTAGTGAGGAAATTGAACTGCTCCATCAATTACAGCGTGTCAGAGGGAAGGATCCTCGAAGATCTTGGTTTGATTCGGCTCGTCTTTGAATTGAGATTAAAATTCCAACCATTATCTTTAGTTTGATGGAACTTACCTACCGCCCACGCCGATTACGCCGTTCGCCTGCTTTAAGGGCAATGGTACGTGAGCACAGTCTTTGTGCTAATGACTTTATCTATCCATTATTTGTGCATGAAGGTTCTGATGTTGAGGAGATTGCTTCGATGCCAGGAATAAAACGTTGGACACTTGATACTTTGATGGGGGAAGTAAATCGTGCTTGGGGCCTAGGAATTCGCTGCATTGTACTTTTCCCGAAGGTTGATGAGGGCTTAAAGAGTGAAGATGGTGCGGAGTGTTTTAACGAGAAAGGTTTAATACCCAGGGCGATAAGAATGATTAAGAGTGATTTACCCGAAATGACTGTTATGACAGATGTAGCTCTTGATCCTTACTCCTCTGATGGACATGATGGAATAGTTAGTTCAGACGGAGTTGTATTGAATGACGAAACAATTGAACAGCTCTGTAAACAAGCAGTTGTTCAGGCTCAGGCAGGTGCTGATCTTATAGGCCCTAGCGACATGATGGATGGTCGAGTAGGTGCACTTCGTGAAGCCTTAGATGATGAGGGGTATGAGCATGTAGGCATCATCAGCTATTCCGCTAAATATGCTTCTGCTTATTACGGCCCATTCCGGGATGCACTTGACTCAGCACCACGAATGGATGGAGGTAAACCAATCCCTAAAGATAAAAGCACATATCAAATGGACCCAGGCAATGCGCGTGAGGCCATAACGGAGGCTCAGCTCGATGAGCAAGAGGGGGCAGACATACTTATGGTCAAACCCGGTTTGGCTTATTTGGATATTATTTACCGTCTTAGGCAGGATTCTGAGCTTCCTATTGCTGCTTATAACGTTAGTGGAGAGTTCGCGATGGTTAAATCTGCTGCAGAAAGAGGATGGATAGATGAGAAGTCAGTGGTTTTAGAAACTCTTCTTTGCTTTAAAAGAGCTGGAGCAGATTTGATTTTGACTTATCACGCTTGTGATGCGGCTGCTTGGCTAGGAGGCGAAACACCTTAATCTTTAGGGAGATCTACAAACCTTTTTATAAATAACCTGTTGATAATTAAGATACTTTCAATTAATGGCTTTCTTTAAGAACATTGGCATGACATTTGCATGAAAACCATGGTTAAAGTTCAAAAACTAGGTCATATAGCAATTCGTGTAAAAGATATAGCTCGTGCCAAGTCGTTTTATATAGAGCTTGGAATGAATCTAGTTTGGGAAGATGATGATTGGTGTTATTTGGAAGATAATGATGACCGCAATGGGCTTGCATTATTAGGTCCAGGTTATAAAGCTGCTGGCCCTCACTTTGCTTTTCATTTTCATGATAGGCATGAAGTGGATTTAGTTCATAACCGCCTAAAAGCTTCAGGTGTGCATGTAGGTGCCATCCATGACCATCGTGATGGAACAGCATCTTTTTATTTAAAAGATCCAGAAGGTAATTTATTGGAGATGCTGTATGAACCTCCTGGTGGGGTACCAAATAATCAATTAGAACGGAAATAGGCTTTGGATGAGTGATACTTCGTCTGATGAGTTGGTTTTTCAAGAGACATTAGACCTGCTGGAATGGCCCTCACTTTGTTTGCACCTATCAAAATTTGCGAGTACAGCTGAAGGAGAGAGAAATTGTCAAAATCTTTCTATCCCATCTGATTTAGAGACCAGTCGCTTACGTATGGCTGAAACTCTAGAGATGACCTCTTTGGATGCTTCTCTTGATGGAGGTCTTAGCTTTAGAGGAGTGCATGAAATTGGGAATATTACTAGTCGCTGTAGTAAAGGCGGTATTGCTACTGGATTGGAATTACTAGCTATTGCTGAGACTCTTTCGACAGCAAGACGACTAAGACGTCAAATCGAAGAATCAGAGTTTTGTCCAGTGCTTAGAGAGTTGGTTTCAGATCTTGCGACGTTGCCTGATTTGGAGAGAAAACTTAGATTTGGATTAGAGGAAGGTGGTCGGGTTGCGGATAGATCAAGTGAATGTCTCTCAAATCTTCGACATCAAAGACTTGATTGGCTTAAAGAACGTCGTCAACGACTTCAAGAGATTCTTAGAACTTCGGGCTCGATTTTTCATGAGAATGTGATTACTGAGCGTCATGGTAGGCCTGTCCTTTCTTTAAAGGTAGGCGCAGCACATCAACTTTCTGGGTTAGTTCACGGGACTTCTGCATCTGGCAACACAGTTTTTGTTGAGCCAAAGGATGTAATCTCTTTAGGGAATCGCATTGTTGAGAAGGATTCCCAAATCTTTTCTGAAGAAAGAAGACTTCTGGCTGAATGGAGTCAAGATGTTGGTGAAAAAGAATTTGGACTAAAGCATTTAATAGATGTGTTATTAAAGCTTGATATTGCTTTAGCCCGTAGTCGATATGGGGATTGGTTAGGGGGAGTCCCAGCAGAACTTAAATCAGATAAAAATGCACCATTTAGGTTTTGCAATTTAAGACACCCTTTGTTGTTGTGGCAGTATCGAAACAAGGGGGGAAAAGAAGTTGTGCCAATAAATATTCACGTTTCGTCAACCTTGAGAGTGGTTACTATTACTGGTCCAAATACTGGCGGCAAGACAGTAACGCTAAAGAGCATTGGCCTCGCGACTCTTATGGCGCAAGCAGGCCTTTTGGTGCCGTGTTCAGAACCCCCTTCTTTACCATGGTGTGATCAGGTTTTGGCTGATATAGGAGATGAACAGTCATTGCAGCAAAATCTCTCAACGTTTAGTGGCCATATCAAGCGTATTGACCGCATCCTTGAGGCAATTAATGGCGACTCTCCTAGAGCCTTGATTCTTCTTGATGAGATTGGTGCGGGGACAGATCCCAGTGAGGGGGCTGCATTGGCTATGGCGTTGTTGTCAACTTTGGCTGATACTGCTCGTTTGACTATTGCCACTACACATCTTGGAGAATTAAAAGCACTTAAATACAGTGACTCTCGCTTTGAAAATGCCTCTGTTTCTTTTGATAGCGAGACAATTTCTCCTACATTTCAACTTCAGTGGGGAATCCCTGGGCGTAGTAATGCTATAGCGATTGCAGCAACACTTGGGCTAGATCCTCAGATTATTGATAAGGCGAAAATACTGCTTCGACCTCGTATAGATGGAGAGGTTAATGCAATTATTTGTGGACTTGAGGAGCAGCGTTTAAGACAGCAGAAAGCTGCTGAAGAAGCAGCCTCTCTCTTGGCCCGTACAGAATTGCTACATGAGCAAGTTCTAGCTCGCTGGCAAAAGCATCGTGATGAATTGCAGAAGATTCAGGACCATGGAAGACAAAGACTTGACGAATCGATCCTAGAGGGCCAGAAGGAAGTTCGGAATTTGATTCGCAAGCTTAAAGAGAAAAATGCTGATGGTGAAATCGCACGTCAAGCAGGTCAAAGATTGCGTGCTTTGCAGATAAGTAATCAAGCTTCCAAGGAGAAATCTTTTAATAAGAGTTGGACTCCCAGAATTGGTGATCAAGTGAGATTGATTGAATTAGGTAAGTCTGGGATTGTCTCGGATATTTCTGATGATGGTTTACAACTAACAGTTCAGTGTGGCATTTTGAGGAGTGTGGTTCATCTGTCGTCGCTGGAAAGTCTAGAGGGGGAAAAACCTAATATCCCCAATTTAGTTGTTAAGGTAAGTTCTAAATTAACTAAATCTGGATCCTTTAATTCAGTGCGTACATCGGCAAATACGGTCGATGTACGTGGCCTTCGTGTACATGAAGCTGAGGCTGTGATTGAGGAGTTTTTGCGTACTTCGACGGGGTCAGTATGGGTAATTCATGGAATAGGTACTGGCAAATTAAAACGTGGTCTTTGTGCATGGTTGGAGACTGTCCCTTACGTGCAAGGCTTTAAGGATGCTGAAAAGGGGGATGGTGGTCCTGGCTGTACGGTCATTTCACTTAATTAGCACAGCTATTTGATTATCCACTAGAGTTAAAGATTGGCTTGGCTATTTCACTAAAATCAAGAAACCTCTGAATTTACATTTTTTTGTGAGGTGTAATTATCTATTAATTTAACTGCAGGAGCAACTATCTTATATTCAGGAAATCCCAAATGGACCTAAGTATTTTTTAATGATCCAGTATTCTTAAATATCAATAAAAAGGGGTTTCAAGATTATTATACAAGCTCAATATAGGAAATTTTTGATTTTTTTACTTAAAGAAAGAGTAATGTGATTATTACATGGAACCGGATCTGAACATGACTAATGCTAAGGTTGGTAACCTTAAAATCCTGAGCAGGCTTTTTAATAAATTATTTAGTGGAATGATAATAAATATCTAATTAATGTAAATATATTGATAGGAGGCTATAGTGTGACTTGTAAATGTCGAGCGTAAATGATGGGTATAAGCTTTAAGGAAATTGATTTTAAAAAAATTTTAAAATCAAGACTCTCTGTCTTTACGCTGATCGGTATTTTCGGCTTTCTTTATTTTTTAAAGAGCCCAGGTAATTACAGTTATTATTTAAGTAGTTATACATATTCTTTAAAGACAAGATTTCCAGAAACCTATTATTTTTTACGTGGGCTAAAAGATGAATTAACTAAGTCTAATAGCTTAGAGATAGAAACATTCTGGCATAAAGTATCTAAAGAGACTGTCTCTGCAGGTGGGTTTTTGACGCCTTATGAAAATCCTGAAACTCATGGTGTCCCTGGAGGTTATGTCGACCTAATAAACAATAATTTATTATTAGGGGTTAATGGAGAAGGTAAAATGTTTACTTACTCAATAAAAGAAAAGAAATTTAAGCATTTAGAGTCAAATTTAAATGATATATATAAGGATCAAAACTACAAGACAAAAATTATCATTGCTTCAGGTAGGTTTGGTATAAGAGATATATTCATAGACATCAAAGAGAGTAGAATATTGGTATCTCTATGGGTGGATATTGTGCGGAATAAGGGATGCTATGGAATGGCAATTTATGAAGCAAAATATGTTTCTTTGGAGTCAGCTAGAATTTCTCCAGAAAAATTAACTTTTAAGGAATTCTTTAAAGGTAAGGAATGCAAATCTAATTTTAGTGGACATGCTTCAGGCGGCAGGATAAAGAGGCTTGATGAGAAAATAATTTTCACTTTGGGTGATTATGACCATAGTATTCACGGAGATATAAGAATCCCACAAGACAAGAGAAATATAATTGGTAAAATAATATCCATAGATAATAATAGAAACTTTAATGTCCTTTCAATGGGGCATAGAAATCCACAAGGCTTGCTCATTAAGGATGGAAATATTTTTATTACTGAGCATGGTCCACGTGGGGGTGATGAAATCAATCTAATTAATCCAGCTAGTAATTTAATTAACCACTATGGATGGCCATATTATTTTTACGGGTTTCATTATGAAGATGAAGATGCTACTAATTTGGAAATTAAAGGAGAGTTTATTAATCCCCTTTATTACTTCTCTCCATCAATAGCAATTAGCGAAATAATATATTATGAAGACGATGAATTTCCATATTGGAAAAATAAATTTATAGTATCTAGTTTGAAAGATAAATCTTTATTTCTTATGGATTATGACACTAAAACACAACGGTTTTTATCATTAGAAAGAATTAATATTGGACACCGAATTAGAGATTTAATAGTAGTTCCTAATGGCGGAATTATTTTGATAACAGATGATGAAAGATTAATACATTTAAAGAATCCGGAAAGATTACTTTAATTTTAAAATCGGATATAAAAATGAAATTCTTGAACTTGTAGCTTTGGTAATCTTTCGATGTATGTATAAATGAATAAGACTATGCATTTTATATCACACTCAAGTATCGCCGCGGCAAACTATCAGACAAAGGAAGTAACTAAGAATCTACAAGGGCGCAATTCTAAAACATCCATAATTAAATGAAGACACTACGCTTGCGCATCTCTTCTACTGCTTACAAGACCTTCTAATGCTCTAGGAACGATATTAAGCAGTCTCCTTTTAATTTGCGACTTCTGCAATCTCCGCTAAATAATTCAGGACAGTATCGGCAAAAGGCATAGACCAACCCTTTATAGATCGTCTAGACAAATATCTTGGGTGTGCTCTTCTGAGCACAAGCGCCTGATGGATACAGGCACTTGTGCTGCTTGTAGATGTTCACAGTCAATCGTCTATGTAGAATGGTTGATAGAGACGAGCAACTGAATTTCCTTTAAAAAGAATTCACTTGATCAAGTTACAGTTGAGTTACAGGTCGAATCACACCTTTGAAATCGCTTGCCACGATTAGTATAAATGCAGTTTATTGATCAGTCCCGGATAACGGTTAAAGGTGGATGTGGTGGTGACGGAATAGTCGCTTTTCGTAGAGAGAAGTATGTACCTGCAGGTGGCCCTGCAGGTGGTGATGGAGGGAATGGAGGAAGAGTTGTCCTAGAGGCAGATTCCAATCTTCAGACACTGTTGGATTTCAAATTTAAAAGACTTTTTTTCGCTGCAGATGGTTTTCGTGGGGGGCCTAATCGTTGTACAGGAGGCTCAGGAAAAGACTTGATTGTGAAGGTTCCTTGTGGAACGGAAGTGCGTCATATGGAGACAGGTGTTCTGTTTGGAGATCTCATTGAGCCAAGGCAACAATTAGTTGTTGCGTTTGGGGGTAGAGGTGGATTGGGTAATGCTCATTTTCTAAGTAATCGGAATCGTGCGCCAGAAAAGTGTACTGAAGGTAGAGAAGGAGAAGAATGGAATTTACAACTAGAGTTGAAGTTATTGGCAGAGGTAGGAATTATTGGCTTGCCAAATGCAGGCAAAAGTACTTTGATTTCAGTCCTCTCTGCGGCAAGGCCAAAGATTGCTGAATATCCATTTACGACGTTAGTTCCGAATTTAGGTGTTGTTCGTCGTCCAAGTGGTGATGGCACTGTCTTTGCAGATATCCCAGGGCTGATAGCTGGAGCAGCTCAAGGAGCAGGTTTGGGTCATGACTTCCTTCGCCATATTCAAAGGACAAAATTGCTTGTTCATATGATTGATATTTCTGCGGAAGATCCAGTTACTGATTTGTTAGTAGTGGAGAGGGAGCTTATTGCCTATGGTCATGGATTAATAGACCGTCCCAGACTCTTGGTTCTTAATAAACTTGAGCTTTTAGATGGGGAACATCAACAAAAGATCGTTGAGGATCTACAGAAAGCAACGGATAGAAAAGTGGTTCTTATTTCTGCTGCAATGTCTAGAGGGTTAGGGGATCTGATGGACTGGGTTTGGGAAGAATTGAAGGATTGAGATGTGAAGGCAAAGATTTTGACTTGTTTATCTTTGAATCCCTGTCATAAATGTATCTAAAGCAAATTAGATGTATGACCTTTTACAGCTGCTTTGATGGCGAGGGCCAGATAATTGCTCGTTGCCAGACTCCTCAAGAAATTGAAGTTTTAAAGAGAATGGGACGACCAATAGCCGAAGTTCGAGCTATGAAAAATGAAGAAGCAGTAGTTTGCTCTCTGACTGGTACCCCAGCAGAATTCAATGAAGACTATTAGCCTTTAAGTTTATTTAGAGGTCTCCAAAGAAAATTAAGACCTCTAGACAGAAACTGGGGTCTAGAGGTCTTTGGTAACAATTGTTACATTCCCTTAGATTGATTTAGTCGTCGTATACCAGGCATTCTGGTTCATCGGGATTTGCATCGCAGAACAGCTCAAGAGCATTTGGATCATGCTTGTCTTCAGGGTGATGCTCTTTGTACTCCTCTAGGGAGTGCAGTTCATCGGTGAGATGACGTACTTTTGCGTCATCACCGTGCTCTTTTGCGGATTGGATCTCGGATTGATCTTTCCGGATGTGTTCGTCAATGGTGTTCATTGAGGTTTTAGGCTGTGCCAATCTCTTTTCGACTGTCACACCATAGTGCCCTTGTGCGGTTACGCCATGGGGGTAATTATCACTTCGTTTGCTTTACAACACCATTGCCATGATTAGGTATCCGTGGCTACAAGTTTATTAGTGAGGTAGAGATGGTTCTATGGCTTTGATTACAGAGAGGCAAGGCCGTCATTTTATCGATGAGATAGGCCGCATTTTTTGGATTAATGGCCCAGAAAATTTTTGCTATCTCTCAGAACAACGACAATGGCGAGAAGGTCTAAGTTTGGAAGAGGTTTTGGAGTGGAAACAATGCGCTCCAACAGGTTTGGTTAGTCAGCGATTTGGCTCACTTGTAGAAGCTTGCGAGGCTTTTGAAAATAATCGTGTTAGTTGGGCAGAAGATTTATACCTTCAAAGAATGGGGGATGAGATGGCTCTTCATCGCTCGATAGATGATTATCGGCCTACTGTTATGAAGCTTGCGGAGGAAAGAGGTAATCCTGTATGTGTTGCTCCTTGGTTGAAGACTCAGAATAAAAGCTTAGAGGCTTGTTTGGGAGAAGTGATATTTAATAAGGCAAGAAGGGAGGTGGAAAAATGTTTTTTTTCTAAGCCAAATGGTGCTGAATTATCTCACCCCTTTAGGAGAAGAAGAATTAGTGTTGTAACTCGCTAAGTTCAAGCCAACGTTCCTCGACTTGATGAATCTTTTCAGTTAAATCAGCTAGCTGATTACTTAACAGGACCAAATCGCCATCATCATTATTGATTTCAGTTTCAAGTTCAGCGCGTTCTTTCTCAAGATAAGGTAACTCTTTCTCTATATCTTCTAATTCTTTGTTTTCTTTAAAACTTAGTTTTTTCTTGCTCCTTGACTTTAGGCTTTTTGGTTTTGATAGTGATAAAGCCTCTACGTTGATTTTTTCATTTAACTTGCTTTCCCCTGAAGTTTTTCCAGTAAGGGGGATTCCTTTTTGCCTGTTTTCTTTGAGGTCTTTCTTCTCTAGATAAGAGGTGTAATTACCTTCAAACTGAGTGAGTGTGGCTTCTTCGAAGCTTAGAATCCTGTCAACTGTTCTATCTAGGAAATAGCGGTCATGAGAAATAACTATCACACAACCATGGAAGTCTTCTATGAATTCTTCGAGGATACTTAAAGTATTTATATCAAGGTCATTTGTTGGCTCATCTAATAGAAGAACATTTGGTGCTTTTATAAGCATTCTGCATAGCGTTAGTCTTCGCCTTTCGCCTCCAGACAATTTCCCTATTGGGCTATGTTGTTGTGCAGGAGGGAATAGAAATCTTTCTAATAGCTGGGTAGCACTAACTTGCTCTTTTCCTAAGTTGATCGTGGAGGCTTCTTCTTCAATAAATTCAATAACCTTTCGATTTATTCCTTTTCCAGATCTAAATATATCTGTGTGCTGATCAAGATACCCAAGATGAACTGTATCACCTTTTCTTATTTTGCCACTATAAGGTTGCCTCTTCCCAGCAATGATATCTAATAGTGTTGATTTTCCGCATCCATTTGGTCCAATGATTCCAACACGGTCTTCCTGATTAAAGCTGTAAGAAAAATCCTTAAGAAGGATTGATTCGATGTTACATTGATTGGTTCTTAATTCAATATTTTCTAGATCTATAATAAGTTTTCCAATTCTCCTGTTGAAAGTACTGATTTCTAATGATTTGCGTTCTTTCTGTAAATTCGCAGCTTGCATTTCTTTAATTCTTTTGAGGCGAGCTTTTTGTTTAGTGCTTCTTGCTTTAGGGCCTTGTTTCAGCCACTCAAGTTCTCTTCTGAGAACACCCTTAAACTTTTTATAGGAAGATGATTCAGAACTTTCTTGTATCATTTTTTGCTCAAGAAAGCTTGTGTAATTCCCTGAATAATTTTGTGCATGTCCGTTGTTGACTTCGATCATTCGATTAGTAACTCGATCAAGCACATATCGATCATGTGTAACAAGTATGAGTGAACCTTCGAATTTCTCAAGCCAACTTTGAAGCCATTCAACTGCTGAAGCATCCAGATGGTTGGTTGGCTCGTCAAGAAGTAGTACGTCAGGATTGGCTACGAGCGCAGAGGCAAGCCCCACTCTTTTTTGATAACCCCCTGAGAGCTCGTGGATTGATCTACTTACATCAGATATACCTAATCGCCCCAGAATTTCCTTGCATTGCTGTTCAAGTCCCCATGCTTGAGCATTATCCATTTGTTCACTTAGTTGGCCAAGCTCAGCAAGAAGAAAGTTGTCTTTTGGCTCCTTCCCTATGGCTTGAGTTACTTTATTAAAACGGAGTAATAGTTCTCTTTTTTCTCCACAACCAGCCAGAACCTCTTCTATTACAGTTCTGTTCGATTTGAAAACAATATCTTGATTGACTAGTTGAATTCGCAGCTTAGGTGAACACTTTCTTTCACCTTTATCGAGAGTTTCAATGCCTGAAAAAATTTTCAGAAGTGTTGATTTGCCAGAACCATTAGGCCCAATTAATCCAAGTCTTTCTTTCTCGTTTATATGTATTATGAGGTTTCTAAATAGTGTTTGAACTCCAAAGTCTTTAGAAGCATTTATCAGACTTATTTGTGTCACGAAGTTACTTTGGAAGCTTTATTTCTTTGTAGATATTCAAAGACACTTTTGTCTCCTATATCTGCAGCTGCCTCCATGCCAAATTTCCGGATTGCAAGCATTATTAGGAGAATCGAAGATAATCCAAGTAAAACCATAACTGTTGACTGGGCTAATATTCCACTTAAGTGCCCCATTAGAGCTATCGGAACTAATATTGTTAATCCAATAGCTTCAGGCCTTTGGAAACAGAAAAATTCTTTGAAGCCTAAGCCTGTAAGAGCAGCAAAGAGAGGCCCAATTGCTAAAACCCAAACGGGCTCCTTGACAATGCTAGAAAGCATCATTCCAGTACCTGTGTTAAAGCCTAAAAATAAAAAACCCATGCATCCAAGTGCCCAGAAGATTTTTAGAGCATTGTGGAGAGGACGAAGGTATATGTGAATCCATTTAAGAGCTAGACCGAGACTGATTGCCATAAGGACTAGCCAGATCCAGGCAAAAGTTGGACCAATCATCAACCATTGCATTATTCCTCCGCAAAAGGTGATTCCACAGAGCAGTACAGAAACCCGATAACGTTGAACCTCTTCTTTGTCTTCGATGGTTACTTTGTAACGTCCGTAGACACCTTCAAACTCTGGTTCTAAAAGCTTGGTAGGTGATGATTGAGTGTTGTTCATCTATATATTATGCGCTGGATGATTAACTATTTCCTCTAAATCTGGCCCAGTAGGGACAATATTGCTTGGATTTAATGGAAAGAGCGCTCCGTAATAGTCTTCTCGCCATGCTTTTGGATCACATGTCTCTGCAACTTCTGGAATGGCAAATAGCCTTTGTCTCCATCTCCATAAATAAGGAAATGACCAAAGAGGTTCTTTGCTGCATTTGAAGAGAGGCATGTAAACCATTTCCCATCGAATTAGTGTTGGGAAGAGCCTTAGGTCAGCAAGAGTCAGTCTCTTCCCACATAGCCAGGGCCCTTTTTTTGCAAGACTTTTATCTACTTGTTTTAAGGCGCTGAAAAGCTCTCGGATTGCTTTGTCATATGCAGATTGGTTCCTCGCAAATCCACATCTATAAACCCCATCATTCACTGTTGGTTGAAGAAGGTGTTGCCACCTTTTAATTTCTTCATTTAAGGCATCTGGCTGTAGGTCAACTTTCTTATTGGCTGAGGGCCATTGATTTAGCACTTCGACTAGTTGAGCACTTTCATTCCCCAAAAGAGTTGGGGATTTAGAAGAGGGACCCCCTGGGTCTATAAGGCTCGGTACTGTTGCTCGATGGTTTGGGGGAGAACCGCACAATTGGTAAAGGGCAAGGAGTGAATCGCATCCCAAGCAAGGCGGATCGAGTTTCCAACGCCCTGCTTTTTTATCAACCCTGGCAATGATTAGTGTGATTCTGGGTTCTAGTTTACGAAGCTTATGGACTAACCAAGTTCGATGTGCCCAAGGACAGCTACGACCAATAATGAGATAAGGCAGTTGGTTGGGAGACCTTTCATTAAGACAGTCTTCATGAGGAATCTTTGCCTCTTGGTGCTGACTTGCAGGACGGGCGTATTCCCCATCCCTATTAGCTGGTGCAAGGCCATTCATTAACTGATTCCATTGCCATTTCCATCCGATGCGGGCAGCGGCAACAATGGGTGGGGGAATTGACATTGAGAGTTCTTTTTTTAAAATTTTCTTCCAGGGTAAAGAATTAAAGAAAATCTTGATGGCTAGTTCGCAAGTCCTTTTAGTTACTGGTACCCATGGCAATGAAATTAATGGACCCTGGCTTTTTGAGCAGTGGTCTCAAAACCGTGAACTGATAAATAACTTTGGCCTATCGCTTGTTAGACAGATTGGGAATCCTAAGGCCCTTGATATTGGTCGTCGCTATTTGGATTTTGATCTAAATAGAAGCTTTCGCAAAGACTCTCAGGATTGTTTAACTTCATCCAACTATGAAGTTAATCGTGCCAAAGAACTTTGCGATCTATATGGCCCTAATGGCTCAAACCCTTGTTCTATAGCAATTGACTTGCATAGCACTACTGCTGATATGGGGAGTTGTCTGGTTATTTATGGACGAAGACCAGTTGACTTAGCATTCTCCTCTTTAATTCAGACACGTCTTGGACTCCCAATTTATTTGCATGAGGGGGACCCATCTCAAAAAGGTTTTTTGGTTGAATCTTGGTCTTGTGGATTGGTGATAGAGATTGGTCCTGTACCTCAAGGGGTATTAGAAGTTTCAATAGTGGAGAAGAGTAGGATTGTTATTAGTGCCTCATTAGAAGTCCTTTCAATGGTGAGGGATGGTACTGCTGTTTATCCAGATCAGGTTGTAGTCCATAAGCATCTTGGGAGCATAGATTTTCCTAGAGATCATCAAGGGAAAGTAACCGCATGTATTCACCCTGAAAGGCAAGGGGCTGATTGGGAGTTAATTGAGAAAGGTTCACCTCTTTTCATGGATTTAAATGGAGAGATCGAGAGATTTGATGGGAAAGACAAGCTTGCTCCTGTGTTTATCAATGAGGCTGCATATGCAGAAAAACAAATTTCTATGAGCTTGACCAATCGTGAAGTGTGGAGGCTAGAACAAAGCTGGAAAGAAGAATTAAAGGAATTGCTTTCTTGAAGAAGGGGTAAGTATTCTCAAAAAAATTTTTTATAAAATTACTTTCTAAAGGCTATTCTCTATAAGGTTTTTACCATAAAGAAGTTAGTAAATTTAGCCACAGACCCATATTGATTGCTCTTTAGTGCAAGGTAAGTCACTGTTGGTTCCATCTGACCAGTAAATCCTTAAGCGATCATCTTTGGTTCCACGCCTAAAAGTAAGAGACTTAATAGGGTCATTGATCTTTTGCTTGACTGAGTTTTTAGATTTTGCGGAGGTTTCTAAAAGCAGCTCTTCTAGCTTTGTTACCCTTTTTTCCAAGTGTTTAATTGCTGTGGAAGAGATTTCAGGAGATATACCTTTGGAAGATTTACTTGTTCGACACCCGCTGAGCAATCCAATCCCTGCTAAAAGAACTATGGAAGAAAAAGCTAATGACTTCATTCTTTTAATATGGAAATAGGTTTTAAACAACACCTTCATTCATTTAGGTGGCAGATCTTGAGGTTTTCTGGAATGACTAATAGATTGAGCTTATTCGCTATGAATTCCTTACGCTTTACATAGATTGAGTTCTTCATGGGTAGTAGTTTCGGAGTTCTTTTTAGAGTGAGCACCTTCGGGGAGTCCCATGGTGGTGGTGTAGGAGTGATTTTGGAAGGTTGCCCTCCTAGACTTGAGCTGGACTTAGCAAAAATCCAATCAGAGCTTGATAGACGAAGGCCTGGGCAAAGCAAGATTACAACTCCTAGGAAAGAATTAGATCAAGTGGAAATTTTGAGTGGGCTTTTAAATAACAAAACACTTGGCACGCCTATAGCAATGCTTGTGAGAAATAAGGACCATAAGCCAACTGATTACAAGGAGATGCAGATTGCCTTTAGGCCATCTCATGCAGATGGAACCTATCAATTTAAATATGGGATTCAGGCTGCTAGTGGTGGGGGGAGAGCATCCGCTCGAGAAACTATAGGCAGAGTTGCCGCAGGCGCGATTGCAAAACAATTACTATCTAAGAGCTTTGATACTGAAATTCTTGCTTGGGTAAAGCGTATTCATGACATTGAGGCGGACATTGATCCTGCCAATGTTTGCTTTGAGGATATTGAATCCAATATTGTTCGTTGCCCTAAAACTGATTCTGCGGAATTGATGCAGGGAAGGATTGAACAGTTGAGTCAGGAAGGCGATTCTTGCGGAGGGGTGATTGAGTGCATTGTTAGGAACCCACCTGTTGGTCTTGGAATGCCAGTCTTTGACAAGCTGGAGGCAGATCTTGCTAAGGCTGTTATGTCATTACCTGCTACTAAGGGGTTTGAGATTGGCTCAGGCTTTGAGGGCACTTTGCTTAAAGGGAGTCAACATAATGATGCATTTGTCGCTTCTGAAGATGGGCGTTTAAAAACAAGCACTAATAACTCTGGTGGGATTCAAGGAGGTATCAGTAATGGAGAGCCAATATTGATTAGGGTTGCATTTAAGCCCACAGCGACAATACGAAAAGCTCAGCAAACAATCGACTCTTTGGGTAATCCAGTTACTTTAGAAGCAAAGGGACGACATGATCCTTGTGTACTCCCTAGGGCAGTTCCGATGGTTGAAGCGATGGTTGCTTTGGTTCTTGCTGACCATCTTTTGAGGCAGAATGGACAGTGCAACCTTTTAGAGAGTTAAAGAGCCTTGAAATTAGGATTAACTGAGAGATCCAGAGTTTAAAAGCTATCAACCATCAAATTTTAAATCTAGTGAGACGAATATAACAAGTAGACAAGATGAAACTATCGTCTCTTTCTATTAAGGGGAATTAGGAACCTCTCGTCTTTATTTATGTACCATTAGACATACTCTGCAACCTTGACTTCTCTACGTATCAGTAGTTCTTGAAGATCTTCTGCATCAACAGTTTCCTGTTTAACAAGCATCTCAGCCAACTCGTCAAGTACATTTCTATTCTCAAGAAGGGCTTTCGATGCACGTTTGTAAGCTTGGCTAACTAATTCAGATACTTCCGAATCAATCGTTGCAGCAGTATCTTCAGAGAAATCTCTCTCAGCTGCAATATCTCTACCTAAAAACATTCCACCTTGAGAGCGGCCTAAGGCCACAGGACCTAGTTTTTCACTCATCCCAAAACGAGTAACCATTTGTCTTGCTACTTGAGCAACTTGTTGGAGGTCGTTTGAAGCACCGGTAGTTACCTCATCTTCGCCATAAACTATTTCCTCGGCTACTCGCCCACCTAAGGCTACGGCCATTTGATTCTGTAGATATGCCCGAGAATATAGGCCTGACTCCATCCTTTCTTCGCTGGGAGTAAAGAATGTCAGCCCTCCGGCTTGACCACGTGGAATGATAGAAATCTTTTGAACAGGATCATAGTCAGGCATGACAGCCCCTACCAGGGCATGTCCAGCCTCGTGATAAGCAACAAGTCTCTTGCGACGTTCGCTAATTACGCGGTCTTTTTTCTCAGGTCCTGCCATTACTCTTTCGATGGCGTCACCAATTTCGTCATTATTGACCTCCGTAAGTTCTCTCCTTGCCGCGAGAATGGCTGCTTCGTTGAGGAGGTTTGCAAGATCAGCCCCTGTAAAACCAGGTGTCCGCCTTGCGACTTTGTCGAGGTCAACGTCTTTTGAGAGGGTCTTGTCTCTAGCATGAACCTTTAAGATCTCAAGCCGTCCGCTGTAGTCGGGCCTATCGACTACCACCTGTCTGTCAAAGCGACCAGGCCTCATTAGTGCAGCATCAAGTACGTCGGGTCTATTTGTAGCTGCAACGATGATGATCCCTGTGTTGCCCTCAAACCCATCCATTTCTGTGAGTAGTTGGTTAAGGGTTTGCTCACGTTCATCATTACCCCCACCAAGGCCTGCGCCTCGTTGCCTGCCTACTGCATCAATCTCATCAATAAAAACAATGCATGGTGCATTCTTTTTTGCTTGTTCAAAGAGGTCTCTTACTCTGCTAGCTCCAACCCCTACAAACATTTCTACAAATTCCGAGCCAGAGATAGAGAAAAAAGGGACATCCGCTTCGCCAGCGACTGCTTTTGCAAGAAGAGTTTTTCCAGTTCCTGGAGGCCCCACAAGTAGAACACCTTTGGGAATTTTTGCCCCTACAGCAGTAAAGCGATCAGGGCTTTTAAGGAAGTCGACAACTTCAGTCAGTTCTAATTTCGCTCCTTCAATCCCAGCCACATCACCAAATGTGACCTGTGTTGAAGGCTCCATTTGTAACCTTGCCTTGCTTTTCCCAAAGCTCATTGCTGGATTGCCACCACCACCACCTTGTGCTCTACGGAAAAGGAAGAACAATCCTCCCAGTAACAAGACTGGGAAAATCAGGCTACTTGCCGCTTGCTGCCAAGCACTAGGTTGTTTGGTTGGTTGAACAGCTATATCAACATTGTGCTGGGTTAGAAGGTTAAGAAGGTCTTGATCAGGGGCCAGATTGACCTCTGCTCTACTTCCATCACTCTCAACAACCTGAGCAGTGCCTTGATCAGGGGATATAAAAACCCGACTGACCTGATTGTCTTCTACCGCTTCAATAAAGTCGCTGTAACGAAGAATTCGGGAGGTTGTGGCTGGGTTGGGTCGTTCGAAGAAAGCTGTTCCAACCGCTATCACAAATACCATTAAGAGGACATAAAGTCCTACATTGCGCCAGCGTTTGTCCAAGGTTCTTTTGCTTGTATTGAAAGAATGTTAATAGGCTATAGAAGCTCATGAGGATCGTAAAACCTCTACCACGCTTTTGAAGGCAAACCATTCGGGAATAACCTCCCCACTGCGGAGCATTTTCCTGAATTGCGTTCCGCTGAGTTTCTTTACATGAAGACCTCTTGATTCAGCATGCTCTGCAGTTACATAACCTTCTTCTTCCGTATAAACAAGATTTAGGGAAGGAACTGTTTCCATAGTTAGTTCGGGTGCACATTCACGTGCAAAATCTTGCGCTTCATATGGTTGGTAAAAGTCATCCCCGCTTAGAGAGGACTTGCAGCCCGCCATATCTCTGCCAATTATGAAGTGTGTGCATCCATAGTTTCTTCGAATGATCATGTGTTGAAGAGCCTCCCTAGGGCCTGCCATATGCATCGCATATGGCAGGTAAGCCCAGCGAATTCTTGGGTTATTTACTTCACTAGCAAGACGCTCATAGGTTTGAAAGCGTATTGAGCCAGGAATATCATCTTGTTGCGTTGGCCCACAGGTTGGGTGGACAAGCACTACTGCGTTTTGACTGACATTGCTGGCATGTAGTGCTCTGCTGAATAGCTCATAATGCGCACGATGAATAGGATTTCGGCACTGAAATGCCACCACATCCTCTCCTGATGGCAGTTCTTTTCTTACTTCAGCAGGAGTTTTACATGGGAAGATTCGTTTTGGGAGTTCTAGGCCTTTAAGAGCTCCTCCAAGATAAAAGCGCTTTCGTTCAGTAGCGATCATCCGAACAGCAGGATGTTCAAGAGAAGTTGTTCCATAGCATTTTTGTGCTTCTACAACTTTGTCTGGTTCCCATTTGTCTTCAACATGAAGGATTGCCAGCTCTTGGCCTTTATAGGTCAGTAAAACGTGATCTCCGATTGTTATGTCATCTCTATCGGTATCCATAACAACGGGCAGCCCAAATAAATAACCTGAGGCTGTTCGATTCTTTGCTACTACAGAATCGTAATCAGATTGCTGCATGAAACCCCGCTCGGGTGAAAAGCCCCCAACCACAAGTAACTCAACATCGCAAGCATTGCGATCAGAGCATTCAAGTGTTTTAGTAGTGCTTCGTTTTACTTCCTCCTTTTGTTCTGGAGGAACCATTAGATCCACAAGGATTCCACCATAGGGTGAAATCAGACCAGAAGAATTATTTGAACTGGGTTGTCTTTCGACCATTGCGCGTTTGTTCGTTCGTCGCTGATTCTCCCAGATGGTGGTTGCGAACAGTTTTCGAATTGACCGCAAAAAAAAAGAAGGGGCTATTGGCCCCTTCTTTTTTGGAACTTAATCAGTTTGAAAAAGTACCAGGATTTAGTGCGGTCTCTCTATTCAACCCTTACGGCCATAGAGCACCCCAGTGATTTTGACCTCCTTGGGATCTTTACTTCCCATATCGGTATCAGAGTCTTGGTACGCAACAAAGGTTCCTGAAAACTCTTCATTTTGGCTGTCAACACTGTCGACTGAAAGGGTTATGTTTCCTTTTCCTTCTAGGACTCGCTTGATGTTCTCTTTGGTGAGCTCTTCATCATCACCTCCTAGTGCAACTAGGCCTTGGGCATACTCAACACCAGTAGTAAGAGCACGACTCTTTGGGTCTAGGAAGTTGCTTGTTCGGTAACTAGGAGTACGGGTTTCTCCTTTGAACTCAGTGCCAACAGTAATTGAAGAATCGCCTGAACTTACGACTAGATCTTTAGCGGAGAAAACCAAAGGGACTTCTACGCCACCAGGTGTCAACACTGTTATTAATTGAAAGTCGATGCCACCTGATTCTGTAAAAGTTCCGGAGCCAGAAACGTCTCCATAAACTTGTTCAATAGTGGTGTTGTGGATGGGGCTGATAATTTTGGAAGGGGCAAAATCAGCTTTCTGGCGCCTATTCCCAGGAACTTTGACAAAAATTTCGGTGGGATGAAGGCAAATGTCTTTGAGACTGTCACCAGAGCCAAGACTTATTGATCCAGACAGACCTGCAGGAATGGCTGGACAATCGTTGGCTTTTCCTGTATTGACAATGTCAGAAAAAGTTGAATTTCCTCTCTCGCTACCTAGGACGAAGTCAGCTGAAACTCTGCTAGGGGCAGCTACAAAGGTGAGACAGAAAGCCAGCACCAAGGCCAGCAACGGACGAAATCGCATGAGAGTAAGGCGAAAGGCCAGATGAATCCGGTATTAACGGCCCAATGGGGCACTTGGGATCCTACAGGGGGCAAAAGACGTTAAGGCCAGCATTTTGCACCTCTAAACAACCCGTCGCTTCTTTGTAAGCATCAAAAATGTCGTTTTCAGGATCCCCGGACGTCTCGAAACCACTCTGCTGCAATGGTTTTACTGTCCAGAGGTAAAGATTGATTGGACGGCTTGAACTTAATCAAGAGAAAAAACAAAGTTGTACATCTAGACATTTAGTTGTTTTTTTTGACGACTTTTTTCCCGTTTGGCAGAAAATTTTGATTCATTTTTTCTTGAGAAGGCCTTTTTAGCTCGGTAAGAGAATCTAATAATTGATGGGCTATTGCCAGTTTTGTCGCAACGGGGATTTTTCGTGCAACTCCTTCTGGTCCTAATAGCCACCCGCCATTTTCATTTGACTCGAAACCTTGTCCTGGAATGTCAATTGGGTTGGCCATCATTAAGTCACAACCTTTTTTGATTCGCTTGACTTCCCCTATTGCTTTTATATGAGTCGAATCACCGGATAGCGCAGTAAAACCAAGTAATAGCTGTCTTTTTAGTTTCCGTGAAGCAACCTCTGCTAGTAGGTCTGGAACTGTTTCCCAACCATCCTCTAGGGAATTAAGCAAAAATTGTTTCTCAATTTTCTTTGATTTCAGTGAGTGCTTTCTTCTCACGTCTGCTACTGCTGCAGTCATTGCAATTGCATTTGCAGTGGGTTGCAATTTCGCAATCACTTCTCTGAGCTCATTTGCAGTTTTTATTGGATATGTGATTAGGCCTTCTAGCCAGGAATTCGGGACATTTAATGGGCCATGGATTAGTTCAACGCAAGCTCCTCTATGTTTTGCCGCCTGGGCAAGAAGAACTCCCATGCGACCACTACTTTTATTGCTTACGAACCTTACTAAGTCCAAACTTTCTACAGTTGGACCTGCCGTAATAAGGAGTTTTTGCCCTTCCCAGTCTTTTTTTGGAGAGCCGAATTGATCAACCTGTAACAGAACACTATTTGCGGCTAGTTCGATCAATTGAGGGTCAACCATTTTGCCTTCTCCAATCCGATCGCATGCCAACAGCCCTTCCTCGGGTGCTAATGGCAATACTCGTGGGGATTTTTTTATTTGCAGCCAATTATTCTGAACAGATGGGTTAAGCCACATGCCGGTGTTCATTGCAGCAGCAGCAATAACAGGTTGTTCACTTGCTAATAGGACACTTGATAGAAGCCCTTCAGCTATTCCATTTGTCCAGCGCCCCAGAGAAGTTGCACTGAGTGGGGCAATTACAATTAATTCAGCCCATTCAGCTAGGGCAATATGCAAAGGCCTTGGCTCGACAGCACTCCACTGATCTTCATCTTGATAGCAGCGGTTCCTGCTAATGCTTGCTAGAGATATTGGGCTGACTAACTGTGCTGCGCTAGGAGTAACTAAACAACGGACTTTTGCTCCTGCTTTGATAAGTGAACTGACTAATAAAGGAGTTTTTACAGCAGCAATACTCCCACTTACTGCAACAAGTATTCGTCGCCCATTTAGTGTTGTAGCTTTTTTAGTCTTCATCGAAGGGCTCTTGGTCAATGAGATGAAGATATGGCCTTGTCAATTCTGGACGATGTATAGCTAAAGCTCTTAGCAAGTGCCAATCTCCTAAACCTTCAAAGGGAGTTGGATAGTCATCTTCTTCAAGTTTTTTGGCTAGGACAGCTACTTTCTCTTCATCAAATGCATAGAGTTTCTCAGGAGTGATTTGCTGAGAATTCTTAATTGAAATTAGATTTGACTCCTGCATTTTTAGTGCTGAGTTTTCAGGATCGATCAGGGTAGAGAAGCTAGGCTTCTTGCTGTTCAAATGAGCTTAATGTCTAGAGACTTGTGTTTGCTCTAAGAGGTTGGTGCCCATTTTTATTATCCATTAAAGATGGAAGATGGTGAAAATTAGCTCGCAGAATACGTTTAGCAAGTAGAGCCTTTATTTTTAAGGGTATTAGATTCTTTTTAAGAAGAAATCATATTGTTATCTTAAGATCCTGAAATAGAAATATTTGAAAGTGGTTTACCCAGGTGGTGTTCCTAATGATTTACTAATGGGTCAGAAGCCCTTTTTAGATAAGGAGTTTCCCTTTTTTTTATGTCAAATTTGACGCTTCATCTGGCTGCTCTGAGAGGGAAACTCTTTGTACTTTTACTTGTTTAATTGGTCTTTAAGCGGATAGAACTCTCGAGCTTGTCTAATTACGTTTACAGTCTGTGAGCTAAAAGGCTAGTCAAAAGCACTTCTTATTTTCTATGTCTCAATCAAAACGTGAGCAGGTGGTTAGTCATCTTCGTTATGTAAGGCAAGAGCTTAGGGAGATGCACTTGGGTGTAATGGAAGAAGGTTTGCTCCCTGAAGCTGGAGAGGTACGCGGAGTCTTGGCTCAGATGGAAGCCCTGCTCGACTTGCTTGAGGCTAAATCGGCTCGCAAGGCAAAAGCAGAAGCAAGCTGAGACTATCCTTGCCTTGCCCAGAAGGGTGGTTGGTTTATAAATATCCAGCATTCTTTGAATAGAAAATTTGTTTTTGCTCTCCCGAAGAGGAATCTACTTAAGAGATAAATAAATATTCAATAAACCTATTGCGAAATTAGAAATTAAATCTACTCTTTAATATAAGACTGATGATTTGTTCTAGGCCGCTCAATGGCGAGAAAGCTTCAGTACACACGTTTCCATAGAAGTATATGTTTGGCTTTGGACCAACTTGAACTCTGGGGACGTAATCCTTGGAGAAGGACTTCTCTTTTGTTGATTGTTTTACTATCCGCATTCTTTGTAGGTAGTTCTGTTGGGATGCTAAATGGTGTTTTGGCTTTAATGGATCCTGTTGGAGCTTTGATTATAGTTTTTATTTGGGAGATAATGGTTCGTTTGCGTTCTAATTGGCCTCAGGAAAAAGGCTCTTCAATAGCTCGTCAATGTCTTGATACTGCACGTATTGGATTGCTTTATGGGTTGCTTCTAGAAGGATTTAAGCTGTTATAAAATTGTTTGTATTCCTAATAATTAAGAACTAAAAAATAATACTTTATCTTTACTTGCTAGTTAAGCCTTTACCGGTTGCTACCAAGTAAAGAATTGCCATTCGCACAGAAATACCATTTTTTACTTGTTCTTCTATTAGACAAATTGACCGATCTTCGAGTAGTGAACTACTTATTTCTACACCTCTATTTGCAGGGCCTGGATGAAGAACAGGGATTTTCTTTCCACATGATTTTAATCGCTCATGTGTTAGCCCATATTCATAGTGATATCTCCTCAAGTCTGTGATTAGATTTTCATGCATACGTTCTTTTTGAAGCCTTAAAGTCATTACTGCATCTGCATCACATAAAGCTTCATCTAGGTCCCTTTTGATTGATATCTGGCCTCGATTAACTACTGGGTCATTACTTATCCCCGGTGGAGGGGATGAAACGAATTCAGAAAAACAACTAGGGAGAAGGCTACTTGGACCGCAAAGTATTACGTCAGCGCCGCATCCAGTTAGAGCCCACAAATTAGACCGTGCCACTCGAGAATGAAGAATATCACCAACTATTACTATTCTTTTCCCTGATAATGCTATGGGTAGCGGCTGTTCAGGTTTGAAGTGATTTGCAAGTGTATATAAGTCCAGAAGCCCTTGGCTTGGATGGCTATGCAGTCCATCTCCCGCGTTAAGAATTGATGTGTTGGTTTTTGTCTTATCAAGTTCATTCGCTAATTGTTCTGGCACATTTGCACAGTTATGGCGAACTATCAGAATGTCTGCTCCCATTGCGACGTATGTAAGAGCAGTATCAATAAGACTTTCCCCTTTGCTAATAGAACTAGTACTTGGCGTGAAGCTTTGAACATCTGCTGATAGGTTTTTGGCTGCTAGTTCAAAGCTGCTACGGGTACGAGTACTTGGTTCAAAAAACAATGTTGAAACGAGCCTCCCTTGCAGTGCAGGAAGCTTTCTTACACCTTTTAATGGTTGATTTCTAAACCTATGAGATAGCTCCATTACCGAGGAATAATCCTCTAAGGAGAAACTTGCTAGATCAAGAATGTGTTTATGTTTCCACTTGCTCATGGCCCATCAGATGCTTTTGGGAACCAAGCTTTTGAAATAGGAGGTAGTCGATCCCCCTTTGCTCTTTTACTAACACTTCTACTGGATTTTAAATACCAGCGCCAAGGCAAGTCTTGAGCTTTTGAGATACCTATTCTGGTTGTATTCACAAGTTCTGAGCTTTCTAATGCGTTTGCTTTGGAGGTTAACCACAAGCCATTCTCCCTTGATATAGCAAAACTGTCATGTGAGTCATTTATTTGAAATCGATTTGCTAATAATCCAGGTCCAGAAGCAATTCTTTCTGACTCTCCTGGCATAGCAATAGAACGCAATAAAACTCCATTTGCCCAATTAGGTCGATGGGTCACAATATTTATGCAGTAATACATCCCATAGGTTAGGTATACATAAAACCGACCTGGGTCTCCAAATAAAGTCTCATTTTTTTTGCTTCTCTTTCTAAACCCATGACAAGCTGGTTCAGATTGGGAATACGCCTCCGTCTCAACTATCAGCCCCCATAAAAGGCTTCCATCAGTTTTTTCTTTAACAAGAATGCAACCAATTAGCTCAGGAGCAACAATCTCAGCAGGTCGCGAGAAGAATGAGAGTGGGAGACTTGAGTTTTGAATATGTTATTTCTCCAAACTAATATGTAGTAAGTGAGGGGTGCATCGGTGAAAGTGCTTGGATTAAGCTTAGGTTTGAAATGTAATTTTTCAATGACTTTGACTAATTTGATTAAGAGTACTGATTCCCCTATCTCTCTTTGTTAGCAAGAGTATTGAAAAAAGCAATCTCTTACTTTAATAGTTCAAGATTTGTGCACTTAATCCAAATGTAATTAACAAGTAGTTCAATTCCTGATTATGGCTTTCAAGCAACTAGATTCATTTAATAGCACCGAAGAAATCCGACTGGCACTACGCAGTTGGCCTGAAGTAGATGAATATCTTGTGCAGAACAAAGGAGTAATCATTCCTCTTGGCTCGACTGAGCAACATGGCCCAACAGGTGCTATTGGAACAGATGCACTGACAGCAGAAGCTGTAGCACTTGAAGTCGGAAGAAGAACAGGCGTATTGGTTACGCCGACCCAATCTTTTGGGATGGCCGAGCATCACTTGGGGTTTGCAGGCACTATGAGCTTGAAACCTGACACTTTATTGGCATTGATTCATGATCTTGTTATATCCCTGATTAGGAATGGCTTTGAAAGAGTTTTTGTGGTGAATGGTCATGGTGGAAATATTGCCACCGTAAAATCTGCTTTCTCAATGGTTTATGCAACAGCTGCAAGCCAGGAGCTTCCTGCTGCCTCAAAAGTTAGATGTAAGATTGCAAACTGGTTTATGGCAGGTCCTGTATCACGCCAGGCTAAAGAGTTATACGGGGATCAAGAAGGATGTCATGCAACACCTAGTGAGATTTCAATCACTATGCATTTAGAACCATCGCTTTTAGAGAAACAAAAGGATTTGCCAAGAGCCTCTCCAGTAGGTCCGATCTTTGGCGCAGAAGATTTTAGACGCAGGTATCCTGATGGAAGAATGGGCTCCAACCCTTTTCTTGCTAAAGCTGACCATGGAGCTTCTTTTTTAGAGAAGGCTGCAATAGCATTATCCGATGACTTGATTCAATTTTTAAATGCACCATGACAAAAATCACTGAAGAGGATGTACGTAAGGTTGCACGTCTTGCACGCTTGCAGCTAGTTGATAGTGAAATTGAGACTTATACACGACAGATTGAAAAAATCCTTGACTATGTTGATCATCTACAGAAAGTAAATACTAAAGATATTCCTCCTACTACTAGAGCAGTTGAAGTAGTAAATAAAACCCGTGAGGATAATGTTCAGGTAAGCTCCTCTCGGGATCGAGAGGAGCTTCTTGAGCTCGCCCCTCAGCGCGAAGCGGATTTCTTTCGTGTACCAAAAATAATCTCTGAAAGTTAATCGTCTTCAGATACTGGAACTACAGCTGTTCGATGTAATAATCCTATCCATTTTTTTCTCCAATGATTATTAGGTAAGATCTTTGCTAATGGTCTCATTTTACTGCGTCGATACTTATGACTTCTGATTCCTAGGAAGACATCATAAATAAAGTTTAAACTATCAGACTTTGTTTCAAAAATCCCTAACCGCTGTGGAGAGCCTTTTTTATCTAGTAAAGGCTTGGTTAATTCATATGCTGGCTTATATTCAAACCATGGTATTGAAGGCCATAAATGGTGAATAAGATGATAATTTTGTCCCATAATCAATAGATTCATAACTCTACTTGGATAAACCCTTGCATTCTTCCATTTATTGCGTGCGATAAACGGTCTATGAGGTAGATAATCAAAGAATATTCCAAGCGTTACCCCTACCATTAGAGCGGGCCCAAACCATAAATTGTAGATGATATTCATGAATCCAAATTTAATTCCTGCTATAACAATTGAAATAAATAAGCCTCTTTCTATTCCCCATTGCATTAGTTCATAACGCTTCCATAACCTCTTTTGGAAGAAGAAGACTTCGTGATAAAAAAACCTTGGAGCAATTAACCACACTGGTCCAAATGTACTCACTATGTGATCAGGGTCGTTTTTAGGATCATTCACATGAGAATGATGTTGAAGATGCACTCTTGTGAAAACTGGAAAGCTAAATCCGAGCAAAATTGCTGCTCCATGTCCCATGGCTTGATTCACCCATCGATTTGGATGAGCGGCGTTATGGCACGCATCGTGAATTACTGTTCCCTCCATATGCAAAGAAAGGAAGGCCATGCCAACCAAAACAGGTAATGGCCAAGTTCCTTGATACCACTCCCAAATTGTTAGTGATGCAAGTGCATATCCTGCTATGAATAACCCAACAGTAGGGTTCCAGGGATTTGGCGGATCAAGGTATTTCTTTATTAGCTTTTGCCAATCGTAAACAGACTGAGGTTGGTCGTTTGGTGTTTTTGTTTCTTTTTGGGTGATTGAAGAGGTCATTTGTTTTAGCTAATGGCGCAAAGAAACAAAAACACCATTTGAAGTTGAAAATAGATGCTTCCCATTGCATTTGCTCCGCCCTTTCAAATCGGCCTATCTCATTTTGTTAGCTTAAGCCCCCAGTCTATCTGGGGGTCTCCTCAAAATGCCCACCGGGAGACTTGAACTCCCACGACCGAAGTCACTGGTACCTAAAACCAGCGCGTCTACCAATTCCGCCAGGTGGGCCAATAGAGCTCAGGTGTTCTTAAGCTGAGTCACTTGGCAAAGATAGTTTACAGCGCCGTTTTCGGAAATCAGCCTGAGGATGATTTGAGAATAACCCTGACTGAACTTTTTTGGTCGCTGAGCTGATTCCTTTGAAGTGAATTTAGCTAATGAAAAATAGTCACCTTTTCAAGGATGAAATAGGTAAGAGCCCTCGCTCTAGATATTTATTCCTGCTAAATCATTGCTAAGCCTGCACAATAGTGTGGTCTTTAGAACTGTATATGCTGGCCATACTTGCTGGAGATGCTTCTCTTTTAATAGGACTTCTTTTACTTCTCTTGCCTCTTGTGGCTACAGAACTGAGTCGTCCCAGTGATGCTGTTTTGGGAGCCTTGGTATTGGTCTTGGGGGTTATTTTGATTACTAGCCATGATCGCTTTATTGGATCTCCCATGCTTGCTGTTTTGTCTGGAGCTTTATTGATAGGAAGACTTGGTATTGAAGTAGGTCAAAGTCGCTGGAATCAATTAAGTAATGAGGAACAAACGCGGTTTTTTTCTTGGGGTAGATGGTTTTCTAGATTTCAGGAGTTAGTTGCAACAATTTTCAAATTTGGCGAAATCCTTGTGGAACAGTTAAAACCACCTTTTCTTAAGCCCAAGATAAATACACGAGAAAAGAAATGGGTGCGTGAAGAATCACTCTCGGTTAAGGAAAAATCATCACAGCAGCAAACTGCTATTTCGGCCCCGTCAAAAGTGGATAATCTAAAAGGACCATTAATGAGCTCGGATTCCTCATCAGAATCAGAAGGAAATACCAGCCAGGGCCCATAATTCTCCTATCGCAGACTCATCTTGACTAAGGATAAGTTCAATGACGGTGATTTGAGGCCGTCCTACAAAGAGACCCTCAATCTTTTGAGGACTGGTTTTGCGATGCGTGCGAATGCGATTCAGCGAGAACCAGAGATTCAGAAGTTTTGGGAAACTAAAGGTATTGATTTAAACCTTGGGTTAAATAATCAAGGGCCTGTTTTTACTCTTCATGATGGTCCCCCATATGCAAATGGAGCTTTACATATGGGCCATGCTCTGAACAAAGTTCTGAAGGACATTATTAATAAGTATCAGACCCTTCTTGGAAAGAAAGTTCGTTTTATCCCTGGTTGGGATTGTCATGGCCTTCCAATTGAGTTAAAGGTTCTTCAAACGCTTGAGAAAGAGAAGAGGCAGGACCTTCCTGCTCTCAAATTAAGGAAGAAAGCAGCTTCATTTGCCCGGAAGCAAGTGGATGGACAAATGCTTGGCTTTCGTCGTTGGGGAGTATGGGCTGACTGGAAGAATCCATATCTAACAATGGATAAGTCGTATGAGGCTGCTCAAATAGAAGTTTTTGGAGCTATGGCACTTAAGGGATACATATATAGAGGGTTGAAACCAGTCCATTGGAGCCCCAGTTCAAGAACGGCTTTAGCAGAGGCAGAACTTGAATATCCAGAAGGACATAAAAGCCAAAGTATTTATGTTGCATTCCCAGCCGTTAAGTTACCTGAGAATTTGCGTCAAGTTCTTTTAGGTATTGGGACCCAACTTCCTCCAGACGGAAATGCTTTAGGTGACCAGGTGAAAGTGGCAATTTGGACGACAACTCCATGGACTATTCCAGCAAATTTGGCGATATCTGTTAATGAAAATCTTGATTACTCATTTGCTTCTGATAATGCAGGCAGGTTTTTTCTTGTAGCAACAAAGCTAGTGGACAAAGTAGGAGAAAGTATTGGGGTTGATTTAAAGACCACTATTTCTGTAAAGGGGCATCAATTAAAAGGAGTGTTTTATCGCCATCCTCTTATTGACCGAGTGAGTCCAATTGTTTTGGGTGGGAGCTATATAACCACTGAATCCGGCACTGGACTTGTTCATACAGCTCCTGGACATGGAGTCGATGATTTCAATACTGCAAAAAAGAATGGTTTACAAATACTTTGTCCAGTAGATGAGGCTGGGTTCTTTACAAAGGAGGCAGGTCCTTTTGCTGGGCTGAATGTCCTTAAGAATGCAAACCCTGAGATTATTTCTGCTTTAGACACTCAAGGTGCTCTTTTGAAGCAGGATTTATATCCGCATAAATATCCTTATGATTGGAGGACTAAGAAACCGACCATCTTTCGGGCTACTGAGCAATGGTTTGCTTCAGTTGATGGCTTTAGGAACGCTGCCATGGATGGTATCGCTTCCGTAGAATGGCTCCCCATTTCTGGACGCAATCGCATCGAGGCGATGGTTAAAGAGCGAGGTGATTGGTGCATCTCCAGGCAACGAAGGTGGGGTGTTCCTATTCCAGTGTTTTATAAGCGTGATGGTGAAGGAGAGCCACTACTCAATGCTGACACTATTGCCCATGTGAAGTCCCTAATTGCCAAACATGGGTCTGATGTCTGGTGGGAATGTGATGAGTCAGAGCTACTGCCCCCCGCATATTCTTCTCAGTCAGAACTTTGGGTGAAAGGAATAGACACAATGGATGTTTGGTTTGACTCTGGTTCAAGTTGGGCTGCCGTTACCTCAGCGGAAGAGGAACTTAATTTCCCCGCAGACTTATATCTTGAAGGTTCCGACCAACACAGAGGGTGGTTTCAGTCTTCCTTACTTACTTCAATTGCAGTAAATGGTAAGGCTCCATATAAGAGAGTGTTAACCCATGGATTTGCGCTTGATGAAAAGGGTAGAAAGATGAGTAAGTCCCTTGGAAATGTTATTGATCCTGCAATAATTATTGATGGAGGTCCTAACCAAAAGAAGGATCCACCATATGGAGCAGATGTTCTTCGTCTATGGGTAAGTTCTGTTGATTATTCAGTAGATGTACCAATAGGCCCAAACATCCTGAGTCAACTTGCAGATGTCTATCGGAAAGTACGAAATACTTCACGCTATCTTCTGGGTAATCTTCATGACTTTGTCCCAGAGAAAAATTCAATTCAATATGACGACTTGCCTTTATTGGATCGTTGGATGCTGAATAGATCAGCAGAGGTAATTGATGAAATATCCATAGCATTTGATAAATATGAGTTTTATCGATTCTTCCAACTTCTTCAGAGCTTTTGTGTAGTTGACTTGTCAAATTTTTATTTAGATATCGCAAAAGATAGGCTTTATGTTAGCGCTTTTAATGATAAGAGAAGAAGAAGTTGCCAGACGGTTTTGGCATTGATAATTGAGAAATTGGCTGTAGTGATTTCTCCTGTTCTTTGTCATATGGCCGAAGATATATGGCAGAACATACCTTATTTAGTACCGGAAGAATCGGTCTTCCAAAGACCTTGGCCTATCCCTCCTGAAGAATGGAGGGATCCCGAAATAAGTAAATCTATAGATATTTTGCGTGAGCTTCGCACTGAAGTTAATCGAGTCTTAGAGGACTGTAGAAATAAACAACAAATAGGTGCGGCATTAGAGGCGGCTGTTCGAATTGACTCAGCCAGTGGAGATTTAGATAGTTCACTTCGATGGCTTGAAACTCAAGGTGATCCAGAAGTCGATTGCTTGCGAGACTGGCTACTTGTTTCACGTCTACAGATTGGTGGCGAGCCATGGGCAGAATTAATAGGTGAAAAAGTTACTGATATGGCTTCCATTGAGGTCTCAAGGGCTAGAGGTATTAAATGTGAACGTTGTTGGCATTTTTCTACTGATATAGGTAATAATAATTCTCATAAAGATATTTGTAGTAGATGTATTGATATTTTGGGAAGGCAGAAGGGGTAGCTGTCTGAAAAAGCAATTATTTTTAGTGGTAAAACTAATTCCAAATATTGCCCTTAATTAGTTTTATCTTTATCTAATTACTTTTTTTTTGAGTTTAAAACTCACCTGCAACTCTCCCTTGCTTAGGTAGCCTTATCAAGATCCATTGCAACATGCCTACTGCATATGCAAGTAAAGCCAGGTACCCCATAAATGCTGCTACTGGTTCAGTCCATTGCCCCCCAAAGAGGAAAGCGAAAATCTTTTCAAATACCAAATGCAGCCCTTTTGGTGGTTCTACCCATGCTTGACAATTTTTTAGATTAGAGACTTGTATACATTTTAGGCTTTGTGTAGAAAGAGTTAGCGCAAGTACGCTTACAGCACTGAGTGCCCATCGCCAAATGCGAACTGTGAATGGGAGTGCTTTCCAAGCAGGAAGGTCTGCAAGTTCTTCATTTAAGTCAACCCAGAACCAAACAGAAGTACCCATAAGAATTGGCGCCAGAGATAAAGTTAAAAAGCCAAGAGGTTTTTGATCAGTTAAAAGAAGCATGCTTATTCCAAGTAGGCTTGACACTTTCCAATAGATGGAAAGCAGCCTGACCATGGCAGTTTGTTTTACCAAGGCTGACCAAACAATTAATACCAGTGGAAGACCAACGGCAAAAGTTGCGGCAAGTCGATAAGTCAGCCACACAAGAGTGCGGTATTGGAGCTCTTGCACTAGGTGATTTCGTGAGCAGTTATCATCATCATCCCTTGAGGTGTTTTCCCCTTTGTTAAGGTGAAATAAATTGAGTTATTTGTTTTAAAACTGAGGCCGTTTGGCTTGGGAAATTAATTTCAAGTTTTAAAGCCTCTTGAAGACTTATAAGCAAAGCTTATTTATGGAAGTCAATAATGCGCCAACATGTTAATCCTCTAAGTCGCTTTTTCCAGATTCCTAGGTCTTTGCCTAGTCCAGAGGAGTTGTTTGAGCACGCTGACCTTCCTATTCATCTTGATATTGGTTCGGCGCGAGGGAAGTTTTTGATTGATTTGGCATCCCGAGAACCTGAATGGAATCATTTGGGGATCGAGATTCGACAGCAACTCGTTGATGCTTCTGAGCGTGAGCGAGTCGAATTAGAACTGGGAAATTTAAGATTTCTTTTTTGTAATGCAAATGTGAGCCTTGAGGATTGGCTAGACCTATTACCTCGAGACGTTTTGCATAGAGTAACGATCCAGTTCCCTGACCCTTGGTTTAAGCGGAGACAACAAAAGAGAAGAGTTTTACAACCTTCTCTTTTGTTGTCTCTCTCCAAATCTTTGCAGCCAGGGCGTGAATTATTTATTCAGAGTGACATCCTTGAGGTCATTGAACCAATGGCTAATTTGATTGATTTGAGTAATTGTTTTGAGGTTAACTCTACAAATAATGAGAAACATTGGTTAGAGAAAAGTCCAATGCAAGTTCAAACTGAAAGGGAGAAATATGCCATTAAAAAGGGGCTCACTGTTTATCGCTTATTGTTTAAAAGGAATCAGGAACTTCCTCCGAAATTATTTTCTTTAAACCAGGATTGGGAAGCTCTTGAGACATGAACAGGTAATTTCTTTTAAATTAATCGCTTTTATTAGGCGCTAGAAATTAAGCTGCATTTAAGTGCCTATAAGCTAATTCTGCTATTTGAGAAGTCCATGATTCAACTGCATCTGGATCTGCTGATTCAACCATGACTCTTAGTAATGGTTCGGTCCCACTTGCTCGGAGGAGGACACGTCCTTCTTGACCCATTGACTCTTTTGCATCAAATAAAGCCTCTTGGAGGGGTTGGCATTCTGCCCAGCTATTTCTTAGCTCTTTATCGTTTACTTTCACATTGACCAGTTTTTGAGGGAATGGCTTAAAGCTTTGATTTCGCCAATCTGACATTGTCCTTTGAGAAGCATTGCACCGTGTCGCTATTTGCAAGGCAGTTAGAAGGCCATCTCCTATTAATCCATTAGTAGCGGAGAGGATATGTCCAGATTGTTCCCCTCCAAGGGCAGCATTGCTTTTTATCATTTCATTATGCACATGTGTATCTCCTACAGGGGTTCGAACAAAGAGGCCTCCCTTTTCTAACCATGCTTTCTCAAAGCCAAGATTAGACATTACTGTTGCAACCAGCTTCTTGTCAGGTAAAGCATTTTCGATAAGTAGATCAGAACCCCAAAGGTATAGAAGGTGGTCGCCATCTAACACTCTCCCTTTCCCATCTACTGCGAGAACTCTGTCAGCATCACCATCAAAGGCAAAACCCATCATTGCGCCTTTTTCTTGAACAGTAGCTTTTAGGAGACCTAAATTGGTAGAGCCACAATTCACATTGATTCGTTTCCCATTTGGCTTGCCGTGCAAGATTGTGAGATCAGCTCCAAGCTTTTGAAATACATTTAAAGAGCAAGCTGTGGCTGAACCCCAGCAAAGATCAAGAACTATTGGGATTCCATCTAATGTTTTAGCTTTGACTGATTCAAGAAGACCTTCTTGGTAATGGCTTAAAAGATCATTCCTTGAATAAGACTTTGAGCAATAGGGACTGGAGGAGGTTGGAGGGGGCTTCAAAGGTTGAGAATTTAAACCGGCTTCAATAATTAGTTGATCTTTTTTCTCTAGCTTTCCACCACTTTCATTGAAGAATTTAATACCATTGTCTTCTGGCGGGTTATGGCTTGCTGAAACCATTACTCCCCCAGAGGCATTGAGCATTCTGATTAAAAAAGGGATTGCAGGTGTTGGACAAAGGCCTAGGTCCCAGACTTCAAGACCTGCTGAATTTATCCCTGAAGCCAATGCATCACTAAGCATTGTGCCGCTTTCACGTGAATCCCTTCCTATAATTACTGGTCTACTCTTATCCAGTAGGGTCCCAAACAAAAAGCCTGCTTGCATTGAGACAGAGGCTGTTAACTCATTGTGCGCATTACCTCTTATTCCATCAGTCCCAAAACGGATGGTTGCTTTCCTTATTGGCTTGATTTTCGGGAAATTTGTGACCATTTGGTCTCTAAGTAGGCACAAAGCTTATAGGGCAATGGCAATTCCCTCAAGCTATTGGCAAGATATTATTAGATCTTAATTAAGGAGAATTGGTTTTTTAGAAGTATTTATAGCCTTTGATTCATTGCAAAGAGCATGGTTTGGAGCTGTATTTACTATTAGTTAATGTTTAAAAGATCAAATAATAATTGCTTTGTAAAGAAGATTCTCTATTCCCAAGCAATTCAGATCAGCGAATTACTTCATATTATCTATATTTTGCAGATTTCTTTTGATGGCGACAGAATGCTTAGAGCTTCAAATTTGTAGTGAAAGATACTCCTGCAGTTGGCAATAAAATTTTATTAGGAGTTTTCTTTTTTAGCTTGGCTGCAATGTTTCAAGGTCAAGCTTTTGTAAGAGCGACTCAGAAGGATTTAAACGCGACTATTTCCAGTGAAAATCTTTGGAAAAAGTACCGCTGGTCTTTCGACCCTATGCAACGTCGTGAGGCAGCATTAATTCTTGCAGGAAAATCTAAGAACTCTCCATTCAGGCAGAAACGCTTACTCCTTTCCCAAGGTTGGGGAACAAGTCCAATAGCAGCAGTTGCAATTAAGTTTCAGGCAAAGACTGAAGAAAGTCTTGGGGATATTTCTTCGTCTAGAGACCTCTGGAAATCTTTGCTACGAAGGTTCCCTTTGGCTGTTGCATCAGCTGACTCTTATTATTTTTTAGGTCGACATGATCCCAAATTACGTCAGCAACTACTTGATTTATATCCTGCCCATCCTGCATCATTAGCTAGCGCAGTTGAGTTTAAAAGTAGTGGCATTACATCTCATCAAGCAGCAGTTCACTTAGCTAGGTGGGGGCCACGATGGCATGGAGCAGAGAAATTAATTAGAAATGCTTGTCAATTCGACCGTAAAGTCCCTTCTATTGGTAAGGATTTAGAGGTTTTAGCTCTTGGCCTCTCACGTCTAGGTGATGGCGGTGGGGCTATGGATTGCCTTCAAGGGGAAAAGATTTCGTTTAAGACAGCTCTGGTTATAGGTAAATCACTGATGAAAGGTGATTATCTCCAGCAAATTCAGGGGAAGGATCTTCTCATGAAATTCATTCATAGTGAACCTAATGATAAAAAGGCTTTAGAAGCTATTTCTTTAATTAGTGGTGGACCAGGCTTTGAACATCTGGAACGTTTACCGAGGAGTCTTTTAAATAGCTCACCAGGCTATGTTGCTGGACAAACTATCTCTTTTAGGGATAAAAAAGCTGACGATATCTTAAACCGATGGATTGATGATCCAGATATTTGGGAATTACAATGGAATTTAACTAGGCATGCACTTCTAGAGGGTGAATGGAGTCGGGCGATTGAGCTTTTGAATATAATTCCTACAAATCATTTGCCTGAACCCTTTGCTGCAAGAAATCTTTTTTGGAAAGGTTTCTTGACTTTGAAGCAGCAAAGAACCATAGAAGCAAAGGAAATCTGGGAAAAGCTGGTTAAGTATCACCCACATGGGTATTACACCTGGCGAGCATTAGCTCGACTGGGGCGTGACAACTTGCCCCCTCTTGAAGGGGATTTAACATTTATGTCACCTCCTGACCTTTCGGGATGGACACCACTAGGAAGTTCAGAAGATTTAGTTAATCAATTGTGGAGACTTGGTCTATATAACGATGCGTGGGAGATATGGAGATCTTTGAAGATAAAACCTTTTTCTGGAGAACCTTTTGACCTTGATAAAAAGATAGTGGAAGGACGTTTAAGGATGGCCGTTGGTGATGATTGGAATGGGCTATTCACTCTTTGGCAAACTAGTTTGATGATAGTGAAAAAAGATTGCCATGCATTTGAGGTTTTAAAATCAGCTCAGCACCCATATCGATATCTTGCAGAAATAGCAAGTTCAACTAAACAGACAGGAGTCAGACCTGAATTAATTCTCGCAATTATTAAAGAAGAGTCACGCTTTTCGCCAACAGTTATATCTGCTTCTGGTGCAGTTGGTCTTATGCAGGTTATGCCATCTACAGCAATTGAGCTTTCAGAAATTCCCTTGACTAAGGAATTACTCTTAGAACCTGAAAAGAATATTCATTTAGGAGGTGCTTACTTAGCAAAACTATTTAGGAGATGGAAAGGTAACCCATGGTTAACAATATCAAGTTACAATGCAGGTCCAATAGCTGTTGGATCGTGGTTATCAGAGGAGGTTTATTCTGATCCGGAATTATGGGTTGAGCGGATACCTTATCCAGAGACTCGCTTCTATACTAAAAAAGTACTAGGTAGTCTTTGGAGCTATTTAAGACCAACAATAGAAAGCTGTTCAGTGAACGGTGATGAATAAGAGACAAAACTGTTGTCTTTGATTAAAAGTTGTATAGATGCAATGGTTTTCCATATCAAAAGCTCAGTGAATCTCTACCTTAAAATATATATCTATAAGTTAAATTTAGGATCATGAAAAATATTGATGAGAAATCGCTTCTTAAAAGATGGCAAAAAATATTTTTACTACTAGTAAGCTTTTGTTTAGCAGCTCTATTGCTCTTTTTTAGGGGTGGTCTTTCTCATGAAGCACCATTAGAAGAGCTTGCAAGTAATTCGCCAAGCCTTGAGGCTTCCTTGGTAAATGATAATCCAACGATATTAGAGTTTTATGCAGATTGGTGTGAGGCCTGCCGTCAAATGGCTCCGGCTATGTTGCAGCTCTCTAGAGATAACAAAGATAAAATCGATTTTATCTTTTTGAATGTAGATAATACTCTTTGGCGAGACCTTCTCGTTAAATACCAGGTAAATGGTATACCACAATTGAACTTTTTTGATAGATCTGGCGAATCCATAGGCAAGTCTTTAGGGCTACGAACTAGTAAGGAATTGCAGGCTATAACAGCAGCTTTACTTAATGAAAAACCATTACCTGAATACGCTGAGATTGGGATAGTTAGTGAAATCAAACCATCTTCAGAAATCATCATTAAAAATCAAAAACAATCTTCTATTTCAAGTAGACCAAGAAGTCATGGTTGATGAAATGTATTGAGTAAAATAAATTGTAAAAATCGACCCTTTATAAAACTTGACTACATCCAATCGAGAGCTTTTGCAACAACTGGAAACTGGTCACAAAAAATCTGTTTACAATTTTGAGCAATTAACATATGTTCTTTTTGGGTTCCATGGCCAGAACGAAGGTTGATATAGTGAATCCATGATCTACATGAACCTGTCATATAAATTCTTGTTGGTGTTGCTAGGGGTAAAACAAAACGTGCACATTCTTTGGCGATACCTTTATCTAACATTTCCTCATAGAGGGCTAGTGACTTCTTAAATAAAAATTTGATTTCTTTCTTAAACAAATCACTGACTTCTGGTGATATGTCATCAATAGAATTCTGACGATTCTTGGAATCTTGTCTTCTTAGCTCCGGGATAGGGATAATTCCCAATTCGGTACTGTCTGCATATCTTTGAGAGAATTCTTGAAAGGTGAATGATCTGTGCCGCAGAACTTGAGCAGCTATTCCTCTATTGGTTTCAATTTGCAGAGTCATATAGGCTTGCTCAAATACACTCCAGTGTTCATTCTTTATGCAGTATTTAAGTAGTCCATCAAAGGCTTCATTTTCTTGGTTCTTTGGATTGCTTACTCTTGCAATGTAAGCCATTGTCTTTTCAGCATTAGGGGTCGCAGATATCAGCTCAACTTTTGACATTAACAAAAGGTACTTCTAGTAGCTATAATACCATGTATGACCATCACTTTATCAGTAAATAATATATTTTTTTTTTAAACTGTTCGCCTAAATTATTCATAATCTTGATAATATATTTCCATAATTAATCTTTTAAGTACTAAGAAAAAGATAAATACTTAAATTCTCGCTAACGTTACTCGCTCTGGCTGATGCTGATATTTTCCCTCCCTATCGCTATAGGTTGTGTCACAAGGGTCACCTTCGAAAAATAGCAATTGACAAATACCTTCGTTGGCATATATGCGACAGTCAGCTCCTGAGCTATTACTAAATTCCAAGGTGAGATGTCCTTCCCAGCTAGCTTCTGCTGGTGTTGTGTTCACAATTATTCCTAGGCGAGCATATGTACTTTTCCCGAGGCAAATCACTGTTATGTTTGGGGGCACTTTCATTTTTTCAAGCGCCACACCAAGTCCATATGAATGAGCAGGGAGAATGAAGTATTCACCATCTGCATCTTTTTTAAGATCTGTTTTCTCTAGATTCGCTGGGTTGAATTTCTTTGGATTCATTACTGTTCCTGGCACATGTCTAAATATGAGGAATTCTTTTGAAGAAAGACGTAGGTCGTATCCATAGGATGAACAACCAAAGCTCAACACTGGATGCTTTTCGCCTTGTGGGTCAAGGTGACGAACTAGCCCCTTTTGAAATGGTGCAAGCATTCCAGCCTTGGCCTGATCTGTAATCCAACGATCATTCTTTAGCATTTAAAAACCAGAGCGCAATTCGGTTACCTGATCTGCCATTTTCATAATCCGAGGTGGGATAGAAGGCCCAGTCAGGATTAGATCCGTGGCATGTTCCCTGCTTTTGAGGGTAGCGATGACTTCGTCTTCATTTAGGTAGCCAAGGACAATCGCCAGACCGATTTCATCCAGAACCAATTGCTCTAGATCACCTTGTAATAAGTGTTCTTTTGCAATAGCCCAAACATTCTCAACGGCATTCTTATTGGCATTTGTTTTGTTATTAATAGGCACTTCTTGTGCAGGGCTTGCTAGGCAGACATCTGTATCAGGGCGCAACCACCGTAAATTCCCGCAGAGTTCGACTATTCCGTTTGGCCCTTGGTTAACTCCACCTTTAAGGAATTGGACAACCATAACTCGACTCCCCAAGCCAGCTGCTCGAAGAGCAGAACTAAGAACGATAGAGAAGCTTCCTCTATATGGGGCTGTATGGATTTGCAGTAGACCTTCTTGGGCAACAAGTTGCAGATGCCCTCTGGATGGAAGTGGTGTGCGAGATTTTAGGTTGGAAGAATTTAGAGAAAGATCGATACCGCTTTCTTGAATTAGGGAGCAATCGTTTTGGGTGACAGAGGTACTATTCAAAGTCTCAACAGCTTAAATAATCCAATATTTAGAATCTAGCGGCATTAATCTCTATATCAACAGATTTAACGCTATCTATAGTGTAGTTTTATTTTTCAGAGCAGAAACTGCTTCGATTTGTGGGGGTAACCATGTTCAAAGAAAAACAGGAACGAGCAGATGGTCGTTCCCCGTCTGCTCTTAGACCGTTTTCTATCAAGTGGGACCCTATGGGTTTTGCTTTGAGTTCGGTAATCATTCGCACTGGCTCTACAGAAGTTCTATGTAGTGTCTCTTTGAAAGAGGGGGTTCCTCGATGGCGCAAAGGAAGTGGATTGGGTTGGTTAAGTGCTGAGTACCGTTTATTGCCAGGTTCAACGCCTCAGCGCCAAGAAAGAGAACTCTTGAAGCTCTCAGGGCGCACCCAAGAGATTCAACGTCTGATTGCAAGGAGTCTTAGGGCTGTTTTGGATATGAATTGCTTAGGGGAAAGAACTTTGCTGGTGGATTGTGATGTTATTCAGGCTGATGCGGGTACTAGAACCGCTTCAATTACAGGTGCTTGGCTTGCTCTTCAAAGAGGTTGTGATCGATTGTTAACTCAAAAAATCCTCTCAAAGCATCCTTTGACTGATCAGGTCGCAGCAATCTCAGTTGGGCTGGTTAATCAAGTTCCTTTGCTCGATCTTGATTACAATGAAGATAGTCAAGCGGATGTGGATTTAAATGTAGTCATGACTTCGGCAGGAGCCCTATTAGAGATTCAGGGGACTGCAGAAAGACATTCATTTACAAGGAAACAATTAAATCAATTATTAGACCTGGCAGAAAAGGGATTAGTGGATTTGCTTAAATTCCAGAAGGATGTATTGCAAAAATAAGGCTAAAAACAGTGCTTATTGCTACACGTTGATTATTGTGCACTCCTTAGCGTCCTGAAAATTGTTGAGTTGTCATGGCCGCAGCCATAAATGGTTTTAGTCGCTACCAGCCCCAACCTAATAATGCAAAGGGGCAATCAAACTTTGCTAGTGAAGCGTCTGTTTCACCTAGCAGGACTTTGCTGGAGGTGATTCGAGAATTAGACGGATCAAGCACAGAACTTGTTGATAGATCTAAAACCATTTTTTTCCCTGGGGACCCTGCTGAAAGGGTCTATTTGATAAGGCGGGGAGCAGTCAAGTTGTCAAGAGTGTATGAGTCAGGGGAAGAGATTACCGTCGCTCTTCTGCGTGAAAACAGCTTATTCGGGGTTCTTTCTTTGCTTACAGGACATCGTTCTGACAGGTTTTATCACGCAGTTGCCTTTACTCGTGTGGAAATGACAACTGCTCCTGCCGCATCAGTTAGACAGGCTATAGAGGCTGATTCAGGTGTGGGATTGCTGCTTTTGCAGGGACTCTCTAGTCGAATTTTGCAAACAGAAACTATGATTGAAACGCTTACTCACCGTGATATGTCATCTAGGTTAGTAAGCTTTTTGCTTGTTCTTTGTAGGGATTTTGGGGTTCCTGGGCAGCAAGGGATCACAATTGACTTACGTCTTTCACATCAGTCAATTGCAGAGGCAATTGGTTCGACAAGGGTAACTATCACCCGTTTATTGGGGGACTTGCGAAACATTGGCTTAGTTGAAGTTGACCACAAAAAGATCACAGTTCTTGATCCGATAGCTTTAGCTAAAAGGTTTAACTGAATTCTTAGCTCAATCAAAAGTGTGATTCTTTGCACTTATTGTTCGAAACAAACCGCCCATAAACGTGACAGGCTGGCTTCTCCTTTTTACTTTGCTCATACTCGGTGGAGTGCTGTCCACGTTGGGCGATCGGTTGGGCAGTCGACTGGGAAAAGCTCGCCTTACTCTGTTTAATTTGAGGCCTCGGCGGACAGCAATTGTTATCACAGTCATAACTGGCAGTTTGATATCGGCTTTATCTTTGGGCTTGATGCTTTTGGTTAGCAGGCAGTTGAGAGTTGGTCTTTTTGAATTAAATGATCTTCAGACAAGATTGAGGATGAGTCGTACAGCACTTGCTCTGAGTCGGGAAGCACAGATCAATGCGGAAAAAGAATTAGTCCCTTTACAATTACAAAGAAAAAAGCTTTTAAGACGAATTCAAGATGGTGAAAAAGAACTCAAACAACTCGAGTCCAATTTAATTGCTTTAAGAAGGGGTGAAGTAGTTGTAAGTAGTGGGCAACCCTTAGCTACAGCAACGGTTAAACTGGCAAACCCTAATCAAGCAAAAAGAGTTATTGATCGCATGTTGCAGGAAGCCAATCGTGACGCTTTCCTTAGGCTTCATCCAGGTAAAAAACCCGATAGACAGATACTCCTTGTACCTAGAAGCGATATTCAACGTTTAGAGGAAATGCTTAAAAAAGAAGGCGTTTGGGTAGTTAACTTTAGGTCAGCAGCCAATGTTTTAAGAGGCGAAAGGTTGGTATATGCCTTTCCAGAAGTTCGGAAAAATATAACCATTGCGAGAAAGGGCGAAGTTATTGCACAAACTTCAATTGAAACCAATGAGCGGAGCTCCGAGGCGATAAGAAATCGGCTTAAATTGCTATTGGCCTCAACATTTGCTGAGGTCAAACGTCGCGGATCAATGAGTAGCGGGGTTCAGTTTGATCCAAACCAAATGAATGAGCTTGGTACTGCAATGCTGCAAAGATCTGTTGGTAGAGTTCCTTTAGAGGCTGTGTCACTGCGTGATAGTAATACAGCTGATCCTGTGGCAGTTCTCCTTAAGGTTGCAGTTGGGCCGACATCAGATTTGGATCTAGATGAGGATAAATGAGTCGATTATTGGCAATTGACCCTGGGAGAAGTAAATGTGGGTTAGTTCTTGTTGATTTAGCAGAAGGTTTGGTTTTGCAGGGCAAGGTGGTAAAAGCTTCTTTGGTAATCGATGTGATCAAGATTTGGCAGAAGGAAAAATCTTTAGAAGAAATAGTTTTAGGAAATGGAACGAGTAGTTCTTTTTGGGAGGACAAGTTAAGAGGTTTTGCACCTTTGAAGGTTGTAGAAGAGCAGGGAACTACGTTGCGGGCTAGACAACGATATTGGGAACTTTGGCCGCCAAATGATTGGCTTAAATGGTTGCCTCGAGGATTATTTTTGCCACCTCATGATTTAGATGCAGTAGCGGCTTTAGTCCTGCTTGAAGATTATTTGGATAGGAAGTTTATATGGAATGGCTCGCCTCTTTTTAGAATTGAGCCCTGATGTTGAAGATGTAATCTCCGCCAGCTTCTAATGAGTAATCTGATTTTATTAGGAATCTCATTAGTGCGTCATGAATAAGAGCCCGGCCTAAAGAAGGTTCAACTTTTAGCTCACCTCGATCAAATGCCCAACTAAATTGCCAGTTAAACCCACCAGCAGACACCTCACCATCTAGGTACTGTTCTCTAAAGCTTTGGCGAAGAACCCTTAAGTGAGCTGTTGTTTTAGGAAGTTGTGTGCTCATGGATTGAGTGGAGATTCTTTAGGTTTAAATGAATTCAGATGATTACCTGCTTTATCTATTCCCAATCGTTGAATTAAATCAAAGCCTAAAACCACCTCTTCTAGAACCTCTTCTACAAGATGGGATTCTTCAACTGAGAATTTCCCAAGAACATGAGATATGGTTTTTGATTTTTTTTCGTTTGGCAAACAAATTGGTGAGCCAATTCCAATTCTTAACCGGCAGAAATCCTGTGTTCCAAGATGATTGATGCTGCTTAATAGGCCATTATGACCACCTGCACTCCCTTTGGACCTAAGTCGTATTTTCCCTAGAGGGATATCAATATCGTCTACAACTATTAATAGTTGATCAACGCTTAGATCAAACCAATCCAATGTGGCTCTTATAGATTTTCCACTTTCATTCATAAAAGTATTCGGCATCAACAGTTTTACGCGATTACCCCCAGTATTTATTTCTGCTAATTGGCCGTACAATTTTCGTTGGCTTCTAAAGCTAACAGCTTGAGTTCTGGCAAACTTTTCGAGAGCCATGAAACCAATGTTGTGCCTAGTTCTTATGAACTTGGCACCTGGGTTTCCTAAACCAACTAATAGCCGGAAATTTCCGGGCTTCATTAATTCAGCTTGAGGGTGAGGTTAGATCATCATTTTGCGGTTCATCATGACTAATGGAGTTTTTATTAGTCGAATTTTGAACTGCCTCTTCATCCACAGCCTCTTGTTCTGACATTGCTTTTTGAATTTCCCGCTCAAACTCACTCGAGGCAGATTGAAAGCCTTTTAAAGTCTTACCAAGCGTTCTGCCAAGTTCTGGAAGGCGCTTTGGGCCAAAAACCAACAAAGCAATGGCACCGATAACTGCGATTTCCGGTAGACCGATGCCAAAAACATTCATTGACGAGATCTAGCCAAGGCCGTTCCAATCAACGCTAAATCCTTGGATAAGCAGGGATTCGTTGTAAACCTGGAGCATTATGACTAGGAAAACAAGCAACATTGCTCCAATAAATGCCATCGCAGGAGTTGGTCCCCAACCTGGTACGACCTTCCCTTGTCCAGAGTTTCCAATGGCTTTTAGAGCGCTGCCTAGGCGTGTGCGTTGAGACATGACGTGGCTTTAAGCCCCAGATGAAGTGTTAATCACGATATTCTATGGGCATATACGTCTTTACGAACGATTTTTCGAGAGATTTGATGCAAAGCAGCTCCTCCCCAACACTTTCTTTGATCCTTGCCTTATTGGTCGCTTTGTTTGGCCTTACCGGTTTTGGGATATACACGTCATTCGGGCCACCTTCCAAAAGACTGGATGATCCTTTTGACGAGCACGATGATTGAATTTGATCAATCTTTAATGTTTTTTCATATGAGTTCTCTTAAGGGGCAATTTTTTTGCAGAGGCTGAAGCTTTTAATCTTTAAGCCCAGTCATTGCAGTCCCTTAGAGTTTTCACATCAATGGTTCTGATGATTTAGTGCTTGCTACACAGAACTTCGAAACATTTCAATAAGCGCCAATCATTACCTCTAAACCCCCTTCTTAGTTGTGACTCGACTGTAAAGCCCCATAAGATGTGGTTGATCCTTTAGACGTGGTCAGTATCGATGCTCGCCCTCAAGATTTCCGTTTACACGATGGTCTTCTTTTTCGTCGGGGTATTCCTTTTTGGGTTCCTAGCGAGCGACCCAACAAGAACTCCTGCACGTAAGGATCTCGAAGCTCCCCAAGATTAGATTGGTAAAAAGCCTTCGGGAGATAGACACGCCACAGACTGGACTGAGAAAGTTTGTGGGTTCATTTGCTATGGCAGGATCAGCCGCCTTGGCATAGCTTCCTTTGCCGGCTAAACGGCGTCAATTTTTTATTTTTTGGCTCATTGTCTCAGGGACAATGAGCCTCAATGGTTTTCGTGCAAAGGCAAACTCAATTAAAAACGTTCACTTCGATGAACATGCGTGGAAGAATAATTACGCTGAAAAATTTTTATTAGCAGAAGAAATTGACCAGGCAGAAGAATTACGCCCCCCTCAGGAACTGAAGATTCGAGCTGCTTCTCAAAGGTATGACGCTAAGAGGAAGCGATTTATTGCTGAAGGAGGTGTAACTATCACCTTGGATGGTGGGGTGTTGATGGCAGACCTGGTTGAGTTTGACGTGGGCTTTAAGACTCTTTACGCAAGAGGTGCCGTCCGGTTTAAAAAAGGAGCTAATTACTTTCAAGGCAGCTCATTAAGGTACAACCTTTTGCAGAAAACAGGTGAGTTGAAAGATGTTTATGGCGTTTTGGATTTAGAGAATCCTATATATACGCTTTCTAGTGTTGGCATAACTCCTTTTAGCCCCTTATATCCGTCTAAAGAAATTTCTTCTAATAGGTCTGTTGATCTACCTGAGGTTGAGCTAACTCAGGGCCAGAAAAAGTTTAATTACCCTGAGATTGCTTGCCCTGCAGTCTTGCCTCCACTTCCAGATTGGCAGCCTCGTGAGTGGGCAGTTACTGGTTGGGGCGGGGAAATGATTGACTCTGGATTTGGAGATACTTTTATTTTTAATGGACGTTTGCGTAGGCAATATCTTTATGGGATAGGCTTACAAAAGAGGTTTTATCGCTCAGGAGTGTTCTCTCTTGAGTTTGAAACTGATATTTTCAACCACAATGCTTATAAAGACATAGGAGGTAAATATAATCAGGATGTTGAATTTGCAGATTTAAAACCGCAAAATTTTGGTGAAGGGTTGATAGGAATTGGTGCTCGATTATGGGTAAGACCTTGGTTGAGCTTTGCGGTAACTGAAGGCATTAGTTATTATTCCGAAGTAAGTGAGTATGAACGCACCTTTAGGAAGAAATATTCACAACTTCTTAATTACTTAGCCTTTGAGATTGAGGTTTCAACCAGTAAAAATGTTTCCATTGTTGGAAGAATTCATCATCGATCTGGAGCTTTCGGGATTTATAATGGCGCACATGGAGGAGGTAATGGTTATTTACTTGGACTCAGGTATCGTTGGCAAAATGAAGTAAATAATAATACTGAAGTAAAGCTCCAGCCACCTTTGGGGTGCAAGTCGTCTAGTCGTGATGATTCTACATTGAGAAAACCACTATCAGAAGAATTAGATTCGATTGTCTTAGGCGATGGGAGTCCTAAATATGAATCTTTAAAGTTTCCTATTCTTAAAAAAGACAAGACAAAAAGTAGTGATTTTGGTTTCTCAAATAACTATAAAGAATATGAAAAATTATCTGTTTATGAACAGGAAGAAATTAGAGGAAAAATGATTTCCAGGTTAGATCAAAGAATGAGTAATATTAAGTTTAAAAAATCATTTAAAATAGAGAAAAAGTTAGGGGTGCCTGAATCTTCTAGGACTCGCATTTTGCAAGAAGAGAAAGAGTTCGGACGGGTAAAGCCAGGACAGTTAGTTGATCTAGGCAGGACTAAGTTTATCTCTGGGCGAATTAGTAGATGGAGAGTACAGGCTTCAAGAGTGATTTTAAACGCAGATGGTTGGGAAGCTGATCGTATGGCGTTTACAAATGATCCTTTTACTCCTGCACAATCTCGAATAGATGCTGAAGGTATAATTGCTAGAGAAGAAGATGATGGTACTACAGTAATTACCAGTAAGAGAAATAGATTAGTTCTTGAAGATAGACTGCCGATCCCTGTTTCAAGAGTAAGGAGGTTTGAGAATGAAGAAGAAGTTGAAAATAGATGGGTAGTTGGATTTGATTATGCTGATAGAGATGGAGCTTTCATAGGTAGAAACCTTAAAGAGAAAAAGCTTAGTGAAAACTTTAAGCTATCTCTCCAGCCTCAAGTGAATTTAGAACGTTCGATTGATGGCAATACGCAGAGTTATGTTTCGAAAGATGATTCAGTTGCTGAAGATAAAATTTTGCAAAAAGGTGAGTTCCTTGATAACTTTGGCCTTGAATCGAATTTGAGTGGCAAAGTTTGGGGTTGGGGGATAGAGGCAAATTCAGATATAAGCACTTTTTCACCAAATAATTTTCTTAATGGGAGCAGACACTGGGGAGATATAAGTAAACTCTCGTACTTGCCTTTGGTTGGTGAAGTAGAGACAAGATTTTTCAGCGCGTATAGATATCGTGCCTGGAATGGATCGCTAGGGGAAACTGATATTTATACCGCTTATGGAGCATTCCTTCAAAAGAGTGGAAGATTTAAATCAGGGAATTTGACTAATAATCTTCTTGTTAGGGTTGGTTCTGGCAGGTATCAAGCTGAAAAAAATTCGACCAAAAGTTTGACTGATTTATGGAGAGGAAATATCTACGCTTCTCTTAGTTCTGGGCTCCCTTTATGGTCTGGTAAGACAGCTCCATTAACTCCTGACCGTGCCTATAGGTATTCCCCAGTTCCAATAACTCCAGGTGTCGCCTTGCAGACTAATTTGAATACATCTCTGTCTACTTATGGTGATGGTAAAGGCCAGAGCACATTGAGCTTTAGTGGAGGCCCTGCTTTTACTATTGGAAGATTCGATAACTTGTTGCTGAGCTATAGCAAGTTTTCACTTATAGCAGGAGGCACCCTTAAATCAGGAGCTAGCCCATTTTCCTTTGACCAGGCTGTTGATTTGGGGACACTGGGGCTTGGAGTCGCTCAACAAATATATGGTCCTCTCATACTTGATATTGGAATTGAATACAACATTGACTCTGCTTCGAGTAACTATGGTCAAATATTAGATTCAAATATTGAGCTTCGTTATCAGAGACGGGCATATGATTTTGGATTGTATTTTAATCCTTATAAACGTATAGGCGGATTTAGAATCCGTTTAAATGACTTTAGTTTTGACGGTACTGGTATTCCTTTTGTGCCATACAATCCAACAAAAATGAAAAGAGAGGTCGATAAAAAGAGTATTATTTAAATGATTCTATTATGGCTAGAATTTTTTTAATATTTAAAATTATTTAGATATGGTAAATTTTTCATTACTTCGAGAATCTCTGAACGCTTATTTATTAATTGTGATGTCGCATCCCATGCACCACTTTTAAGCATTTCAAGAGGACCAGGATCCATGAGAACGTTATACTTTATCGAGGAATCAGATATGCTTAGCTCTTCAAGATTTATTCTTATGAAATCACCAGGATTGGAGGTTATTGATTGTTGAAGTGATTCAATAATCTTTTCACTTGCTTTAATGCACGGTATCCCTAATGCAAGGCAATTTCCAAAGAATATCTCTGCAAAGCTCTTACCTATTATAGCTCTAATACCCCATCTCATTAAGGCCTGAGGTGCATGTTCTCTACTCGAACCACAACCAAAATTTTCATTAACAACAAGTATTGAGGCATCTTGATTAATAGGTAGATCGAAGGGGTGTTCACCTTTAAGCTCTTTTCGATCATCAGCGAAAACTTGTTCTCCAAGTAAATCAAAACTTACGCACTTTAGAAATCTTGCTGGAATAATTCTGTCAGTATCAATATCATTGCCAGTTAATACAATTGATTTTCCTTCTATTTGTTTAATTGCCCCTGTCGGGAAGGGAGTTATTGGTCTGATCATGAGTGAGTCTCTATGAATTGGAATCGTCTTTGAGGAAATGACGAACATCGCTTACTTTCCCTGTTATTGCAGCAGCAGCAACCATTGCAGGGCTCATAAGGAGTGTGCGACCGCTGGCAGAACCTTGCCTTCCTTTGAAATTCCTATTACTTGAACTAGCGCTGATTTGGTCCCCTTCGAGACGGTCAGGATTCATGGCTAAACACATTGAGCATCCTGGCTCACGCCATTCAAAGCCAGCCTCTAGGAAAATTTTATCAAGTCCTTCTTCTTCTGCTTCCAGAGCAACTTTCTCAGACCCAGGAACAACAAATGCCTTTATTCCATCAGCGACATGGTTCCCCTTTGCGACAGATGCTGCCTCGCGTAAATCACTTAGTCGACCATTGGTACAGCTACCTATAAAGCAAACATCAATTTTGAGGCCCTCAATTTTCCCCCCTGGCTCAATTTTCATATAGCTATATGCTTCCTCAGTAATAGGCCGGTCTTTGACCTCAAATGTTGTTGACTGGGGCAAAGACTCGTTTATGGCGATACTTTGGCCAGGAGTTATGCCCCATGTCACTGTAGGGACGATATCGTTTGCATCAAAAGAGATTTCGTCATCAAAGATGGCATTTTCATTACTTGATAGTGTTTTCCACCAAGCTATGGCTCTCTCCCAGTCTTTACCTTTAGGGGCATGCATACGTCCCTTTAGGTAATCAAAGGTCACTTGATCTGGATTGACATATCCGCACCTTGCCCCCCCCTCAATTGCCATATTGCAAAGGGTCATGCGCCCCTCCATGGGAAGAGATTCAATTGCTGGCCCTGAAAACTCATAGGCGAAGCCATTCCCTGCCTTGACTCCTAGTTTTCGAATAATGTGCAAAATAAGGTCTTTTGCATAAACACCTTTTCTTAGTTGGCCTTTAACAAAAATCCTGCGAACTTTGAGTTTGTTTATTGCTAAGGTTTGACTAGCTAAAACATCTCGGACTTGGCTCGTTCCGATACCAAAGGCAATGGCGCCGAATGCACCATGAGTTGAGGTGTGAGAGTCTCCGCATGCGACAGTCATCCCTGGTTGTGTAAGGCCAAGCTCTGGTGCGATTACATGGACGATACCTTGCTTGCCACTGCCTATTCCAAAGAAAGGAATTCCGTAGGTTGAACAGTTCTTTTCAAGGGTGCTGAGCATCTCTTCGGCAAGAGGGTCTGCAAATGGTCTGTTTTGATTGAGGGTTGGGACTATGTGGTCTACGGTCCCAAATGTTCTCTCAGGAGAAAGAACTGCCAAGTTTTTTTCAGACAGTGCTGAAAAGGCCTGCGGACTAGTTACCTCATGAATAAGATGTAACCCTATAAATAATTGGGTCGATCCACCTGGTAGCTGGGAAACTTGATGTAAGTCCCAGACTTTGTCATAGAGGGTTTTTGAACTCAAGATTTAAATCCTGTGGCCGAAGAACCTAGCTCCGATTGATCAAGATCAACCTTAATTGGTTAAGGCAATAGGAAATACTCAGCCTTTGAATTTCTTCTCTTCCGAGATGTTCTCCAAAGAATTGTTGAGTTGCCTCGCAGTGGTTTGGGCCAACAATTCCAAAATGAACTAACCCTACCGGTTTTGATTTTGTGCCTCCATTGGGGCCAGCAACTCCACTTACGGAAATTGCCCAGTCTGTGCAGAAGCTTGAGCGTACATTTATAGCCATTTCTTTTACGACTTCCTCTGAAACGGCTCCATGGATTTCAAGGATATTTGAGGAAACTTTGAGAAGTGATTGTTTAATCGAGTTCTGGTAAGCAGTAACCCCACCCCAAAAGACTTTCGAGGCTCCTGGTATTGATGCCAATGAATTCCCTAGACCTCCTCCAGTGCAGGACTCGGCGAAAGAAATTGTTTCTTTTCTTTCTCTTAGAAGGTTTATTACAACGGAGGCAAGACAGTCGTTATCTGATCCATAACAAAAGTCTCCCATACGCTCTCGGATTTGAGTCTCATAAGGCTTTATGAGTTCAGAGGCTTCATCCAAAGTTGCCCCACTTGCAGTAATGCGAAGCTTTAGATCTCCCATCCCTGCATAAGGGGCAATTGTGGGATTGCTTTTATTGAGGAGGTCAGATAATTCTTCTGCGAGGTTTGATTCGGCAATTCCAGCAAAACGTAAAACTTTGCTTGCAAACCTCACCTCGCTTAGACGTTGGCCCTGTAGCCATTTAGAAACGGTTGCATTCCACATTGTTTTCATTTCTGATGGAACACCTGGCAGAGTGATAACCGTGAATCCAGGCTTTGGACTCCAGATAATTCCTGGAGCAGTCCCTTTGGGATTTGGAATTATTTCGGCACCTTTTGGGAAGAAGGTTTGCTTCTTATTGTTTTCGGCGGTTTTTTTGCCTTGAGATTTGATTCTTTTTTGGATTTCTTTCCATAGGAGTTCATTACCCTCCAATGGAGTTTTAAATGCTCTTGCAATAGCTTCTGTCGTTAAATCATCTGGTGTAGGACCTAGTCCACCAGTAGTGAGTAGAAAACTGCATCTGTTGGAGGCCTCTATTACAGCTTCTTCAATTCGGTTGATGTTGTCCCCTACAACGCATTGTCTGTAGTGATTGATCCCAAGGGCTAATAGCTCTTCAGCAAGCCACTGAGCGTTGCTGTTCAGGATATTGCCTAGAAGTAGTTCTGAGCCGATGCAAAGGATTTCAGCATTTTGAGGATATTCTTTCTGGCTTAATTTCATCCTTGGAAGCAATTAGTTCAATGTTTGAGGTTTTTGAAGAGATGATTGGAGTAGCCAGATTTTAATTCTCTTCGGCTATTGATTACGGCTGAAACTAAAATTGCTGTTGCAATACTGAGCCAAAGGAAACGCATCTCAGCATTTGCTGCTACTAGAGCTAGAGCACCTAACCATTGAGTGAAAGCATAGATAAGGACAACTGTTCTTTTATGACTTAATCCAGCTCTTAATAGGCGGTGGTGAAGATGGTTCCTGTCTGGGTGGAAAGGTGAACGCCCTTCACGAAGTCGATTCATTATGACTGCTGACATGTCTGCTAATGGCAGTGAAAGAATCAACAAAGGAATAATTAGACTTACTGTCGTAAGTCCTTTGGCAGGACCAATAATGCTGATTGCAGCCAAAGTGAATCCCAAAAAATAGGAACCGCCATCACCCATAAAAATCCTGGCGGGGTTGAAATTGTGCCTAAGAAAACCAAAGCAACATCCAGCTAAGGATGCAGCAAGGAAGCCAGGAGCGGTTTGGTGAAGAGAGAAACTTACTGATATAAGGCCAATAGATGCAATTCCAGAGACTCCTGCGGCCAATCCATCTAAACCATCTAGCCAGTTAATTGCATTTGTAATTCCTACTAGCCAAATTACTGTTATTAGAACGCTAAGTGAATTCGGTAAAACAAGAGAAGGAGTGCCTCCTCCATCCCATGGTAATTCAATTGCACCAATCCTTAACCCGTAAGACCAAACTAAAAAACCTACAAGGATTTGTAATGTCAGGCGAGGCCAAGGAGACAGATTAAATAAATCATCTAATAGGCCAATTAGATAGAAACAGAGTCCCCCTGCAAGAGTTGTCCAGATCAGTTGATCTTTCGCAGGGGCAAGTAAACCAAATCCACCTAGAGCCCAGATAACAGCCAATGCAAAGCAAAAGCCAATCACCATTGTGATTCCGCCTAGGCGAACCATTGGCGAACTGTGTTGTTTCCTCGAATCTGGTTGATCTGTTAATCCCAGTCGAAGACAAACCTGCTTCACCCTTGGAACAATCAAAGTGGTGGATATAGCCGCTATCAGGCCGCTTGCAGTGGCAACAGCCACAGGGCTGTTAGCAAGGATCACGAGTACTCCAAAAGACAGGTGACCCTCTTAAAAAAGGGCCCATTGATATCCATAATCCTAAGCAGACTGTTTGAATGAATCCAGTGCACTTTGTGCTACTCACAAAAGCGTAGGGATCTAATTGCTTCTGTAAAGAGGGAAACGCTCACAAAGAGATTTGACGCGCTTGATACAGGTTTGCTTGATTTCATCATCGTTTTTATTTAAAAGTCTTTCTGCAATTACCTCAGCTACCTCGAGAAAGGCTTCCTCATCGAAACCCCTTGAAGTAAGTGCGGGTGTTCCCAGTCTCAAGCCACTTGTTACGAATGGGGATTCTGGGTCAAAAGGAACAGTGTTTTTATTTGCAGTTATTTTCACCTCACTGATTAGCTTGTCAGCAATTTTTCCTGTGAGGCCAATATTCCTAAGGTCAATTAAAACTATGTGATTATCCGTTCCTCCACTGACTATGGAGATACCTTTTTCTTGAAGACGCTTTGCCAGGGCTTGTGCATTTCGGACGACCTGGTTCGTGTATGCCTTGAAATCGGGTTTCAGAGCCTGTCCAAATGCGACTGCTTTTGCAGCAATTACATGCTCTAGAGGCCCCCCTTGGGTGCCAGGGAAAACGGCTTTATCAAATTTGCGACCTAATTCAGCATCTTTACAAAGGATCAGCCCTCCCCTTGGGCCTCTAAGGGTTTTGTGTGTTGTGGTAGTGACAACATCACAATGTGGAATTGGGCTCGGATGGTCTCCTGTGGCTACTAGTCCTGCGATGTGAGCAATGTCCGCCATTAGGTATGCACCAACTTCGTCTGCGATTGAACGGAACGCTGCAAAATCAATAGTGCGTGGATATGCAGAAAATCCACATATAAGTAACTTCGGACGATGTTTTAAAGCAAGTTCCCTGACAGTCTCCATTTTTAGGGTTTGTGTTCCAGGGTCGACCCCGTAATGAACAACTTTGAACCACTTCCCGCTCACATTTACAGGGGATCCATGCGTTAGGTGGCCTCCATGGGACAGATCCATTCCCATAATGGTGTCTCCAGGTTCCAAAAGGGATAGGAAAACTGCAAAGTTCGCCTGGGCACCGCTATGTGGTTGAACATTTGCCCACTCCGCAGAGAAAAGCTCCTTTGCTCTTTCTATGGCAAGTTCCTCAATTGCATCAATTTGTTCACATCCACCGTAATAACGCTTTTTAGGAAGGCCTTCGGCATATTTGTTTGTCAGGACTGACCCCTGAGCCTCCATGACTGCTTCAGAGGTGAAATTCTCACTGGCGATTAGTTCAAGATGCGTTTGTTGTCTGTCGAGCTCATTTGCAATTAAACCCGCAATTAATGGGTCCACTTCGGATAGGGATGTATTCATTTTCAAACTATTTGTGCAGGCCACCTCAAGATCGTAGGCAAGACTCTCTCAGCGGTTGGGAAATGTCTGTTTTTAGGCATTTCATTTCAAATAAAAACTGCCCAGAGGGCAGTTATAAAGCGCGCCTGGAGAGATTCGAACTCCCGACCCTCTGATCCGTAGTCAGATGCTCTAATCCGCTGAGCTACAGGCGCCTGCAAGAATTCATAAGACCCTATAAAGGGGGCGTTCGTCAACTAAAACTGCTAAAGAGAGTCAAAATCGTTTAAGAAAAGCATTTTTATCTTATGCCTATTCGTTGGTATGGCACAGGTGATTCAAATGATCCTCTCTATAGACATTTCTCTCGGATCGTAAATTTGACTATTCACGCAATGTCTTTTGCTGCTGTGAATAGTGGCCTGTGGTTTTTTCAAAAGATCAACCATCCTTGGTCCCATTTGAATTGGTTTACAGAGGTTTGGTTAGGGGCTCTGTTGGTCCACCTCTTTATTGTGATTTCTTTAAGGCCAACGACTTCTCAACCGCCTCAAGAAAGCAATGAATAAATTCATTGCTAATAGTCCACGTGAAAATCGATGACAATTCAACCCACTGATATCAGCGACCTGAAAGGCATGCTTTCGGATAGGTTGTATCTTCAAGTGGCCAATTGGCACCTTTATTTAGGAGATGCAGGATTGGTAGAACCTCTTGCTAGTGAATGTATTGCGAGACTTGATAAGGGGGCTGCTGTAGCGGCAAAGGAGGCACTTGAAGCAGTGCCTGTTCCAATTGCTGGTGGAACCATCAAGCTCTCTCTTTCTCAATTGGTTCCAACATCCCAGTTTCATGAACTAGAAGAGATTTTGGCCCCTTACTGCAGATAAGGTTGTTTTTAACTATGGCGAAAGAGTGCTAATCATTGAGGTCAAAAATGCTCGTGAGGTCATGCGCCAGCGCATAGGTCCTCTTGGGGAGCGTTTGTTTGGCAAAGTTGTCGACTCTGAAGCTCAGGTTGAGAAAGCTTTGATACAAGAGATAGAACTGGCTTTTAAGGAGTTTGGAATAGAAGCCCGAATACTTTCAGTTCAAGGCGCTAAGTTGGTGGCAGATAAGAATTTGCAAATACCTATTCAGGTAAGGGAAGATCGAGTTGTTGACCCTTAGTGAGAATTTAAGCGGAATTTTAGAGATTTAGTGAGCTCTAAGATCTCCTTATTCCCTAAGAGTCTACTCATAATTATAAATACAATCAGTGCTGCAATAGAAGACAGCATTACCTCTAAAGTTAGACCTAGGAAATTATCTGCCCAATTGATTTTTGTCTTCAGAAGCAATGCAGAACATCCACACATTCCTCCTGCAATAATTATTTTGATGATATCAAAAGACCATTGTCTTAGAGGGAGGCCTCCAATTTGATAATGCAATTTGATCAATAGACCAAGACAAGTTAGAAAGTTGATTATTACTGTTGCTAGAACTAGCCCTTGCGCTTCAAACTTGCTTACTAAAATCCAGTCAAGAAATATATTTAGAACTATTCCTGCTGCTGAAAATTTAAAGGGAGTAGAGCCATTCCCTAAAGCATAAAAGACTCTTACAAGTAAATCTCTTCCTAGATAGGCAGGCATGCCTAGGCCATATATAAGTAACAAGCCAGAGACAAGACTTGTTGCCTGAGTATCGAAAGCACCACGCTGATAGACGATTGAAACTATTGGATCTCTTAGAACCATGAACAATGCACCGATAGGGACCATGCAGGTTGTTGAGAGCATTAGTCCCTGTTTTATTCTTTTTTTTAGTTTTGGGAGATCTTCCGCTTTAGTGAGTTTTGAGAAGGTTGGTAATAGAGGTATTAACAATGCACTAGAGATCAAGCCAAGGGGTGTTTGAACTAGAAGGTTTGAGTAATCAAGCCCGGCGGCTGCTCCAAATATTCCTGAAGCGAAAAATAAGTCTGTAAAAACATTTATTTGTAACATTCCTGAAGAGAGAGTTGCAGGCCAAATCACTTTGATCACATCTTTTACACCGGGATGATTGAGGTCCCAAATAAAGTTAATTTTGCCAAGGCCCTTTTTAAATAGTGAGGGGAGTTGTATTAGCCATTGCATAATTGCCCCCCCCAATGTTGCTATTGCTAAAACAACGCCTCCTAAAAAGGAAAAGTCAGAGGAGCTAATCTCTGGTCCGATATAGATCCAAAATATTCCCACACCGAAGATCAGTGCCAAGCTAGACATCAGTGGAGAGATTGCAGGAATAAAAAATTCATTTGCGGCATTTAGAGATCCAAAACCCAACCCAATCAAGCCAGCGAATAAGGCAATTGGTGCCATTAATCGAAGCTGCACAACCGCAATATGATGAAGCTCTCTATTTAGTCCTGGCCCTAACAGATGAATTAATGGATCAGCGAAAAGTATCAATAAGATTGTTATTACAAGTAAAGCCGAACTAACCAAAGTGTTTAAAGCTGCTAGTACATAGGCGTTCTCTTCCTCTGGTTGCCGGCTTAAAACACTTACCATTGCATTGTGAAAAGGCCCGTTGATTCCTCCAAGCAGGACTAATAAGAACCCGGGTAATACATATGCATAGTTGTAAGCGTTATAAGCTGCTCCTACTCCAAAAGCTCCCGCTAAAACAAGTTGTCGAATTAGCCCGCCACCTTTGCTTATAAGAGTCCCTACTGTGACAACTAGTGCAATATTTTTTAGGGACCTCTCCATTAGATATTCCGGTCCTTGCAACATAGTTTGTTGGTGTATTCAGTTTTTGGATAGCTTTTCATGGTTCAAGTCATAGATAACTGATGAGTTCCTCAACTTTGCTCAAGTTCCCTTCTCTTGAAGAAGGAACGCTTTTAAAGCGTTATAAGCGTTTCATGGCAGATGTGGAATTGACTGACGGTGAAATTGTGACTGCGCATTGTCCTAACACTGGACCCATGAAGGGGGTTTTGCATCCTGGAGGAAAGGTTCGTATAAGGCATGCCCCTTCACCGAAGCGCAAACTGGCTTGGACATGGGAGCAGGCAGAAGTTTTAGAAAAAAATGGAACAGCTACTTGGGTTGGGGTTAATACTGGATTGTCAAATACTCTTGTTCGTTTAGCTATTGAGGCTGGCTTTTTAGGAGATGAATTAGGCAAGATTTTGGAAATTCGTCAAGAAGTTCCTTATGGAAGAAATCTTCGAAGTCGTATCGATTTGCTTCTCAACCCTGAATCGAGCGACCCTTTGTTAAAGCCTATTTATCTTGAAGTTAAAAACACGACTTGGAAAGAAGGTCCTTTGGCTCTTTTCCCAGACACAGTTACAACAAGAGGGCAGAAACATCTTGAAGAGATGATTGGAGTTTTGCCAGAAGCTAGGGCTGTTTTAGTTCCTTGTTTAAGTAGGTCTGATGTGAAAGCTTTCGCACCAGGAGATAGTGCAGACCCGGTTTATGGTGATCTTTTCCGCCAGGCGCTTAGAGCAGGAGTGGAGGTTATTCCGTGCTCTTTTGGATTTCATCTTGATGAAATCACCTGGGAGGGTAAAAGACCTTTGAAAAGCCATCAAATTTCTTGAGGGAAAGAAAAAGTTAAATATTTCTCTCGTGTTTAAGGCTTTTGTATCAACAACAACTAGAAAAGTAGTTTGTGCCATGCATTTTGTTATGGCACTAATTGGACTCAATTTGGTCCAATCTCACCAGCTGGTTTCTTTTTTTCTATGACTCCTGCTCAGCACACGCCTCATAGGAGACGCGTTATGAGCCTTCAAGAGGCAAGCCTCCTTGATGGGCCAATGCTCCTACTCCGAAGAATTCGCGGATTTAGCTCACATCGTTCTTTGCTGTGGCTTTCTTGCGTTCCTTTGGCCTTATTTGGTTTAGGCCTTTTTAATCTCTCAGCACATGCAGCTGAGATGCCCGAACTAAATGCTGCTTTCTTGGCTAATAACCTTTGGCTGCTAGTCGCAACGATCCTTGTGATCTTTATGAACGCTGGCTTTGCAATGGTTGAAGCTGGGATGTGCCGTCAAAAGAATGCCGTAAACATTCTTGCTAAAAATCTTTTTGTTTTTGCTCTTGCTGTAACGGCCTATTGGTTCGTTGGCTATTCATTTATGTATGGAGATGCTGTAGCGGCAGGTTGGCTTTTCTTTAATGGTCTTTTCTTTGACCCAACAGTTACTCCCGAGGTTATTGGTGAAGGTGGATTAGTCCCAACAGTTGACTTTCTTTTCCAGGCGGCTTTTGCTGGCACTGCAGCAACCATTGTTTCTGGATTGGTGGCTGAGCGTGTCAAGTTTGGAGAATTCGTTGTTTTTTCACTTGTTCTCACAGCATTTATCTATCCAGTTTCTGGGAGTTGGCAGTGGAATGGCGGCTGGCTTGCCGAAGCTGGATTTATAGACTTTGCCGGTTCCTCAATAGTTCATTCTGTTGGTGCATGGGCTGGTCTGGTAGGAGCAATGCTTTTAGGTCCACGTATAGGCAAGTTTGTGGATGGCAAGGCACAAGCAATGCCAGGCCATAACATGGCTATCGCAACTCTTGGTGCATTAGTTCTTTGGATAGGCTGGTATGGCTTTAATCCAGGTTCACAGCTGGCTATGGACCAATGGGTTCCTTATGTTGCTGTAACTACAACTCTTGCTGCTGCTGGTGGAGCTATAGGTGCAACTATTGTTTCAACCTTGACATCAGGTAAACCAGATTTGACCATGATCATCAATGGAATTCTTGCTGGTCTAGTAAGCATTACTGCTGGTTGTGCAAATCTCACGATGGCAGGTGCTTGGTTGGCTGGCTTGATTGGTGGTGTCATCGTTGTATTTTCAGTTTCAGCACTTGATTCCCTTGGCATTGACGACCCAGTTGGTGCCTTTTCAGTTCACGGTGTATGTGGAGTCTGGGGCACATTAGTCATAGGACTTTGGGGTTACGACATCCAAGGTTCAGGTGAGGGCCTTGGTTTGCTCACAGGAGGTGGCTTGGGTCAGCTTTGGATTCAATTCGTAGGTTGCGCAGCCTATGGGATCTGGACTGTTGTTACTTGCTGGATTGCTTGGCAAGTAATCGGATCGTTTTTTGGTGGCATTCGCGTCACTGAGAGCGAAGAGATTGCAGGCCTCGATATTGGTGAGCATGGTATGGAGGCTTATCCTGACTTTGCCTCTGCTGGTAACTGACTTATCAGTAGAATTAACTTTAAAAAGCCTGGCTTTTTGCCAGGCTTTTTTTTGCTTAACTGTTTAAATAATAGAATCAGCCTGTTGCAGTTTCCATAAATATGGACACCCAAGCCTTTAAGCGTTCACTGCATCATTCTGATAGGTATAACAGGCGGGGTTTTGGTTCTCCTGCGAAAAGAGCCAAAGCTCTTGAACAGGCATACCAAAGCAGTTTGATTAGCTCAATAAGAGACAACGGGAATGTGATGCAATATGGACGGCTTCATGTAAAGCTTGCGCAGGCATTTGGTTTCTGCTGGGGTGTAGAAAGGGCTGTCGCAATGGCCTATGAAACTCGCCGGCATTATCCCAACGAGCGCATTTGGATTACTAATGAGATTATCCATAACCCTTCAGTAAATGATCATCTAAGGATGATGAATGTACTTTTCATATCTGCAGAAAATGGTGTAAAAGATTTTTCCAGAGTGAGTGAGGGGGATGTAGTTATTTTGCCCGCTTTTGGGGCAACAGTTCAGGAGATGCAGTTACTGCATGAGAGAGGGTGTCACATCATTGATACAACATGCCCTTGGGTCTCAAAGGTTTGGCATACGGTGGAGAAGCATAAAAAACATTCATTCACGTCAATTATTCATGGAAAGGTAAAACATGAGGAAACTCTTGCTACTAGCTCTTTTGCAGGGACTTATTTAGTAGTACTTGATCTGGATGAGGCGCAATATGTTGCTGATTACATTCTTGGGAGAGGAGATCGCAAAGTCTTTATGGAGCGGTTTGCAAAAGCTTCTTCTTCTGGCTTTGATCCTGATATAGATCTTCAGCGATTAGGCGTTGCTAATCAGACAACAATGCTGAAGAGTGAAACTGAGGAGATTGGCCGTTTGTTTGAACAAACTATGCTGCGTAAATATGGTCCAAAGGAAATCAATGAACATTTCCTTGCCTTTAATACCATCTGCGACGCAACCGAAGAAAGGCAAGATGCAATGTTCTCATTGGTTGACGAACCTCTTGACTTGCTTGTTGTAATCGGGGGATTTAATTCTTCAAATACCACACACCTTCAGGAAATTGCAATGTCTAGAGGTATTCGTTCTTTTCATATTGATACTCCAGAGCGTATAGGCGAAGAGAATAAAATTACTCATAAGCCTTTAGGAAAAGATCTGATAAGTGAAGACAACTTCCTCCCCCAAGGGAATGTCAATGTTGGTATTACCTCTGGCGCATCAACTCCTGACCGGGTAGTTGAGCATGTGATTCAAAAACTCATGAGAATCAGCGATATTGGCGTTTCTATTAAATGATTTGGATGGGCACTAAATCCTTGTGCTGTCTTGCTTAACTGTTCAACAATGTTAGCTGTTTTTAAATAGGGACTTGTCAGCTTGAAATGAAAGAATTGCCAATCGTGGAGAAAATAAATTCATACTTTATTCGTTTTCAAAGGGGTACTTTTGAGACTTCGATTCGTTAAATGACAACTTTTTCCCTAAAATAATCTATATAAGACTTCCTCAATATGGCTGACCCCGAAATCCCTCAAGGACAAGATTCTGAATTAGAAAGATCACCAAAATTTTCAGCTCCATCAGCTCCTCAGCGTGTTGAGGTTGTCGTTGAGAATCAGGCAGCGCAAGGTGAGGTCAATATTCCTGCTGAGCTGGCAATTTTTCTTTTACGAATAACTGTTTGTTTGATGATGTTTCATCATGGGCTTGAAAAGCTTCAGGATCCAGGAGGCTTTGCCGAATTCGTGGTTGGAAAATATTTTCCGTTCTTACCTGGTGATCCAATTTTTTGGACCTTTGCCGCAGCCGGAACACAATTGATATGTCCAATAGGTCTTTTGCTAGGCCTCTTCGCAAGACTTTCTTCTTTAGGCCTTTTGTCAACAATGGTTTTTGCAATTACATTTCATGCTCTTGATACAGGCCTAGAAGGATTCCCTTTCGCAGTTGTAGAAGCCCACAATTATGCTTTTGAATTATCTGCAGTATATGCCGTTATATTTTTCTACTTTTTATGTGCTGGTCCAGGGAGGCTGTCTTTGGCAAAGAAAAGTAATAAAATCACTTATTACCCAAGTGGTAAGGCTTGATTAGAAAATACTTTCTTTTAAGAGGTATTAGAAGTTCAGGTTTTCCGTGAAAGTATTTAATTTAGTGTAGAAAATGGCGCCTTCCGGTCGTCATCATTGTTAGGCCAAGCTCATTGCATGCTTTTATGGATTCTTTGTCTCTAATGCTTCCGCCAGGCTGGATAATTGCTTTGATTCCCTTGCTTGCGGCTAGCCGAACTGTGTCATCAAAAGGGAAAAAACCATCACTTGCCAACACAGCATCTTTTGCATTTTTACCTGCATAGCTCAGGGCGATTTTGGCTGCCCCTACCCTATTCATCTGACCGGCTCCGATACCAATACTTTGACCATTTAAGGCAATTGCAATGGCATTTGAATGTACATGTCTAACTATTTGCCAAGCAAAGATCATGTCATCTTTTTCTTTTGATGTTGGCTTTCTCTTTGTAACTACTTCCCACTTATTAACATCAATTAATTCGTGATCTTTTTCTTGGACTAATACACCTCCTAAGACACTCCTAAGATTCTTCATGTCACATCTCTCTATTGAATCTACTGATAGTTCAAGAAGCCTTAGGTTTTTCTTTGATGAAAGAATTTCCAGTGCTCCTTCTGTAAAAGAAGGAGCAACTATGCATTCTAGGAAGAGTTCTTTTAGCTGATTTGCGGCGCTGTTGTTTAATTCAGTATTCAAAGCAACGATGCCGCCAAAAGCACTAGTTCGATCTGCATCTAGAGCAAGTTTGAGTGCGCTATCAATTGTGCTTCCTAGTGCCACCCCACAAGGGTTTGTATGTTTAACGACTACAGCGGCAGGGGTTGAGGCAGGTCGGGTCCCTTTATTACCATAGCCAAACTCATAGACAGTAGAAAAGGCTGCCTCAAGGTCTAGAAGGTTGTTGGTACTTAGTTCTTTGCCTTGTAATTTTTTTGCTCCACCCCAACCTGTCTTGTCTCGACTAAACCATTGTGCTGATTGGTGAGGATTCTCCCCATATCGAAGATTTTGTCTAAGAGGTATTGCTTCCAAGTGGGGTGAATCTTGAGAATTAACTTTCTTGTTAAGCCACCTACTGATTGCAATGTCGTAAGAGGCAGTGTGCTCAAAGGCTTCTAGAGCAAGTTGTTTTCGTGTTGCTTCGCTAATTTCATTGGCTCCATCTAAGGATGTAAGAAACTTGTCGTATTGCTGGGGACTTGTAAGGACTGAAACATGTGAATAGTTCTTCGCGGCAGCTCGAACCATTGCAGGTCCTCCGATGTCAATATTTTCTATAGCGTTCTCTTCACTGACGTTTGGCGTTGCGATTGTTGATTCAAATGGATATAAATTCACTACAACGACATCAATATGGTTGATCCCTTGTTGTTCCATCTCAGCATCATGAGTGCTGTCGTTGCGCTTCGCCAAAATGCCTCCATGTATGCGTGGGTGAAGTGTTTTCACTCGCCCATTGAGGATTTCAGGAGCACCTGTGTAATCAGATACTTTTGTGACGCTTAGGCCTGCTTTTTCAAGCTCCTTAGCTGTGCCTCCACTTGAGACAAGTTGAAAGCCATGTTTTTGATTAAGAGCTTTTGCAAAAGGTACTAGACCAGTTTTGTCGGAAACGCTTAGCAAGGCGATTGGTGCCATGTCAGCTTTGATGGGAGTGTATCTTTGGACAACCTAAGCATCTCCGATACATTTTTGTTTGACTGCTGACCTCCTTCGCTATAGCAACACTGAGTCAACTCATAGACTTGTTCTTCTTCATGGTTGGGGGGCTGACGCTGAAGACTTGATTCCAATTGGCCAAGAGCTTTGTAGAAAAGCTTCTTTAACGATGGATATTGTTTCTCTGAGAGGACCTCAACTGCACCCTGAAGGTAATGGGCGCCAATGGTATGGTCTTTTTCCTCCGAATTGGGTAGAAGTTCCGTTAGCAATTAGTGCACTTAAGAATCGATTAGAGGCTCTTGCTAGCTCAAAAATCCCTCTCGAGAAAACGGTCCTTCTTGGGTTCTCTCAGGGCGGTGCAATGGGAATTGCATCTGGTACTGAACTGCCTTTAGCAGGTGTGATTGGTTGTAGCGCTTACAGGCATCCTGGATGGGTTGGGAGCATCAGGAGGCCACCTGTAATGCTCACTCATGGCATTAATGATGAGGTAGTGCCTTTCGCAGCAGCAGAAGAGCTTAGGGACTGTTTAAAAGTAACTAGCCAAGAAGAGGTTGAGCTTTTTGGCTTTGAGGGGGGACATTGCATCCCATTAGAAATGATTAATGGGATCCAATTAAAACTCCAGAAATGGCTTAATTGAAATCAGATCGATTTATACAAAAGCGTATTCGTATTCCTCAATTTCCTCCCAGTCATCCGCAGTTAGTTCAAGTCCATCAAACATCCTGTCTTCACCGACTGAATCAACAATTGTTCTAAGTGATGGGAATAGAAAATGATTTTCCTCAGCATATTGAGCACTAAAGAGGCCTTTCTCCCCCCAGAAGAAACGATCGGTCGTGTGCTCGTTTCTGCGGACATTAACGATTGCAGGTGATTTCAGCCCTGCTTCTGCGATATAACGCCGAGCTGCTGTTACCGGTTTGTATTGGCCTGTTTCTAGGTGAAATGTTGGGACATGAGCCATTACCCTTTGACCTGCCTGCCTTCTGCGGCTGATTCTTTTGCGCTTCTTGGACATGATTTAGTGAACTGAGGTGAGGTTTTGAGCTGGGGTTAGAGCAGGAGTAAATGTTGGAATTATTTGAGTGGCCGCAAAACGGCAAATCAAATTCCCCCGCATTAAGCTTGTTTGAGCGGATTAATCTGGCTACCTCTGCTGTAGCTTTGGTAGCAGCTTTAATGCAACTTTCGTTTTTACGACTCGGAGCTCTTATCTAACGGATAAGGCTCTTATTGGCCGGGTGCGAATATCTTAATACTTTTTCCATATTTTTCAAGTTCTTTCCCTGGACTAGCTTTTGAATTGTTTAACCATTTGAGTTCACCTTTATGCAGCTGTCGGATCGATTCCTGAATCTGGTTCAACAACAGCTAAGGTCTTTTAATGCAGATGTGCCAGTTGAGCGACTGGTTGTCTATGTCGCTAGGCCAAGGGAGGGTCAGGCTCCGAGTCTTGAGGCTGTTGGTGAATGGCCTGAAACAAGTAATTCTTTGCCTCCTGTAGAGGCTGACCCTGAGTTGAGAACCCCTTCGCAAGTTCGTAGATGGTACCCATTGCAAGAACGAGAGATTTTGCTTGGGGTGCTTAGGGCTGAGCTCCCGAGTTCATTTGGGGGGTGGCCAGAGACTTTGGACAATAATCTGCAGGAAACTGCTTTAGTACTTGCAAATGCCCTGAGTTTAGAAATAGAAAGAGCAAAACTGCTTGCAGAAATAACTCATCAGCAAGAGCAAATCAGTTTGATGGTTCATCAGTTGAGGAATCCTCTTGCCGCCATAAGAACATATGCAGAGTTATTGATGAGAAGGCTTGGTCCTGAGAGTAATCATCGCAATTTGGTTGAAGGGATGTTGACTGAACAGGCTCAGTTGAATAAATATCTTTCTGCTATGGATCAGTTGGGGGCTTCAAAACAGCAGATTTCCGAAGGATCTCCAGCTCCTTTGTTGTTACCACCTTGGCTTCCTAAGAATAAGGATTTAAATATGAGGGAACTTCTAATGCCCCTCATAAAAAGATCTTCGGTCACGTCAAGTTTGCAAGGCAGGATTTGGAGGGGACCAAGTGTTTGGCCGCTTTGGACTGATCAAGTTTCTCAACCAGGTGATGGTTCTGTTGCAGAGATAGCAGCAAATTTGCTTGAAAACTCTTTTAGGTATAGCTCTGCAGGAAGTCCTATAGGACTGTGCCTTAACGATGAGGGCTTGATCGTTTGGGATGGTGGACCAGCTATTGAGGAGGGTCTCAGAGAGAAAATTTTTGAGAAAGGTTTTCGAGGACCCAAAAGTAAAAAACTTCTCGGGAGTGGCTTAGGCCTTGCATTGGCTAAACAACTTGCAGAGAACCTTGGAGGTTCTCTTGAGTTGGTTATTCCCCCATCATTATTAGATACTGATTTGCCTAATGAGGGAAATGCTTTTTTTCTAAAATTGCCTAGAGGATAAATGCCATCATTAATAGAATTATTGATTGAGAGATTACTTGAGTTGCACCAAGGGTGTCTCCGCTATATCCCCCTATCTTTCTTCCAAGTAATTCAGGAATTAAAATTGTTGGGATAAGACATAGAAAAAGACTCCAGATGATTTCAGCTTTTATTTCATTGAATAGGGGAATGTTAAAAAGTATCAGAAAAATAACCACTAGAATTACAACTCCAGGAAGAATATCCATTCGGAATTGACTATTTTTTTTATGGAAAGAGGCGCTCCCTTCTAAACGTATATAAGAAAACCTACTTATTCCCCACAGAGGAGAGAAACGGCTCCAGAAAGCTGCAATTGGTAGGGCTATTGGAGCAAATATTCCCAGTTTTATTAAGGCAGATATTTGGAGGAGAAGAACAATTAATAGTGTTAGAACTCCATTGGAGCCAATTCGACTATCTTCCATGGCTTCAAGGCATCGTGCTTTCCCAGCGCCAATACCATCAGCAGTATCTATTAAACCGTCGAGGTGTAGTCCACCAGTAATCCATGCTTCCATTGCTATTACTACTAGAGCTAACCCTTCTTTAGGCCACCCTAAAAAATCTAGTGATAACCATATAAAGCTTTGAACGATACCGATAACAAAACCTATTACTGGAGCAAACCTCGCTATTCGATCAAATGTTGCCCTTGGCCATGGCCAACTAGGTAGAATTGAGTAAAAGGTCCAAGACCCAGCTAAATCTGTGAGCCATTTTGGAGGCTCATTAATGAGCCAATCCTTTAAAGAAAATAGGCCCATTCGAAATATTTGTATTGGCTGATCTTTTTTTTTGCTGCTCATAATTAAAAACCCAGCAGTGTTTAGTTTTCAGATCAAAGCGCAATGCCCTAAGACTTTTGCTCGGGTGGGCTGTTTCCATACACCACATGGTGTTGTTAATACTCCGCGCTTTATGCCTGTAGGCACTCTTGGAACAGTGAAGGGTGTGTCATCTGAGCAGTTATTAGCGACTGGCGCTGAGATGGTGCTAGCAAATACATTCCATTTGCATTTACAGCCTGGGGAAGAAGTTGTCGATAAAGCAGGCGGACTGCATAAGTTCATGGGTTGGGATCGGCCGATACTTACTGACTCAGGGGGATTTCAGGTATTTAGCTTGTCAAAACTAAATCGTGTTAATGATAAAGGTGTGTGGTTTCGAAACCCCAGAGATGGCAGTCAAATTGAATTAACGCCTGAAAGAGCTATCGAAATTCAAATGGCTCTTGGAGCTGATGTGGTTATGGCTTTTGACCAGTGCCCTGCTTATCCAGCTACTGAGAATGCCTTAGAGATAGCTTCCAAACGTACTCACCTGTGGCTTGAGCGTTGTGTGAATGCTCATAAGAAATCAAATCAGGCACTGTTTGGGATTGTTCAAGGGGGTGGGTCTTCTCGTTTGAGAGAGGAAAGTGCAAAATTTGTTAGTAGTTTTGATTTACCAGGAATAGCAATAGGAGGAGTGAGTGTTGGTGAGCCAGTTGAACAAATTCATCAAGTTATTCGTAAGGTTTCGCAGTTTTTGCCATTAGATCGGCCTAGATACCTAATGGGCATTGGAACTCTGAGAGAAATGGCCATCGCAGTAGCTAATGGGATAGATCTTTTTGATTGTGTTCTCCCCACTCGTCTTGGTCGCCATGGCACTGCTTTGGTAAGAGGGGAGAGATGGAATCTGCGTAATGCGCGTTTTCGTAACGATCACGCGCCACTTGATAAAACTTGCCCTTGTTTCACTTGTAGGAGTCATTCAAGAGCCTATTTGCACCATTTGGTCCGCTCAGAAGAGCTGCTTGGATTAACGCTTTTGAGCCTTCATAACATCTCGAATTTACTCCGATTTACCACTTCTATGAGCCAGGCAATTTATGACGGTTGTTTTGCAGAGGATTTCGCTCCTTGGAATAATGACTCTCCAGCTCACTACACGTGGTAGCGTCTGTTTCTTAAAGTGCATTAATTCTAGGGATGACATCCTTGACTATCGATCTACTGGCTAAGTTGCCAGAGGCTTATCAAGCTTTCGCTCCAACAGTTGATGTACTACCACTGATACCAATAGGTTTCTTCCTGCTGGTATTTGTTTGGCAGGCAGCTGTTGGCTTTAAATAAACCAGCACTTAATTGCTCCTTGAACATCTTTCCCCTCTTTATCTGTCAAAACACTTAGAGGGGGGATTATGGTTAAAAGTGAAAAAAATGGCTTTTTGTCCATTTTATTTTGCTTTGCTGAAGAAATGAGCTCAAGGAATGCACTGGATCTTTGATTAGATCCAATGTTGTCATAGATACTTGAACCACAACCGAGAAACTATCCAGATAGAGATAGTTTCTCGGTTGTGGTGTTTGCTTTTTATTAATCATTAGGTCTAATCAAAGATCCAATGATTACTTTTTTTGACCCATTTTCAAAGCTCTACTGACTTGTTATATCGGCTCTTTTAAGGATAGACCTGTACCTGGATTCTCAACAGCATTTTCGATTAAGTCGGCTAGCCGTAGTGCTCTAGAAGCTTGTTGGCCATCAACTGCAGGAGTCTCTCTCCCCCTTACGCATTGGAGAAAGTGTTCTAGTTCTGCATAAAGAGGCTCTATCGATGTAGTACTTACCTCCTCAATAAACCCATCGTTGCGATAAAGCAATTCTCCATGATCAGCTGAGTACCACTCATGGGCACGCCTATGAATATGGAGTGTGTGATTCAGGAAGTCTGTTTCTACAAGACTTGCTTTGCAATGCGCACTTAGGCTCCTTATCTTTCTGTGACTCATTTTGCTTGCGGTCAGGCTAGCTATAACCCCATTCCTAAAACCAAGTGTTGCGTTGACATAATCAATAGGTCCCTCGGAAGTACGGCCTCCAACCGCAGCCATTCGCAAAACAGGGGCTTGAGCTAATTCAAGTACTAAATCAATATCATGAATCATTAGGTCTAGTACAACAGAAACATCATTTGCTCTGTCAGCATGTGGACTATGACGACGTGCTTCTAGAACAACAACTTCTTCATTTGCGACTACTTTTGTTAATTCTCGAAACGCTGGGTTAAATCTTTCTATATGACCTACTTGCAATAGTCTGCCAGCTTTATTGGCGGCTCTGATAAGCCCTGAGGCTTCTTCTTGGCTTGCTGCGATTGGCTTCTCAATTAGAACATGTTTGCCGGCTTCAAGACAGGCCAAGCCGACTTGATGATGGAGAAGGGTTGGTACTGCAATACATACTGCTTCTACTTTGCTAAGTAAATCGGTGTAATTTTTGAACCAGCGACAACCAAATTGTTCAGTTGCGAGGTTTCCTCTTGTTGGATCAGGATCAGCAACTCCAACTAGTTCAGCATCCTTTAAAAGGCTAAGCACTCGGGCATGATGCCAGCCCATGTTGCCGATACCGACTACACCAACCCTCACCGGGACCATTTGGTCGGTCATTGGATGGCCATAACAATTTCTCAGATGATTTTGGTGGATTAACTTTTTTTAGTGGCGACTGCAGGGAGAACAAGTCTGACTCTTTCGATACGGGGTCCTTTCATTGATTTGATTTGAAATTCTATTTCTTCATATATAAGTCTTTCACCATTCGATGGTACGTGCTGAAGTTTTTCTAAAAGAAAGCCAGCGATAGTGTGATGGTCTTGAGCCTCAGGTAAATCGAGGTTGAGTTGACGGTTTAATTCGATGATTTCTAAGTCACCAGCAACCATCCATTTCCCTGGCTGCCCTTCGATGGGTTCTAAGTCTGGTTCGTGATTGTTGGCTTCAATCTCATCACCCACAATTTCTCCAGTTAGGTCTGCTGCCGTTACAAGTCCCTCAGTACCGCCATGCTCATCAACAACTAGCAGCAAAGGTTGCCCACTTCGAATCATTGGAAGTAATTCAGCCAATGTGCATGTTTCAAGTACTTTCGGTGCCCCTTCAAGAAATGGCTCAAGAGGGGTTTCTGCTTGAAGAACACCTCTTGAGATTGGTTCTGCAAGTCTTCGAAGGTCAATGACTCCACGAACATCATCAAGAGAATCGCCAATGACCGGGAAGCGGGCATGTCGGGTTTTGTGAACTGTTTGCATTAGCTCTGAGAAGTTTGCCCCGATTGGGAGGGTGACCATCCCTGATCGAGGCACCATCGCTTCCCTGACTTGGGTATCACGAAGTGCAAAAACGCCTTCGAGAATGTTCCTTTCATCTGGTTGGAGACCAGTTACCCCTCCACTTTCGATAAGTGTTTCTAGTTCCCCTGCTGATAATGCTGGTACTAATGCATCCCATTGTGCAGTTAGTCCAAACAACCGGAATAACAGAGATGCCAGTGCCTCCAAAAGGGTGAGGAGTGGTGACAAAAATTTCATCACTACTTGCATTAATGGTGCAAGCTTTAGAGCAGAGTCTTCTGGTCGGTTTAAAACCAATGCTTTTGGGAGTAAACCTGTTAGTAAGGTTGTTGGAATGACAATCAGGAGGAAAAGTCCTCCGTCAAGCCACGAACTTGCTGAGACCTCTGTGGGCCACCAGCGAAGACCTGTTCGGCCTCCTATCCATCCAAGTGAGACTAAAGAGAGAGTTATCCCTAGTTGGGAAACCATCAATGCGCGTCTAAGTCGTCGCTGTAAACGGTGTATAGCGACAGCGCCTGGTTGCCCTTCTTCGATTAGACCCTGGACCCTGCTAGGCCGTAGGCGCAATAGGGCAACCTCACTTGCGGCGAAGAAAGCTGGAAGTACCAGAAGTAAAACTAGGTAGACCAATCTCATTGAATGGATTGAATGGGGGTCGCGAGGATCGAACTCGCCTTAGCTGAATTATGAGTTCAGTGCATTCACCAGATTGCTAGACCCCCTTGCTAAGGATCTTTCACATGCTCTTGATGAGAGTGAAGATATCGGAACAATATTAAGTAAAGGTGCTTTCTAGCAAACTACCCAGTGCAATCTTGATAAAAGAATTTCTATGAATACAATTTCATCTCAAATGGAGAATGTCCACGATGACTTACTGACCTTGTTAGCAAGGGTGGCTTATAGACATGGTGATTTCATGTTGGCTTCAGGGCTTAGAAGTAAGCATTATGTGAATTGCAAGCCCGTTAGCCTTAGCGGCCAAGGACTTTTAATGCTAAGTCTTGAGTTGCTCAAGCGTGTTGAGCCCGATGTGGTGGCTGTAGCTGGGCTCACTCTTGGAGCTGACCCTTTAGTTAGTGGGGTGGCTATGGCTGCGGCGCAGCAAGATAGGCGCCTGGATGCAATCATTGTTCGTAAAAAGGCTAAAGGTCATGGGACAGGATCCTGGCTTGAGGGACCTTTGCCTCATAAAGGAGCAAAAATAACTGTTCTTGAAGATGTAATTACAACTGGTGGTTCATCTTTACAGGCAGTAGATCAACTACGCAAAGCAGGTTATTTAGTTGACCGAGTGATCACCATCGTTGATAGACAAGAGGGAGGGGATATTGCGTTGGCAAATGCTGGCCTAGAAGTAATTAGATTATTTCTTCTTGATGAAATCATCGATTGTGCTGAAAAGTTATTGCAATGAAGAATTCTCTAACATTGCTCTGGGATCAAACGATGCCTTTGCTGCGATTAAATGGTCCTGGAAGTCGCTCATTTCTTCATGGGCAGACAACGACTGATGTTCAGGCACATGAAAATGGAGCTATCTTTCAAAGTTGTTGGCTTTCTGCTACTGGAAGATTAAAAGCATTACTTGAAGTTCGTTTAGATGATCAAGGAGCAGATGTTTTGGTCCTTGGAGGGGATGCAGAAACTCTTGAGAAGGGCTTTTCAAGTGTGATTTTTCCTGCTGACCAAGTCAAATTAAAAAAATTGAAAAATATACGAAGGGTACAAGTCTTGGATGTTGAATCTAGTAACGAAGTTTGCGCAGCTATTTGGCTAGAAACTGATTCAAGTCTTCCAAAACATATGCAAGAACTTGAGAAGGCTAATTCTGACCAATTTGATTATTGGCGATTAAACCGTGGCTTACCTATCGGCTCTGGGGAATTAAATAGTGAATCAAACCCATTAGAGTTGGGGCTTGCAAATTTGATCAGCTTTTCGAAAGGTTGTTATTTAGGGCAGGAAACAATTTCAAAGGTCTTGAAGAGTGGAAAATTAAAAAAAGAATTACGCTATTGGGAGTCGATTAGCCCTATACAGGCTGGGGAAAAGCTATTAAGTCTAGACAGAGACTTAACAGCTCCAACACCTGCTGGGGTAATTTCTTCTGCTTTGGAACTTCCTAATGGAGATGGCTTTGTTGGGCTTGCAATGATTCGTTCTCAGTCACTAGGGGAAGAGAAATTATTTTTATCAGATTGCCGTCGATCAATTTGCTTTGGAGTGCCTAAGGGATTTGTTAATCCTATGAGCTGAATTCAGAAGTAACTTTGTTTTCTAGTAATGAGTCTTGGCTCAGTAACCAGGAGGCGACAGTCCATGCTGCAAGATTATCGTCTTGGTTGTATTCAAGAATCCAACGCAGTGAATTTATGTCTCCTCGACCATTTTGTTTTGAGGCATTCCAGTGGCGCCACCAGAGGAGTGCTCTTGCACCGTCAACACCTTTCTTTCGCCAGCTAAACCCCATCCAAGTAGCAACATTTTTCAAACCATAACTGTTAAGTGGTAAGCGCCAATGAGTTCTTACTCGAACATGTAAGTCAATGAATCTATTCCTTAGTTTCTCCAACTCTTTATCACTAAGTCCTTGTCTCTTTGCTAGTCGGCATAGACTTATTACTTCTGTCTCACCATAGTGCAAAATCTTTCTATTTGGATCACAATCAAGTAGTTGTTTTAATTTCTTCCAAATCAGGGATTCGTCGTATTCATTGGTGACAAGTATAGGTTGATATTTTGTTGAATAAACCTCGCAATTGTTTGATGTATTTCGCTTTAAGCTTATAAATCCATGTAGAAAATCTTGTCCTTCGTCAGGATCTGATTCGATATCATATAGTAATAAGTCGCTGGAATGTTTTAATTCTGGGAGTGCAGGTGATTGGTTGATTCTCTCTTCTATTCCATCTCTTTGAGCTTTTGCTTGGCTAATTAGATCTCTAGCTAGTTCTAGTGAATTTGGGGTATAAGCATTTAACTTTTCTCCAAGATCGATAGTATCTGTAGAGGCTAAATCAGATAAATTATTGATTCCAATTTGCTTTAATAATTCATATCGATGAACACCAACTCCGCTAATTTCACTTAAAAGTCCTTCAGACTTTGCTTCTTTATTGCATGCACCTCTCCAGCAACAAAGTGTACACTTTCTTCTATTTAGTGTAATGGGAGGGGGTGTATTTCTTCTTAAGTCAATCAATAATTTTTCAAGAGATTCATGTAATTGAGAATTTAGCTTGGAGTTTAGAGGGAGTGTCTCAAGTTGTAATTTTTGATTGCTTAGGCTAACAATAAGTCCTTCCCTTGTCGGGGTCTTTTGAAATGGCTTTAGCAGGTAGCCAAATAATGCTAGTGAAAGTCGAATCTCTTTGGTTATCTTTCTCCCATGCTTAGCCATCACTGGCCGATAAGTATGTTTTCCCCATTGACTTTCTCCAGCAATTTTTTGAAGAAGCGGGGGATGGGCTTCTAATGAGCATCCATGGGGGCCTTCCCCCTTTAGGCGGATCCCTAATACGCCTATTTCTCCTTTTTTACATGCAATGAGGCCTTTCGCGGGTTTGCGGGGCATTAAAGCAACAAAACATCTTTGTTGATGATCAATCTGTAAGTTGCGATGAGCTGTCCATAAACGCTCCTGTTTTTCCCCATATAAATCAAGCCAGGCCTTGCGGCGGCACCTTACCCAGCTTCGCAGTAGTCGATCTGTGAGTAGGTTGGGGTAGAGCATCTTTTTACTCATCTTCTGACGTTAGGTCGCTTGCCTAAAAGATCAAAATCATTTTTCTAATGTCAAACCCTCTTCCGTTCAGGCCCTCACCAATTCAGTTTGGTACAGATGGTTGGAGAGGAATCCTTGGAGTAGATGTCACTATTGAAAGAGTGACCAAAGTAGCTGCTGCAGCTGCTCAGGAATTGTTTTACCGGCGGCTTCCAGGTCTAGAAACTCGGAAAATTATTATCGGCTATGACCGACGCTTTCTCGCAAAGGAATTAGCAGAGGTTATCGCTTCAGTGGTGCATGGGTGTGAGCTTGAGCCATTAATTAGTGAGAGTCCTTTGCCAACCCCTGCCTGCAGCTGGGCTGTAGTAAATCATCAAGCTTTAGGGGCACTAGTAGTTACTGCTAGCCACAACCCTCCAGAGTGGTTGGGTTTAAAGATTAAAGGCTCATATGGTGGCTCGGTAGATGATCAGTTCACTAAGTCTGTTGAAGAACGCCTTGCTGCTGGTGGTATTACTGTTCCAATCGCTAAGGCAACAGATTCTTTTGATGCCCGGGGAGAGCATCTTCAGGAGCTCCGCAAAAGATTTGATATGGATGCATTGTCTAATGGGCTCAAAAAAATAGGTCTAAAAGTCATTGTTGATTCGATGCATGGATCTGCAGGAGGTTGCCTTGCAGACTTGTTTGGGAAACAAGGTGATGAACAATTAGAGGAAATTCGTTTTAATCGCGACCCGTTATTTGATGGAAACCCTCCTGAGCCTTTGGCTGGGTATCTGGGTGGATTAATTAATGCGGTGAAAGCTTCCAATGAAGCTGGTCAACTTGCTATTGGTTTAGCCTTTGATGGCGATGGTGACAGAATCGCGGCAATTGATGAGGACGGGAGATTTTGTAGTACACAGTTGCTAATGCCATTAATAATTGATCATTTAGCAAGATCAAGAGACTTGCCTGGATCAGTCGTTAAGACAGTTAGTGGATCAGATTTGATGAGAATAGTTGGGGAGAGCCATGGTAGGGATGTATTAGAGAAGCCTGTTGGCTTTAAGTACATTGCCGAAGAAATGCTTTCAGGAGAGGTCCTAGTAGGAGGAGAAGAGTCAGGTGGAATTGGCTTTGGAATGCATTTACCTGAGAGGGACGCTTTATTTACGGTTTTGATTTTGTTGGAATCACTTGTAGAGACTGGAACTTCACTTGGGGAAAGACTGCATTTGTTATATGAACAATTTGGGGGTGAAAATTTTTATCAGCGAATAGATCTTCGCCTTGACGATATGTCTTCGAGGAATCGGTTGGAAAATTTGTTAGAGAAAAAACCTCCATCTGAAGTAGCCAATGTTCGAGTGAAAGAAGTTATTCGAACAGATGGGTTAAAATTAAGGCTAGGGGAAGGGTATTGGCTATTATTTAGGTTCTCTGGCACGGAGCCTTTGTTGAGACTTTATTGTGAAGGTCCTAGTAAACAAGATGTTGAGAAAGTTCTTTCTTGGGCAAAGAAAACTGTAGAAAGCTTATGACCTTGAATTCCTTCTCTTCGCGAAAAATTATTATTGCTAGCGGAAATATAGGGAAAGTTAGAGAGTTCAAGTCTTTTTTCAAACATCTTCCTCTTGTTGTACTGGAAATGTCTAAGGGTTTTGAGGTTGAAGAAACAGGGGAAACATTTTTGCAAAATGCTTCTTTAAAAGCCTTGGCTGCTGCGCAATTCTCAGGAGAGTGGTGTCTTGCAGATGACTCTGGCCTATGCGTGGAGTCTCTTGATGGTGCTCCTGGTGTGCGATCCGCAAGATATGCCTCTAGCGATGCAAAGAGAGTGAATCGCTTGCTCAAAGAATTAGATGGCAAGAAGAATCGGCGTGCTTCATTCCTTTGTGCGATTTGTGTGGCTTCGCCCGAAAAGGGAATCTTGTTAAAGGTAGAAGGTCGATGTGAAGGCTTGATTACTCATTCCCCTAGGGGTCTTGGAGGATTTGGTTATGACCCAATCTTTGAAGTTCCTTCTACTGGACTTACTTTTGCAGAAATGACAATTGAGCAGAAACGATCCCTAGGGCATCGTGGAAGTGCTTTTGCTCAGTTGGAGGATCAACTGAGGAAGATCCTTAATGAGATGGATTAAGGATCTTCCAAGTTTGCTTTTAGGAGACCCAGCTTCCATGCAATCCATGTGGTATGGCTATAGGTAATTCGATAATTGCTTGTTCTGTTAGGTCTACTGAATTTAGTATCAACAAGTCAGTAGCTCGACGCTCACCATTCCAGGTGAAAAATATAATCCAGCCTTCATCCTCGCCTGATGAAGCTTTGTTAGGCACCATTAATGGCTCACTAACAAAACCACGTGGAGCAGCACTCCATAAATACTTTTTACCTGTTAACAAATCAAGTTTTTTAATTCCTTGTAAAGGCCCATTCCCTTTTGCTTTTTGTGCTACAGCCATCCAGGCGAACCGAGCTGAAAGCCCTTCGCGATAAGGATTAACTGTTGCAAATTCACAGCACTGGGAACTTAATTCTTCTGTGGTTACAAATTCTTTTTTCAGGTTTATTGAGCATCTTTTTAAAATCCCTTCAGGAATTAGATTGAAATCAATTTCACGGAAGTCTTGACCTGGCCCTATTGAGGGAAAGTCTTTGTAATAGATACTGTCCACAATGATTTCATTATCTTTCTCAAAAGCATTTAGATGGTGAAATACAAATCCTTTTGGCCCTTTTATGATGCGAGGTTTTTCACCAGCAAAGGCTCCGCAATCTCTAGGGATTAGTAAGAATTTTGATTGATTTTTAGAATTTGAAGATAAGCATTGTGCGGCGCCTTTTTGACCAAAAACGAAAGGGAGTGGGTTGAATGAGATCGCATTTTGTAAGAAAACAGCCCAATTTGGTGTTATCACAAAATCATGCAGAAAGGCGAAGCCTTTAAATGAGTCGTTTCTGTCGCTAAGAAGTGCACCAGTCTTAGCAAATTCCATTAATCTGATTTTGCTTGTAGGACCTGTGTTGACTCCATAAGTGACCATTCTGTTTTCTCCATGGTGGCCAGGGTCAAAACGAGGGTGGGCACTGAAAGCTTCTCCTGGTAGAAGAGTTCCATTTAGTGTTGAAACACCATGTGTTTTTAGATTGCTTGGGTCAAGAGCATAAGGATTTGCTGCCTCCCATAAGGCAAGTAGCTCTCCTCCTAGTTGAATAACATTTGTATTGGCAATATTTTTTAGGCGTACATCAAAGGCATTAGCGAAAGGACCTCCTTTCTTTTGTGTCCCAAATACCCCTCTGTAAAGGAATCGACCTGCTGCCTCTTCCTCTAGCCAGGCTTCTGTTCTTACAAACTTGTTACTAAAAATCGCCTGGCCATTTTTAAAGTTAATCGACGCAATCATTCCATCACCATCAAATGGATGATGAACGATTTGCCCATCACGCTCCAACCGTCCAGGGCCATTGCGAAAAAGGGTTCCAAGCAGATCAGGAGGAATAACCCCTTGCTTTGCTTTTAAGGGAAATTGACTAAGTTCTTTTTCTACATTTACATAAGCACTAGCCCAGTCCTCTCTGTCGAACTCCAATTTAGATTGGGTTGATGATGCATTTGATCTGGCTTTGGTCACAGGTGGTGCTCTAAGAGGAATAATTTTGGCGCAAGATAATTGCTTGATGCGAGCTTCTTGCTCGATTCTCCACTCAAACCAAATAATTAAGCTCCTGCTTGTTCAATTACACCCTTACTACTTGGTATGACTCCTCCTCGCCGGGGATCTAACTCAGTGGCCATACGCAATGCTCTTGCAAAGGCCTTAAAACAGGCTTCAACAATATGGTGAGAGTTGCTTCCGGCAAGTTGTTTTATATGCAGGGTTAGCCCACTGTTATTAACAACTGCTACAAAGAATTCTTTTACTAGCTCCGTTTCATAATTGCCAATTCTTGAAGATGGAATGTCAAGTTCATATGTGAGATGTGGTCGGCCTGAACAATCAAGAACAACTTGAACAAGTGCTTCGTCAAGGGGTGCAGCAAAATGGCCAAAACGTGTTATTCCAGATCTATTACCAAGGGCTTTAGACAGGGCCTGACCAAGTGCTATCCCCACATCTTCATTCGTGTGATGATCATCTATATGAGTATCACCCTTTGCATTCACGATTAGATTGAATAACCCATGGCTAGATAACTGTTGAAGCATGTGATCTAAGAACGCGACTCCTGTTGATACATTGCAGTTCCCAGAACCGTCAAGTTTGAGAGTCACAGTTACATCAGTTTCATTGGTGACGCGATGGATATTTCCAATTCTTGAAGGTGTCATTGTCCCCCTAATACCTCTATCTTTAGGTTGACATTAAGATCACATTCCGTTGATGCAATACCCAGAGTCCACATAGATGGTCTGACCAGAAATTCCGCTCGCAAGATCACTCAATAGAAAAGCTGCGGTATTCCCTACTTCTAACTGAGTTACTGTGCGTCGCAAAGGGGCCTTCTCTTCAACGTTATGAATCATGTCGAGAATGCCTCCTATCGCTGAGCTTGCAAGAGTACGTATTGGACCAGCGCTAATAGCATTAACACGAACTTGATTCTCTGGACCTAGTTCGGCCGAGAGGTATCGAACAGATGCTTCTAGAGCTGCCTTTGCAACTCCCATCACGTTGTAATTCGGTATTGCTCTATCTGCACCCAGATAAGTCAGTGTTATAACCCCTGCTCCTTTGCTGAAGTATGGCTTTGCAAGGTTACAGAGAGGAGCTAATGAATAGGCACTTATTTCCAACGCACGGGAGAATCCATTTGCAGTTGTAGCGCTGTAGTCCCCTATCAATTCTTCCTTGCCTGCGAAAGCAAGACAATGAACTAATCCATCCAATCTCCCCCACTTCTTTGCAATAGAGGAAAAGACTTCTTCAAGTTGTGAATGGTCTTGAACATTTAGAGGCAGGAAAAGGCTTGGTTCCAGGGGACTGGTTAGCTCTCTCACTTTTGATTCAAAGCGCCCTTTCTCGTCAGGTAGGTACGTAATGCCAAGTTCGGCTCCAGCTGCCTTCAATTGCTGGGCTATGCCCCATGCAATTGATCGGTTATTTGCGATACCAGTGACAAGGATCTTTTTATTACTGAGGTCTAGAAGCATTGTGTCAAAATTCGTTTTTTATATAAGTGGATTCTCTCCTATCAGGGGACAAATATCCTCTGATTTCATTAGAGATCTCTAATTATTCAAGGTAAGGAAGTGGCTTTGACCTTGAATAATCCTTGGAGTGCCCCAATTTGATCAATGTCTTTAACTAATTCAACAATGTTGGCATTGGGGACCCCTTTGCCATTTTTTGATTTAGAGGTTTTGCAAAACCCTTGTCATGAAAAGGTGGTTGACTCACATAAAGGGAGCATTTGCTCTAATTCCCTACTTCGTAAGCCGGTTTTATTAATGGTGCTTTGTGCACATTGTCCATTTGTTAAACATGTGGAGAAAGAGCTTTCTCGCATTGAACAAGACTATGGCCTAAAAGTTCAAATACTTGCGATAGCAAGTAACAGTCTTTTGACTCATCCACAGGATGGGCCTGAACAACTTGCAGCACAGGTGCACCAAAATGGGTGGCAGTTCCCTTACCTTTTAGACAATGACCAAAAACTTGTTAAAGCATTAAAGGCTGCATGTACCCCTGACTTTTTTCTTTTTTCACCTTCCCTGGATGGTAAGCAGAGGTTGAATTACCGAGGGCAATTGGATAGCAGTCGTCCTGGAAATAAGATTGAGCCAGATGGATATGACTTGCGTGGTGCAATGGATGCTTTACTTTGCGGTCAAGAGGTTAATCCTCTTCAAAACCCTTCTATTGGCTGCAATATTAAATGGCATCCAGGGGAAGAACCTCCCTGGTTTGGCTGAGGATTCATGTTAGAACCCTCAAGCTCTGCTTCACAGAGGTTTAAGGTGCCATGCATGCATATCCCCCCTTTCAGTCTCTCTGAACAACTCTCCGAGCTTGGGCCTGAGCTAGAGGCTGCAGTTCTTGGTGTTTTGCAGAGTGGTCAATACATAGGAGGTCAAGAGGTAAGGAGATTTGAGGAGAATTTCGCAGCGACTATTGGGGTCCCATATGTAGTTGGCTGTAATAGTGGTACTGATGCTTTGGTTCTTGCCCTGAGAGCATTAGATGTTGGGCCTGGCGATGAAGTTATTACTGCATCATTTAGTTTTTTTGCAACCGCTGAGTCGATTAGTACTGTTGGGGCCACGCCTGTTTTTGTAGATGTTGACCCGGAAACTTATTTGCTTGATTTGTCCAAGGTAGAGAGTGCAGTTACATCTTCAACTAAGGCGATTGTTCCAGTGCATCTTTTTGGACGCCCTCTTGATATGGGCCAATTGATGTCTTTAGCAAAAAAGCATCATCTGAGAGTTATTGAAGATTGTGCACAGGCCACTGGGGCCTCTTGGGATGGACTCCCAGTAGGAAGCTGGGGAGATATTGGTTGCTTTAGCTTTTTCCCAACAAAAAATCTTGGTGCGGCTGGTGATGCGGGCGCAGTTACAACTAAAGACCATGAATTAGCACAGAAAATGAGGAATTTGTCGGTTCATGGCATGCCTCGACGTTATTTACATACAAGCCTTGGCTACAACAGTCGTTTAGATGCAATCCAAGCATCAGTACTTAATGTGAAATTACCTAATCTGCCCATTTGGGTTGAGAAGCGCAAAGCAATCGCAAATCGATATCAGGAGAGCTTAAAGGGATTGCCTGGGATCGAACTTCCTTCATCTGAGTCCTCTAAGGAAGTAGGACATGGGTGGAATCAATATGTAATAAGGGTAAAAAATGGATCATTTTCTAATTCAAAGAGATCGAAAAAAGTCGAATCCTTTACTGAAAATCAAGATATTAAAGCTCTACCTGATTCAGGATGTAGAGACTGTCTAAAGGCTCATTTGGAGGAAATGGATGTTCATACAATAATTTATTATCCAATTCCAATACATTTGCAACCAGCATATAAAAATTCTCTTAAGCAGGAGCAACACTTAAATGTAACAGAGTCTTTATGTAGTGAGGTGTTGAGTCTTCCAATTTTCCCAGAATTAACTATCTCTCAACAGGATCAAGTTACAAATTCTCTAAAGAAGATAATAGTGAAGAACGGAGCAAATTACTAATTTTGGGAATCAAAAATAACTTGTACTTTATTTACCTTAACTCTAAATAGTTCCTAATATTTGTTTAGCTCTATACCAGGCTGAAACACTTTTCCCATCAAGCATCTCTTCCCCACTAGCAAGCATGGAATCTAATTCATTTGGAGACATTTGAATGACCTCAAGGTCTTCATCTTCATCCCCAGAAGGTCGTTCAATCAGTTCGGTTAGATCTCTCGCAAGAAATAGGTAAATTAATTCGTCTGAATAACCTGGACAAGGGAATAGTTTTCCTAGAGGATCCCATTGGGAAGCTTCGAATCCGGTTTCTTCTGCTAATTCACGCTTCATTGAATTAAGAGGCTGTTCTCCTGCCTCGAGGGTACCTGCAGGAAATTCAAGAATTCTTTGTCCAACGGCAAACCGATATTGCCTAAGAATTACTACCAATCCTTCATTAGTTATAGGTACAGCAAGTGAGGCTCCAGGATGCTTGATTACTCCAAATGTTCCTTCTATTCCAATTGGCAATTCTATTCGGTTAACTTCAAATCTTATTTTTTTAGCATCAAGGGAGGCTTCTTTTTTTATTAGCTTTGAAGGTTCAGGTTGGATCAACTCGGACATATCAGTTTTTTGTAGAGCTTAACTAGCCGTTGGTTGTTTTACTCAGGTGTGGCTTTAAGGGTTAATAGGATTTATTCCGGCCAATTGTCTTGTGGCGAAATTTTGATGAGCTTTTGATTGTCTTGATTCATTGCTGCGGCAAGCGGAATGACAACGAAATTACGTTCAAAGATGCGGGGGTGTGGAAGTGTGATTTTTGTACTTTGAAGGTTAAGGTCCCCCCAAGCCAATAGATCAAGATCTAAAGAACGAGGGCCCCATTTCATCGAGGTTTTTTTTCTGTCCCGTCCATAGTCCCTTTCAAGAGCAAGAAACTTTTCCAGTAAATCAAGCGCATTTTTTGCGGAAGGTTTAAGAGCTTGAAGCTTCTCTCCATCAACAACCACAACAGCATTAACAAATTTCGGTTGATTGGATGGTCCTCCAAGAGGGTTAGTCTCAAATAAAGGTGACCAACGAAAGCGCAATGCTTTTGAAAAATTCTTTTTCGAATTCAATGGCTTAAGAGAACAATTGAGCCAGTCTTCGATAATGTTCTTTATCTGAGGCCTGACTTCTTTGAGGGTCTTACTAGGGGGGCCAACAATGCTTGGGAGATTTGCTCCGAGTCCTATAACAAGTGTGCTTGGTGTTTCGATGGTTGAGGATTTAATGAGGTGATCGTATTGAGTTTCCCAAATTTAATTTTGGGTGGGATAACCAATTTGCTTAAGCGAAAAGCCAATCAATCCAGCTAAAAATATGTTGAAAACTGATGGCCTTAATCAGGTCGCTAATCAAGCATTCCCTCTCGCAGCAATAACTGGCCATGGGACTTTAAAACTTGCACTTCTATTAGCTGCAGTTGATCCAGGACTAGGTGGTGTGATTATTGCTGGTGGGAGAGGGACAGGAAAATCTGTTCTTGCTAGAGGTTTGCATGCTCTTTTACCTCCAATAGAGGTTGTTGATCTAGATCAAAAGCTGGAAAAAGGTTTTGATAATTCTTTGATGCGGCCTTTTGGCAGGAACTTGGACCCAAAGACACCGCAAGAATGGGACGAGGTTACAAAGGGTTTGTTTGGAGAGTTTTTAAATGTTGATAAAGATTCCCAATCCCAATTGCCAACGAAAGTAATACCAGCACCTTTTGTGCAAATACCTCTTGGGATAACTGAAGACAGACTTGTTGGCTCAGTAGATGTAACAGCCTCTCTGAAAAGTGGGACTCCTATTTTTCAGCCAGGCTTACTGGCTGAGGCTCATAGAGGTGTCCTTTACGTAGATGAATTAAATCTTCTTGATGATGGGATCGTGAATCTTTTACTGGCAGCGGTTGGTGCAGGTGAGAATCGTGTAGAGAGAGAGGGGCTTAGTCTTAGTCATCCATGCCAAACCTTATTACTGGCTACTTATAACCCTGAGGAGGGGACAGTTAGAAATCATTTGTTAGATCGGTTTGCCATTGTTCTTTCAGCTGATCAATTGATAACTAATGAGCAAAGGGTTGAGATTACCCAATCTGCAATTGCGCATGGTCAAGGTAGTAAACGCTTTGCAGAAAAATGGTCTGATCAAACGGAAGCCATGGCAACCCAACTTTTATTAGCTCGCCAGTGGCTTGGAGATGTTCAAATCAGCTCAGAACAGATCCAATATCTTGTAAATGAGGCCTTGAGAGGAGGAGTTGAGGGCCATAGATCAGAGCTTTATGCGGTTCGCGTAGCAAGGGCACATGCGGCTTTGAGCGGGCGTGATCAAGTGGAGGCTGAAGATTTAAAGGTTGCTGTCCGTCTGGTTATTGCTCCCCGAGCAATGCAGCTCCCTCCCGATGAAGATCAAATGGAACCGCCCCCTCCAGAAGAGCAGCAGGCACCCCCACCTCCAGATCAACCTCAAGAAGACAATCCCAATGAAGAGCAAGAGGATACTGAGGAAGAAGATACCCCTGAGGAGCAGTCAGCGCCTCCAGTCCCTGAGGAGTTCATGCTTGATCCTGAATCTGTAGCTATCGATCCAGATCTTTTGCTTTTTTCTGCAGCTAAGTCAAAAAGTGGTAATAGTGGTAGCCGCTCCTTGGTGTTGAGTGAGAACCGAGGTCGCTACGTAAAGCCAATTATCCCTAGGGGACCTGTGCGAAGAATTGCAGTTGACGCCACTTTACGGGCGGCAGCGCCTTATCAGAAGGCTAGAAGGTCACGGCAACCAGATAGAACAGTCATCGTTGAAGAAGGCGATTTGCGGGCCAAGTTGCTCCAGAGAAAGGCCGGTTCACTAGTTATTTTTCTTGTTGATGCCAGTGGATCTATGGCTTTGAATAGGATGCAGGGGGCAAAAGGAGCTGTAATCCGTTTATTGACTGAGGCTTATGAAAATCGTGATGAGGTGTCTCTGATTCCATTTCGAGGCGAGCAGGCTGAGGTTTTATTGCCGCCAACGAGATCAATTACAGCTGCAAAAAGGAGGCTAGAAGTAATGCCGTGTGGGGGAGGTTCTCCTTTGGCTCATGGCTTAACTCAAGCTGCCAGAGTTGGGGCTAATGCTCTAGCAACAGGAGACCTTGGACAAGTTGTGGTTGTTGCTATCACTGATGGCAGGGGTAACGTTCCATTAGGAGTTTCACTTGGTCAGCCTCCCTTAGAAGATGAAGAGAAAGTTGATCTGAAACAGGAGGTGCTTGATGTGGCAAGTAGATATCGAACTTTAGGAATTAAATTGCTTGTGATTGACACAGAACGGAAGTTTATTGGGAGCGGAATGGGCAAAGATCTTGCTGAAGCTTCAGGCGGTAAGTATGTTCAACTTCCCAAAGCTAGCGATCAGGCAATTGCATCAATTGCTATGGATGCAATAAATTCAGTTAATTAATAAATTTAGTTTGATACTCTCGTTAGCTCTTTAACCTCGTCTGTACCTAGGGCCTTGCAGCTGCAGCTCTAGTCTTGATTGGGTAAAGCTCATTAAAGAATTCTCCTAGGCCAATAGTCACGCTACGAACTGCATTCATAAATGCAGGATCAGCAGTAAGACTTTCAATATCACCTCCAACAGCATCTATTTTTGCAGTTAGAGAACGAGCAGTGCTAACTGTCTCTTTGAGTTCGGAAATGGTTTTAGGGTTATCTAATGCTTTAACTATATTATTGATATGAGCGGTTGCTTCATTTAAGTTCTCAATTGTTGGAACAGCTCTAGCAATTTCTTGTCTTAACTGAAGAATGAGGTCATCAAGATTCTGGACTAATTCTTTCTTTTCAGCCTGTTGAAGTATTCGGTCAAAGGTTCTGGCCACTGAAGAAATACTCGCTGCTGGCTCACCAACAATTGTTGCTCCATTGCACAGGACTTTCGACTGATTACAGTCCTGAGATAAAGGTGAAGGTGAATTAGGGGGGATGGTTTTGCCCAGGCTGACTAATGAAACTTGTGCCTCACCACCTAATAAAGAGCCTCTAGAAACATTTGCGAAGACAGGTAATGGCAATTTGAGTTGAGGATGAGTGATCTCAAGAGTTGCTAAAACAGCCTGTGGAGTCACCTCAATCTTACTGACGGTGCCGATAATTATCCCTCGATAGGTTACGGAGGATCGCTCTGCAAGCCCACTTGCATCAGGGAAGTTGGCAGTTACTTGCCAAGCCTTTGTGCCTAGTTGGACTCCTCTCATCCAGAGGTTGGTTGCTGTAAAAGTAACAGCCGCTCCGACTATTGAAAAACCAACTAGGGCGTCACGAATACTTCTTCGCATCAGATTAATGCTCGATGTGTTGCATTGGACCTTGAAGACTTCCGCTACGGAATTGTTCTACATAGGGATTATTAGTTTGTCTGAAATCTTCAATAGATCCATTCCACTGAAACTTCCCGCCATAAATCATTACTACTCTTTCAGCACAATGTTCAATGGTGCTTCTTACATGGCTTACTACAACAGAACAACCCATAGCTACTTGAGTGGTTTTTACAATTAGATCTTCAATTCTTGTACATGCAACTGGGTCTAGCCCAGCAGTTGGCTCGTCATAAAGCATCAATGGCATTGAATCCCTCTCTTTATCAGGAGCATTAATTAATGCTCGAGCAAAGCTGACTCGTTTTTGCATACCGCCACTTAACTGTCCAGGAAATTTGTCTGCTACGTCATACAAGTCCACTGCCTCAAGGCAACTCATTACTCGCTCTTTAATTTCAGTCCCTTTTAGCCGTCCACCTCTCATTAGCAAAAAACCAACATTTTCTTCGACTGTTAATGATCCAAGTAGAGCTGGGTTTTGGAAAACCAGACGAACATCAGGGGGGTCGCTCTGGTCAATTCTTTTGTAAGTTTGCTTGTTGCCGAAGAGTTTGAGATCTCCGCTGCTAGGGAGTAAAAGGCCTGCTAGGAGCCTAAGAACTGTTGACTTTCCTGCCCCAGAGGGGCCTATTAAGGCAAGACGCTCACCAGGCTTCATGACAAGGTCGACAGTGTCAAGTACCGATAAAGAGCCCCATCTAACTGTAAGGTCGCTCATCTCGACCACAGGTGTGGTTTCAGTCAAGACAATTTTGAAAATTAGTATTTACATTTTGACGAGGATGTTTCTTAAAGGACGATTCATTAGAGTTTAAAAAAGATTTCTTTTTGATTTCTTCAGTTCATTTCATTTGAATCATCTATCACCTCCTACATCAGGTAAACGTTCCTCCAGGCGGCGAGGAGCCACTAGAGGGAAGTACAAAAGAATCAAAGATGCCACAGCAATCTTCCCTCGCCTTCGCAGAGCAATAAGTTGGCTCCTGCCAGGATTGCTTGTAAAACGATGGATTTTTGCTTCAGGGTTTGGCCTATTACTGACTCTTTTGGGTGCAGCAATTTGGGCTGAGCTTCATCCGATTTATTGGATGGTTGAGCGACTGAACTGGGTTCTTTCCACTATTGCGACTTATGTCCCTAGAAGTATTACTGGACCTTTTGTAATGATTTTAGGGCTTGGCCTTTTGTTATTGGGGCAGAGTCGGAGCTTCGGGTCTATTCAGAAAGCACTTATTCCTGATAAAGAAACAGTTCTCGTTGATCGTTTGATTGCTAAGAGCAAGTTGAATAGAGGACCTAATATCATCGCTATTGGTGGGGGGACAGGCTTGTCCACCCTTTTGAAGGGGTTGAAGCGTTATAGCAGCAACATCACTGCGATTGTTACGGTCGCAGACGATGGTGGAAGCAGCGGGGTGCTTCGAAGAGAGATGGGTGTTCAGCCGCCTGGGGATATAAGAAATTGTTTGGCAGCACTTTCTTCTGAGGAGCCTTTGTTGACTCGCTTATTTCAATATCGCTTCTCTTCTGGTGGTGGGCTTGAGGGGCATAGCTTTGGAAATCTGTTTTTGTCTGCCTTGACCGCCATAACCGGTAACCTTGAGACGGCTATAGAGGCTTCTAGTCGTGTTCTCTCAGTACAGGGACAGGTTTTACCAGCTACTAATGCTGATGTGAAGTTGTGGGCTGAACTGGAAAACGGTGAGCGGATTGAAGGGGAGAGTTCTATCGGGATGGCACCTAGTCCAATAGTTAGACTTGGATGTTTGCCAGAAAGACCACCAGCTTTGCCAAAGGCTATAGAGGCAATAGCTAATGCAGACCTGATTTTGCTCGGACCAGGAAGTCTTTATACTTCGCTTCTTCCCAACCTCCTTGTACCTCAGTTAGTTGAGGCTATTCAAATAAGTAAGGCCCCAAAACTATACGTATGCAATCTAATGACTCAGCCTGGGGAAACTGATGGTTTGGATGTAAGTGGACATCTTCGGGCTATAGAAGCTCAACTCGCAAGTTTAGGTGTCAGTCGGCGTTTGTTTGGTTATGTACTTGCTCAAGATGAGCTTTCCCCTTCGCCTCTTCTTGAATATTATTTAGCAAGAGGAGCTGAACCAGTTATGTGTGATAAGAATGGACTTGAAGAACAGGGTTACGAGGTGATGCAGGCCTCATTACAGGGGACTCGCCCGACGGCAACTTTTCGACATGACCCAAGGAGTCTTTCATTAGCAATAATGCGTTTTTATCGCAGACACATGAGAGAGTCTTAATAAGCGTCTTGCATCTCGTAAAAATCTGGTTGAACATAATCTTTACGTAAAGGCCAACCTTTCCAGTCCTCTGGCATTAATAGTCTTTTTGGGTGAGGGTGTCCTTCGAAATGAATCCCGAACATATCGAAGGTTTCTCTTTCCTGCCAATCCGCCCCATGGAAAATCTTGTAGAGACTCGGCAGGGTTGGTTCGCCTTCTCTTGAGAGGAAAACTTTAAGGCGGACTTCCCTGAGAGGAGGTTTTACATTTTCAGCTTTGCTTGAGATTGCAAGCTCTCCAAGCGCAATTAAGTTATAAAAACAAACCAGGTTTTGACCAGGACCCTCGTCGTATCCGCCATGACATTGCAAATAGTCAAAACCAAAGTCTTTGAGAGCTGATGCAATTGAATAAAAAAATTCTGGTTTAACTCCAATTACTTCTATACCTAAATGATCTACTCCAAGCAAATCATGTGAAAAACCATTTTCATTAAGAAAAAGGCTTACTGGGCCTGGGTTTGGTTCAGGTGATTTCGCCTCAGGTGATGATTCTTTAGGAGCGTCGCTCATGGGTAGTTAATTTTTAGGATCACTTTGGCTTGAATTTTTAGAAACCTTTTTCTCCAGTTCAGGTTGGTTTAATTTTAAGCGCATGCTTTCGCTTGGGTTGAGTCCTTTAGTTGTATAACTCTCATTTAGGTAAGCACCTGTGGTTTCTGGCGCAACTACTTTCATTTGATGAGAGATAGTGAAATAACGATGTGTTTGATCTTGTTTTGACCGCTCTGCAATTGCTTCATTTCCCACTTTTTTGCGCAGCTTTATAACGGCATCAAAAATGGCTTCTGGCCTAGGGGGACAACCTGGCAGGTATAGGTCTACAGGTATTAGTTTGTCTACGCCCCTAACTGCGGTTGTTGAGTCTGCACTAAACATTCCGCCAGTAATGGTGCAGGCCCCCATCGCAATGACGTATTTGGGCTCAGGCATTTGCTCGTAAAGCCTTACTAGTGCAGGAGCCATCTTCATTGTTACTGTTCCGGCAACAATTAATAAATCAGCTTGTCTGGGGGAACTTCTTGGAACTAAGCCGAAGCGGTCAAAGTCGAACCGAGACCCAATTAATGCTGCAAATTCGATAAAACAGCAGGCTGTTCCATAAAGCAAGGGCCACAGGCTGCTCAATCGGGCCCAGTTATGAAGGTCATCCAAGCTTGTGAGGATAATGTTTTCACTCAGATCGTTGGTGACTGTTGGAGGTGAAACTGGTCCACAGGTTGCGGCGCGCAAGTCCCGTTCGGCTCTTATTGAAGGCGTTTCAAACATGTCATTAACTCCATTCGAGTGCGCCTTTTCTCCAGGCATAGGCAAGAGCAACAACCAAAATGGCGATAAAAATTAGTGCCTCAATAAATGCTAATAAACCAAGGCGGTGAAAAGCAACTGCCCAGGGATATAGAAAAACTGTCTCAACGTCGAAGATTACGAAAACCAGCGCGAACATGTAATAGCGGATATTGAATTGAATCCAGGCACCACCAATAGGCTCCATTCCAGATTCATATGTCAGGACCCTTTCACCGCTTCTGCTTTGTGGGGCAAGAATTTTATTAGTTACTAACGCGAGAACAGGTACTGCTGCTGAAATCAGCAGGAAACCTAGAAATGCGTCATAACCCTGGAGGGCAAACATGAACAAGCTGTATACCTTCACAGTCTGGCATTCACTGCAAGGATTACGCCGATAGAGTTTGTTTGTTTAGTGGAGTGCAGTCGATGTGAATGATCAAAGACCCTCTGCCGCAGTTGATGGCGATGATTTGACTGAGGACCAAATTGACCTGGGTAATTTGGAGCCATCGGTCATGAAATCAAAAAACTTCGATATTGACCAGAGCACTAATCGCTTTGAATGTCGAATGTGTGGTTATGTTTATGACCCAATTGAAGGAGTCAAAAAGTTTGGCATTACTAGTGGGACTGCATTTAGAGAACTAGACTCAAAGACCTTTCGCTGTCCAGTTTGTAGAGCCACTTCTGATTCCTTTCGCGATATTGGCCCTCGTGAAAAACCAAGTGGTTTTGAGGAAAATATGAATTATGGCTTCGGGGCGAACAGTCTCACCTCAGGACAAAAAAACGTTCTAATTTTCGGGGGACTTGCTTTGGCAGTCTCTTTTTTCCTATCTCTTTACTCATTGCGCTGATTTAATTTTTTCATGACTATGAAAAGACTGCTTGCACCAATTCTGAATATCCTCCTTGTAATTACTGTTGCCTTTGGGCTTGGAGGGTGTGTATCTACTCGTTTACCAAGCGAAGTTGCCAGTCCATGGCTGGCAATGACCTTAGATACAGAGGCAAACCCTTTAGACCTTAGTTTCCTAGATGATGAACATGGCTTTTTAGTTGGAACCAACAGGTTGATTCTGGAAACAAATGATTCTGGAGCCACTTGGCAGAAGCGAAATCTAGATTTGCCTTCAGAAGAGAATTTTCGATTGATTAGTATTGATTTTCAAGGTGATGAGGGTTGGATAGCAGGTCAGCCCAGCCTTGTTATGCACACTACTGATGCAGGTTTGAATTGGACTCGACTTGGCCTCGGCAACAAGCTTCCAGGGGACCCATACTTGGTTACAACTTTGGGATCTAATAGTGCAGAGCTTGCCACCACAGCAGGTGCTGTATATGCAACGACAGATGGTGGGGAAACTTGGGAAGGGAAAGTTATTGATGCAGAGGGAGGAATTAGGGACCTTAGAAGGTCTAGTACAGGCTCATATGTAAGTGTTAGTAGCCTGGGGAATTTCTTCTCCACTTTGGATCCAGGTGAAGATGTATGGCAACCGCATCAAAGAGCTAGCAGTAAAAGGGTGCAAAGTCTTGGGTACCAACCAAATGGAGAGTTGTGGATGTTGTCTCGGGGAGCCGAAATTCGTTTGAATGATCAACCTGGAGATACCGAGAGTTGGCAAAAGCCAATAATTCCGATAACAAATGGATATAACTATTTGGATCTTGCTTGGGACCCGCAAGGAGGAATATGGGCAGCAGGTGGAAATGGAACTTTATTGGTTAGTAACGATGGTGGGGATAGCTGGAAAGTCGATCCTGTTGGTGATGAGCAGCCAACAAATTTAATTCGAATAATTTTTAGTCAAACGACTGAGAACAAGCCAAAGGGCTTTGTATTAGGGGAACGTGGGCATCTTTTGCGGTGGATTGGATGAAAAATTTTCCATCCACTCCACAACGCTCTGTAACCATGAACCAAATACATTCGCAGTGTTGAAGCTGAGCCTTATAAGATCAGTGAGCTGATACGCCTGAGGCTATGGCTGCCGGTTCAACCGGGGAACGCCCGTTTTTCGAAATCATCACCAGCGTCCGTTACTGGGTCATCCATGCGGTAACGCTCCCTGCAATCTTTATTGCAGGCTTCTTATTCGTGTCTACAGGCCTTGCCTATGACACGTTTGGAACACCACGACCAGATGCCTATTTTCAGGCTTCTGAAACTAAGGCTCCAGTTGTGAGCCAACGTTTTGAATCCAAGTCCCAACTAGACATGCGCCTGGAATAAGCCATGACTCAATCATCTGCTCCCCTTTCTGCGCCTCGCGTCTATCCGATTTTTACGGTTAGGTGGCTGGCTGTGCATGCACTTGCTATCCCAACGGTGTTTTTCATTGGAGCAATAGCTGCAATGCAGTTCATCCGTCGTTGACCACCGTTAGACACAATGCAAATCAATCCAAACCCAAACAACCTTCCCGTTGAGCTAAACCGCACAAGCCTTTATTTGGGATTGTTACTGGTTTTTGTCATGGGAGTTTTGTTTTCTAGCTACTTCTTTAACTGAGCTTCTGAACCATGAGCAAACTAAAAGGGCCTGATGGCCGAATACCTGATCGTCTCGCAGATGGCAGGCCAGCCGTTTCATGGGAACGACGCTGGACTGAAGGTGCCCTACCTCTCTGGTTAGTGGCTACAGCAGGCGGTGTTGCTGTTATTTTCGTGCTCGGCATCTTCTTCTACGGTTCTTATACAGGGATTGGAGCTGCTTAACCGCAGCTTTTAATCCTTGCTTTTTCATGGCTGGGAAATTCTAGATTTCTCTAGTTAATGCTCTATTCAAGTGAAATTGCTTTTTTAAGCAGTTTTTGGATGGATTCTTGTGGTTTTTTTTGCATTTCTGAGAAAAGAAATCTGCGTAGATAAAAGTCAACTCCTTCCAGTGAAAGCTCCCCAGTAAGGGGAGGTGAATAGATCGATTTTCTTGCGAGTCTTGGCTTTTATTTTTTCTGGCATGGTCATAAGACCATGCTTTAAGGCATTATGGGCAGTACTACTAGGTCTTGTCTGGGATATTTTTTTTGCAGTTGCAGCAACAATTTGGCTTGCTAGCTCTGCGTTCTCTCTGAGGTTCGATAAAACCATCTCTACAGTCACATTCTCATGACTTGGATGCCAACAGTCATAGTCAGTCGCCATCGCAAGAGAGGCGTAAGCAATTTCTGCTTCCCTTGCAAGGCGAGCTTCTGTGTGATTTGTCATTCCTATCACCATGCATCCCCAACTTCGATAAAGGTTTGATTCCGCTCTAGTTGAGAAAGCAGGACCCTCCATTGCAAGGTATGTCCCTCCCCGGTGCAATTGGCGTCCTTCAGGCATCATGCTTTCTCCTGTTTCTGCAAGTATTCGAGAAAGATTTATGCAAAACGGATCTGCCATCGTTACATGTGCTACGGCGCCTTCCCCAAAGAAAGTTAGAGGGCGTTGATGTGTCCTGTCGATGAATTGATCAGGGATAAGCATGTCTAGAGGTCGAATTTGCTCTTGAAGAGAACCCACGGCAGAGGGAGACAAGATCCATCGAACCCCAAGGGATCGTAATGCCCATATATTGGCTCTATATGGGACATCAGTGGGGGTGAATGTGTGATGCCTTCCATGTCGGGCCAGGAAAACCACTTCCATTCCGCCAAGCTTCCCTACTCTTAAACTGTCTGATGGTTCTCCGTAAGGGGTTTGCACTTCTATCTCTTGCACGAATTCAAGCCCTGGCATGGAATAAAGACCACTGCCTCCTAAGACTCCTAGACGTGAGTTTTCAAGGTGTTTATGAGTTACGTCAGTCAAAATTTTTTTTAAGCTCATTGGTTAGGATAGCTTTTAAATACTAAATCAACTGATGTCTTCTAGATAATTTATTTAGATACTAATTATTATTCTGAGTGCAAAGAATATACTTTAAACACCTGATCTTTTTAAACTAAATTGGATAAAATAATTAACACTCTTTAAATAGCTCCTTGACAAAAATCACCTTCTCAGAGGTATGAAAATAATCTCTAATAATACCAACATATTTCATCCAGCCAATTATTCTCTGCGTTAAACTCACCCAAGAAAAAATTATTCCTTATTAAGAATGGATTTTTCAAATGATTATTAATGGCAAGGACTGGCGTACTATTTGGCTTAGGGAAGATGGCGTCTCTGTAGGAGTTATCGACCAAACTAAGCTCCCATATGAATTCAAAACATGTGTGTTAAGGAGTTCAGAGGATGCTGCAAAAGCCATTAAATATATGATTGTAAGAGGTGCTCCATTGATAGGAGTGACTGGTGCATATGGATTAATGCTTGCTATTCAAAAAGACTCTAGTGATACTTCAATAATCTATGCAAAGAAGCATCTGGAAAGTACTCGACCGACTGCGATAAACCTTAGCTGGGCACTTGAAAGGGTTAGTAAAAAAGTTTTACCTCTTCCTCAAACTCAGAGAAGAGATGCAGCTAGAGAGGAGGCTGCCCTTATTGCTCAAGAAGACATCTCAGTATGTGAGTCGATCGGTGGTTATGGTCTTCAAATCCTTAAAGATATCTCTGAACGGTCAAGCAAGGGAACTCAAGAACCTATCAACATTCTTACTCATTGCAATGCTGGATGGCTTGCAACCGTGGACTGGGGAACTGCTTTGGCGCCAATTTACAAGGCACATCGGTCTGGCCTAAAAGTACATGTTTGGGTTGATGAAACAAGACCTCGTAATCAAGGTGCCGCGCTTACTGCTTTTGAACTTGCATGTGAGGGGATCTCGCATACTGTGATTGTTGACAATGCAGGAGGTTATTTAATGCAGATGGGAAAGGTTGATGCAGTAATTGTGGGTACGGATAGAACAACTCGAGCTGGAGATGTATGCAATAAAATTGGAACTTATTTAAAGGCTTTGGCTGCAAAAGATAATTCAGTCCCTTTTTATGTAGCCTTGCCAAAGTCGACCCTTGATTGGACGCTGATAGATGGAATTACTGACATACCAATTGAGATCCGCTCAGAGAAAGAAGTCTCAAACATTCGAGGACAATTAATTCAAGAAGATAAGAAAAAAGAGATAGTTGATGTAAGCCTTTTTCCTCTTTCTTCAAGGGCATTTAATCCAGCATTTGATGTAACTCAATCCCGATTAATTACTGCCTTCATTACTGAAATTGGGATATTAGAACCTAATGAGAATTCTTTGAGAAGATTATCCTGATCCAAATAGAAATTCTTGGCTTATTTCCCTTTATTGTTACTAGAATGCAACTTAAGATTAAAGCTTAAGACCTAAAGTAAAGCCATTAGCATTCTTCATAAGATGCCCCATCTCCTACTCTCCAGAGGTTTAACCCAGCAAGTTTAATCTCTTTAGGGTCTGCTACCGCTCTCGAGTCAAATACCCATGCAGGTTTTCTCATTAGAGAGTAGATTTTGTGCCAGTTTAAGTGACGAAAATCATCCCACTCTGTAATTATCAATATGGCATCTGCACCTGTAACTGCGTCGAAAATGCTTTTAGCTTTACACCATCCTCCATCACTGGTAAAGGCTGGTTCACTCTTTTGAACGTCACTTCCCTGAGTGAATTTCTCCTGCAGATTTAAATCATTTGAGATTTGCTTTGCTTCAACCTTTGGGTCATATATTGCAAGTTGAGCGCCTTCTTCTAAGAGGCTTTTTGCTATACAAATTGCAGGGGACTCACGGGTATCATTTGTATTGGCTTTAAATGCAAAACCAAGAATTGCAAGGCGTTTTCCTGAGACAGTACCAAATAAATTTTGTACAACAATATTGGCTATTCGCTTCTGCTGCCATACATTTAATGAGACCACATTTTCCCAATACTCTGCCACTTCAGGTAACCCAAAATGGTTGCATAAGTATGCAAGGTTTAGTATGTCTTTCTTAAAGCAACTTCCTCCAAAGCCAGGTCCTGATTGAAGGAATTTTGTACCGATACGACTATCACTGCCTATAGCTTTCTCAACTTCTCTAACATCAGCTCCTGTCACTTCACATAAAGCAGCAACAGAATTGATTGAGCTTATACGTTGTGCAAGGAAGGCATTGGCTGTGAGCTTAGAAAGCTCACTACTCCATAAATTGGTTCTGAGTATCTTGTTTGCAGCGACCCATTGCCCATAAATTGCTGCTAATGCTTCAACTGCATCTTCATCTTCGCCTCCGATGAGTACTCGGTCAGGGCACTCTAGATCTCTAATCGCTGTTCCTTCTGCAAGAAATTCTGGGTTAGATAAAACTGAAAAACTTTTAGTACGCTCTTTGTTTGATGAGCCTTTCTGAGCAGAAATCAAAATAGACTTTATTGCCTGGGCGGTTCTAACTGGGAGTGTACTTTTTTCTACGACAATTGTATGTCCTTGTGCAAATTTAGACACTTGCCTGGCACAAGCTTCTACCCAGCGAAGGTCACTTGCTTTGCCTGCTCCAATGCCTTTAGTTTTTGTCGGAGTATTTACTGAGATAAAAACCATATCAGCAGATGCAATTGCTGATTCGATTTCAGTTGAGTAATGGAGATTTCTTCCTCTTGCTCGTTCAACAACTTCATCAAGTCCAGGCTCATATATTGGAAGTAGCCTGAGATCTTTATCGTTCCAAGCTTGGATTCTAGTTTCATCTAAATCTACGACGTGAACTTGAATTCCTGGGCAACGATCTGCTATTACAGCCATTGTCGGGCCACCTACGTATCCTGCACCAATACAACAAATAGTCTTAATTGAGGTTTTGTTCATTTAGCTAAATGAATGAATTAACTTTCCGAAGAGACTTTGTTGAAAATGTCTTGAAAATTGTGCAAAGCAATTAATGATTCATCGCGTTGTTTTGAATTTTGAGAATCGCCTCTACTTAGGCTTCTCAATTTGACCTGACCGGTTTCTACTTCATGATCACCCACGATTAATGCCCATTTTGCACCACTCCGATCGGCTCTTTTGAATTGCTTGCTAAATGCTGAGCCAGTGCAGTCTAGTTCAACAATTAAACCTTTTGCTCTTAGATTTTGAGAGATGATAAGTGCATTAAGCTCGGCTTTTTCTCCTTTATTCACTACGTATAAGTCTGGCTGTCTTGACGATGTTAGTCGAGCAGCATCCCCTGAGGGGTCTGAATCAACAGCAGTTTTTATTACAAGCATTAATCGCTCAAGCCCGATTGCCCATCCCATGGCAGGTGTGGCGGGTCCGCCGAGCATTTCGATGAGCCCGTCATAGCGGCCCCCTCCACAGATTGTGGATTGGGCCCCAAGTTCAGTACTTGTGATTTCAAATGCAGTATGTGCGTAGTAGTCCAATCCTCGGACTAGTCGATCATTGATCATGAAAGGGATATTTAAGGCTGATAGAAACTCTTGAACCTTTAAAAAGCGTTCTTCACTAGACTCTGAAAGTGATTCTTTGAGCAATGGTGCATTCGTTAGGAGGTTTTGAGTCGTTGGATTTTTGCTGTCGAGAACCCTTAAGGGGTTTTTGTTGATTCTTTGTTGAGAATCTGTGTCCAATTCAGCTTTGTTTTTTTCCAGCCAGGCAATCAACTTTTCTTTGTAGTTCAAACGGTCTTGATTACTACCCAGAGTATTAAGTTCAAGACTCAGCCCTTTAAGACCCAGATCATTTAATAGGGCCCATGCAATTGAAATGATTTCTGCATCATCTCTTGGATTAGCAAACCCAAGGTGCTCAATCCCAATCTGATGAAATTGTCTCTGCCTGCCGGCTTGAGGACGTTCATATCTGAACATTGCTCCCTTATACCAAAGCCTTTGAGGCCCAAGGCTTAAGAGCCCATTTTGTATTGCTGCTCGTACAACTGAAGCAGTCCCTTCCGGACGAAGTGTGCAAGAACGGCCCCCTCGATCTAGGAAGGAATACATTTCTTTGCCAACTACGTCAGTGGCTTCTCCAATACTTCGACAAAATAAGTCACTATTTTCAAGTAAGGGAGTTCGAATCTCTTTTAAACCTGCTCCTTGGAAGATATCGCGTGCAAGAGTTTCTACGGCTTCCCATCGTGATGAATCTTCTGGCAGGAGGTCAACCATGCCTCTTAAACTTTGGAATTGACTCACGCGAATCTAGAGGGGGAGAATGTTTTGAAGGATAAGCTTCTCTCTTCAGGAGAAGAGCCTATTGATTTTGAGAAATTAATTATCCAAAAATACTTGCTAGGTTGGTTATATATATGTCTAGAGCAATAGATCCTAATCTTTAGTTGGCTCCATAAGAAGAAGTCTTTCGTATTGCGCAACTGTTTTTTCATTGATAAGAGATACTTGGAATTCATTAACCACTTTTCGACGAGCTGTTTCTCCAAGATGATACGCAAAGTCTTGATTACTTAGTAGAAGTTGAATAGCAAGCATTAGCGAATGTGTATCTTTAACTGGTACAAGTAACCCTGAACCTCCATGATCAATAACGTCCCTACAGCCAGGAACATCAGTAGTGATTATTGGTAGTTCCATTGCAGCAGCCTCAATAAGAGCTCTAGAGAGCCCTTCCCGCCAGGATGGCAGGATCACTAAATCAACTTGTGAATAGAGTTCGCTCATATCATCAATATGTCCAAGAAGACTTACCCTCTTCTCTCTTCTTAGCTCCTTCAACTCGCTTAGAGAAAGAGAGCTTCTGTTGCCAGAATCTAATTTACCAGCAATTAAGAGCTCAAATTCCAAGCCTTTTCCCCATAGCTTTCTAGAGGCAGCCAGAAGTTCATAGATTCCCTTTTGGCGAATAATCCTTGATGGAAAGAGTAATTGGGGAGGAGAATTGAATTTCTTTTTTCTAGTTTTTAGTGGCTTGAAATGTTCTATGTCCACCCCTGAACCACGGATCAGCACTGATTTATTACTTTCGGTGATTCCGAGGCGGATAAACTTTCTTTGATCGTCACTATTCTGAAAGATCACTGTCGATCTTCGGGCCATAAATACTGTCCGGTATAAGGGCCTTAAACATCTACGCATTAATCGGCTATGTAAGCCTCTCTCTAGAAAAACGTGCCCTAATCCAGTAACTGCATTTAGGACCCTAAAAACGTTTGAGAATTTTGCTGCAATAGTTCCATATATACATGCCTTGATGGTGAAATGATGAACCAAATCTGGTCGTATAGAGCGATAAAGTCGAATTAATTCAATGATGGAGTTGAGTTCTAAGAAAGGGTTGATTGATTGTCGTGAGACTTTCCAAATATGAACTTTCACTCCTTCATGTTCAAGAAGATGGGTGTAGTTGTCAAAAGGTGCAACAACATCTACTCCATAACCTTTAAGCTTCAGATCTTTAATTAATGGGAGTCGAAAATTGTAGACATACCAGCTTGTATTCGCTACTAACAGAATTGATGTCATGGCGGATTATAAGAGATTTTTTTTGGAAGGAGTTTCATCTGAGGCAACATTTCCTAAGTCATTGCCATTCTGCAAACCATGCTTGGGCCATGAGGACAGACCAAAGCTTAGGCATATGATCAAAATCTCCAGAGAGATGTTGTTTCCAAAGAATATTGACTTCATTTGAATTAAACCAACCATAACTTTGTAAAGATCTTGCTGTTAACAAGTCATTTGCCCAATCTTTTAGTGGACCTCTTAACCAATTGCCGATAGGCATAGCAAAACCGGCTTTTGGCCTTTCAAAAAGATTGTTTGGAACGAACTTTGTTAATAACTTTCGCAAAGCCCATTTGCTGATTTGATTACGAGATTCCCGTCGAATTTTATATTTTAATGGCATGCTCCAGGCAAGTTTTGCGACTCTATGATCGAGGAAAGGTGCTCTTGTCTCTAAACCCACAGACATAGAAGCGCGGTCGACTTTTACAAGAATATCTGTAGGGAGGTAAGTAAGAATGTCTTCAAGCATCAATTGCTCAGATACTGATGGTGCATTTGGAAGTGCATATCTATGTATGTTGCTTGTCTCTGCCATGGGGGTAACACCTCGGAGTCGATTATGCAACTCTTCTATTGAGTGAGCAGCCTTGATAGCGTTAGCTAGTTTTTGTTTTTTTTGTTGTGCTAAGCCATCAGATTCAATACCAAGGATTTGATTAGGAGCTTTATAGATAATTGCAGCTAGAAGTCTCCTGACAGGAGATGGCCAACTCCCAAATATTTGATGCAGCGTTGGGGCATAAAGGTGTCGATTGTAGCCCCCAAACAATTCATCTCCACCATCACCAGTAAGTGTCACGGTTAGTCCTGATCGCCGTGCTTCCCTGCATAGAAGTTGAGTGGGGACTTGTGAAGAGTCTGCAAATGGTTCTGTATATATTCTTGCTAAGGAGGGAATCAGAATTTGAGCATCATTAGAAGTAATAGGAATCTCTGTGTGATCAGTTTTCAGATGCTTTGCTATCGCTTTTGCATAAGGTGCTTCGTTGAAAAGCTCCTCATCTGGGAAGGAAACAGTAAAACTTTTTACGGGGTCAACTCTTGATTGCTGAAGTAGAGCCGTGATAAGTGATGAATCAATTCCTCCTGATAGGAATGAGCCAAGAGGTACATCTGCAATTGATTGACTTTGAATTGCCTTGGCTAAGACTTTTTCTAGAGAGTTGAGTGCATCTAGATCGGTTTTGAAGGCAGCCTTTTCTGATAAACATGATGAATCATAGGCAACATCTTTTGAGCTCCACCACGTAATAGGTTTGGGTAAGTTGCACATCACAAAACCAGAGGGTCCAGCCGAGATCTCTATAAAATTGCCTGGTGGTAGTTGATGCACATCTTTGTAAATACTTAGAGGAGCAGGTATACAGCCAAGATGCTTATAGGCCTCTACTGCCTGATGAGAAATTTTCTTTTGAAATTGCTTGATTCCTTTTAAGGCTACTAAGTCTGAAGAAAAAACAATTCCATACCCAGGTAACAAGCCCCAATAAAGTGGTTTTTCTCCAAAATGATCTCTAGTGAGAAATAGTTTTTGCTTTTCCTTATCCCAAAGAGCGAATGCAAACATTCCTGAAACAAGATCAAGAGTTTTCTTAAGCCCCCAAGATGCAATTGCTTCTATTAGAGTTTCTGTATCGGATAGCCCGTGCCATTTCGAACTCAATCGTTCTTCAGATTCGAGTTTGCTCCTTAATTCCAGATGGTTATATATTTCTCCATTAAATACAATCAAATACCGACCACTTTTACTGACCATAGGCTGATGCCCAGCTTCGGATAGATCCAGTATTGAAAGCCTTCGATGCCCTAGTCCTAGACCTATCTTCTCATTGACCCAAACACCAGAGTCGTCTGGCCCTCGATGAGCAATAGATTGCACCATCTTATCGAGACTCTCTCTGATCTCATGCTCTGGGGATGAATTAATTAGCCAAAGGCCTGCTATGCCACACATTAAAAATAATTAGAGAGGCAGCAATAGGTTTCTATAAGGTAGCCATGCATATGCATGAAGTGCAAAAAGTAGCCATACCATCATCACGGAAAAAGATAATAAGATTAGTATTTGCTTCCAAGCAACAGGTTTTAGAGCAAATAACCTGGTCTCAGGTAAGCGAGAGCCAACAAAAATCTGAAGAGGTATTAGATAAAGAGCAAGTCGATCAATCATCGTTGTAGGTAAACCTAAGGCCAGACCTAATGCAGAACCCAAAGCAAGTAATGCAAAACATGTCCAGATTCGATTCTCAATTCGATCTAAGTTAAATCGGCTTCGGACTAGTAATAGAGCTATTGCAGGAAGTACGCAGAGTATTACACGAGTCCAAGCTCCAGATGAGGTCATTTGATCTGCAGCGTAATAAACAAGGCTGACACTTAATGCTGGTCGGATGAAACCTACATAAAGTCCATAAGCTCCACCAGTAATTAGGCCTGTTCGGATTAAGTTAAAGAATTTAAGTGTTGGTGAAATTGTTGTAACTGGTAAGAGCAGGAGAATAAGGATGGAACGATGAAATGTAGATCCCACTAAAATCCAACCAATGTATTCAGGTAATTTCTTTCTTTGAAGAGCTAGCAGAGCAAGCATTTCCAGCCCAATAGCTACACTTTGACGGGTATATCCCATTCCCACGATAATTATCAAATAGGGGAAAGCCAGTAATAATGACAGCCATGGGCGAGGTTGGATACGGCAAAACCTCAATAACCCAATACTAAAAATTATGCTACTGACAATATTGAATACATAGATCCCTCCCCCCCAGTTAGAACCTATCCAAGCTAATACTGAATAAAAGGGTTCAGGCTCAGTAATAACCTCCGCGAGAAAGGGACGATTTTTATATTGCTCTATATCGACAACATAGTTATACCAGTCACCCCCTACTTCAATTCTCAGTCCAATAAAAATGACTAGGAAGAATAGAAGGGTATAAAGAGTTGTTTTTGACCAGTTTTTTTTGCTTGTAAAGGCAGGAAAGGCTAAAAGCCCCCATGTGATGATGTAAGGGATCATGAACGAGTTCTTTCAGGGGGGTTCGAAGCCCAGCAAATGAGAATCCTATAAATTTTAGACAATCCGATTTTGATAATAGTAAACGTACCTCAAAGAATACAATAAAACGATGATTCAATATTCAAATTAGTTTTTGAGAAGGTTGCTTCAAATATATATTGAAAATTCATTCCTTTCATTATAGGAAACTAGATTAAGTCTCTATAGATATTAACCATTTCTTTTGCCAATGTCTGGAAAGAAAAGTCTTGTATACGTTTGCACCCATATTTAATAATTTTCTCTCTTAGCTCTTCTGAAGTGAGAGCACTTTCTATAGCATATGCCATGCCTTCAATGTCATTAGGAGGGAAATAGATAGCTTGATCTTCTGTGATTTCACGGAAAACCGGTAATGAACTCAGTGCAATAGGTTTTTTAAAAGCCATTGCCTCAAGAATTGGTATACCGAATCCTTCATATGTAGAAGGGAAGACAAACAAGGAACAAGATGAATAGGCACATTTAACCTCATCATCAGATAGACCTGTCAGCAAAGTAACGTCCTTAGACATATTTAATTGAGATATTTTCTCCTTTATAGAACTCCCCTCTCCACTATCATTGCCAACAATAACTAAAGGACAATTGAGTCCTTTAAATTTAAGCATAGACATCGCTTCAATTAACTGAGTATAATTCTTGCGGCTTTCAAGATGACCTACTGACAAGACAAAATTTCTAGGTAAATAATACTTTTTGAGGAATTTATCACACGCAGACTGTGAAATATTTGTAAACTCTTCAGTATTAATACCATTGAAGACAACAGATACAGGTGTTTCAGAGTAGAAAGAAAGAATTTCTAGTCGCATTGTCTCTGAGACTGTAATGATACGGTCTGCTCTCTTTATTGATTGAAGTAATACTGCTTTAAAAAGAGGTCTAATTGATGAGAGATTGTTCTCATATAAACCACGCACATCATGAATTGTGAGCAAAGAGGGTCCATTGGGTGGACGGACTAATGGAAGATTCATTGCTTCATAGATATCGAAGCTTTCCTCTTCAAATGCTTTTTGCCAGTAACCCAGCCCAGCCCTAAATTTTCCCAAGCGTCCTGTGCTTGGAAGAGGTGTACTCCTTGAGGTGATGTTTTCATGGGATGAGAACCAATTTGAGACTGCGCAATCCCTTGGCTCAAAGATCACAAATTCAGTATTTGGGAGTTCTTGTATTAAGGAACCATAAAGCCCTAAAAACCTCTGCTTGGCGCCTGAAGGCCGGTCATTCATACAAGTGGCATTGAGGGCTATCTTCATTCACTAAAAGTTGGGGAATAGATCTGTTTAGTAATATCGGATTATTTTAAAAAACAGCTTAAACATTTTCCACATTAAACGAATGAAAATGTGATTCTTTTAATAGATGGACTAATACTTGTAACCTTCCGATGTTCATAAGGCTTTGGTTCACCGGCGATTGTTTTGTAGAGAAATAATATATTTCGCATACTAGCAGTTCTTTTAGTTACCTTTTAAAAGTAAATGCAACTCGTTTTCACTGGTGTACCAAGACTTGAAAAAAATTAGGGTTATTACCTAGTATTGCATTTGGTGATAGAAATATCTAATCTTAGGAGCATTCCTCTAGTAGATCCTTGTAGGCATCTTTACTTAGTAATTCATTGTGCAGAAAAAGGAAGTTGTTAATGTATTTTTCTGCAGTGTTCAAATTGCTGGCAATAGGCTGGTGCTTAGAAATAATAAAATTTCGAAAAGGATTTAAAATTCCATTTTCCATAAAGAAAACCTGATATCCTAGATCTTCAAGAACTTTAAAGGTGTCTTCAAAAGGTCTGTTTAAATGCCTTTTTTCTATTTCAATTAATAATGCAGGTTGATGATTCTTTATTGTATTGATAGCTCCTTTAATTACATTGAACTCATGACCTTCTACATCTATCTTGATGAAGTTGACTTTTCCTAAGTCAAGCTCATCTAAGGCACTTAAGTTCACTTCTTGTTGGATGAAACCTTGAAAGTTTTTCTTCTCTAAGGATGCTGATGAGTCATGTATTACGCCAGCTTCATCAATTGGGACACTTAATGTTCCAGTTCCTTTTTTGTCAGATAATGCCAGTTGATGCACTTCTATAGATGATTTGCCTTTTGCCCATGCTGAGAGCACCAAAGCACAATCGACATTAGGCTCGAAGATATGGACTTTGGTACCCAACTTATAGAGAGCATAGGCATACGCGCCTCTATTTCCACCTATATCAACAACAGTATTTCCTTGCTTAACAATAAACCTAAGCAGCTTAAATTCTTGCTCTAGCTGATTGTTCAATGCATTAAAGTAGAATTTTAATGGTACTTGAAACCTTTTAGGAAATAGTTGCCTAACCCTATATTTGATAATATCTATCAGGTGGTTGTTACTCATACTTAATAATCTAGATTCAAATACTAGCAAATTTGCTCCCTCATTATCGCTTAATGGAAGGATATTAGTAGTTTTACAACTTAACCGGTTTAAATGCCATTACTAATGGTTGGGAGTATAATGGTAATTAAGATTAGATTACTGTTCAAACGAACTTTGATTTCTCAAAACCATTTTCTTGGTTGATCTGCATTTGAATTGGAAACCCACTCTATAGTTTAGGGTTAAATCAAACATGATTTCTAAAGGTATAAAGTCAAGGATAAAGTCGTCATTATTTAGTATCTCTAGACATCCTTTGCTTAAGAATTTGCTTTCATTCTCTCCAACAGCAAATGGTGCAATATTCTGTTTTCATAGAGTACTTCCCGCTGTTCATGAGTCTAAAAACTTTCCAGGAGATGACTATGTTATTACTGTTGACTCATTTGAAAAATTCCTAGCCTTTCTTGCAGAGAATTTTTGTTGTGTTGATCTTGATACATATCTCTCGCGAATTAATGTTAGAAGCAGTAAGCCACTCTGTCACATAACATTTGATGATGGTTATTCTGACAACTTAGAGTTTGCCTTGCCTGCAATAAAGAAATTTAGTATGCCAACTACAGTTTATGTTACAAGTGGCTATATCTCTAGAGATTGTACCCCTACACATCATTATTTAATTCATCTTTATGATCTAAGTTTTAACAGTTTAATACAGTCAACAATAGATACTCATGATGTTAACTCAATATTTACGGGGATTGATTTTGGTCGAGATAATATTTCCTATTTTGTTTCTAACTCTTCAACCTTACTTCAGAAGAGAGTATGTAATTCCCTTATGGATAAAACAGGTGTTAAACCTAATTGGGATATTTTCTTAACACCAAGTGAGCTTAGATCCTTGGCTTTAGAACCGTTGATAGAAATTGGCAGCCACACACTCTCTCATCCCAATTTAGCGAAAGAACCATATGAAACCATGAAAAATGAAATTCTAATGTCCAAAGAATCTTTGGAATCTACTTTAAGCAAGAAAGTTTCTCACTTCGCATACCCTTATGGAGGGTTTAAGCAGGTTTCTCAAGCAATAGTTCAGGAGGTTGAGAAAGCTGGCTATTCAACTGCTGTAACCACAATGCCTAGGCCATTTAGAGGTAATAAGAGCTTTCTTTTGCCCAGGTTGTTTATAACTAACAAATGGACAGAAAATTCAGTTTTGACAAGGGCTTTGGGATTGTCATGGTTTCTAAATAAGCAATTAACATTGTAGAAACTTATGAATAAATCTCCCCTGCTGACTGTAATTATACCGAACTATAATACAGAAAAGTTTGTTGAGCTAGCACTTAAGAGCGCAGCTAATGAATTTAGAGAATTACTAGAAATCATAGTAGTAGATGATGGATCAACTGATAACTCTTTAAGGGTAATAAATCAATTTATTCAGCAGGATACTTCTGGAGCTGAAATAAGATTAATCTCACAAGACAATAAAGGTCCAGGTAATGCACGCAACAAAGCATTATCTCTGGCTAGAGGAATTTACCTTGGCTTTCTGGATTCAGATGATTTATATCTCCCGGGTATAGCATCATCTACAGTACCTCTAATGAAACAAAAAGATTTAGATATAATAGAATATCATTTTAAACGTATAAATCTTAGTGGCGATGCTATGAAAGCCCATAAAAGATTTTATAATTATATAGGCAAATATAGCTTACCTGAATTGCTCCCAAATATCTTTGCACGGACAGCATGGTACCCATCGATTAGATTTTTTAAGAGGGAGATATGGCAGGGGATAAGCTTCCCAGAGGGGGTTTACTATGAGGACCCTATGACTATTTATCAAATATATAGGAGGTCAAAGTCAATCTATTTTTTAAAGCAGGTTTTTTTGGCATATCGCCTTAGACAAGGAAGTATTACTACAACATTTACAAAGAAAAAATATATTGACCTTTACAATTTCTTTTCCTCTATAGCAGTAGTTGACCTCCCAATGGCCATATTAAAGATAAGAATCGGAAGAACTTTAATTAGGTTTTCCAATCTCTTGGTGGTACAGAAAAATACTTTGAATGACATTCGCAAATCAATCTTAAAGCTTAGATTTATTTACCTCAACTCAATATTTGTTCTGAGCAAGGCCGATATGATTTTCTTCCTTTGCCCAAATATCTATTGTTTTCTTGATAAACAGTATCAGGATATTTGGATTTTGAGGCTTAGGGAATTATTCTCTAAGTCTTTATTTAAACTAAAAACTTATTTCAAGTTACTGCAATGAGAATCTCTGTTTTTGTTGCTGTTTTTAACTTTTCAGGAGTTCCTTTAGCTCAGCTTAGACTTGCAAATGCTTTAGTGAATAGAGGGTTTAAGGTGGACTTGGTGGTCCTCAAGTCATATGTAGAGCTAGATAAACTTGTTGATCCAAGTATTAAAGTATACCTATTGGATAAAGTACGAGCTATAAATTCTATAACATCCATTGCTAATTACATCATAAAACAGAAGCCAACCATAGTATTTTCTGCTGAAGATCACCTTAATTGCGTATTATTAATTGCGTTGTTGATTTCTTTTTCTAACGCCCAGGTAAGTTGTTCTGCAAGAGTACCAGCTTTAGATAAGCAAGCATATTTTGGAAGAATATTTTCGAAGGGATGGTTCTTAAAAAATATAATGAGATTAGTCATGCACCGAGCTAATTGCCTTACATGTGTTTCGAAGGATATGGTAATACAATACAAGAGAATTTTCCCTTCTCATTCTCACACATATGCCTACAACATAATAGTGACTGAGCAACGAATCAAGAATTCATATGCCCCTATTTCCCATCCATGGTTCTTGTCTACAGATATACCTGTTGTTATATCTGTAGGGAGACTTGATCCAGAGAAAGGGTTCGAAGATCTCATTAGAGCTTTTGCATTAGTAATTAAAGATGTTCGGTCAAGACTATTTATTGTTGGAGATGGGAAGCAAAAAGACTATTTGCTAAACCTTATTTCTAAACTTGGTTTAAATGACTCTATTCAGTTACATGGCTCAGACCCCAATCCTTTGAAATTCATGAGAAGGTCGAATGTATTTGCTTTGGCTTCATATTCTGAAGGTATGCCTAATGTTCTGGTTGAGTCGATGATGTGTGGCTGCACTCCAGTTTCGACAGATTGTCCAACAGGCCCCAGGGAACTGTTAGATGGAGGTAAATATGGTTATTTGGTTCCAGTTGGAGATCCACTTAACCTTGCATCAGGAATAATACAGGCATTGAATTCTCCTATGCCTATTGACCTTTTGACTCAGAGAGTAGACGCTTTTACTGAAGATTCTGTGTTAAGACGTCAGTTTTCATTGCTAGGTTATAAGACAATGCCTTATGATTTATAAAAAGCGACATAGCTCTTCTGGCCTTTCTAAGGAGGAAGTTTAAATTTAAAATGATTAGAATATCTGTTGCGATAGCTACATTTAATGGGGAAAACTATATCGCTGAACAATTAAATAGCATTTTAAACCAGACGATGTTGCCAGCAGAAATTATCATTGGAGATGATGGCTCTAATGATAATACAATAGATGTAATCAAGAAATTTTATCAGACTACAGATATTCCTATTTTACTAACTCGTAACTTATCTAGATTGGGATTCAAAGCGAACTTTGAGGCAACTCTTCAAAGGTGTACTGGGGACATCATTTTTCTTGCAGATCAGGATGATTATTGGTATTCAAATAAGATTGAAACTCTTACAAATTTATTGTCTGAAAATGAATCTTCGTGGCTGGCAATTCATGATGGAGATCTTGCTGATGGGACACTAGTAAAATCAGGAATTACTAAGTTTGATCAAATAAGACATATTTATGGGAGAAGGTCTAAGCCAAAGACTGGAGCACTAACAGCTATTAAAAAAAATGCTCTTTCCCTTATACTTCCTTCTTCAGTTCATTACACAAGCCATGATCAATGGCTTCATGATTTTGCAGGTCAAATACCAGGTAAGGTTTTAATAATAGAAAGAAGCTTGCAATTGATAAGGAGGCATCAAAGTAACACTAGTTCTACACCAATAAGTTCCCTTCGGAAGGAGTCTCGGCTTAAATTTCTTTTGAATCATATGGTTGTCCGAACTAAGAACCCAGCTTTAGACAGCCTTTCCCTCAATGAATTTATTGTAAGACGCTTATTAACAATCAATCAACAATTAAAAGAAGAATTATATCTATCAACTTCCCAGATCCAAATTACGGTAACCAACTGCAAAAAGAAAATTAACTTTATCAGAATGCGAAAAAAACTGCAAAGTTTATATTTTCCACTAAGACAAATTAAAGCTTTTTCTCTTTTGCTTCGAGGTGGTTATAGCCAGGATATGTTCCCATGGAATTTTATCAAAGATTTTCTTCTAAGTTAAACTAAAGTTGTTTAGTCATTTCTTTTAAGAATAGGCTTTATACCTTTATTTTTTAGAAATATTTTATGAGTCTTAACTACCCTCCCTTGGAACATATCTTTTAGTGCTTGGATGCTTCCAAAAAGAAGGCCAAGATAGTAGGGAAAACCCTTTACACTTTTGAACAAGACCCCTCTTTCTATTATGCCTATTTCACCATGGATACAATACCTGTGATATTTAGAGGATGTTAAAAATTTCTTTTTTGTAGAAAATGACGAGAATACGGGAGCATCTGCATATGCAATTGCATATGCTTTCCCCCTTGTATATTCCATTTTTTTTGACCCACTCACTCGGTTTTCGGTTTCTCTACACATTATTTTCATGATCTCTGAGATGCAGATGATTTGCATAGGCATAAACTTTGACCAGAAACCGCTTTCAGACATCACTAGGTCTACTTCAGGAAATCTATGTTGACCTATTCTCTTACGTTTAAATAGAATACACATATCACCATTCATTCCGTACACTTTATCTAATTCGCCCCATGTGCATCGAATTTTTCTGAATGAATCAGAGTTGCTACTTTGGATATTCCCATATACATCACTGCACATACCTATTACTGCTAAGTATTTCTCCTCTAATTCTTCTGGTATTTTATTCCATTCATTAAGTAACTTTTCAATGGAATGAGACTTTAGGTAGTCATCTGAATCACACCAAAGTACATAGTCAGTATTTGCTATGTCCATCATTAAGTTGTCAGCACGGCATTTCCCTACCCGACGGTTGAACCTAGCATATGTAATTTTTATGAGTCCCTCGCAAAGGACCTTTTCCATAAACTCTTTGGTCCCATCATTGGAACCATCATCAACAACTATCCAATAGATATTCTTGTAAGACTGATCTAGTAGAGATTGATATAGACTCTCTAGGTATTTACATCGATTCCAGGAGCTTGTAAGTATCCCTACTGATGAATTGATTAAATGGTTCACAGTTGAATATTGCAACGTTACCTTGAGACTAAATAAATAATACTTGAAGCAGAATCTTCGCCATGCCTATGACCTGAAAGGATTTATCTTACTCATCGAAGCTCGTGATCATCCATCCATACATATTTAATTATAAGTCACCATTGACTTCATTTAATGGATCTGAGTTGAAGAGGATTTCTTTTGGAGTACCAGTCTCAGTAATTTTTCCGTCTTCGATTCTGATTAGGTAATCACAACAGGAAAGAGTTTCCATCCTATGACTTATCATTATCAATGTAAGCTCTCTCTTTAAGACTTCTATCGCTTCAATCACAGCGCTTTCCGTTCCAGTATCAAGAGCACTAGTTGCTTCATCAAAGATTAGTACTTCAGCTTCACGGTATAAAGCTCTAGCGATACCTATTCGTTGCCTTTGTCCTCCACTTAGTCTGATTCCTCTCTCCCCAACGAATGCTTCGTATTGCCCTTTGCTGCTTTCAATAAAGCTTTCTATCTGTGCTTTTTTGGCGGCCAACTTTACCTTATTAATGTCAATTTGATCCTTGGGTATTCCGAAGGCAATGTTTTCTTTAATTGTGCTATCAATTAAGAATATACTTTGAGGAACTTGTGCTATCGATTTTCTCCAACCTATAGACCTTTCTGGATGATTTCGAGAATACAAATCTTCTCCATCTAAAAGGATCTTCCCTTCTGTTGGTTCCAATAGACCCATAAGAATATCAACAGTTGTACTTTTACCGCAACCAGTTTTTCCAATTATTCCAACTCGGTCACCTTTTTTAATTGTTAAATCAATTCCTTTGAGTACATTTGGCAGATCATCATTATAGCTAAACTTCACATTTTCAAGACGAATTGAATCATTCAAGCCTAATTTATAATTTGAATTAATTATATCTTGTCCTTCAATTGGTAATTCAAGTATGGCTAAGACATTTAATAGACTCTGTCTGCCGATTTTAGTTTGAGCCCAACCCTCGTAGACTTTTTGTGCCATTGGCAGAAGCCTTTGTGCACCTAGTGCCATTGCTCCTAAAATTGGGAGTGCTGTAGCTACACCTTCTTGAAGCACTAGAAAATATCCAATTAATGCAATTAGGACCATCCCAATTGGTTCAAGTACTAGCCTTGGGTATTGATTAAGAAATGTAGTTTGTGCATTATTCATTCTTGCGGGTAGATCTGACTTTCTATATAAGTCTATATAAAACTTTTGTTCTCCATTTAGTACTACTTCGCGAATCGCCCCTAATCCTTCCTGGAGAGATTTAAAAATCGCTCTTGAAAGCTCAGTTGCTTTTATGCCAGCTAACCTTAATCGCTTTTTACTAATATTTATAGCTACAAGATAAGCTATCAGAATTAAAATTCCGGAGCCTAGAGAAATTGACCAATTTATGATCAGTAATGTTGTAGTTAAGGTGATTAAAGTTAACCCAGAACTTACAAGACTTAGTAGTGGAGTTACCACCGTTCCTAACACCGTGGAGCTGTCATTGGTGACAGTATTGATAATTGAACTACTGTTAACTGAAAGGTGGAACTTATATCTTTGAGAAAGAGTGCGCCGATAAGTTTCACAGCTGATATCTGAACCAATTAGTCCACCAATACGAGCACTCATGTATAGGCATATAAGTCGGATTGCTGCAGATGTAATTGCTGCCAATGCAAAGCAAATAGTGATAGCTAGGAGTAAATTATCCGGTCCATTGATACCCAATCTTGGCGCCCACATCTGTACAATTGGTTTATTCCATAAACCTTCTGGGTTGGCAAGAACTGCTAAAAATGGTAATACTGCAGTAAGGCTTACAGCTTCGGCAAGGCTGCTAATAATCATTACGGCAAGCAAAATGCCTATATCTTTCTTCCTTTTATGGCTTAGGAATCCCCACAGTTTCACTATTAACCCAACAACCTTTTCATTGGGCTGATTGATTCCAGGAATTAACGAAGATTTAGTACTCACAATCTAATAGGTCCTAGCTCTCTTGGTGCAATTCCCTTCAAGTCTAGAATTATCCCTTCAGGGTCTAGTAGCTTTTCCCATTCATTAGTTGACATTAAGCAAAATTGATTATGTGATACGGCTAGGATTACCGCTGTGAAGGTTAGTCCTTTAGGTAACTTGTCTATTACTTTCAAGTTGTATTCTTGAAGCGCTTCATTTGCATTAACACAAGGGTCAACAATTAAAGGCTCCATCCCAAAATTACATAGAGAATTAATCACATCAACGACTCTTGTGTTACGTAGGTCTGGGCAATTCTCTTTAAAAGAAAGTCCTAGAACTAATACCTTTGCTCCGCCAATTACTACTTTTTTCCTGGATAGCGCCACAACAAGTTGTTGCACGATCCAGTTCCCCATACCATCATTAATTCTTCTCCCTGCGAGAACAACTTGAGGCAGGTATCCAAGTTGCTCAGCTTTATGAGTTAGATAATAAGGGTCAACACTGATGCAATGCCCTCCAACTAGGCCTGGACGAAAAGGTAGGAAATTCCATTTTGTACCTGCTGCCTCAAGGACATCAAGTGTATCGACTTCCATCTTTTTAAAGATAATTGCGAGTTCATTTACTAAGGCAATATTGAGGTCACGTTGGGTGTTCTCAATTACTTTTGCCGCTTCTGCAACTTTTATTGTTGGTGCTAGGTGTGTCCCTGCAGTAATTATTGACCCGTAAAATTGATCTACCCAATGAGCAGCTTCGGAACTACTTCCACTAGTTACTTTTGTGATTGAGCTTAGCTTATGTTCATTATCACCAGGGTTAATACGTTCAGGGCTATAACCACAGGCAAAGTCTCTGTTAAAGATTAGACCAGATACACTTTCGAGGATAGGAACACATATTTCTTCGGTAGCACCGGGATAAACCGTACTCTCATAAATAACAATTGGAAGACTATAAAGGACATCTTCACTTGCCTTTGCTGCTCTTGTTTTGAGTGCCTTACCAATAGTAGAACTTGCTTTTTGCAAGGGAGTTAAATCAGGCTTTTTGGCAGAGTCTATAGGCGTTGGGACGGTCACTATGAATACATCTGCTTCTGAAAGCAAGCAGGCGTCACTACTGAATTCAAGTTGGGTAGCAGCTTTTAGTTCTTCTGTTTTTGTTTCATTAGTTCGATCAAACCCGTTCTGGAGCTCTTGAAGACGTTGGTTGTCGATGTCGAAGCCAATTACTCTTCTTTTGAGACTTTCTCCAGTGCGTTGGCAAAGCACTTTCTTGCCAAATTCCACTGCAAGAGGTAATCCCACATACCCAAGTCCAATGATTGCAATAGTGCAGTTAGATAGATTTGGGAAAGGAGCTTTTAGGGTATCCACTAATTTATACGTCATAAAATTCTCTGTACCAAGAAACGAACCGGGATACTCCTTGCTTAACAGGTGTGTTTGGTTTGAACCCTGACCATTTTTTTAATGCTTCTGTATTAGCTTCAGTTGCAGGGACATCTCCCGGTTGAATGGGTAAAAATTCTTTCTTTGCTTTCATCCCTAAAGAATCTTCGATTGCCTCTATGTATTCCATTAGAGGTGTTGGGTTTGAGTTGCCGATATTGAAGACACGATGTGGGGCCCAACTGACTGATGGATTTGGATCTTTAGAGTCGAAATTTTTATCTGGGGTCGCTGGCTTATCTAGCAATCTGATTAGACTTTCAATGATGTCATCTATATATGTGAAGTCACGCATCATTTGACCATTGTTGAATACTTTGATTGGTTCTCCCGAAAGAATTGCTTTTGTGAAAAGGAAGAGGGCCATATCGGGTCGCCCCCATGGACCATAGACGGTAAAGAATCGAAGTCCAGTTGCAGGTAATTTAAATAGGTGGCTATAGCTATGAGCAATTAATTCATTTGCTTTTTTGCTGGCTGCATAAAGACTGACAGGGTGATCCACACTTTGGGTTTCGGTGAATGGCATATTTGTATTCCCTCCATAAACAGAGCTGCTTGAGGCATATAAAAGGTTTTTGACTTGATTTTGCCTGCACTCTTCTATGAGATTTCCGAAGCCGACCAAGTTGGCTTGGATATATGCAGCGGGATTTTCAAGTGAGTACCTCACCCCAGCCTGGGCTGCGAGATTTACCACCTTTTCTGGCTTATAAGTTTTGAATGTGTCTTTCAAGGACTCGCTATCTTCGATCGATGCTTTAACAAGAGTGAAGGTGGTTTTACTCTCTTTCGCGACAGCCTCTAACTGAGCTACACGTGCTTTTTTGAGTTTTGGATCGTAGTAAGCGTTTAGATTATCTACTCCGACAACTGGCGTACTCATTTCAAGAAGTCTTTTGCTGAGGTGGAAGCCAATGAAACCAGCAGCACCAGTAACTAGAACAGTCATTTAGAAACTAAGTAAGATTGAGTATTGTTTTTGCCATGGACAGATTAAGACTTATTTGTGGTGGATGAGTCCTGAAGCGCATTGAACAGTTTTAGGCTTTTTGAAAGCAGCCAGACGTTGACTTTCATGGAAACTAAGGCGGCCAACCCTCCCTCCTATGAAATTTCATTAATGGCTTTTATTAGAATATTATAAAAGCTGCCTTTCTTAAAGGCTTATTCTTGGATTCTTGTTATTGTAAAAAACTTTGAGTTTGAGACTAATAATTAGTAACAAGTTTGATTTTCGAACCTTACTTGTGACCTATAATGATTTTTAAGGCTTGAAAAGATTAATTAATTCTTTTGTAGATGTATAGAAGAAGGGATGTCTCTATTGTTGCTTATTGCTTATTTGACTTGATGTTAGTAGTCAAGAATCATTCGTTGAGGATACTTTCCTAATAATTCTGCGTCCTTTAAGTCCTGATTCGGTTGCGCGAGGCTTTTTAGGGGTTTCCCCCACTGTGCTTCCTTGGAATTCTAAGAGAGTGCCTTTACGTCGCGATTGGGTTGAAATCATTTCAGACAGGCTCTCCGGCATACGGCCAGTAGACTGACCGACTACAATCCGTTCCTCGCAGCCACTTGGGCGAATAAGTTCCTCACATGAACAAGGTAAAAGCAAGGAACTTAGGGTTTGCTTCAAGCTGTTTGGCGGCCTTATTTCTGTGTAATTTGCCAGTAATTCGTGCAGCTAGTGAAGCTGACTTAACTGTTGAATCCTCAATACCTGAGCCTAAAACTTACAAAAGTGGCCTGTATGAGAGTTATATTCTTGGACCAGGCGACACTATTCAGGTAGAGGTGTTAGATCTTCCTGAATTGTCTGGAGTTTTTTCAATTGGTCCAGATGGATTGGTATATTTGCCTCGCTTAAGGAGTGTTTTTATTGAAGGACAAACGATAAAGTCCCTTAACAAGTTGCTTACAGATAGATTTAGAGAGTATGTTCAGGAGCCTGAACTATATATCAAAGTAGTTGGATATAGGCCTATACGTATTTATGTAGGAGGTGAAGTACAGCGTCCTGGTTATTACACATTAATGGGTACGAGAGTTATTGAGAGGGATAAAAGAATGGGAACCAAGATTCAAATTCCATCAACGACCAGAGCTGATTTCATCCCAAGAGGTTATGGGGAATCAAGTGGATCAACCGATTTACCTCAAGACCAAGGAAAAACAAATGTTTTTCCTACATTGTTTGATGCTATTCGGGCTAGTCAAGGGTCAACAGCTTATTCAAACCTGTCCAAAGTAAAAATAACAAGAAAACGTTCAATTTACAGAGGCGGTGGGAGGATCGGAACAACCGTAAACTTCCTATCAATGATCACCAAAGGAGATGATACACAAAACCTCCGCCTTTTTGATGGTGATGTTGTTAGAGTCCCTAAATCCAGTATTCCACTTAGGGAGCAATTACTTGAGGCAAGTCAAACAAACTTAAGTCCGCAATTCTTTGAAGTTTTTGTTAGCGGAAGAGTTAAGTATCCTGGCGCAGTCACCCTTCCTCAGGGATCAAGTTTAAATAAGGCAATCTTGGCTGGTTCTCCTAAAGTTCTTCGGGGAAAGATTGAATTTGTACGTTTCACAAAAGGAGGCGATGTTGATCGCAGGGTGTTTAGTTACCAGCCTAATGCTCCAGTATCTGATTATAGAAATCCAATATTAATGTCAGGAGATATTGTTAGAGTTCAGGACTCTTTGTTTACGAGCACCTTGGAAATTGTTAATGAGGTTTCTGCACCATTTGTTGGTGTATATTCTCTATACAATCTATTTGGATTAGGTAATTAAAGATATCTATGAATCTATCTAGCCAAAAACCATTTTCAGATTCACTTAAGAACCAAGATGATGGTGATGTTTATATTTCTGAGATTCTTGCATCAATTCGTAGGCATCCTTTTGTCTTTGGTGCAATTACACTTACGTCTGTAATCCTTAGTGCTTTTCATGCATCTACACAAACCCCAGTTTGGGAGGGTTATTTTCAGATTGTTCTAGGAGGTAGTGACAGAACAGGAAATAAATTAGCTCAAAGCTTTGCCAGTATGTCTGGAGCAATACCTATGGGTGGTGCAGGTGGTGGAGGCTTCGGAGAGCCAAGCGTTGATATAAAGACTGAGGTCACTGTTCTTCAGAGCCCATCTGTTCTTAACTCTGTTTTCTTGAAATGGAAAGAGTTGAAAATAGATAAAGGTGATAACGTTGATAATGTTAAGTTTGGATCTTGGGCCGGTGGTGTAAATATCAGAACTACCAAAGGTAGTCGAGTTTTGAGAATTGCTTATAGAGATACTAATAAAGATTTTGTGCTGCCCATTGTTAAACAAATAACTGTTGCATATCAAGATTATTCTGATCTTCAAAGAAAGGATAATTTAGATAATGGACTGCAATACACTAAGGAACAACTTGATATATTTAGAGAAGTAGCAGCTAATTCAAACAGCGTTCGTGATAGGTATCAATTGCGTTATGGGATAAAGTCAGATAATTCTGAATCTTCGGGCCCGGCAATTGATTTTAATAGGGTTTTTAGTGGAGTAGATGATAGTGACCTGGTTGGGGGATTGGTTAACTCTTCAGGGTCTGGTACTTATAATCGGAATGAAAATTCAATTTCTCAATTAGCTTCAATTAATAAAGAACTACGTAGGCGTAGAGAAATATTTACTGAAGAAGATCCATCTATAAAAGCATTGCTTCGTGTTAGGAAGTCATTGAGAAAATATATTGAAGCTAGTGCTAATGGCTTTATGGCAGAGCCTGATATGAATGCTGGTGATGATAAAGCTTTAGATATCATGCTTCGTTATCAAGAGTTAAATAGGAAAGCAAAAAGAGATTACTTCACGCTTTCCCGCCTTGAGGACAATCTTCTTCGCCTTCAGCTTGAGAAGGCTCGTACTCCTAATCCTTGGAGATTAGTTTCTTACCCTGAATTACTTGATGCCCCAGTTAGTCCAAATAAAAGACAGATTGTTATGTTTGGCTGGCTGATTGGTTTAGTCCTAGGTACTGGATCAGCTTTTGCAATAGATAAACAAAGTGGGCTGATTTTTGCCAAAAGAGTACTTGAAGAGGTTGTTCCTTATCCTTTATTGGCTTCAATTCCTGCCAAAAAACCTGAAAATTGGTCTATCCCAATTGGATTGATGTCTGAAGGCCCCTTAGGGGGGAAGGTAAATGGTTCTGTTGGTCTTGTCCCAATAGGAAACTTACCGAAAGACCAATTGGATGAATTTACAAAACAATTGACAACTTCTCTTGGGAGTAGGGACTTGGTAGTAAGTCGCGATCCACGTGAAACTCGGAAGTGTTCTTCACAGATTCTTATCATCTCCCTCGGAACAAGTAAGTCAGATGACCTGAAGAAAACATTTCAGGACTTAGCTCTTCAGGGCGCCCCTGTCTCAGGGTGGGTGATGCTTGACCCTGGACCAAAAGGTCTTTTTTAAACAATGGCACGACTCCTAATAACTGGAGGAGCAGGCTTCATTGGCAGCCACACTTGCCTTGTTTTGTTGAATGCTGGCCACGACTTAATTGTTCTTGATAACTATTCAAATAGCTCACCCAAGGCACTTGAGCGAGTTATTGAACTAGCAAGTCTTTCTTTAGAAAAGGCCACTCTGCGCTTGGAAGTTGTTCAGGGTGATGTCCGGGATGAAGGGATACTTGAAAGACTTTTCCTGGAAGGGAGCCAAGCAGGTCGCCCTATAGAGGCAGTGATTCATTTTGCAGGTTTAAAAGCTGTAGCTGAATCATTTCTGAAACCTACTAGTTATTGGAGCGTCAATGTTTGTGGCTCTCAGGCTTTGCTCTCAAAGATGGAGGCCTATGGCTGTAAAACAATCGTTTTTAGTAGCAGTGCGACTTTGTATGGCGCTGCAAAATCTTCCCCTATCCCAGAGACAGCACCAATCCGCCCGGTTAATCCTTATGGAGCAACAAAAGCGGCTGTCGAAATGATGTTGGCTGATTTAGCTGGTTGTAGTGGAAATGACGCTCCCTTTCAAACCAGTCAAAATGGTTGGCGTATTGCTCGTCTTCGCTATTTCAACCCAGTAGGAGCACATCCTAGTGGGCGTATTGGCGAAGACCCTAGTGGGCACCCAAATAATCTTTTCCCAATACTGAGTCAGTTAGCCATAAAGCGAAGAAGTTCCTTTAAGGTTTTTGGTAGTGATTGGCCAACACCTGATGGAACAGGAGTTCGTGACTATATCCATGTAATGGATGTGGCTGAAGGACATACTGCTGCTTTAGATGCTCTCCTTACTTCAGGGCCTCAACTAATCACCTTGAACCTTGGTAGTGGAAAAGGATATAGCGTTCTTGAAGTCCTGAAGGCTTTTGAAAAAGCTAGTGGTGTAACTGTTAACTATGAACTTGTTGATCGTAGACAAGGAGATGTCGCAATCACGGTAGCCGATCCGCAATTTGCATATAGAAGGCTTGGGTGGAAGCCAAAATTAAAGCTGAGTGACATGTGTAGAGATGTTTGGACATGGCAATCGGCCAATCCTCTTGGCTTCCACAACGAGGCAGCTTAATGAAATTATCTCGTTTGGTTAGGTTTGCAGGAAGCGCTCTACTCGTTCAACTTTTCCCTTCACCAGCTGTTCAAGCTGAACAGCTCTTATCAGAAGAAGACTTGCAATTTGAGTCGGAACAATCCAGTGCGCTTAACTCTTCCAATAGTCAACTGGCTCCTCTCTTTAGAGAATTATTTCCGCGCCTCACTAATAGGCAGGATGAGCAAGTAAAAAGCGACTCCTTTTCGAAAGGAAAGCAATCATTTGCAAAGAAATCCTTAGCAAGGAACACTCGGAAAAATAACAAGCTTCCACTTAATTGGGTACCAGAACCAGTGGCAAAGAGGGCTCCATTTTTGAAGTCTCCTGATTGGGAAGAAATCCCAGCAAGTAATGATTTTGAGCAAGCAGATTTGCAATGGGAAGTGATCCCTCAATCAGATGTTTTATTGGAAGCTGAGCAAATCCAGAAAGAAGCTGCTTTGAACCTTCCTATGCCTGAAAGCTTTGATCAGGCACAGGAAATGTTGAATAGTTTGATGCCGAGGCACGAGGATTATTTGCCACCTCTTCGATTAGGTGAGGGAGTCCCAACTGCTAATCAGCTATTTGAACAAGATATGCGAATTAGTGCATTTCAATTGTCGCCGTTTCGTGGTGGTGACCCTGGGGGCACAGGCAATCAAAATTATGGGATGAGGTTTGATATAGGTGTTAAAGACTGGTTACAGGTTTCTGCTTTTGCCTCCCAAGCTGATGATCCTCTTTATGCACCAATTAAGGGATTGAACAGTCAACCCTCAAATTTTTGGGAAAGCTACGGTGGAGCGGCCCAAGTACGTATTGCAAGTGATGGGAATGGGTTGTATCCAGGAAGTCCTGGTAAGTTCTGGAACCTTGCCTTGGCTGGATCCCTTGAGGTGTGGAATGTAGGTAGTGGAGGATGTGATTCCTTTAATTGCAAGGGCCAAGACACAGCTAGTCCAAATATCTTTAACAATTCAGGCCAGAGAGTTTATTCCAGGAATGTTATTGGCTCAGTTGCACTTCCCTTCTCATGGAATCCGTCTAGTCGGTGGCAGTTTAGTATCTCACCAGGAGTAAGTTTCCTTCCAGAAACGCAAGGTGGCGCGCCGGGGCAAGGAGGAGAGGGAACCTTTTATGGAAATAACACATGGTTGTCGAGTGGGGCACTATGGCGACCTATCCCAGAATTAGAGCTTTTTAGCTCAGCAATCTTTCCATTTGGACCAGGAACTAATAGTTTTGATGATCATTTAACTTTCAGTAAAGTCCCAATCCTTACTGGAGGACTTATATGGAATCTCAATCCTCGAATTGCTCTTGAAGGTACTCTGACTAATGGATGGGGGGCGACTCCGGCGACAGCTTTATTAGCTTTACCTTCAGCTAATCAGGTTGGATACTCGGCTCTCTTTCGCTATACATCAGGTGCCATTGACACTCCTCAACTCCCCTTAACACCCCGACAATTTTCCTTGGCTGCAGGTGGTCTGACTGTTAATACTGCGCTGATTCCCCCTGATGGATTTGCTCACCTTTGGGGGAATGCAGATAGTGAAGGGAACTTATTTGGATCTGTTAGTTACTCACTCTCGAATATTTTTCAGCTTGATCTCTACAAAGCTGGTTACTTTAGAAACTTGATGCCTGTAGGTGGAGAGCCGTCCTCAAGCTTGGCGAGTACATATGCAAGTGACCGTGGCTTTAACTGGAGAGTTGGGGGTAAGGCTGTTGCTCTAAGTCCAATGAGAGGGGCCCCTCTGTGGACTTCAGGAAAGATAAGCTTTGGTAGGAATAATGATCCTGCAAGTTACCAAGGCTATACATTTTTCGAATCTATAAACACTTGGGAAGCGACTTCCTGGCTGGCTTTGAATATTAACCCTAAATTTGCATGGAGTGGCGTGAGTAATCCATGGGGTATAGGTTTTAGTGGCAATTTTCAGCTTGGAGCAAGTTTTCAAGTAATACCAGAAGTTAATGTTGTTGCTTCTCATTTAAAAGCAACCAATGCAACCTTCGCATTGCGTTGGATTGCAGACCCAGAGACTACATTTCTTGATCTATATATGAGTAATGCCGCAGGTCTGGTAGACATGGGACAGTTAATGGGATCTAAAGATATACGGTTTGGAACTCGAGTGACTACGATTTTTTAAAAAGGTTTAGTCAGCTTTTTGGAGAAGCAGATTTATTCCATTTACTGAACGGAGAGTTAGTCGGCTCATTAACTCGGGAGTGTGACCAGAGATCAAAGAAAGGTTGTAACGCCTAACTAATTCTGCTAGCACAAGTATGGCTTCTTGTTGCGCAAAGGCAGCACCAGGGCATTTTCTTGGACCTAAGCCGAATGGCAGGAATGCGTCTCTCATCCACGTCCTTTCCTTGTCCTCTAAGAAACGGTCTGGTCTAAAAGCCTGCGGGTCGGGCCAATGGTTTTCATGCCGTTGAATCACCCATGGGGAAAGAGTTAGTAGCGCACCTAAGGGACACCGTCTCTTTTCGCCATTTGGCACTGATAGTGTTGTCTCAGATTGGCTCCTTTCTCTAATGAAAAAGCCTACAGGTGGATAAAGTCGAAGCGTTTCATTAAATACTGCGACACAATATTTTAAGTGGCGCAAATCATCAGCTCTTAACATCTCATTTGGTTGTCTATCTTTTGAAATTTCTTTAACTTCTTCTCTGACACGCTGTTGGTCCTTTGGTGAGAAGGCCAACAACCAGCTTGCCATTCCTAAAGAGCTGGCGGATGTCTCGTGCCCTGCAAGAAATAAAAAACATATTTGATCTACAAGCTCTTCTTTAGAAAAGCTTCGATGGGTTTGCTGATCTTGAGAAGTGATTAAGCAGTCAAGAAGATCTACTGGGTTTAAATGACTAGGTGGGTTCCTCGAATGTTGTTCTAGACGGTCTTCAATTGCCTTAAGGATCCATTCCCTGATGATATTTGCATCTTTCTGTAAGCTTTTTTGAACCCAAGTTTTGGGGAGACGAAGGAACCTTAAAACCAGCGCCCTCCCAGCTCTTCGTTGGTAACGAGCAAATGCCTCGAATATTTTAATGGCCTCCCCTCCTCCTAAAGGCCTACTGAGAATGGTCCGCATGATCACATCAGCAGTGACAAGAGTCATCTCTTTATCTATATCTATATATGGATTGTCTTTCTGTAGTTCAAGACGGTCAAGAAGAGCCTTTGTTGCATCAGACATCGCTGGAAACACACGCTTTAACTCTGCGACTTGAAAGGCTTGATCAATCAAGCGGCGTTGCCATTGCCATTCCTCCCCATTGACTGAGAAAATCGCTCTTCCTATAAGAGGTTCCAAGATCCATAGGGTATAGGGATGTTTTGGGAATTGATCAACTTCTTCTACTAGGACCTTTCGGATGAGGGGGGGTGAATTAACCAGAAAGACCGGAAGACCAAGTAGGTTTAATTCCCCTAGAGGGATTCGGAAGTCCCATTCATTTAGGAGTCCAAACCAAGACTTCCATCCTCTCGCAAGTCTGCGGAGAATATTCGATGTGTATGGAAGTGGTTTTGGCCAGGGAGGGATGGATCTCTTTGGAGATAATCTTTCAGTCATAAGGATGCTAACTGGATCTCCATAGCAGCAGATTTGGCAAATCAACGGCTTTGCATTGGTTCCGTAAATAGTCGAAGTGGAGTTCGAATTGATTGCCGAGCATTTCCCATCGATGGGTTAGTTTTCTTGGTTGTGCCAGGTTAATTAGATCCATCTGTGGATAAGATCCCCTATTGGGCTCAGAAAGTCCACAGCTACTGAAAGGATTCACTCCAGCAAAACATAAGAAATCTTGGTATGACGTGACATCACGCCATGGAATCAGTGGTTTTTTAGTTAAAACTTCAAGGTCATTCCTAAACCTCTTTGCTTTCGGATAGACGGATAAATTTGCAAAATTTTGACCAAGCGTAAGCAACTCTAGCTTTGGTAAAATGATAGAAGCTTCTGGATTTCGACGCAGTTCTGCTGTCAGCATTACTAACACAAATGTACCGCTACTATGGCCAACTAATCTAATTTTCTTTGCTGGATTTTGTCTCTCTAGATTAATTAATTCACTTGCTAGCTTCTTGACCCGTTCAACCAAAGTACTATCACGTGCTTGACCTAACCGATGAGTAAAAAGAATTGATCGAGTGAGCCAGATGACACCAAGCTTTTCCGCAAGTTTCCAAGCATTAAGTAGAATCAAAGAGGCAACTATTAAACCTACTAATAATTTTACTGTTGGGACAACATCAAGAATATTCAGTCCAGTAATTACAAAGATGGCCGTAGCGATAGCAATGCTTAATGAAATAAGAAAAAAAAGTAATGGGTATGCACCACACAATGCAACACCAGGACAAAGTTTTGCGACACGAATCACACAACCTTGGAGTAAGTAGAATGATGCATATCTCCAGCATTGTCTCAGGAGTTCTAAGGGTTGTCGAGGCCAATTCTCCCTGGCGATATCATCCCAATGAAGGAAGCAAAGCTCTGTCAATGCTTGAGCATTCTCTCTTCTTTTGGCCCCTTTTATTGCCTGTAAAGGCCAACGACTGATGACCCCATTGTGATTACGTCTGCCTAGACGATGGCCTTTTGACTTTAATTCTGCCTGAAAAAGTCGTTGATAATGTGTCGCTCCTCTTGGGTCGAAGCCACTTAGGAAGTAAGTACGGTATGACAGGAGACCATTAGATGATGGTTCCTGAGATTTTGAGGTTAGCCCCCTACCATGTTTATCAAAGTCGGATTTTGGCACAAGATATGGCGAAGGACTTCTTTGACTGGTGTTCTTTCCTTTGGCCTAATCGTAGGACTTCCATCTCCTATCGGTTCCCTTGCTCATGAAAGTACAACTCCTGTCATTGAAAGCATAGAAGGTTTAACCACCGCGTCGATATTTGTTTCAGTTACTCCTGATCGCGCCTGGGATGTACTTACAGATTATGAAATAACAGGACCAGAAATGCCTGATATCAAACTTGCCAAGGTTATCAGTAGACAAGGAGCGCGTATAAAACTTGCTCAGACATACCAAGCTGAATACACTTTCGGCTTAAAGATCTTTGCCTTATTAGAGATTGAAGAAACCCCGAAAACTCAAATCAGTTATAAAATTTTAGAGGGTGAGCTTATTCGTAGTTTGTCCGGGAATTGGACGATTATTCCAGTAGAAGGGGGGACATTGATTCGGCATAAGATTGAAGTTGAGCCAGAGATCCCTGAGGTCTTGAGACCGATTTTTTTAGAGCTTAGCCAAAAGAATTTGAGTCAGTCGATGTTAATCCTTCGACGTTTAATGCTTGCAAGCCCATAATCTCAACACCTTTTGGGCGCTTTGTTACTCGATAGATAACATCTCTCCATTCAACTTTTTTTATAGTGCAAGCTGCGATTGTTGCGAAGCCGTTTAATAGTTGGCCAGGAATTAATGCAATTGCCCACCATTGAAGGGATATGGGCTTTCTCTCCATGGCGATTCGCTCAATCCAAATTAGGAGGCCCACGCATCCAAGCTCATAGGCAATCACTGTGGCCCAGGCACCTTTCAGAATCCCTGCAAGTAAAATAGTCATTGACCCGATACCGTGCATGGCTACTAATGGCCAACCCGGGTGATGAAGTCGAGCGGTGAGTAGTTGACGAGTAAGCCAACGGGTTAGCTGGGGAAGAGTGATGTCATCATCATTATCAACAATTAATAGTTCTGGTCTGAATTGGTAACTCAGTCCAAGCTGCTTGAGCGGCCCGAGTAACCCTGTATCTTCACAAAGACCATGACGTAGGAGGTCTTTCCAATCTCCTTCATCAATAACTTTTCGACGAACTGCGAGTGATCCACCCCATGGGATCTCTAGCAAGGTCATTAATACAACAGCACCTGCATTCCAAACAGACCTACTCCATCCCATCAATGTTCCGTTGCTGGGGATAAACCAGCGATTGCCTGAAACGGCGCCAATACCAGGTTGAAAACATGCTTCCACTATGGATTCAAGCCAATTAGTGTTTACAACGGCATCCGCATCAATAACAGCTATTATTTCTGAGGAGTGGTGAAGGGAATCGAAGGCCTGAAGTAGGGATGCACATTTAAGAGAGCCTCGCTTTGGAATTGTTTTAAGAGGTTGAAGATTTACCTCCTCCCATGTTGGGTGATTATCAGTCTTTGACGAAGCAAAGTTTTGAATCACTTTCCAAGACGGGTCTGATGTTGAATCAACAACAACTTGTAATCGCCAACTCCCTAAATACTTCTGATTTGCCAGTGCATCCAACATCTTCGGAAGTGTTGGGTCTTCCCCACGTATGCATAAAATTACTTCTGTTGAGGGCCAATGCTTTTGTGGATTATTTTTCCAGCTTCGCTTCTCACCTCTTCGCGTGTTCACTGTCTTCGCGAAAAGACTTACCAATAAGGCCTGAAAACCAAGTACAAGGCTGAAGATTAGAAGAAGCCATTCTGAGCTTGTCACTTGGAGGTAGCCAAAGAACTACTTAACAGAGATCCTGCCCATGGGCCCATCATTTCTGCAAAATTGGGACAGCTCACACTAAGTGCTTCAAGTGCCTTAAGGGTTTCTATGCAGCTTGGTCTGGCTCGAACTCCGAGTGCATTGAGTTCTGGGTAAGTGAGTTGCTCAGGCCCCCAACGTTGTTGGAAAAATGCTCTGAGTGGATGCAAGGGATTACTAGGATCTCTAGAGATTTCGTTCAACCAGTCATCCATAGAGACCTGCTCCAGTGGTGCGCCGTCAGTAATAAGCTGACTTAGGAGGTCATTGAGCATTAATGGACGGGGATGTTGCAGGTGGAAGCATTTGCCAACGGATTGTGGACTCCAAGCGAGTGCACTAACTGCGTCGGCCACGTAATCAACTGGTACTAAATCAAGCTCCCAAGCAAGCTTTGGTGCTTTACCTAAAGCTAAGCAACCTTGGAGAAGCCTTTGGAGCAGGTCCCCATCATGCCATTGACCAGTTTTAGAGTGACCTCCAATTAATGGTGGCCTGTAAACGGCTACTGGTAACCCTTCTTTGCCCGCAGCAAGTATTAGTTGCTCAGTTACCCACTTCGTCTGGGAGTAGCCGATATGTATTCCTTCCCATTCACTTATGTCGTCCGTTTCGAGAACCTCATGATTGCGGTAAGCAGCGGCTTCAAAAACCGCCACGCTGGAAATGAGCTCAACTCTAATAGGATTAGCAACAGTTGCGAGACGTAATATCTCTTTTGTCCCACCTACATTTGTTCCCGCGAGTTGAGCATAAGAGGCCATTTGGCTTAGTTGGGCACCATTATGGAGAATGCCACCAATGCTTTTTGATAATCCATCAAAGCAATCATCGTCTAGACCAAAACTAGGACGAGATAAGTCGCCAAGTATAGGTTCTAGCCTCTCTTCCCACGTTGAACTCCACAGTCCATAACTTTTCAGGTTGGTCTGAATCCTTTGCTTCCCTTCTTCTTTGGATGACGCTCTTACTAAACAACGTATCTGAAGATCTGGCCATCGTTCGAGTTGACCTGCTAATAGGTAGGCACCTAGGAAACCGGAGGCACCTGTAAGGAGTATTGATTTCCCTGGTGCTGTAATTGCTGAGGATGATGGACACTCCCACTCCTTGGAGAGTTTCGCTTCCTCAGCCAGATTTAGTCCTTCATTAGGAGAAGCCTCTCCTTGGGGCATTAATTGTTTTAGAGATATTGATGCGAGCCCATCAAGACTGGGGTCATCAGTTAATGCCTCTAAATCAAGTCGAATCCCTAGTTCAGATTGAACAACTGCTGCATATTCAACTGCCATTAGTGAATCCAGTCCAAGATTAAATAATGAAGCCGTAGAGTCGATAGAAGATGGCTCAATAGAACCCTCAGACTCTTCAGCCGCCATTACCTTTGCAAGTCGCTCTCTTAGAGCCTCCATTAAGGCGTATTCACGCTTCGTTTCAGGAAGAGTTTGTAGATGTTCCCAAAGACGTTCTGCGGGCGATGGTCCAACGCTTTCTAGAAGTTCACTAAACCAACTTTGTTGTCGGGGTAATGCTTGTGAAGCAAGTTTTTGCCAGTCATTGTCAAGTACAGCGACCACTTCACTTAGCCCTCGACTGAGAACTCTTTCAAGAGCATTGAGTGCATCTTCCGGGTTAAGCATTCTGATGCCTACTCCATCAAACCGTCGCTCAAGGCCAATAGCCATGCCTCCCCCATTCCAAGGCCCCCATTGAATTGCTATACGTTTTGTTTTGTCCTCTGACTGAGAGCAATAGCCTTCTATTGCTCCATTTGCCGCAGCATAAGCAGCCTGACCAGGTGAACCAAGCAAAGCTGCTATTGAGGAAAAACCTATTAAAAATTCAATACCTGGTGATGTTTTTAGAATTTTCTCAAAGTGATGCCAGCCATTGACTTTTGTAGACATTACTTCCTCTAATGAAGATGCATCGATCTTGGAAACCATTGCATCCTGAAGTATGCCTGCAGCATGGAAAATTCCTTTAAGAGGCTTGTTCTTTGGCAGAGTTTTTAAGGATTGATTAATCAAGGATGCAACTTCTTTCGCTTGAGAATCTGGCTTGGAAAGATCACACGCTATTCGGGTAAAACGAACACCTTCTTTTTCGAGGTCGGCTAACACTTTTTTAGCCTTTTCATTAGGCGATTCGACGGACCGACTAATCAAGATGAATGAACTACATCCTTGCTTTGCAAGCCAAGGTAATAATTCAAGGCCGATTCCTCCGAGGGCTCCTGAGACCAGATATGTTGCATTAGAACGAATGTTAAGAGGTTTGTGGCTATTGCCCTGAGTGATCACTACCTTCCCTATATGACGGGCTTGGGCCATATGTCGGAATGCGTCCTCACATTTTTTTAAAGACCATGTCTGTTGAGGGATGTGCTTTAGCGATCCATCCCCTAGGTCTTTTACAAGTTTTTGAAGAAGATGTCTGAGCTTGGATGGATTAGTTGCGGCTACCTCTAATAGATCAAAAGGTAGGTAGCTTGCATCTGGACGTCTCTGGCGAGCTTTTTCTTTGCTCCAAATTTCGATTTTTCCTAGCTCAATAAATCTGCCTCCTTTAGATAGTGCGGTAAAACTTGAATCAACCCAGTCCCCTTTCAGGCTATTTAGTACTACATCAACTCCTTTCCCGTTCGTATGGGTTAAGACTTGATCTGCAAAGTCAAGTGTCCTTGAATCAAAAACTGCGTCAACTCCTTGTTCAAGAAGGGTTGATTGCTTGTTCGCGCTTGCTGTGGCAATAATTTTTGCCCCCGCCCGTTTGGCTATCTGAACGGCGGCCTGCCCAACTCCACCTGCCGCAGCATGAATCAGTACTGTCTCTCCAGGCTGGAGATTAGCAAGAGTTTCTAATCCATACACTGCAGTGAGAAAAGCTGTTGAGAAGCTTGCACCTTCTTCAACAGACATTCCCTTAGGGAGAGGAACGCAGAGCTCCGCCCTTGCAATTACGTGACTTGCAAGGCTGCCGACTGTAAGAGATGCAATTAATTGTTTTCCTAGAAGCTTTGGATCTACATTTGGTCCTACGGCAACAACCCGTCCAACGGCTTCCCCTCCAAATGGCATTAAAGATTGATCTTCAAGGCCCAATGACTTGGCGTGATCTTTTAAGAGCCCAAGGGCATTAAGCACATCTCGGAAATTTAGTCCTGTTGCTTCAACTGCGAGTTCAATCTCTCCGGGAAGGAGCCTTGAGCTTGGAAGAGGTTTTTGATGTAGGCCCTCAATTCTTCCAGTTCCATCACTTAAGATCCTGAACCTCTCGTCTTCAAGAGGTGTTAACTCAGGAGATAGCAACTCTCCATTGAGCCATTTTAATTCGGAGTGCTCTTTAGCTGCTTCCCATATTTCATCCCAGCCCTCTTGATTGGGTTGCTCTTCAACTCCCTCAGGTAAATAAACTGTGGTAATGGGAAATTCAGTATGCTCAAGAGCTAATGTTCGTTGAAATGCGGCAAGAGCATTTGAAGTTGGACTTTCCCCTTCTATAACAAGCCACAGAGGCCTGGCTTGCATGGTCACTAAATTTTGACAGCAGCTCATTAGTTTCTTGACTTCATCAATTGGGTGATCCCTTGAATTTTCAGGCCAAATAACTAATGGATCAGTCCCAGTTGGTAGCTCAGAGTGAGATTGAACTAATTTGATTGAGTGGTTGTGTGTTATTGCCCAGTTATAAAACCCAGTTTGCTTGGAATGCTTTTTATTCAACAAGAAAATCTCAATACCACTATCTGGAGAGGCTTCTGTATGACTTTTAGTTGTGCGCACCCAGATTGTCTTGAATAATCCAGGACGATCTGTTGAAAGGTTATTAGGTGGAAATAACAACTCAAGAACAGACCGAGTTAGTCGTCGGAGTTTTAAGCCCGTTATTTGCCCGCAGACCCCTTCGTTAGAGGCAATGGTTAAGTCTGCAACTATCATTCCGCCTTCTCCCAAGGAGCGGAGTGATGTATGGCAACTGATTTTGCTTGGTAATGGCCATCTTTTTAAATATATGTTTTCAACTCCAACTGGGAGCAATAGTTGGCCATTGGTTAATGACAACTCTGTGCAAGCAGCAACGGTTTGAAAGCACCCATCTATTAAGCATCGATCTGGGGCTCCTTCTGGACGCTCAAGTTCGGACCAGGCTTCTCTAGCGGTTGCATTGAGCTTGTTTATAGTTCGATAAAAGTACCCATAAGAAAGTCCTAGTAAGTCAAGAGTCTTATAAAATGAGGTTATCTCTATCTGTGTAGCTTCTTCAGAAGGAGCAGTAATTTTTTGGTGGAGACCGGAGCCTATTCTCCCTGATTGTAATGGGTTAAATAGGACTTCTCCGTGCCGTCGCCAATTTTTCTTGGGAGAGTCGTAGCTGTAAAAGGTAAGGACGTCTCCTTCGAGTAATGCCTGAAAAGGCAATGGGCTCTCTCCCATTTTTAGAGGGGTTTCGAGAAGAAAGTCTTTTAGTGAGATTTCCTCTTTGCGCTCCTTTTTTAAATCGAGTGCTAGCTCTAGGTAACCAGCGGCAGGGAAAACCTTCCAGTTTCTAACTACGTGGTCCTTTAAGTCTTTGTAATGTGTTGGATCAAGACAGGCGTTGAAGTGTTCTGTAGATCCTGGTAGACAGATTGATTGGAGTTTGAGTAAACCAGATTCAGTGGTGACATCTTTCTTTCCATCATTTTTACCAAGGTGGTCAAGCCAGAGGCTTGCTTTTGTAGAACCTTCACCAATTCGGTTCCACCAATAACTTTGACGAATAAAAGGGTGCCCAGGGATGGATATTTTTTGATAGGGATAAGAGCAATGAAATTGTTGCCAGTCAATTTTGTGACCTTTGCCAATAGCAATCGCTAGGGCTTCAAGTTGCTTACGCCCTTCTAGGCCGTCAACACCTAACTGGAGACCTATTAACTCAGCTGCTATAGGGTGATTGCCCATGGCGGCCAAAGAGGCTTCTCCTCTCCAGGCAGGTTTTTTATGCCCATCAAGCTGTGCTAAAAGTTCTTCTCGGTTTGAGGCGATTGCGATAAACCGATGAGGGAACATGCTTCTGCCTAGATTCGTACTGGCGCAAAGGTCGTTAAGTTTTAGTTGCGGGTCCTCTTGTTTCATAAATTTTGAATATGCAGCAATCAGCAAATCAAGGGCAGCTGGCGTACGAGCAGACAGAGCACAAAGATTGATTGGTGGCTCCTGAGCGGAGCCACCGGGTCCTCCACTAGCTGCTTGTGGTGCTTCACTTAGAACTGCGTGGGCATTTGTCCCCCCAAAACCAAAGGAGCTAACTCCAACGATCAGAGGAGTAGATGGTTGTGGAAATGGTTCCAGTTTGGTTTGAACTTCTAATCCCAGGCCTTTGAAATCAATGGAAGGATTTGGATTGTGGAAATGCAGACTTGGTGGTAGTTGTCGCTCACGAATTGATAGTGCGGCTTTAATCAAGCCTGTTATTCCTGCTGCGGTCTCCCCATGGCCAAGATTGGTTTTTACTGAACCAACTCTGCATGGTTGATCTTCTGGTCGGCCTGCGCCGAGGACTGTTCCTAGCGCACGCAACTCAATTGGATCTCCCTGCCTAGTACCTGTACCATGTGCTTCAACATATTGTGTGCTTTCTGGATCTATTCCTGCACGGCCATAAGCTTCACGGACGCACGCCATTTGAGACCTTTGACTTGGTGCTGCCAACCCTTGGCTGCGACCATCTGAATTGACTGCTGTGCCACGGATTAGTGCATGAATTTGGTCACCATCTTTCAAGGCTGAGGAAAGTGGTTTGAGCAAAATCACCCCTGCCCCTTCAGATCGCACATATCCATTTGCCTCTGCATCAAAGCTTTTACAGCGGCCATCAGGAGAAAGCAAACCGGCCTTACAAAAACTCATTTGAATCCCCGGATGTATTAAGGCTTGAACCCCACCGGCAAAAGCTAATTCCGATTCACCTCGCCATAAGCTCTCGCAGGCGAGGTGTACTGCTACTAACGAAGAAGAACAGGCTGTATCAACTGTGAAGCTTGGTCCTTTTAAATCTAGAAAGTAAGACAGTCGATTAGCCGCTATGCAACCAGTGTTGCCAGGAAGGATGAAGGGTTCGTTGTCTGGGGTCGCGTAATCTTCACTTGAGGTCCAGAGTAAGGAACTGTAATCAGCACTAGATATCCCGACGAAAACACCAATTGGTCTTCCCCGAAGAGAATCTACAGGCTGTCCAGCATCTTCAATTGATCTCCAAGCCACCTCCAAAAGCAGTCTTTGCTGGGGATCCATGCAAAGAGCCTCTCTTGGCGTGATACCAAAGAAGCCAGGATCAAATTGGTCAATCTTTTCGAGGAACCCACCTCTACGGACATGTTGAGTGAGGGGATTGCGTGGATCAGGGTTGTAATGCGATTCGAGATTCCATCTGTCTGGTGGGACCTCAGTTATAGCTTCTTCTCCCTTTCTAAGAAGCTCCCAGAATCGCTCGGGAGTCTCTATGCCGCCCGGGAAATGGCATCCAATACCTACTATTGCAATTGAGTCCTGAACAGGCATCAAGCCGACCCCAAAATTAATTGCTTGATTCCATCGCGAGACCCTTGAAGAGGGTCTCTTAGATAGATATTGAGTAGCTCCTCATATTTTTTAGGGTTATCAAGCCAGCTAGAGAGGATTTTTAAGAGATTTATGGGGTTTTCAATCGCCAAGTCGATTCCTCTAGCAGCAAAGTAACGTCTAGCAAGCAACTCTTGCGGCATGGTGCTACCAAAACCATTAAATATCAGTACGCACCCTGTAGCTAAAGCTTCTGTTGCAGTACGAGCCCCTGGTCTGGCCACCATGGCCCATGCTTGACGGTATAAGCGGGCCATAGCTGCTGGAGGTTGAAAACCTAGTGCTTCAACAGAGATTTGTGGATTCTCTTTAATCCATTTCTGGATTTGTTTCTTGGCACTTTTTCGTTTACCACATAAAGCTACTACACGTATTCGTCCAGATAGAGGGAGTAAAGCATTTAGTAAATTGACATGGTTATTTGAACCATTTGCACCGCTACCAAGAACTAGAAGCGGTAAAGAATTTTCATCCGGTAACCCTTTAGGGACAGTCTCTAGAACTCTCTCAAATGAAGGGTCAAATAAAGGGCCTAGAACCTTTATCCGATCTCTAGAGCATCCTCTTCGGAGAACTTCATTTTTGACCTCACTGGTTAGAGACCAAAAAGTATCTGCTTTACGAGTTAGCCAATTGCGACTAAATCCAAATCCTCCGTCTAGTTCTGTACAGCAAGTTATACAGCGTAATGAAGGCCCAACCACTCTTTTAGCCAGGTCAAAGTGCCCTCTGTTTATATGTGGGTGAGTTGAGATAATGAGATCTGGTTGAAATTGTCTAAGCAAGCGTATAAAGAATCCTCGACCAAAAATAACTGTTCCAGGCTTTACTAGATCCTCAAATTCTACTAAGCGCCAGTAAAGATGATGAAGCCATGGCCAGTGCTTTTGGATCCAATTGTAGAGATTAACGCTTGTTCTCATTACAAGACTGGCTTTTTCTAGAAGATGCTCTACATGAGCTGAACCTTGAGGGTCCCAAATTTCCAGCCAATCCTTAAGAGAATAGGCCGTTGCATCATGAGCGGTACCACCACTTGAAGTAAGAATAAGAACTCTCATAAAGCTAAGAATTTCATCCCGGCACTCCAGACCTTGTTGAGCGTAAATTCCTGAATTGACTTCCTATAGCTATTACTAGGATCCATCCCATAGCTCCAAGTGTCACTGCAATAGCCCTTCCTTCTCCAATTCCAAGAGAACTTTGAAGCCATAAGGGTAGGTTGGGCCATTGCAAAGTTGGTTGGACTAAATGATCAACTGCCAAGGAGACGCATAGAAAAGCAATCAGTCTGGCCGACCACTCGAATCCATAACGTAAGGCAAAAATACTTGATATCTCTTTCTCATTAGTAAGTTGACTCCAGGCTTGCTGAATTGATGACATGACCACAGGTAAACCGGCGCTGAAAAGGAATACCCCTCCAAACCAGAAAATTGGCTTTTGAGAAAATTCCATTAGCCCTGCTCCCATGAGAATGAGTGATTGAATGAAAATCGCAATTAGCCAAAAGCTTCTCCAGTAGAAACCAAGTTTCTTTTGCCAAGCTAAAAATCCTAAAGAGTAGCCTAAGGAAGCAATGAAGAGTACAGCAGCCATTCTTTTTGTCCCGTATGCAACAGCGACCCACGCTGGGAAAAGGATTTCTGTTGCCCCATAAGAAAATGCGACTGCCGTACCAATGACAATCGCGACACGCGATAAAGGGAGATTTACCCATAAATTCTTGACTTCTTGAAAGCTTTGCCACAGATGCAAACCTGTCCAGAGTTTTCTTCTTTTCCGAAAGCTTTTAAATTGAATTCCCCAGGGAGCGGCTAACACACAAATCAGAGCAAGGAAGAAACTGCAAGCATCAAGTGTCAGTACGCCTTCCAGCCCAATTGCTCCTCCCAGCCAGCTGCCAAGGAAAGGGGCCATGGTAAGAACAAGACTGTCTGTAGTGGCGAAAACACCATTCGCTTGAATAAGTTCTTTTTCTTCGATGAATAGAATGGGAATTAAACTTGAAAAACTTAGTATCAGTGAAGCTTCAGCCATTGCTGCGACTCCTTGAACTAATAAGATTGGATACAACGAAGGAGAGGAGCCTCCTTTTAGCAACATTATTGCCAGAGAGATTGTGCAAAGTGCGCCAATTCCATTGGCTATAAGCATCACATTCCTTCGTGACCAGTTGTCTAATCGATTTGCGAGGACAGGAAGGATAATTATTCTTGCAAGTTGAACTACTAGGGCTACTAACGCAAAATCAACTAGCCGATCGGTCCTAGCAAAGAACCAAAGGCCTATGCCATATAAGGTTGTTTGTGTCCCGAGGTTTGAGATTAGCTGTCCTGACCAAAGCCAAAGAAACGTTTGCTTTGATTTTGAGTAGCCAGATTTCATCGTTTCTTTTGGGTTTGATCTGGCCGACCTCTCTTTGATTGATTGGTCAGGGCCATGAAATTAATTTGGTGACTTTTACTTTTGATTAAGAGCACACTATTGCTTTGGCTAATTCTTCAGAGCTCAAGTCACTCTTCCCTACTCTGTAGGAAGCAATCAAAGGAGTAAAGGCCAAATCTCAATGCTTTTTGAGACAGTCTAAAAAATCAAGACAGGTTGTTTTTATGGGGGCTAAACACATAGTCCTTGCTGGTGGTGGCCATAGTCATTCATTGATCCTTAGGCGTTGGGCAATGAACCCTCAGCTCAGGCCAAAGGGGTTGATCACTTTGGTAAACCGGCATAGCACTTCTATTTATTCAGGAATGGTTCCAGGCCTTTTGGCTGGGATTTACTGTAAAAAATCAGTTTCTATAGATCTTCGTCGATTAGCAGAGATAAGCGGTGTGGCTTTTGTTATTGGTGAAATTCAAGGCGTTGATCTCTCCCTAAATCAACTCCTTCTTAAGGGGCGGCAGCCTATTTGGTTTACACATTTGTGCCTTGATGTTGGATCAGAGTCGCCAGGAAATTTCATTGGTTCTGATCATCAAAACTCTCAAAAATTAATGCCTGTCAAACCATTAGAGCCAGCCTTGGAGTGGATTGAGAGACAAGATAAGCTTTCATTATTGGAACCCTCTCTACCTTTAACTGTTGTTGGAAGTGGTTTAGCTGCGGTTGAAGTTGCTGTTTCGCTCCGCTACCGATGGCCTAAGCGGCTGATTTTTCTTCAGGCTTATGAGGGGCACCTTAAAGAAGCCTTTTTGAAGGTGTTATCAGATTCCTCGATATTGATTCAGCCATCAAGTGTGCCATTAAATGGCCTCTCTTTGTTTTGTACGGGCAGCAAGGCTCCTGATTGGCTTTCGCAAAGTGGTCTGCCTGTGGATGCCAGTGGCCGTGTTCTTACTACAAATTCTTTCTGTGTAATAGGGAACCCTTCTGTGATGGCAGTGGGAGATTGTGCAGTTATCGAGAGAGCACCTCGCCCTCCTTCTGGCGTTTGGGCTGTTAAAGCTGCCAGGCCTTTAGCAGTCAATCTTGAGAGGTTGACAAAAGAGAAGCCCTTATTGACTTGGCAACCTCAACGCCATGCCCTAAAGCTAATTGGAGCCCAGATGAAGGGAGATTCTTCGAGTGCTTGGCTTCTATGGAGAGGAATTGTTCTTGGACCTCACCCTCTCTTTTGGAGGCTTAAGAAAGCTATTGATCAGAGGTTTATGGCTAGATTTGCTGCCATAAAGGCGATGGGGTCAGGGCTATTTAATAAACAGCAGGAAATTCCTTGCCGAGGTTGTGCCGCAAAGATTCCATCCAAACCTTTAAAGGCAGCCCTTAGAAAAGCTTGCTTGACCTCATTAGGGTCTCAGCCACAAGATGCTGTTGAGATTGCAAGCGAAATAAGAGGATTTCGTGTTCTCCAAAGCATTGATGGTTTCCCAGCACTTGTAAGTGACCCATGGCTTAATGGGAGGTTGACTGCTTTACATGCTTGTTCTGATATTTTGGCTAGTGGAGCGACTGTGACGTCTGCTCAGGCACTTATTACATTGCCTGACGTCTCGACCTCCCTACAGGAGGAGCTCCTGGCACAGACTCTTGCTGGGATTAAATCTGCCCTAGCTCCACAAGGGGCCTGTTTGATAGGTGGGCACACCGTTGAATCTAGAGGAGATGCGCCAACACCACTGAGCATGGGAGTTGAGGTTGGATTATGTGTTAACGGAAGGACCTTGGCTGATCACCCTCCTTGGAGGAAAGGAGGTCTACAAATTGGAGACGTTCTACTCCTTAGTAGACCTATTGGAACAGGCGTTCTTTTCGCTGCAGCTATGAGAGGTGAGATATCTAGTGAACATTATGACGAGGTTGTTAATCAAATGTCTCAAAGCCAGCATGATTTAGTTGAGCAGCTGTTCTCGCTCCAGATCGAGAATAAGGGAACACCTATTGTCCATGCATGTACTGACATCACTGGTTTTGGGCTCCTCGGTCACTTAGGGGAGGTGATTGAGGATAGTGAAAGATCTCTGAAAGAAGACAGGGCCCATCGTTTCTCAAGAGTAATCTTGTACTTGGATAAATTGCCTATATATCCTGGAGCGATTTCATTAATTCAAGAAGGTTTTTTCAGTACTCTTACTCCAGACAACCGTGCTTTCATGAGCTTGCTTGAACCACGAGCAGATGGGACAGTCGCTGTGGAGACCTCCCTAAAAGGAATTCGATTGGGAAGTCTGCGACATCAAGCTTTGTTAGAACTGTTAGTAGACCCTCAGACTTGTGGCCCCCTTTTGGTTGCGTGCGCACCGTCCATAGCCAATCAATTAGCTAGTCAGGGTTGTTGGTTTGAAATAGGAAAGGTCTCTGATTAAACTCATTGTCGACTTTTTCTAGCCTCAATCTCTCGAGCTCAGCACCTAACTCAGGACCAGGTGTCCATCCTTGTTCAATCAGATCTGTTGCGGAGACGTTAGCTTTTATGAAACGCCAGCGTGCCCACCAACGAAATAAGGGCCGCCAACTTCTTGTTCCTAGACAAGCTGTTAATGCAACTGCTTCAGGTGGAATATCATTTCTTTCAAGGGTTTTGCACCACTTAGATGGCAACCATTTTAATGTGTTTTGAGGAATGCTTTCTGACTCAAGTAGCTTTTGAAGGTGAAGACTTTTTTTGAGCAGTCTTTGTTGATTTAGGGGAATTTGTAGCCTTGCTGCTAGGTCTACGGGTTTGTCGGCTCCAGCTATTAATGCAGTTAATAGTGAAAGATTTAGTCGTGATGCCCAATTCAATCGTCGAGGCCAGCTCTTGTCATACTGAAGACCTTTGTCTAGTAATGCTAGAGCTCCCCATTCTTGTAGCTTTTGAAGAGCAAGAGGCCATGGCTCATTCTCAAACATTATCTCTAGTTCCATCCTTAGTCTGGAAGCAAGAGCCGGCGGTGCTAGTTCAGGAGGTTCACTTTGCTGCCATCCCCACGGCCAACACCCCAATGCATTTTGTATTTGATAAAGTCCACTTTCAGATAACTCAAAACTCAGTCTCGATGTATAACGTGCAGCTCTAATTATCCTGGTTGGATCGTCGACAACACTTTTTGAATGTAGAAAAGCCATTTCCCTTTTGTTGAGAGAGGTTATGCCACCATGAAGGTCAAGCAAGTTTGTATTAAGTATCTCTATGGCCATGGCATTAATGTTGAAATCTCTTCTTGAAAGGTCTTTTTCTAGAGTGGCTGCAGAAAGTACTGGGTTGTGGGCTGGCTCTTGATATGTTTCCTCTCTTGCACTAGCGATGTCGATGAAAATGTCATCTATGACCATCTCTACAGTTTGAAAGGCCTCATGTACACGTAGTTGAGAGACTCGTTCTGAGCCCAGTTGTTTCTTGAGTGACTTTGCGAAGTTTTCTGCTGAACCTTCAACCACAAGATCAATGTCTAGTAATTTTCGATAATTATTTGGTTGAATACTTCTCAGCATCACATCACGAACTGAACCTCCTACAAATGCGAGACGATTAATGCCGGTTTCCCATGCTGCTTGTCTTAAAGAGACTAGAAAGCCTGGAGGTAATTCAGGGAGGTCAAATATAGATTCCGGATTTACCGGTGACTCCATGTGACTTACAGATGCAAAGTTTGTTTAATCATCCCTAATCATCGCCCCGAGTGCTTGTATTAGTTATTGATTGGTTCGATTGGTGCGAGTCTTGGATCAAGGATTTTCGGCCCCATGCCTTGGAATTTCACGGCAATCGAAACTTTTTCATTACTCCCAAATGTATGAGTAATTTCTCCTTCTCCAAAACTTGCATGTCGCAGCCGATCGCCTACAGCCCATTGCTCACCCGGGGCTGGGCCTGAAAATTTCCGACGCACAGCATTTGCGGCACTTTCTCTGAAGCCGGAATTTCTAACTTTAGTATTGCTCGACCGATCAACACGAGTCAGGCGGTCAAGGTGATGAGTACGTCTCAAGGCAGTTCCACCAAGATTTGGAGGATCTCCTTTTATAAGGTCTTCAGGTACTTCTGATAGGAAGAGTGAAGGAATAGCCGGTTCCCGAATTCCTCCCCAGAGCCTTCTTTCGCTTGCATGAAAGAGGAAAAGACGTTCTTTCGCTCTTGTGATTCCTACATAGCAAAGGCGCCTTTCTTCTTCAAGTGAGGAGGGGTTGTCTAGTGAGCGGTAACTAGGGAAAAGCCCTTGTTCCATTCCCACCATGCAAACAACGGGGAATTCCAACCCTTTACTACTATGAAGTGTCATAAGGGTTACATGATTACTTGCAGCGTCTTTATTGTCTGAGTTACTAGCAAGTGCGGCTGTTGCAAGAAATCCTTCTAGATCTGCCGCATCGTTTTCTTCTTGATATTGCAGTGCAGCATTAACTAACTCTTGAAGGTTTCGACGCCTTTCTTCTGCTTCATCAGTAGCTTCAGTGATAAGTTCTTTTATATATCCACTTTTTTCAAGTACCTCTTGAATTAATTCTGAGGGAGGCATAGAAATGACCAATTCCCTCAAACTTTTTATTAGCTCTGAGAATAGAATTAAGTTTTTGGCAGCCCGACCTCCGAGTGTAGTTACGGCTTCTGAATCACTTATCACATCCCAGAGTGGAATACCAAGTTGGCTCGCTGCATCTGTAAGGCGTAATACGGTGGTTTTCCCGATACCTCTTTTGGGGACATTCAATACTCTTAGTAAGCTAAGAGTATCTGCTGGGTTGATTAGAAGCCTTAGATATGCCAAAACATCTTTGATTTCGCGTCGGTCGTAGAAACGAAGTCCTCCAATTACTACATACGGGATTCCCCATCGGACAAGAGATTCTTCTATTGCCCGTGACTGTGCATTTGTGCGATAGAGAATAGTCATATCCCCCCAGCTCATATTGCCCTCGCCAGCTTCAAGGATTCTTAGTTGATGAATAACAGCTTCTGCTTCGCTGATTTCATCGTCACAGCGAGTTAGTTTTATTAGGTGACCTTCTTTTCGGGTAGCGCGTAAAATCTTGTCGATTCTTTCCGTGTTATTTGCAATCAGGGCATTTGCAGCTTCGAGAATTGTTGATGTAGAGCGATAGTTATCTTCAAGTTTTACCATCGTTTTAGTTGAGTTGTCAGGCTCCTTATCTCCAAAATCCTCTTGAAATCCCATAAGAATCGTGAAATCAGCTGCCCGAAAGCTATAGATGCTCTGATCTGCATCTCCAACTACGAATACAGAGCGTTGCCCCCAGGCCGTAAAGCCTTTTGGGTCGAGGCCATTAGTAACGAGGAGTCGGATTAATTCGTACTGTGTTCGGTTTGTGTCTTGATATTCATCAATCAGGATATGTCTGAAACGGTTATGCCAATAAAGCCTTACTTCTTCGTTTTGCTGAAGTAACTGAACAGGTAAAAGCAATAGGTCATCAAAATCAAGAGCATTATTGGCGGCTAAAGCTCGCCTATATCTTCTATACACATCAGCGATTAGCTTCCCTCTCTGACCATCTAGTTCGTTCTCAAGTCGGTCTGGCATCCAGCCTTGATTTTTTGCATTGCTTATTGCCCAACGAATTTTTTTGGGCTCAAAACGTTTTGGATCTATCTGAAGCTCTTGCGTGACAATTTCTTTGATAAGACTTTGGGCATCAGTTTCGTCATATATAGAAAATTGCCGTGTCCACCTCAACCCCTCTTCATCTTGGAACTTATCGATGTCAAACCTAAGAAGCCTCGCAAATAGTGCATGGAAAGTCCCAATCCAGAGTTCTTTGGTTACCTCTTGATAGATACGGGTTCTAAGTTGTCGCTGTTGAATTAGTGAGAGGGTGCTCCAAGGTTGACCCATTTGAACTTCGGACAGCTTCTGGGCGAGGAGTACTTCAAGTCGCTCTTTCATTTCTAGAGCGGCTTTATTTGTAAATGTAACTGCCAATATTTGGGAGGGGTCAACTTCGTAATGGCCAATCAAATGGGCAATACGATGAGTAAGGGCTCTTGTCTTCCCACTCCCTGCGCCTGCAACTACCAACAGAGGACCATTATGATGATCAACTGCTGTCCTTTGAGACTCATTAAGGCCGGAAAGAAAACTCATTGCAGGATGGAATTTCTTCTTAAGTAAAAAGATTGTGCAAGTCTGTTAAAGGAATCTAGAGATGGGAAGGACTTTTGATTAAGTGAAGAAGAAAACCCTTAGGGATTAGTTTGAAATTTGGATTTTCAGTCAAAGTGAATTCAATCTCAAATCGGGATAAGAAACTGCAATGCCAATAGATGCTAATGGCGGACTGACTATTCTCACGGTGGCATATCACTCTCAACAGCCATTGAATCTATTGGCAGAGGAGCTGACGAGACAAACCTGTGAGCCAAATCAATGGATTGTTGTAAACAACAGTCCATTGAGTGCTGGTTGTCTGCAGATTTCACCATCACCTAGTTTCCTCTCAATTATTGAAGGAGGAGAAGGAGATGGTTTTGGTAAGGGGTGTAATCGTGGAATGGACTATCTCCAGAAGGAAAATTGGGGTGGGTGGGTATGGCTATTAAATCCTGATACAACTATGCCTGATGACACAATTATTGAAAGGCTACTAGTACTTCTTGCAAAAGTTTCGCCTAGGGCTTTTGTAGGAACTGGAGTTGTTGGTTCTAATGGTTCACTCGAAGCTAGTGCAGGATGGATTGATCCTGGCCTTGCTTTTAGACGTCGAAAGGTCAATGCTTCCAGTAAGTTCCATATAAACGAAGTGGGGGCTGTATCTGTTGATTGGATCAGTGGTTGCAGTTTTCTTTTGAGGCCCTCAGTACATTTAGTAAAGCCAAGATTTGACCTCGCACTGTGTCTTTACTATGAAGATATAGACCTTTGCTTGAGGTTCTCTAAAACAGATGATATTCCTATCTTATGGATGCCAATGGTTACTATTGGGCACCAGAAAGGGACTGGGAGCGAGGTCCCCTCAACTAGGCGTATTCGACTTTCAAGCTGCAGCTATATCAGGTTTATGCAACGTCATTGCTCATGGTGGGTAATAGCTATTCGAATGGTAAGGATGACAATAAAGGCATTGTTTTTAGGATTAATTAAACCAATGCAAGGCCATGCTGTCCTGCAAGGTTGTTGGGAAGCTTTTCGAAGGCCTTTGGCGTGAGTTGTAGTAAACACCCCTTAGCACTTTTCAACGGTAGTTATTTGGGAGGGAAACCTACTGGGATTGGAGTAGTGGCAAGAGACTTGGCCGCCGAGCTGGACCCAGAGCTTGTCTCACTGTTGGATCCCCTCGCAGGGACGAGACCAGGGAGTATTCCAATACCTAACAATTTGATGCCTGATTGTGGTTCTAAGGGGCATCTGAGGAGATTGATTTGGACACAAAACAAAGTCCCTGAGCTTTTAAAGCAATCAGGGGCTCAAATTTTCCTTTCTCCTTTACCTGAAGCGCCGCTATTTAGACGAATTAAATCAGTTGTATTGGTGCACGATTTGCTGCCATTGCGCTATCCCCAATTAACCCCGTTGCTTGCATATCACCTGACATATGTTCCGCTTGTGCTTAATAGAGCAGTAAGAATCTTGTGCAATTCAGAAGCGACAGCACGGGAAGTACATTATCGACTTGGAATTCCTTCCAGAAAGCTATTAGAAATCCCGCTTGGTTTTGACCAGGGGAAGTTATGTCCACTGAGGTTGCAAAGGGAGCCCTTTTTCCTTGTTCTAGGAAGGCATGATCCTCATAAGAACCTTGTGAGAGCGCTTTATGCTTTTTCATTGCTTAGAGGTAATGAATTTCAGTTATGGTTTGTTGGTCCCCAAGACAGGAGATACACTCCTCGCCTCAAGCATGTCGCAAAGACCTTAGGGATAGAGAACAGTTGTAAATGGATACCTTGGGTTAGTGATGAAGAGAAAAATAAACTTTTAAATCGCTGTCAAGCTTTATTGATCCCAAGCCTATGGGAGGGGTTTGGATTGCCAGCGCTTGAAGCAATGGCCTGTGAGACGCCAATAATTGCGTCTTCAGCAGGTGCTCTACCCGAAGTTGTTTCTGATGCTGCAATTGTTATTGATCCAAGGAACCCGAATGAGATTGCTGATGCATTGATGAAGGTTTCCCTTGATAATTCTTTGAGGAAAACCCTGATAAATAATGGGAAGAATCGCTTAAAAAACTATACATGGAGTAAATCTGCAAAATTAGTTGAGCAGATCTTAAAGGAGCTCACTAATTAATATTTAACTTGTGCATGTCTATTTTTTTTTTTTGGATTAACAGTTGACTTTGCTGCTGAAGAATTCATCCCTGGAGCTAATTGATTGTGGTTCATCTAAGAAGGCATATTTTTCATCTCTTTTTGAGCAATAAGTTTTGACAGAAGTTTTTCAATCCTTACAAGCTCAGTGTTCTCTTTAAGGATTGAAGTGATTTTCTTTTCAGGCATTTGCAGCTTTTGGCCAATGGAATTCACTTCCTTAATCAGCCTGTCTCTATATGCACTCAATTCGTCAATGGAATCTTGTAGCTCTTTAGTGGAAGGCTCAGACATTGGTGTCTTAGAAGTTTTAGAAAAAAATTTAGAAGACTGCAGAGTTTTAACCTGACAATCAAGCCTAAGCCAGGGTTGGCGAGATCAGGATTTCCTCTATGGGGGGGCTATACAGTTACGAACCGTTGCGGTAACTACCCAGGTTGCGTGATATCTCTAGGCAAGTCTTAGGTTGACAGTTCGTCTGTCTGATCGGTTAAAGATCAGATAAGTCTTAATTTAAACCTGATCTGTTCTGCCTTATAAATGCTTGACGCCTTCTCCCGCGCAGTAGTAAGTGCTGATGCCAAAGGTGCCCCTATAGGAAGTAGCGATTTAGTGGCGCTTCGAAAATATGTGGCGGATGCAAATAAGCGTATAGATGCAACCTTGGCAATTACCCAAAATGTTTCTTGTATAGCTGCAGATGCAATAGCTGGGATGGTTTGTGAAAACACAGGCATGACGCAGCCAGGAGGCAATTGTTATCCCACTAGACGCATGGCAGCTTGCTTGAGAGATGGTGAGATCATTCTTCGATACATAAGTTATGCATTGCTCGCAGGCGATCCCTCAGTTTTAGATGATCGTTGTTTGAATGGTTTAAAGGAGACTTATACAGCTCTGGGAGTGCCAATTGCTGGGGCAGTGAGGGCAATAGGAATAATGAAGGCTGCAACCATTGCGATTATGACTGAGACGAATTCTGGTCGTAAGATGTTCGATGGAATTAACTCTGGTTCAGGAGCTGAGTGTCAGGAGATTGCTGCTGAAGCAGCATCATATTTTGACCGGGTAATCAATGCCATTAGTTGATTGATTCCGATTTTTTTTTGATCTGTTCACCAATCACTCTTTTAAATAAGCAGCCACCACATGAAATCTGCAGTAACAACAGTAGTCACTTCAGCTGACGCGGCTGGGCGCTTCCCAAGTGCCAGCGACTTAGAGGCGGTGAAAGGATCTTTTGATAGAGCCGCTGCCCGAATGGAGGCCGCTGAAAAACTTGCCTCTGGGATTGATAAAGTAACTGCAGATGCTGTTGATGCGGTATATCAAAAGGGGTCATATGATCAAGCCAACAAAGACAAGTGCGCTAGGGATATTCACCATTATTTACGCCTAATAAATTATTGCCTTGTTACTGGTGGCACCGGACCTCTAGATGAGTGGGGAATAGCTGGGATGAGAGAAGTTATCAGGGCGCAATTGCTCCCTACGGCTGCATATATAGAAGCTTTCGCCCATATTAGAGACCGTGTTTGCATCCCTCGAGATATGAGCCCTCAGGCAGCAGCAGAGTTTAAGGCTTTGCTTGACTATTTGATTAATGCTCTTTCATGAAAAGATTTCTCTCTCTCTCTTCGGTCCCGCTAATTTGTTGCCTTTCTTTTGTAAATTAAATAAGAAAAGTCCAAATATTCCTTAGAAATAATGTTGTCATATGATTAATGATAAGGGAAGTGAAGTTGGTGGAAAGCCATGCTTAGAAAACCTTTTTGAAGATTTAAATCATCCGAATCCAAACATCAATAAGAAAGCATATTTGAAGATGGTTCAATATTGGCCAAAAGAGTCAATTCCTAGGCTTTTGGAAAACCTTGATCATTCAGATATGAGGCTTAGAAGAACTTCTATTAAGGCTCTTGGTTCATTTGGTGACACAATACTTTTGCCAATGGCAAAGATTTTGCATTCAAGTAACAATAAGACTTTGAAAACCAGCTGTTTAAAGGTTCTTGTTCAGGTCGCTTCAGGTGGTTGTGGGCGTGACTTCCCTGATGAAGTTTTGGAAACCATTGAGCAGGCTATTGAGGATGATACTCCAGAGATAATTTTAACAGTTATTCCCCTCCTAAAGTTAATAGGAGAAAAGGGGTATGGTCTATTATTTAAGGCATGCAATGATAAAAATATCCTTAGATCATATGCAGCAATAATGACTCTTGTCGAGATTGACAGCCCAGATGTTAGAGAGTTCTTGAAAGATTTATACGAGAAAGATTCAACAGATGAATTTATCAAGGGAAGAATTTATGATGCATTAATTACTGACTTTATATAGTCAATAATTTTCTTTTTTCGTATTCTCACTTCTCACCTTTTAATTATCGTTTAGATTAGAAAGATGACGAATTGCAAGGTTGATAACTTTAGATGCATCACTTTCTTGCTCTATTAATGCTCTTTCTTTTAGGGCAGTAATAGCCTTTAAAGATTTAGATTTCATTAGAGATAGGGCAGCATTTCTTCTGACTACTGGATCTGAATCATTTAGTTTGTTGCAAAGAGGAGGACTTGTTAATTCTGGGTCATCAAACCTTCCAAGTAATGTTGTAGCTTCGGCTCTGACATCTGCAGATGGATCATTTAGGGCGTTGAATACAAGTTTTCTTGCTTCTACATCATCTAATGACTGGATTTGATCGCCTAGGGCGGCGATTGCCGCGGCTCTGATCTCAATTCGTTTTGACTTTGCTGCCTTCCGTATAGCCTCAGGAGCTTTTCTGCCAATAAAAGCCATCCCCCAACGAGCAAGGCCTGATTGCATTGCGGTGCTTTGTTCATTGATTAAGACTGTTGATAAAAGCTCAACTGATTCCTCTCCAAAAATTGCCATTGCGGCTGCGGCGGATGCTTGAACTACTGGGTCAAGGTCATTAATGAGAGCATGTAGAAGGTCTGGAACGGCAACTGGGTCTCCCACTAGCTTTAAGGTTTTAGCGGCGGCACGTCTGACAATTACGTTGGGATTATTCAGCAGAGCAAAGCGGAGTGCTGGCAAGGCTGCTTTTCCTACAACTCCAAGCCCTTCGGAAAAGGTTCGTCTTAGGAGACCCCTACTGTCGCCAAGGCCGGCAACCATTAGTTGAATGCTTTTTTGGTCAGATTTGGGCCTTAGCCCATTCCTAAGCTGCCTTTTTAACTCCTTGGCAAGTTTTGACGCCTCATCCTTGGTGAGTTCTACTTCCTCTGAATTAAAATTGATCTGAGGATGATCTTCCAAGTTGAATCAAAGAGATTTAAATATTATCTATGAGAGCCGTCTAGAAATTTGGAGCGACTATTGATGTTAATAGAAACAATAGAAACAATTAATTGTTAAAGGCTTTTCAAGGTAGTGCTAATTTCATACGAGATGACTCTTAAAAGTTGACTTCAATCTATTAGTATGAACTTCAAACAGAGATCTCGATAAATCAAACGAGAGAAGATCACGCTGAACTAAAAAAACTTAAGAAAGTGAATGAGAGCCCTTTTGACAACCTTCCGCCATTATCACAAGAGGAGGCTCTTGAAATCCTTTCTACTCCAATAGATAAAATCGATTTAGTTAGTGATTATTACAAAGCAGTTTTTCATTTAGCTAAGTATCCAGGATCCTCGACTGAGCAGGCTCTCTTAGGGTTGATTAATTCCACTTCAGATGAGCTAGCAGTTTCCATAGCACGAAGGAAGGCCATTGAGGTTTTGGCTTTCCTTGGATGTAAATCTGCTATACCTTCAATAGGCGAATGTTTAAACAGCATCGATCCATATTTGGTTGAGAGTGCTGTATGGGCCTTGCAGAAGCTTAAATGTAAGGATTCCTCCATTCATAAAGTTATGGAGAAATTACTAGATGATCCTAGTCAAAATCGAAGAGCTTTGATTAAAAGCCTTTCTGGTTTGGGAGTCGTTTCTTCCACTAATAGAATAAAGTTATTTTTAAAAGATCAATCTACTCCCGAAGATATTCGAGGCGCATCTATAGCAGCTATTTCACAATTGCTTGGCGATAGAAGTTATATTAGCGAGCTGGATAAACACCTTAGACTTCCTAATCAGATTCAAAGATATTGTGCAATTATTGATGTTATAGATGCAGGAGCTGTTGAACTTCTCCCATCGCTTATTAGCCTACCTTTAGCGCCCTCATATAAGATTATGGCTATTAATAAAATGTGGCCAAAAGATGCTCTAAAGAATGGCCAGTTAAATCTATTTGAGGTTATTGACTTTATCTTAAAGGACAACCCCGACGAATTAAAGATGCTGCATGTTCAGGATGAAACTGCAAGCAATGAATTCTTAGTGAAAGAGCTATTTTGTGTCGATTTTAGTCGTTGCTACTCTGCTTTAAAAACTTTATCTAAACGTGAAAAATATAGAATTCTGCCATCTCTTAGAAATTATTTCAATCAAGCAAAAAAGGACTATGGTGCCCTTTACTTCTTTATCTGTATATTTAGGCGGATAGGCCGTAACTCTGATGAATTAAATGATGAGCTTGAGCATTTGTGCCTTTCAGCTCTTAATAAAGGTTGGCCTGCTTTTATGAAGTTTAAACCTATCGCAATCTATACATTATTAGACCTATTCCCAGACAGATACTTGCAAGATATACCAATATGGCTCAACCCTAATGAAACTAAGTTTTGGCTATCTCGTTATGCATGCCTTTTGGCGATTAAAGAAAGATTAATTAGAGAACGCTCTGATTACATTTCAGAATTTGTAACCGCTTCTAAAACCGATCCGAACAGATTTGTTAAAGAAAAGTCACTTTACTTAGAGGAGAAATACTTAAGATAAATTATACTCCTAATTTATAAGGATATGCTTGAAATTACTATAAATACTTAGTCTATTTACCTGACTATTAGAATGACTTTATCTTTTTAAATTTTAATGGTCCATTTAGTGATCCCCAAACTTGCTGACCTGTTCTTTTTTTGAAGCCTCGGTCTAGAGTGATTAGCTCATTTTGTTTTAAAATTACTTCACTAACTAGATAGGTTTCCTCTACGCCTCTTGTTACTTTGCAACAGTTTCCTGGCTCAACCTTTCCATGGTACTCTCCATTCCCCTTTTGTAAAAAATACATTGAACAACCTATCCTTCTAGTAATATTTTTAATATCAACCCCATCTAATAATTCTTTTCTGAATCCTCCTCCTGCTACTCTTTCAGGCTCTTTTATGGAGTAATTCTCTAAGATAAAAATATCTTGATTCTGCAAAAGGCGATGTAGGGATTGACGATAAGGTGACCAAGGTGAATAATCATAGCTCTGTTCTGAATAAAACCCTGGAGCTTTGAAGATATCCCATTCTATTGGCCTAAAGTAAGTATTGATATGTGCAAAATACTTTGGATACTTTTGTGACTGCTTAAAGTTACTGTAATGACCTGCAAGCGTGTTAGCGAAATCCCTAAGTTCAAAATCAGTCATTATTTCTTTCGTATTTTTCTTTAAGGTTCAGTCTTCTAACCTCAGAGGCGAAGGAGGTTTGGATGACGCCTTTACCTTGCGATGTTCTTATTACTGCGGTCCTGCAACGAACATTTTCTGAAACAAACCATATCCTCTCCTCGGTAAGAGAATTCTGGTATTGAGTTTTTATAAGCAAACTTTCATCGGATAAAAAGTGATAATTAGAGATAACGCTTACTTTCTCTATATAACCATGGCTCCTTAAGATCAAACCTTCTTTATCAGACTTTGGTATTGGTATAAGGGTTGAGGAGCCGAAATTATTATCTTCCAAACTATTCTGGGACCAGTCTAAGTCGGTCTCCCATTCGATTAGGAATGGAGAGACAATGGAATCACTTTTAAACTCTGTATTAGCTATTAGCTTAGTCACTTCTTCTCTATGAAGTTCTAGCCTTTTAATTTTAATTTGTCCTAGCACTTCTTCAAATTGTTGAAAAGCAAGAGAATGACTTGTCCTCATTGACCTCCACGTTCCTTCACTTTGAGCAACAAAAAGCTCAATTTTCATTTAAACCTTCTATTGAGTCACCATTCTTATCAGCATTTTGAGTTTTATCGGCTTTCTGAATCATTCGTACCATAGAGTCCACCATCAATGACATTGCCATGGGTACTTTCTTCCCAGAGGGGGTCTTAGATGATTGATTGCCAGGAGGCTCATTGGACTCGGGACGGAAAAGAGGCATTTAGTTAAAAGATTAGAGCACTAGTGACAGGATGTTTGGCTAGGGATAAACAAGCTTTTAATCCCTCCCAATTTGCCTACAGTTAAAAACTGACTTCTAAAGGTTAATTGGTTTTAGTTTTAAAAACACACAAATGAATTCTCATATACAAGTTGTAAGGCAATTGTTTTTTATGTATAAGCGCATTGAACTGCTTCAAACCAAATGTCTTGAAAGCTAATTGCTCTTGACAATAAACTTATTCCTCAAATTTAGGCTCTTAACCAGCTTTTGATTTCGCTTAGAACTCATATATGAGATTCTTTGACAGTAATTAATTAACGTAACTTACCCTGAATACTGTTATTAGTTTCGAATGCTAAATGTGTTGGCATTCTTATTGCCTTGGTGTTGCCTTTGGCTAATTGATGTACTAGAACACTTCTCCCACTAGGTTGATCTGGAAGGCTTTTTCGCTGGTGGATAGCATTATCACTAGTAGCAAAACCACGAGCCAATTCTGCAGTATTAACAAAACTAGAAGTTATAGAACCACAAGGAGAATTCCAACAACGCATGTAGGGGACAGTATGTTGCCCAAAGACTTCCTGGTACTCAGCAGAATCGATTAATACATCTATATGTCTTTCAAATCCCTCGGCATTTATCAATTTCACATGTTTGATTATCTCGCCTTGATTAGTTGGGGGTCTCCCAAGTATGTGTTTAAAACTTAGCTCTATAGACCTTTGTTGGGTTACAGAAACAAAGTAATGCTGTTTGTAGAAAGAGGACTTTGCAAGTCCTCTTATGAACTCCTGAATGTTTATGTCCCCATTGCGCAAACGTCTTTCAAGGTCAGTTGACCGTTCACTTTCCATGGGATGAAAGTTCCCATAAACTTGCCTATAGGCTGCTTCTTTAGCGACAAAAAGTGTCTCATCATCATGAGGCGAGTATTTGTCAAAGGTGAAATTATATGGACAGTTTTCTGAGTCCCGGGGGCCTATGGGGATTCGTAGACTTTCGCATGCCTGACGTTTAAAAGCATTGGTAATTTGGTTTTCTCGTATGGGGTCTTCAAAGCCAGGAGATTTAAGGGCTGTCGGAGTGAAAATCTTTGGTTGTCCTGGCATACATCCTGCCTTTGAGTGAAGGATATAACTGATAAAGCTCTTTCCTCCTGCTACTCTTGCCTTCCCATAAGAGATGGGGGTTTTGTTAACGCTTAAAGCCCCAAATTTAAGTGCCAGAAAGGGAATAGAGGACATTCTTTTAAGTGGATTTCGGGTTAGGTTCACTCAGAAAGCATGAAAAGTTCACTGAGAGGATAATCATGCTTTTAATTTATCTAAGCATTTTTAAGTGTTGAAAGAATGCCATATTGAAAATTTTTGCGATTCATTATCATTGCGTTTGGACATAGGAATGGTGCCTTTGATCCTTGTTGGACTTACTTTTCGTTGTAAAGAATCATCGCTGGAGAGGCAGTTAATGAATTGTTTCTATCAAAGTAAAAAGCCCAATTGATTGTTCCAAGTCCTGGACAATTATCTTTTGCAATTGCCGCTAACTCAGCGGGGACTCCAAGGCACTGAAGAATTTCATATGCCCCATTTGGAGAATCTATATTCGCAGCACGTATTGCAGAGCCAACAACCCATGTCAAGCGACTTGCTTTTAGATCGACTTTGTCACTATCGCAGGCAAGCAAGAGATTGCATGGCTTCTGATGGTTCGAAATGGTTTCGCTCCAAAGACGAAGATTTTCAGGCTTAAGGTCAATACGAAATACCCCTTGTTTACATTTAATCCTTAACTCTTTTTCTTTATGCCTGTTTTGAAGTGCTAAGAGCTTGCTTATGTAGTTTTTCACCCTAGTTCCATGGCCTGGACCTGACTGAGACTTTTACTAGTGTCGTCTTTGAACTGGGCCATTTTGAGGTTGGAAGCAAGCATTAATGCTGCTAATGCTGCTATGGCTTCGATTGCTAGAACTAACAAATAGGGGGTTAATGTTTCATTCCCCAGATTAAGAAATGAATGCAATTGCTGACCAGCATCAAGCAGGATCCCTCCTGTAAATTTCGCGACTGCTCTTCCATAAGCTTGAGTGAGGCCCCAAACTCCTACAAAGGTTCCAGCTGCCTGGGGCAATGTGAAGTCCAGCATTAATGAGAGTGAACCGTTGGTTCCTATTCCGCAGGCAAGCCCGAAAATCACTGTGACGATTAACAAGAAGCTTTTATCTCCTGATAGGCCAGCCGATATAAGCAAGAGCATACTGAACAAGATCAGCCGACAGCCAAGACGAGCTGTTGCAAGCTTGCCTATTTTTGGGACTATTAAAGATCCTGCAAAAAGCAATCCAATGAGGACACCACAGCCCCAGTTAATGGTCAAACTCGATGATTCAGAGATTGTCATCCCAAAGACCTCAGCTCCGTAACTTTCTAGAACAGGGTCTTGAATAAAGACTGCAAGGGTGAAGGTAAACAGAAAAAAAGCAAATACAATTATTTGCCTACTAGATGTTATGAGCCCCCATGATTGAGAGAGGGTAACTGAGTCTTCTCGGTCTGAGGCAAGGCTTCGGCTTAGTTTTCTTGGCTCAAGCCCCCAGGTCCCAATAAGAGTAAGAACAAGTACAGCAAAGACTACTTTTTTGAGGTAATTAAACAATATTGGCTGAAGAACAAGAAGATCTGTTGAATCAGTAATGCCGCTTAGGCTGATTTTCCCAGAGATGCCTCCAATAATCACTCCAATCAGCAACATGCACCAAATAATTCCAATCGCTTGAGGACGTTCTTCTTCGCTAGTTCGATCTATTACTAAAGCGAGAAAGGGGGTCGTTGCGAGTGAAACTCCTAGGCCATAAAGAGCGATTATCCCTGACAAAACGGCAATCCAACTTGCAATGGAAAAAGCGTCGCCACTTACCATTGCTGTTTGCAACTCAAAAATTACAGGAACAACTAATAGGGTTAATCCGCAAAATAGGATTGTTCCTATCCAAAGATAAGGAATCCGATGCCATCCTCCAATGGAATATCTATCGGAGACCTGTCCAAATAGCACTCTTGAAAGGGCCATTATTTGCTCAATTGCTAAGACCCCCCCCACAATGACTCCTGGATAATCCAACTCGGTCTTCATTACGCGGTTTAATAACCCACCAAAGACATAACCCATGCAACCAACACAGGCCTGGAAAAGGCCTAAGCGGAAGACCGATATTAGAGGGAGGCGGCGTTTTGTCATTATTTAATTTGACTTAAGACTGAGAAGTAAAGGGATTAATTCTGATTGAGAATTAGCTCTAAATGAATGGTCAAAGGATCCAACCATCTTTGGATTTACATTTCTGAAGAAGATGGACATCAAGTCATACGCCGATACCATCAACAAAAATCCTTTTAGGAGGCCATTGTCATGGCACCTACTGAACAAAACTTTAGTTTTGAGTATAGGCTCAGTCAACAACTTGAAGCTTTAAGCACTTTAAGTGAAACTTTGATTTTGAGACTCCTATTGGTAGAAGAGAGGGTCAAAGAATTGGAAAGCAAAAATTCATTTTTAGACAGTCAGTCGGAGAAGATGTTTAGTGAGAGTAAGGATCGCCTTGAAAATTTGCAATGCCTTTTAGAGCTTCTACCTAATAAAGATGAATTGAAAAACTTAGAGTTGCTTGAAGATAAGACTGTCTCGGCTTCTTCAGAGGAGAAAAGTGATTTTGAAGAAGCAGAATATTTGGATGATCCACAAATTCCTCTTTTATCAACCTGAAGGTTTTATCAAGTTAGCTTTAGCAGCCGGATGCGAAAATTTGCCACCTCTTTCGCCTTGGTGGGAGATTCAATAAAGAAGGGGTGGTCTTTAATTAGATCTAGTGCCCTATCAATTTTTTTTGCCGTTGTTAAGGGTGCGTTACTACTGTGCTCTTCTACAACTTTTTTCCACGCAGAGTCAAAACTCTCGGCAAAGCTATCTGCATTGTTAAAGGCTCTATCGCCATCATCTATGGATGTGGAGAAATGCATAAGAGGTTTTTCTAAAATGCCAGGACCCAGATTTGAACTGGGGACACGGCGATTTTCAGTCGCCTGCTCTACCAACTGAGCTATCCCGGCACGTGGCCGTTAAACCACTTGGATCTTAGTTCAAAGGGTGATCGTCCAGAGTTGCCTGTGAACTAATTCACCAGACTAACTTGACCTAAGAGCCTTTAAATCTTGATTTTAAGACCGGGTTATCCAGATGGCTTCGATATCTCCTTTAGCATTGAAACGAGAGTTCGATGGGCATCTTCGCTGTCGATAAGTTCGTGGTCGAAGGGAATATGTATGACTTCTTCATTTACCTTTAGGCGCATCGTTGTGGATGAGATTGCCTCCATAACAACTTTCTTTGGATCCTCTACCCCTCCATAATGGGATGCATATGCAAAAAGAGCATTTGAATGATCTTTATTCATATGTTTACAAATCCGATGACTGATCTTTTTGGTGATTGATTCAGTGGGCATAAGTAAGAGATTAATCCTTTTAGCTTAGAAATTAATTTTTAGTAGGTTAAATAAACTCTAACCTTTTTACTCTGTCAGGCGAATAGAAGCTGCTTTTTTGCTGACATCTTCCCACGGCAAATTAAGATCAGGACGACCAAAATGTCCATAGGCAGCAGTATCTCTATAAAATCGACCTCCTCTTTCCTTTGGAAGTTCTCTAAGATTAAATTCTTTAATTATTGCGGCTGGCCTAAGATCAAAGTGCTTGTGAACAAGAGCTGTTAAATCTTCATTTGATAGTTTCCCAGTTCCAAATGATTCCACGAGTACAGAGACTGGTTTAGCTACTCCTATGGCATAACTGAGTTGCACTTCAGCCCTTTTAGCCAAGCCTGCGGATACAAGTGATTTAGCAACAAACCTTGCTGCATATGCCGCTGACCTATCGACTTTTGTAGGATCTTTCCCAGAGAAGGCCCCTCCTCCATGCCTGGCATACCCACCATAAGTATCAACAATGATTTTTCTGCCGGTCAACCCTGCATCTCCTTGAGGTCCTCCAACAACAAATTTTCCTGTCGGATTTACTAAGAATCGAGTTGTTTTTAAATTCGGCCTTAGTTCTAAATCCGCGGTTGCTGGCGCTACAACATTGTCCCAAAGGTCTTTTGCGATACGGTTCTTTATGCCCTCTTCGTCACTTATCCCTTCTATTTCTGACGTGTGCTGGGTTGAAATCAGAATTGTGTCAATTGCTATTGGCTTCTCATTCTCATAAATAACGCTTACCTGGGTTTTCCCATCAGGGAGGAGATAATCAAGGGTTCCATCTTTGCGAACAGCTGCGAGCTGTCTTGCTAGTCGATGCGCAAGGCTAATTGGTAATGGCATCAACTCAGGCGTTTCGTCACAGGCATAACCAAACATGATCCCTTGGTCGCCAGCCCCTACTTTGTTAAGAGGGTCATCAGTGGAATGATCTTCTGCCTGATTAACACCCTGAGCTATATCAGGTGATTGCTGGTCTAGAGCTACTAGGACAGAGCAACTTGTGGAATCAAATCCTCCAGCACGTGCATCTCTGTAGCCGATATCGTGAATAACTCCTCTCACTAGATGAATAAAATCAACCTTGGCTGTGGAGGTCACTTCGCCAGTAATAAGGCATAGGCCTGTGTTTACGACTGTTTCACAGGCGACCCTACTGCTTGGGTCTTGAGCAATAAGAGCATCCAGGATTGCGTCACTGATCTGATCGCAAATTTTGTCTGGGTGTCCTTCTGTCACAGATTCAGAAGTGAAGACGTATCTACTCATGTGCGATTGAAATTGTCCGGAATATTAGTCTGTGAGAGCACAGTCAGTTCCTCCCAATGGTGAATAAGAAATTGCTGTTCACTGAGTTTGGGTGGATTGCTCCAGCCTGATATGTAGCCAAGAATCAAAGAAACATTGGCTTGCAAAGCCATTTTTAGGTCTGAATTTGCATCTCCTATTAGTGCACATTTGTTTGGATGTAAGCCAATTTCATTACAAAGGCTTTGCACTGCTATTGGATCAGGCTTTTTTGGGTTGTTTTCTGCACTCCAGATGTGGCAAAAATATTGCTCGAGATCATTTTCTTTCAAGAAGTTTTTGATCCCAGCAGAGTTGTCATTGCTAATCAAAGCACAAAGTACCCCGGCCTGCTTAAGACTCTTTAAAATAGCTCTAGCTCCTGGAAGGAGTGTCGTTTTTTTTGTCTTTTGTTGGTTCTCTTCCTTCAATAGGCATTCATCAGCTCTGTGGAATGCTTCTTGTGCCAGTTCAAAGGAAGTTGGCCAAGACTTTCCCATTAGAGAGAATATTGTTGCAGTAGAGGTTAGATTTTGCTCTTTTGATGCCACTGCGAGAATCCCTCCTGGGTGAACCTCCTTAGAGGTGACTCCATAGACCTTGGAAAGAAGGTCTTCTAATTTTGCTCTGGCGAGGTGAGAGGAGGTCCCTCCAGGTTTAAATAGCGCGATAGATTGGTTGATTCTTTCTCTCGAAAGCTTTAGAAGATAAGGCTCGCTGTGAGAAAGGGTGCCATCCTTATCAAAAAGCACCCCTTCTATTGGTTTTCCTATTGGAATACCCTTTAAAGATAGTTGAGTTCTAGGAATGTTTAGGAATCGGTAAGAACTGCAGAATTTGATTCTTCTTCCCCTTCCCCTTCTTCGGCTTGTTCAAGAAGCATCTGTTTATACCTTGCAGCCATTTCTTCGGCTTTGTCAAAGACTTTTTGAGGGTCTGTGAGCATATCCCCAGGTTCGGGTTCTAGGGCTTTGGTTGAAAGAGAGATTCGACCTCGTTCAGCATCGAGGTCAATAATCATTACTTTCATTTGGTCATTTACATTAAGAACAGAGTGTGGTGTTTCGATATGTTCATGGCTTATTTCAGATATATGAAGTAGGCCGCTGACTCCTCCAATATCTATAAATGCACCATAGGGCTTTATCCCTCGAACTGTTCCAATTACGACTTCCCCAACCTCAAGTCGATTCATCTTTCTTTCAACAAGTGCTCTGCGATGGCTAAGAACTAAGCGATTCCTTTCTTCATCCACTTCTAGGAACTTGAGCGGTAGAAAATCTGCGACAAGCTCTTCTTTTGCTTTGCGGGTGCTTATATGTGATCCAGGGATAAATCCTCTAAGGCCTTCAACTCTTACAAGTGCACCCCCACGATTTGTTGCGAATACTTCTGAATAAATTGTGGCATCTTCTTTTTGCAGTTGCCTTACTCTTTCCCAGGCCCGTTGGTATTCAATTCGCCTTATAGAAAGTGATAACTGCCCGTCTTCATTCTCTTCGCTCATTATGAAAAACTCCCGAATCTCAGAAGGTTGTAGAACATCGCTAAGACCTTCAACTCGATTTATTGACACTTCCTGCAGGGGCATAAAGGCAGCAGTTTTAGCACCTATATCAATCATTGCTCCTTTTTGCTCTAACGCAAATACAGTCCCATTGACGATATCTCCAGGCTTGAAGTTGTAGTCATATTTGCTTAATAAAGAAGCAAATTCATCAATGGTGAATCCTGCACTATTGAAGTCTCTTTTTGGTGCTCTGCTTGTTGGATCATCTGCAGTGGGCACTTCTTCTGGGATGTTTAGCTCCTCTTCCCCTAGAACTTCTGCTGAAGCTTCAAAAGGCTTGTCAGAATCAACCAATTCGTTGTTCTCTTGGTTTTTTTCCAATGAGGAGTCCTTAATTTCTTCGGAAGAAGTAGCAGACATTTTTTTATGGCGGTTTGCCTTTAGGCAATACGAGAGAATGTTCAAAAAGCCCGCCGACCGTTTGAACGAAGCTCTTACTCTACATATGTGCCGATCATGTCAACCTACAGGTGCTAGTTGACCTTTCTTTTCCGTAATTTTTTCTAGAGCAGATACAAAATCATTTATACCTCTGAAATGACTATATACAGAGGCAAATCGGATATATGCAACTTCGTTAAGGTCTTTTAGTTGTTCTAGGACCATCTCACCAATTTTAAGACTGCTTACTTCTCTAACATTGCTCTGTTGGAGCGTTGTTTCTAGATCTTCAACCATCAACTCCAGCTTATGTGGCTCTAAATTTGTTTTTTGGGAAGCTCTTGTCAGCCCATGCAATATTTTGCTTCGATTAAAAATTTCCTTTCTGCCATCTCTTTTTAAGACAGTGATTGGGACATTTTCAACACGCTCATATGTTGTAAATCGGAAGTCACAATTAAGACACTCTCTCCTTCTTCGAACACTTCTACCTGCATCGGCAGAACGAGATTCGAGTACTCGACTATCTGTGTTTTGGCAGGAGGGGCATTGCATGCCCTATTTCCCCAACGTATTTAACTAACTGTATACATTTATTCTTCTTCTGAGAAGTCCTAACTTCTTGAATACTCATAAGTTTCCATTATTAATGCTTCTTTAAAACACTTACGGAGTTATTTCCATCAAGAAGGATCTCGTATGAAGCGGCCAGATTTGTGGCATAAAAAAAGCCCAGATAAATCTGGGCTTTAAAGGAGATGGCTCGTTTGTTATACCTTTGGGGGGTCACGGAAAGCGACCGCAAAGAACAAGGTGCCAAGCGCCAATGTGAGGATGAGGACGTAAGAAAAGGCTTCCATCTAGATTCTCGGTAAGGGCTATCAGCTAAGGGTTTGGGTATATAGGGTGGGATGCAATTTAAGCACTTCCAGGAATACCACGACCAGGAACACGTCGAGTAGATTCGTCTCCCAATTTCTGGAAAAGACCGAATTCCACTTGATCCCCAATCTCTGGATCGATACCTGTGAAAGTATCTTTGTAAAGGGCTCTTGAGGCATGCCACCAATGACCAAAGATGTACAGCAATCCGAAGCAGGCATGTGCAAAGGCAAACCAAGTTCTTGGTCCACTTCTGAAAACACCATCAGACTTGTAACGGTCTCTGTCGAACTTAAATGATTCCCCAAGCTGAGCTTTACGGGCAAGACGCTTTACGACAACAGGGTCATTAAAGGTTTGACCATCTAGCTCACCTCCATAAATAGTTGCTGTGACTCCAACTTGCTCGAAGGAGTACTTTGCTTCTGCTCTACGGAAAGGAATGTCAGCTTTGACATTACCGTTTTGGTCTTCAAGGATTACAGGGAAGTTCTCGAAGAAGTTAGGGATTCTTCGTACTTCAAGATCATTTCCTTCTTTGTCGGCAAAGGCAATGTGACCTTGCCATCCAGTCGGCAAACCGTCACCGTTAACCATGGCTCCAGGTCGGAAAAGACCACCTTTAGCAGGGCTATTGCCTACATAGTCATAGAAGGCAAGCTTTTCAGGGATTGATCCATAAGCTTGCGCTTTTGAAGCCCCGTTAGCTATTTCCGTTTGGACACGGCGGTTGATTTCGGTTTTGAAGTAGCTGTTATCCCATTGATAACGAGTAGGGCCGAAAAGTTCAACAGGAGTACTTGCAGTTCCATACCACATGGTTCCTGCTACAACTATTCCAGCAAAGTGAACAGCGGCAAGTGCACTTGCTAAGGCACCTTCAAGATTTCCCATCTTGAGGGCTGCATATAGCCTCTCTCCAGGGCGGTTAGTAATGTGAAAGACACCACCAATAATGCCTAGAAGACCTGCTCCAATATGGTTGGCAACTATGCCTCCAGGGCTGAAGGGGTTGAATCCTTCTGCTCCCCAGGCTGGTGCAACAGGTTCAATATGTCCTGTCAAGGCATATGGATCTGAGACCCATAGTCCAACTGTTGAGCAATGGAAGGCTCCAAATCCGAAGCAAGCTAGGCCTGCAAGTAATAAGTGAATACCAAAGATTCTTGGAAGGTCGAGAGCAGCTTCTCCTGTGCGGGAGTCTTCCCACAGCTCAAGGTCCCAGTAAGTCCAATGCCAGATGGCTGCCAGCATTAGTAGACCACTGAAGACGATATGTGCGGCTGCAACTCCTTCAAAGCTCCAGAATCCTGGATCCAAACCGGTAGCACCGGTGACATCCCAGCCATTCCAGCTTCCTGTTACTCCCAGTCGAGCAGTCATAGGCATGACATACATGCCCTGACGCCACATTGGATTCAGTACTGGGTCAGTGGGGTCGAAAATGGCTAGCTCATATAGGAGCATTGAGCCGGCCCAGCCGGCTAAAAGTGCTGTATGCATGAGGTGCACGGCCAGAAGGCGGCCAGGGTCGTTAAGAACGACTGTGTGCACCCGATACCAGGGCAATCCCATGGGTCAGGTTCGTATTACGAAGGCTGCTTGAGCAGCCAGACCACAAGAATCTAAGGGTTACTCATGGTCCCAAGGGCGTTGTTGTCGCTAGCTGCAACGTGTAGTGACACTTCAAAGTTTTGAATTTCGACAGTTTTTGCTGGAAATCCATTGTCAGCAAAAGGATTTTTAGAAAAGACCTTCTCACAAATTAAAAAATAAAGTTGCAGAATGAAGGTTGTGCTTTTTTAAGATTCATGCCCACTATCCGATTTGTTCGTGAAGGGAGAGATGTGAAATGTTCAGTAGGAGCAAATCTTCGTCAAATTGCACTTCGAGAAGACTTAGGCCTTTATGGACTTAAGGGGAATCTGGGGAATTGCGGTGGCTGTGGACAATGCATTACTTGTTTTGTTGAGGTTTTAGGTGGAAATTCCCCAGATGCTCTTTCGCCTTTAACGGAAGTGGAATTGGCCAAGTTAAAAAGGCGTCCAAAGTCTTGGAGGTTGGCTTGTCAGGTAATTGTTAACTCTTCAGTAATTATTTTGACGAGGCCACAGGCCCCCCTCTCAAATTCAAGGAAGCTTATTGCTGCAGCTACTAATGCTCCTCTTCCAGATTGAGCTAGCGTCAAAAAATAGTGGTTTGATTTCATAAGACCAATGACAAGCCCTGACAGTCTTGAGTTTTCTGCTCCTGTCGGTGATAACTTCTCTCAGTAACAGTATTGGGTCATGGAAACCACTAACTTCGGATTCATAGTCAGCCTCTTGTTCGTGGGCGTTCCGACGATTTTCCTCATTGGTCTCTATATCTCGACCAGTGGTGGGGATAAGTCGAGCTTCATTTCTGATCAGGCCAAAGGAAAACTTGGTCGATAAAGAGATAAGAACCTGCTGAAAGAACTATTTGAGGACCAAAAGTCGCTCAAATAGTTCTTATCGATCCCAGGCTTAAATCAGTCACCACTTTGGTGCCTGTTGGTCGGGGTGGATTTTTTATGGGGTTTAGAAAATTTTTGACTTGCCTTGTTCAAAGTGGATAACTCCAAATTCATAAGGGCGCCCCAATTTGACTGATTTGTCTAATAGGCAACCGTGGGTTGTTTCAAAGCGAGTTTTGCCTCAGCACACAGATCATGCTGGAGTGATGTGGCATGGCTCTTATGTGGCATGGCTTGAGGAGGCGAGAGTGGAAGCGTTAGATAAAGCAGGAGTGTCTTATGGACAATTGGCTTCTATGGGTTTTGAAATGCCAGTAGTTGGTCTGAAAGTGAATTATTTCAAGGCGTTGTTTCATGGGGCAGAAGTTCATTTAGAGAGTTGGGCTTTAGCTAATAAAGGGGTTAGATGGCCATGGTTTTCACGTTTTATTCAAGAAGATAACGATGTTGTAGCCGAGGCATATGTTGATTTGGTACTTGTAAAAACTATAGGAGAAGGGTTTAAGCCCAAGGTTGTCCGTAAGCCGCCTGAACAAATTAGTAAGGTTTTGAAAAGGCTCCAAAAAGGCCCTGAAATATTAAGGGTAAAAAATAGTTAGAGCTTGATTTTTGGGCAACTCCAATGTTATGACTAGTAATAAGAATTATGCAGGCTTTTGAACTTTCTGGTTATGAGGTTTTGTTATGGAGGAAGAAGCAATTAGCCAAAGGTGGAAGAAAGGAAGATCTCGATTGGCTTCTAGATATAGGAGGAGGTTTAACCTGGGGTAGTTTGCAAAAACTTCTTGTCGATCACAACCGTACCGTTTTCATAACTCAGTCTTTAGAAATGCTTGAGTCAATTTGGCAGAAGCATCTTTTAGAGAACACCCCTCTCCAATATTTGATAGGGCGTTGCCCTTGGCGAGATATAGAGCTAGAAGTTGACCCATCTGTTTTGATCCCACGTCAAGAGACGGAACTTTTGGTGGACTTTGGGTTGCAAAAAATTGGGCGAAAAAATTTTGGACACTGGGCAGATCTTGGAACTGGTTCGGGTGCGATAGCAGTAGCTCTTGCAAGATCTTTGCCTGCTTGGAGTGGTCATGCTGTTGATTGCAGCTTGGAGGCATTGAAGCTTGCTGAGCGGAACCTTAATAGACTTGCTAATAATTCAAATTGGCAAACGCACTTGGGAAGTTGGTGGAGACCATTGAAAGAGTGGAGTGGGGCATTCGATTTGGTACTTGTAAATCCCCCATATATTCCAGAATCAATTTTGAATGATCTTGATCCATTAGTAAGGGATCATGAACCTCGTTTGGCATTATGTGGTGGAGAGGATGGCCTCTCTTGTTGTAGAGAAGTTATCTCTGGATCGAGAATTGGTTTAGCCCCTAAAGGATGGTTAATGCTGGAGCATCATTACGATCAAAGTGATGCTGTTTTGAATTTAATGAGAAAATATGGGCTAATAGAAGTTTCTTCTGAAGTTGATCTTCAAGGGATAAGGAGATTTGCTATTGGAAGGAACCCATGAAATAACTTTGGTTTAAAAGTGCAGACTTTTCATCCTCATCAGATTTTGAATTCTGAAGAGCTTGCTCTTCGTGTCCTGGAGGGTTCAGCAGTTCTATTCCCAACTGATACATTGCCTGCTGTTGGTGCCTTGCCGGACCATACTTCTCAGTTGTGGGAAATAAAGAAAAGACCTTTTTCTAAACCATTGATTTTGATGGGTGCAAATGCAGAGGAGTTATTTGATTTTGTTTCGCCATGTGCATTAGAGGATGCCTGGCCAGTAGCTAAAAGCCACTGGCCAGGGGCTTTGACACTTGTACTACCTTCTTCTTCTAAGATAGTAGAGAATCTAAATAGAGAATCTAAGTCTATTGGGATAAGGGTTCCTGCTAGTGAAGAAGCAAGAGCTTTCTTGAAGAAAAGTGGACCGCTTGCAACCACTAGTGCGAATCCCTCAGGAGAAAAACCTTCCTTTACTGCGGATGAAGCTTCTAGATATTTTCCTCAATTACCTTTATTAGGACCACTCCCATGGCCAATATGCTGCGGTACCGCTAGTACGGTTTTGGCTTGGGAAGGACTCGGGACTTGGAGACTGCTTAGGAGTGGAGCACTCTCTCCTGATTTAAGGATTGGATCAAAATTGTTGTAGGAGATGGGGAACAGATAGATTTACTTCAGATTCGAATTGATTCGCTGAAAAAGAGATAGAAGATCTAATGAATAACCAAAATATTGGCTTTGGTTGCTTGCAATTAATATAAATGGTAGAAATTAAATGAGGTAGATATAAAAATAACCAAGGGAAAGCTTCCCTTGAAAACACTCTTCTGCTTTTTGAATTCAGGGTCTAATGAGCTGGCTAATACTAATTGTTTTGATCCTTCAGGCAGCTTTTTATTGGGTTGTTAAACCTGTAATTATCTTCGCAACGCCAATCCTTGAACTACGAGGGTTAGGCTTGATCGCTTTGTTGTTGTCTATATGGGCATTCTCTAAAGATAGCGGCAGTAAATTTTCTGATTGAGTTTTATAGAAGAAAGCCGGCTAACGGATTTGAACCGATGACCTTCGCTTTACAAAAGCGCTGCTCTACCACTGAGCTAAGCCGGCATTGAAATAAGTGTAACGACCCAAGTGCTCTTTATAAGATTTGGTGTGAAAATCCCACAATGTATCAATTGGCTTGAGTGCATGAAATAGTCCTGATAGCAATGCTTTGATAAACTATTGACTAGAGCTTTATTAAGCATATTTATAAGGGCCCTGTTGAATTTAGCAGTAAGTAAATATGCTTTTTAAGCTTATTTAGTCTTTTCTGTGGAATTAACTGAGGGCACTCTCTTTATAGGCAAATTTGCTACTAGAGCTGTCATTCTGTCTTCCGTTTCAAGGCTTACAGCGCCTTCCTCTAAATCAATCTCTACATATTTGGCCACAACTTCTAGTATCTCTTTCCTCATCTGATCGAGGAGCTCCGGGCTTAAATCACTTCTGTCATGCGCGAGGACTAACTGAAGGCGTTCCTTTGCTGTCGTGGCACTTGATTGTTGCCGGCGAAGTAATTTGTTGAGGATGTCTCGAAGAGTCATTATTTTCAGAAGATCTTGGTTTGCATCAAACGTCTAAATTTGTCACCTAAACCTTTCCCTTCTTTGGCTGGATCAATGAGGGGAATATCTTCACCCTCTAGTCGTCTAGCAATATTCGAGTAGCAGCGAGCTGCAGGTGAGGTGCTTTTGTTCAGAGTAAGAGGCTCACCTCTGTTGGTGCTAACGATCACTTGTTCATCTTCTAGGACTAGCCCGAGTAACGGCAGGGCAAGTATGTCTGTTACATCATCAACGGAAAGCATCTCTTGACTAGCAATCATTCTTGGGCGAACACGATTAAGGACTAACTGGACGGGCTCAATACCATGGGTGTTAAGAAGACCAATCACCCGATCAGCATCCCTTACAGCAGAAACTTCAGGGGTTGTTATTACGATGGCTTCCTTAGTAGCTGAAACTGCATTTTTAAATCCATCTTCTACTCCAGCAGGACAATCAATTAATACATAGTCGAATTGAGCGCTAAGAAGATTGACAATACGCTTCATATCATCAGGTTTGAGCCATTCAAGCATCCGTGGATTCCCTGCTGGAAGAAGAGCAAGATTAGGTTCCTGCTTATGCTTTACCAAGGCTTGCTCTAGCCGGCAGGCTTCTTCGAGTACTTCCTGAGCGGTATATACGATACGGTTTTCGAGCCCAAGCAATAGGTCAAGATTCCTTAAACCGAAGTCTGCATCAAGTACTGCCGTCTTCATCCCTTGCTTTGCAAGAGCAATACCAAGGTTCGCTGTAAGGGTGGTCTTTCCAACACCTCCCTTGCCAGAGCAGATAAGGATGATTCGTGTTTTTGGTGCCACGTATCAATTCAAAGTCATGAAATATTAGTTGGCTTTTTGCAAAGGCCAACCCCTTAAGGGCCACGGGTTTTATTGGATCTAATGATGATTGAACTGAATTTTTGTAATTTCTTCTCTGCTTCAGTCTCTAAAACCCTATTGACTTGGTTGATGCCGGCTCAATAATAATTCTTCCATTATCTATTCGAGCTTGCTCTGCTAGCCCTTCTTCTGGGTTGCCTTTTGGACCTCTTGCGATTAACTCTGCGATACGTAATTGCACAGGCCGCAATTGTAAAGCAATTATTTTTGAAGTTTTTTTGCCTTCGCAACCAGCGTGGGCAATGCCTCTAAGCCTACCCCAGATCATTACATTCCCCTTGGCTGAAATTCGTGCCCCAGGATTCACATCACCTAATAGAAGAACATCTCCATCTGAAGTGAGGTGGTCTCCAGAACGAAGAGTGCCTTGATGAAATTTAATTTCACGGACATGTCTTGAAAGGGTTTTGCTTTCGATAGAATCTTTTCCCTCTGGTAAAGAATCAGGTATATCCGAGACTGCTCGAATGCCTAATGCACAGGCACTAATAACTGTTTCTGGCACATTTGATTGTATTAATGCCAAAGTTGCTCCTGATTTTTGAATCATGGAACTTAGTTCTCTTATGTCTCTGCAATAGAATTTCCAGTTGTTGCAATCTAGATGTATCTGTGCAGAATTTAAATGGATTAATTTCTCTAGTAATTCTTTCTTCCAATCTGCATTCAATGAAATAGGTAGAGATATTTTTTGCATTTTTACACTGATAAGGGACCCTTCTTCGTACTTTTTTTAATTCTAGTGATCAGAAATTATTTTTGAGATTAGATAGTTTTTGTTTAAGCTCCTTATCAATTTCTCTAGGGTAAATCAACCAAGATGTGCCACCTGGCTTAATTAGGCTTGCAATTAAAATAGATGCTTTTTCAATAGCTAATAACTTTACGCCATCCCAAAGACGAAGCCCCCCTATATATGGTTGGTATCCATGTAGAGACTGTTTTCTTAAACCACAGCTAAGGGAAGGATCTTCTCCTCTCCGTTCAGCGAGTTGTCTTGCTAATGAAAGTGCTTCTAATTGTTCAATCTGGTTAAGTGAATTTAGGGAGATTGCTTTTAAAAGATCTCTATTGAGGAATCTTTTACAAAGCTCTTTTAGTGGGGAAGGCCCTTCTTCCCCCCATCTTTGGAGGTGATAGATAGTCCTTATATCGTCATTAGCAAGAAACGTTTTGATATTGAGTTCTTCAGGCTTCCAAAGCCAAGTAGACATATGTTCGTCAGCCCAAACTCTAGAAGGACCAAGTTGTCGAGCACTTTTTATTAGTTGTTCTAGAAGCCAGGTGCAAACTTCATTTACTCGGTGGTTGTAGACACTTCGATACATGAGATTCCGGACTGTTAAGTAGTGCTCAACTGCCATCAGCCCTTTTGGATTAATTGCTATTTCCCCGTCTGGAGCAAGAGTTAACGCGGAAAGAATTCGATCGATGTCTAGTTGTCCATAGTTGGTCCCTGTGCTGTAGCTATCTCTTATTAAGTAGTCAAGCCGATCACAATCGAGTTGGCTGCTTACAAGTGACTTGACAACCTTTTGAGGAGGATAGTTTTCCTCGAGCAAACAAGCTACGGAGTCTGAAGCCCCCTCAGAGAAAGCTTCCAAAATTGAACGGATGCCGGAGTGCTCTCTGATTAAGCGTGCAGACCACGTTTCGTGTTTTATCCCAAACATTTCTTCCCCTGTATGACTTAAAGGCCCATGGCCTAAGTCATGAAGAAGTGCCGCTCCATAGAGAATGCCCCTGTATCTCTCGAGGCTACCGTCGAATTTTAATAATTTTTCTAGGGCTCTTCGTGCTAAATGAAAAACTCCAAGGGAATGGGTGAATCTACTCGATTCTGCCCCATGAAAAGTTAGGTATGCAGGCCCTAATTGTCGGATTCGGCGAAGCCTTTGGAATGGCTCACTATCTATAAGAGCCATAACCATCTTCTCCGAAGGCTTTTCGCTGTCTAGGACTATTCCGTGATGAAGAGGGTCGTGGTATGTCCGAAGGCTCATTTAAGCTCTACAAGGAGGGATGCATTGGTTTCTGCACGTTCTTCAGAAACAAATGATTGTTGAATAGTTTTTTCTCCAGAACTTTTGTCAAGGCTGGCTCCCATAAAAAGTTCAGCATCATGTAGCCATCGATCTTCATTGTCGCCAGGGTTAAGTGGCTCAGGCTTGTCAAGTGATCGATCCGGTTCTATTCCCTCATTTTGAATATCACGACCACTAGGAGTTAAGTAGCTAGCTACGGTTACCGCTAGACCACTTCCGTCGCTGAGAGTGGCTAGCGACTGAATTAAGCCTTTCCCAAATGTTCTAGTGCCAAGAAGTTTTGACCGCCCATTTTCTTGAAGTGCTCCTGCAAGAATTTCGCTTGCACTAGCTGTTCCCTCATTTACGAGAGTTACCATTGGACCGTCATAGAGGGTTTCAAAGTCAGAAGAAATTGAGTTGCTTATTCCATCTCGATTTCGCGTCTCAACAATTTGGTCACCAGCAAGGAATGCATCGGCAACTGCAAGTCCTGAGCTAACTAAGCCGCCAGAATTATTTCTTAAATCAAGAACTAAACCTTCAATATCTTTTTCTGACAATTCCTTAAGAGCTTCTTCAACTTGTTGGGGAACCCCTTCACTGAATTGCGTTATTCGAAGGTACCCAAGTGTGTGCGCTTCATCCCGGAGTCTACGAGTCCTTACTGGACGCAGGTCAACACTTCGTCTTTCAAGTGTAAGTTCAGTTCTCTCTCCATTAGGAGGCCTTAGTTCTAAAACCACTTGAGATCCAACTTCCCCTCTTAAGCGGGCTGCTGTTGCTTCTAGTCCAAGCACCTTTGGTGATTCTCCATTGACAGTGATTACTGCTGTCCCACTTGTGACGCCTGCATCTGCAGCTGGAGAACCTTCAAGAGGAGCAATTACAACTATTTCATCATCTTCTGCTCTTGAGCCAAGTTGCAGTCCTACCCCATTGATTTCACTACCAAGATTGCTGGCTTTCATGGCCGCATAATCTTTTGGCCTTAATAGTCTTGTGTAGGGATCTCCTAGGGGCAAAAGCATTGCTTCAATCGATGAATAGGTTTCTTCGCTATTAAGCATTTGCTTTTCTACGGCCTCTTTTCTGAGTTTTCGCCACTGGATTTCATCGAAACGTGAAGGATTTAGATATCCCTGATTGACTAGTCCCCAGCTCTCCAAAACCAATTGCTGGGCATCCGTTAATGCCCAGCAAGGCTGAGCTGCCAGCAATATGCAGAGAATTAAAGAGAAAAATGCTCGAAGACTTCTCATTGCTTTTTTTGTCTTGAGTAGACAGTTGACGACATTGGGTTCATGAGTTGGACGATAACGGGACGGCATTCAGTAGAGTGTTAAAACGAAAGCCTTTTTGTGCATGGCGAACTCCTCACCTGTCTATGACTGGTTTCAGGAACGTCTTGAAATTCAAGACATAGCTGACGATGTCACTTCAAAATACGTCCCTCCCCACGTAAATATTTTTTATTGCCTAGGTGGGATCACTTTGGTTTGTTTTTTGATCCAGTTTGCGACAGGCTTCGCAATGACCTTCTATTACAAGCCTACAGTCGCTGAGGCCTATAGCTCAGTTAGTTACCTTATGACAGATGTTAGCTTTGGCTGGCTTATTAGATCTGTTCATAGATGGAGCGCCTCGATGATGGTGCTCATGCTCATTTTGCATGTTTTTCGGGTTTATTTAACAGGAGGATTTAAAAGACCTCGAGAACTTACCTGGGTCACTGGTGTAACCATGGCTGTTATCACAGTGTCTTTTGGTGTTACCGGCTATTCATTGCCTTGGGATCAGGTTGGTTATTGGGCGGTGAAGATTGTTTCTGGAGTCCCAGCAGCGATTCCTGTTGTTGGGGATTTCATGGTGGAGTTACTTCGAGGCGGTGAAAGTGTTGGCCAACCCACACTGACCCGTTTTTATAGTCTTCACACCTTTGTTTTGCCATGGCTTCTTGCGGTGTTTATGCTCATGCACTTCCTAATGATTAGGAAGCAGGGTATTTCTGGCCCGTTGTAATAGCAACCTTAGATTTTGATCTTTTTAGATTATTTCTATTAAGGAATTAACTTTTTTATTTTTAGCCACTTAACCCAGTCCAACAAATGCATATCCTCAAGAAACCAGACCTTTCCGATCCAAAGTTAAGAGAGAAGCTGGCTAAAGGTATGGGCCATAACTATTACGGTGAACCAGCTTGGCCTAATGATCTCCTTTATATCTTCCCAGTTGTGATTCTTGGGACAATTGCATGTGTTGTTGGGCTTGCAGTCCTCGACCCTGCAATGCTTGGTGATAAGGCCGATCCATTCGCTACCCCTTTGGAGATTCTCCCTGAGTGGTACTTATACCCTGTTTTTCAGATTCTTCGGGTCGTACCAAATAAGTTGCTGGGAATAACTTTGCAGACGCTTGTCCCCTTGGGCTTGATGCTCATCCCATTTATAGAGAACATCAATAAATTCCAGAACCCTTTTAGGCGTCCAATAGCAATGATTTTCTTCCTTTTTGGGACTGTAATGGCAATTTATTTAGGGATTGGCGCAACTTTCCCAATAGATAAATCACTAACACTGGGTCTGTTTTGAGTTAGTTCTGAAGAGATAACTTTGAATTGCTTGGATTAAGAAAAATCTTTTCTTAATCCAAGTTTTTTTATGTCTCTTCAGTCAAAAGCTCATCTAAATCAAGCATTAAGACATCTTCTGGTTCAACTCTTAACAGGTGGTGCATCATCAAAAATCCAACAATTGTCCAGGTCTGATAAGTCCTTGATTGCTGCCCAACCCAAGTTCCAGTAGGCCCGTCGAAGTATTCAGCCCATTTTTGCCTTGGCAATTGGTTGAGTTGGCTCCAGTAACACTCCTCTAAAAGTGCCCTCATTTGACCCATCAGTAATACATCAGCATGGGGATATCTTTTTTCATGCAAGAGGATGGAGGCTCCAAAAAACCATAGAAGGCTTGGCCAATGCCCTCCGTTGTGATAACTCCATGGCCAGTTCTTGGGATCTGAACCAGTTTTGTTTTGCCATTCAGCTCCTTCCATAGGCGGATGACAAATACGCATTGGCATTTGTGCCATTAAGTGTTCACGGTTATGAAGTACAAGTCGGAATAAAGCCCGTTGCTGAGGTGCGGTAAGTACTCCAAACATGCATGCCAGTGAATTTCCTAAGCTGTAAAAACGAAAATCCGGACGACCAGTTCGTATATTTCCAATTAAATAGCCCCCACGATTTTCTAGCCAATCTTGAAGCCATGAGGGGACTACCTGAGGCTGCACATTGAATTCGTTTTGATGTTGGTCTTCTCCATATTGCTCGGTTGGTCTTCGCCTTAGTACTTGCATGGTTTTACTAGTAACCCAGTAATGCTTTAGTAAGAATTGTCGAAGGTCATGAACCCATTGCCTAGTAAGAACAAGCCTTTGATCTAGGAGGCGACTTATTTGTTGCTTCCTGCTGAGCTCCATAAGCTCAATACAGCTTTTTAAGCACGCATAAAGCAAAACTTCGACTTCAAGAGGGGCCCCCCATACGTCCATGGGACGATCCATCATGAATGAGCAGTCAGGGACAAAAAGGACCGGTGTCCCCTCAAAGGTCGGATGAAGGACTAGGTCTAGAAGGAGTTGAACTCCCCTCTGTACCTTTTGACTTGTCCCAAAACTATTGTCTCCACTTCTTCTTACATAAAGCCAACATAAAATTGGCCACCAAAGGCTTGCATCTGCTGATGTGATGCGGCCTATCGACCTTTGACCATAGTCAGCAATGAGCTCGCCGTCTTCCTCTACAAAGCTCGTAGGGAAAACCCCTCTGGTTTGGTATGTGGTGCTTTGAAGATCTAAGCAAACACTCAAGAATTGTTTTACAACGTCATAACGTTTTTGAGTAAGCATGTAGATCATCACTGGCACGTTGTCACGCAGAAAGATCTCTCCGTAATTAAGTGCCTGGTTGTCTGCTGGATGCTCCAGTGCAGCAACGCTTCCAGCAACGCTTCCTCTGATTTCTACAAGGGTGCGTTCGAAATGTTCTTTTGCCCGCCTGACTACTTTGTCTTCATTGGAGTTTGGGCGAACCCGTTGGTTTTGCTGACTAAATCGTCCTGCCATGTAGGAGTCCTAATACCAATTGTTAAAGCTTGTTATGGCTATACCATTTAAAACCGCAAGGTTGGTGTGAGATTGAGTGGAGAGAACTTGCAGGTAAGGATGTTCATGGTCTATGTTATTGGGATGTGCAAGAGGCTGAGCCTTGAAGCACATCTCGAATGGTTTAAAGAGGCATGAGCCAAAGAAACCCTTTGAGTACTTCCATGATTAAAGGATAGATCCTTTCTCGTGTAAGTTAATAAGGCGATCGTTCAGATCGCTGCGCCTTGAATTCCTTAAAAGGATTTAAGGACCTGAACCTGGACAACTTAAAAAGTTTAGGAACTGACGCTTTCTTCGCGCTTCAGCTTCTTATGGCTCGTTTGAGTACATAGGAATATGAGGCAGATATGCGATGAGAGTGTGAGGTCCCGTCAAAAAAGAAATATGTTGCATTGCCTTTTTGCTGAAAAGTCTTGGCTCTCACGGCTGAGTTTTCTATTTAGTGATGAAGTCAATCAACGAACGGATCTGAGATCTGGAAAGTCACAAAGAAGAGATTCTGAAGTGCACTCTTTGAACCCTCCTGTCAGAAGGAGGAGGCATCAACTGCAATTTGCGCGAAAGTGCTAATAAGTGGGGGTTGCAAATCAAACTGAGTTATATCCCTATAAGGGTTTATGCAAAAGGGTTTGATCTACTACGGAGAGTTTGATCCTGGCTCAGGATGAACGCTGGCGGCGTGCTTAACACATGCAAGTCGAACGAACCTTCGGGTTAGTGGCGGACGGGTGAGTAACGCGTGGGAATCTACCCTCAGGAGGGGGATAACGGTTGGAAACGGCCGCTAATACCCCATATGCCGCGAGGTGAAATGAATTTCGCCTGAGGATGAGCCCGCGTCTGATTAGCTAGTTGGTGAGGTAATGGCCCACCAAGGCTTCGATCAGTAGCTGGTCTGAGAGGATGATCAGCCACACTGGGACTGAGACACGGCCCAGACTCCTACGGGAGGCAGCAGTGGGGAATTTTCCGCAATGGGCGAAAGCCTGACGGAGCAACGCCGCGTGAGGGATGAAGGCCTCTGGGCTGTAAACCTCTTTTCTCAAGGAAGAAGATCTGACGGTACTTGAGGAATAAGCCACGGCTAATTCCGTGCCAGCAGCCGCGGTAATACGGGAGTGGCAAGCGTTATCCGGAATTATTGGGCGTAAAGCGTCCGCAGGCGGCCTTTCAAGTCTGCTGTTAAAACGTGGAGCTTAACTCCATCAAGGCAGTGGAAACTGTTGGGCTTGAGTGTGGTAGGGGCAGAGGGAATTCCCGGTGTAGCGGTGAAATGCGTAGATATCGGGAAGAACACCAGTGGCGAAGGCGCTCTGCTGGGCCATAACTGACGCTCATGGACGAAAGCCAGGGGAGCGAAAGGGATTAGATACCCCTGTAGTCCTGGCCGTAAACGATGAACACTAGGTGTCGGGGGAATCGACCCCCTCGGTGTCGTAGCCAACGCGTTAAGTGTTCCGCCTGGGGAGTACGCACGCAAGTGTGAAACTCAAAGGAATTGACGGGGGCCCGCACAAGCGGTGGAGTATGTGGTTTAATTCGATGCAACGCGAAGAACCTTACCAGGGTTTGACATCCTGCGAACCTCTTAGAAATTTGAGGGTGCCTTCGGGAACGCAGTGACAGGTGGTGCATGGCTGTCGTCAGCTCGTGTCGTGAGATGTTGGGTTAAGTCCCGCAACGAGCGCAACCCACGTTTTTAGTTGCCAGCATTAAGTTGGGCACTCTAGAGAGACCGCCGGTGATAAACCGGAGGAAGGTGTGGATGACGTCAAGTCATCATGCCCCTTACATCCTGGGCTACACACGTACTACAATGCTACGGACAAAGGGCAGCAAACTCGCGAGGGCTAGCAAATCCCATAAACCGTGGCTCAGTTCAGATCGTAGGCTGCAACTCGCCTACGTGAAGGAGGAATCGCTAGTAATCGCAGGTCAGCATACTGCGGTGAATACGTTCCCGGGCCTTGTACACACCGCCCGTCACACCATGGAAGTTGGCCACGCCCGAAGTCGTTACTCCAACCCTTGTGGAGGAGGACGCCGAAGGTGGGGCTGATGACTGGGGTGAAGTCGTAACAAGGTAGCCGTACCGGAAGGTGCGGCTGGATCACCTCCTAACAGGGAGACAAAAACTGATCTTGATGTCTGAGTATTTAACTCTTAGGCCAAGGTCCTGTCACCTTAGGTCGATCGGTACCTCAAATTAATAGCTTGACTTTTGAATATTCATTAGGAAAGCTCATGATTTTAGTTCCTAAACTTTGTCTAGGTCACACCCCGCAAAGGTTACTCCTGGGCCATTAGCTCAGGTGGTTAGAGCGCACCCCTGATAAGGGTGAGGTCCCTGGTTCAAGTCCAGGATGGCCCATTCGGTGTTGGGGGTTTAGCTCAGTTGGTAGAGCGCCTGCTTTGCAAGCAGGATGTCAGCGGTTCGAGTCCGCTAACCTCCACTGGTTGACTTTCTTCAACGCCAAAAAGTTGAGGAGCATTGTGTGATGTGACTTGGATTGTTTCCGCTGAAGGAACCTAGCTTCCTTTCATTCCAGGAATAAATTATTAATTAATTTCATTCAGGTTGAAAGGATGCTGGGCTCACTTTGATTTTAAAAATCTTAGAGATGTTCAGCAGAACCTTGAAAACTGCATAGGTGAGTCTGGAAAAGAATAAAGCATCTCATGGATAAACTGTTCTTTTTCAAACTAAGCAATAGCAAGGCTATTGCTTAGTTGTCAATTAAGAATAGTCTTTAAATTCTTGAGTTAGAGCCGAGAGCTTATAGCGTCTTTTCTGCCTTTATTGCATGAAAAGTTAGATTGAATTATTACCTTTTTCTTGAAGGATAATAATTCAAGAATGCGTTTCAACAGCGTTTACCGCTATAAGAATTATATGGTCAAGCTACAAAGGGCTCACGGTGGATACCTTGGCACACAGAGGCGATGAAGGACGTGGTTACCTGCGATAAGTCTCGGGGAGCTGGAAACACGCTTTGATCCGGGAATTTCCGAATGGGGCAACCCCAAGAACGACCAGCTGAATCTATAGGCTGGAACGAGCCAACCCAGCGAACTGAAACATCTTAGTAGCTGGAGGAAAGGAAAGTAAAAACGACTCCCTAAGTAGCGGCGAGCGAACGGGGATCAGCCCAAACCGGTGGTTTCGACCATCGGGGTTGTGGGACAGCAATGTGGACCAACAAACCTAGAAGAAGCGTTTGAATGGCGCGCCATAGAGGGTGAAAGCCCCGTAATCGAAAGGAGAGTTGGCCTAGCTGTATCCCGAGTAGCACGGAGCACGTGGAATTCCGTGTGAATCTACGAGGACCACCTCGTAAGGCTAAGTACTCCTGTGTGACCGATAGCGCAACAGTACCGCGAGGGAAAGGTGAAAAGAACCCCGGGAGGGGAGTGAAATAGAACATGAAACCGTGAGCTTACAAGCAATGGGAGCCCGACTTATCGGGTGACCGTGTGCCTGTTGAAGAATGAGCCGGCGACTTATAGGCACTGGCGGGTTAAACCGGGAATGGTGGAGCCATAGCGAAAGCGAGTCTTAATAGGGCGTTTGTCAGTGTTTATAGACCCGAACCCGGGTGATCTAACCATGGCCAGGATGAAGCTTGGGTGATACCAAGTGGAGGTCCGAACCGACTGATGTTGAAAAATCAGCGGATGAGCTGTGGTTAGGGGTGAAATGCCAATCGAACCCGGAGCTAGCTGGTTCTCCCCGAAATACGTTTAGGCGTAGCGTCTAGTGCTCCAGCAGGGGGGTAAAGCCACCATTTCGGTGCGGGCTGCGAGAGCGGTACCAAATCGAGATGAACTCTGAATACCCTGTGTGTAACTAGGCAGTCAGACTGTGGGGGATAAGCTCCATAGTCGAAAGGGAAACAGCCCAGACCGCCAGCTAAGGTCCCTAAATCAACACTAAGTGATAAAGGAGGTGGGATTGCTTAGACAACCAGGAGGTTTGCCTAGAAGCAGCCATCCTCAAAGGAGTGCGTAATAGCTCACTGGTCGAGCGATCCTGCGCCGAAAATGAACGGGGCTAAGTGTTGTACCGAAGCTGCGGATTTAACTTGTTAAATGGTAGGGGAGCGTTCTATGTGGGGTGAAGCGTTAGCGTAAGCGGGCGTGGACTGCATGGAAGTGAGAATGTCGGCTTGAGTAGCGAAAACATGGGTGAGAATCCCATGCCCCGAAACCCTAAGGGTTCCTCCGGCAGGCTCGTCCGCGGAGGGTTAGTCTGGACCTAAGGCGAGGCCGAAAGGCGTAGTCGATGGATAACAGGTCAACATTCCTGTACCGGTTATGTTTTGGGAAGGGGGACGGAGAAGGCTAACCAATCCAGATGTTGGTTACTGGTTCAAGTGTTCGAGGCGTTGAGGAGCGGTGAAAACGTTCTGAGCTGAGACATGAGTACGAGCTGCTACGGCAGCGAAGTTGGTGACGTCATGCTTCCAAGAAAAGCCCTATACCCGTTAAGGCATAATTGCCAGTACCCGAAACCGACACAGGTGGGGTGGTAGAGAATACCGAGGGGCGCGAGATAACTCTCTCTAAGGAACTCGGCAAAATGGCCCCGTAACTTCGGGAGAAGGGGTGCCAGCGAGAGCTGGTCGCAGTGAAGAGGCCCAGGCGACTGTTTACCAAAAACACAGGTCTCCGCTAAGTCGCAAGACGATGTATGGGGGCTGACGCCTGCCCAGTGCCGGAAGGTTAAGGAAGCCGGTCAGCGTAAGCGAAGCTGGCGACTGAAGCCCCGGTGAACGGCGGCCGTAACTATAACGGTCCTAAGGTAGCGAAATTCCTTGTCGGGTAAGTTCCGACCCGCACGAAAGGCGTAACGATCTGGGCACTGTCTCGGAGAGAGGCTCGGCGAAATAGAATTGTCTGTGAAGATGCGGACTACGTACACCCGGACAGAAAGACCCTATGAAGCTTTACTGCAGCTTGGTATTGTGCCCGGGCTCTGAATGCGCAGGATAGGTGGGAGACTTTGAAGCAGTGCTTGTGGGTGCTGCTGAGTCAATGGTGAGATACCACTCTTTCAGAGCTAGGGTTCTAACGTTCACCCGTTATCCGGGGAGCGGACAGTATCAGGTGGGCAGTTTGACTGGGGCGGTCGCCTCCTAAAAGGTAACGGAGGCGCGCAAAGGTTCCCTCAGGCTGGTTGGAAATCAGTCATCGAGTGCAAAGGCAGAAGGGAGCTTGACTGTGAGACCTACAAGTCGAACAGGGACGAAAGTCGGCCTTAGTGATCCGACGGTTCTGAGTGGAAGGGCCGTCGCTCAACGGATAAAAGTTACTCTAGGGATAACAGGCTGATCTCCCCCAAGAGTTCACATCGACGGGGAGGTTTGGCACCTCGATGTCGGCTCATCGCAACCTGGGGCTGAAGTCGGTCCCAAGGGTTGGGCTGTTCGCCCATTAAAGCGGTACGCGAGCTGGGTTCAGAACGTCGTGAGACAGTTCGGTCCATATCCGGTGTACGCGCAGGAATATTGAGAGGATTTCTCCCTAGTACGAGAGGACCGGGAGGAACGCACCTCTGGTGTACCAGTTATCGTGCCAACGGTAAACGCTGGGTAGCCATGTGCGGAGTGGATAACCGCTGAAAGCATCTAAGTGGGAAGCCCACCTCAAGATGAGTATTCCCATGGCATAAGCCAGTAAGGTCACGGGAAGAACACCCGTTGATAGGCTCTACGTGGAAGCCTGGTAACAGGTGCAGCGGAGGAGTACTAATAGACCGAGGGCTTGACCATTTTCTTTGGTTCTAAATTGCTTTATTTTCAGATTCATCATCTTTTTTATTAGATGACCCTATGCAGTTCTCAGGGTTCTAAATTCCTGGGGATGTACCTATCCTGGTGTTCATGGCGTTGTGGAACCACTCCGACTCCATCTCGAACTCGGTTGTGAAACGCGACAGCGGCGAAGATATTTGGGGGGTAGCCCCCTGAGAAAATAGCTCAATGCCAGGTAAAACATTTCCGAATAGATTGCTTCAACTAGGTCTTTGAAGCATAAAAAAACCACTCTTTTGGGTGGTTTTTTTATGCTTTATTTTTTGCGGCTCTAGATCAAGGTAAGAGTAGTTTTTTTGTTTATTTAAAACTAGCCGGGTAAAAATATTAGCTTTGACAGTTTGGACACCAATGGGTTCCCCTTCCAGCTAGGCGTTCTTTCATTATGGCTGTTCCACATTTCCTACATGGTTGTTTCTCTCTCCCATAAACCCAGGCTTGGCCTCCATAGTTTCCGTTTAGGCCATTGAGGTCCCTGAAGTCACTAAAAGTAGTGCCTCCAGCCCCGATGCTTAGGGTTAAAACTTCGACTAGTTTATTGAGTAAATTTTGTAAGCGAGATTTTTTTAAAAAATTAGATGGTGTTTGAGGCAGGATGCCTGCTAAGAATAAGCTTTCATCTGCATAGATATTACCTGTTCCTGCAACTAATGATTGATCAAGTAACGCTGATTTGATTGGCCTTCTGGAACTTTTAAGCTTTTCGTGCAAATAGGAGATATTGAAGTCATTGCTAAATGGTTCAGGCCCTAGAGTTTTTAATCCAGTTATTACGCTTTCAATTGCTTGATTAGGAGGGACCCACCACAATTGTCCAAAACTTCTTATGTCTACAAACCGTAGTTCTTCTCCATTCTGGTTCCAGAACCGTACACGTGTATGCGGGCAGGGTGGAATAGGTGTGCTATGCCATTGAAAATATCCAGTCATTCTTAAGTGAACGCCTAGTTGACCAGCATTCTTATTCGAGAGGTTCTCTCGATTTGATTCTGATTGGTATCTCAAGAGAGAAGCTATAAGGTATTTGCCTCTTCTTTCCCATTCTCCAATAATTGCACCCTTAAGGCTTTTGCAGAAAAGCTCTGATCCACCTGGACTTGCGATCGCGCGCTCTCTACAAACTTTAATCTCATCTATATAAAAATCGACAAGACGATCTGCCAATCCACGGCGGACCGTCTCGACTTCTGGAAGTTCAGGCAACTAAATACCTTACTTATGCAGGTTCAAGTTCTGATTCAGCGTAATTTGCTGTGTTCGTCCCACCATCAACACCTGAATAAGCCTTGTAGTCAACTTTGTCGAATCGAACTACTACGGGATATTTAATCCCTGATTCGTCGACAGAAGCCACTTTCCCGACTTCGTTAAACCAATAAGATTCTGGGCGCTTCACGCGCACCATGTCTCCGCGAGAGATGGCCATCGCTGCGTAATAAAGGGATTTCATACATAAGCCTATCGTTGAGTGAGCAGGAGTTGTGATCACCGTCACAGAATGTCGCTGCTTATCTTGAAATTTATGGCAGCATCCGTCTCTTAGTCTTATTAGTTTTAGTGACAACCCCAGCAATTCAAGAGCTTTCGGACTTTCAGTTTGACTTGCCAGATCCTGAAAAGGATGACATAAGCACGTTGGAGTTCTTTTCCCAACTTGAGGAAGCCTGGTCTGTTTGTGATCGATTTGACTTGCAGACAGAAATTTGGCGAGGAAGAATTCTTCGAGCGGTTAGAAACCGTGAGAAGAGAGGAGGGGAAGGTAGAGGAGCTGGCTTCCTCCAGTGGCTTAGAGAAAGGGAGATTAGTAAAACAAGGGCTTATGGATTGATTCAATTAGCAGATTCTGCAGATGAATTATTAGGCGAAGGAAAGTTGGAGCAGAAAAGTGTGAATAATTTCTCCAAACGGGCTTTTTTAGAAACGGCCCAGGCGGTTCCAGAGGTTCAGTTGATGGTTACTGAGGCTGCAAACGATGGTCAAGAAATTACTCGTAAACAAGTGCGTCGTTTGACTGATGAGTTCACATCGGCAACAAGTCCTCTTTTGCCTGATCAGATCCGCCAACGCACTCAGGAAAATCTTCTCCCACCAAGGATAGTGGCTCCTTTAGTCAAGGAGTTGTCAAAGTTGCCTGAGCCTCAACAAGAGGACCTTCGAAAAGCATTAATAGATGAACCTGAGATTGATCGAATTAAAGATGTCACCAGTACAGCACGATGGATAAGTAAAGCAACCGAAGCAAGTTTCTCTATAAGAGCTTTTCAGCAGGGTGATTTGAACCTAGAAAAAGCTATTCAAGAGGCTCAACGACTTGATGCTCTTGGATTGTTGGCAGACGCTATTCGACAAGCAAGTGCGGTTGAATCTTCTGTGGTTAAGCTCCACACTGCCTGGAGCAAGCTGGGAGGTCTCTATGAAAGTCTATGGCTGGAGAGTGGCAGTAGTACCCCTTATTTGAGAGATGTTCTGGCTAGTCTTCAGAGCCTTACTGGGGCAACTATGAGAGTTTCGTTGGGAGAACTTTCTGGGGGTAAAAAAATCCGCTTGCAGCTTGTCGAAGAAGCGGCTGATCAATTAGAACCTCCTGATTGAATTTTCCTCAAATAACTGGCAGAGCCCCTGTCTCTAGTTATCTTTGACCCGCTATAGATAGTTGATTTGGATTATTTGGAAGCCGCCCTGAAGAAGAACTTTGGGTGGTCTTCTTTTAAATGTGGCCAAAGACGAGTTTTAGAAGCAGTTTTATCTGGTCAGGACGCACTTGCTGTTCTGCCTACCGGAGGAGGTAAGTCCCTTTGCTATCAATTGCCTGCGCTGATCAGGAATGGACTTGTAGTTGTAGTATCTCCCTTGGTTGCCCTTATGGAAGACCAGGTAATTCAGCTCAAAAGAAGAGGTATTTCGGCTGCTTGTTTGCACTCAGGAATGGAGGCCTCTGGGAGGGCAGAGGTCTTTCAGCAGATTCAAAAAGATCAGCTTCGATTGCTTTATTTGGCACCAGAGAGGTTAAAAGCGGATTCCATTATTGAGGTGCTTGAGAAGAAAAATGCTAAACGGCAGTTAGTTGCATTTGCTATTGATGAGGCGCATTGCATCAGCTCTTGGGGGCATGATTTTAGACCGGAATACTTGAGACTTGGGCAATTGAGGGAGCGCTTCCCTCAGATACCAGTAGTTGCACTTAGTGCAACAGCAGCGCCAAGGGCTCGTGCTGACATTATTCGGCGTCTAGGTCTTAAAGCTCCTTTGATTCAGGTCATCTCAGCACAAAGGACAAACCTCTATTACTCCATGAGGCGACGTCCGAGAAATGCTTTGCCTGATGTCTTGAGATCATTAGCTGAGGCTAGAGGGGCATCTCTTATTTATGTTCGGACAAGAAGGTCTGTGGAAACTTGGACTGAACTGTTAATCAATCAAGGGATTAAAGCAATCCCGTACCATGCAGGCCTTTCGAATGAAGACAGGAAGAGGGCCTTGAGTCAGTTCCTTTGTGATCCTGCTCCTGTTCTTGTTGCGACTATTGCCTTTGGAATGGGAGTCGATCGAGGAGATGTAGGGCTTGTTCTTCATTTGAATCTTCCATCGACTCCAGAGGGGTATCTTCAAGAATCCGGCAGAGCAGGAAGAGATGGATTGCCAGCAAATTGCATCATCTATTTTTCTCCAGGTGATCGCACAAGACTGTTGTGGGCAATGAAGAAATCAAATCAAGGGGGAAAAGAAGTCAGCTTGTCTGCAGAAGAGAAGCTGAGGTTGGAGGTCTCTTTTGACCAATTACGCCGAATGGAGGCTGTTGCTGAAGGGGAAATCTGCAGAGAGCAGGCACTTCTTCTCTCTATTGGTGAATTAGTGCCACCTTGTGGGCGGTGTGACAGATGTATTAGCACCCCTAATCTTCGGGATTGGTCTAAACAAGCTCTTGAGGTTTTAGACGCTTTAGATAAGAGTCAGGGTCTTGACTTAGTAAAATTAGTTAATTCTCTTTGTGAGGTTGGTCAGGAGAAGGAAGATCGCTGGGGGTGGTTGACTAGAAGATTAATAGAAGAAGAGTTGATTGGCGAGAGTAATAATGAAGCTCGACTCCTAACAATTAAACAAACAGGTTATATGTATTTAACTCAACCATGGCCGCTACATTTTGCGGCTTAAGTTTATTAATCAGGAATCAATAATCCCATTAGCTCTGCATACATCTCTGATTAGATCATGTTCAAAAGAAGCTTTTGGTAAGTTCCATTCTTTCCATTCCCCATTTGCACCAGTAGAATTGATTTGTTTTGCCAAGCAATTCACTGCAAGATAAAGAGGTTTGTTTTGCTTATTTAAAGAAGGAGCAACAAAACTACCTCCCATTGCTCGCCAGCTTGACCAGTCAATTTGTAAAGGACCATAAGTTCTCCATTGACTTTCCTTTAGGCTCATAGCAACAGAAGGGACATTAGTTGCGGTTATATTTTCCCCTAAGGTTCGCTGTTTTGAAGGCGATGCTTCACTTTTGGAGTAAGTGCTTCCTTCCTCATTATTAAGTAAAAGCCTTTTCCCTATAATTAAACTATTCGGGTTGTCTAAGGAGTTGACATTAATAAGTTCATTTATGGGTACTCCATACTTTCTAGAAATGGTGCTCAGAGTATCCCCTGAAGAAACAGTATGGTACTTGACCTTATTACTAGTCAATTGTCTTGATTGATTAATGCTTTTTTTTGATTGGGACTCTCCAGGAAGTTTTAGCTTTTGATTTATATATACTTGATGAGCACTTTGTAAGTCATTTAGATCAATTAACTCTTGCTGACTAACTCCATTGTTCAGTGCGATTTTACTTAATGTATCACCACTAACTACCGTATAAATATATTCATCTTTGATTATTTTTTCAGATTGCCTTTGGGGTAATCGAATACTCTGACCAACAGATATAAAGTTTGAATTTTGTAAATCATTAAGAGAAATAATATCTTCTGACTTAAGGCCATATTTAAGAGCAATCGAACTTATGGTCTCGCCACTTTTTACTTTGTGAAACTCGTTTTCTGCTGATTGATTCTTTGTATTGCTTGGGAGATTTAATGAAGAGCCTGCTTTTAATTGGTTTGGGTTTTGCAATCCATTTAGGCGCATAATTTCTTGAACAGATACTTTATGCTCCTCGGCAATCTCTGAGAGAGTGTCGCCACTTTTGACTTTAATTTGGTCCCCTAAGGCAGGTAGAGGGAGTAGCGAGGTAAGAGCAAGCAAGCCAAGGATTTCTCTAGACATTTCCCTCCTGTTTATTGGCGCAGAATAAGGTGATTCCTGAAAATGACCAGCTTTTCTTTGCCATTTTTTTTAAAGGCATACTTGCATGGGTAGAAAAAAATCAACCTAAAATTCGCTTTAGGAAGTCCAAGTTCAGCTTATATGGTGGATAACGGAATTTGATATCTAGCCAGAACGGCCGCTCTAAAATCGATTTCTGATTGGAGAATGTCTCAAAACCAGAGAACCCATGGTATCTACCTATACCGCTTGCCCCAATTCCTCCAAAAGGCAGCTCAGGAATGCCGCATTGCAAGATAACGTCATTGAAGCAAACTCCACCAGAAGTTGTTTCTTTTAAAAGGGTCCTTTGTTGTGATTTTGTCCCCCCAAACATATACATAGCGAGAGGGTGAGGCCTTTTTCGTATATCAGCAATTGCCATGTCTAGGTTTTTAATTGTTATGAGTGGTAAGAGAGGACCAAATATCTCTTCAGACATAAGAGGATCATTTACATCGCAAATTTCTATTAAAGTTGGAGAAATTTTCATGTGCTTGTAATCGATTTCTCCTCCTAACAATATCTGCCCATTTTTCTTTGCCCCGTGAAGAAAACCTTCTAGTTTTTTGAACTGACTCTCATTAATTATTCGAGCCAAGTCAGGAGAATTAAGTGGCTTCTCTCCATAGAATTCTTTAAGTGAAATTCCTATTGCTGCAATTAAAGATTGTTTTATGTTCTCTTCTACAAGGAGATGGTTGGGGGCTATACATGTTTGACCTGCATTTAAAGCTTTTCCCCATACCAGGCGTCTTGCGGTAACGCTAATGTCTGCATTTTTTAGGACTACTGCAGGACTTTGCCCTCCTAGCTCAAGAGTAATAGGTGTTAGGTGCTTCGCTGCTGCTGCCATTACTTTTTTCCCAATGGTTGCCCCACCAGTAAAAAAGATATGATCGAAAGGTTGTTCAAGTAGAGCAGAAGCAGTTTCACCTCCTCCCTCAACAACTTGAATTATCTTTTTTGAAAAGTAATTCGGAATTAATTTTCTAATTAAAGATGAAGTGGCTGGTGCTTTTTCGGAGGGCTTAAGTACAGCAGTATTTCCTGCTGCAATAACGCTTATTAAAGGTTGAATCGTTAATGAGAAAGGGTAATTCCAGGGCCCGATGATTAAAACGCACCCTTTGGGCTCCATCATTAACCTCGCTTTGCCGGGCTGCAAAGTTATTGGGACTTGTATTGATCTTGGCTGCATCCATTTTCTTAGATTCTTTTTAGCGAGGTTTAGTTCTTGTTTTATTGCGACAATTTCAAATATTGCTTCGGTCGGAGGTTTTTTTAGGTCTTCTTCTAATGCTTTGATTATTTCATCCTCATGTGCTTCTAAGAGGGCTGAAATCCTTTGGAGTTGTTGCCTTCGCCAGTGCTCAGAGCTTGTTTGCCCTGAAAATACCGACTCTTGTAAATCACTTAGGAGGAAAGATGAGGGGAGCAAGGGGTTCAAAGAATTCTTAGATTTGTCTAGCATTGCAGTAATGATATTTGTCTAGGTCTACTCAGTTAATGGTCTTAAAAAAATCATGGTGGGAAGGTGCTGTTATTTATCAGTTAATTCCCCGCAGCTATTCCGATGGGAATGGTGATGGAATAGGTGATTTTCAAGGGTTGACTAAGCGTCTTAGTTATTTGAGGTGGTTAGGGATTGATGCTGTTTGGTTGACACCTGTTTTCCCGTCACCTTTGGAAGACGGTGGCTATGACATTACTGATTTTAAAAATATTCATTCGGAATTAGGTGATCTCTCCTCATTCCATCGTTTTTTGCAATCGGCTCATAAGTTCGGCATTAAGGTGATTCTTGATTTAGTTCTCAACCACACCAGCACTCTTCATCCATGGTTTCAGCGTGCTAGATGGGCCCCAAAAGGTAGCCTTGAAAGGGATGTTTATGTCTGGAGTGATGACACCAATCGCTATAAGGCAGCGCCTGTATTGTTTCGAAAGTTTGAAGATTCGAATTGGCAATGGGACGAGGTAGCCGGTCAGTATTATTTCCATCGTTTTTTACATCACCAGCCTGACCTGAATTTCGAGAATCCATGGGTGCAGGAACAAATTCTTGATGTCTTGGACTTCTGGTTAGCGAGAGGGGTGGATGGGTTTCGTCTCGATGCCGTTCCTTTTTTATTTGAAGCTGAAGGAGGAAGATGTGAAGGCTTACCTGAAACGCATGCTTTTCTTCAGAAAATACGTGACCGTGTAGAGAGTTGTGGTAGAGATGTCTTGCTTCTAGGTGAGGCAATTCAGCCTGTTAATGAAGCAGCAACCTACTTAAAAGAAGATGAATTACATGGAGCATTCAACTTCTCTTTAACAGCTCATCTGTTTGCTGCGGTAGCGGGTGGAAGTAATAAGGATTTATATAACTGCTTGAAAGCAGCACAAGATGCTGTTCCTGGTTGTCGCTGGGCAATGCCATTGCGCAACCATGATGAGCTATGGCTGGGGGATGGACACTTGGTGCCAGAGAAGATTATTCAAATGATCACTACTGGCCTTCACCAGGGCCATGGACATTGGCTCAACTGGGGAATTAATAGACGCCTTGCACCACTCTTAAATGGTGATCTTCGTGCCAACCGTTTGCTGAATGCCCTTTTATATAGCCTCCCAGGTATGCCATGTCTTTATTATGGAGATGAGCTGGGGATGGGGGATTGGCCTGGTCTTCGTGATCGAGATCCAAATCGCACTCCAATGGCATGGACTTCCGATCGGAATGGGGGGTTTTCGAGTGCCCCTGATCCACTATTAGTGCTTCCTCCGATTACATCCCCAGGCTATGACTATCGTGTCGTGAATGTTGAGGTCCAAAAACAACTTCCTGGCTCATTGCTTAATTGGCATAGGCGTATGTTGACATGTAGACGCTCCTTACCAGCTTTAAGCCAAGGAGATTTTGAAATCCTGCCAATAAGTCATCCAAGCGTGATTGTTTTTCTCCGTACCATTGAGACGATGAAGGTTCTTGTTGCGGCTAACCTTTCAGCGGCTGGAGCTTCTTTATACGTGGACTTAAGTCGTTGGGATGGGGCTCGTACTCGTGAGGTGCTCTGGGGGTGTGAATATCCTCCGGCCAACAGTAGTTGGTTTATCTACCTACCTTCCTATGGATTTAGCTGGTGGTTAATAGGTGAAGTCGAAGAGGCAAATCTAAATAGTAGTAGTACTAGTTAGCCTTTGTTGGGCTTCTTCTTCTAATCCCATATCTGTCCTCACTTATTGCTCCAGATTTAATGCGCCAGGTTGAAAGCCAGCCTGCATTAATTCATCTTGTATTAATGGAACAAGTCGCTGAGCTTCAGAGTTGTCGACCATTGCTAGGCGACAACGCCTAGCAAGAATATCTGTTGTTGTAGAGGCATGTTCTTCGTGTATGAATTTTTGGACCTCGACTTTGCAAAAGGGTATTACTTCGCTAAGGGGCTCGAGGTCGTTTTTGCGTGTGTGTGAAACCTTTCGAAGAGCCTCTAACCCATAATTCGCCTGAAGATGATCAATTTGTTTTTCCAATAACTCAGTTTTTGGGAGGACTCTGCGAAGTCTTTCTCGTTGAGTAGAAAGCAATTTGATTGTTTCCTTCGGAGATTGACTCGTTCCGATTAAGGGGATTTTTTTTCGCTTTGGTAGTGGGTGTCCTATTACCTTCTCTATAGCACGCATAGTATCGAATGCTATAGAACGACAAGTTGTCCATTTTCCTCCCATTGCGCTTATTAGCCCACATGGCAAGATCTCGATCTCGTGTTCTCGAACCACACGACTACTATTAGTTGTCATTTTTTCATCTTTAATGAGTGGCCTCCCTCCTGCCCAGGCACTTGTAACGATAGGGTCCTGAATACTTGGGAACGAATGCTGTAAATGATTAATGAGATAACCTTTCTCTTCTTTAGAAGGAGTGTTTGCACTGTTATGTTTACAAGGAGTATCGGTTGTACCAATTTGAGTTCGTCCAAAGAAAGGAAGAACAAAGAGTACTCTTCCGTCTTCAGTTGATGGAATTAATAAGCCAATTCCTTTTGGACAGAGATTATCTTTTAATACAAGGTGGACTCCACGACTAGTTAGTATTCGTTTGGAGGTATTGGGATCAGCTTTTTGTCGTAGATTGTCTGAATGAATACCAGTAGCATTAACAATAGCTTTAGCTATCCACCGCTCTCGATTCCCATACCTGTCTTCACTTATTGCTCCAGAGAGTCTCCCATCAGTGTTCTTTTCTAGTTCAACTACTCTGCATTGAGTTCGTAAGGTGGTTCCGGCGCTTTCTGCGGTTAAAGCTATGAGAAGATTTAGGCGAGCATCGTTGAATTGTCCATCGCTATATGCCACACCCCCTCCAATGCTTTCTTTTAAACTAGGAAGTAACTCTTTTACTTCTTCCATAGAAAGACTGCGGCTTCTTCCAATGCTCTTTGCTCCAGAAAGTGCGTCATAGAGACCTAGCCCAATTCGGTAATATGCTTGAGCGAGTCTTCCTTGAGAAGGCAAAACAAGCTCCATTTGATGAGCTAAAAAAGGAGCTTCCTCTAGCCAGTGACTTCTTTCAATTAGGGCTTCTCTGACCAACCTTAGTTGTGAAATGTCGAGTGTCTTAAAGGCTAGTTCTAGATAACGAACCCCTCCGTGCAATAGTTTTGTGCTACGGCAACTAGTTGAACAACCAATATCACCAGCATCTAACAAAGCGACGACTAATCCTCTTTGCGCTGCTTCATAGGCGATATTTGCGCCACTTGCGCCCGAACCGATTACCAGTAAGTCAACAGAATGGTCAGACATGCCATTCGAGACTTCTTTTAACAGCCTCATCCCATCGTGACTTCAAACGACTCCTGCTTGAGGTATCTATCTTAGGAGTAAAAATATCTACGCCATTCTTGTTATGTGGCAGCAGATTAGAAAGATTTTCTATTAGTCCAGACTGAAGACCGGCAAGAAGTGCTACTCCTTTCGCAGTGCTCTCAAGATTGGCAGGACGACGAACTTTTAAACCTGAGATATTTGCCTGGGCTTGGAGCAATTGGTTGGAGGCTGCTGCTCCACCATCAACGGCTAACTCTCCTAAAGAATGCCCAAGAGAATCCTCTGCTAATTGCACCAGTGTTGAGACAGACAAAGCAATCCCTTCTAAGGCTGCAAGAGCAATATGATTTTTGTTGCTGTCTCTAGTAAGTCCAATTAATAGACCTCTGGCATGAGGGTCCCAGTGGGGAGTCCCCCATCCAGTGAAAGCAGGTACAAGCATTACCCCTTCTGTAGTTTCAACTTTTTGGGCAAGAGAATTTATCTCATCTGCACTTTTGATAATTCCCAGTCCATCTCGTAACCATTGCACCACTGTCCCGGCATTAAAGAGGCTCCCTTCAAGACAGTATGTAGCTTTGCCATTCTCGTCAGTCCACCCAAGCGTGCTTAGTAATCCTGAACTTGAGCGATGAATCTTTTCGCCTGTATTTACAACTAGGAATGCTCCTGTTCCATAGGTGCACTTTGCTTCTCCTTTGTTTAGACAAAGTTGTCCAAGGGTGGCAGCTTGTTGATCTCCCAGGAGTGCCTGAATGGGGACTCCTGAAAACGGTAGACCTTTGCTGATAACACCAAAGTCACCCCTGCATGGAACTAGCTCTGGAAGTGCTTTTTGGGGTATTCCAACGACGTCAGAAAAATTTTCGAGCCATGTTCTATTTTCAAGATCCATCAGAAGAGTGCGACTTGCGTTGCTCATGTCAGAGCAGTGCCTTAATCCTCCTGTGAGATTCCACAATAGCCAACTCTCTACTGTCCCAAAGCAGAGGTCACCCTCGCTTAATGCAGAAGCTACAGCGGGTTCGTTTTTCAAAAGCCATGTGATTTTACTTGCACTGAAGTAGGGGTCTATGAGCAGACCTGTGCGTTTGCACCATTCATTTTCGAGCCCATCAGCCTTCCAATTTGAACAGATATCTGTTGTTCTACCATCTTGCCAGACAAGGGCGGGACCACATGGTTCACCACTTTTACGTCTCCAAAGTATTGTGGTCTCTCTTTGATTTGTTATTCCACAACTAACAACTGCAGCAAGTTGCTCTTTTGAAAGATGTGTCGCAAGAGCTTTCATTGCCTTCTGTTGACTAAACCAAATCTCCAATGGGTCTTGTTCAACCCATCCATCAGAAGGGTATTTGATTGTTAGAGGTTCACTTGCGCTAGCAATCAGCTCGCCTGTTGGGCTGAATACAGCAGCTCTTGAACTACTTGTTCCTTGGTCGAGGGCTAGAAGGAGTGGCTGGTTAGCCATGGCTGTTTTCTCTTCAAAGTGCTAGCGATAGGGGAACCGTCAAATACCTGTGCATATGAAAAGTGATATATCTGAGTGCCCTGTTTGGGCTCGAGAGGCTTTTGTCTATCAAGTTTTCCCTGATCGGTTTCGACGGAGCTTTCGAGTAGAGGCTCAGTCGGATTTAGCCATACAACATTGGGGCAGTCAACCTTCTCTTACAGGGTTTCAGGGAGGTGACCTTTATGGCGTCATTGATCGCTTGGATTACTTTCAAGATTTTGGCGTAAATTGCCTTTATCTCACTCCAGTATTTAGCTCGGCTTCAAACCACCGTTACCACACTTATGACTATTTAAATGTGGACCCTCTTTTGGGTGGAAATGATGCTTTGGATGAATTGATTGAGGAAATGCATAGTCGTGGGATGAAGTTAATCCTTGACGGAGTATTTAACCATTGCGGGAGGGGCTTTTGGGCTTTCCATCACCTTTTAGAGAATGGTGATTCTTCTCCCTATCGCGATTGGTTCCATGTACATCGATGGCCACTTAACCCTTATTCGAGGACAGGAAAAGACTGTGGTTATAGCTGTTGGTGGAATAACCCAGCCTTACCAAAATTCAATCATGCCAATTCGGCTGTTAGAGAATATCTTTTGAATGTCTCTACTCACTGGGTATCTAAAGGGATTGATGGGTGGAGACTTGATGTCCCAGATGAAGTGCCTTTTCTATTTTGGAAGGATTTTCGAGCAAAGGTTAAAGCTCTTAACCCTGAAGCTTGGATTGTCGGGGAAATATGGGGGGATGCAAGAAGGTGGCTAAATGGGGGGTGTTTTGATGGAGTAATGAACTATCGAGTTGGGTGGAGCAGCCTTAGTTGGGTGGCTGGCAAGCATCTAAGAAGACAATATAAAAACAACAGCTACCCGCTTGAGCCGGTTAATAGTCAGGAATTCATCCGGATTCTGAAAACAACGCTTGGCTGGTACTCCTCAGAGGTGAATAAAAATCAATTGAATCTATTAGATAGCCATGATGTCCCAAGAGCTCTACACACTCTTAAAGGTGATATTGGTGCATTGAAGTTGGCTTTGCTTTTATTGTTTCTGCAACCAGGAGCAGTTTGTCTCTATTACGGGACTGAAATTGGATTAGATGGGGGAGCTGACCCAAATTGTAGAGAAGCCTTCCCATGGGAAGGAAATTGGCTGATTGATTTAAGAGGGTTTTTAAAGTCTCTCTTTTTAATGCGCAAAGAATACATTTGCGTTTTAGAGAGGGGATTAGTTTGGGACGCCTTTGGAGAAGATGGTTTATATGGAAGAGCGATTCAATCAGAGAAAAACTTGTCTCAGGACGAAAGCAACTTTTCTGTTTTGCTTAACCGAAGCCGTAGGTCATGGTTAAAGGTTGAAAAAAAACCTGATAACTTATTTCTATTAGTTGGCAAATATGAGGAGAGGGGTAGGGGCTTAGCACCGCAGTCTGCAATGGCTTTTAACTAAAAATCTCTAAGCAAAGAGTAGAAGTCATTTATGATTAATCAGGTCTATCAATTGTCTTTTTTTTTATCCTCGAAGTCAGACTGATCTGATTTGCTTTGCAGTAAGGCGGTAACAAGAGCACCAAAAAAGAATGCGCCAATACTCGCAAAAAGTGCAAGTGTTAGCAGCGGCTTCCATCCAGAAACCGGCAAAGAGTTTATGAGTGGATCAAATGGTTCCATGTCTTATTTAAGGATGCTTTTTTTTTATGTGACTTAATGAAGATGATTTCTTATCTTTTTATTGTACTAGAAAAATTATATTAACCTTTTACAAAGACTTGAACTATGGAAAGCAGGACAGCCTGAAGGCTTGTGGATATTTTGATTGACAACTCTTGAAAACTTTACTCTTATCTAAGACTCCTGGTGAAGTACTTACATATTTCGAATGATCGCATTGAAATCTAGAATTTGATACTCTTTTTGGCTTTAAAAATATTTGTGAGAGCTATCGGATTTCGATTTCATCAAGAAAAGCCCATATAAATATACTTGGTTAGTCGTATTAGAGAGTGCGACTTTCTTAAAGTATCGAAATGAAGACTTATAATTGATAGCATAGTATTTATAGTAAAGAATCTTTCTTGATGTTTGCAGCTAGCTATTTTGATCAACTTTTACCTTAATGGGCATTGGCTTTGGAAATAGAATGCCTTACTATACTTTGCAAATCCTTTAATGATTAAAGTTTGATGTTAGAAGCTTGGCAGTCATATACAAGGGAGACTGATTCAATCCTTGCGAATGATGCTGCGAATGAAATAACTCTTGGAATACCTGTCCTTAGCCCAATTATCCCTATCCTTAGCCCAGTTAAGCCATTTAAAGAAAGATTTATATTAGCTCAAAAGATATATAAGGGCATGCATACAAATAAATTCTCATCAACAATAAGGTTCGCTTCAGGGTTTATTGGTCTACTTAGATTCTTCTTTAAGACGTCTTTGTCACTACGTAGCCATCTAAGAAGGGTAAATATGATTCCACGCAAGATAGACATTATTCTTGTGACGCACTTGATAAATGAAAAACAGCTTAAATCTAATTTTGATCCATATTATGGAACACTTGCAGAAGAACTTAGAGATAATGGCTATAAAGTCCTAATTGTATTAATCCCTCACTTTAGATTTAAACAGGGCTTAGTCGAAAGAGCATCGAATCGTTCAGAGATACCTCACATAGTTTTGCCCAGTTTTGGATCATTAAGTCAACATAAGGTGATATTCAAAAAATCAATTCTAGAAAGCCTTAGACTCAGGAGGTTGGCTAAAAATAGTTTTAAAGAGAGGAAGTCTATTCTTTATTTAGCAGCGGAAGAAGTCCTTTCTGTTGGGTCACTATGGAATCAATATCTTAGCATCCAAATTAAAGAACTTGTAAAAAGATTGCAAGTAAAAGCTTTAATAACTACTTTTGAAGGGCATGCATGGGAAAGAAGTATTTACTCAGCAGTACATCAACTAGAAAAACCTTGTAGATGTTATGCGTATCAACATACTCTTATATTCCGCTCTCAACATTCAATCAGTAGAAAGTTAAGGAAAGGATGGAATCCAGATGTAATAATGACATCTGGAGACTTCACTGCAAATATTCTCAAACAAAGATATCAAGAATCAATCCCAGTTTATAATCTTGGTTCGCCTAAATACATAAAAACCCATCCTATTATTAATAAGAACAGAATGGGTATAATATTTGTTCCTTCAGGTGATTTGAGTGAAACACTCGATATGGCGACCTTCGCAATTGAGCTTGCCCCCCTGATGCCCGAGGTGAAATTAAAATTACGATTACATCCAAGGCTCTCAAAGCAGAGAATTGTAAAAGCAATTAAAGCTCTTAATAAACCACCTGGGAATTTTGGTTGGAGCGAAGGTAATATGCAAACGGATGCAAATCAATCACTTGTGGCTGTTTATTCTCACAGCACAGCAATCTTCGAAGCTGTAAAATATGGATGTTGGCCATTTAGATTGAACTTAAGTAGTTATTCATATATATATGACCCTCTTTGGGCAATTGATGATAATAAAAAAAATATTATCACAACGAAGGAACAGATGAAAAGTAAATATAGAGAATTAATCTCCAATCATTACAAAGCGGAATATAAGTCTAACCTTCAATATATTCAACTGAGAATAGATGAGTTAAGGTCAAAGTTTGATAGCGGAAGGTTGTTAAATGAACTTAAAGAAATTTCATTAACTAGTAAAATTTAAATATTCAGATTATCTTACAGCGTAAGAAAAAAGGTTTTAATATCCCAACCTAATACTGAATGAACACTTTTTAGTTAAGAGCTTCTGCTTGAAAGCAAACTTTAAGCTGGTTTTAGAAGGATGAAACTATTTAGAGAAAATACTGAGCATCCTTAGCCCAAGCAAGAAGGCTTTGGCCTTGACGTGATGGGCTTCCCCTCTAGTTCGTTCTGCCATAGGATTAATTCCTGACTTGCGCAGATGGTCCTCTCAAGTAGCGCATGGCTGATACAGTCAGCCGACTTTTTGTTGTTGCTTCGTCGGCGAGCCTTTAGAAAGACTTTTCTTTAACCTTGAATTTCTTCTTTGAAGTATGCCGTCTCGTGCTCTCTTTTTCCTATAAGGCTCTCAGCCTCTCTCTGCCTTTCACCTATCGCTGTGACCTCAAAGGATGACGTTAATAGCGCGTAAAGATCGGTTAAGAAAGGATTGTCTTTTGTCTTTAAGAGGTGTTTTGGTCAATGTGATGGTGAAAGTGAAAGAAGAGTCGACAAATGAATATGAGGTGGAAGCGTTTTAATGGATACTAAATGGGGAGGGACTAAGTAAGATAGGGATAGATATTTGTGAAATGGTGAAGATACTCATTTCTTTGCTTCTAGTAGCAGTTGTTGCTTTTGTGATGGGAGCGTGGAGCCTGATAATAATTAGTAGAAGATCTCCTAGAATTAATGAAGTCGAACCAGTTGTAAGTGCAATATTTGCTGATTTGTCCAGTTTGATTCGAAATTTTCAAAAATTATTTAATTTAACAGGTCAAGTGACACAAGGCCTTTTGAAAGGCTCAGTTGAACTTGAAAAAGATAATCCACAATTAGTTCAAGCAGAAATCATAGGAGATAATGAACAGTCCAATCAACAAAAATTGAAAAAAGAAGATAATTTAGAGAGTGTAAGTAAAGAAGAAAATAGCAAGGAATTAGATGAAGAAGATAAGACTGTTGGAGGTTGGTTTGGAAGTCTTATGTGGGATAAGTTG
>QCKJ01000003.1 GCA_003215435.1 Prochlorococcus sp. AG-409-M05
AATTTATATTCAAATCTGTGACAGATAAATCATTGGTTAATTTCCAATTAAACAATATGGTGTAGCAAATGAGACATTGTTGTTGCTCTTTGGGGTTTGATCCTTAGCCTTTACTTCTCAATCTATAGCCAATTGTCCCTAGAAAAACATTAGATTTAGGCACATTGAGCAAGAATTTATGGCTTTTGCTATATATCTTCAGGCAAACTAAATACCAATACAGATCACTACCTCCTCCAAGAGAAGATATGCCAGCCTTCAAGCCCAGGCCGTCGCATTTTCAAACACTTCAGAATCAATTTAAGACAGAGGCTCCTCTTCTAGGGCTATTAATTTTGTGGGTTTTAGCATGCTGCCTTGCCCTTATTGGTCTAGGTAGTCTCGCTATTAGAGACTTTGATGAAGCCATAGTTGCAAGAGTGGCATATGAACTATCACAAGCAAATGGCATTGATCAATTTTTGCCTACTCTTTGGGGCTCTCAATATTTAAATAAGCCGCCAGGTCTTCATTGGCTAATAGCCTCCACCATCAACCTTGTTGAGCAAATTAATCCTTCTTCATCTAGTCCACCAAATGAATTTGTAATCAGATTTATTCCAGCCTTGATATCGACTTTAGTTGTTCCTATCGGAGGGCTTTTGCAATGGCAACTTCGCCCAAATGACCGCAATGCATGCTTGGCCACAGCAGGAATCCTGCTCACTATTTTGCCCATAGCTCGACATGGTCGACTAGCGATGCTGGATGGTCCTTTTTTGAGCTTAATGGCAATGCTATGGCTATTAATTTTAGTGAGTGAATTTAAACGGCCGAATCGCTTGCAAGCTCTTGGGATCGGACTAGTTTGCAGCGCAATGCTTTTGCTAAAAGCTCCGCTCTTAATTCCTGCAGCTCTCGCCGCAATTTGTCCAATTATTTTTGGGAGAGGCTTAAAGACATGGCTACATATTGAACCCCTTTCATTGCTAAGTCTTGGCTTACTCCCTGGAGTTTCGTGGCATTTTTTCCATTACCTTCGACGCGGCGGCGATGCTCTCTGGCTATGGGGAGGTGATGGTGCAGCAAGAGTTTTATTTCAGGCTGGTGAAGGGAGTGACCTGGGATGGAAAGTCCCTCTTATAGAAATGATGGAAGGAGGGTGGCCATGGCTATTAATCTGGCCAATTGGAATTCTCTGGGCTTGGCACTCTCGTAATGAATTGTGGGGGCGATGGGTTATTGGAACCCATGCCATTTTGGCTCTAGCCATAATGCCACTCAAAACTCAATTACCTTGGTACAGTCACCCTTTATGGCTACCATTCGCACTTGCCTGTGGCCCCCCACTCACATGGTTGATCAACCGTGACAGCACCAAGAAATTTCCTGGTAAAAAACTATTAAAAAAAATTCCTTTGCTTTTAATATTCATATCAATCACACTAATTATTTTTGCTCTTTTAGGAGCTTCAGGTTTGGTCGGTAATATTCGTCCTTACAGCACAATTGCACTAACCACTGGAGTTGGATGGGGAGTAGGGAGTTGGTTAATAAGAAAAAAATCAAAAACAAAAAGAATACAAGGAATTATAAGCATTTTTTTAGGCAGCTTAGCGGGTCTTTTTTTGCTTATGATGAGCTCCTTCTGGTTATGGGAATTAAATGAAAGCTGGGCAGTCAAACCAGCTGCTGAACTTATTGGAGGTGTTACAAGCGAACAAATAGCAATCGATGAAAAAGAAGATCGGCCTAGTCTAAATTGGTACGCTAATCAACAAATACGTCCTCTCCAAAATCTCGCAAATCCAAAATGGATTTTGACACGAAATCCAGAATTACTCCTTGACAAGCCACTACATCAGAATTGTCTGGTGTCAAAGCAAAAGAAAGAATGGAGCCTACTTTTTTGTGAGTCAGAAAGGCGTTAAGTTCTATTCATGGGAGCCACTAAAAGCCATGAACAGAATATGAATATGACTACTCCAAAAGAGCGGCTTTCAATTATTCTCCCTAGCTACAATGAGCGTGAAAACATCATCCCTTTAATCAAAAAGCTCCTAAATTTCGACGAGATTTTTGATTTAGAGTTGTTAATAGTGGACGACGACTCATCAGATGGTACATCCACTGTTGTTAAAGAGCTATGTAAAGCAGACCCACAAGTCAGATTAATACGTCGTGTAGGAAGATCAGGTCTGGCTAGTGCCATAAAGGAAGGTCTACTTGATGCGACTGGCGACTTAGCAGTTGTAATGGACAGCGACGGTCAACATGAGCCTAGTGCAATCAAAGATGCCTTAATAAAGCTCAAGAAAAACAACCTAGACTTGGTTAGCGGGAGTCGCTTCCTAAATGACTCTGAAATTCTCGGTCTAAGTCAAAGAAGAGCAGATGGATCATCTTTAGCTAATAAGTTTTCTCGTATCAGTCTGTCGAGGAACTATTACCATTTAACAGATTATATGAGTGGTTTTCTTGTCCTCAATCTTCAAACTTGCCTCCCAAGTATTTACAAAGTTGATGTAGGTGGGTTTAAATTTTTATATGAATTGCTTGCAGTAAGCAAAGGCAATTTGAAGACAGGAGAGATACCTCTGAGATTTCAGCCAAGAACATATGGAGATTCAAAACTCGACCTATCAATCTTCTGGGATTTCCTAATCTCTCTACTCCATTCTCTTAGCTTTAGGCTTCTTCCAAGAAGAGCAATCAGTTTTGCTCTTGTTGGACTAAGTGGTGTCATTGTTCAACTAACAACTACGACAATACTGATGACGATGTTGAATATGAGTTTTCGACATTCACTTACAGTGTCTGTAATAGCAGCAGCTACATCTAATTACCTAATCAATAATGCACTCACCTTCAGATCAAATCGCCTAAGTGGACAGGCATTATTAAAAGGATTAATGAAATTTCTCTTAGTAGCTTCCTTACCAGTCATAGCGAACATCTCTTTAGCAACTACTTTCTATAACGTTGTGGCGCGTAATGAGTTTTGGGCTCAACTCATAGGAATAGTTGTTGTTTTTGTATGGAATTATGCGGCCTCCTCGCGTTTCGTCTGGAATACCCCTTGATTAAAAGAACCTTCTAATGACAAAAGCTCAATCGTCTTGGCCCCCCAATACGTGGATACCACCATTTATCGGATTACTCCTTCGATTAATTCAACTACAAGTACCCATAGTTGGTGTACACAGCTGGCGCCAAGCAGACACTGCTGCTATGGCAAGGCATTTTGCAATCGAAGGAACACCTATATGGATGCCACAAATTGACTGGGGAGGTGCAAGTGCGGGTTATGTGGAATGCGAATTCCCTTTATTCCCATATCTTCTTGGACAAATCTACAAAATCGTAGGCGTTCATGAATGGCTAGGTCGAGGACTTGCTGTAATCTTCAGTACGCTAACAATCATTTTAATTATTCGTATTGGACAACATTTTTTTGATCCTATTAGCGGATGGTGGGGAGGACTCTTTTTCGCCATATTGCCACTAAATGTCTACTACGGTCGTACATTCCAAGCCGAGTCACTACTCCTACTCTTATCAGCACTAAGTATAGAAAGACTTATTGCCTGGAAAAGGAACAATTCTTTACTAGCCCTTTTAACAAGCTGGTTAACATTTTGCCTTGCATGCTTAATCAAAGTGTTGCCTCTGATTTGGCTTGGAATACCTTTATTAGTGTTGCTATCTCAAAGCAAAGGCCTACATGAAGTTTCAACACCAAGGCGCTTGATCCGAAATGTAATAACCTCTTTGAGATCTCCATGGCCTTGGGTCTATGGAACCACTACTCTTCTAGCTGGCGCTATTTGGTATCTCCACTCCTACCACTTAGGACAACAAAGTGGCTTTAGCTTTGGTTTTTGGGGAGAGAGTTCTGATAGGAGCAGTTTAAAAATGCTCTTCGAACTGCGGTTATGGCTCGATTTATTTTTGCGCATAGTCATCCGAAATCTAGCAATAATTGGTCTACCTCTAGTCTTATTAGGCTTATGGAAATCCCACAAGCAAGAAGGTGGGCAAGTTTTGATATCGGGCCTATTAGGAATTTTTTTATGTACAGCAATTGCCCTTAGAGCAAGCACAATCCATGAGTACTACCAATTACCGATTCAACTTTTTGCATGTCCACTTATTGGCAAAGGTTGGTTAGTCCTTAAAAACTCCCAAGCCACAAATTTTATCCATGCAGTATTTCAAGTTGGATCTCTCACCCTACTAATTTCAATCAGTATGATTGTTCTAAATTTTGATTATTGGGCAATTGAAAGGGAACAAGCCAAAGTATGGGTACCCTTAGCAGAATTAATTCGTAAAGAAGTTCCGGCTAATGAAACAATCGTAAGCGTTACTGGGTCAGACCCAACTTTACTGAACTTGGCACGGCGAAAAGGTTGGCTTACAAATGCAAATAGTGTAAACAAAACTAGCCTTAAGGTTTGGTCGAACCAAGGAGCAACAAAAATTGCAGGTAGCCTGAATTGGGAAGAGATTCATATAGCCCGTACTGATGAGAAAATAAAGGATCAATTAATCAACATTCTTTGTAAAAAGAAAAATACATCTTCTTGTATTAATAAGCAAAGCCAGACCTATTTATTATCTATAAAAGATTTAATAAATGATTAATAGAATACTCCCAAAAACTGATCACTCTACTGAGAAGGTAGTAGTTAACTGGATACTCTTTTTCTTTCTAGCAACTTTATCTCTTCAATGTTGGAGAATTTTCAGTCTTAATGCAACCTATGATCAAGGTCTTTTTCTCCAAGAGATATGGAATGGTCTACAAGGTCATGCTTTTGAAAGTACCCTCGCAGCAGAGCTATCAGCGCCAGTAAAGTTCAACTCTGCAATTCCTGCAATTGGCTACAGACATCTTGCACAGCACTTCACACCTCTGCTTTATTTCTGGACTCCTCTAGTAGGAATATTAGGAGTTTGGGCTCTTCCTTTAATTCAAGTGAGCCTAGTTTCCCTAGCAGGTTGGGTACTATATCTACTTGGGAAAGAGCACCTGCCTAAGAAACTTGCAGGTTGGATCACATGCAGCTTCTTTGCTACTGGGACAGTAATCGGTCCGACTCTAGAAAATTTTCACGATCTATGTTTAGTCCCATTAATAGTATTCAGCCTACTGCTAGGAATCAGTAAAGAAAATAAGTTTCTTTATTTTTTCCCAGCTCTTTTACTTCCATTAATTCGAGAAGATGTTGGTCTACTAGCCTTTGGTATCGGGTTTTGGATGATTCTTAGAAGGACAAATTGGCGGATATGGGGTATTGGACTATGTATTTATTCGGTTATTTCAGTTTTAGTGATAACAAACTTTGTAATGCCGCTTTTTGGCACAGAGCTTACAGAAAGATTTATGCAGGAAAGGTTCAGTCAATACCTTAATGGGCAACATGGTGGGCCCATTGATGTTCTAATTGCAATGTTAAAGAACCCAATACTTTTAATTAGTGAGATTATTTCTCCAGGCAGAAAAACGATTAGCTTTCTTATTACATTAGGCTTACCATTAGCATTTGTACCTTTTTTATCACCCGATACCTGGCTATTGATAGGAGTCCCATTATTTGTTGCTCTCAGTTCCCAAGGTGGCAATGCCCTTGCCGTACATTTACGATTTGTACTTTACCTAGTGCCTGGAATATTCGCAGGCTCTATTTTCTGGTGGAGGGATCACACTTATATATATAAGAAATTATCTTTTAAAAGACTATGGAAAGTTTGTCTAAGTACTGCATTGATCTTCGCCATTATAGGGAATCCACATCGTTCATTCTCAGCATTTATCCCAGACAGTGTCAATCCATGGGTCCATGTGCCAATTCAAAAACAATTTTCCAGGGGAATAAATACAAGAGAAATTCTAAGCCTGATACCTAAAGAGGCCTCAATAGCTTCTGAGACTCATTTGATTCCCCAACTAGCAACTAGACGAGTATTAATGCGATTTCCTGAAAATTATAAATACATTGATACTCATAAAAATATCAAAGAAGTTGACTTAATTGTCAGTCAACCCAGATTTAATGCTGATTACTTGCCAGCTTTTCACCACCATGGGCTTTGGTTGAAAAACAGTATTTTCAAAATTCAAGAGTTAGTATTTAAGAAAAATAATTATGGAGTTCTTTACTGCAGTCCTAAAGGGATAATACTTAAGAAAGGACTTGTTAGCTCAGCCAAAAATATTAATTGCTTACAAGAAGAAATTAACTTTGGGATTAATAGGCTTCAAAGAAATAAACATAAAAAATATTTGTAAGGTTGTGTTTTAACCACAACCTTACCAAAACTTGAGACATAATCCTCAAGTTTCAATAATAAATGTGCAACATGTGCAAGCAGACCTCAATATAAGGACTAACTAGTTGTTTTGAGTTTTCTAGATTGAAAGAAAAGGCACAGCCACCTCTTCAGCTAAGCATTGCTTCGTTAGCTATCTTTTTCCTGTTATGGGGGTGTGCTGCAATTCGCCACGCCCTTTTACAAAGTAATGCCTATGACCTTGGCCTGTTTGATCAGTGGATCTGGCTTACCAGTAAAGGACTTCCACCCTACTCATCAATGGAAGAAGGCGTCCACATGCTTGCCGATCATGGTGCATGGGCACTCTATTTAGCTTCTGTTCCATATCTTCTACACAGCAGTGTGCAATGGCTTTTTGCCACCCAAGCTGCTGGCCTTAGTTTTACAGCTATACCTCTTTGGTGGGTCAGCAAGCAAGCTGGTTTAAAAGAAAGTCTTTGTTGGGTGATCTGTGGTCTTTGGTGGCTGCAACCAGTTGTATTTAATGCAAACTTATTTGACTTCCATCCAGAAGTATGGGTCATGCCAATTCTGGCCAGTTGCTACTTAGCAAATAGAGCAAACAAAGGATGGTTATGGTTTTTTCTACTATTACTTTTGCTCAGCTGTCGTGATGGTCTCACTCTTGTCGTAGCCGGTCTAGGCCTTGAACAACTAATTAAAAAGAAATGGATATGGGCATTTAGTGCAATCGGGCTCTCAATGACTTGGTTGGCACTACTCAATCGATGGCTTTATCCTTTACTTACTGGCAACAAGGGTGGTCCAAAGGCAGCAAGTGGTCTGTTCTCATATTTAGGAAACAGCTTTGATGAAGTTGTCCTAAATGTATTAACAAAACCGCATCTTCTAATTGAGAACGTTGATTGGATAAGCGGTATATTTTATCTGATACTAATTTGCATTGCCATCGTACCTTTCTGGCAACAAGCATCACTCCCCGTTCTTACAGCAGGTATACCATTAATTCTGGTCAATCTTTTGTCAGAGAGTAGTTCTCAAAGGACATTAATTCATCACTACAGTCTCCCTCTAGCAGTAATTGCCGTTGTAGGAGCTATTGATGGACTAGCCCAAAAACCATCTATTCGCTTGCCCTTTAGAAGACTTGCATGGGCAGCTCTTTGTTGGGCAGCGCTTGCAAAGCCCTGGTTTTTTACAGGACCCTACTTAAATCGGCTGAATGCAATTGAACCTGCTCAAGAAGCAATGAGCTCTATAGATGTATCAAGCCGAGTGTATACAACTAGTTATCTAGTACCACATCTCAGTCATAGGAAGATCATAAGCTTTCCAAAAGAAATGAAGCAAGCACCCAATATTGATGATTTTGATGTGCTTTTGCTAAATCCTATCGATCCAGGATGGGGATCAACTAGCAGCCTTCAAAAACGACTTCTTTCAGACGCTAAAAGAGAAAAGTGGGAATGCAAATCTTGGGAGAATGGTCTAGAGCTTTGCAAAACCCCAACAGAGTTGTAACGCTCATAGCGGTTTACAAAACAAAGCCCTCGACAAAAAGTCGAGAGCTTTGCCGGGCTTGCAATGAAGCGAAACCTATGATTACGAAGTCAATGTCTGAATCAGGAGGCGTACTCCGCGTTCAAAAGACCCTGGATACAAAAACTAGAACTCATTAACACCTCCTCCTGAAGGGGTAAAGACAACTCGCAGAGCATGCGACCACTTCTATTCCTAGAGGATCACTCAGCTATTGCCAGATCATCAAAATCTTAGCGGTGAAAGGGCTAATGTTCTACCCAGTATGTCTAAAGAAGATCTCTATAAAGAAAATAAAGATAGTTTTTTGAGCCTCTACAGGTGAAATAGCTATTCACAAGGAATCTATAATTATTTTTTTTACAGGAATATTGAATGCCTAACATTCAATATCGAAAACTTACTACCAATCAACAAGTCTGGATAACTGCAGCACTTTTCTTTATTACCTGCCTTGCGCTGCAATGGTGGCGGATGGAAAGTCTTACAGCTTCAATGGACCAAGGTATCTTATATCAGGTTCTTTGGAATGGATTAAGAGGCCATCCATTTGAAAGCACATTATCATCACAACTTTCTACAAATGTTGTCCATAGTGGTGAATTTCCAGCAATTGGTTATCACAGGTTAGGTCAACACTTTACTCCTGTTCTCGCACTTTGGATTCCCCTAGTAGGTTTACTTGGTAAGTGGGGTTTACCATTTCTACAAGTCACCTTAATAACCACAGCTGGAATAATACTTTATGAAATTGGTAAAGAAAGATTAACCAAAGACTTAGCTGCAATGATTACATTTGCATTCTTTGGAGCAAACGCTGTTATTGGACCTTGCTTAGGTAACTTTACTGACCTTAGTCAACTACCTATTTGTATATTTGCACTAATTCTAGGGATAGAGAAAAGGGTAAAATGGATGACTATAGTTTTTGGAATATTAATACCGCTTATTCGCGAGGATGCAGGGATATTGCTAATAGCGGTAGGTATCTGGCTAATAGTTAAACAACGGAAATTATGGACTCTTGGAATTCTATTTATACTCTATGGCGGGCTATGGGCTATTACAGTAACTAATATTTTGATGCCAATATTTAGTGATGATAATTCAAAGCGATTTATGGTAGAAAACTTCGGTCAATATATAATGGGTAAAGATCAAGCAAGTAGTATTGATGTAATCAAACTAGGAATTCAACAGCCATTAATTATTCTAAAAGAATTAATCTATCCACTTGGAAAGACACTGAGATATCTGGGTGGTCAGGGCTTGCCATTAGTAATGATACCATTCATTTCTATTGATAGCTGGCTGCTGATGGGACTTCCCCTACTAGGGTTACTTCTAGCGCAAGGGAATCCATTAGCGATAAACTGGCGCTATACATATCTGGTAGTTCCTGGACTCTTCGCAGGAAGCATTTATTGGTGGGAAAATCATACTAATCTGTTCAAGATTAGATATTTGCGTAGAGTTTGGACTGGCTGCATAATACTTTCTTTATTATTTACAATTACAAGCAATCCAAATAGAACCTTGTCATGGATGATGCCACAAAGTATAAATCCATGGATTTATACTTCACCAATAAAGCAATATAAACATGGTCAAATTGCTCTAGAAGCCTTAAAATTTATCCCAAAGAATGGAACAGTCTCCGCAAGTTCAAGCTTGGTTCCCCATTTAGCAGGTAGGGAGGTTATAATTCGCTTCCCTGACAACACAAGATATCAAGACAGGCAAGGGAATGTTAACGCAACAGACTGGATTATTATAGATCTAGATCATCATCAAAAATATGCACATGCATTCAAAAATGAATGGTTAGATCTTCAGGAGATACTTTCTCTTATGAGAGATTTAGAGGATAAATATAATCCAGTATTTGTCAAAGATGGCATATTAATCCTTAGTTTAAATGATAATTTTGATTCAAGCCTAAATGCTAGTTATGAAAGCCTAGTTAGAAATGCATTCAATATAAAAGCTCCATAAAAAGTACAGAGTTGATGAATTACGAAAAGACTTAAGAAGGTCAAATATTTTTTATCGAATAGAAGAAAAATACACTAAATGTGAGGGAAAGTTTATTCAAAACGAGAACTCCTCCAAAAACGAATAAGCCTAGGTATTATTACTCAATAAAGTACTTGTTTTCAGGTTCCATTGGTTTAATTGGCAAGAATAGGAAAGTTCTTAATGGATTAAACGTGTACGTAATTGAGCTGGCACTCAAGCTAAGCCCACTAACTTTATCGGTGGAGCGGAAAGGTTCTAATGATGCCGAAACGCTATATCAAAGAATCCGGCAAGCAATGGTAAAAGGCGATCCTCGCCTTTTAGAGCTGACCTGTGAAAATGTTGAAGATAAAAAGGTATCTGTATTAACAACTGAGGTGATTGGTGTTCAGCTATACGAAAAAAACACTTCCTCCTTAGGCAGTAAAAAACCTGGCTTCTCATTTGGACCCTAAGGGAATGATTCCGACAAAGACCAACGAGACATCAAAACTTCAAACTCCATGTCTCCGCCTAGAGGAAGTTACTTATACGTGGCCCTGTGGCACAAAGGCCATTGATCAATGTAGTTTCACGATTCCTAAAGCTGGACTATGGATGCTCGTTGGCAAAAATGGGAGCGGAAAAAGTACTTTATTCAGAATAATCAGCCGCCTAATCAAGGAGGAAACAGGGCAAGTGGATTGTCCGTTAAAAACGGCTTTGGTATTTCAAAATCCAGATCATCAATTATTGCTGCCCACTTGCGTATCAGACCTAATGCTTAGTGTCCCAAAAAACTTAAACAAAAAAGCCCAAATTGACCTTATAAAAGAAAGTCTTGCCCAGGTTGGCATGGCGGAAATGGAATCTCGGCCAATACACACACTGAGTGGCGGCCAAAAACAAAAACTTGCTATAGCTGGTGCATTGGCAAGTCAAGCGAAACTGCTTCTTCTTGATGAGCCAACAGCCCTTCTAGACCCTACAAGCCAAACAAATGTCCTGGAAACAGTTTGGAGGTTATGTCACCGCTCACACTCGCCAATAACTGCACTTTGGGTAACCCATCGACTCAGTGAACTTGACCTTGCAGATGGCGCCGCAACCATGCAAAAAGGAAAGGTTGGTGCTTGGAAAAGTGGCATTCAAATAAAAAGGGCCTTACAACCACTTGCAGCAAGGAGGGTATGAAGGGTAAGTTCATCAAGTGCAATCCTCGGTAGCTCAGCGGTAGAGCGGTCGACTGTTAATCGATTGGTCGCAGGTTCGAATCCCGCCCGGGGAGTTTTATAAGTCACGGCTTCAAAGCTGTGACTTATCAATGAAGTAGGGAATCCACAACAGAGCGTGGACTGAATTGGAAGACTTCCTAAAGAGAAGCAGGAAGTTTAAAGACCTCACACTGGTAAAAACCCTTCTACGACAAGGATTCTTACTGAAAAAACTAAAAGCCCTATAAAGAACTTATTAATACAACCCAAAAAAATCTTGAGAGAATCCTTAAATTAATCACGTAACAGCGCTGAGCTGCTTACACAACACAACTCAGAGTCGCATCTAATGAAGCCCTGCATCCTGCTGATCGAAGACGACCAGGACATGCGCGAACTTGTTGGTGGTCATTTGGAGCACTGCGGTTTTGATGTGCAAAAAGCAGAAGATGGCATAAAAGGGCAAGCCCTTGCACTTCAATACAGCCCAGATCTAATTGTTCTTGACCTAATGCTGCCTAAAGTTGACGGTTTAACACTTTGCCAGCGATTAAGGAGAGACGAGCGCACAGCAGGAATTCCAATTCTTATGCTTACTGCATTAGCCGGAACAAAGGATAAGGTGTCTGGCTTTAATTCTGGAGCAGATGATTACCTTACAAAGCCTTTTGATCTAGATGAGTTGCAAGTAAGAATCAAAGCACTCTTAAGAAGAACAGATAGAGCACCTTTAGGTACCAGCAGTCATCAAGAAATACTCAGCTACGGGCCACTAACCTTGGTACCGGAAAGATTTGAAGCTATCTGGTTTGAGTGCCCAGTTAGGTTGACTCACTTGGAATTTGAACTCCTTCATTGTCTTTTGCAAAGGCATGGTCAAACAGTTGCGCCTTCTTTAATTCTTAAAGAGGTATGGGGTTATGAACCTGATGATGATATTGAGACAATCCGAGTTCATGTAAGACACTTACGCACGAAGCTTGAGCCAGACCCTCGTAAACCACGTTTTATTAAAACAGTATATGGAGCTGGCTACTGCCTAGAACTACCAACGACTGAACAAATTGCCCTGCATAAAGATGTAGTTACACAAGCATGGAAAGCAAGAAAAGAGATTTCGGACCAAGAAGAACGAGCCACTGCTTAAACCTCAGAAACTATCTCTAATAGAGCAACTTCCCATGCAAGTCTTGGCTGAACATAGCGGCGAAGATGGATTCTCAACCTATCTAATCGTCTAATTGACCCAGGGTCATAGTCTTTTCTCCACAGATGCTGTTGTAAACGGTCAAGCATCCACAGTTGCTGCTCACCATTTAATTCCTCCGTAAGATCCCTCGCAAGAGTCATAGCTTCTAAAGGCTTTTTTACTGGCCTCCGAAGTCGCAGAAAAAGCTCTTTAGGAATCTCTTCCAAAACTCTTAGATGGTGTAAAAGTGCTCCTGGTGATCCACCTGCTAATGCAAAAAGTTCTGATTGATCTATGCCTAAACCCTCAAAAGAATTCTCATCTTCAATTTGTTTTGCTAAAACCTTACCAAATGATTCAGAATCCAAACGGTTAAATGGGATTTTCTGACAACGTGATTTAATCGTCGGCAGAAGTCGTTCAGGATTTGTAGAGAGAAGAATTAATAAGCCATTTCCTGGTTCTTCAAGAGTTTTCAATAATGCATTTGAAGCTGATTCTGCCATTGCTTCAACAGATTCAATAACCACCATTCCTCTGGAAGACTCAATTGGTTGTCTACCAACAAATTCAGTAACTCCTCTTATCTGTTCAAGTCGAATTTGGGGAGGACTACGTCTACTAATGCCCTCTTCATCTACATTTGAGGCAGGGACAAGCTTCCCTTTATGAAGATAAGTGGGTTCAACCCAAAGCAGGTCAGGGTGATTGTATTCCTTTAATCGTCGACGTTCACGTTTGTCAGGATGTCCACCAGTTAGAACTCCTTCAAGAAAGCGAAGTGCCGCCAAGCCACGTCCGACCCCTTCTGCTCCTGAAAACAAATATGCAGGCGCAATGCGTTTAGTTAGAAGCACAGCCTGCAACATAGAAACAGCAAGCGACTGGCCAATCAAGTCATCAAAAAGCAATTCAGGCTCTAAAAGAGAGCTCATGCACACTGATCCTTTTTAGAAGCAAAGAAATTTACAAGTTCGTCCTTAAGCATTTCACTTACCATCTCAGGTTGCTGATTGGCATTAATAGAAACCCATTCGCGCTTAGTCGCTAGAAAAGAGAATCCCATGGCAACTCTTGATAAAAAAGCATGTCCTTCAGCCTCGATTCGATCATCAACCATTGAAGCTCTACGTCCAATACTTTCCTCAATAGGGATATCTAAAAAAAGAGTAAGGTCAGGCGTGATTCCAGAAGTAGCAATTTCTTCTAGTTGCTCAATAATTGTGACGTCTAAATTTCTACCAAAGCCTTGATAGGCAAGTGTAGAGCCACTAAAACGATCGCTAAGAACCCAATCTCCTTTCTCTAAGGCAGGAATGATCAATTGACTAACATGCTGCGCTCTATCAGCTGCATACAATAAAAGTTCCGTGGTTGGCTCTGGCCAATTTGCTCCTGGAGGATGCAATAAAAGATTTCTGATTGCCTCTCCTAAGGAAGTCCCGCCTGGCTCACGTGTGATATGCAAAATCGATTCTCTAGGCATTAGCCCACTAGTTGGCAACCATTGAGCCAGGTAGTCGAGCTGAGTGGTCTTACCACAACCATCGATTCCTTCAAGCACCAGAAATCTTCCGCTCATGGTTTTCGAAGAGATAAAGCATTAACGACAACAGTTATTGAGCTAAAAGCCATTAACAGTGAGGCAATAGGAGGAGAAAGTAACAAGCCATAGCCAGGAAGGAGAGCTCCAGCTGCAATAGGTAATGCAATCAAGTTATAGCCAAAAGCCCAGGCAAGGTTTTGTCGAACTTTATTCATTGCTCGACTTGCCAAGCGTAAAGCCTCGGGAACACTCTCTAGGCGATCACCTAACAAAATCAAATCAGCTGACTCCTGTGCAATCTGAGTGCCCGTTCCAACTGCAATACCAAGATCTGCTGAAGCCAAAGCAGGTGCATCGTTTATCCCATCTCCAACCATTGCAAGGGCACCATCTTGCCGTAAAGATTCCAATTTCTGAAGCTTTTGGTCTGGGAGAAGTTGCCAACCAAGTTGCTTTGATTCAAATCCAAGCAACGTCCCAAGTCGTTCAACAGCCTCACGCCTATCTCCACTAAAAATAAACATTGAGACACCTTGTTCTTTTAATCGATCCAGAGCAAAAGAAGCATCAGGGCGTAATCGATCCTCTATTGAAACAAAACCCAAAAAGATACTCTCTTGAGCAACACCAACCAATGACTTGCCATCGAGGCTCTCTTGATTGATTTCATCGTTGATCTTTTTATCCCACTGGACACCTTCAGCTTTGAGCCATTCAGGAGTGCCTACACGAATAGTTCCTTCAACTCCCTCAAGCTCTCCAGCAACGCCTGCTCCTGGGAAAGTCCTCACTGCAAGGGAAGAGACAAGAGGTAACTTAAGTCTTTGAGCCTCTTGCAAAACTGCATGAGCCAAAGGGTGACGACTGTTTTGCTCCAGACTTGCTGCCAGAACAAGCATTAATTCCTTGTCTTCCGTTGCCAGCAAATTTGAGACCAAAGGTCGGCCAAGAGTAAGAGTGCCAGTTTTGTCAAAAACTATTTGACTAATATTGGCAGCTCTTTCAATAACATCACCACCTCGAAAAAGCCACCCATGTCTTGCCGCTTGACCAGTGGCAACTGTAATAACAGTTGGAGTAGCTAATCCAAGTGCACAAGGGCAAGCAACTACCAGAACCGCAATAGAAAGCTGTAAAGCAAGCCCTAGGGGGGTTTCAGCGCTAGTACCAAGAGACCCATGCAAAGCATGTGCATGAAAAAACCCCTGGCCTGAAGCATTCAACGCCTGAGGCCACCATCGTGCTCCTAACTGCCACCAGAACATAAAGGTACATATGGCGAGAGTAACGACCCCATAACAAAAACTGCCAGCGACCCTATCTGCTAAACCCTGAATCGGAGCTTTTCGGGCCTGTGCTTGTTCAACCAAACTAATTATCCTCGACAATGCAGTCTCAGCTCCTACTCTCTTGACTTCCATAACCAAAGTCGCCTCTAAATTAAGAGTGCCTGAAGCAAGTTCTGAACCAGGAGAGGCTTCTAAAGGCAAAGGCTCACCTGTAAGACTCGACACATCCACAGCTGAATTCCCCTGTAATACAACTCCATCCACAGGGATGCGATCGCCTGCTAAGAGCTGAATTTTTTCACCAGGCCTTAAAGCACCAACTCTTATCTCTCTGATCACTCCTTTATCTACAATCAACCTTGCTCTTTCTGGCTGCAACTTAGCCAATTGCTTCAAAGCCCTCCCTGTTCTATAGCGTGCTCTCTCTTCCAAAAATCTCCCCAATAATACAAATCCTAAAAGCATTACAGGTTCATTAAAAAAGCAAGGCCAACCAACAGATGGCCAAATCAAAGCAACCAGGCTCGCAAGATAAGCACTACTCACACCAAGACCAACGAGGGTATCCATCGTTGGCGTTAAAGCAATTCCAGCTCTCGCACCACTAACAAGAATTTTCAATCCAGGCCCGAACAAAGCAACAGTTGCAAGCGCAGCATGAAATGGTAAAAGTCCCAAAAGAGGGATATCAATCTTTCCTCCCTCTGCAAGATGTCCTAAAACAGAAAATATCAACAAGGAAATAGCTACCATCAATTGGCGCCATTGACTCCACCATTCACTTAATGACTCAGGATCTGAATCCTCTGAATTATCTAACTGAGTTGCTTTCCTAAGCTGAGCAGGGAAACCCCTATCCGAAAGTGCTTGGAGTATGGGTTCTAAAGGTTGGTCTGGATCTTTTATCGCAATCCAAGCAGTCCGCGCAACCAAATTAACGCTCGCAGTTAGTACACCTGACTGCTGCAAGAGTGTTTGCTCAACAGATCTGACACACCCACCACATTTCATCCCACCAACGTCAAGCAAGACGGATTGTTCCTCAGATAAAAGATTGCTTTGGCTCACGGGTTAGGAAGAGTGACTTGGAAGTGAAGAAAAGGAAGATGGTAAAAACCAAATATTCATTTCAACTAAGCCTAAAAAGAAAATTAACTGCTTTATAAGGTAAAACTAGGGGGAAAATAGATTTCATTTCAACTGTTTCCTAGAAGACGTGCCTCTAAATCAGAAAAAAGACAATTTCATCGACAAAGCTTTCACAGTGATGGCGGAATTAATTGTGAAGGTTATGCCTATCGATGAAAAAGAAAAGCGTGCATACATTTACTACAGAGATGGCTTAGCAGCTCAAGACTGTGGAGATTATTCAGAAGCACTTGAATGCTATGAGGAAAGCTTAAAACTTGAAATGAATTCTGTAGACAGAGGTGAAACCCTCAAAAATATGGCAATTATCTATATGAGTAATGGCGAGGAAGACCGAGCCTTGGCAACGTACGAAAACTCTTTGAAAGAGAACCCTAAACAACCCTCTTGCCTCAAAAACATGGGGCTTATATACGAAAAGCGAGGACGGATGGCTCAAGAAGCTGGAAATCAAGCCGAATCAGATAGCTGGTTTGATCAAGCCGCAATGGTTTGGGCGAAAGCAGTGAGGTTATATCCAGGAGGTTATCTAGATATCGAAAACTGGCTTAAGACAAGTGGAAGAAGCAACGTAGACGTTTATTTCTAAGCTTGAGCAAAATCTTTATTCCAACATCTTAGATTTACTCACCCAAAGCTAAATTAATAGCCTCTCTTAAATTGGAAGCTTCTAATAATTCCAAATTCAATTTGCCTTTGGAGGTGCGAATAGCATTACCAAAAGGCAATATTGCGCGAGAGAACCCCAGCCTTTCAGCTTCCAATAAACGCTGCTCTATTTGACCAACTGGTCGAAGCTGTCCTCCTAGACCCAGTTCACCAATGAGAACTGTGCCAGCGGGCAAAATCTTTTCTCTAAAACTAGAAGCAACGGCGACGGCAATGCCTAGATCTGAAGCAGGTTCTTCTACCTCTAGCCCCCCAGCGACGGCCAAGTAACAATCAAAACGTGATAGTGGCAATCCAAGATGCTTCTCTAGAACAGCAAGAATTTGATGCAGTCGGCTAGTTCCAATCCCAGTAGCGGTTCGTCTTGGACTTGCATAACTAGTAGCACTAACCAAAGCCTGGAGATCAACCACTAATGATCTTGATCCTTCACTCGCGACAATTGTTGCGACTCCAGAAGCAGATTGGCCACTCAAAAATAATTCACTTGGATTCAACACCTCCACTAGTCCATGCCCTTGCATTTCAAAAACACCTAATTCGTGGGTTGCTCCAAATCGATTCTTCACAGCTCTTAGAAGTCTGTGAGTTGCAAAACGGTCACCTTCAAAAGTTAGGACAGCATCAACTAAATGTTCTAAAACCTTTGGCCCAGCAAGGATCCCTTCCTTTGTGACATGTCCAACAATTAATAGTGCAATTTCCTGTTTTTTAGCCAAATGCTGCAAAGCAGCTGCGCATTCCCTTACTTGGGCTACTGAACCAGGAGCGCTAGCTAAATTTTCATCATGTAAAGCTTGGATACTGTCAATGATTGCTACAGCAGGCCTCAGAAGATCCAATTCCTCAAGTGCCACAGTCAAGTCAGTTTCTGCAAGAAGCTTTAACTGAGAATCGTCACCATCTAAGCGCTTACAGCGAAGTTTTACCTGTTGAGCAGATTCTTCAGCGCTGACATAAAGCACTGATGTATTACATGCCATAGAGATGGCACTTTGCAAAAGGAGGGTACTCTTACCAATACCTGGATCTCCACCAACCAAAACAAGTGAGCCAGGCACAAGTCCGCCACCTAAAACTCGGTCAAATTCTCCACAGCCAGTTACTATTCGCTCCAATGGTGTCTCACCTAACTCAGCCATTGGCACTGCCCTCCCAGCCTTTGGTTCGCTTTTCACCCTCGAATTCCCAAATCGACTTCGACTATTTACAGGCTTTTCGATCTGTTCAACTAGTGAATTCCAGCTTCCACAACTTGCACATCGGCCGAAAAACTGCCGTGTCTTTGCTCCACAGCTCTGACATACATAGAAAGAAACAATTCGAGTCACTTGATTTAATAGAAGGGCGAGCTTTAAAGAAGTCCAGTATTTCTTCAAAGATGCAGGGTGGTTATCTAATATCTAATCCTTGTGACTAATCAAGACGTCTTGACGGCTACCAGTCCATCAAAAGAAACGATCCTTGTGGTCGATGATGAGGCAAGCATTCGCCGCATCCTCGAAACCCGTCTTTCAATGATTGGGTACCAAGTGATCACTGCTAGTGATGGCAAAGAAGCTCTTGTTCGTTTCCGGAAGAACGAACCTGATCTAGTCGTACTAGATGTGATGATGCCAAAACTAGATGGTTATGGAGTAATCCAAGAGTTACGAAAAGATTCAGATGTCCCAATTGTCATGCTCACTGCTCTTGGAGATGTAGCTGACAGGATTACTGGGCTTGAATTAGGGGCTGATGATTATGTAGTAAAGCCTTTTAGCCCAAAAGAACTTGAAGCAAGAATTAGATGTGTCCTAAGAAGGGTTGAAAAAGAACATGTCGCAGGGATTCCTAATTCAGGAGTCATCCAAGTCATGGAGTTAAAGATCGATACCAACAAAAGACAAGTTTTCCGTTGCGACGAACGAATTCGTTTAACAGGGATGGAATTCAGTCTCCTTGAGTTGTTAGTCAGTCGCTCTGGTGAACCATTTAGTCGTGGAGAAATTCTCAAAGAGGTTTGGGGATATACCCCTGAGCGACATGTAGATACAAGAGTTGTAGATGTTCATATTTCCAGGCTGAGATCAAAACTTGAAGACGATCCTGCTAATCCAGAATTAATCCTCACAGCACGAGGAACAGGCTATCTTTTCCAACGAATCGTGGACGCCATTGCCTCCGAAGGACCCTGATATTTCACTGACACCAGATGCCAGGAACAAGTCCAGCCGGCCTAGAGCTATAAGGCGGCTTGTGATTTGGTACCGCAGGAATGCGGCGGTAACTTCCTTAGTAGATACTGCTGCTAACTCTGCCTCTGCAGCAAGCAATGTCGCAGGCTCAGTGGTTTCCAGTGCAGGCTCAGTGGTTTCCAGTGCAGGCTCCGTAGTTACAAGTGCAAGCTCAATGGCTGGCAGCATGCTCCAGCCACTAGTTTTCGACCCCTTACGAAGGCTTCAGAATGTCGACACAGACAATCAATCCAATGAGGTCTCCGATCAAGAGAGACTATGGGTTGCAGTTGATGGCATGGGGGGCGATCACGCACCAGGCCCAATACTGGAAGGTTGTCTGAAAGCAGTTGAAAGGCTTCCAATAAAAATCAAATTCGTTGGCGAGCTAGAAAAAGTTAAAGAATCAGCTAAGTCCCTAGGCCTCACTGAACTTGTAGATCAAGCACAAAAAGCTGGCAATTTAGAACTGATAGGCAGTGGAGTATCAGTTGGAATGAATGAAGAGGCAACTGTAGTAAGGCGTAAGCGTGACGCCAGCATTAATGTTGCAATGAATCTGGTGAAAGAAGGCAAAGCTCTTGCAATGTACTCTGCAGGAAATTCTGGGGCTCTCATGGCCTCAGCAATCTTTAGGCTTGGGCGTTTAACTGGGATTGACAGGCCAGCAATCGGAGCCCTTTTCCCTACCAAAGATCCTGGTCAACCAGTTCTAGTTCTTGATGTAGGAGCCAATATGGATTGCAAACCTAATTATCTCCACCAATTTGCCCTACTTGGCAATATCTATTCAAGGGATGTTCTTCAAGTAAATCAACCTCGTATCGGGCTCTTAAATATTGGGGAAGAGGATTGCAAAGGTAATGACTTATCGCTCCAAACATATTCTCTTCTCAAAGGTGAAGATCGAATCCACTTTGCTGGGAACTGTGAAGGAAGAGATGTCCTCTCAGGGAATTTTGATGTTGTTGTATGTGATGGATTTACTGGAAATGTACTTCTGAAATTTCTTGAATCAGTAGGAAGTGTTCTTTTAGATGTTCTACGCGCTGAACTACCACGTGGGCGCCGTGGAAAAGTTGGTTCTGCATTCCTTAGAAGCAATCTCAAACGAATCAAAAAGCGGCTAGATCATGCTGAACATGGAGGTGCTTTACTGCTTGGTGTTAACGGAATTTGTGTAATTGGTCATGGCAGCAGTAAGTCTCTGTCTGTTGTAAGTGCACTTCGCTTGGCTCATTCAGCCGCAAGTCATGGAGTTATGGAGGACCTGGCCAAGCTTAAAATCATCCAGCAATAAGTATCAGTATCTAAATCAGCACTTAAGAAAGAGCTGTGATTGACTGAGCAGTACAGGACAAAAACTCTTGGATAAAACCTCCAAAATCTTTGAAGGTTCCGCCCTGGTAGGCAGCGGAAGTTGTTTACCAACTCAAAGTCTTACAAATGAGCAGATAAGCCATCGAGTGGAAACCAGTGACTCATGGATCAAAAGTAGAACTGGTATTGGGACAAGGCGGGTAGTCGGAGAAAACGAAAGCTTGACAACTCTGAGCAGCAATGCGGCCAAAGCTGCTATCGAAATGGCAGGTTGGAGTCCAAAAACTATCGATTTAATTGTCCTGGCGACCTCAACCCCTGACGACCTTTTTGGTTCAGCCCCACAAGTACAAGCCCAGATTGGTTCGAAGAATGCTGTCGCATTTGATCTCACAGCAGCATGCAGTGGATTCTTATTTGCTCTTATTACGGCAGCCCAATTCCTTCGTAATGGAACAATGAAAAGAGCTGTAGTTATTGGAGCAGATCAACTCAGCAGCTGGGTTGATTGGGATGATAGGAGGACCTGTGTTCTTTTTGGAGATGGTGCTGGGGCAATTGCTCTTGAAGCAACAGAACACGAAAAGAATGGCATCCTTGGCTTTGAGCTGAAGTCAGATGGCAGCAGAGGTGAATGTTTAAGGCTCTCCAAAACCAAAAACCATCTAACCCTTGTGGATGGGAGCACCTACCAAAAAGGGGAATTTCAACCAATTGCAATGAATGGGCAAGAAGTGTACAAATTTGCTGTTAGGGAAGTTCCCGCAATCCTCCAAAAACTCTTAGACAAAGAAAACACCTCGCCTGCAGACCTTGACTGGCTTCTTCTACATCAGGCCAATCAGAGAATATTAGATTCAGTGGCAGAGCGGTTCTCAATACCCCACTCCAAAGTCCTTAGTAACCTAAAGAACTATGGCAATACTTCAGCAGCAACTATTCCAGTAATGCTTGACGAAGCTATTCGAGACTCGAGAATTAAACCAGGAAATCTAATTGCCACGAGCGGCTTTGGAGCAGGCCTAAGCTGGGGAGCAGCTTTGATCAAGTGGCAAGGGCCAACGTAGGCTCCAACAAAATGATCTGGAAAGTTTTATGTCAATAGCCTGGGTTTTCCCTGGTCAGGGCTCGCAGAAAGTTGGGATGGCTGACTCAGTACTTAGCTTGCCAGGTGCTGAAAAACGCTTCGAACTTGCCTCAGAAATCATAGGTAGAGACCTAATCGCTGTTTGCAATGGCAATAGTTCTAATAACATCGAACCGAGTGATCTCAATGACACTCGTAATACTCAACCTGCACTTTTCGTAGTTGAGTCCCTGCTAATTGATGACCTTAGGAAACAAGGTCGTGAAGCATCATTAGCAGCAGGACACAGCCTTGGAGAACTAGTCGCCCTATATGCCGCGGGTGTTTTCGATGCAAAAACCGCACTTTTGCTTCTTCAACGGAGATCAGAACTTATGGCCTCTGCTGGGGGTGGTGCAATGACGGCAGTAATAGGGTTTGACAGAACAGAGCTTGATGAGCTCATAGCGGTAACTCCAAACGTGGTAATCGCAAATGACAATAGTTCCACGCAGGTTGTTCTATCCGGAACCCCTGAAGGGGTAAACAAAGTCAGCAAAAACTTGAATTGCAAGCGAGCTGTGCCGCTTCAGGTCTCCGGTGCTTTTCATTCTCCGCACATGGCAGAAGCTTCCGATGCCTTTTCAAAAGAACTTGATCAAATCACTTTTCAGGATGCTCGTATTCCTGTACTAAGCAATTCCGAGCCAACACCCAGTCGTGATGGAGAGCTTCTCAAACAACGTCTAAAGAAACAAATGACTTCAGGGGTTCGTTGGAGGGAAACCATGAATATCATCGCCCAAGAAGGCATTAATACCGTTGTAGAGATTGGCCCAGGAAACGTTCTAAGTGGATTAATCAAACGTTCAATCAACGGTATTACGACAAGTCAAATCGCAAATTCAAAAGACCTTGGTCATTAAAATGAATGCCTCAATTCAAGCCTCAAAAAAGGTAATTAGTCGACAACAAGTTCCTGAATCGAGTTTCATTTATAAAATCATTAGCCATCTAATTGTTTTCCCTATATACAAGATTTTATTTAGAGGAACCACATCAGGAATTGAAAATGTTCCAACTCAAGGTTCCTGCATTGTCGTGGCGAACCATGGATCACATATTGATCCCCCGCTGCTAGGCCATGTACTTAGGCGACCAGTGGCTTTTATGGCCAAAGCGGAGCTTTTCAGTGTGCCTTTAATTGGAAGAGTGATTCGTGCTTGCGGCGCCTATCCAGTAAAGCGCGGAGCAAGTGATCGTGAAGCGATACGAAGTGCTACAAAGCGATTAGATGAGGGCTGGGCTATAGGTGTCTTTCCTGATGGGACTCGACAAGAAGATGGAAGAATGAATCTACCTATGCCCGGGGCAGCACTACTTGCAGCACGAAGCGATTCAGTTTTACTCCCTGTAGCAATAATAAATAGTCATAGAGCACTAGGCACAGGTCAACGGTTCCCAAGAGTGTTACCAATACATGTACGGATCGGCAAGCCAATTCAGCCCCCTACAAGTCGCCGTAAAGAAGATCTGATGGAAACCATGAAAGAAATCCAAAGGCAAATCAATTCACTTCTTGATAAAGGGTTAATAGATTCAATGTGCTAGGTCTGATTTATATTTTTAGTAAATGATCAACTAAAGCTGATTATAAATCAAAATCTTCAGGTCTATCTTTGCAACCACCCAAACAATTGACCTAATCCCATCGAAGATCCTTTTGTAAAGGCTCTCTTTTTGACAAAGAGGTGCACATGAAACCGCTACTCCTGAAAGGCGAATGCCTTTGCTTCCAGCAATCACTTGGCCAACTGAAATAGCTCTTGCGAAATGATCTGAACTAGTGACAAGTATTAGATGAGTCACTCCTTTCTTATACAAATCATCAACTAAAGATGTAAAATTACCAAAAGTGTCAGAAGCTCGATAGTCAAGTCTTACTAAAGATCTAGGGATACCAAACTCATCAACTAACCACTCCGCATGTTCTGGATTACTACCTCCGCTAATTAACAAAGGTAGTTTGAGTTCATTTGCCAACTTCAATCCAACATATTCCCGATCCACATCTCCACCTAATACCAAAATCACTTGAGCTGGTTCGTTGTTAAAAAAAGACTGATAATAAAGTCTGAAAGACCCAGAAACCAACCCCCAAAGGGAAAGGACTCCTATAACTATCCCTCCAGGGCCCCTGAGACGCATCAACGCTGATCAACCGGCGATGTTGGGTACAAAGGTAAAACTTGACTCCAAGGGCTTCGATGGCCTGCCTCATGGGACTCCAAGCAATGATCCAAAAGACAAGCGACATCCTTAGCGACATCTTCTTTCGCTGCAATATGAGGTTCAAACTCAGTCCTGTTAGAGAAGAGACGCGGCGCCTCAAGCTCCAGAAAATCATTTAAAGCAAAAACTGAATCTGCCGTTTTCAGCTGATAACAACCAGCCACCACTCCCCTACGTGGGACTTCTTGGACAATCCAAAAAGGCTTTTGCAATTGATCTGAATTCAAAACTGAAGAGAGGCGAGGCGCCATTAAAGAAAAACTATTAACACCATCTAGAGAACACCCAAGCTGCTGGGACAAGGTTCTTGCCATAACAACCGATAACCGCGTTCCTGTAAAACCACCTGGTCCAGTTGCTACTGCTATGCGAACAATCTTGTACCAAGCTTTTGAAGGGAGAAGGTCATTAACACAACTCAAAAGACTTTTCGACAACTTTCTACCCAATGGGAACGTAGAAACCTTTTTAGAAGTATCTAGCTCTCGATAATTAAGGCAAGCCACCCCAAAGGTTTCTGAAGTGCTATGTAGAGCAAGTAAAAACTTTGCCGGTTGATTATTCCCACCATCTCCTTGCGAAAAACTCATCTGGGTAGCTCCTGGCCAGGACACAAACTCAGCCAACGGCCGTAATCTTCAAAAAAGCTTCCACAAGCTCTTACGTCCCATTCAATCGCTGCTTCTCCAGTATCAAGTCCATTCACGCTGACATGTATAAGTGGGTCCTTTGGCTCTAAATCAGGATTCATATTGAGATGGGTCACACCATGTTGACGTTCTACAGCGTGATAGGTCTTACAACGATCAACCCAGCGGCAGTTCACACAAATGCACATGCCTAAATCTGCTGCAACTTCAATTTTGAATAATGAGCTCTCACAAGAAGCTATTGAACTATGGAATCGTTTAAACCCACAAAGATGGCCTTTCCAAACTGAAGAGCTTCCTGCAGGAACTGTATTGGTAGGAGGGGCAGTAAGGGATGCGCTCCTCAATCGGGTCTCCCCACCCCTTGATATAGACCTTATTGTTCCATGCAATGCTCTTAAAGTAAGTGAAGACCTTGCAAAAAAACTTGGGGGGAAAGTTGTAGTCCTCGATAAAAAGAGAGAAATTGCTCGACTAGTTATCAATAAATGGACAATCGATATTGCCAATCAAGAAGGCAACCATCTAGAAGATGACCTATTCCGACGAGATTTCCGCATTAATTCAATAGCTCTTAGCTTTGAGAGAGTCCCTAGGATTATTGATCCTACCGGCGGCCTGAAAGACATTAAAACTAAAACTCTTGTGGCTGTAAAAGAGCAAAACCTTCGCTCTGACCCACTCAGACTCATCAGAGCTTTCCGGCTCATGGCTGAAATGCTGCTCACCCTTGAACCCCAAACTAAAAAATGGATCAATACTCATAAAAAGCTTTTATCTACAGTTGCCCCAGAAAGAATCCAGTCAGAAATACTGAAAATAATTTTTGCTCCATGGGCCGAAGAAGCAATTAAAAAGCTCAAGAAAACAGAGCTTTTAGCAAAATGGCAAAACCCAGCGGCTGCATTTAGAACAAGCCCTTCATTCACAAGCAATGCTGAACTATTTAATGATTCTGAAAAATCAATAGCTGTTCCTTTAGCTCGTCTAACTGATCTTTTAAGTGATAAAGGGTTAAGCGAGTTGCGCTTTAGCAAAAAATACCAACAACGATGCCATGCTTTGCGTTATTGGCAGAGAAAATCTGCAGACATAGGTTTTGAAAATCTTGATGAAGCCAATCGCCTGAAGTTACACAAAGATTTAGAGGATGATCTACCAGCCCTCATTCTGCAACTAAAGTCCTCTGAGCAAGCCATTTGGCTTGATAATTGGCGAGATCCAAATCATCCACTTTTTCACCCTGCATCGCCTTTAGATGGCCATACACTTCAGCAATGCCTTAATCTCTCTTCCAGTAAAGAGCTAGGTCAGTTAATTCACCATCTTTGTCATGAAAGAGCCTTTGGTCGTGTTACTAGCAAAGAAGATGCTCTGTTTACAGCACGAAGCTGGTGGAAACAAAATAGCCCTAACTGTGATTAACTTAGACTGCATTAGCAGTTAATCAATTGATCGACTGAACCGTATCGTCTGTACTTTCCCTCCCTTTCATGAGCGTCCGCCTTTACATCGGCAATTTGCCACAACAATTCGATAGCAAGGAATTCGAATCCCTGCTCAACCAGATTGGGGAAGGGATTCGTTTTAAAGCTGTACGAGATAAGGAGACAAACACTTGTCGAGGATTTGGCTTCGCAAGTGTAAACAAGGCAAAAGTTGCCGAGGCTGTGATCGATCAGCTCAACGGCAAAGAATTTAATGGTAATAACTTGCGAGTAGAGCGCTCAGAGCGCAAAGACTCAAATGGTAATTCCAGGCGAGGGAACAATTCCAAAGTGAATGGGAAGGGTTCTAATCGGAAAGAAACTAAAAAGTTTGTTCATAGTGAAGCTCCTAACGAAGCTGCACCGGATCCGAGATGGGCTGGTGAACTATCAAAATTAAAAGACCTGCTAGCTGATCAGAAGACTGCTGTCTGAATAAAAATTTTAAGAGTGACTTAATTCTCGTTAAAATTAACGACTCTGAGCAATCAAGTAAGAAAAAGGTAAATCGATAATTTTTTGCCAGGTCTTTACATATGCCCGATTGTTAAATACGTCATAATCCAACTTCTCAATAGCATCAAGAATTCCCCTATAAAGCCTTAAGGAGGTCCATACAGGCCATCTAGCGTCAGCAGAGAGCCATCTAACTCCTTCTTCGGATAAAGCAAACCATTCTCTAGCTCTAGTCAACTGAAAAGTCATTAATTCTGTCCAATTGCCATTCAACTTCCCATTCATTAGATCTTCCTCTGAATAATCAAATCTTTGCAGGTCTTCCTGAGGGATATAAATCCGACCTCGCCCCCTATCTTCCCCAACATCCCTAAGAATATTTGTTAACTGATTTGCGATGCCCAAAGCAATTGCTGATTCAGAGGGATCTGGGATAGAACTCCACGGGGCATTTGTATAAGCAGGATCTAATCCAAGAACTTTCTGAGTCATCAACCCTACAGTTCCCGCAACCCGGTAACAATAAAGACGCAACTCCTCAAAATCTGCATATCTATGTCGATTTAGATCCATACGTTGCCCAGCAATCATGTCTAAATATGGAGAGATCTCTTGGGGATAACGCTCGATGGTATCTGCCATGACTGCATCCAAGTCATCCTTAACAACTCCAGAAAAAATAGCTTTTGTTCGTTCTTCCCACATATCCAACCGGTCTGAAAGCTCAGCCACTGAACATTGCTGAGCTTCCCTACTATCCATAAGCTCATCGGTCCTACGGCACCAAACATAAATGGCCCATATCGCCTGACGCTTGTATTTTGGAAGCAAAAGTGTTCCTAAATAAAAAGTCTTTGCCCACAGAGCAGTCTCTTGCCTGCAGGCTTCATAAGCCTCCTCAAGATTTAATTGGGAATCGGAATTTAAAATTTTCAACTCCTTTCAAAAAAGTTCTTAATGATTCGTCTCATGAGGTCTAAGCATTAAAATTGATATTATTAGAACTTTCATTTACTACTTTCGCACAAAGTTTTCCACTAAGGACAGCTCCTTCCATAGAAGCTAAATAACGCTGCATTGTGTAATCTCCTGCAAGAAAAAAGTTTTTGATAGGAGTAACCTGGTCAGGCCTAAGCTCTTGACACCCTGGAACAGCCTTATAGACAGATAGAGGGGTCTTTACTACCTTAGATTTTCTAACCTTTGCTTGATTATTTCCAGTAAAATGTTTAGGGAAAAGCTTCTGCAACTCGCCCATAGTTGCGTCAATTATGTCTTGATCGCTTCGCCCAATCCATTCACTCGCAGGAGCAAAGACAAGCTCAAGCATTGATCTATCTGCATCTTCATACTCTTTGCAAGTAATGCTCATATCTGCATAAACACTAAGTAAAGGTGATCGACTGAAAAGTAAATGGTCTATGTCGGTAAGTTTTCGATCAAACCATAAGTGAATGTTTATAACTGGAACACCTTTTAATCCATTGAGCTTCTTGAATATTTCCATATCCGACCATTCTGAAGGAATCAAAAGTTTGAAAGGGTCTACAGGCATAGCACTTACATATGCGTCAGCAGTTATTTCTCTAGATTCTTGACCCTTGATTCCACCGATAGAAAAGCTAGAGACACTACCATCCTTATTAAGATTAAACTGGCGAATTGGACTATTTAAATGAACTTCACCACCACAAGATTGAATATGTTTAACCATTGGTTGACAGAGCCTCTCAGTTGGGGATCCATCAAGGAAAGCCATTTTTGATCCATTCTTTTCTTGCAGGAATCTATTAAGTGCTGTTAGTAAAACAGTAGAAGAAATTTCAGATGGTCCGATAAAATTTAATGCCTTACTCATTGCTATGAAAACCTCATCATTTACTCGCTCAGGTATATTTTGAAGTCTTAACCACTCAGTCCAAGAATACTTATCACAAGCTTCTACATATTCTTGTCCACGGAGCATCGCAGGGATCAATCCAAGGCCAAAAGCAATTTTTTCTGGCCAACTCAACATGTCATTATTCCCCAAAATGGCAGATACCCCATTTAGCGGGGCAGGTAGGTCTGGGAAATCAAATCGACTGTATTTACCGGGCTCCTCTGGTTGATTAAAGATCATCGAATGACTTTTCCATTGCAATCGGTCCTCAATACCTAATTCCTTAAACAACTGGAGCATGTTTGGATATGCACCAAAGAAAATATGAAGGCCAGTTTCATACCAGTCACCATCTTCATCTTTCCAAGCAGCCACTTTGCCACCCAGTACGTCCCGTGCTTCATATACAACTGGGATGTGGCCTTGATCAGCTAAATATTTTGCGCAAGAAAGTCCGGCTAGTCCTGCTCCTGCTATTGCAACTCGCATTCGTTTTCTGAAAGTTCAAAACCAACATTAAAAGGTGTTATGCCCCTTTGCTGCCTAGAATTCTTAAAATAAATTCTCGGCCGGATAAAAAGCTCTAAATGCTATGACCGAGACACAGCTGAAATGCACCACGCGACACGTCCGATTATTCACTAGTCGACTGGATAATGGTGAATTAGTCCCTGATCCCAGCCATATAACTCTTGACCTAGATCCCGATAATGAATTTGTCTGGACTGAGTCAGTGATCAAAAAAGTACATGTTCGATTAGAAGAATTAATTTCATCTCAATCAGGACAGGAACTAACCGAATACAAACTGAGGAAAATTGGTTCTGATTTGGAGGGAATCATTCGTGAACTAGTTCAGGCAGGTGAATTGAGCTACAACCCTGAGTGTCGAGTACTGAATTACTCAATGGGATTACCAAGGACCCCTGAATTATTGTGACTGGATCCTCCTATAACCAAAACCGCCGCAGGCGTGAATTCCGCAGCGATAAAAGCAGGAATGATAAAAACCGCTACAAACCAAATAGTCCATATGGAGCTAAAGGCCCAGCTCGGTCATATAGCAATCAGCCCCCCAACCCACCAGGTAGCGGTGGATTGAAATTCAACTCTGGAAATATTGCTGTCATAGCAGGTGTACTCGTAGTAGGAATTGGCATAGGGAGTGCAATCACTAGTACTACGCAAGGCGGTCAAGGGAATATCGCTAGCCAACAACAACTGGATATGGCAGTCCCGGATCCAGAATTTTGTAGGCAATGGGGAGCCAGTGCATTTGTAATCGATGTTGAAATGTATACAACCTTGAATCCGTCAACCAGCTTCGTTACACAACCAGCCCTTCAACCAGGTTGTGTAATAAGAAAAGAAAATTGGACAGTTTTACAAAAACAAGGTGCGATCACTAATGAAGACGTAAGAGAGTGCAAGCAACGCATGAATACATTCGCATACATAGGCTCAATTCGTGACAACCCAATTGTGCGTTGTGTTTATCAAACAGACGTTACAGAAAATAAATTTATCAACAAAGGAGTGACAGATGAAAATATCAACGTAAATCAAGAGGCTGTGCAATTCTAATCCTCCCAAATATTTAAACTCTTTTACTTATTTTTATCCTTGCAAATTGGGCTATCTGAACTAGCAAATAAAGGAAGTATGTCTTCCTCAAAAGCTTCTGCAGCCCTAGAGGAATATCTTGCCGGATGACTAATCAATTTAAGTTCACGACTTACTTGCAAATCTGTAACCACAGCCTTATGGACTGTTCCTGCAGTTAACTCCCTCTCGATTGAAACCACCGGTAAGAATGCAGCCCCTAAGCCTGATTGCACCGCATTCTTTATAGCTTCTAGAGAATTCAATTCCATTTCAATCCTCAATCGCTGCACATCTAAACCTGAACTTGCCAAAAGCTTATCTAACATTTTCCTGGTTGTTGACTGAGCATCAAGACATACAAAACCCAATCTATAAAGATCTTCCTTAGTTAGTTCTAAAAGCTTTGAAAGAGGATGCTTTATCGGGAGGACCAGCGCTAATTCGTCACTGGCATAAGGTACGACTTTAAGTAGCTCACGTAAATCCGGAGGGAGCTCCCCACCAATAATTGCAAGATCTATCTGACCATTAGCAACACTCCACCCAGTACGCCTGGTGCTATGAACTTGAAGTTGTACAGCAACATCCGGGTATTTTTGGCGAAACAAACCAATCATTCTTGGCATAAGGTATGTCCCTGTGGTCTGGCTAGCACCTACAACAAGAGATCCGCCCTTAAGATTGTTTAAATCATCAAGAGCTCTACACGCTTCCTGACAATTAGTCAAAATCCTCTCGCAATAACTCAACAAAAGCTGTCCAGCCTCGGTTAATTGGGCTTTCCTGCCTCCTCGATCAAATATCGCAACTTCTAACTGCTTCTCAAGATTTTGAATCTGAAGACTTACAGCAGGCTGAGTGACATAGAGGCTATCTGCAGCTTTCTTAAAGCTACCTTCCCTAACAATCGCTCTTAGAATTCTGAGCTGATCAAGGGTGAAGGGTAGATCAGCCATATTGACCTACCGATCCCGAAATAACAACAAAAAAACTTTAGGCGGGAAAGGGCAAGAACTCAGAATAAAGAAATCAATAGGGGTAATCAGTCGGCAAAATGTCATCACCGGATCTTCACCACAGCAGCTTAGTAATGCTTTGCCTGCTAATAGCATTTGCAATTTTCCATAGTGGGGGAGCTGCTCTTCGTGATCGGGCAGAATCTCTAATAGGGCCAAGAGCTTGGAGATTAATTTTTGCAGCAATCAGCATCCCGTCAGCGGCCCTGATTATTGGTTATTTCGTCCCTCATCGCTATGACGGAATTCGCCTTTGGAATATACAAGGTGTCCCAGGAATAATCCCTTTGGTTTGGATTCTTACTGCAGTGAGCTTTCTTTTCCTTTACCCCGCCACTTACAACCTTCTTGAAATCCCTGCAGTTCTGAAGCCTGAAAAACGTCTTTACACAGAAGGGATCATTCGAATAAGTCGACATCCACAAGCAATTGGACAAATTCTTTGGTGCATAAGTCATGCGCTTTGGATAGGAAGCAGCTTCATGCTCATTACATGTCTTGGATTAATTGGTCATCATCTTTTTGCGATTTGGCACGGAGATCGAAGACAAAAGGAAAAATTTGGGGATTTATTTGAAGAGGTAAAAGCAAAAACCTCCGTGATTCCATTTTTGGCCGTAATTGAGGGTAGACAAAAACTGATCTGGAAAGAGTTTGCTAGACCTGCACAAATTGGGATTTTCATAGCTATAGCTGTGTTGTGGTGGCTTCATCGGTTCATTCCAATCAGCAGCGAAGCATTTCTTAAATCGTCATTCGCAGATCTACTGGGATGAAATGCCTACACTCGCAGGAGTGTTTGTAAAAAGGATGCCATCGGCAGCTGAAATTGCATGGTTAATCCCTGTTCTCCCCCTCATTGGGGCTGTGATAACTGGGCTTGGATTAATTACTTTCAACAAAACCATCAATCGACTAAGAAAACCTGTTGCGGTTCTTCTTGTGACTTGTCTAGGAAGTGCTGCAGTCATTAGCTATGCAGTGCTCTTTGAACAAATAAATGGCTCACCCCCACTTGAGCATCTTTTTGTTTGGGCAAGTGCGGGGAATTTCATTCTCCCAATGGGTTATGTCATAGACCCATTAGCGGCCTTAATGCTCGCCTTGGTAACAACCATCGCACTACTAGTCATGATCTACTCGCATGGCTATATGGCACATGACAAAGGGTATGTACGTTTTTTTACATATCTCGCCCTCTTCAGTAGCTCAATGTTGGGACTAATAGTTAGTCCAAATCTTCTAGAGGTATATGTTTTCTGGGAATTAGTTGGGATGTGTTCATATCTACTTGTAGGTTTTTGGTATGACCGAGAAGGTGCTGCCCATGCTGCTCAGAAGGCATTTGTTGTAAATAGAGTTGGGGATTTCGGACTACTTTTAGGGATTCTTGGACTTTTCTGGGCAACAGGTAGTTTTGATTTTCAAAATATTGCTCTTGGGCTTTCAGAAGCAATTTCTTCTGGTGACGTTCCAACTTGGGCAGCTTTAACTCTGTGCCTTTTAGTTTTTATGGGGCCGATGGCAAAGTCAGCTCAATTCCCTCTTCACGTCTGGCTACCTGATGCTATGGAGGGACCAACCCCAATTTCTGCTCTTATTCATGCTGCAACCATGGTGGCAGCGGGTGTATTCCTTGTAGCAAGGCTAGAACCCATTTATACCCAATTCCCCTCTGTTGGCTTAGTAATAGCGGTTGTAGGAACCATTACATGCTTTTTAGGTGCCTCTATCGCCCTTAACCAAATGGATCTAAAAAAGGGATTGGCCTATAGCACTGTCTCGCAGCTTGGTTACATGATGCTAGCCATGGGATGTGGAGCGCCAGTTGCAGGGATATTCCATCTTGTAACTCATGCCTTCTTTAAAGCAATGCTCTTTCTCGGCTCAGGGTCAGTTATACATGCAATGGAAGAAGTTGTTGGACATGAACCAGTACTTGCCCAGGACATGCGGCTAATGGGCGGTCTCAAAAAGAAAATGCCAATCACTGCAAATACTTTCCTAATTGGATGTATCGCAATTAGTGGTATTCCTCCTCTTGCAGGATTTTGGAGCAAAGATGAAATCCTTGGTCAAGCCTTTAATACATTCCCTTTGCTTTGGTTCATAGGGTTCTTAACAGCTGGGATGACTGCGTTTTATATGTTCAGACTCTATTTCTTAACCTTCGAAGGAACTTTTCGAGGGGAAAATAAGGAGCTCCAAAAACAATTACTTTCATCTGCGGGCAAAGTTGATGATGATCAAGAACATCACAACCCTGGAGAACTGCATGAATCACCTTGGCCAATGACAATGCCTCTGGTGACCCTTGCGATCCCATCAATAGTTGTTGGCCTCTTAGGGACTCCTTGGGATAGCAAGTTTGCTGCTCTTCTAAACCCTCAAGAAGCCATTGAAATGAGCCAATCATTCCAATGGGGCGAATTCCTGCCCCTTGCGCTCGCATCAGTCGCTATTTCTAGTAGTGGTATCGCCCTAGCAGTAATGGCATATTTCTTAAATCGGATAAAGCTCTCAGAGGTCTTTGCTAATAGATATCCAGCAATCGATGAGTTCTTAAAACGAAAGTGGTATTTAGATGAAATCAATGAGAAAATTTTTGTTCAAGGAAGCCGAAAGCTTGCCAAAGAAGTCCTTGAAGTGGATGCAAAAGTTGTAGATGGAGTAGTTAATTTAACTGGGCTCCTCACCCTAGGAAGTGGAGAAGGTCTGAAATATTTCGAAACGGGTAGAGCACAGTTTTATGCACTTATCGTTTTTGCTGGAGTGATTGGGCTAGTAGCTCTTTTTGGCGTCCTAGGCACACCGCCTATCTAAGTTCTATTCCTAACTTTTTTCACACCACTTATAAATAAGGTGCTAGAAACAAAAAAATTTGTCCATTCTCATAAGTAGTGAGAAGCTCTGTAATTGCTGGAGTTTGTCGGTAATGAAATTTTCACCCCTGTCTCTGGAATCATGACAGAACAGGTAACTGCCAATTTCCCATGGTTGAGTTTATCGATTCTCTTCCCAATTGTTAGCGCATTTCTTATCCCATTTATTCCGGATCAAGGAGAAGGCAAACAAGTGCGCTGGTTTGCCCTAGGAATTGCCCTAGTCACCTTTCTAATAACTGTTGGAGCCTATCTAAATGGATATGACCCAAGCAAAGAAGGACTGCAACTAGCTGAACGTGTGAACTGGCTTCCTGACATTGGCCTGACATGGGCAGTCGGTGCAGATGGCCTCTCTATGCCATTAATACTTTTAACAAGCTTTATCACTGCTTTGGCAGTCTTAGCAGCATGGCCAGTTTCTTTTAAACCAAAGCTATTTTTCTTTTTACTTCTGGCGATGGATGGGGGGCAAATAGCTGTATTCGCTGTTCAGGACATGCTGCTTTTCTTTTTGGCATGGGAACTTGAACTTCTACCTGTATATCTATTACTGGCAATCTGGGGTGGGAAAAAGCGTCAATATGCAGCTACTAAGTTCATTATCTATACAGCAGGAAGTTCATTATTCATTTTACTAGCTGCACTTGCAATGGGCTTCTTTGGAGGTGGTTCTCCAAACTTTGAATTTACCCATCTTGCTCAACTAAATTTTGGAACCGGTTTTCAACTTTTTGCATATGCAGGACTACTAATTGCCTTCGGCGTGAAATTACCAATAGTGCCTTTGCATACTTGGTTGCCCGACGCACATGGTGAAGCGACGGCACCAGTTCATATGCTTTTGGCAGGAATTCTTCTGAAAATGGGGGGTTACGCATTACTCAGGTTTAACGCACAACTTTTACCAGAGGCACATGCTCAATTTGCACCTCTACTAATAATTCTTGGTGTCGTAAATATTATTTATGCAGCTCTTACATCATTTGCACAACGAAACTTAAAAAGGAAGATTGCCTACAGCTCAATAAGTCATATGGGCTTTGTTTTAATAGGTATTGGTAGCTTTAGTTCTCTTGGTACAAGTGGCGCAATGCTCCAGATGGTTAGTCATGGATTGATTGGAGCAAGTCTCTTCTTTTTAGTTGGTGCAACCTATGATCGAACTCACACCTTGCAACTCGATGAGATGGGAGGTGTCGGTCAAAAAATGAGAATTATGTTTGCGTTGTGGACAGTCTGCTCACTTGCCTCCTTAGCACTCCCAGGAATGAGTGGATTCGTATCCGAATTAATGGTTTTTGCAGGATTTGTAACTGATGAAGCTTTCACATTAACCTTCAGAATAGTTATTGCAGGATTAGCAGCAATAGGAGTAATCCTCACTCCTATCTACTTACTTTCTATGCTTAGAGAAATTTTCTTTGGTAAAGAAAATGTGGAGCTTGTTTCTCAAACAAAGCTGATAGACGCGGAACCCCGGGAGATTTATATTATTGGCTGTCTGCTGGTGCCAATAATAGGTATTGGTCTATATCCTCGTCTAATAACAGATAGTTATATCGCTTCAATCGAAGCACTAGTAAATCGTGACTTATTGGCTATGGAGAGAGTTGGTCACCCTTCTTCGCCAGTAATAAGCAAAACAAAATTAATTCCTGCAGTAATCAAGGCACCGGCAATTTCAACAAGCCTTACTACGTAGTAAGTCGAATTACTGGCATCCTTTTAGCAAAATCGATATTTTGCTAAAAGGATGCCACTCTCCCTTGCAAGATGACAGGCAAAATCTAAGAGCTGATTCGGGAGCACGGCTTGCTATTCGTCTTTTACAAGACGCAGCTCAAAGTGGTGAATTAGACCCATGGGATGTGGATGTAATTGCTGTCATAGATGGGTTCCTGGATCAACTTCGGCAGAGAATTGAAGTTCCTAAAAAGATTGCTTTCCAAGCGAATCATCAAGGAGGAAGCTTCGAACAAGATCTCGCCGAAAGCAGTGAGGCCTTCCTTGCAGCATCAGTTCTACTTGGGATAAAAGCAGAAATCTTGGAAGCAGATACTTTCCCTCAAGAGCCAATCCTTGATGATTTCCTTGAGCCAGAGCTTTCTGAACAAGGTTGGTTAGATCCTAGTTTCGCATTGCCAAGAAAACCAGAATTGCATCTCCTGCGTAGACCTGTAGCACCACCACCTTTAAGAAGGCCAGTCACTTTAGGAGAGCTGATAGAGCAACTCGAAACAATTGCAGAGCAACTTGAATCTGACGAGCTCCTACAAAGACGACGTCAAAGACAAAAGCGATTAAGCAATAAAGAAGCCATTGCACAAGTCTCTGCTTTAGCTCACAGGGAAAAGCTTCCAGAAACAACAGCTGCTTTAGGAGTATTTATAAAAGACTGGGATCAGGCAATGCACTGGGTCGATTTCGAGCATTTGGTAGACCATTGGCAACAAGTCGCTAAATCTGATCTTGATACTGACCGTGTTGGAGTCTTCTGGGCTCTACTTTTTTTATGTTCCCAAGGGAAAATCGAACTAGAACAACAAGGGTCTCTCTTTGCACCTCTAAGGCTTAAACGCATACTTGCACCAGGGACAATTGCTCAAATTCCCTTACAAGTTCTTAACGTGCCAGATGCGACGCCGGCTGTCGCATAGAGGCTTTTCGGCATAGCCGTCTATGTTGTCTGTCAAGAAAAGGACTAAAGGACGCCTATGAAGGCGATGATCCTGGCCGCAGGGAAAGGAACACGAGTTCAGCCGATCACACATGTGATCCCTAAACCGATGATTCCAATTCTCCAGAAGCCCGTAATGGAGTTCCTACTTGAACTCCTCAAAGAACATGGCTTCAAAGAAGTTATGGTCAATGTCTCCCATTTAGCTGAAGAGATTGAGAACTACTTTCGTGATGGGCAAAGATTCGGTGTTGAAATCGCATATAGCTTCGAAGGAAGAATTGAAGATGGAGAATTAATTGGAGATGCTCTTGGTTCTGCAGGTGGCTTAAAAAAAATTCAAGATTTTCAAAAGTTCTTCGACGATACATTTGTTGTGTTATGTGGAGATGCACTAATCGACTTGAACCTTTCTGAAGCAGTGAGGCGACATCGAGAGAAAGGAGCCTTAGCAAGTCTAGTTACTAAAAGAGTCCCGAAAGATCAAGTCAGTAGTTATGGAGTTGTAGTTACAGATGAAGAAGACAGGGTAAAAGCATTCCAAGAAAAACCTTCTGTTGACAAAGCACTTAGCGACACAATTAACACTGGTATCTACTTATTTGAACCGGAAATCTTTGATCACATACCTTCAAACGAACCTTTTGATATTGGTTCCGATCTTTTCCCACGATTAGTAGACATTGGAGCACCATTCTTTTCACTTCCAATGGACTTTGAATGGGTAGACATAGGCAAAGTTCCTGATTACTGGCAAGCAATCAGAAGTGTACTTCAGGGGGAGGTTCGGCAAATTGGAATCCCTGGGAAGCAGATCAGACCAGGAATCTTTACAGGTTTAAATGTTGCTGCAAATTGGGATAAAATAAACGTCAAAGGTCCTATTTACGTTGGAGGAATGACTCGAATAGAAGATGGAGCCACAATTATTGGGCCCTCAATGATTGGCCCTAGTTGCTGTATATGCGAAGGAGCAACAATAGACAATTCAATCATCTTTGATTATTCAAGAATTGGTCCAGGCGTCCAGTTAGTTGAAAAACTTGTCTTTGGAAGATACTGCGTTGGGAAAAATGGAAATCATTTTGACCTGCAGGAGGCAGCTTTAGATTGGCTCATCACTGATGCAAGACGGCAGGACCTTGTTGAGCCTTCTCCTCAACAAAAAGCCATGGCTGAATTATTAGGAAGTGATATCACTTCTGCTGCAAATTGAGTCCAGACAAGTCCAGAATCTTTGGAATTAGGTGTTCTGCTTTTACTGCCATCATATGCACTCCTTGCGCAAAATCTAAATATTGTTTGACCTGCTCAGCAGCTATAGCTACCCCCTCCGCAATCGGCTGTGGTGATTGATCTAATCTTGAAATAATCTCGTCTGGAATACAGGCCCCAGGAACAACCCTATTAATAAACTCAGCATTCCGCGCGGATTTCAACAAAAAAACACCAGCCAATACTGGTAATTCCAAAGGGTCTGCGACTTCTTTGCAAAAACGCCTTAACACCAATGGATCCATAACCATTTGTGTCTGCAAAAACCTAGCGCCTGCATCACGTTTCCGCTCTAACCTCCTAGTCAATCCACTAAAACTTTTGCAATTTGGATCGGCTGCAGCACCTGGGAAAAAAGTTGTTCCGCCATCTGGCAAAAGACGAGAGACGGGATCCTGCGATCGATTAAAAGAAGAGACCTGTTGCAAAAGTCTTACAGACTCGAATTCATTAACTGGTCTTGCATCTGGCTGGTCGCCAGCTCTAACAGGGTCACCAGTAATACATAGCAAGTTTTTTATGCCTAACGCATGTGCTCCTAGCAAATCTGCTTGCAAAGCAATACGGTTACGATCCCTGCAAGCAACCTGCAAAACAGGCTCGATGCCACTTTCATGAAGCAAACGACATAAAGCCAAACTGCTCATTCTCATTACAGCTCTGCTTCCATCTGTAATGTTTATTGCATGCACGCGTCTTTTGAGAACCCTAGCTATATCAAGAGCCTTAGATGGATCACCACCTCTAGGAGGCATTACCTCCGCTGTAATTGTTGTGGTTCCAGCCTCTAATGAGCGTTGTAAATCTGATATCAAAACACTTAACCAATAAGGTACTTACATTGAAAGATGGACTAGACGATCTGTCCGCTTAAGATAGTGCCTGAGGAATGATAGAGAGGTAATGGCCACAGGCGAACTCTCCAGTTCAGCTGAGATTTCCCTCTCTGCGAGGGAAATGGAAATTATTGACTTAGTAGCTGGAGGGCTTACTAACCAAGAAATTGCTGAAAAGCTAACCATCAGCAAACGAACTGTTGATAACCATGTAAGCAACATGTTTACAAAAACAGGCTCAAAAAACAGAGTTGCTCTTCTGAACTGGGCGATGGACCATGGGAAAATCTGTCGGGATGGATTTAATTGCTGTTCACTACCAGACGCCTCTTCTTCCGACCCCTAGCCTGAAGAATAGCCTTCTGCTCCGGCAACGCAATTAAAGAGCATGCGGCTGAATGTAAACCAAATAATTCAGCGTAAGCAAGACAAGCTTCCCTATCTCGACCTGTAAAGCGGAGAATGCCATCTGTGTCGTACAAACCAAACAAAATATCTTCTCCTGCAGAAAGGCTGCCTGAAGAGCCAGCTAAAAACTGACTTCAAATATAAAGAGAATCTAAAGGATTATGAGGTGTTTTTGCTAAATACGCATTTTTTGTCGTAACTCATTTGACCATGTTGAGATTGGAAAACTGGATAATGAGGCGTTACTCAAGCTCAACTCCCCAGTGATCTCCTTATCGCACCAGTCAGGAATATCCAGCGGGTCTTCTAAAGAAGAAACCTCAACTTCTGCAAGAACCAGTGGATAATTAAGTCCTTCAAAACAATCCACAACCCATTTACCACCACCTAAGTGAAGTTTATATCGGGTCTTCAATAACCGCTGAGATGAAAGCTCCCATAAGGCCTGAGCATCCTGAATCGGGATCGAATATTCAAACTCATTTTGAGCAATCCCTTCAGCGGGCGATTTAATGGTTAACCAAGCCTGTAGATCACCATTGATTCGAACACGAACAATCAACCCATTAGAAGCTATAACTAGATACCCCTGCCTTAGGTGCAAAGCTTGACCTGCAAGCTCTTTCCATCGCTCTCCCCTCACAAGAAACCGACGTTCAATCTCAAGACTCATAAAAGTTAATCTTTACGGGTTGGACTAGTAACAAAACATCCTGCCCAATGAAGTTTTTGAGAAAGGGTTCTGTAATAAGAAAGACTCTGGTCAAGGACAACCATAGATACATGGTGAAGTGCTTTTTGAACCACACAGCAATCACCAGGCTCTAGTAATGCAGCAGTAGATCCATCCTTCCAAAGTTTGACTCTGTGATCTCCTACAGGCCAAATTTTTAATTTTGCAGAGGATGGAACAACAACTGGGCGACTTGACAGACTCATAGGACAAATTGGATGAACGATTATTGCTTCTATATCAGGATGCAAAATTGGCCCTCCTGCTGCCATTGCATAAGCTGTAGAGCCAGTTGGTGTTGAAAAAATCAAACCATCACCTTTGTACTTATCAACAATCTCCCCATCAATTTCAAGCTCAAGGGTGCATGTTGGCGATACTTCATCTGTATAAGACCTCATATAAAAATCATTCAGGGCAAGTAAAGGGGCTGCAAGGGAAGTCTCTCTAAGAGGCAAATCTCTCCTTTCAACAATTGCATGTAGCATCATTCTTTTTTGAATTAAAAAAGAATCTTCACGCAATCTTTGCCAAAGATTTTGCTCATATAAAAGCTCTCTGTCATTAGTAAGAAAGCCTAAATGACCTCCAACATTAAAACTAAGTATCGGCACATCATATGCAGCAAGGTGCCTGGCTGCACCCAAAACTGTTCCATCACCACCAAGAACAATAGCCAAGTCTGGTAGTGTTTCCCCCTTCTTTAATAAATCTGGAAAAGGATTTTTCAATGGTCTATTTACAGCAGTAATTACTTGAACTCCTATAGATTTAAGAGTCTTTGAGCATTCAAAAGCCTCCTTTTTAGCTTGCTCGCTATCTGCACGGAATATCACCCAAACCAAATCAAGACGCATACTTAAAGTCTCCTCACTTCTACCAGCGAAGCAAATTAAAACTCTCCATATCAACAGTTACTCGATTTCGATAAAGCGATAGAAGAATAGCCAATCCTACCGCTGCTTCAGCCGCTGCAACAGTAATAACAAATACGGCAAAGACCTGTCCTCGAATTAAATCACCATCAATAAAAGAAGAGAACGCCATTAGGTTAATATTTACAGCATTAAGCATCAGTTCAATACTCATAAGAACCCTCACTGCATTGCGACTATTAATAAGGCCCCATACACCTATGCAGAAAAGAAAAGCTGCAAGTAGCAAATAAGCCTGGAGAGGCACATGGCCATCAAATGCTTCAAACATTGGAGGTAAGGGAAAACATAAGGCTGACCTAGATTGATTCAGGAATTAGTAGGCTTATCAGCCAAAAGAGTTGGCTGAGCTTGTTCAATAAGACCTTGTTTTAAATCACTTTCTGGAGTTGATTCCAAATAAACAACATCTTTTCTAGCTAAAACTATGGCACCAATCATCGCCATCAATAAAAGTACAGAGGCTAGTTCAAATGGGAGAAGATAATCAGTAAATAGATGTTCACCTATTCTCTCTGTTGCTGCTTCTCCTATAGCAACAGGTCCTGGTAAAGACCAGTTAGTTGTGATTACAACTCTCACCAAAAGAAATAGTAAGCCAAAGCAAACTCCACCAGAGAGGATTCTTCTAAGCCTTAAAGACTTAATCACCTTCAAATCCTCTTTTTTATTGACAAGCATGATTGCGAAGAGAATCAAAACATTTACTGCGCCGACATAAACCAAAACCTGGGCAGCAGCAACAAAGCTTGCATTAAGAAGTAGATATAGACCCGCAACTGAAAGGAAAACTCCACCAAGCAAGAAAGCCGAATAAACAATATTTTCCAACAGGACAACCCCAATACTTCCTAAAACAACACCTACCCCCAATAAAAGAAAGCAAATTAACTCTGTTGAAGAAGCAATTGTCATTAATCTGAGCCTAATGTGTCTAAATTTTCCGAATCATCAACTAATTCTTGTTTATCTTCAGAAAAAGAATCTGTCTCTTTCAATCCCTGAATAATTTCTGCAGGCAATTTACCTGCTCGTGGTTTAAGGCTATCGACATTATGCGGATCCATTGACCCCTCAGGCAGATAAGCCAATTCCCTTAAAGGCCTCACAGAAGGATCACTAGTTACACTGGTTGGGAGCCTTCCCAATGCAACATTGTCATAGTTAAGGCTATGACGATCGAAAGTAGAAAGCTCATATTCTTCAGTCATTGATAAACAATTAGTAGGACAATATTCAACACAATTACCACAAAAAATACATACACCAAAATCTATGGAGTAATTTCGAAGCTCCTTTTTCTTTGTATCCTTATTCATCACCCAATCAACTACAGGAAGATTAATAGGGCAAACACGCACACAAACTTCACAAGCAATGCACTTATCAAATTCATAATGAATTCGCCCTCGATACCTCTCTGAAGGAATCAGCTTTTCATATGGATACTGAACGGTAATTGGACGACGGCGTAGATGATCAAAAGTGACCGCAAGACCCTGTGTTAAATAATTTGCTGCATCCAGTGCCTCTTGGGCATAATTAGCAACTTTCTTTAGGAAGCTCATCACGCAGAGAAAAGATGGAGAGAAAGTTTAATGGCCATAAAAATCTTACAAGCTTTTTTGAAGGCTGAAATAAAAGAGTGGATCTGGAAACCTCAAAGAAATTAATCTAGATAAAAGTCCATCAACCTCCAAAAGCCACTGGAAAGACCAATTTCAGCGCAGCAGTTGCAAGCAAGTTTACTAAGGAAATAGGTAATAAAAACTTCCAACCCAAATCTAATAATTGGTCAATACGAACCCTAGGGGTAGTCCAGCGAAGCAATATTGCCAAAAACACCAACAGATAAGCCTTAAGTATCGTCATTGAAATCCCAATAGAAGCTGTAAAAACCTGAATAACTGGAGTATCTACTTCCTGACCAAGCCATGAAGCCATCCATTCGACTGGAATTGGAAAGCCCCAGCCACCTAAATACAAAACAGATACCAAAAGAGCAGAAAGAACGAGATTTATATAACTACCTAAATAGAACAGTGCGAATTTCATCCCCGCATACTCGGTTTGATACCCAGCAACCAATTCCTCCTCAGCCTCAGGCAAATCAAAAGGCAGCCTCTCGCATTCAGCTAATACGCAAATCCAAAAGATTACGAAGCCAACTGGTTGACGCCAAACATTCCAACTAAGCAGGCCAGCTCCATTTTGTTGATCAACAATATCAATAGTGCTTAATGAATTACTCATCATGACGACAGCCAAAACCGACAAAGCCAAAGGTATTTCGTAACTAATGGATTGAGCTGCCGCTCGGAGGCCACCTAAAAGGGAATACTTGTTATTAGAGGCATAACCACTCATCAACAGACCAATGGGCTGAATACTGCTTAAGGCAATCCAAAGGAACACCCCCACTCCTACATTGCTAATAAGAAGATTCTGTCCAAAAGGAACTATTAACCACGAAAGAATGACCGGGACCAATACAAGTACTGGTCCTAGCGTGAAAAGCATCCCATCTGCCTTGGCAGGGATTACATCTTCCTTAACCAACAACTTCAATCCATCAGCCATAGGCTGAAGAATGCCTAGCGCACCTGCATACTCAGGACCTATGCGTTGCTGAGCAGCAGCTGAAATCTTTCTTTCAAGCCAAACAGTTACCAAAACTCCAATCACTGCTGCAACTAAAACAAGCAACATTGGGAGTGGAAGCCAAAGAAGATGAGCTAACTGTGGGGTTAGACCTAAGCCTTGAAGGACTTGGCTAAAGCTAAATTCAAGATCAAGACCAGCACTCACGATTGAAAAAAAAAATTCTGAAAAATATTCACCATTTAAAATAGGTGAGATAAGTAGAAATTAAACATTCTCCATTGCATCACGATCTTCAAGTGGGAGCCATTCACGAACCTTCTCCCCAGTGTAAATCTGTGAAGGCCTAAAAATCCTATTTGCCCCTAATTGTTCTCGCCAATGAGCCAACCATCCAGCAACTCTTGAAATCGCAAAAACAGGGGTAAAAAGGTCGCGAGGAATTCCCAGCTTCCTATAAACCAACCCTGAATAGAAATCAACATTGGGGAAAATACCTTTTGGCCCGAGGCGATCCTGCGCTTCTTTCTCAAATGCAGTTGCCACGTCATACATCTCGTCCTTTCCAAACCTTGCAAAAAGTTCTTCCGCAAGTTCTTGGAGAATCGAAGCCCTTGGATCTTTCACACGATATTCACGATGTCCAAAGCCCATTACTTTTCGCTTTTTATCTATCGCCTGGTCAAGATATTCAGAAGCCCGTCCAGGCACCCCTATCTCCTCTAACATTGCTATTACATCCTCATTAGCCCCGCCATGTAGAGGCCCGGCCAAGGTCCCTACAGCAGACGCTATGACTGCATATGGGTCAGTAAGTGTGCTTGCTGTAACCCGAGCGCTAAATGTACTGGCGTTAAGGCTGTGTTCAGCATGCAGAATCAAACATCGATCAAAAATCCTTGCAGCTAGGGGATCTTGCTCCCGCTCGGTAAGCATGTAGAGAAAATTTGCGGAATAAGCAAGATCATCTCTTGGTTGAATGGGATCCTGACCTTTTCTAATCAACTGAAAAGCCGCAACCATAGTTGGGATCTTGGCAATTAACCTGACTACCGCGTCATATACATATTGCGGGTTATCTATTGCTCGTCTGGAATAAAAAAGGCCTAGAGATGCAGCTGATGATTGAAGCGCATCCATGGGGTGACCAGTTGCAGGAAAACACTTCATCATGTCCCGAACACGAAAGCTCACTCGACGATGCATTTGTACTTCTGCTTCGAAATCACGAAGTTTCTGAGGGCTTGGTAACTCTCCCCAAATCAAGAGATACGTCGTTTCCAAAAACGTACTATGTGCTGCCAACTCTTCAATTGGATAACCCCTATAAGTGAGCTTTCCATTTAGTCCGTCTATATCGCATATAGAAGAATGAGTAACTGGGACTCCTTCTAGACCTGGCTTAAAATTCATTGGCCTCCCTTCTTGGAGAGTTTCATGAGATTGCTCCTTCTGTACCGACTTGAAACCTCTTAATCAAAACCTAAAGCTCTACTCGAGCTGAAGGTTGGTCTTAGCTCCCTAACAGTTTAAATGGCTAAAACCTTCTTTAAGTAATGCATTAGATCTAAAAAGCTTTGAGAAAGGTTTGAAAAATATTAACTCTCTCTTATTTATGACCTAAAATATACAAACTTCTTTAAAAAAACTTTAATCTACAGAAAATATCTTCAACACCAAAGAGAGTCTTTCATCCATGTTTTTCTTCTTTGAAAACTCCTTCTTAATGATAAATCAAAAAACTCTCAGTCGCCTTACAAGAACTAGAAATTAGGCACAATAAATCAATTAGCCAAGATTTAATAGAGCTCGGAAGTTAATTATTGACTCTTCAATATCCTCACTTAGATCAAAAGACAATCCTTGAACACTTTTATCCAAGGATTTACCTGCAACAGTTTGAAAAAGAACCCAAGGGCGCCAATTGCGCAGCAGTTCCATCCCAGGCGAAGCAGAAAAAACCATCATCTGTAAATTTTGATCCAGATCTTCCTTACGCCCTAGAGCTTTAATCTGATTTAGTCGAGGTTGTAAATTATTTACTTTCTTAGCTTCTTGAAATACCGAGAGGTTACTAGCCCATCTCACTCTTTCAGGCTGATCAGCCAAAACAACTTCTACTTCTGTATCAAGACTTTCGTTAATTCGATTTCTTTTAGCAACTAAACGTGTCCAAGCTGCTAAGTGTCCAGAATCTGAGTCCAGCTCTGACTTTATATAGCCTTGGCCTGCTAAAACTTCACCGACTTTTTCTGGAGAAGGCTGGTTAGGAGTAGTAACAAGAAACCAACCTTGCCCTTGCTGAAGCCAAAGCAAAGGTCCTTGATCTAAGGCAAAGATAGTTTTCGCTGAAAAAGAATTCTCAACACTAGACAATTGATTAAGAAGCAATGGTCGAATCCATTGTGATATTGGATGATTATCTTCAATATCTAATAATTTCGAGGGTGAAGTCAAAAGAGCCAAAGACTCAGCATCTCCCCCCGCAAAGTTCAATAATGGAGGTAAAGTCTCTTCAAGTGAATCTTTAAGAACAAATTCAGCAATTGGTCTGTTAAATCTGAGTTTTCCCTCAACCTCAATATCCTTCCCTTTAAACTTTATAGAACTAACTAAATCTTTAATGTCCTTACGAGAAGAAAGTTCTGAGGGAAGTCCAAACCAGGAGTGAAGAGTATCAGGCGAAGCAGTCAGAAATACTTCACCAACACCAAAAGTTTTACTTATTTGACCTAACTCTTCATTCTCCAACTGATTCTCATCAGGAAATTGAGAAGCATCTAAAGACTTTTCTATGGCCGACTTATGTGAAGCCAACAAAACCAAATCATTATTAATTAGAGCTGTTGAAATCGTCTGTGAGCTATCACCTAAAAGAGCACGTCTACCACTAATAATGCCTATATTTCTGTATTTACTGGTTTCAAGAGCTATGCCAGCAAGGCTTCGGGTTTGCCAAAAACTTTGTAAAAATCTTTTTACGCCTTCTTGGTCATCACTTCCAAGAGCTAATACCCACTCAAATTTTGCTTCATCAGGATCTGACTTATAAAGCGTCAAACTAAGTTCAGATCCAATCCATTCAGCTAACTCATCTTGGAAATCAAGTCCCGCCAATGCAAATATGCCGTCCCGAATACGACCCACTTCTTTTCCAGCACTCTTTCTTTTACCTGATGATGCAACAGCCTCAGCAAAAGAAGGCAACTGATCAGGATCTACCATCAAATGAAAAGAAATTGCTCCCGTACGAGGCGCAAACTGAGCTGTCCTTGGAAGCACCAATGGATGACCAACCAAATTCAAGGGACTTTGTCTACCAACAGCCCAAACAAGAGCTAAAGCCACCGAAAGTAAAACCAGCACAGTGGCAGCCAACGAAATAAAGAAGCTACGTGCCTTCATAGGCTGGCTGGAAAATATTTAGCTCATATTTATCTATAAACTCACCTCTACGCATAAAGAAAAGTCAAAATGCAGACATGCGTCAAGAAACTCCAAAACCCCTATCCGTTGAAGAGCTCAATCAATGGTTAAACAACAAAGCAATAAAGCCATTCGTGATCGATGTAAGAGAAGATGCTGAGATTTCTATCGCGCCATTTCCCCAATCTCACCTAAATCTTCCTCTTAGCCGATCAGAGGAGTGGCTTGATTCACTGAGAGAAACACTTCCCTTTGATCGCAAAATCGTCGTTTTGTGTCACAAAGGAATTAGAAGCTGGCATTTCGGTTGCTGGCTTATTGAGCAAGACTTTAAACAAGAAATCTTGAATTTAGATGGCGGTATTGATTCCTGGAGTTTGAAAATTGACAGCACAATCCCTCGCTATTAAGGCAAAAACATGTCTTGTTCACACTATGCATAGCATCTAAAAACTCTCTTAGGATCGTCCTAACTAACTCAAGAAGTTGGAGAAGCTTGCCTCTAGAGAAAAAGAAATCTTGCAAGCCACAGTGCATCACTATGTGGACACGATTGAGCCTGTCAGCAGTAAAACCCTGGTTCAACGTTTTGGTCTCAACGCTAGTTCAGCAACTGTTCGATCCACCATGGGGGCACTTGAACAAAGAGGGCTACTTACTCAACCACACACTTCTTCCGGGCGGATTCCAAGCCCTCAAGGTTATAGGCATTACGTTGATTGCCTTTTGCCACCACCAGCCACAACTGTCCAGCACCTTGAAAGCGAACTAACCAATCTCACACTGAGATGGGCAGCACTAGATGACTTGCTCTGGATTGTCTCAAAACGGCTCACTGACTTCACTGGATTAATGAGCCTAATCACAAAACCTACTCGAAAGAAATCAACTCTCCGAGAGATTCGCTTAGTTAAAAGTGGCGAACGACTCCTTGTAATGCTTGTAGAAAATTCAAACCAAGCAAGTCATCTAAACCTTCGACTGCCTCCAAATGCAGAAACTGAACTTGAAGCGATAGAAACTTGGACAAGACAACAACTATCCAATTCTGGCAATGGGACTCTTGACTGGAACAGCCTTCCTTCTCAACTGCATCTAAGTGGTTTTTTACTCCGTGAAGCAATTGCAAGTCATAACAAAGCTTTTGTAAAAAATGAGAAAAATTCTGTTTTCCATGGAATCTCAAGATTGCTATCTCAACCAGAATTCAGAGATGGTCAAAGTCTTAAACCTTTATTGGAACTACTAGACAACAAACCCTCTTCAGTAGTTCCATTACCCATAAATCAGATTGGTCAGATTTTGATTGGTGCAGAACACCCTGAGCAAGCCCTAAAGAACTGCTCAGTCGTTCAAGCCTCATATTGCACTTCAGAAAATGAAATTGGACAAGTCGCTCTGATAGGACCAATGCGAATGACTTATTCGACTGCTAGAGCTGCAGTCAAAGGAGTTGCCAAACATCTAACAAAGCTGTTGTCATAAATGAACCCCTATTCTTTGAGCAACAGTATTTACATCTTTATCCCCACGACCCGAACAATTAATAACAATTTCGGTCCCCTGAGAAAGTGTTGGGCAAAGTTCCTCTAACCAAGCAAATGCATGAGCAGTTTCCAAAGCGGGGATTATGCCTTCCAACTGACTAACAAGCTGAAGCGCAGTCAAGGCATCATCATCAGTAACAGAAAAATACTCTGCTCTGCCGAGATCTCGTAAATAACTATGTTCTGGGCCCACACCTGGATAATCTAAACCTGCACTAATTGAATGAGCCTCCTGAACCTGGCCTTCATCATCCTGCAATAAAAGGCTCATTGCTCCGTGCAGAACCCCAACACTGCCTTCGGTAATAGTGGCTGCATGTCGAGAAGTCCCTACTCCTTCTCCTGCCGCTTCTACCCCAATCATACGAACTGATTGTTCTTCTACAAAGGGGTGGAATAGGCCCATTGCGTTAGATCCACCTCCTACGCAAGCAATTAATACATCAGGAAGGCGCCCAAAGGCCTCATGGCATTGCTTCTTAGCCTCTGCACCAATAACAGCATGAAAATCTCTTACCAACATCGGATAAGGATGGGGACCTGCAACAGAGCCAAGAATGTAGTGAGTTGACTCAACGTTAGTAACCCAATCACGAATAGCTTCACTAGTTGCATCTTTCAATGTCGCTGTGCCAGCTGTAACCGGTTGCACCTTGGCACCAAGCAATCTCATCCGGAAAACATTCAATGCCTGACGTTTCATGTCCTCTTCACCCATATAAACAACACACTCCAATCCAAAACGTGCACAAACAGTTGCAGTAGCTACTCCATGCTGCCCTGCACCTGTCTCAGCAATGATTCTGGTTTTCCCCATCCGCAAAGCTAAAAGAGCTTGGCCAAGGGCATTGTTTATCTTATGAGCACCGGTATGGTTCAGATCTTCCCTTTTGAGCCATATTCTTGGCCCACCATCAGCTCTGCGGTAATGCTCAGTTAAACGTTCTGCTTCATAAAGAGGAGTAGCTCTTCCAACATAAGAATGCAGAAGTCTATTGAGCTCATCTACAAATGAATGATCCTTCCAAGCTTCTACTGCTGCTTCCTCAAGTTCTGCAAGTGCTGGCATTAAAGTTTCTGGGACATATTGCCCACCGTAAATACCATAACGACCTAAAGAGTTAGGCCGAGCCCTGATCGCAAGATCCTCTTCATTTATTTTCTGAAAACCGATGCTAGCCACCTGGAATAAATTAGAAGGTATACCTCAGCCTAAGAAGTAAATCAATGGCAAAAGGAAACTGGAGTGAATTTCATGATCCAAGATCAATTAAAAACATCAAATCAGAAAAAAGTAATAAGCCAACAACAACCCAGAAAATACGTGTTCAAAAAATCAAAGCAGGAAAGCGAGGAAAAATAATTACCCTCATAACAGGGCTAAGGCTTGACGATTTGCAGTCAAAATCACTGCTCAAGGAACTTAAAGCAAGTGTTGGCACTGGCGGCACACTCAAAGGAGAAGATTTAGAGCTTCAGGGTGATCAGGTAACCAAGACCCTGGAAATTCTTAACCGCAAAGGATATCAAGCCAAAAAATCTGGAGGCTAACTATTTAAACTCTTCCACGTAAAACTTCCTTTTGCAAAATCTAATCACTCTTTTCTCGTAGATATGGACAAGGCAGCTCAAGAAAAAAACACCGGCCAATCAACAAACATTGTTTGGCATCAAGCCTCTATAGGCCGACAAGAACGAGAACAGCAACAAGGACATAAAAGCGTGATCCTCTGGTTCACAGGACTATCAGGATCAGGGAAAAGTACTCTCGCAAACGCAGTTAATTCTTCACTCTTCTCAAAGGGATGCTCAACATATGTTCTTGATGGTGACAATATTCGACATGGTCTGTGTAAGGACCTTGGATTTTCTGACTCTGATAGAGAAGAAAATATCCGCCGAATAGGAGAATTATCGAAACTATTTATTGACGCAGGTACAATAACTTTAACTGCTTTTGTATCACCTTTTCGAGCCGATCGACAATCTGCTAGAGAGTTAGTAGAAGATGGAGACTTTATAGAAATACACTGTTCTGCAAACCTAGCCATCTGCGAAGAAAGAGACACAAAAGGTCTTTATGCAAAGGCAAGAGCAGGAGAAATAAAAGAGTTTACAGGCATATCTAGCCCTTATGAAGAGCCTTTATCGCCAGAGATAAAAGTCGATACAGGAGAGCAAGGATTGGAAGAATGTGTCGAAATCATACTAAGCAAATTAATAGATATGGGAATAATCTCTAATCCCTAGAAATAAAATTTTGCTGATTTAGAGAAGATATTTCTTCAATATTGCTTCAATCATATAAGTTCACATTTCAGCCAAATAATTAACTGGGCCTAATTTAACTAGGCGAGAATCCTTATTTACTACTTCATCATGCATAGCGACTCGATAAGCCTCTAATCTTTCTGCCAAATTTGGATTTGATATTGCCAAAATCTGAACAGCTAGCAACCCAGCATTCAATCCGCTTCCAATGGCCACAGTGGCTACTGGGACCCCTCCAGGCATTTGAACAATAGAACACATGGAATCAACTCCTGAAAGTGATTTCGTTCGAATTGGAACTCCTATAACTGGAAGAGTTGTCAATGAAGCCACCATCCCAGGCAAATGAGCCGCTCCCCCAGCACCAGCAATAATCACCTTCAAACCTTTGGATTTCGCTTTCTCAGCAAAGCTCACCATTTCGATGGGAGTTCTATGAGCGGACAAAACGCGTACCTCGACTCCCACACCAAATTCCTCTAAAACCTTTGCTGCAGGAGCCAAAGCAGGCAAGTCAGAGTCACTGCCCATAACTACAGCAACAAGGTTTGTCATTTCATCAAGTACTAAAGACACATCTAATGATGCAATAGACACTATGAATAATGACGTGACTACCACAGCCACGCACTAGAACCTGCCAATAATCCTCATGCGTCGGATCACCAACATCCGCCTTCCTCAAGCTGCACCACAGGCTGATTTAAAGCAAATTTGGGGTATCTGCTTAGATAAAAGCAATCAAATAGTTGAAATTTATCCTTTAACAAAAGGTACCGACTTTCAAGGCGAAGACTGGGGAGGGGACTGGCTAAGTCCAATGGCAATAGACCTACAAATGAATGGTGGTTTAGGTCTTTCATTCAACAAACTCTCGAGTAAGAATCTTCCTGAATTAATTTCTCTACTTGATCTTTTGTGGCTGGAAGGAATTGAAGCAATCTGTCCAACTCTTGTAACTTGTGAATTTAAGCAACTACGGCAAGCTCTTTCAGTGCTCAAGAAATGTCGAAAATATTCTGCACCTAAACGTTGCAAGCTACTTGGCGCTCACCTTGAAGGACCCTTCATTTCAGCAACCTATCGTGGAGCTCATCCAAAAGAGCATCTTTGCGAACCAACTCTCAAAGCCCTCGAGTCAAGAATCAATGGCTTCGAAAAGGAAATCAGCCTATTCACTCTTGCGCCAGAGCTCTCAGGTTCTGAAGAGATAATTAAAAATCTAAAAAGTCTTGGAATAGTGGTTTGCCTTGGCCACTCTTCCGCTAGTGGCACTGCATGCAAACAGTTCTTCGAGCAAGGGTTAACCATGCTCACACATACTTTTAATGCTATGCCTGGTCTCCACCATAGAGCTCCTGGGCCGATTGGAGAAGCAATTAAAAATGGCGAAATTGCCTTAGGGCTTATAGCTGATGGCAAACATGTTGATCCAACCATGGCAATGCTGCTGCAGAGGTTGTCACCAAAAAAAATTGTCTTAGTCAGTGATGCACTCTCCCCGTATGGGATGAGTAAAGGTCCATTTCGCTGGGATGAAAGAGAACTGATAGTTGAAAAAGGAACTTGCTATTTAAAAGATGGCACTCTTGTTGGGACTACCCTTCCACTCCTTGAAGGCTGCAAAAGACTTGCAAAATGGACTGGAAATCCTTCAGCTGCCATCTGGTCAGCAACTATTAGTCCAAGACAAGTGTTAGCAGAGAAAAAATCTATCGAAAGCTATCTTCTGAACCAACCATTAACAAAACTCCTTAGATGGCAAGGAAATCTAGATGGAGGATGTCTTAAATGGAGCCATGCTGCGTAAGATCTGCAAGCGAATATTGAAGGATCATGGCCACTAAAAAGCTCACAAAGCTTAAGCAAGCTGAAAAAGCCGAAGTAGCAGATTATTTCAATGGAATGGGTTTCGACCGTTGGAATCGAATTTATAGCGAAAGCAGTGAAGTCAATAATGTGCAGAGAAATATAAGGATTGGGCATCAGAAAACTGTCGATGATGTTCTCTCATGGCTCAAAGAAACTAAAGATGTCAATCAAAAAACATTCTGTGATGCAGGTTGTGGTGTTGGGAGCATTACCCTTCCTCTTGCTTCAATGGGAGCAAAGTCAATATCAGCCAGTGATATTTCAGAATCGATGATCGGAGAAACAAAGCGACGCGCTGAAGAAGCAAATTTAGACATGAGCCGGCTGAATTTTATTACCTCAGACCTGGAAAGCCTAAAAGGTTCATTTCACACAGTAATCTGTCTAGACGTTTTTATTCATTATCCTCAAGTTGCTGCCGAGGAAATGGTGAATCATCTTTGTGGCCTTTCAGAAGAAAAACTGATAGTCAGTTTTGCACCATATACACCATTTCTAGCAGTCCTGAAAAAGATTGGTCAATTCTTTCCTGGTGCCAATAAAACTACTAGGGCATACATACTTAAAGAAAGTGGAATTATTAATGCCGCTAGAAAATGTGGATTTGAAGTGACACGTAGAAAGCTTAATAAAGCACCATTTTACTTCTCACAATTAATAGAGTTTAATAAGGTAAAATAGCTAGATTAATTTGTTAACTGTTATTATCTACTTGACTAAATGATTCTCAAGAGCATATCTAACTAATTCTGTACGACTGGATGTGCCTGTCTTATTAAATAGTCTGCTAACATATTTCTCGACATTACGTATTGAGGTCTCTAGTTGTCTTGCAATTTCTTTATTCATTAATCCCTCTGCAACGAGTTGCAAAACACTAGCTTCTCTAGGAGTAAAGCTATGTAGCATTGTTTCCTTAGAAGGGGTTTCATCACCCTGAGAAAGCATCGAGCGAATTTCAGTAATCTGACGAGCCATCTGAGCAACATCAGCATCAGCAAAGCGTGCTGCTTCCATTAATAATCTTTCTTGCCGACGAACAACATTACGCACTCTTGCAACTAATTCATCAGGGTCAAAAGGTTTAGGAATGTAATCATCTACACCTGCTTGATACCCCTGAGTCCTGTCAATGGTCATGCCTTTAGCAGTAAGAAAAATTACTGGAGTACCTGCTAAACGTTCATCCTCTCGAAGTCGTTTCAATAGACCATATCCATCGCATCTTGGCATCATCACATCAGTAATGACAAGGTCAGGGAACATCTGCTGCGCCTTCTGCCAACCCTCATCTCCATCAACAGCAGTAATGACCTCAAATCCCTCATCTTCAAGGTAAGCCTGGACAGCGGCTCTCAATCCAGGCTCATCATCAACTAACAGTAGTTTTGGTGGAGGTGAATCCTCAATTTTCAAAGGAGTTATATCACTCATAATAAAAAAAGATCTAAGGAAATTTAAACGTTATTTGGTTGCATATCAAAATTTAGAATTAACGGCGTCGAGGGGCTCTCAAAACCTCCTGATACTCGACTAAACCAGTTGTATAACCCCTTGCGAGAGCAGCCTGTCTTAGGGTTGTAGGGTCAGCACCTGCAAGCCCTGGTTCACAAGCTGCCCACCAAACCAGATGATCTTCTTGGTTTACTTTAGTAACTTCACCTCCAGGATTGAGTCGTCTTACATAAATAGATGTTGCGTCACGTTTTACCCGAATAGGCTCATCAGGTGAACATCGCACAGTTTCAGAGTAGATGTTTAAATCATCGAAAGATTCTTGCCAGAGCTTGAAACGGCGCAAATCTGGATCCAGCTCATCCTTCTCTACTGAATACATTCCTAATACATATTCGCCACCCAGGTCAGGTTTGCGTATCAAAATCACCAAGTCAGAAGGTCGTAATTTCTTCATTCTTTCAATAACATCTTTACGTTCAATCGCCTCACTTGAATTCAAGGTAAAACAAGACATCGCCAAGATACTCAGTAAAAAAGTCCTTTTATAGAGCATCATTTAAACCCGAGCGGAGAAAAATTCAGACATGAGGTCAAGCTACCCAATCAACATACAAACCGCTTTACCACTTCAGCTTGATCATCAAGCAACAACTCCTTGCGATAAGGAAGTGCTTGCCTCTATGTCACCTTACTGGGATAAATATTGGGGGAATGCTTCTAGTAAACAAAATAAATCTGGTATTACGGCTGCGGCAGCTGTAAGCCTCGCAAGAGAGGAATTAGCTTCTTGTTTAAAAGTAGAGCCATCACGAATAATTTTCACAAGCGGGGCTACCGAGTCAAATAACTTGGCCCTCATTGGGCACGCTCGTGCTGTTTCACAAGAATTGGGGAAACCTGGGCACATAATCACTCTAGAGACTGAGCATCATGCAGTACTAGATCCACTAAGACAACTTAGAAAAGAAGGTTTTCGATTAACAGAGCTTCGGCCAGATTCAAACGGAATCTTGACCACAGATCAACTAAGAAATGCCCTCCAAGATGATACATTCTTAGTAAGTATAATGATAGCTAATAATGAAATAGGGGTAATTCAGCCAATTAAAGATTTAGCAAGTATATGTAGGGAAAAAGGAATTACTTTTCATAGTGATGCTGCCCAAGCATTTGGCCATATTGACTTAGATCCATTTGAAATGGGTATAGATTTAATGAGTATTAATGCACATAAACTTTATGGCCCAAAAGGAATTGGAGCACTCTTCATTAATCCTGGTTTAAAAATAATGCCTTTGCAGTGGGGAGGAGGACAAGAGCAAGGTATTAGGCCTGGAACATTGCCAGTACCCTTAATTGTAGGGTTTGCAAAAGCAGCTAAAATTGCAATGAAGGATATTTCAGCTCGACAGAAAAAAATAAAGGTCTTGCGAAATGAACTTTTAAAAGGCTTAGAAGAACGAATACCTAAACTATTAATTAATGGGACACTAGAAAGGCGCCTACCACAAAATCTAAATATTACACTTCCCGATACACTAGGCAGCCAACTTCATAAGAATTTAAGGCCATTAATATCATGCAGTAGTGGCTCAGCATGCAGCCTAGGAGAGCCGTCTCATGTATTAAAATCAATAGGCAGAAGCACAGCGCAAGCAGAAGCATCAATCAGGTTAAGTCTTGGGAAAGAAACTAATTCAGAGACCATCAAAGATGCGATTAACATTATTGAATATATATTTTTAAAGGTTAAGCGTAATAAGGAAGAGTCAAAGATATGAATAAATTGATTCATTCAAAGTGAAAATAGAGAGGTATAAAAATCAATCTCTCCTCCGAGCTATTCGCAGCTTTGCACTTCTACTTCTTGGATTATTAGCAACTTCTGATCTACTTGCAATAATTGGTTTGCGTGTAACCCTTTCTAAGCGATCATCATTCAAAAAAGAATGCTTCACCAGTCTATCTTCAAGAGAATGAAAGCTAATTACACAAAATAAACCCTCTTTTACTAACCATTTTGGAGAGTTAATTAGCAATTTTTCCAATGCAAACATCTCATTATTAACTGCTATTCTTAAAGCTTGAAAAGTTCTTGTCGCTGGGTGAGTCCGGCCTTTACGCATTTTAGGGGGATAACACCCCGCGATAGAATAAGCCAAGTCAATAGTCCCGCTATAAGCACCATTGTTTTTTAAGTCCTGTTTGATTCGCCTTGCTATACGACGAGATAATCTTTCCTCTCCAAATTTATAAATAATGTCTGCGAGCTCATGTTCATTTAAACGTTGAATTAACTCTGAAACTGGTTCTCCCTCCACTTGATTCATCCGCATGTCTAATGGGCCGTCGTTGCGGAAACTGAAACCTCTCTCAGGAATATCTAATTGGGGACTGCTAAGGCCTAAATCGGCTAAAACCATTAAGACAGGTTCGTCGATTGAGAAATCTGAGAAATTACCCGTAACAATTTCTACTCGATCACGAAAGGGTTCAAGGTGCTGTTTAGCAGCTCTACAAGCCACTGGATCTTGATCCAACCCAATAAGACGTAGCTGCGGGTAAGCCTCGAGGATGAGTCGACTATGGCCTCCTCCCCCAAGAGTTGCATCAATGAACAAACCACTATCAAATTCGCCAAAAGGAAGATCTGCTGTTGCTTTTAAAACCGCATCAGCCAAGACTGGTAAATGATGAAAATCAATAGCTTGAAGAGATGGATTTTCTAACATGGGTTCTGCCTAAGATCCCAACAAGAGTTCTATAACCCAGAACCCATGGCGAGGCTAGAAACACGTACAGAACCAATGGTGGTCAACTTCGGGCCCCATCACCCTTCTATGCATGGAGTACTGCGCTTAGTCGTAACACTCGATGGTGAAGATGTAATTGACTGTGAGCCAGTCATCGGATATCTGCATAGAGGAATGGAGAAAATTGCGGAAAACAGAACAAATGTAATGTTCGTGCCTTATGTGAGCCGAATGGACTATGCGGCAGGAATGTTTTATGAAGCAATTGTTGTTAACGCACCAGAAAAGCTAGCAAATATTTCTGTGCCGAAACGAGCGAGCTATATACGCGTGATAATGCTGGAGCTGAATCGTATCGCGAACCATTTACTCTGGCTAGGTCCATTTTTAGCTGATGTAGGAGCTCAAACTCCATTTTTCTATATTTTCAGAGAAAGAGAAATGATTTACGACTTGTGGGAAGCTGCCACAGGTCAAAGGTTGATAAACAATAATTATTTCCGAATTGGTGGCGTAGCATGTGATTTGCCTTGGGGCTGGTTAGAAAAATGCAAAGACTTCTGTAACTGGTTTGGTCCAAAAATTGATGAGTACGAAAAGCTAATAACTAATAATCCTATTTTCCGTCGCAGAATCGAAGGTCTGGGAGCAATTACGCGTAATGAAGCCATCAATTGGAGTCTTTCTGGGCCTATGCTTCGAGCTTCAGGTGTGCCTTGGGACCTGAGAAAAGTTGATCATTATGAATGTTATGACGACTTTGAATGGAAAGTTGCCTGGGAAAAAGAGGGGGATTGCTATGCCAGATATCGGGTCAGAATTGAAGAAATGCGGCAGTCTTTGAATATCCTTCGCCAAGCATGTGAAATGATTCCAGGAGGCCCAACAGAAAATCTTGAAGCAGACAAAATATCTAAAGGGAAAGAGAGCAAATTCTCAGGATTTGACTATCAATATGTTGCAAAAAAAGTAGCCCCCACTTTTAAAATTCCAGAAGGAGAGCTTTATACACGGCTGGAGTCAGGCAAAGGCGAGATAGGTGTCTTTCTACAAGGGAAAAATGAAGTGACCCCATGGAGGTTCAAAATACGCGCTGCTGATCTCAACAATCTTCAAATACTTCCACATATTCTTAAAGGAGCTAAGGTTGCTGACATTATGGCAATACTTGGATCAATAGATGTGATTATGGGTTCTGTTGATCGATAAGCTGCAATTCGTGAAAAATAAAAATACTAGTTTATTCTTAATATTTAAGAGGACCATTCGTTTTGGAGATAGCGATGCAGCAGGAGTGATACATTTTCATAATTTATTTAGATGGGCTCATGAATCTTGGGAGCAAAGCCTTGAAGAATACGGAATAGATCCTCTGGAAATATTTCCTGTGGGGAAAGAAAATAACGATAAATTAACCACTGCATTACCTATTGTTCACTGCGAGGCAGACTTTTTGAAAAGAGTCAGGACTGGTGATAGATTAACCATAGAAATACAGCCTAAAAAGATAGATAAGTCCTCTTTTCAAGTAAAGACAAGCTTCCTAAGTCAAGAAGATTATGTAGCAATTAGCCTTATCAGGCATATCGCAATTAATGTTGGGTCAAGAGAAAGGTGTCCTCTACCAGAAGGAATAGAGCGATGGCTGGAATCTGCCTCCATCAATATTGGGCCCAGTCCAATATAGAATTATTTATTGATTTAATTCCTATAGTTTAAGAGCTATTCCTTAACCAATTAAGCCATAAACTTCTATCCCATTTTCCCAACTGGTTAGCAGCCAGGTCTGAACACAATTGCCATCTCAATGGTCGTTCATAAGGTTGCCAACTATTGGTAAAAGTTTGAACCTCTTCTAATAATTCTAATGATTTTTTTTCATTAAACTCTATTTCTTCAAATCTCACTAAAGCAACTAATCTATGTCCCCATTCATGATCCTTAATAGGTAAAAATAGAATTGCATTTATTGGTATTCCAGAAGCCAAACATGAATCAAATAATCGAGTTTCTAATTGTTCAGGAAAAACTGTTTCTCCACCAGAATTTATAGCTGAATCAATCCTTCCATGAAGCTTTAGTTGAGTTATGGCTGAAGATTTGTTATCTAGAGATGCGCAATCCCCTGATCTCCACCACCCATTATCACCAGACAATTTTTCTAGGCCATTTTCATTCCAACACGCCACTGCCAACCTTGAGGTCTTAACTTCTAAGCATCTATTTGATGCAAGTCTCAATTCAACATCACCTATTGGCGTGCCACAGCCAGAGCTCCCAGAAAGAAATTCTTGTGGTGCAAGAGCTGTCACCATGGCAGCAGTCTCTGTAGCTCCATAACAAGGAGATAATCTGAGTCCATTCTCTCTTGAAGATTCTTCCAGCTCGTCAGAGAGTGCAGCCCCGCCTACCCAAATAACAGAAAAGCTCTGCAGCCATTTCAATCCAATTTGATGAGTCAACAAACGTTTTAATTGTGTTGGCACTAAAGAAATGATTGATTTAAGGCCCTTTTTTTCACCCTGAGATCCCAAAAAGTCCTCTAATAAAAGAGGGTCTCTCATGATTTCTGGTGAAACAGAAATATGGGCTGCCCCCCAACATTTACTTCTCCACCAAGGCATTAAACCACTTACATGATGAATAGGAAGAGGATTAAAAATTAGACAATTTTTAGGCACAATGCCCTCTTGCTGAAGCCAATCACCTGTATCTGCCGCTGATTGATCTAGGTGAATTGATGGCTGAAGACAATATTGACGCCCTCCTGAACTACCTCCACTGGCGACAACAACCCCAGAACCTTTCGGTAAAAAGTCTGTAGCAATTAACTCATTGTCTCCATAAGGTGGGAGCAACTGAACCCAATAACCCTCTTGGATTGCCTGCTCCAAATTTTCCAAAATCTTTTCATTATCAGTTTTTTGGCAATACAAAGGCATCAGTTGGCCCATTAAACAGCCTCCCAAACCAACTGAGGGTCTGCACTAAATAAATCACCTTCAGGACTCCAGCCAGGCGCCAAACCAGGAGCTGTAGGAGTAGGCCCTTTTTGTTGTAAAGCGGCTAAATGGCTGACCCATCTAAATCCAATACCAGTTTCAAAAGCAGTGCTCAAAGCCACATAAGCTATCCCTTCATCTAACTGTCTAAGAAGTTCCCTTGGATCACCCTCAAGCGTGGGTCTACGCACTTGCCAACCTTTCCACGTGTTCCTCAATGAAGGGTCAAAAAAAAGTGACTCATCTAAAGCAATAGGAACTCTTTTAGCTAATTCTCTAAGACCATTAACATCATTAGCAGGAAGAGGTTGTTCAAACCATTCCAACCTGGGATCTTTTAAGAAACAATCTGCCCAATAATTTGCACGAATCCTGTCCCATGCAGTATTTGGATCCAAGCGCAGACGATAATCACCCGGCAATCGATCCAAGAAGTTCCGAATCAAATTCTGTTCATCTAAATCTTCTCCCATACCAACCTTCAATTTGATAGTAATTGGATTTTTTTTCTCGAAAAAGGCAGTCTCCACAAAATCAATAGTCGATATCAAATCCTTATCAACAGTCAATAAGAAAGCTGAAGTAGGTGGAGTTAACCATGCGGTTTTTGACTTAGATCCCACTAGGCCATCCAACTCAGCAAAAGCTGCACCAAAGCCAAACCCTAAGGAGCCAGGCCAAGTTGGAATCAACAACTCCAACTCTTCTCGAGTTGGTGAAGGCCTAAGACTTTGAATGAGGTTTGAACATATTTCCCACTCAGTGCTACTCATTGGGGAAACTTCCCCCCAACCAATGTCACCAAATTCATTCTCAACTCGCAGCAACCAACCTTTTCGATGAGACAAAAGCCCCTTAGAAGTACTCAGAATTTTCTTGAGTCGAAACAAAAATGGTTTTATATCAAGGTCAAGACCCATAAGCTCATGCTAGAGCAGAAATATTCATGCCACAAAAAGGTGCCAATGCCAGCCCAAAAGCCAATCCCAAACCATTCAAGGCCTGAAAACGTAACGCCAGAAACTTACTTCCATGCAAAAGATCTGGCTGATCATGATGATATCTGAGCAAATTAATCAAAGCTGCTGCAGGAGGTATACCAATAAGCCCAATCAGTGCAGTGATAGGCCATTGTCCGCTTATTACAGGGACAACCTCCAAACCAAAGGTTAGTAAGACAAACCATGGCACAAGAGAAGCAGCCTTACGAGTACCTAATCGCACTAATGGCGAACGCTTGCCATGTGCTGCATCTTCTGCAACCTGATGAAAATGAGAACAGAAAAGTACCAACGTGGTAGCAAGAGAAGGTCCAGCTCCCAAGGTAAGTGCAGTCATCCATGGAATTGTGCTTCCAAAATTTATATTTGGAGAAAGAACTAGAAGGGATGCCGCAGTAGCAAAAGGACCAAATGCCAACCAACACAGGGGCTCACCCAGACCCTGATAACCCAAGCGGAAAGGAGGTCCTTGATAAAGGTATCCAAGTGCACAACTACCAAGCACCAATAGCAAAACCGAAAAACTGCTTCTGATTGCAAGGAAAAACATCAAAAACAAACCCGCCGTAAAAGCTACATATGCCAAACAACCAACAGTTCTTCTATTCCCTACCAGTGCGACTACTGAATGGGGCTTGATGAGCTGATCAATACCTGTCTCATCATCAAAAAGATCGTTCGTAAGGTTTTCCCATAGCAAAAGTAAAACCGAAGCCAAAAGAAATCCAATCAACTGATCAAAACGCACTACTTGCCCAGCCCCTATGCGCCAACCAGCGGCCAAAAGCACTGGCATCACAGCCACTGAATACAACGGCCACTTAATTGCCGCCCTCCAAAGCTCTCTACGATGAGCTTTGGAAGTCTGTTGAGTTACAACAACGTGTTTATCTCGCATGAAATATCCCCCCTAGAACCTTAGTAACGGTTTATACATTTGAACAACCTTTGGAATGATCTTGCACTGGTCATGAAAGCTGAAATTACATTCAGCGAGCTTTTAACCTCAGCCAAAAGAAGCTGGGATGAAAAAAGGTGGGATGAAGTCATGCTGAGCATGGCATTACCAATCCATGAAATAGATACTCTGCAACAACTTCCATTACTGGCAGCAAAAGAATCATTCCGTTTACTTTGGGATATATCACCAGGACGAAGCATCGCCGTTGCTGGGAAATGTCAGAATCTCGATCTAACAGGCCCCAAACGCTTTGAGATCGCCCAAAGATTTAGTGACTCCACTCTTGGTCGGATTACTGATATAACTCCTGAAACACCAGCTCAGGCAAGGCCAAAAATCTTTTTAAAGTTCTCTTTCTTTGAACAGACTGCTGAAAGAGAACGGATTCAACAGGCCACCCCTGCAGTTCAAGCTGTACTTCCTCGGTGGCAACTAACTAATCAAGGTAGAAGTGGTTGGTTAAGAATCACAGGAATAACCACAAACCCATCAGAGGCGAGAGATCTGACAGAAGAGCTTTGGCTTATGCGTGAAAGTCTTTCTAACGAAAATGTTGCAAGAAATTTTTTCCATCTTTCTCCATTAACGGGAATCTCACATTCAGAACATTGGCAAGACTTTTATAAACCAGCACTTAGACAAGGATTAGATCTCGTTAATAAGGGTGAGCTTCAAAAGCTTGTTCTTGCAGTCCGCCAGTCAATTCACCTGGATCACCCTTTAGAACCACTAACTCTCCTATCCAAATTGAGAAAGCAACAAGCAGGAAGTTGTCGATTCCTCTGGCAAAATTCAACTGGAGATGCTTTTTTTGGGGCATCCCCTGAAAGACTGCTCAGTATTTATAGAGGTCAACTTCATAGTGATGCCTTAGCAGGGACTGCTGGCGAGAATGATGATGGGGAAGCCCTAATGCAATCAGAAAAAGACCGTAGAGAGCATGAACTTGTCGTCCAATCAATCTCCGCAAAACTCATTCAGCAAGGGCTAAAGCCAAAATGTTCTAGAAAACCGAAACTGGCAAAGCATGGAAAATTACTTCATCTACATACACCAATAACAGCTAAGTCAAAAAACTATTCCCCTTTGCAACTTGCCAATGTATTGCACCCAACACCAGCGGTAGCAGGACTCCCCTTAAGAGAAGCGATGGCGTGGCTTCGCACACTTGAACCATTTGAAAGAGGCTGCTATGCCGCACCAATTGGATGGATAGATAGCTTTGGAGATGCAGAATTCCGAGTAGCGATTCGATCTGGAAAAACTCAAGGAAAAGTATTAGAAATTACTGCTGGGGCTGGTCTCGTAAAAGGATCAGTTGCAGATAGAGAGCTGAAGGAAGTTGGCCTCAAGCTTGCAGTATTAGCAGGCCAGCTTGAACTTAAAACTCAAGACTCTGTCAATAATGCAATCACCTGATCTGCTAAAGGAATTTGCATAAGGCTTTCAATCTCACGAATACCAGTTGGACTAGTCACATTGATTTCACTCAAGATCCCGTCAATAACATCTATACCAACAAAAAAAAGACCATGGTTTCTTAATTCAGGGCCTAGTTCTTCGCAGATATATTTATCTCTACTAGTAATTTCAGTAGCTTCAGCCTTTCCTCCTACGGCAAGATTACTCCGAAAATCACCATCCTTCGGTCTACGGTTTAAAGCTCCCAGGGGTTCTCCATTAACTAAAAGAATCCTTTTGTCACCTTCTAAGACATTCGAAATAAATTTCTGAATCATTATCGGCAATCTTTCTTGATCAGTAACCAGCTCAAATAACGCCTCAATTCCAGGTGAACTGCTTGCACATCGCACTACACCTTGTCCAGCTTTACCTCCGAGTGGCTTTAAGACAACCTCACCCTGCTCTTTAGCAAATTGAGCGAGCTCAACAACACTACTAGCGACCAGTGTTGGAGCCATAAGGTGACTAAAGCGCAAAGCACCTAATTTTTCATTCCAAGCTCTCAAAGAAGCCGGTCTATTTATTACTCGTACTCCACATCTTTCTGCAAGCTCAAGCAAATGAGTGGAGTAAAGGTAAACATCATCGACAGGAGGATCTTTTCTCATCCACACAACTTCGAATTCAGTCAATGGAAGTAATTCAGGCTTATCGACCACACACCAAGGCTCTGGTATCACTCTCGCACCCTTCACCCAAGCTTTATCACCTCTAGCCTGAAGATCTGCTGGTGTACAAGCCCACACATCAATTGATGCTCTGTAGGCAGCCTGCATAAGTGCAGCTGAAGAGTCCTTAAAAGATTTGATTTGCCCAAGAGGGTCTAGCACAAATAAATGTCGCATTATTCTCCTCAAAGCATTAAGAGACGGTCTAAATCTCCAACCTCCTCAAGTGCATACAAATCATCGCATCCACCAATCCCTTTATCATCAATAAATATCTGAGGAACGCTAGTTCGCCCATCTGATCTCTCAGACATTACCTTCCTAGCGGCATTGTCACCGTCAATTGAATACTCTTGATATCTCACTCCTTTTTGCTCCAGTAGAGCTTTTGCCCGAATGCAAAAAGGACAAGATTGCCACGTATAAATCTCAACCTTAGCCATGGTTAATAAGTTACTGTTCGATGATCCTATTCAGATTGATCATGCGATAGCGTCGTAGTTAAGAGAAGAAACCTCAGTTGCTAGATCTAACCGAATTCAAAAAAGACCTTTCTTTGCTAACTGATCGCCTGGGTCAAGCCCAGGACTGTCTTTGACATAGCGGCATTAAAGGCACTTCAACAAGACCTAGAGCATTGTGCTGCACAACCAGATTTCTGGGATGACCAGAACAATGCTCAACAAAAAATGCGCCAACTAGATGAAGTCAAAGACCAATTAGCAGAACTATTGAAATGGAAAGGCATTATCAATGATGCAAAAGCAATGGTTGAGTTATTTGAATTGGAGCCAGATGTTCAATTGCTTAATGAAGCGCAATCTGGATTAAATCAACTTCGCAAAGACCTTGATAGATGGGAACTAGAGCGTCTTCTGAGTGGTCCTTATGACAAAGAAGGAGCGGTTATTTCTATAAATGCTGGGGCTGGAGGAACAGATGCTCAAGATTGGGCTCAAATGTTGTTGAGAATGTACAACCGTTGGGCTGAAGACCACGGAATGACAGTCAAAGTTGATGAGATTTCCGAAGGAGAAGAAGCAGGTATCAAAAGCGTCACAATTGAAATCGAAGGTAGATACGCATATGGATACCTTCAAAATGAAAAAGGAACTCACAGATTAGTGAGAATTTCTCCATTTAATGCAAATGCTAAGCGGCAAACAAGCTTTGCAGGAGTAGAGGTAATGCCAAAGCTAGAAAACGAGGTAGAGCTAGAGATCCCAGAAAAAGACCTTGAGGTAACAACTAGTCGCTCTGGAGGTGCTGGAGGGCAGAATGTCAACAAAGTAGAGACAGCTGTTCGTATCCTGCACATTCCCAGTGGTTTAGCAGTGCGCTGCACCCAAGAAAGATCCCAACTGCAAAACAAAGAAAAAGCAATGGCGCTTCTTAAAGCAAAACTTTTAATTATTGCCCAAGAACAAAGGGCGGCCGAGATTGCTGATATCCGTGGCGATATGGTCGAAGCAGCGTGGGGCAATCAAATCCGCAACTATGTTTTTCATCCTTATCAAATGGTCAAAGACTTGCGCACAGAATTAGAAACCACTGATGTTCAGGCAGTTATGGATGGAGGTCTAGATGAATTTATGCAGGCTCTACTTCGTCAAGGGCTGGATCAGCCTAAAAACGAAGCGAAGAAAACTAACTAAGTCGACATGAGCAGTACTAAAACCTCAAAAAAAGATTCTGAAGGGTTTACACCCTCGCCAAGTTTTGTGAAATTGGCCATGAAGAATATGGTGAGAAAAGGTCAACAAAGCCTGATCCACTTTGGATTAACCGGGTTGGGGTTTATAGTTTTCATCCTTTTTATCGCCTGGTTAGGTCGACCAAACCTTCCACCAGGATGACTCAGTGAAACAGCAGATTCAGGCGATAGATCTTGATCTAACCTTTTCTGCAGCCCCAGAAAATCTGTGGGGACCAAACTTGGATTCACCTACAAAACAAAGATTGTGTCAAGCTGATGTTTGGGAAAAAGATCTTGAAAACTGGATCCAGGCCTTACGCAAAAATTTAAATCTGGCCTGTCCGGAGATAGTCCGTGAGGCCTCATGTATAAGTTTAGGACTTGAACTCAGTGATGATGAAACACTCAAAAGGTTGAATTCTATTTGGCGTAAAAATGACACCAAAACAGATGTGCTTTCATTTCCTGCCCTAGAAGAAACCTTCCCTGTCAGTCAAGGCACATGTGTTGAACTTGGTGACATTATTGTTTCAGTACCAACAGCAAAGCTCCAAGCGAAAGAATACAAGCATGACCTTACAAGTGAACTCCAATGGCTAGTAACTCATGGTCTTCTTCACTTATTAGGTTGGAACCATCCAAATGAGCAAAGTCTCAAACAAATGTTGGCTTGCCAAGAACAACTTCTCGGTATTAAGAGTAATGTTCAGCACCACAGTGACAAAACAGACAGATAACTAATGTCTTCTAAGACCACCAACTTACAGTCCGAATCAATCCCCACTCCCACTCCAAAGGGAGGGAAAACAACAACCCGAGGAAGTGCCTGGAAAATAGCTGGAGACCTGCCTGCAAGCTTTCGTTACGCAGCACAAGGTATAGCTTATGGATTTCGAAGCCAAAGGAATTTTCGAATACACGTTGTTATTGGTACAACCACTCTGTTATTAGGAATATGGCTTGAGCTAAGTTCAACCCAATTAGCAATACTTGTATTGACAGTAGCTGCAGTGCTTGTCCTCGAATTACTAAACACCTCAATAGAAGCAGTCGTAGATTTAGCAATAGGACGTAGATTTCACCCCCTAGCACGAATAGCAAAAGACTGTGCTGCTGCTGCTGTACTGGTCGCTTCAATAAATTCACTATTAATTGCAGTTTTACTAGTAATTCCTCCTCTCTTCATTCACCTAGGGCTCTAACTCATTCCCACGATGCTTCTAGTAATTGACAACTACGACAGCTTTACATTCAACCTAGTCCAGTACTTGGGAGAACTATCCACGGCTCATCCGATAGCTTCTGAAGTAATAGTAAGGCGTAATGATTCTTTGACAGTAGAGCAAGCTCAAAAGCTCAAGCCAACAGCAATAATCCTATCTCCAGGACCAGGAGATCCAAATCAGTCAGGTATATGCCTCGAAATTCTTGCAAGGTTGTCGCCAACCATCCCCACATTAGGGGTTTGCCTTGGCCATCAAGCAATAGCTCAAGTCTTTGGCGGCAAAATTGTTAGAGCCAATCAACTTATGCATGGAAAAACATCGCCTGTCTTTCATGAAGAACAAGGTATTTTTTCAGGTTTACCTCAGCCACTTACTGCTACTAGGTATCACAGTCTTATCGCTGAAAAAGACACTCTTCCAAATTGCCTAGAAGTGACTGCCTGGCTGCAAGACGGAACCATCATGGGTCTTCGACACAAGGACTACCCTCATCTACAGGGTGTACAGTTCCATCCCGAAAGCGTACTAACTGATTCAGGCCACCAATTGCTCAGCAACTTTTTAGTTCTAGCTGAATAAAGAAACATAACTACTAACTTCCCGAGCCTTAGGGTTTCCTCTATGCCAAACAACTTCAACTTCCTCAAAAATGCACTTCTTTTCGCAATTTCCGCATTAGGTGTTTTCGTACCATCTACCTCATGGGCTCAACAAAAGAGTGTAAGTATTAAGAGCTACGGTCACAGTGCACTGCTAATCAAAAGTGACAGTAACACTGTTTTAATCAACCCATTTAAAGCCGTTGGCTGCGCTTCAAAACTTAAAGAACCTAAAATAGAAGCCAATGTAATTCTTGCAAGTTCAATATTGCCCGATGAAGGTGCAAAAGTAGCTAAAGGAACATTTCTTGTACAGCCAGGGTCCTATCGAATTAATGGACTTCAACTCGAAGGTTTTTCTATACCACATGACCGTATAGGTGGACGTCGATTTGGCAAAGCAACTATTTGGAGATGGACCCAAGGTGGACTCAAGTTTGCTCACTTAGGAGGAAGTGCTGCCCCCCTAACTTCTGAAGCAAAAGTCTTACTTGGACGTCCCGACATACTTATCATTGGTGTTGGAGGAGGTGCCAAGGTTTATAACGGGAAAGAGGCAGCTGAAATTGCAAAAAGCCTTATACCAAAAGTAATTATCCCCGTGCAATATGTAGTTGGGGCAATACCTGAAAACTGTGATCAACAAGGCATCGCTCCTTTCTTAGAAGCGATGTCCGGCACGAAAGTAATGCAAGGCAAGTCCCGAATCAAACTTCGTGGAAACTTATCAAATGAAACAATTATCCATCGCCTGCAATAAGAAAGTCCAAGACTCCAAAAGCAAATCGAAAGGGTAAAGCAATCAAAGTTATTTTTTATTTTCAATAGTCAGATAAGCATTCCAGAACTGCTCCATTTGAGTAGTCGTTCCAATGCTCACCCTTAATGAACCATCAATAAGATCTTTACCAACCATATCTCTAACAAGAATGCCTTCCTTTTTAAGGCAGATATCAACCTCATGGTGTTGGCGTCTTGGCCAAACTAAAAAATAATTGCCACCATCCAAATGATGTCTTGTTCCAGTGTCAAGAAGCTTAACCTTTATCCAATCTCTGGCCTGTAAAACCTCCTTTATATACGCATCGGTATAAGACTGGTCAGCAAGTGCAGCAAATGCAGCCGTCACTGCAAAGCTATTTATATCGTAGGGTCCCGTAACCCGGGCAATACGATCGACTACATATGGTGAACCAATAGCAAAACCAATGCGTAAGCCAGCCAAACCAGCAGTTTTTGAGAGGGAACGCAATACTAATAAGTTAGGTGTATCAGCAAAATTCACACTAGGTAAAACACTATCTCCGGTAAAAGCCTCATAAAGTTCATCAATCACTATCAAAGTATCTGACGAGATATCAGCAATCTCCAGAATTTTCTCAGGTGCTAATCGAGTTCCAGTTGGATTATTAGGATTACAAAGAAACACAAGTCGAGGCTGTGTTTCCCTAATCGCAGTACAAATTTTCTCAAAGGGGAAATCAAAGTCTTTACCCTGATATGGCATTGAAAGGACCTGCATTCCCTGCATCTGCGCACAGGGCGTGTAATAGCCAAAAGTTGGCGTAGTCGTAAGCATCGTTTCTCCAGAATGCCCATAAGCATGAAAAATTGAATTAATCGCAGCATCAACACCATTAAAAATCCCAATCTGGTTAGACAAAAGAGAAGTTAAAAGTCCTTGAGTAGACAAATTTTTAATAAATGCCTCTCTCAAGCCGCTATATTCAGGATATATAGCGATTTGATTAGCTGAAATATTTCTCAAAGCCTCTAAAACCTTAGGGCTAGGCCCAAGTGTATTCTCATTAAAATCAAGTCTTAAAAATGTACGGCGTCCTTCCAAAGGAGCTGAATAGGGCTTCATTCTCTCGACTTCTAATCGAGCCAAAGGAGGCTTAGAAAACGAAGAGTCAGTCGAAGGGTCCATCACATTCGATCCAAAGTAGGTATTCCAAGGAGACCTAAGCCCAAGCGGAGAGTTTCTGCAGTAAGCCGACAAAGAACAAGGCGTGAATTACGAAATGGCTGTTCTGCTTTTAAAACAGGTACTTGGTCATAAAATCGATTAAAGACCTGGCTTAATTCAAATAAATAGTTGCAAAGTCGGTTGGGCAACAACTCTTCCTCTACCTGAATAATTATCTCATCAAATTTGAGTATTTGCCTAACTAAATCCCATTCATAGCGCTCACAAAAAGAAAGATTATCACCTGTGGTCTCTAGATCACCTCCTTTACGCGCAATTCCAGAAATGCGAACACACGCATAAAGCAAATAAGGAGCTGTATTCCCTTGAAGGGAAAGCATTCGATCAAAACTAAACTGATAATTAGTAATGCGATTTTGACTAAGGTCAGCATATTTCACCGATGCCAAACCAACAGTTGTAGAGACCTTATTTATAAAAGCCTGGTCTTCTTCACGACCTTCCTCATTCAAGCGCCTACACAGATCAATCTTTGCCCGATCAACTGCTTCATCCAACAAGTCACATAGACGAACAGTTTCTCCTGACCGGGTTTTTAACTTCTTGCCATCATCTCCGAGAACCAATCCAAAAGGAACATGCTGAACACGTCCCTGCTCAGGAATCCAGTTGGCGCGTTGAGCTACCTGAAAGACGCCATCAAAGTGATTAGCCTGTCCAGCATCAGTCACATAAATAACCCTAGTGGCTCCATCCCCTTCTGGTGTCTGCTTAAATCGATAACGCAATGCGGCTAGATCAGTAGTTGCATAATTAAATCCACCGTCTTTTTTCTGTACAATTACAGGGGGGGCTTTACGGGAGTCTTGACTCTTTTCCTGAAGAAAGACGCACTTGGCGCCTTGATCGGTCACAACAAGATGTTTAGTAGTCAATTCATCGACAACACTTTTGAGATATGGGTTATAAAAAGACTCACCTCGTTCATGAATGCTGATGTTTAGTCGATCATATATTTTTTGAAACTCTCTACGTGACTGATCACACAATAATTGCCATGCCTTTAGTGCCAGTAAGTCACCACCCTGAAGCTTAACCACTTCATGTCGCGATTTAGTCCTGAAATGCTCGTCATCATCAAACCGCTTCTTGGCCTCGCGATAGAAAGCCACAAGGTCACCTAAATCTACAGAATCTGCCTTATGAAGAGCCTGAGGTGAAACCTCATTTAAATGCGTAATCAGCATTCCAAATTGAGTCCCCCAATCACCAACATGATTAACCCGCACTACAGAATGGCCAAGAAATTCCAAAACTCTTGAAAGACAATCACCAATAATGGTTGAGCGAAGGTGTCCCACATGCATCTCCTTAGCAATGTTCGGACTAGAAAAGTCAACGACTACAGATGAAGCCTGATCCTTTCCCTTATTAACAACATTATGAGGAACTCCAAGACGATCATCACCAAGACGATCTTTTAATTCTTTAATAAGGCACTCATTTCGAATGGTGAGATTTATGAAGCCAGGTCCAGCTATCTTTGGGATTTCACAAATTTCTAAAAAGTCATCATCTTCTTCTAATTGTTCAACAATCGCATTTGCAATATCTCTAGGCGATCTCTTCATTTTCTTAGCTAATGACAACGCACAATTTGCCTGAAAGTCACCAAACTCTGGTTTACTAGCACTAACTAATTGAGGATCAATGGATAAACAACTATTTCCTGGAATCAAACCCAAATCTGGTAAAGACCTCTCAAGGGCTTTACACAAATAAGTCTCAACAGAACTAAACAAACTGAGCATAGCTTTTGATCAACAAAAAATAAAAAAAAGAATCGTGTTATGCCTCATGGTCTTAATAAGACAAATCACCCAGCTTGATCGAAAAGCATACTGAAATCGAGCCAAGGGCTTTTAGTAAAAGGAGCACTAGTAGAAATTAAATCAATACCAGTTTTTGCATAGGCCCTTAAATTTTTTACATCAATACCAGAAGCTTCTAGGACAACTCGAGATGGTTTCTGGGGATCACCCTCAAGTAATGATAATTGTCGTAAGTGGGGTACAAGATTCTCCAAAGACGACACAGGAAACTCATCCAAGAGCAATCCATCAACACCTGCTCTGACAGCGGTCTCTGCCTGTTCGGGCGTTTCAACCTCCACAATGACACGTGCTGGCCACGGCAATGATTTTCTCAAGGAAAACACTGCAAGATCTATGCTTTCAACGCATGAGAGATGGTTTTCCTTCAACATTGCTGCATCATCAAGACCAAATCGATGATTCACACCTCCTCCACATCTAAAAGCGTATTTCTCAAAAATACGCAAACCTGGAGTCGTCTTACGAGTATCTGCAAGATGGGCACCAGTACCTTCAAGGTTTTTAACTAAATTTGCAGTAAATGTGGCAATACCAGACAATCGCATCGCAAGATTTAATGCTGTTCTCTCACCACCCACTAAAGAGGCTGCAGGCCCTTCAAATAAAACTAATTTTTGTCCAGAGTTAATAACTGTACCGTCAGGAACAAGTACCTTTATCTTTACAGAGGGGTCCAGTAAATAAAAAAGTCTTTCAACTAAAGGTCCACCACAAAAGATGCCAGGTTGTTTAGTAACCCAATAAGCAGAGGCATTACAAGAGTTCAGAGCTGACCGGGTTAAATCACCCCGTCCAAAATCCTCATCTAAAAAGCCTTGTAAAAGAGTATTTAGCGATGGGGTAAGAAAATCCAAAACTAGTCTTCTAAAGCAATGAATAGAAAGATCTATTTTCCAATACAAAAGCGCGAGAATATTCGCTCAAGCATTCCATCAGTAATCTCCTCTCCAGTGATTTCTCCCAAACTGTGGATTGCTTGTCGTAAATCAATGGTCCAAAAATCCCATGGTAGCTCCTGTGCTGCAACATTTTGACAGCGAGCCAATGACTCTGCTGCTACAGACGCTAAATCACCCTGCCTTTCATTTAGTGCTAATAGCAAACTTTTTACATTATCAACACCAGACAATTTCAACAATTTATCAGTAAATATTTGCTGCCCTTCTCCTGTCTTAGCACTCATTTTCAGATCAATTTTAGTGCCAGAAAGTTGATCGCAAGAGTTGATTCCAATCAAACTCTTCACATCAATTTTATTACCAACAATCAGTCTTGGAACTTGGGCGGGAATACTCTCCAGCAATGCCTGATCATCGTTAGTCCAACCAATCGAAATATCAAAAATTAAAACTGCAACATCAGCTCCAGCTAAAGCCTCTCTACTACGATCAATACCCAATTGTTCTACTACATCAGTCGTAAGTCGAATCCCTGCTGTATCAAGAAGGGTTATCGGTACCCCCTCTAAAACAATGTCACTTTCAACTAAATCCCGAGTCGTACCAGGCAATTCATTAACTATTGCTCGTTCATGATTGCTGAGAAGGTTAAGCAAAGAGCTTTTACCAACATTGGGCCTACCAATAAGAGCAACACGTAATCCATTCCGAAACAACCGGCCTCTTTCGGAATTCTTTACTAACTCCAAAAGTTCATATCGGACTTGTTGAATGACCTCTAAAACATGATTTCCATCAAGAGGAGGTAAATCATCCTCAAAATCAACCCTAGCTTCTAATTCAGATAATTGATCTAAAAGGCGTCCTCTCAACGAACTCATTGTCTGATAAATACCACCATCCAAACCTGCCATTGCTAGCTGTGCAGCTCTTTGACTACGTGCGCCTATCAATTCACTAATAGACTCCGCCTGAGTCAAATCCAGTCGACCATTAAGAACAGCACGCTGACTAAACTCACCTGGAAGTGCACGCCTTACTCCTGGCTGCAAAAGAACTCTTTCTAAAACACGTTTCACAGCGACAAGACCACCATGACAATGAATCTCAACTACATCCTCACCTGTGAAACTGCGCGGTGACTTCATTAGCAAAATCAATACTTCATCTATCCTTTCTTTACCCTTGCCGTCCATAACGTGGCCATACAGCACACGATGACTCTCCCAAATCTGTTTACCAGAAATCTTTACCACACTGCGACCAACCGACTCAGCTAATTCACCAGACACTCTCACTACTGCAATACCTCCTTGACCTGGAGCAACCGCTGTAGCTATTGCAGCAATAGTTTCTTGTCCAAAAAAAGAATCTGGCATTACAAAACCGACTTGAGAACTTGACTACTCTCCAAAACAACTTCTTTCATTTCATGCCCAAAATACTGTCTTTTTGCCATGTCTCGACTCTTAAAGGTACTAACAAATAAATTCCGCCGCTTACTCATCTGGTTATGGAAACAAGAAGGTACTCCAGGACATCGTGCACGAGGAGTGGCCGTAGGGGTATTCACAGGTTGTTTCCCACTTTTTGGATTCCAAACATTATTAGGCATCATTCTTGCAAGCGTAGTTCGTGGCAATCTTCTTTTAGCAGCTGCAGGTACATGGATCAGTAATCCAAGTACTTATATACCGCTCTACTGGTTCAACTATCGTGTTGGGACATACCTTCTTAGAAAATGGCATCACACAACAGATCTCAACCTGAACAAATCTCAAGACTTATGGACTAAAAGCATAGGAATAACTATTCGAATGCTAGTTGGCTCCTCATTAGTGGGATTAATTGCTGCGGTACTAGCAGGAGGGCTCACATACTTAATGCTGAAAAGACTTACAAAGAGTCAAGATAATTAGTCAAAAAATTATCAAAAGTACTAATCCATCTAGAGAATACTCGACCATTCATATAGTGGACTCCGCTAGCCATATAGATAACCTTTCCTACACAGTTGCTCAATAACTTATTTGGAGAAGTTAAGTACAACATTCCACAATGAAAGCAACAAGTTGATGAATTAAGAAACGCTAAACTAACGATCAATTACAAGGGCCATTTACATGCAACCCTTAGCCCAGGCCTGTACGAGCAATATCTAAAACATCTACCATAGAGCGAATCTGAGCAATTGTATTAACTAGCTGTGTAGAGCTAGTTAGCTCTACACGCAAATCAATGCAGGCAGGCTTACCAAACGCAGTCTTAACTCGTGCATCACTCACATTGATGCCACTATCAGAAAGTCTCATCAGGATATCTTTAAGGATCCCTACTCGATCTATTACCTCAATGCGTAACTGAACTGGGAAGCGCTGAGCATTTAATGATGTCGACCCATTCCAATGCACGGGAAGTCTACGTTCTGTAGGAATAGATGAAACATTCGCACAGTCCTTACGGTGAATTGTAATTCCATGATTTCCTAAGGCAACAGTTCCAACTATAGGCTCACCTGGAAGTGGGCTACAGCAACCTCCAAGGCGATAATCCAATCCTTCAACGCCAAGAATAGGCTCACCTTCTCTATGAGTAGATCTAGATGTAAGTAATTCAGTAGGAGTTGAAAACTGTTGAGCTACATCAACTTCAGTAATATTTTTATGAGGGGTCTCATTTTGTAAGCGAATTTCTTCACGTAATCGATTAAGAACCTGTTGAAGAGTAACAGCCCCAAACCCTAGTCCAGCTAATAAGTCATCTGTAGAATGATAGTTGCAGCGCTCTGACACCTTACTCATGGCATTGCTGTTTAACAAAGTCTCAAACCCATCTCGACCTAATTCCCGTTCAAGCATTTCCTTTCCACGTTGAATAGTCTCATCACGATGACTTCTCTTGTACCACTGTCGTATTCGATTACGAGCAGTAGGAGTCGCAACAAAATTGAGCCAGTCAAGACTAGGATGTGCAGTCTTACTAGTTAATACTTGAACAAAGTCTCCATTCTTCAATGATGTGGACAGAGGACATAAGCGATCATTGATTCGGCTCCCATGGCAATGGTTCCCAACCTCCGAATGAATACGATACGCAAAGTCAACTGCTGTTGACCCTTTACGAAGACCAACAACATCTCCTTTAGGGGTAAACACAAATACCTCCTCGTCAAATAAATCATCTTTGATCGAAGCCAGATAGTCATTATGATCATCATTACCACCTTCCTGTTGCCATTCGACTAATTGTCGTAACCAATTAAACCTCTCTGTATTACCAGCAGCTGGCGAACCTCCTTCTTTATATTTCCAGTGTGCAGCAATTCCAAACTCCGCAACCCGGTGCATTTCTGAAGTACGGATCTGCACTTCTATAGGACGATGTCTACCAATTACAGCCGTATGCAAGGATTGATAGCCATTTGGTTTTGGTAAACCAATATAATCCTTAAATCGCCCAGGAATAGGTCGAAAAGTGTCATGAACTACCGCTAATGCTCTATAACAAGTTTCCAAGCTGGGTGCAATAATTCTCAAAGCTGCTACGTCAAAAATCTCATGAAAGGCCTTTTGTTGCCTTCTCATTTTTGCCCAAATGCCATACAGATGTTTAGGACGACCTGACACTTCGCAACTGTCTAATCCCGCCGCAGTTAATTTATCTCTTAACAACTCCTCCGTAATCAAGAGTCGATCTTCCCTTTCACTTCGCTTAGTCGCAACTTGTTGCTGAATATCACGAAAATCCTCTGGTTCTAAGAGTTTAAAAGCTAAATCCTCAAGTTCCCATTTAAATCGTCCAATTCCTAGGCGATTTGCAAGAGGTGCGTATATCTCTCGAGTCTCACGTGCAATGCGTTGTTGCTTGTCTGGTTGCAGGAAACTAAGTGTGCGCATGTTATGAAGTCTGTCGGCCAATTTCACTAAAACAACTCGAATATCACTAGCCATAGCCAAAAACATTTTGCGCAAATTTTCTGCCTGCGCCTCAGTTCTATTAGTGAAATGTATTCCCCCAAGCTTGGTCACTCCTTCAACTAATCCCCTAACCTCCTTCCCAAAAAAACCTTCTAGATGCTCAGGAGTGACGTCAGTGTCTTCTACAACATCGTGGAGGAAACCTGCAGCAATAACACTTGGGCTAGCCCCAATTTCACGCAATAAATCAGCTACAGCAACCGGATGCACAATATATGGATCACCACTTGCGCGAAATTGGCCTTCATGCAGCTGAAAAGCCAGATCAAACGCTCCAGCTAGCAATGCATCGGAATCGATTGGACAACTTTGTCCGATTCCAGGAGGACTTGCCTGAACACACTCCCTTAACCATTCTGGCAAGGGTATGCCGTAATCATCAATATTGGTAATTTGGTGAGACCTAACTTCAGGCACGCCAAACACTGCTGGAGCAGAGACAGCATCAATCTTTGTTGACTCAGGCGCAGAAGTGGCGTTCAACATCCGATCCATCGGATGAATACATGGTATTCAAACTAAGGAAACCTCGCTATTAATAATGTTCAGTTCATCAGAACAAATACTCAAAATCAACCAATTAAGCATGCGGTACCCACGCAATCTTAATTGGACACTAAAAGACCTAACCATAGGGATTTCAGCTAAAGAGCGGCTTGCCTTAGTAGGTCCATCAGGTTGTGGGAAAAGCACATTAACGAAAGTAATTTTGAATATGCAGCCAAAGGGAAGCATCTGCACTGGAGAAGTACTTCTTAATGGGAAAAATCCCAAAAAATTAAGTCCAAGCCATTTAAGACAACTTCGAGGTGAAGCAGTTGGTCTGGTTTTCCAAGACCCAATGACTCGTTTAAACCCTCTCATCACCATCGGGCAACACCTTGTTGACACACTTAATAGCCACAACCCAAAAGCAAGTTGTAACTACCACAGAAAAAGAGCAAGAGAGCTTCTCGAGAAAGTAGGTATTGGTGCCAATCGCTTTAAGGCATATCCACATGAAGTCAGCGGAGGAATGCGGCAGAGACTTGCTATCGCAATGGCTATTTGTCTAAATCCACCGTTGATCATTGCAGACGAACCAACTACCAGCCTTGATGTAGCGGTAGCAGACCAAGTCATGGGGGAACTAGCAAATCTTTGTGAAGAGCTTGGAAGTGCACTGTTACTAATAAGTCATGACCTTGCTTTAGCAGCCAGATGGTGTAATCGAATGGCGATTCTTGATATGGGTCGAATAGTGGAAGAAGGCACAAGCTGTGAACTATTAACTAAGCCCCAATCCACCATTGGGAAAAGACTCTTGGAATGTGCACGAAAAAGAGAAGGCGAAAATACACCTTTCCTATTGCATTCAGAAGTCGTATTAGAAGTTGAAAATCTGCGTTGCTGGCATTCAATTGGTGGTTACCCCTGGTCTCCACAATGGTTAAAAGCCTTGGATGAAATTAATTTTTGCCTGCATGCTGGTGAAACACTAGGAATCGTAGGCGCATCAGGTTGTGGCAAAAGTACATTGTGCCGAGCATTAATGGGACTCACGAGTGTCAAAGGGGGGCAAGTCAAAATTGGAGGGGAAAACGTCCTGCAATTGCAAGGACATTCTTTAAAAAAAGCCAGAAAAACAATGCAAATGGTGTTTCAAGACCCACTGGCTTGTCTTAACCCAAAAATGAATATTTTAGAGGCAATAGCAGATCCTCTACTCATCCATGGATTAACTACCAAAGCCCAAGCAAAAGAGCATGCGCGTTCTTTACTACAGGAAGTTGGTCTAACCCCACCTGAAAATTATCAATACAGACTCCCAAGTGAACTATCAGGAGGGCAACAACAAAGAATCGCTATAGCGAGAGCAATTGCTCTTAAACCAAAAGTTCTAATCTGCGATGAAAGTGTAAGTATGTTAGATGCAGAAATTCAGGCGGAAATTCTAACTCTCTTACAAAAACTACAAAAACATTTTAGATTATCAATTATCTTTGTAACCCATGATCTATCTGTTGCAATAGGCTTTTGTCATAGAGTCATTGTGCTCGATAATGGATCTATCGTCGAAGAAGGTCCTGGAAAAGAATTACTACTTAGTCCTAAAACATCAATTACAGAGAGAATGATGAAAGCCTGTCCAAGACTCCCAAAAAGCAAATCTTGATCATTTTCTATTACGCAATAAATTCAAAAGACGTGAAAATATCTCAGGTAATGGGGCCTCAAAAAACATCCTTTCACAAGTATTTGGGTGATCAAGTGTTAACTCAATAGCATGGAGAACCTGACCGGGTAAATCGATAGGAAGTTTTCTACAACGGCTATATTTTTGATCTCCAAGTACAGGGTGTCCGAGATGGGCTGCATGGACACGAATTTGGTGTGTACGACCTGTATCAAGCTTGAATCGCAGCAATGAATAATCACCAAAGCGTTCGATTAACTTCCAATGAGTACATGCATATCGACCAATTTCATTAGAAGTCACGCTGTACTTCTTCCGATCAACTGGATGCCGTCCAATATTCGCAATAATGGTTCCCTCTTCACCCTTTGGAACTCCATGAACAACTGCCCAATAATTACGATTCGCTATTCTTTTTTGTATTTGCCTCTGAAGATTTACCAATGCTTCTTGAGTTTTTGCAATAACAATGCATCCAGATGTCTGTTTATCAAGGCGATGTACTATTCCTGGCCGCAACTTTCCATTAATCCCAGGTAAATCCTGACAATGATGTAACACACCATTCACGAGTGTTCCATCTTTATTACCTGGTGCAGGGTGCACTGTGATGCCTGAAGGCTTATTAATTACGATCATATATTGATCTTCAAAAAGGATATCTAAATCCATCTTTTCTGGCCTCAAATAAGGAAGCGGCTCAGGAGGGGGCAGCCAAAATTGCACCTCGTCTCCATTACGTAATGGAGTTTTTGAACGAGCTGTAATTCCATTAACTAATACAAATCCAGCCTCAATAAACTTCTGGACACTTGCTCTACTTTGCTCAGATCTTTGCCTTACGAGCCATCGATCCAACCGCATAGGGTGAGGCTCTGAGTAATACAGCTTTAATAGCTCCCCTTGACCTTCTCCAAAAACATTGGGGAAACCTTCCCAAGTCATGGGAGCTCCAAAGAAATTTTTCCTAAAAGTGTTTTCCTAAAATCATCAAGGATTCGCTGGGCTATTCGCAATTTATCTCCTGAAGTATGCCTTTTAGCAGCTTCAACCAACCAAGCATTTAGATCATTATCTTGAGGTGAAATAGGAATCCCATAACGAGATTGCAAAAGATCAACTGACACTCCTGCAGATGCTTCTTTTTCTAAACGAAGGAGCATCTTTAGAAAAGCTATTGCAACTAATTCGACGTCATAAGCAGCCTGTCCAATGTCATCGCAAAGAGCCAGGTGTAAAGCTGCTTGCTGATCATCTAATCGAGGAGGTAGCACTCCAGGAGCATCTAAAAGATCAATCGCCTGACCAAGTCGAACCCAACGAAGAGCTCTAGTAACACCAGCACGACGAGCACTCTCTACAACCTTTTGACGAACCAATCGGTTAATCAGCGCTGATTTTCCTACATTTGGGAATCCCAATGTCAAAGCCCTAACAGGGCGAGATCGCATTCCTCTCGCTACTCGCCGCTGATTAAGTTGATCTCCTGCACGAATAGCTGCCTGTTTTAACTGATTTATACCTGTCCCACTTTTTGCATTACACCACCAAGGAGTCTGGCCATTTTTGCGAAACCATCTATCCCAAGATTCAAGTGCCTTGGAAGAAATCATGTCACGGCGATTGATCACTAGTAAATGTTGTTTCCCTTTCATCCAACGCTCCAAGCATGGATGTGCCGTGGCCAGAGGAATCCGAGCATCGCGTACCTCGAAAACCAAATCAACCTTCCCTAAATGCTTACTGAGCTGCTGCTCTGCCTTGGCTATATGGCCAGGGTACCACTGAATAATTGACGTGCTCACGGCACCACTAGAACAGGACAAGGTGCAAGTTGAATAACACGAGAAGCAGTGCTTTCATTATCAGAATCTAACTTCAATCCTCTTGTTCCCATAATGATTAAATCTGCATTCATCTCATCAGCCACATCACAAATAACAAATGCAGGGTTGCCCTTACGCTCAATCACATCACAAGAAACGCCTGCCTCCTGAATTTTCTCTCGCGCACGAGACAACAGAGAAGCCACGACTTGAAAATCATCCATGTCAGAGCGCTCTGATTGAACAACGGAAAGCACAATTAGTCGACTTGCATGTGTCTTAGCAATCTCTATAGCCTTCCTGGCGGTCTCCATCGATTCTCTACTGTGATCAATAGGAAATACTACGGTTGCAAACATAAAATCCTTCTCTTGGTAATAGATCTGCTGTGTCTTATGTCCATTCAAGCAAGATTGACAACCTCGACTTAATCCGATTTTGCAATCCAAGGGTTAATATCATTCCCTTTTAAAGATCACAAAAAATTCTCATGTCAAAGCGTTCCCTCTCAAGCCTCTCCGCAACAGAAGTCAGCGGCAAGCGAATTTTAGTGAGGGTCGACTTCAATGTACCAATCAATGATCAAGGAGTAATTACCGACGATACAAGGATTCGAGCAGCCCTCCCGACCATTAAAGACCTCATCGAAAAAGATGGAAAAGTAATCCTTGCAGCCCATTTCGGAAGGCCTAAAGGTCAAGTCAACGAGAAAATGAGGCTCACAGCTGTTTCAGTACGTTTGAGCGAACTAATAGGTAAAGCCGTTAAAAAAACAGAAAGCTGCATTGGTGAAGATGCAGAATCAAAAGTAAACGCAATGAATAATGGAGATGTTGTTCTATTAGAGAATGTCCGTTTCTTTTCCGAAGAAGAAAACAACGAGCCAGGCTTTGCTCAAAAACTAGCCTCACTGGCAGATATTTACGTAAATGATGCATTTGGTGCTGCCCACCGTGCACATGCATCAACTCAAGGGGTTACCAAATTTTTGAGCCCAAATGTAGCTGGATACCTCATGGAAAAAGAGCTTCAATATCTGCAAGGAGCCATTGATGAACCAAATCGCCCCCTAGCAGCAATAGTTGGAGGGTCAAAGGTAAGTAGCAAAATTGGGGTTTTAGAAGCACTACTGGATAAATGTGACAAAGTGCTCATCGGAGGAGGAATGATCTTCACCTTCTACAAAGCCAGAGGCCTATCAGTAGGTAAAAGCCTCGTAGAAGAAGACAAACTGTCTCTAGCAAAAGAATTAGAGGCAAAAGCAAAAGATAAAGGCGTAGAACTCCTTTTACCTACCGATGTTTTGTTAGCTGACAACTTCGCCCCAGACGCAAATAGTCAGGTTTCTTCGATCAATTCCATACCTGAGGGATGGATGGGACTCGATATTGGTCCAAGTTCAATCAAAGTCTTTCAAGAAGCACTCTCAACATGTAGAACTGTGATTTGGAATGGACCCATGGGGGTTTTCGAATTCGACAAATTTGCACACGGTACCAATGCAATAGCAACTACCCTTGCCGATTTAAGTGGAAAAGGTTGTTGCACAATTATTGGCGGTGGTGACTCAGTCGCAGCAGTCGAAAAAGCGGGTTTAGCAGAACAAATGTCCCACATTTCAACTGGAGGTGGGGCTAGCCTTGAGCTGCTTGAAGGGAAGGTGCTACCTGGAGTAGCAGCCCTTGACAACTCAATCTAAGGAGCTGCTCCTTAAATTTGATCAAAGTCAAAATCCACAGCTAATTTAGTAATTCCTTTTTCTCGGAAACCACGCGTACCTGTTTAGTTATTGAAATCATTGCCTCAGGGTGAATTAATAATGCAGCCCAGGTTTGTTTACCAGGCTCAAAAGGTGCCATTACTGACTTAAACAAACCTCCACCTCCCATTGGGGCCAATTGAATCTCAGGGCTAACTTGATTATCCACTTGCTCAGGAGTCAAAGAAACCAAACCAGCTGCAACCATTGCTTCTCCTAAAGGCTCATCAAAAAAAATATCTACGTCATAACGAGTTCCAGTTAGAACTGCATCAGGCACTTTAATAGTGAGAGGAATAGGTTTTGTGCTATTAATCAATATTGCCTGAGCATTAATAAGTTCATAGTCCACCATCCGTCCTTTATCTTTTCGTATTGCCAAACGCTGTTTGGAATTTAATGAAAAAATATGCCCACCAGTTTGTTTAGTTCCCATTACCAACATTTCTAATGTAGAGCGCCCATCTTGAAGCGGCGTGGAAGGAGTAACCACCCATTTTGCATTGGGAAACATCAATAAGAATTTTCTATAACGTTTTTCTATAGTTGATGCCAATTCAAAAGATAAAATACCTTCGAAAGAAATATCATTTTTTTTATTCAGTACTTGTTCCAATCTGTTGGCAAAATTGAGCAAATACTCAGCCTTAGCTGGCAATGGATTCCCTACCGCAGATATTGCAAGGAACGTTGAAAGGAAAACTGGTAAACAAGAATGTTTCATATAGTCGACACTCTATCGAGATAAGTTAAGAAGAAGACCATTGTTTAATGCTTCTATGCCTCGGCTCCTAATCGCCGCTAGTGGAACAGGTGGGCACATTTTCCCAGCTCTTTCTGTGGCTGAAGCATTACCTAACCATTGGAGTGTAACTTGGCTCGGTGTAGCAAACCGACTGGAATCAAAACTAATCCCTAAACACTTTCAACTGATCAGATTAAAAGTCGGAGGGCTACAGGGAAATTGGCTTAGGAAAATAATTAGATTAATTGAATTAGTTATTTCAATTAGAACAGTAAGGCAAATAATCGTCGATCAAAGAATCGATATTATCTTTACAACTGGTGGATATATAGCTGCTCCTGCAATTCTTGGGGGATCCCTTTGTGGCATACCGGTAGTACTGCATGACTCCAATGCCATTCCTGGTCGTGTAACTCGACTACTCGGAAGATTCTGCCGAGTAGTAGCCATCGGAATACCTACCGCAAAGCATTTCTTATCCCATTGCAAGCCTATTTTCACTGGTACACCTGTCCGAGCAGAGTTTCTAACACCACAAGCCCTTCCACATTGGGTTCCTCCAGGCAAAGGGCCCATTATTGTGGTAATGGGTGGAAGCCAAGGAGCTATCGGTCTAAACCGAATGGTTAGAAGAATTTTCCCATTACTGCTAAGCAATGGATGCAGGGTAATTCATCTCACGGGAAATAATGATGAAGAGGCATGCCAATTTGCACACCCAAATCTGATTGAAAAGCCTTTTGCTAATGAAATTCCAGGGCTCCTACAAAATGCCGACCTAGCAATTAGTCGTGCTGGTGCTGGTAGTCTCAGTGAATTAGCAATTTGCGGTACTCCAGCAATTCTTATTCCATTTCCAGATGCAGCTGACCAACATCAAGAAGCTAATGCCCGCTTCGCCGCAGCTCATGGTGCAGCAGTTATAGTCCATCAACACAACCCTGAAGATAGAACTCTCAATAACTGCGTTTGGCGATTAATAAAGCCACGTATAAATAAACTTGAGATAAATATGGATCCACTTTTAGAAATGAAAGAATGCATGAAAAACCTATCAGTCAATAATCCCGAAGGACAACTTATTGAACTACTACTTATGGTGAGGTAAGAGCCTCTCGTAAAGCAACAAGAATTCGTTGATTATCGCGTCTTTGCTTAAAAGAAATTCGTAACCAATGATCTCCTAAGCTAGAAAATGATCGGCAATCACGCAGTAATATTTTTTTTAATGCCATCTTCTCCCGCACCGGAAGTAAAGATCTTTCTCCCTGAATCAAAAGAAAATTTGCTGCAGATGGATGAGGAATGATCATAGGAAATCTACTCAATTGAGTTTGAAACCAAAGGCCCTCCTTAGCGACCCAATTCTGCACTTTAAGAATCCAATCATCTAAATCAGAAACTTTTTGCATCAGCTCTGTTCCTACTGCAAGAGCTAGACCATTCACAGGCCAAGGATCGCGCCACTGACTCCAACGTTCTAATCGCTCTGGATCACCAACTGCGTAGCCAAGTCTAAGCCCAGCAATACCAAATAACTTAGTCAAACTTCTAATGACAACTAGGTTAGGATAATCATCTACAAATGGAATCAAAGATTGGCTTTCACCATTAGGTACTAATGGTAAAAATGCTTCATCACAAATCACTAAGTCATAACTTCTTAACAACGGTTTGAGTGAATCAACGCTCCATAACTGGCCTGTGGGATTATGAGGGTTGGTTATCCAAAGAACCTCCGTCTTAGGAGATAATGGAAATGCTTGTGGTGCCTTCTCAGACCATCTCAAAGGTAATGAATGTGCAGAATAGGTAGAGTTCCAACAACGTAAGGCTCTAACATAGTCGCCAAAACAAGGCTCTGGCAAACCACTAACTCCTATTTGGCCAGCATCTCTAGCAGCCCAAGTAAACAGCTCTGCCGCACCATTTCCAGGTAAAATCATTCTTGAATCAATTGCATGCCAACTCGCAAGAGATTCTCGAAAAGCTTTATGACTACTATCTGGGTAATTTCTCAAAGCACTTCCAAATAAGGACCTTTTCAGGCACTTGCGTAAGACGCGAGGCAGAGGGAAAGGCACTAGAGAAGCACTGGCATCTAGTACTTCTTCTAGCGGAATGCCCAAGCGATGAGCTTCTTGATTAAGATTGCCCCCGTGGGAAGAAAAACTCAAGCTCTAAAAAAAAGAAAAGGAAAGTAAGGGTTCTTTCTCTGAAGAATGTAATAGAAGAAGGGCACAATCAAAAATTATTCTCAAAAGAACGCAAAAACTATTCCTTCCAAGGGACTCCACTACCTACTGCCTCAGAAATATGTTGAAAACCATTTTGCTCAAGTTGAGAAATTAAGCCCTCCAGAATTTGTGGAACCAGTTCTGGTCCTTCAAAAATCCAACCAGTGTAAAGCTGAAGCAAAGATGCACCTGCAACAATACGTTCCCAGGCTGCTTCTGGTGAATCAATGCCTCCAACTCCAATAATCGGTAATTCAGATCCAGCTGCTACTCGAAGTCTCTTGACAACTTCTGAAGCACGTTGCTGAAGGGGTACGCCACTCAAGCCACCTGCCTCCTCTTGAAGAGTTCGACCTGTTTGCGGTAAGACTCTTCCCTCTAAGCCAAAGCGATCAAGACTTGTATTGACAGCAATAATTCCTGCCAAACCCTCCTCAAATGAAAGTTTGGCAAGATTGTCAATAGCCTCATTCTCTAGGTCCGGTGCAATTTTTACTAATAATGGAGGACAACCTGGTATCCGCCGCAATTTCTCCACCAGTCGCCTCAATTGTCTTATGTCTTGTAAATCCCTGAGCCCAGGGGTGTTGGGAGAGCTAACATTGATAACAGCATAATCGGCAAGAGGCGCTAACAATTCAAGACTCGAAGCATAATCATCCGGAGCAAGATCCAACGAAGTGATTCGTGACTTACCAAAATTGACGCCTAATACAGCTGGTCTCTGTCCAGGAACAGGAATCTTTTGACGCTCAAGTGTGCGTCTCATAATTACTGCACCATTATTATTAAATCCCATTCGATTAAGTGCAGCCTTTTCCTTGGCAAGGCGAAATAGTCGAGGTCGAGGATTCCCCTTCTGTGCATGCCATGTAACAGTTCCCAGTTCAGCAAAGCCAAAACCAAATAGATGCCAAATACCCGCAGCAACACCATTCTTATCAAATCCTGCTGCTAGACCCACAGGGTTAGGGAAGCGGCAACCAAACAAAACCTGCTCAAGCCTTAGGTCCTTTCGCTGCAAATCTGCTGCAAGACTTTCAAGGGCTATCGAGACAAAAGGCCAATTCCTCATAGAAGAGGCCTTGCTCAAAGCAAGAAGGGAAAGCCGTGTTAAGTCTTCTGCATCAGCTCCTTCATCTTTAGAAAGAACTGATCCAAAGATCTTTTTATACAAACCTCCGCTCAGTAGCCGATCTATATGTGATGACTCACCCATCCTGTAACTCCTCAGTGTTGCTTAAAGAGTTAGTAAACGGGCGCAATCTCCAACGCGAATCCTCCATAGGTTCTACCACCCAATCACGCCATATCCAAGGAGCATTCCTCATCTCCAAAGACTTTAAAGGTTGATCTACTAATTGAGATAACTCCTCAAGAGATAAACCATAACCCTTAGTAGCTAAAAGATTTGCCATCTCTAATCTTGACAACAAAGTCTGCAAACCTGATGGAAGAAAACTTCCACTTTCATTACCCTTATCACTATGAGGGTTCAAGCCAAATGCTCCAGATGAGTCCTTTGACTGTGAACAAAGTTTTGGAGTGAGCCCTTTAGAGAAACTTACAGCTATCTGATCAACCCGATCATTATCTGGATCACCACTATGTCCTTTGACGTAAGACAAGGAAACACCTGGTAACCGAGCATGATCCAAGGCCTCCCACAAATCCTGATTTAAGACTGGCTTACCTGAGGCTGTTTTCCAGCCTTTCATTTTCCAACCTTTGATCCACTGTTGAAAACCGTTGATTAAATACTTACTATCAGTTCGAATCTGCAAACCAGGATGTAAAGGAAGGTCTTTCAAACGCTCAAGCAGAACAAGCGCTGCCTTTAACTCCATCCGATTATTTGTAGTTTGAGCATCAAAACCACCAAACTCTTCTATAGACCCATCCTCGAAACGTAATAAAGCAGCCCATCCTCCGGGTCCAGGGTTTCCACTACAAGCACCATCAGTTGCAGCAGCCACAACTTTTCCATGGGACTTCGTCATTGATACAAAGTTCTTATGGGTTGAGAGAAAAGAAATTTATTCATTGATTCAAGGTAAAATCATCCTGGCAAACATACTCCCAAATAAGTTCAAAACCAAAAAATAAACTAGGATCCCAATCCTAAAGACATTTTATTTTTGGCATGAAGGTACAGAAAGAATAGATAAAGTAATTTTTTACACTTTAGACCCAGAAAACTAAACTAAACCTAAACACATAATCAACCCATTTCCAACTGAAACCTAATAGAAAAAAGAAAATTAACTAAGTGTGCTGTGATAACTAACAAAGCGATTAACTCAAAGATTTGACAAAATAAGAAGCCGAATATTCTTATTAGGACAGTTGAAATAGCGCACTATGGATCATGTAAGAAATGACTCTTCCTATCTAGGTTTAAAAGGTGTGAGGGGTACGGAAAAAATTATCAGGGTCGAAACAAGGAAAGACTCCTGATTATTTTCCACCTCTAAGGCCCTGCTCAAGCGGGGCCTTTTTCTTGCTTTAACATTTAAAAAAGCCGACCCCTGAAATAAGGGCCGACTTTCATTTCACTCTTAGTAAGAGAACAATATTTATTTACCTAGAATGAGCCTTATTTGAGGCTGACCTTACCGCCTGCCTCTTCTATGGCCTTTTTAAGGGCCTCAGCATCATCTTTAGAAACACCTTCTTTGACCGTCTTTGGAGCAGCCTCAACCATTGCCTTAGCATCACCAAGACCTAAGCCTGTAGCTTCACGCACAGCCTTTAGAACCTTGATTTTCGCCGAGGCTTCAAAGCTCTCGAGAACAACATCGAATTCGGTCTTCTCTTCAGCACCATCAGCACCGCCACCAGCCGGGGCAGAGCCAGGAGCTGCCATTACTACCCCTGCTGAGGGTGCAGCGGAAACACCAAAAGCTTCCTCAATCTGTTTTACAAGCTCAGAAGCTTCTAAAAGAGAGAGTGCTTTCAGAGATTCAAGTATCTCGTCGGTTTTTTTAGACATTTGTGGGATTCAGCAACAGATCAGATAAAGAAAATGAAGTCAAAGTCAATTCAGCTTTCGCCATTCTCAGCGTGCTGATGAAGAGACCTGGCAAGACCAGAAGGAATCTCATTAATCCCTGTAGCAACCTTAGTTGCAATTGAATGAATAGAACCAGCAATCTGTGCCATAAGGACCTCTCTGGAAGGGAGCTGTCCAATGGCCTTGATCTCATCCTGAGAAAGAAGCTTTCCTTCGAAAAGTCCGCCCTTAGTCTGGGATTTCTTGGTGTCCTTCTGAAAAGCCTGAACGGCCTTAACCGCACCACCGACATCACCTTTAATCAAGACAAAGGCGTTGGTGCCACTCAATAAGGATTCGAGATCTGACCAGGCATCATTTCCATCAATTGCAAGACGCATCAAAGTGTTTTTTGTCACCTTGCAGACGCCACTGCTTGCCTGCAGACGAGTCCGCAGATCAGACATCTCTTTGATGGATAGTCCTTGATAATCAAGTACTAATGCCATTTCAGCCTCGCCGAGAAGCTCTTTTAGCTCTTCGACAATCTGTTGCTTGCTCTCCAGAGTGCGGCCCATAGTATTGGATCGGATCAGGTGAACAAGCTGAACATGCGGCCGCCTAGATCACTCTTCAACAAGAGACGAAGCCGCATCTCGATCTAATCCAACCGGAAATAAATCTAGAAATTGCCTCGGTAGGACTTACAAAAACCATTTTCTGAAGCGGTTTAAACTTCAAAAATGATTTTTACCTACTTTCTTTGGCTGGGGCACATGCCCATAACCACTTAAAGATACAACAGTATGGTCCTTAATCTTGCAGAAGTTCTTGCAACGCAGTTATATCAACCTCTACAGAAGGTCCCATGGTAGAGGACAAATAAAGGCTTTTCCAAAACCGACCTTTAGCACCACTTGGTTTATTGCGATCGATTGTTTCCTGCAAAGTCTTCAGATTTTCAAGAAGTGCTTCAGCTGAAAAGCTGGCCTTCCCAAAGCGAACATGAACTATCCCAGCACGATCTGCGCGAAACTCAAGTTTACCTGCCTTAAATTCCTGAATGGCTGCAGTTAAATCTGTAGTAACTGTTCCTGCCTTGGGATTTGGCATTAAGCCTCTAGGTCCTAATACCCTGCCAAGCTTTGCCACCTTCGGCATCATGTCAGGAGTGGAAATCAACAAATCAAAAGCCATTTCCCCCTTATTAATAGTGTCGATCAATTCGTCCTCTCCAGCCAGGTCCGCACCGGCTGCCTTTGCTTCTGAAACCTTTTCACCTTTAGCAATTACAGCAATTCGAACGCTCTGGCCTGTACCTTGTGGTAAGGCAACGGTAGTTCGCAATTGCTGATCTGTGTACTTGGGATCTATTCCCAGTCGAACATGAGCTTCGATTGTCTCATCAAATTTTGCAGTTGCACTTTCCTTTACCAATTGAATGGCTTCGAGTGGTGAATAAGCTTTATCCTCAACCTTCTTGGTGAGTGCTGCCATTCGTTTAGAAATTTTAGTCATAGTAGGAAGGGGTTCAAGCGACAAACACTGTTTGCCTCCCCCAAATAAATTTAGATTTTAAAAATGGTTGAACTAGGGGTAAATGATAGTTAATCACTTACCGAGACTCCCATATTGCGGGCAGTTCCTTCAATTACACGCATTGCAGAGTCAACATTGGAACAATTTAGATCAGGCAATTTAGTTTTTGCTATCTCTTCAAGCTGTGCACGTGTAATCGTGCCAACTTTTCCTTTAGCAGAATCACCAGAACCTTTATCTATCCCTGCTGCCTTAGTGATTAAAACTGAAGCAGGAGGGGTCTTTGTAATAAAGGTAAAACTTCGATCTTCAAAAACCGAAATCTCAACCGGAATCACAAATCCGGCTTTGTCTTGAGTACGAGCGTTGTACTCCTTACAGAACGCCATGATATTGACGCCATGCTGCCCGAGGGCAGGGCCCACAGGCGGGGCTGGGTTGGCTTTACCGGCCTGTAGGGCCAGCTTAATCACAGCTACAACTTTCTTGGCCATCAGCTAGCTAAATTGAACAACTACGGATTCACCTTGCCCTAGAGAAAGGTGCGGCGAGGTGAAAAAACACACCTTTATGGCCGTCCTCCGCAGGGAAACGGCCGCCGCTGAGTCAGTTTTGTTTACTGATTTGTGAGAACTCAAGCTCAACAGGAGTTTCTCGTCCAAAGATAGAAAGCAACGCTTTCAATTTGCTCCGTTCCCCAGAAACTTCAATAACTTCTCCTTGGAAATCTTTAAATGGTCCATCTGTAACGATAATCTGATCTCCCTCAGTTAGATCTAATTTGACTACGGTCTTCTTCTCAGCAGCACGTTTAAAGATTCGATCCACCTCTTGGCGACTCAAAGGTCTAGGTTTTATGTGACCTCTAGACTTTCCTGTCGCTCGACGATCCTCTGCTCCTACAAAATTAATAACGTTAGGAGTACTTCTCACCGCCATCATTGTGTCCTCATCAAGAATCATCCGAACTAAAACATAACCAGGAAAAACTTTTTCTTCAGTAGATTGACGGCTTCCATCCTTTTTTAATTTTACTGCTGGTGTTTGAGGTATTTCAATTTCCAAAATACGATTACTTACCCCGAGAGTGACTGCCCTTTGCTCCAAGGTTGCCTTGACTTTTTTTTCACAACTTGAAGCAACTTGAACTGCATACCATCGAGCAATTGATGTTTTAGCAACGGAAACAAGAGAAGCTGCATCATCTACAGGACTATCTTGATCGGACAAATCCAGCACCTTGGATGGTTCTTGAGGTGTGAGATCAGTTGCTGACACAGGAATAATTACAAAAATGGAAACTTTAAGAAGCAATAAAGCCTCTTTTTAACGAAAAATTTGGGATGCGCCCCAGCCAAAAAAACGACTTACAGCAGCAATAGATGCTGCTGACAACGTAACCATAAGAATCACAGCAATTGATTCGCTAAAAAGCTGTTGGCGACTAGGCCAAACAACTAGCTTCAGCTCCTCATAAGTAGAAGATAAGAAACCTCTCTTAGGAGTAGGTTCTTCCTCATTAGATGAGCTGGGAACTGAGATTTCTTCTGAAGTTGGACTGGTCACTAAATAAAAGGCCGAAGAGTTACTCCAGGCTTTTTCGCATGCCTGCAAAAAGACACCCTAACGGATACAGGGCTAGTTAGTCCTCTCCTATAAACAAGAATTCTGCTGAGGAATCTTCACCTGGCCTAACTCTTATTGCATTTACATCTTTAAAACGCTCTGCAAGCAACTCTGTAGCGAGAGGGTTTTCTAGTCTCCTACGCAAAACTCTTCTTAATGGTCGAGCACCATATTCAGGTTCAAAACCCTGCGATGCAAGTGCTGCGACCGCATCATCATCTACACGCAACTCCAAACCCTGTTCAGCCAAAAGAAGCGATAGCTCAGATAGTTGCAACCGAACGATCCGCTGCAAATCATCCCTAGAAAGGGGTCTAAACCGAATCACTTCATCAATACGATTAAGAAATTCAGGACGGAAGGCTTTCCCAAGCGCCTCATCAACATACTGAGACAGTTGTTGCTCCAAACTTAAAAAGTCAGCTCCCTCCTGCTGAGAAAGCTTTGCTGTATCAAGTATTGATCGGCTTGCCAAATTACTAGTCATTACAATCACAGTATGGCGAAAATCAACCGTTCGCCCTTGAGAATCAGTCAACCTCCCATCATCTAAAACCTGAAGCAGCAAATTAAAAACATCAGGATGAGCCTTTTCAACCTCATCCAAAAGCAATACTGCATAAGGTCTTCTAATGACTGCCTCTGTCAACTGTCCACCCTCTTCATAGCCGACATAACCAGGTGGGGCTCCTAATAGGCGAGCAACAGCGTTGCGTTCCATAAATTCACTCATATCAAGTCGCAGAAGTGCGTCCTCTTCATCAAACAAAGCTGCCGCTAAAGTCTTTGCAAGTTCTGTCTTACCAACACCTGTCGGACCAAGGAAAAGAAAGGAACCAACTGGACGCCGAGAATCCTTCATCCCAGCCCTAGCACGACGAATTGCAGCCGCTACAGCTTTCACAGCCTCTGATTGTCCAATAACTCTCTCTGCTAAATGTTTCTCCAATTCCAATAACTTCTGTCTCTCTCCAGCCAAAAGCCTGTTAACAGGAATACCAGTCCATCTGGCAACCACATCAGCAATATCTCCAGGCTCAACTTGTTCACGTAATAAGGCTGTCCCAGAAGCTTGGGCATCTGCGAGTAGATCTTCCAGATCTGCTCTCCGCTGCTGAACAACATGTAACTGGTCATACTGAAGCCTCGCAGCTTCCTCTAAATCACCGACACGCTCTGCCTCAAAAACTGCATTCCTAAGATCTTCATCCTGCTGTTGTAATTGGCGCAATTCTGCCAACTGTTCACGCTCTCCCTGCCAGCGCTCCTTTAAATCAGACAGATGATTAGCAGCATTCATACGAACATTTTGGAGCTGTATACGTTCACTTTGCGGAGATTCTTCAGCGGCTAATAAAGCCAACTCAACTTTGCGCAACTCAGCTTCGGCCTCCTCAACAATCTGGGGTTTTGAAGTGACATCCATTTTTAATTCAGCTGCAGCCTCGTCAATCAAATCAATGGCTTTATCTGGGAGACAACGATCACTGATATACCTGTCAGATAAACGGCTAGCTTCTCTAACAGCTTCATCAGTAATCGTTACCCCATGATGAAGCTCATAACGTTCCTTTAATCCCCGAAGAATCTCAACACTCAATTCAATGCTTGGCTCCTTAATAAAAACCTTCTGAAACCGACGATTCAAAGCCTGATCTTTCTCGACTGTCTTACGATAATTTTCGGAGGTAGTCGCACCAATACACCTCAAATCCCCTCTAGCTAAGACGGGTTTTAAAATGCTTCCTGCATCAGCACTAGAACGGTCACTACTTACAACTGTATGCAATTCATCAATAAATAAAATCACCCCTGCATCAGGATCACTTACCTCAGTAAGAACTGAGCGAAGGCGTTCTTCAAACTGGCCTCTGAACTTAGCTCCCGCAATCAAAGCACCAAGATCTAAAGCCACTAATCGCAACCCTTGCAAAGATTCAGGCACTTCTCCTGAAATGATCCGCTGAGCTAATAATTCAGCAATTGCGGTCTTTCCTACACCTGGAGCACCTATCAGAACCGGATTATTCTTACCCCTCCTTGATAAAACCTTAATTAACATTCTGATTTCTGAATCTCGCCCAATCACAGGATCAAGCTGACCAGATTGCGCTTCAGCCGTTAGATCTCTCCCATATGCCTCGATAGCCTTAGGCTCTTGCGAAAGTTTTACAGAAGTAGTTTCAACCAGATCAGTTGATAAAGCTGGAGAAATCGCCCTTGAAATAGGCTTGGCAAGTGATTTCTCATTAGAAGAAGCAGCCGAACTAAAAGAGGAAGACTTTTTTGACACATATCCAGATTCCACATTCATAAGCAAGCCTTGCAACTCTGCTTCCAATCTTTTACTAGATAGCCCTAACTCCTCAAAAAGATCCGACCCAACTCGTGGATCACGACTACAAGCAACAAGCATATGAGTTACATCAATAAGTTTTGATGAACAACTACCTCGAAAACGGTCAGCTTCCTCAAGTAAATCCTCTAAATCATCCCCTATAAACAAATCTTCTCCTCGCGCTAACGGCTGTTCAGCTAAAAAACCTTCCAGACGATCCAAAAGTTCCAGGGTGTCTATAGAAAGTTTGTCTACAAAAGTTCTATAGGTTGAATCACTAAAAATTACTTGCAAGAGGTGCTCAACATCTAATTGACCATGACGCCACCTACGTGCAACATCCTGTCCTGCTAATAAAAGTCCCCAGGCGTCATCAGTAAACCGATCTGGTTCAGTTGTAAGGCTTAATTGCATAGGATGACTTTTGGGACTGATTTCAGAAGACATAGTGTTTATGGCTGAGTGTCTTGCGAATCGGTTGTTTGAATCAGCTCTACCTTGTAACCATCTGGGTCTTCCACAAAAGCAATAATGGTTTTGCCATGTTTCATTGGACCAGGATCTCGCACCACCAATCCTCCTTTCTCTGCAATAGCCTCACATGTTGAAAAAATATTTTCCACACCCAACGCAATATGTCCATAAGCATCACCAATCTCATAATGCTCCCGATCCCAGTTATGTGTCAGTTCAAGCACAGTAGTGTCACTCTCATCACCATATCCAACAAATGCAAGAGTAAAGCGACCGGAAGGATAATCCTTACGCCGCAATAGTTTCATACCCAAAACCTCTATATAAAAACGGAGAGACCTTTCAAGATCTCCAACCCTCAACATCATGTGGAGTAAACGCATTTTTCAAGCCTATGAGTACTTAAAGAGTTATTTTCATTCTTAGGTTCCTTTCAAGCTCACTTCATCCCTTAACAAGGTTAGATGGGTAAACAAACAAAGAGTTATCAAAAAGGAACAACCAATAAGACCAAAAACCAGGGAAATCCCACGTGAATGATTCTCTTGAACTAGTAATTGACACCATCGTGGCCAGAGAAGTACTGGACTCGCGAGGAAATCCCACCGTTGAAGCAGAAGTTTTACTTGAGGGAGGGGCAACTGGTCGAGCAATCGTGCCGAGTGGTGCAAGTACAGGAGCTCACGAAGCGCATGAAATGAGAGATGGTGGCAGTCGATATATGGGGAAAGGAGTCAAAAAAGCTGTAAATGTTGTTGAAGAACAAATTGCCCCTGCTTTATGCGGTCTCTGCGCACTAGATCAAGTAGCAGTTGATGAAAGCATGCAAGAGCTCGATAAAAGTGAAAACAAATCAAATCTCGGAGCTAACGCAATACTTGCTGTAAGCCTTGCGACAGCCCGTGCAGCAGCCAATGGGGTTGGCTTACCTCTATACAGATATCTAGGAGGTCCTATGGCCTCACTGCTTCCAGTACCTCTGATGAATGTCATAAATGGAGGTGAGCATGCAACCAATAACCTCGATTTCCAAGAATTTATGATTGTTCCCCATGGTGCACAAAGCTTTCGAGAAGCCCTTCAAATGGGAACAGAAGTTTTTCATACGTTAAAAAGCTTGCTTCACAACAAAGGCCTTTCAACGGCTGTTGGAGATGAAGGTGGCTTCGCCCCAAACCTTCGAAGTAATGATGCAGCTGGAGACTTACTAGTTGAAGCAATTGAGAAAACAGGATATAAGCCTGGTGAACAAATTTCTTTAGCTCTAGATGTAGCTAGTTCTGAATTTTTCAACAACGGTTTCTACACCTTTGGTGGGGAAAAATACACAAGCGAAGGCATGGTTAGTGAACTTGTAAAGCTTGTCGATTCTTATCCAATTATTTCTATAGAAGATGGACTTGCAGAGGATGACTGGGAAGGATGGTCACTGCTAACAAACAAGTTAGGGAACAAGATTCAACTGGTAGGAGATGATCTTTTTGTAACCAATACTAAAAGACTTGAAGAAGGAATTAATAAAAAAGTAGCCAATTCAATTCTAATTAAAGTCAATCAAATAGGTTCACTCACTGAAACTCTCGAAGCAATCGACCTTGCCACAAGAAATAGTTATACAAGTGTAATAAGTCACCGTAGTGGAGAAACTGAAGATACAACAATTGCTGACCTTGCAGTGGCAACAAGAGCTGGGCAAATTAAAACCGGTTCACTCAGTAGAAGTGAACGAGTAGCAAAATATAATCAGCTGCTACGCATCGAAGATGAATTGGGCGGACAAGCAGTCTATGCAGGAAGTGTTGGGAAAGGGCCACAAGGGCATAACTAAGTAAAGCATCTAAACGACTTATGTCATGCTCTTAACTACTCGAGCGAGGCATTCTATCCAAGCGTCTATCTCTGCGAAGTTTCATTTGTAGTTTTATCCAACCTAAACTTATCGGGAATGAAAAAGCCAATGGTAAAGCTGCCCAAACTGGACGAGAACTAGCGCCTAACAAAGCCGCGGCAATACCAAGACTACCAAGCAAAATTGAATGGCCAATTGCATGCTGAGTATTCACCATTCTCCGCAGCTGTCGATCTGATTCACCCATCCGAATCTGCAACTGCAAATCGCCTTGTTCAAGCCTTTCCAGACTCTCATCTAAGCGCCGCGGCAATGAAGCTGCTCGACTGCTTAATGCACCAACCTGACGACCCAATTCATTAATCAAATCATTTGGGCCAGAACCACTAGAAGTCATAAATGCAAGAAAGTATGGCTTTGCAATATCAATCAAATTAAAGCTTGAATCAAGACTTCGACAAACTCCTTCAAAAGTAGAAAGAGCACGCATCACAAAAATCAACTCAACTGGTAAGCGAAAAGGTTGGCCATAAACAAGGTCATATAAATCACCGGAAAGCTTATCAAGCACATTCGAATCAAATGGTGGCGTCAATGCTTCCTTAAACATCACCCTCACCAGCCTCCTAACAGGACCAACATCTATATCCATCTGAACCACACCCGAAGCCTGCAACTCATCAACAAGGCCTGCTGCATCTCTGAGTGCAACAGCACGCACCATATTTCCAATACGACTACGCAATGCTTCTGAAATCGAACCCATCATTCCAAAATCGTAAAAAATCAATGCACCATCTTCAGAGACAGCAAGATTTCCAGGGTGTGGATCAGCATGGAAGAACCCAAACTTTACAAGCTGCCGCAGATAGCTTTCAGCACCAACCTCCGCAACTTTTGAAGGGTCTATTCCTGAAGCAATTAGAGAAGCCTTATCATTAATTTTTATACCCTGTAAATAATCAAGGCATAGGATTCGCCTTGAACTCAATTCCCAAATGATTGAAGGAACCTGAATTCGCTGATCATCTAAAAATTGCTGACGAAAACGAGCGGCATATTGAGCCTCTATACGAAAGTCAAGCTCTCGAAGTAAAACCCTTCTACATTCCTTAGCTATCCCAACCCAATCCCGCCCGAGACCCCACTTTGGATGTCGCTGCAAAACAGCAGCCACTTGCTGCATGATCTCCAGATCGAGTCGAAAGACTCTCTCCAAACCAGGACGTTGAATTTTCAAAACGACCTGACGGCCACTACGTAAACTCGCTCTATGAACCTGTGCTAAAGAGGCTGCCGCCAATGGACTAGGTTCAAGGTCAATAATCTCTGCACACCTAGATCCCAACTCATCCTCAAGAAGGCCTTGCACTGCTGTAAAAGTGAAGGGTGGAACCTTATCTTGTAAATCAGCTAATTGAAGAACCCAACTAGAAGGCAAAACATCCGGCCTAGCAGAAAGTAATTGGCCAAGTTTGATAAATGCTGAACCAAACCGAATAAGTTCTGACTTCAACCAAATTGCACGAACTTCCTGGCGCAGCCTAAGGCGCTCCTTAGTAAAACCACCTAAATAACTCCACGCTAAATTATCAAACCAAAGAAAAAAAATCAGTCTCAGAACAACAATCCATATACTTAAAGCACGTATACATCTTCTAAACGGGTCAATAAGCCTCCAAAAAATCATTTATTCACGCCCTCTACCTTTTTACCCAATTGCGCAATCTTGGATCGCAGGCGATCAACAATTTCCTGAGTTTGATCTGTTCCAGGAGAATTTGATGTAGCAACAAAATCAGAAGTTGCCTCTCGCCCCTTATCCTCATTTTCTAAACGTTCTGCCTCATCAAAAACTTCTTGTCGAAACAGATCAAACTCTTCTTTAAAGCGCTCAGGAACATCTTTGAAGGCTAAACCAAACTCAGAGCCCAAGGTATAGAGACTTTTAGCAAGTCTCGCTGATAAACGATTTAAAGTGGCTTTAAAAAGGGTTTCAGATGAACTCATTGGTGATATCGAAAAGAATATTTTGCGTTCACTATTGAAGAAATTGATGCTCGGGTGAAGTCTTGAATGGTACAGGTCGAAGACCTTCTAAGAGAATAAATCTAGACGAAAAGCTTGATTGATTTATGACTTGCTGAAAAAAAAGCTTTAATTCGAACGTATCTAAGGCAAGGCTAGGTAATACAGGAAAAGCGAAGCGAGGTTTTAAGGGATTTAAAGCAGAAATAACCATCTCTTCTTTCCAAGAAGGCTCGGGGGTGACAATTGATTCATTTTGCTTATCGCCTAGATCATTCGGTTCATCTTGTAAACGGACTAATTTGACTTTTATGTCCTCACTGTCCTCGTAATCAGGAAAATTCAAAGATCTCAAAGGAATCCCTGGAAAAACCTCTTGCTTGAAACGTGACATCTCTGGGTTCAGCAATACCTCCTGGATACTAATTAGTCTGTTTGTAAGCCCATAACCAAATGCTATACAACAACCAGCAACAAAAGGACCCAGCCAAAAGCGAGGACGTTTTCCATGCCTTTGTGTATGGTTTAGAGAAGAAGGCACGACATTAATACTTCGTTTGTGAAGACAATCAGACCTTTTGCAGAAATTCTACAATAACCAGTAGAACTTGACCCAATCGAATTAAAAGAAAAGGCTATCTATATTAAGGCTGAAAAAAGCAGAGAAGAAATGAAAAGCTAATTAGCTGAAAATATTATTATTTTATGAATTTCTTTGAGCAGATGATCTGATGTTCATTAGCAGAAAAACAATCAAATTTAAAATCTTTAGATTGCTTTATAATTTGATCAATTGTCGCAGGTTCCAATGAAGACTTAATAGATTTATTGGGCAACAGTATATAATCATATCTTGAAAGATTTTTATAATCATTATCTTCTATCGTGTGAACCATTTCTCTGTTCGAGAAATGTGCCGCGTAATGATCAGTTGTCAAAATCCCACTATTAGCTTCTATATTTGATTTAAGTTTATGAAATTCTCTGGATTCTGCTAGTCTAGGAAAATATCTTGATGGATAATAACCTATTCTAGAATAACCTAAAAATGAAATAAATGAGATGACGATAGTAAAATAATAAATTCTTTTAAAGCTATTCTTCGATCCCTTGATTATATTTTGATATGAATCAAGAGAAGCAACTACCAGAAAGGGCAAAATCGCAATTGAATATTGTGAATAGAGTTCTCGGTGAGTGCCAGCTGATGAAATGACATTGGTCAGATAAATTGGCAGGGCAGATATCAATGCTTGCCATGATTTAGATCCTAAAAGAATCACAAAAGACAGCAACAGGCCCAATGTATATAAAAAGATAGTATCTATAGGCGCTTCTTCAAACACAGACCATGGTCTAACAAGCAATGTAATGAGAATTTGTAAGTAAGAATCGCCTAAGTAACCAAGCCTATCAATTATGTAATCACCACTTTGATTCGTAAATCTTGAACTGATTATCCACCAAGACAAAGAAATAGAAAATGTCATAGCTGATCGATACCTTTTACCTTTTAAAAAACCATAAATAGCAAGTCCTGCCCCAAAGAGAACCTGAGATTTTTTTGCAGCTAAAGATAGAAGAAGAAAACTATAATAATTCCTGCCTCTTATATTCTCTACTTCAGAAAGAGCGAGTAGCATAAAAGGCGTAGAAACTACTTCTGGATGAAAATTAGCAATATTTGCGAGAAAGATAATCGGGCTTAATATTGTTGCCGAAACGATTGCTCTTGTTAAATATTTTGGTAAATTCTTTTTACGTGCCAAGCGTATAATTAAGAAAGGAACACTGGCAAGTGAAATTGACTGAAGAGCCAATAAAGAAAGTGTGGAAGGAATTATTTTATATATTAAGCCTATCGGAATTAGTAATATTGAAAAATGATCTTGTAAAGGAGTTATGCCTCGCAGACTACTAACTGTATTTAACTTTCCATTAGCTATCAACCAACTAAATTGTTCAAATATTCCAAGGTCCCATGCTGAGCTTCCTAAGAGTAGGTGCTTTGATGTTGCAAAGGCAAAAAGAACAATGCTATAGAGAGCCCAAAGCAAGTATATCTTTCTATGGTTATTCTTAAAAGGAATATTGAGTTCTTCCATTAAAAGATAGCAGTCTAACTAGAGTAGAGAGTTTTCTTCAAATTAAGTTTGAACAGTAAATTTTGTATCTAACCGTGTTAGTCAAGGCAAGGTCAATGCTGTTCATAAGCTGCTTTTGCCTGAAGGGATAAAATAAGGTGGTATTGAAATGTACCTAATGCCATAGCCTGACCAGGCTTTAAATCTTCTAAAGTCTTACAATTTTTATCTTTCAGTAAAGGAAGGATCTTATTGGTTACTTCAGTCCATTTAGCAATCAAATCTCTGACCTCCTCTTGTTTACTAGAACCATTAGCGAAAATAGAAGCAGTATTTTCATCTCTTCTGCAAGCAGACGCTAAATATGAATTCAGTTCCTTATGAGTTATGCCATTAGGTATTGAAGAGAAATCAAACAAAGGATGTACCTAGTATTAATTATCCAAAGACATCAACCTTTCATTGAAATAATCCAACAGAGCAGGTGGCGAAATAACCGATATATTTTCAAAAGATTATTAAATCCAGCACCTTTCACTATTAGAAATAAAAGATTTGCCTAGGATATCGAAGAGATTGCATACAATCTAATAACTAATTTATCCTGTTGATAAGAATATTACTCAACTTAGGGTACCCATTCAGATATCTTTGATAATTAACGATTTAGCTGAGCTCTCAACTGATTCTCGCGATCATCTAAAAGGGTTCTTAACCACTTAGCTGCTAAAGCTGGTGAAATGGTGCGATCATGAAGGAACTCACAAATGAGAAGGTATAGAGGGCCAGACTCGGCCTCACAGTTGAACCTCTCCTCAAATGCAAGAAGTTGTTCTCGAGTACGGCAGGAACGAAGCTGGTCAACAATGTGTTCCCTTACCCCTTTGGTCAACTTAATGCAGGGTCTAACAGCAACAGTCATAGGACTAGATGAAAAACAACTTTCCCCTACTTAATCAATAACCCTTTGGGGTGCTTAATGGCAAGCATCTAAAACTATTTCCCTTGAATCCTTAATCAAATCCAAACAGATATGACAGAGTTTTCCTATATCAGTCTTCAGGGAAGAGTATGTTGGCAAGCTCTTCAGGGTCTACTTCATAGACCCTTGCAAGGGTGGTTTCGATTGCACTGCTTACCTCTCCTGGCAGGAATCTGCTGGCATTTAGAGCATCTTCAGTAATCTCTTCCGTAAGAAGCTTGTCTTTCGTATCAAGCTTCTCATCATTAATTACGGCAATCACCCAACTTTGATAGGCGTAAACAAGATCCGCAAACTCGAGTTCGGGGTCATTCAGATCCAAAATCATTTGAGTTCCCTATTTAATGGTCCTAAAAGTCTGAACCGTAAGGAGACTATCCCTTCTATGGAAGATTCTACAAAAGCTTTTATTCAAAAAAAATTTTTTGAATTCGCATTGGTCGAATTAATCTGTCAGCATAGGAATAGCTTTCAACCCATATGGACAGTTGAAAGTTGGGTGAAATTACTGATTTGGCTGGCATTAAACTGTGGGCTTGCAGGAGACACAAAAAGTCTTGAAACTTTTGCGAAGGCATTAGGCCCAAACTTAACAAGGCGCATGAGAAAAAAATTTTTTGACCGTACACTCGAAAACCTCAACATTCAAGTAACTGCTGATCCAGCAGAAAATCGAGTGCTGATCATGCCCATCGCCCCAGATTGTTCACTTACTAACAAGAATGTGCTTGAGGCATTGAAAGAGATCGGTTTACTCAATATGGTTATTCAAGATTGCGACGATTGGGAAACCCACGAAGCTTTGATCGCTATTCCATGGAAACCATCTACAAATCACCAATAATCTCTTAACTCGAATCAATCTCTGACAAACCGCATTTTGCGAGCATCTGCTCAATGCCTTCCTCTCCTATCTTCCCTGAGTCAAACGCCGAAGGATCTAACCCTAAAGAATCGGCAAAAGCTCTTCCAAAAACTTATGACCCAAAAGGGACAGAAAGTCGTTGGCAAATTGCCTGGGAAAGAGATGGTGCATTCCAAGGCAAGCCTGATAACCCAGGCAAGGCTTTCTCTGTAGTAATCCCGCCACCTAACGTGACAGGAAGTCTCCATATGGGTCACGCATTTAATACAGCTTTAATAGATACAATTGTTAGATTTCAAAGACTTCAAGGTAAAAACGTACTTTGCCTCCCTGGAACCGACCATGCTTCAATTGCAGTACAAACAATCTTAGAAAAGCAGTTAAAAGAAGAAGGTATTAATCGCTCTCAATTAGGTCGTAAAGAATTCCTTAACCGAGCTTGGGAATGGAAAAATAAAAGTGGAGGGCAAATTGTAGGGCAATTAAAAAGACTGGGTTATTCAGTTGATTGGAAAAGGGAACGTTTCACACTTGATGAAAAGCTCAGCAAAGCGGTGAATAGAGCTTTTATTCAATTATATGAAAAGGGATTGATATATAGAGGGGAATATCTTGTCAATTGGTGTCCTGCATCAGGTTCTGCGGTGAGTGATCTTGAAGTAGAGATGAAAGAAGTAAATGGACATCTTTGGCACTTTCGTTATCCACTTACTTCTGGAAAAACAGCTGACGGAGTTAGTCATATTGAAGTAGCTACTACTAGACCTGAAACGATGCTTGGAGATGTCGCTGTAGCGGTCAATCCATCTGACAAAAGGTACAAGAAACTCATTGGAGAAATGATTACTTTGCCTTTAGTCAATCGTCAAATCCCAATTATTGCAGATGAGCATGTTGATAAAAGCTTTGGGACAGGCTGCGTAAAAGTAACCCCTGCCCATGACCCTAACGACTTCGCAATCGGTCAAAGGCATAATCTGCCTCAGATCACCGTGATGAACAAAAATGGAAGCATGAATAACAATGCTGGCCATTTTGAAGGGTTAGATCGATTTGAAGCCCGCAAATCTTTAGTAGAAGCTTTAGACAAAAAAGGTTATCTCGTAAAAGTTGAGCCATATCAACATAATGTTCCTTTTTCAGAAAGAGGCAAAGTTCCTATAGAGCCTCTTATATCAACACAGTGGTTCATTCGCATGGAGCCACTTGCGACAAAAGCTAAGGTATTCCTAGAACACAATGATCCCAAGTTTATTCCCGAAAGATGGACAAAAGTTTATAGGGATTGGCTCACCGACATTCGTGACTGGTGCATTAGTAGACAACTTTGGTGGGGACATCAAATACCTGCATGGTTTGTTATAAGTGAAAGCAACGGTCAAGTAACAAATAAAACACCTTATATCGTTGCTGAGTCGATTGAAGAGGCTCAGCGGAAAGCTAAGAAAAAATTTGGTGAATCTGCAAAAATCCAACAAGATGAAGATGTGCTAGATACCTGGTTCTCAAGCGGACTGTGGCCATTTTCTACCTTAGGCTGGCCTAACGAAGAGGATATAGATTTTAAACGTTGGTATCCAACAAGCACCCTAGTCACTGGTTTTGATATTATCTTTTTCTGGGTGGCTAGAATGACAATGATGGCAAGCATATTCACAGATAAAATGCCATTTAAAGATGTCTATATTCATGGTCTAGTGCGAGATGAGGAAAATCGTAAAATGAGTAAAAGTGCGGGGAATGGAATAGATCCACTATTACTAATTGAACGCTATGGCGTAGATGCTCTACGCTTTGCCCTGGTAAGAGAGGTTGCTGGAGCAGGACAAGATATTCGTCTGGATTATGACCGACAAACAGATACATCAAGCACAGTAGAAGCATCCAGAAATTTTGCAAATAAGCTATGGAATGCAACACGCTTTGCACTTATACACCTGGGTAATGAATCTCAAAATACGCTTGGAGAGATAAATCCAAATGCTTTGAATCTCTCTGATCTTTGGATTCTCTCCCGTCTAACTCGAGTAAATATAAAAGCAAAAAATTCATACGAAAACTACAACCTTGGTGAAGTCGCTAAAGATCTTTATGAGTTCGTATGGCATGACTTCTGCGACTGGTATCTAGAGCTAGTCAAAAATCGTCTAAATCAATCTAATGAAAGCACAACAAACTATCTAGCTGATCAAAAAACGGCTCGCCAAGTTCTAGCAAAGGTACTCAGTGATTTACTAATAATGCTGCACCCTCTAATGCCCCATCTCACAGAAGAGCTATGGCACGGTCTCACTGGCAATCCTGAGAACCAATTTCTTGCTCTTGAAATCTGGCCAAAAAGTGAACGCGATTATCTAAACAGTGAGCTAGAAGAATCCTTTGATGAACTAATTAAAGCAATTAGTGTTGTGCGCAACTTGCGAGCAGTAGCTGGTTTAAAACCTTCTCAAAAGGTACCAGTCCGTTTTATCACTAACAGGAAAGAACTTGCCAAAACACTTCTTCAAGCAAAAAGTGACATTGAAATACTCACACGCACAAAATCTTTAGAAGTAATAGATCAAGAATCTGCTAATAAAAACCCTTCTACAAAAGTACTGGCAGGAGTTAGCGGTGAACTACAAGTTCTACTACCAATAGAAGGACTAGTTGACCTCGAAAGTCTACGCAGTCGCCTAGAAAAAGATCTTTTCAAAGCTGAAAAAGATATAGCTAGTCTCTCAGAGAGGTTAAACAACTCGAATTTCACTAATAAAGCTCCTACCGCAGTAGTTGCTCAATGCAAAGAGAATCTTTCTGAAGCATATGCACAAGCCGTATTAACTCGTAAACGATTAGAAGATCTTGCCTGAAATAGTTTTGGATCCCACCAGCTGGTTTGAATATCTCACCCCATTTCTGCAATCCCCTTCCGGGGCGCTGTTATTTATTCCTCTTTATGCAATTTGGGTAACCATTCTTCTTCCTGGAATCTGGGCTTCTATGCTTGCAGGTGCTCTATATGGTGCTTTCTGGGGAAGTGGAATTGTTTTCGCTGGAGCTTGTCTTGGCGCTCAAGCAACATTTCTAATAGGGCGCACAGTGCTAAGGGGTTGGGCAAGACAACGACTCGCTAAGATTCCAAAACTCCAAGCCGTTGAGAAAGCAGTTAGTAAAGAAGGTTTGAAGCTTGTATTACTAACACGTCTATCTCCGGCATTCCCATTCAGTCTATTAAACCTCTCATATGGGCTCAGCGAGGTAAGCTTTCGAGACTACTCAATTGGGCTATTAGGGATACTTCCAGGAACATTTTTATTTTGCAGTATTGGAGCCTTTGCCGGTGAAATAAGCAACTTCAATACCGCACTGAAAGCAGAAGCAGATTTTGGGACATGGATAGTGCGGGTTGTAGGACTAATAAGTACCTTTGGTGTGGTTTGGTTAGTTGGACGTTCTGCAAAAAAAACTCTTCAGGATTTTGAGTCATCTAAATAATCAGGGTTTTCCAAAGGCAAGTCCCTCAACGTCGCAAAAAACACAAACCAAATCAACCTAAAGAATGAAAAAGTCCCCCTTTTACTTGCTAAGTCTGTATATTTCGCACGCCCACAAGGGGTCTTAATCAAAGCGTTAATAAAAGGGTGCTGCATTACTTAAAAATATTTTTCTTATAAATTACTTGAAAACTTAGCTAATAGCTCTCTGAATTCCATCTCATTAATAATGGGGATTCCAAGGCTAAGAGCTTTTTCGAATTTACTACCAGGCTTTTCTCCAGCTAATAAAAATGAGGTATTTTTACTAACTGAAGAGCTAATTGTTCCTCCAGCGGCTTCTATCAGAGTTTTCGCATCACTTCTAGTTAATGAAGGCATAGCCCCTGTCAAAACAAAAATCTTATTCTCCAAGAAAGGCGATTGAAGTCGAGTCTGACTATCGTTATTGATTAATGTCTCATCCAGAGTAGATGATAAAGAAAAGCCGGCTTTTTTCAGCTGCAATAACATTTTCTGATTTGAGACATCTGCAAACCATTGCCTTAAAGAGTTCAATATTTCTTCTCCAATCCCAAAAATACTAGTAATCGAATCATGATTTTGTGTTACTGCTAGTTGTAGTTCAGCAATATTTGAGAAGGCTTTCGACAAAGCCTTGGCATTCACCTCGCCTATATTGTTTATTCCCAATCCGTAAAGTTGTTTATGCCATGGCTTCTTCTTAGAAAGAAGAAGTGATGAAATTATTTTTTCAGCAGATTTGTTACCCATACGTTCTAAGTCGACCAATTGACGAGCCTCAAGTAAGTACAAATCAGCTATGGACCTCACTAAACCTCTCTCCACTAATTGCTCAATCAGCTTGTCTCCGAAACCTTCAACATCTAAAGCACCTTTGCTCACCCAATGACGCAAAGTTCCTCGCATGATGGCTGGACAACTAATATTCATACAACGAGTAACCGCTTCTCCAGATTCACGTTTTAATTTTGAACTGCACTCAGGACAACTATTGGGAAGGCTCAAACGTTTAGCATCCAATGGGCGTAAGTCTCTCAAAACACGGACTACTTCAGGAATAATCTCACCTGCCTTACGAACAACTATTGTGTCACCCTTATGCAAATCCAATGCAATCAAACGATCTGCATTATGAAGAGTTGCTCTAGAAACCGAAGTTCCAGCTAATGAAACTGGCTGAAACTCAGCAACTGGTGTGACAGCTCCAGAACGACCCACCTGATAATTCAGTCGAATTAACTTGCTGGGTGCTTCTTCTGCAGGATATTTAAGAGCTATTGCCCACCTTGGCGCCTTTTGAGTATTGCCAACTATTTGCTGAGCTTCAAAAAGATTGGCTTTGATAACAACACCATCAGTGACATATGGAAGTTGATGTCGAGCAATATCCCAATGATTAAAGAAGCTCTCAGCTTGAGGCAAGTCATCTATCAAGGCCGCATTGGAGTTCACTTTAAAGCCTGCGGTTTTAAGCCACTCAAGAGCCTCCCATTGACCGCTTGGTTGTTTTGGATCTTCCTCTAAAGCCTTCCAGTCCTCGGGTAAATAAACCGCATAAGCAAAAAAATCTAAATTTCTAGAAGAAACCACTCGAGGATCTAATTGACGTAAAGTTCCAGCACAAGCATTGCGGGGATTAGCAAAAGGTGGGTCTCCTTGCTTTTCACGTTCAAAATTAATTGTTGCAAATGTCTCCGTTGGCATGAATGCTTCCCCTCTAACTTCTAGCCATAAAGGAGGGTTCTTCAAATGCAGGCATAAGGGAACTGTTGTGATCGTTCTCACATTTGCTGTGATCTCTTCACCCTCACTACCATCTCCTCTAGTCGCTGCCTTGACCAAGAAACCTTTTTCATAAGTCAACGCAAGAGCATTGCCATCTATCTTTAACTCTCCGACCATCTGAAAATCACAATCAACAGATTTTGAAGTGTTATCAGTTTCCATCAACTTTAAAAATCTTTTATGCCAAGCTTTCAATTCATCAAAATCAAACGCATTGTCCAGACTGAGCAAAGGTAGACGATGACGTGCCGTTATGAAACCCTCAGAAGGTTTACCACCTAAGCGTTGAGTTGGGCTATCAGGTCGTAAATTTGCAGGGTCTTTTCTTTCTAAGTCCTGTAATTCTCTATATAGAGAGTCATAAATGGCATCTTCTAGAAAAGGGGAGTCAAGAACGTAATACGCATGGGCAGCTCGATTGAGCAAATTACAAAGTTCATTGACCCGTGGATCGTGATTATTCAAGTCAAAAGCTAATTCGGTTTCTTAAGTATTCGCCTCAATAATTCGATCAATTCTCCATTCATCTTGAACCTTTATAAAGGTAAAGTCCAAAGGCAACTCTTCCTTATTCTCTGCCTTAAGCTTCAGAGTAAGGGTAATTTTTCCTTCTTGTATACGGGGTCTGCCAGACTTCAGATTCTTAAACCGATTCAATTTCAACCCGATTAGAAAATTTATAAACTGCTGTCTATTGACATGCTGACGATAGGCCTTAGAGGTAAGGAGGTAGGCAGCATCAACCCTTCCAGCAGATATCTGATTAAAAAATTGTTTGACCATTGGATTAATGCCCCTTGCATTGATTACCAACTTTGCAGCAGTAATGGTCCAGTAGAGCAATAATCCCCCTAATCCGGCAAAAAGAACCTTGATTCCAATGTCCTTGACTAAAACTGAATCCATCTGCTGATTGCATATCAATAGAGATTCTGACTTAATAACCCCAAAAAGAAAAATTTTTTAGCTCTATGCCTTATTTCAAAATGTCCAAGTTCTCATCAAAGAAATAGCTTCTTAGCCTGAAATGCCAATTGTGCCGCTATTACCAATTTTTCATCGCTTGGACAGAGAGCATTTTGATAGCTCCCTTACATTTCAATCTCAACCTCATTTAGCAGTTAGATGGAGCGACGGAAGGCTACGGAAGACCGCGGGTTTCTATAGACATATCCCAAAATTCTTGGAACCAGATGAATATGAAATCGTTTTATCAAGGCCATTACTTGAACTATTGCCACAAAGTGCCATTGAAAGCACCCTCTGCCATGAAATGATCCATGCCTGGATACATCTTGTTCTAAAGCAAAAAGAAAGTCATGGGCCGCTTTTTAAAGCAAAAATGGCATCAATTAATTCCTCTCAGTCAAAGTTTCAAGTAAGTTTGCGACATAAGTTCCCTGTACCCCAAAAGCCCCCAAGATGGTGGGCGGTATGTCCTCTTTGTGGGCTCAAGTCAGCCTATTTTCGCAAGGTCCGAGGAGCAGCTTGCAGACAATGTTGTCAAAATTTTTATGGTGGCAATTGGCATTCAAGTTGTTTACTGATCTATGAGCCTGCACTAAAAAAATCTTGAGATGGAAACTTTCTTAAAAGCATTGGAATTGAGTGGAATCTCCATTGCCCTAATAGGTTGGCAACGGGAACAATGGTTGTTGCACCGGAAACGGCGTTAAGTTGAAATGATGGATTTACCACGTGAAAAGCCACAAAGACCTAAAGACCCGTTAGAGCGGAAAATGGATCAGTGGCTTGAAACAGGCAGACAATTTGTTGATGGGGTTGCAGGCAACAGGCCAGGATCAAGAACAAAAGGCAGACAAAGGTCAAACCGAATCAATCCAAATATAGATACGGTTGGAAGGTGGGTCGAAGATAAAATCGATTGGTTACTTGAAGAAGAGGACGACTGGCTTGAACCTTGGCAAGAAGTAAATGATTTAAAGATTTCTGGGAAAAAACAACCTTTAGAAGCAATCTCGCGAAGGGTATCCCCAGCAATCTCCAAACGAGAGAATAACGTTCCAAATAACAATGGACCAGATGATGAATGGCCTGACGAAGAATCTTTCAAAATTGACAGATGGAAGCGACAGTCACCCAGAAATATTCAAGATGACTTGATTCCTAAAAAAATTGATAGCCCAAAACTTTCTAGGCAACGCCGCTCCCTACCTAAATCTAATCGTCAACGAAACTAATTTTTCAAACGAAGCCCCTGCTTCCGCATGGTCTCTGAGCGAGTTCTATTAGATCCAGATAATTAACCAACTAATTCTGGGACCCTAAATGAGCATCCCCTCTTTTCCAATTGATTATTTACATCTGTCACTAATTCATTAGGCAACTCCTCAGCCATCTGCTCAGGAGTGACATTAATAGAGGGAGACCCCTCCTCTAATGCGTCCAATAAGTCTGTCCATTGCTCTACCTGGGTAGTTCGGCTGATAAGTTCATATCCGGTCTGTTCTAACCGTGATTTGCAAACATCCGCATTCCAAAGTGGTGCCTGCCAGGAACAATCTAGACTTGAACTATTTGCTGCTCCAGCTTCTAATGCTCCTGGTGTTGGTTGACCAAATTCATCACGCCAACCATATTGCTGAAGGGCGCGGCCACAATGGTGTGTAGAAATGCCATAAAGGCGGCCAAGATCAGAAATGCTTAACCAAGAAGATTCAGATGCCATAAAAACGGTACGGCTAACCTTATCTTCTCCTAAGCACAAGAGTTGGCAAGTTGTCAAGTTATAATTGCGAAAAGAACAATTATGAATTTTCGCAATCGAAATTTGGTTCTTTGCGAGGAGTTGGTCCCAACCATGTCTCCAATTCAGGGCTAAATACTTCTCTGATCACAGTTAACTCACGCGCTTGCCGGAAAAAGCGATAATGCCTACTCCAAAAAGGACCTTGCCTACTAAAACCTGATTCGAGCCAATCTGCATTTACCAATGAAAGGCCATCAACTTCACGAAAAAGCTCCGAGCGCCCTTGAGTAAGACTGCGCCAAATTGGTTCATTCAAATTTTTCAAATTCTGTTCAGCCTCTTTACAGTTCCACCAACTTTCTGCCCAAGCAAGGGTTCTAGAACCACAATTTAGCCATACTTGCCTTCTCAACAAAGGAGGTGTCAATTCATTCACTTCTTTTGGCGCATCTTGATCTGGTTTAAATTCAGGCTCCATAGCAATTAACTGCACTTGAACCTCATGCCCTGTCAACAAGCGCAAGTGACGAGTAGGGCTGCCATCTCCTAGTAACATGACTCTCCACGGACCAGTTAATTGATTTGGTCCATCACCAGAAAGAACGGCCTCCGTTGGTGCTTGCCAAATACTTTTTGGAGAAAATAATAATGGGGATGATTGATTCAGTAGTCGCCTCCTGATTTAGGCGAAATTATCGGCCGTAGCCATACTTTCAGCTGAGCCTTTGGCACCTCGTTGACGCAATTTTAACCAAACCAATAACGCTGCAAGATCAGCCTTACTAACTCCTGGCAGTTGAGCTGCATGTCCAAAATTAACTGGTCGAGCAACAGATAATTTCTCTCTTGCTTCCTTAGACAAAGTCTTAATGCTTGCATAATCAAGATCCTCTGGGATCAGTCGTTGACTCTGCCTCCTGAATTGATTGATCTGCTGCTGCTGGCGCTGTAAATAACCACTGTATTTAATATCTATCTCAGCCCCTTCTCTGATTGTTAAAGGCAAGTTTTTCTCTGAAAGACCATGTCGAACAAGATCTAAGGTATGAAACCCTGGCCTTCTAAGAAGATCAGCTAACAATATTGATCCTTTAATAGCTACTCCTGTTTCAGAAGCAATTTTTACTGCAGTTGGATCAGAAGCCTTTAAGCGCTGAGTTTCTAATCGCTCTTTTTCAGCCTCAAGAGCTTGGAGCTTTGCCTCAAAAATTTTCCAGCGACGTTCACTAACAAGACCTAACTGGTAGCCAATAGGAGTTAATCGACGATCAGCATTATCACCTCGCAATACCAACCGGTATTCACTCCTACTTGTAAGAACCCTATAAGGCTCTCTTAAATCCTTAGTAACCAAATCATCAATCATTGTGCCAATGTAACTACTCTCGCGTGAAAAATAGAATGGTTCCTGCCCCCCAATGAACCGTGCTGCATTTAATCCTGCAACAAGTCCTTGGGCCGCTGCCTCCTCATAACCTGTTGTCCCATTGATTTGCCCTGCACCAAACAATCCACTAACCCGTTTTGTCTCCAATGAAGGTCGAAGTTGTGTAGCAGGAAGGTAATTGTAATCAACAACGTAAGAAGGTCTAAGCATTACACAATCTTCTAGCCCAGGAAGAGTTCGTAAAAGTTCAAGTTGCAGAGACTCAGGCAGACCAGTAGAAAAACCTTGAACATAAATCTCTGGTGTGTTTCTACCCTCAGGCTCCAAAAAGATCTGATGTGAGGACTTATCTGAGAAGCGAACAATTTTGTCCTCAATGGAAGGACAATATCTAGGGCCCTTACTATCAATAAATCCACCATAAACCGGTGTCAGGTGAAGGTTATCCCTAATCAACTTATGAGTCTCGAGAGTGGTCCGAGTAATAAAGCAACTCATCTGTTCACCCACGATCCAATTTTCAGGGTCAAAGGAAAAAAACCTATCTTTCGCATCGCTGGGTTGTTCCTCAAGATGCTCAAAAGAAATACTGCGACGATCTACGCGTGCTGGAGTACCTGTCTTGAGACGATCAACCTCAAAACCAAGTCTCTTAAGGTCATCTGACAACCCTTCTGCAGGTTGCTCTCCTGCCCGACCAGCTGGCATAGACTGATTGCCTACCCATATCTGACCACCTAAAAAAGTACCCGTAGTAAGAATTACAGCCTGAGCACGATAGACACTGCCAAAATAAGTCCTGACTCCAGTAACGCGACAAGGCTGAAAATCCGATCTTTTCTTGTATAAATTTCCTCCATCTGGCTCTCCCTGAACTTCAAGGCCAGTAACCATCGCCTCACGAATCGCCAAATTAGGAGTGTTTTGCAGCAAATGAATCATTTGATTGCTATATAGCCTCTTATCTGTTTGAGCCCGTAAGGCCCATACTGCAGGACCTCTACTGGCATTAAGCACTCGCTTTTGCAATGCTGTTAAATCAGCCATCCAACCGATCACACCACCTAAAGCATCTACTTCATGTACTAACTGGCTCTTGGCTGGGCCTCCAACTGCAGGATTGCAAGGTTGCCAAGCAATGCGATCAATGTTGAGAGTAAATAATGCCGTAGAAAGACCCATCCGTGAAGCAGCCATTGCAGCTTCACAGCCAGCATGGCCACCCCCTACGACGATGACATCAAAGGTTTCTGTTGATCTCTCCAAAACATTCATGAATCTTTCCTGGGAAAGTCTCGTTAATTAGTTGCAAGATTCCGAAAACGAGTGAACTGTGGTTCAAATAAAAGTTTGACAGTCCCAACAGGGCCGTTGCGATGTTTAGTCACAATCAACTCTGTAATTCCTCGATCAGGAGTCTCTGGGTTGTAATACTCATCTCGATAAATCATCAACACCAAATCAGCATCTTGCTCAATTGATCCAGATTCCCTTAAGTCACTCAGCATTGGCCTTTTATTAGTACGAGACTCTACGCCTCTACTTAATTGAGACAACGCTATAACAGGTACCTTCATCTCTCTAGCCATCGCCTTCAAACCCCGAGTGATTCGAGATAATTCTTGGACACGATTATCTGGCGTTGATCCTTCCATTAATTGAAGATAATCAATAACAACTAGTCCTAACTCTTTGCCTTGTTCAGCAATCAAGCGCCTACACAAAGAGCGCATTTCCAAAACACCGAGATTTGGCTTGTCATCGATGTAAATCGGTAGCTGGCCGAGAGTATTAATACCCTGGCCAAGCAGAGGCCATTCCTCTTGTTGCAAACGACCCGTTCTCAACCGGCCACTTTCAATACCAACCTCCATTGAAAGAAGCCGATAAGTCAGCTGTTCCTTACTCATCTCAAGGCTGAAAACACACACTGGCAAGTTATGGAGTTGAGCAACATTTTTTGCAAGATTCAAAACGATCGAGGTTTTTCCCATGGCCGGCCGACCAGCAACAATAATTAGATCACTTCGTTGTAATCCCTGAGTCATTGCATCAAGGTCATAGAAATTCACTGGGATTCCAGCAACTGAAGTCCCTAGAGAACGACTCTCGATTTCATTGAACGTACTCGTAAGAATTTCTGCTGTTGGAGTAAGGCCTTTAGAAGGCTTCTCTTGACTAATTTGAAAAATGCTCTGCTCCGCTTTATCTAAAACCTCTTCCATTGGCATACCTTGATCAAATCCCAATTGAATGACTTCATTACCTGAACGAATCAATTGGCGCCTTAAGAACTTATCCATGACCAACTTGGCCACTTGTTCAATAGAAGCAGTTGAGGTAACCCGCTCAACAAGTTCAATCAAACGATTACTACCCCCCACTTTTTCCAAAGAGCCTGTATCTGCAAGCCATGCACTCATAGCAGTTAAATCTGTCGGCTTCCCCTGGGAATACAGCATCAAAGCTGTTCTATAAATCTCTCTATGGGCATTGAGATAAAAAGCCTCAGGCTGAAGTAAATCAGCAACCCTGCTAATCGCATCAGGGTCTAAAAGGATCCCTCCTAAAACAGCTTCTTCTGCCTCTAGATTCTGAGGTGGAATCGAATCCGGTAAAGATTCAAAGTTTGGAGGTCCATGTGATTTTGAAGGCTTGCCTAAAGAACGAGAGCCTTCAGCCAAATCACCGCCGTTATCAGATAAAGGAACACTCACCATATCTCTGAAGCTCAAATAGAAGGGGCGAAATTTGGTTTACTAAAACCCCTAAAAAGGTTCAATAGCTCACCACTTCGAGATTGATCTCGGCTGTTACTTCACTGTGCAATTTCACTTGCACTTTGTACTTTCCAGTGCGATGGATTTCTGGAACGATAATATCTCGACGGTCAATCGCTTTTTTAGTTGTCTCTTCTATAACCTCAGCGACATCACCGTTTGTGACAGTACCAAATAAAACTTCATCCTCCCCTATCTGCTTCTTAACAGTAAATCTACCAATTGTGACCAAAGCAGTTTGAAAATCGAGCGCTTCTTGTTTTAAAGCTGCTTCTTGTTCCAACTGCTTAGCTCGACGATGCTTTACCTGTTTAAGCACAGCTGTTGTTACAGGAAGTGCCTTCCCATAAGGGAGCAAAAAATTCCGCGCATACCCGGGAGCTACCTCTACTAAGTCCCCATCCTTACCCAGACTGAGAACATCCTCACTCAGGACAACTTTGACTCGTTTAGCCATAAGGAAAAAAAACCAACGAAATTTACTCAGATAAACAAGTTTACGCTGAGACAGGGAGCTTAATCTTTGTTGCTAAGCCAAGAGTCCTTAAAAGACGAATATGTTGCCAAGTCAAATCAACCTGACCAGGATAAATTCCTTGTCTAGCTGAATGAGGAAAAGCATGGTGATTATTGTGCCAACCTTCTCCAAAAGTCAAAGCTGCCACCCACGGGTTGTTTTTTGATCCATCTCCACTTTCAAAAACCACATCACCCCATCGATGAGTCGCAGAATTCACTAACCAAGTGACGTGATACACAAAAACTAACCTTAGAGGAATTCCCCATAACACCATTGACCAACCACCCACACCACTATTTATGCCTATACAAAAAAGTAAAATCCCTAAAGGAATTTGCAAAAGTAAAAAATTCTTGTTTAGCCAGCAGTAATAAGGGTCTATAGACAAATCACCCGTAAGTCTAGGGACAGCTCTCATAGCTGGAATAGATTCAAACATCCAGCCCATGTGACTCCACCAAAAACCCTTTTTACTGTTGTGATGATCAGCATCAGTATCAGAAAACTTGTGATGATGACGATGTAGTCCTACCCAATCAATTGGACCGTGCTGACAGCTCAAAGCCCCACATGTGGCAAAGAATCTTTCAAGCCATCTAGGAACTCGAAAAGCACGATGCGAGAGAAGCCTGTGATAACCAAGTGTTACGCCTAGACAAGCAGTAATCCAATACAGAACAAGAAAACCAGTAAATGCTTGAAAACTCCAGAATCCCGGGAACAAAGCAACAATTGACAGCACATGGATGATGATCATGAATCCGATCGTTCCCCACCTACGCTGCTCTTTAGCCTTATAAGAAGATGAACCTAGAGGAGGTTGATTCTGCAGCCGTAGGGATGTAGAAATAGCCTTCTCATAGGCAACTGGCCTACAAATAGATGAATTCACGCTGGCCATGCTGGCAACCATGAATAATTCTCTGAATTGTTGGCCAATATAAACGATACGAATCCTTATCACTTGGAAAAGCCTGATATTAAGTCTGATTGCAAAGCTAAGTCGTATCGCGAACAGCTAAAGCAGGGCAGGCAAGCCATGGCACATCTCATTCATGTATGGCATGAGCGCAATGGTTGGTCTCATAAAGTTCTACCAGCACTTACTGAATGCCTAGAACTTGGACGATTACACAGTTCTCAAATTTCAAATCTTCGTAATGGGAAGCTAGCCTCTCCTAGCCCAGAGGTATTTCTTGCAATAGCACAAGCAAACTTTGTGCTTCATTCAGGAATAGCGAAAATCAAAGATCATCTTGCAGAAATTCATCCAGAATTACTCAAAGTTCTAGCAGAGTCAGCTATTCCTATAAAGACAGAAAATGGTGACCCAATAAGTGCTGGCAACCTGTTTGAAATTTTTGTTGGCTTATCACCTTTACCCAAAAGCTTTGATTGGTTTATTGAAGATAGTGAGTCAACTGAATTAAGTGCTGCTCTTTCGGACTATCTATGCAATGGCAAAGCCTGGCGTAATTGTCGTGAAAAAGTTTTAGCAGCTTATCCAGCAATCAAGCCGCAAAGACGAGAACGATTTGCAGCAGTAATGGCAGGACTCAGAGACTACAGCGCAGAAGAACTTGATGGGGAATTACTTGATTTATACACAACTCAAAAATCACTTAGAAAAAATTCAGATGTATCTGTAGATATTTTTCTAAATGACCTTCGAAAACATGCAAGATTTTTACAGTCTCAGGAATCAACTTGACTATATCTAGCTTGCCTAACCTGACGAGCCCATCCAAGACGCCGGAGAAACTTTATATGCTGCCAAGTAATATCAAACTCAAACCATCTCAAACCATGACGAGCACTCATGGGATGAGCATGATGATTGTTATGCCAACCTTCTCCAAAAGAAAGCAAAGCAACCCACCAACAATTTCGCGAAAGGTCAGGACAGTCAAAATTCCTATAGCCAAAAGTATGGGTAGCGGAATTAACCAACCATGTCACGTGATAGACAACAACCAAACGCAAAGGAATAGCCCAAAGGACAAGACCTGCTCCACCTCCATGGATGTTCGCAAGCTCGCCATACCAATACAGGGCTAAAACCAAAGGGATTTGAAGCAGTAGAAACCAATGATCAAGCCACCTAAAAAAAGGATCAGAAATCAAGTCTCCTGCAAAACGATGACTATGTCTTAATGCAGGAATCTCATGAAGCATCCATTCACTATGACTCCACCAAAAACCTCTTTTTGCATCATGATGATCATTAGGTTGATCAGAAAACTTATGGTGGTGACGATGCAAAGCAACCCATTCAATTGGACCGCTTTGGCACGCTAACGAACCCATAACAACAAGAACTCTCTCTACCCAACGCGGAGCCTCGAAGCTCCTATGAGCAACAAGCCTATGGAGTCCAAGAGTCACTCCAAGAACCGTTATCCAATAGAGAAATCCAAATGCTGCTAAGCCCTGCCAACTCCAAAAACGCGGTAATAATGCAAAAGTCGCTGCAACATGCATTATCAACATAAAAGAAGTGGTACCTGCCCTGAATCGTCTTTGACTACTAGGCAAACGCTCACGAGGCGCGCTCATCCCTGCCCTAAGACGTAAATCACGCGAGATTGCAGAAGATGCTTTATCAGTAGAAATCAAGAGAAGTTCCTTTAAGTGAAAAATGCAGTACGTCCAGAATGTGAGATTTGAAGAAAGGAAGAGCAACTATCAGAATCTAAAGGAACCATAAACCCTTCCCGAAAACTTTGGATAGAACAACTTCACATGAATTAGATGAAAAGCGAATTGAGACTTGGGCTGAAAAGCATATAGCCACAGTTTCAAAAAGCCTCAAAACGCTCTCAAACAAGCGGACAGAAGCAGTAATGATCGGAATGAGCAAGGTTTTAGACGCATTTTCAAAAGAACAAGTTGGGACTCACCACTTCTCTTCTATGACTGGATATGGCCATGGAGACCAAGGAAGAGAAGTAATCGATAAGGTGTTTGCAAAAGTACTGGGAGCTGAAAAAGCGGCAGTTCGACTCCAATTCGTTAGTGGAACACATGCTATTGCTGCGGCCCTGTTTGGAGTACTACGACCTGGAGAAACACTTCTATCAATAACTGGTAAGCCCTACGAAACACTTGAAGAAGTAATTGGAATCAGAGGGGCTAAGCAAGGGTCTCTAATTGAATTTGGGATCTCTTATGAAGAACTAGATCTGAATCCGGAAGGCAAGGTGGATTTTTCAGCTTTACAGAAAGCATTGGCTTTGCCATTAAAAATGGTATTTATTCAAAGGAGCTCTGGTTATACATGGCGACCATCTTTATCTATTCAAGATATCAAAGAAATATGTGACTTGGTTCATAAATATCAACCAAAATGTATTTGTTTTGTGGACAATTGCTATGGAGAGTTTGTTGAAGAAAAAGAACCGACAGAAGTTGGTGCTGATCTGATCGCAGGATCCTTAATCAAAAACCTTGGTGGAACAATTGTTCCAACTGGAGGATATGTTGCAGGCAAAGCTGAATTAGTTGAAAGTGCCTGCTGCAGACTTACATCACCAGGTATTGGCAGTAAAGGTGGAACAAGTTTTGATCTGAACAGACTTATTTTTCAAGGATTATTTCTTGCACCTCAAATGATTAGCGAAGCATTAATAGGAGCAGATCTAATTGCTGGGGTTTTTCATGAGCTTGGCTTTAGCGTAAAGCCTGGACTAGGCGAAAATAGAAGCGACATCATTCAATCCATTCAATTCGGTAACGCAGAATCCGTAAAGGTGGTCTGCAAGGCATTCCAAGCATGTTCTCCTATTGATTCATACCTTGATCCAATTCCTGCCACCATGCCAGGCTATGAGAGTAAATTAATAATGGCAGGAGGCACTTTTATTGATGGCAGTACCAGCGAATTTTCTGCTGATGCACCCTTGAAACCCCCATACAATCTTTATATACAAGGAGGAACTCACCACACTCACATCAAACTAGTGCTAAAAAAAGCCCTCATTTCCCTAATTAAGGCAGATTTATTAAAGCTTCCGAACAATGCCCTTTAATTTCCCAGATAATTTTCGCTACGCGGACAGCCATGAATATGCATTCATGGATAATGATCTCATCAGAGTAGGAATAAGCGAATTTGCGGTTGACCAACTTGGAGACATCGTTTTTGTAGACCTCCCAGAGGTCGGAACGCAATTAAAAAAAGGAAACACATTTGGTTCTATTGAATCAGTAAAAGCCGTAGAGGATGTCTATTCCCCGGTAAGTGGTGAAGTGATTGAACGAAATGAATCCGTTCTCTCCAATCCTGAGGAACTCCAGAATGATCCCCACGGCGAAGGTTGGTTAATGATTCTGCGTCCCGAGAATTCATCTGAACTTAAAGAACTCATGGATTCATCTGCTTACGCAAATAAAGTTGGTGCAAATTAAATCAACAAAACACAGTCTGAGCATCAACTATTAAAAAGTTTTTCTAAGGTTCCTATTCACTTAGCAATTTTTAGACCGTGCCTAACCAACGGTCGGTAGAAACTTCAAACCTCGAAGCTTCTCCATTTCTCAAAAGACATATTGGACCCAGTCCTTCTGAGCAAAGAAAAATGCTCAAGCAGCTAGGCCAACAAGATCTAGATGGTTTCATCTCAAAGGTCATTCCTGCAGAGATTCTTGATGCAAAACCCTCTACTGACCTGCTTTCGGAAGGTTGTAGTGAGATAGACGCATTGAAAGAACTTCGTGAAATAGCGAAGGCAAATAAGCCCTTCCGTTCACTTATAGGCCTGGGTTATCACGGAACAGCAACACCTCCACTCATCCAACGACAAATCCTTGAAAACCCTTCTTGGTATACGGCCTATACGCCTTATCAAGCTGAAATCTCTCAAGGGAGGCTCGAAGCACTTTTCAATTTCCAGACCTTAATCAGTGAATTAACTGGATTACCAATTGCTAATGCTTCATTACTTGATGAAGGAACAGCAGCAGCTGAAGCGATGAATTTGAGTTATTCAGTCTGCAAACAGACATCCGCAAAACGTTTCCTAGTAGACATCCAAATTCTTCCTCAAACACTTGCAGTTCTTAAAACCCGAGCTGAGCCACTGGGAATCCAGTTGGAAATCAATGAGCCAGATAAATTCGATTTTAATAAGGAAGTCTTTGGTGTGCTCCTGCAATTACCTGGATCCAAAGGGAGACTTTGGGATCCCTCATCAATTGTTGAAAAAGCTCATTCTGTAAACTCTCTTGTAACAGTTGCAATTGATCCGTTAAGTCAGGTTTTACTTGCTCCAATTGGTCATCTTGGAGTTGATATTGCAGTTGGAAGTACACAACGCTTTGGGATCCCGATAGGTTTCGGTGGACCTCATGCGGCCTTTTTCGCAACTAGAGAAAACTTTAAGAGGCAAGTCCCAGGAAGACTTGTTGGTCAATCTGTAGATTCGGAAGGAAAGCCGGCACTCCGGCTAGCGCTACAAACAAGAGAGCAACATATACGAAGGGATAAAGCCACCAGCAATATCTGTACAGCTCAGGTTTTACTTGCAGTAATGGCAGGTTTTTATGCAATTCACCATGGACCTGAAGGACTCGAGAAAATCGCCTATCGAATACTACTTTTGCGTAAAAAGTTAGAGCAAGGGCTACATGATCTCAACTATAAAATTAATCAAGAAACTCGATTTGACACCATCGAAGTTATTTGCGAGGAAGCCCCTAATATTCATCATTTAGCACACATCGCAGGGTTTAATTTACGTGTTCTACCACTAGGTTCTAATGAAGAGAATGCAAAAGGGTTTGGCATCACTCTTGATGAACTAAGTAATGAAAAAGAACTTAATCAGCTTCTCAAAATCTTTTCAGAAGCTAAGGGACAACCCCTAAAAATTCAAGAAATATCTGAATTAACTCTTGAACAGCTACTTCCTAAATTACCCCTGAGAAACCGTCCTTGGTTACAGCAAAAGATTTTCCATCTATATAGAAGTGAGACTGAGTTAATGAGGTATATGCAAAAGCTGGTAAATAAAGATTTTTCACTAGTTCACGGAATGATCCCACTGGGAAGCTGCACAATGAAACTCAATGCTGCAGCAGAATTAGCTCCCATTAGTTGGAAAGAGTTTTCTTCTCTGCATCCCTTCTCTCCAAATAACCAATCAAAAGGTTACCAAAAGATCATCAAAGACCTAGAGAGATGGTTGAGTACTCTTACAGGTTTTGCAGGAGTCTCCTTACAACCTAATTCTGGTTCCCAAGGTGAATTTGCAGGCCTATTAGTTATTCAAGCATGGCATAAATCACGTGGTGAATCTTTTAGAGATGTTTGCCTAATCCCTACAAGTGCACATGGCACTAATCCAGCAAGTTCTGTAATGGCTGGGCTTAGAGTTATTCCTATATCCTGTGACAAAGAAGGAAATATCGATCTCAAAGATCTTGAAGAAAAAGCAAAGTTACATTCCAGCAAATTAGCAGCTCTAATGGTTACTTACCCATCAACACATGGGGTCTTTGAACCAAAAATCAATGAAATATGTGAAACCATTCATCACTATGGTGGACAGATTTACTTAGATGGTGCAAACCTCAATGCTCAAGTTGGGCTTTGCAGGCCAGGTAATTATGGGGCAGATGTTTGCCATCTCAACTTACATAAAACATTCTGCATCCCGCATGGGGGTGGTGGGCCTGGAATAGGTCCCATAGCAGTAGCAAAGCATTTAATTCCATTCTTGCCTGGACATCCATTAATCAAATGCGGAGGAATCCAAGCAGTGTCTCCTGTTTCCTCAGCACCCTTTGGGAGTGCATCCATTTTGCCTATAAGTTGGATGTACTTACGAATGATGGGAGCCAAAGGACTACGGCAAGCAAGCTCAATAGCATTACTGTCTGCCAATTACATTGCGGAGCAACTTAATCCATACTTCCCTGTGTTATTTAAAGGGCCTACTGGCTTAGTAGCACATGAATGCATATTGGATCTCAGTGAACTCAAGAGGTCAACTGGAGTCGAAGTGGATGATGTTGCAAAACGACTAATGGACTATGGGTTTCATGCTCCAACAGTTAGCTGGCCTGTCTCTGGCTCACTAATGGTTGAGCCCACCGAGAGTGAAAGTCTCAATGAGCTCAACCGTTTCTGCCAGGCAATGATATCGATTCACAAAGAAGCAGACGCAATTAAAAACAAAGAGTTCGATCCAAAAAACAACCCTCTCAAACGCTCTCCCCATACATTGAAAGCCATCAGCTCAGATATATGGGACCGCCCTTACACAAGAGAACAAGCTGCTTTCCCTCAACCTTGTCTAGAAGATAACAAATTTTGGCCAGCAGTTTCCCGCGTAGACAATGCTTACGGTGACAGGAACTTGGTCTGTTCATGTCGCAGTGTTGAAGACCTTGCAGATCAGGGGTAATAGACACCACCCCTGGTGTTATGGCAAAAAAAGAGGTAAATTTTCACTGAAAACCAAAATTTTGGTTTGATTTTGGCTGCGTTCATCGATTTTTTAAGTAGAATCGGCCGCAGCGGCACAGTTCGCTTGGGGACAGCATGAAGAAAAACACTTCACGCAATCAATCTGTAAAGCTGCTTGAAGCAAAAGATTTGAAACTTCCAAATCTTCCCGACGGGTTAGAAGCTTCACTCAGTGGAGGTAAAACTCTTACTATTGATGGAACAAATGTTATTCGCGTTCCATTTGGCATCAGAACACCGCGGAAACAAAGACCTACTCAACCAGAAAGATTAACGACATTGATATTGACCTTTCAAAATTCAGGAAATCCAACCCCACCGCCTCAAGCAGCCTGATCAATCTGGCTCGAATTATTTTTATATTCTTCTTTTGAAAGGCGAAATCTAAGTATTGCTTTCACTTCATCTAGAGAATTAGCTTTAGCTCGAAAGGGTAACAAAGAAGACATAGGGCTACGCTCTGGACGAACTAGCCAAGTGTTATTTCCCTGTGGTAATAGAAGAAACCCTCTATACCGAACTGCAAAGTCATGTCCAGAGGAAAGTTCCATATTGGGCAATAACTAAAACCAGGAGATTTTTATGCACACAATATATAGCGTTTGAGTCAATTCTTAGAAATCTGTCAGCATTAGAAAATAAAAAGATGAAATCTCTACACAAGCATTCTCTTATAAGGTTTCTCTCCCTTGGAAAGGATCAAGGATACAACCTCTCGTATCTCGCACATTCAAAATAAAAGCGCTAGATATAGTGAATAGAAGTAAAAAGTGGATATCTTTAAAAGCTATTCGATCTACAAGTCAAGCTTGGTCATTTGTAGCAATCGTCGGAGCAAATCTTGAATAGCTTCATCAGTGGCAGGCTTACTTGAATTACTCATAAGTTGACGCCCTACTACCTGTGCACCTAAGTGGGTCAATTGAATCCTTAAAGAAAGCAATAACTCCATCCCTCCTCCCCCAGAAAAGCTAGCAATAGCGATTGGCCTTCCATTAAACAAATGTCGAAAATTATCTCCTTGCACAGATAACCATGCAATAGCACTTGTTAAAACAGGAGGTATCGAACCATTGTATTCAGGTGCACAAATCACCCATCGAGAAACAGATCCCATCTCTTGAGTTAAGTCAAGAGCAGTAGGCGGTATTCCAGAAGCCTCATGGGTTCGAGGGTTATATAGAGGAAGATCCAACTCAGTTAAATCAACCAATTTTGATTTCGCTCCTAGTTCCTTAGAAGCCTGAACAAAACGTTTAGCTAATTTGAGATTTTCGCCATTACTAGCTGTAATTACCAGCAAATCATTTTTAGTGGATGTCATTTTAAAACTCCTCAATGGCCTTGTAGCCATCTTGAACGTTAGTACTTAATAATTAGCGCCTGTACGGCGGTGGTGAACAGCTGTCACACCTTGATTGTCAAAAACACTGCCATGAATGGCCTCTGCATAAATCACCCAATGGTCACCACATTCCATTCGCTCCTGTACACGTGCCTCAAGCCATGCAAGTGCATCAGGAATTAAGGGCTGACCAGCAGGCCCAGTCTCAGTTTGTAGTCCAACAAAACGATCAGCACCGGGTTCAAATGGCTGAAGGAACTGTTTCATCAAAACCTTTTCTCTTCCCTCAGCCAAAATATTCAATGCGAAACTATCTCCTCTCTGAAGTAAGGCCTCCACAGCTCTATCTTTGGAAACTGATATCGTAATTCCTGGAGGAGAGAAGCTAGCTTGACTTACCCAACTTGCAATCATCGCTCCACTAATAGTTTCTTCATTCTTCCCTTTTCTTGAAGTTAAAACACACAATGAGCCAACTACTCTCCCAAGTGCAAGCATCAAGGGATCACTACTACTTTCTCTAAGTCCTCCAATTTTACGTCTCTGTTGTTGTCTCCGACTATTCAACAGATCTCTACCAAAGGCTGTACCTCTCTCCTCAAGAGTTTTAACCATCAAGGCATTAGGGCTGAATTTAATTTTGACCGGTTCAAATCCAAAAGAAAAGCCACCATCACGCAACTTTTGTTCTAATAAATCTAATGCTTCACCACTCCACCCATAACTACCAAAAATTCCCACAGGTCTACTCCGGTCCCCCTCTGCCAAAAGAGTACCTAGAGTAGAAACTATGGGAGTTGGCGCATGACCACCCAGTGTTGGTGAGCCAATTAAATAGGCATCAGCTTCCTTAATAGCGGAAAGTAATTCATTTGAAGATGCAAATTCACAATTGAGACTTTCAACTCTCACTCCAGTTCGACTTATGCCCCGAGCAAGTGCATCTGCAATAGCAGCAGTGTTCCCATAGGCACTTGCAAAAAATAATGCCACCTTCAAGGAAGCCTCTTGTTGACCTTCTCCCCAACGTTGATAAGAATTAAGTAAGCTCCTCCAACTACCGTCGATAGATGGACCATGTCCTGGGGCAATTGTTCTAATATCAAGTGTCTCCAATCGTTCTACCGCTTGAGAGACTTGGGTAGCCATAGAAGACATCAAGGAATCATAAAAATGGCGTCGTTCTTCTTGAGTGCTAACTGAATTAACCTCAGCCCAATCAGCTGTACAAATATGTGCTGAAAAAAACTTATCACTCATCAACAAGCCTGAATTTGACTCAAAAACTAAAAGTCCACCAGGCCATCGAGGTGTCGGAACAGGAAGAAGTCCTAATTGATGAGCAAAACTCTTTAAAAGTAGTTCTTCTTGCCTAATGACTCTGATAAGCGGCAGCGATGGAGAAGATTGCTGAGTCCTTTCTTCATTGTGAGATAAAGGAGGTCTAGATTGTATCCATAGATCCTTAATTAACTTAGCTCCTGGATTAGAGCTAATAAGCTCCATAAAAGGGTATATATAAGCCAAGCGTCTAAGGAGTTCGACTCGATTAGGATTGACATGGCCTACAACCACCTTCAATCTAGTAGTAGCCTTTGGTAACGCCTTGGCTAAAGCAGGTAAAAAAACATCACCATATATATCTCCTGGCGGATGAACTAAAACCACATCCTTTGAAGCATTCTCAGATGTATCTGAATCGAAAAAAAGAAAACTATTATCAGTACTACCTCGTTCTAAGGCATATTCCAATTCAAAACGAGTACGTTCTGAACTAAGTCCTCGTAGGCATATCAACCCTGGATGAACCGGTATACTAACTACATCAAGCCGAGTTGATTGGTCAGTGGATTGTTGAAAAAAAGGAATCTTCATTAATAATGGTTACCTACCTTACGATGATGAACAGCTGTTCTGGCTTCTGGATCAGCAACGTTTCCCTGTTCAACAACGGCATAAATAATCCAATGGTCCGGACCCTCTAGCCTCTGTTCAACTCGACAACTCAAAAAAGCCAAAGCTTCAGTCAGAACTGGTCCACCTTTAGCAAGGTTGTCAAGAATACTCAGTCCCTCAAAACGATCCGCACCAGGGGCAAATCGTTTCAAAAAATGCCTTAACAAGGGTTGGTAATTATCCTCTTTCAAAATATTCAATACAAAGTGATCACCAACTTGCATTAATCCCTCTATTGCCCGGTCCTTGGCTACTGCAACAGTTAAGCCGGGTGGTTTAAAACTAGCTTGTGTTACCCAACTAGCAACCATGGCACTTCGGCGTTGATCTCCCTTTTCCCCTTGACTCGCTGTCACGATATACAGACCTCCGCTAATACGTCCAAGAGCCTTATCTAAATCACCATCTAAACTTTTCATGGTCGCTATGGTTTTCTTTCGATTTAACAGTTGTCCAAGATCTGTTCCCGCTTCTTCAAATCGCTGATAAGTCATTGAATCCGGTGATTGACGAACTCTTAGAGGGCCAAAGGCTTCTTTCTCAGAGATATTTCGTAATTGATTCGCGACTGAATCAATTGGCTCATCATTGCCGCCATATGCATCATAAGTTGACAACCATTGTTTAGAATTCAATGCAGCAAGCATAGTTCCTATCGATGCCTGTAAATCTGTTTCAGGATTAACGGGCCACGTTGGAACAACAACTGCATTAGCATCACCAAGCAAAGCACTTAACTCTTGATCATCAGATGCCCGTAGGTCTACCAATTGAACTTGCGCCTCTGCCTTCCCAATACCATGAGCCAAAGCTTGACTGAGTCGGTCACTAAAACCATATTGACTGATATAGCAAACAGCAACATAACTATTACCTTTACTACGTTGACTACTCCAATCTCGATAACTATCAACCCAGTGCGTCAAATGATCTCGTAATAAAGGTCCATGGCCTACAGCAATAGTATTTATCTTTGGCAACCCATCAATTCGCTTCAAAGCTTGCAAAACACTTCTTGAATTAGGCCCCATTAAACAGTCATAATAAAAGCGAAAGTCTGGTGCAATTGCATCGTAAGAAGTATCAAAAAGATCGTTAGAGCAATAATGTAAACCAAATGCATCGCATGTATAGAGGATGCCTGTGCCATGGTCATATGAAAAAATTGTGTCAGGCCAATGCAAATTAGGAGCACTTATAAACTCGAAAGAATGAGAGATACCGGATGATTTGTTGATACCTAAATCCAACTGATCACCACTTTTAACTGGTCTCGATCTAAAAGAACGATGAACTTGATCTTGCAAAAACTTAATGGCAACCTTAGATGCAATGATTTCAATTCCTGGATTGAGATCAAGCAAATCTCCAATCAGGCCTGAATGGTCTGGTTCGGTATGGCTAACAATTAAAAAATCAATTTCCAAAGGATCAATTTGCTCTTTCAATAATGACAGCCAAGTGTCTTTAAACTTGCTATGGCTTGTGTCAATAACTGCTACCTGAGCTCCTCTAATGAGAAAACTGTTGTAGGTAGTCCCATTTCGTAAACCAAACTCAATATCAAACCTACTTCGATCCCAATCAAGAGAGCGAATTGCAGTTGTATCAATCGCGAGACCTTCGCATTGAAGCGACAAGTTTGAATCGTGGGAAATGGGTGAAGCGCCCATTAATGACTTGTTCAACTAACTAGACTCTAGGGATAAGTTGGGTAGCACTGCGTAATTAGTCACGAGTAAGCAAGGTTGGGGAGCCAATTAACCAGTCCTGGAAAGGAAATTATTATTAGTAACACGAATACTTGCAAAGCAACAAAGGGCAAAGCTCCTCTATAAATTTCACGCGTACTAATTTCAGTAGGAGCGACACCGCGCAAATAAAATAAAGCAAAGCCAAAGGGTGGAGTAAGAAATGAAGTTTGCAAATTTGCACCTATCACTACACCTAACCAGAGCAAGGCATCAACGCCTAGCAATTCTCGAGCAGCTGGAAGTAAAAGAGGTACAACAATAAAAGCTATTTCAAAGAAATCTATAAAAAATCCCAATAAAAAAATAGTAAGCATGCTTACGGCGAGAAAGCCAAATCTTCCTCCAGGAATATTGAGCAAAAAATCTGCAATTAATTGATCCCCACCAACACCTCTAAAAACCAAACTAAATGCTGTTGAACCAATCAAAATCGCCATAACCATTGACGTAGTTCGCAATGTCTCATCACACACCCTTGTCAAAGACTTGCGACTAAAGCCACCGTTAAAAAAGGCTAGTGCCATTGCCCCAATAGCACCTAAAGTTCCTGCTTCAGTTGGAGTTGCTACCCCAAAAAAGATACTTCCAAGGACTAAGAAAATTAAGCCTAATGGAGGAAGCATTACACGAACTAATTTGACTAATTGCAAAGGAGCCAAGTTATTAGGTCTCTGCTGAGGTGCAAGGGAGGGTCTAAAAGCACTAATACCAACTACATAAGCCGCAAACGTGAATGCCATTAACAATCCAGGAATCAAAGAGCCAAGAAATAAATCTCCTACTGAAATACCTAGCTGATCTCCAAGCACAACCAGAACAATGCTTGGAGGAATAATTTGACCGAGTGTTCCAGAAGCTGCAATCACACCTGTCGCAAGAGATCGGTCATAACCTGCGCGAAGCATGGATGGCAAAGAAATCAGTCCCATTGTCGTCACAGTGGCAGCCACTACTCCAGTAGTCGCTGCCAACAAAGAGCCCACAAGAACGACAGCAAGAGCAAGTCCACCACGAATTCTCCCAAGCAGTCTTGCCATACTCTCAAGTAAACGCTCTGCAATTCCCGAGGTCTCAAGCATTGCCCCCATAAACACAAAAGCAGGTATCGCTAATAAAGTGAAATTCGACATGATTCCAAAAATTCGCTGAGGAAGAGCTGTAAGAAACAAAGGCTCAAAAACCCCAAGAAAAATCCCAAGCAGTGCAAAAAAGACAGCAATGCCACCTAAACAAAAAGCAACCGGATAACCACTCAATAGGGCTATAACTAGCCCTATAAACATTCCTGGACCTAAGAGGACTGAGAAGTCGAAGCTAAGAACATATCCAAGTAAATTAATCTCTATCAAGATTCTTCTCCTGAACTATCTTCATGTATTAACTCTTGAAAAGATAAGCTCTTAAGAGCAAACCAACTTCTAATCGCTTTTGAAATTCCCTGTAAAGAAAGAAAGAAAAAGCCAACTGGAATAAGAGATTTTATCCAATAACGAGGTAAACCATCAGGGTCAGGAGAAAGTTCATTAATAGTCCAAGAATGAATTGCGGGTCCAAGCGAAATCAACATTACCCCGAGTGCAAAAGGTAAAAGCAAAAACACTGTGCCAAGAAATTCGGCCCTGGTCTTAGCTTTTAATGACCATCGATTTTGTAAAACATCTACTCGAACATGATTATTACGTTGGAGTGTCCAACTTAATCCCAATAAAAAAACAAAGTCAAAAAAATACCATTGCCCTTCTATTAATCCGTTAGAGCTGAGATTCATACCAATTACGACTCCCAAATACCTCCCAACCACATTCCAAAGGCCTAGCCCCAGCATTAGGAGAACTGACCAGCGAGCTAAAACGGCTACTACTCTTGTACAACTATCTATCCGATCAGCTATTACCAGCCATCGATTGCTTTGTCTCATCCTTATTTGTTGTAGCTGTAATTCGCAAAGGAAAATTCATTCACTCTATTCCAGGCATATACCTCTTCACGGAATATTTGCCATTCTCTAAACAATGCACGAAAGTCATTATCAGTATTAGCAATGTCTGAATAAATCTGAAATGCAGCTTCTTGAGCTGCCTGAAGAATTTGGTCATCATATGGAACCAATTGAGTGCCACCTCTGAGAAGCCTCTGCAATGCAGAGCCATTCAGATTGTCATAACGATTAAGCATTGAAAGGTTTGCCTCATAACAAGCAGTTTTAAAGATCTCTTGGTACTCACTAGGCAATTTATTCCACGCACGCTGATTCACTAATGCAGTTAGCGTTGGTCCAGGTTCCCACCAGCCTGGATAATAATAAAAGCTCGCTGCACGTGAGAGCCCTAATTTTTCATCGTCGTAGGGACCAGTCCACTCCGCTGCATCTATGGCACCTCGATCAAGCGCTAAATATATTTCACCCCCTGGAAGGACTTGAACATTCACTCCAAGTTGAGCCATTACCTTTCCTCCTAAGCCAGGGATACGCATCTTTAAACCCTGGAGTGAATTCAGACCTTGAAGTTTGCGTTTGAACCAGCCCCCCATTTGGGCACCTGTATTACCTGCAGGAAAACTAAAAACACCAAAATCTGCATAAACCGCATTTAATAATTCATTCCCTCCTCCTTCATATAACCAAGCATTTTGCTGCTGAGCACTTAACCCAAAAGGAACCGAAGTGCCAAAGGCGAAAGCAGGGTTTTTCCCAATGTAGTAATAACTTGCACTATGACCACACTCAACAGAACCAGCTTGGACTGCATCTAAAACCTCGAGTCCTGGAACAATTTCACCTGCTGCATAAGGCTTTATCTCAAAATTCCCACCACTTAATGCTTTAACACGTTGGCTTATGGTTTCAGCACCCCCATAAATAGTATCCAACGAATGAGGCCAACTAGTTGCCATCCTCCAAAGTATTTTGGGATTTGTGTTTACTGCGCTCGCATCCTCCTCTCGCCGGATTGTGCAAGAGCTTAAATAGCTAGCACCTAAAGCAGCAGTAAGCGCTGTTGCGCCTGTACCTAATAACTTGCGACGTTGCATGGGGTAAAAACAAAGAAAAAGATGAAGCTAAATCCGAGAAAATGCCGATAGTTAATAATAATTTGGTTAATTAACTATATAAAGTCCCAGTTAGAAAACGATGCTGCTTGACCTAAAGCATCCCCATTTTCATTCCAGATTGTCCAAATCAGAGCATTGTAAATTAAAAATTTTCGACCAAGACGATCCACGCGAATACCTGAATAACCAACTGCCGACCCCCTTCGCAAAGCATTCTCTAAAACAAAGGCCCTGCTTTTACGCTGGTCCACTGGTGCAGTAAGGCAAGAAGGCTTTCCAACCAGTTGATCCCATTTACAGGCCCATAATTGCAATGCAGAGGAATTTGCATAATTAATTAGATTCTCTTGGCTACTATCATGAGCCATAACAGGATTACTAAAGGCAAAAAGTTCTTGGCTTAACAGTCTCAAAGAAGATTGCGACTTTTCAACTGACAACAAATGATGGCCAAAAGCTTGTCTATAAGAAACAAGAAGACAAGCGACAAATCGCATTTTCTCTGGTCTTAACCAAGGAGGGTCACTCACCTGCTGCCATCGCTTGAATCATGGCCTGTTGAGCCAACTTTTGCGACTGATCACGTAAATGAGACAAGAAATTTTGCTTGGCTTCTGGAAATCTTGGTTCCTCTGCCAATGGCAGTTCCCCAGCAATGTCAAGACCTGTTTCACCTTCTAGTGCAGGTGTTATAACGACCAGATCAGCATCCAAATTTGCTTCATAACGCCACCATAAACTTGGATCAAGTACCGCCGGATGAGGCGCAACAGCACTTTTAACACTAAAAGATGGTTGCTCTGAAATATTTATTTTTTCATTCAAGGAATCTGCAAGACCTGCTAAAACAACACGTCGTTGTTCTGCAAGATCTGCAAGCAATTTTGAGCGTGAACGGCCTCGCAATTGAAATAATACAAACGGGTCTTCACTAAAACGATCGCCCATAAGGAAATAAATAGCGCTGATATGTTTACAAGGATTTGCTTTATCTGGACAACTACATTCACTTCTAACTTCTTGTAACTTAAAAGGAAATAATCGTCGGCCGCTAGCAGCAAATGCTCTTTCAATATCAGCTGGCATAATTCCTGCTAACAATTGTGCCGACCAACGAGCTCTTTGAGTCAAAGCTTCTAAAACATATCCCCAGTCTTCATCATTAAGTACATCAAGCCATAACTTGACTTTATATGGGTCTTCCCCAGTTCCCTGTACCCTGGCATGAACCCGTCTTCCCTCAAATCGAATTGAGGTAACATTGCCTTCTCTTGCATAAGTCCACGCACGTTCAAGTCTTTTTTTAAACCGATAAGAATTAATAAGCTCCATCCATTGTTCAACCCACCAAGGCTGTTGACCTAAGCCCTCTTCTCCAAGAGCAGTTGTAATTTCTACATTGTTATTATTTTGTTGAGAAGTCATATATTTTGTCTCCGATCAAGAATCATCTAGAGAAACTAATTCACGTAATTGATCCACCCCAAGTCCACCTAGCCAATCTTCACCAGAGCCAATTATATCCTCAGCTAAACGAGACTTTTCACGAATCATTTGATCAATCTTTTCCTCGACTGAGCCACTAGTAATAAATTTATGAACCATCACGCGTTTATCTTGACCAATTCGATATGCCCTGTCAGTAGCTTGATTCTCCACTGCAGGGTTCCACCAACGGTCAACATGAAAAACATGACTTGCTCTAGTCAAGTTCAAACCAACTCCACCCGCTTTAAGTGACAAAAGAAATATTTGAGGACCTCTGGGATCCTCTTGAAATCGATCAACCAATGCTTGACGCTCTTTCTTAGTTGTACTGCCATGCAAAAATGGAACTTCAAAACGCCATCTCTTTTGCAAATAAGATTGTAAGAGGTGCCCCCACTCAGCAAACTGCGTAAAGAGCAAAGCCCTATCACCAGCATCAATAACCTCTTCCAGAATTTCTTCCAAACGTTGTAATTTAGCCGACCTAGAAATAAAACTCTCATCAATATCCCCTTGTTTTAAAGCTAAGGCAGGATGATTACAAATCTGTTTAAGGCGAGTAAGTAGTCCCAACACTTTTCCATGTCGCTGACCTCTAGGGGAGCATGCAATAGCATCTAATGTATCTTCAACAGTTTTCTTATAAAGGCTCGATTGTTCTTGACTAAGACCAACCCACTCACTCAATTCAACTTTCTCAGGCAAATCAGAAATAATTGCTTTATCAGTTTTCAATCGTCTCAAAATAAATGGGCTTACTCTTGCTTTTAAATCTTTTAAAGAAGACATATCGCCATAGCGCTCTATAGGCATCCGATATCTTTGGCGGAAAAAATCTTCCTCACCTAAAACTCTTGGATTTAAAAAATCCATGAGGGCCCATAACTCACTTACTCGGTTCTCTACAGGTGTACCTGTTAAGGCAATTCTAAAGCGATTACTTTTTGTAGACATAGCCATTTCACGCGCTGCTTGGCTTTGTTTCGCACTTGGATTCTTTATTGCCTGCGCCTCATCTATAACAACACCTTGCCAATCTATTGTTTCCAGTAGTTCACTATCCCTTTGCAACAGTCCATAACTCGTCAATACAAGATCAACACCCTTCAATGCCTTTTGCAAGTCAGAAGTAGTCGACGGTCTTCGAGAACCATAATGCTCATAAACATTTAACTCCGGAGTAAATATCAAGGCTTCTCTTTTCCAATTAGTTAAAATCGAAGTTGGAGCAACTAACAAAGTCGCTCTCTTTAATTCATTCTCAACTTTTAAATGCTGAAGAAATGCAAGAAGTTGGATGGTTTTTCCCAAACCCATATCATCTGCCAAACATGCCCCTTGATCAAAGCGATGTAGAAAAGCCAACCAACCCAATCCTCTTTCTTGATATGGACGTAACTGCCCAATAAAGCCTTCAGGAGCTGGTAGTGGATCTGGTGCTTTTTGTTGATGATATTGCTCTAAAACACCTTGCAATCTTGGGCCAGCTTCAAACTTATGAACTGGTAGTTTCTTCAACGTATCACCTTCGGTTGCTGTCAAGCGAAGGGCATCATCCAAACTCAGATCTTGATTTGCACTACAAAATTTTTCAGCATTTTTTAAATCATTCGGTCGTAATTCAATCCAAGCTCCTTTATGACGAACTAATGGACTTCTCTTACCTGCTAAACGCTCCAACTCCCTAAGGGTAAGGGTAACGCCTCCAATCATTAGTTCCCAATTCCAGTCAAGACTTTCCCCCAGAGTGAATCCTCGCGATCTCTGAGATAACTCTGCCTTAATTGCTAAACCCAATCGACTCGCTAGCCCGCCCGAGAGACTTAAAGGTAATTCCACCCCAACTCCTACATCACGCAATTGTGCCGAAGCTGTTCTCACCAGAACAAAAGCCTCAGCAGGAGTTAACTTCATGGATTCAGGAGTAGGACTGTCAAGTCCTCTTTCAATTGGAGGGAAAACAGTTAACGCTCTTCCCATACCTTCCAAAAGCACTTCTCCAGGGTGCTCAACACGTATTTCCCCAAGCTGAAGAATTGCAGAGCCAGCTGCCCAGGCCGACGACGCCGGCAACTTCAAAGTAGGGTCAGCCTCTGCCTGCAAAGCAAATCTCAACTCCCATAATTCCTCTTCCTCTAAAGGGGTAAAAAGTTCAAGACATGCACGTGCTGGAGCGACGGTGCCAGCAACACCCTCTCGCCAGTGATTACTTGCCATTGCTAAGCGCTCAACCTCTTCATCCGCAAGAGCTAAGACTCCCGTATCTGAACCCAATGCCTCCTCCCACGCAGAAAGCATTGGATCAAGAGCCTTTGCTTTTGGTTCAAAATTCTTACGAATCTGTGCATCTACTAACTCCTCAAGTAAGTTGGCAACTCGCAAACGACCACTTCTCGGCCTGCAAGAAGCAACAGGATTAGCCTCTCTCATTGCCTCTGGCCTCAATCGAGTCATGCGATTAGTTCGTCTACCCATAGGTTCACGCCAAGGGAGAGCACATGTCGCAACAAGAGGCAGTCTTGCAGCCAATTCCTCTAATCTTCTGCGATCATCCTCTCTATTCAGAAGCGGTACCCAACGTGCTCTATGTGGATAACCTTCTCCTTTACTTAATTCAACTTGTGGTAGCAAACGTCCACGAGCAATAATGCTCAAAGACCAACGCTGAAGATGGCTCCACCAACGCAATTCATCCCCTAAATCAAGGCATTTTCCAGAAAGGGGTAATTTAGAAAGCCATGTCGTAGCAGAGCAGGGTTCAACAGCTAATCCCTGAACCTGCCAAGGCCACCATTCAGACTTTTTAGGAATAGGTTCACCTGCTTGTAGTGGCAACCCAGCCCAGGCGGGTTTACTTCCACCTTCTTCTACTTCTAATAATCCATTTCCTTTTAAATTAGAAAGCTTGGTTGATCTCACTGCACGGCTTGGAAGAGTAAGGCAAGCCGTTGCATCAATAATTCCTTCAGGTAAAAGGTCTCTTTCAGTTAACCAACCCCGCAAATCCTCTGGAGAAAGCGTAAAAGGATGAAGTGCTGGAGTAATGCCTGGGCCCGCTGGAGTGGCTACTCGCCAAGTATCTGCCCAAACAAGAAGAGCAGGTCGACCAGAACTGGTCGGAGTTCGTATCGCTGGAAGCCAGGTGGCGTGCAACAGGCTCATGGCCGCGACGCGGAAATCATGCTTTGGGTCCCTCGAAGCAGGAGTGAACTAGCAATCAGTAACAACCATGTCCAAAGAAGTTCTACTCCTAAAGGTGGAAGGCTGTCTATGACCTTTTCATAGCACCAGAAAGCACAGTCTGCACATCAAAAATGGCTGGACAAATAAAAAGTCAAGGAAAACATTGCAAGGAATTATTTAATGCGAGTGATGAAATTAACTCGTTTGGTGGTGATTTTTAGAAGAGATTTGTATGCTCAAAGAGGATCCTGGCTCTAGAGGGTGCCCCTTTCCACGCAAAATTTCACTATGGATGATGCTAATAATTGCTATTCACGAGAATCGTCACCTCGAACGAGTCTTGAAATCCGTAACGCATTTGTAAATTATTTTGCTGAGCGAGAGCATGAAGTAGTTAACAGTGCATCACTAATTCCGGAAGACCCAACGGTATTACTTACTATCGCAGGCATGTTGCCTTTTAAACCTATTTTTCTTGGACAGGTAAAAGCACCCTCTCAAAGAGCAGTAAGCGTACAAAAATGTATACGCACCAACGATATAGAAAATGTCGGACGAACTGCTAGGCATCAAACATTCTTCGAAATGCTAGGAAACTTTTCCTTCGGCAATTATTTCAAGGAAGAGGCGATTAGATGGGCTTGGGAGCTCAGTACGAATGTTTACAAACTAGATCCACAGAGACTCATCATCAGTGTGTTCAGAGAAGACGATGAAGCTGCATCTATTTGGCAAGACTTAATAGGTGTTAACCCAAAAAAAATCATCCGAATGGATGAAAAAGATAACTTCTGGGCATCAGGACCTACAGGGCCATGTGGCCCTTGCTCCGAGATGTATTACGACTTTCTCCCGGAATTGGGAGATGACTCAATTGACTTAGAAGACGAAAACAGATTCATCGAGTTTTACAATCTGGTCTTTATGGAATTCAACCGAGACAATAAAGGAAAACTAACACCACTTAAAAATCGAAGCATAGACACTGGCATGGGCCTAGAAAGAATGGCTCAAATCCTTCAAAGAGTTCCAAACAATTATGAAACAGATCTTATTTTCCCAATCATTGAGAAAGCAGCAAGATTGGCATCAATCGACTATCTAAAAGTAGATGTAAAAACAAAAACTTCCCTAAAAATCATAGGTGATCACAGCAGAGCTATTACGCATCTAATAGCAGATGGTGTTAGAGCAAGCAACCTAGGGCGTGGATATGTCTTAAGAAGACTCCTGCGAAGAGTGGTTCGACATGGACGATTGATTGGTATTAATCAAACATTCCTCACGCAGATGGGAGAATCAGTAATTGAATTAATGAGCTCAATTTACCCAAACTTAATTGAAAACAAGGTGTATATCCTGAAAGAACTTGAAACAGAAGAAGAAAGGTTTTTAGAAACCCTTGAGCGTGGAGAAAAATTACTAAATAGCCTTCTCAAAAGTAATCCAAGCAAAATCAAAGGTGAGCAAGCCTTTGAGCTCTATGACACATATGGGTTCCCTTTAGAATTAACCGAAGAGATTGCAAGCGAATATGGAGTAGAGGTGGACTTGAAAGGCTTCAACAAAGCCATGAACGAGCAAAAAAAACGTGCCAAAGCGGCGTCTATATCTATAGATCTAACTGTCCAAAGCTCTATTGAACAAATCGTAAAAGAAATAGAGCCAACAACTTTTAAAGGGTATGAGACTTTAGAAGAAAGAAGCCAAGTCAAAGCCCTTATCGTCAATGGTAAACCCTCCAACATTGGAGTATCAGGAGATGAGATTCAAGTGATCCTTGATAGCACTCCCTTTTATGGTGAGAGTGGTGGGCAAGTGGGAGATCGGGGACATTTAAAAGGCATCATTCATGACAACGATGCAGTGAGCATAGCCATCAATGCTGTCAACACAAATAAGAACGTTTTTGTACATAACGGCTTTATCGAAAAAGGTCAGTTGTCAGTAGGAGATGTAGTCAATGGTCAAGTTGATCGAATCTCTCGTAGCCGAGCACAGGCTCATCACACTGCTACCCATCTATTGCAAGCAGCTCTTAAAAAAGTCAAAGGACCTGACATCAGTCAGGCAGGATCTCTCGTTGACTTCAACCGACTTCGTTTTGACTTTCACGCACCAAATCCTGTTACCTCTAAAGAGCTTGAAGAAATCGAACAGCTAATTAATCTTTGGATTAATGAAGCTTATCCATTAGAAATCAGTCAAATGTCACTTGAGAATGCCAAGTCAGCAGGTGCAATTGCAATGTTCGGTGAGAAATACGAAGATATAGTAAGAGTCGTAAATGTACCAGGAGTCTCACTAGAGCTATGTGGTGGTACACATGTAAAAAACACTTCGGAGATAGGGTTCCTGAAAATCTTGAATGAAACTAGTGTCGCTGCTGGTATTCGGAGAATAGAAGCCATAGCTGGGCCAGCAATCATGGGTTTCTTAAACGAGCGAGATAAAATCGTCAAAGATCTAGCGGAAAGATTTAAATCGCAGCCAAATGAAATTATTGATCGGGTGATCTCCTTACAAGAAGAGCTCAAACTCACAACAAAAAGCCTAGAAAGATCACGCGAAGAACTTGCACTAACAAAAGCAATATCCTTCGCAAGCAATGCAATTCATATTAACAATAGTCAATTAATAATAGAACGCCTAGATGGAATAGATGGAACCGGATTACAGGGTGCCGCGCAAGGGCTTGTTGCTCGTTTAGGGAAGAATAGTGTCGTAATTTTTGGAGGGCTACCAAATCCAAATGATGAAAAAAAAGTTGTCCTTATAGCGGCATTTGGTGAGACAGTAATTTCATATGGTCTACAAGCAGGCAAGTTTATAGGTGAAGTTGCGAAAATATGTGGTGGTGGTGGTGGTGGGCGATCAAATATTGCACAAGCTGGTGGTCGTGATGGATCGAAGCTAGATCATGCATTAAAAGTTGCACGAGAAAAACTTATTACAAAGCTTCAATAAAACTACCCATGAAGATACGTACTTTGGCGCAAACTTGTCTCAACATGATCCAATAGACGTCGAGCGTCACTAATTTTCAAGGTCCCTCTTTGAATCGCAGATTCACTAGCTATGCGTAACCTTTCAAGTAATTGTTCAGGATCATGATCCATCGCTTCAAGTACCTCGGAATTTGTATTTCCACGAACAACATGATCAAGCTTATACCCACCAGTAGATGTCAATCGAACATTGACTGAGTTAGTGCTGCCAAACAAATTATGTAAATTACCCATTACTTCTTGATATGCACCACCCAGAAAGACTCCTATCAAGTATGGCTGATCCTCAAGAAATGTGTGGAGTTCTAGAAATGACTTTTTATTGCCATTATCAATAAAATTAGCAAGTTTTCCATCGGAGTCACAAGTTAAATCCGCAAAATGTCCAAGGTGAGTGGGCTCTTCATTTAATCGATGTATTGGCATCACAGGAAACAACTGTTCAATCGCCCAGGTGTCTGGCGCTGAGCGAAAAATCGAGAAGTTTGCATAATAGGTGCTTGTAAGTACAGACCGAAGAGCCTTCAGCTCATCTGGAATAGTTCTATCCAGGGGAAGTCGCTGTACAAGGGCTCTCGCACAAGCAGATGTGAGTTGCTCAGCCATCGCTCTCTGAGGCAATCCAAGATAGCCAAGTCGAAATGCTGTTAAAGCATCATCCCTAAACTTGACTGCATCATTCCAAGCCTCCTGAAGACTTGAGAATTCTGCATCAGAGTCCAAAGGAATAATTTGAATATTTGACAACGTCTCCCGTAAATTGCGAACAACAAGTGGCTCTTCATCAGTAACCTCAGGAACCGCAACTTGCATACTTCCCGTCCCAAGAACATTAAATACCAAAATAGAAAAGTGACTAGCGATAGCCCGTCCACTCTCACTAACGAGGGTTGGTACCTCTATTTGATTGGCATCACAACATTCACGTACAGTTGCAACCACATCATTTGCATAATTTTGAAGAGAATAGTTTGTTGAAGCTGAGGTAGCTGTTCTACTACCGTCATAATCAATACCTAAGCCACCGCCAACGTCTAAATACCCCATAGGGGCCCCTAAACGTCTTAATTCAACATAAATCTGGGAAGCTTCTTGTAAGGCATCTTTGAGAACAGCAATATCATTAATCTGACTGCCCAAGTGAAAGTGCAGCAATCGCAAATCATTTAATAAGTCAGCATCCCGCAATGCTTCAACGGTCAACAAGATATCAGGAACAGTCAGGCCAAACTTGGCAGTTTCACCTACTGATGAACCCCAACGACCACTACTACGGCTAGCAAGCTTTGTTCGGATTCCAATTAATGGTGATGCACCAAGCTCACGGTTAGCCGCAATAATTCTGTCAACTTCATCTGGTTGCTCAATCACTACAACTGGTTGCCGTCCAAGTTGGCGAGAAAGAGTAGCTGTTTCTATATAGCGTTGATCTTTATATCCATTACAAATCAACAAAGCATCAGGATCATCAATTAAAGACAAGGCAATTAATAATTCCGCCTTACTACCCACCTCTAAGCCAAAATGCCAACGTTGACCACAAGTCATCAATTCTTCAACTACATGACGTTGTTGATTACATTTAATAGGAAATACACCCTGAAAACGCCCCATATATTCGTAATGCTCAATAGCACTAGCAAAGGCCTCATGTAATCGACTCAGACGATCTTCAAGAATGTCATCAAAGCGAATCAAAAGTGGTAGCTCTAGGTTTCTTCCTTCCAATCCATGTACTAATTCAACCAAATCAATTGTCGATCCTCCTTCTCCCTTAGGAGAAATACTGATATTTCCAAGCTCATTGATAGAAAAATAAGGAGACCCCCATTTCTCCAAACCAAACAATTGAGAACTATCACCAATAGACCAATCAGACTTTGGCATGGAAATTAGGCCTCTGGAACTGACAAATGGGCAGAATCATCAAACACTATGCAATCGTCTACAGAACTCTTTAAGTAGGTCTAACATTCAGCCAGTATTGGGGCTGCCAGGCTTGTACTTGCCAAGAAGGCAGGTCCCCGATGACTATAACCAGATTATTCACTTGCTTTAAATTTCATGGACCGAGAAAAGACTTTTATTGCTATCAAGCCAGATGGTGTACAACGTGGACTAGTGAGTGAAATCCTAGGGCGTTTTGAGCAAAAAGGTTTCAAATTAATAGGACTCAAATTTCTAACCCCTAGCCGGGAGTTAGCTGAGCAACATTATGGTGTTCATAAAAACAAGCCTTTTTTCAATGGTTTGGTGGAATTCATAACCAGCGGTCCAGTAGTCGCTATGGTCTGGGAAGGAGAAGGAGTGATTGGAAGTGCGCGAAAATTAATTGGATCTACCAAACCCTTAGAAGCTGAACCAGGAACAATAAGAGGGGATTTTGCTGTGAATATCGGCCGAAATGTAATTCATGGCTCGGATGGTCCAGAAACAGCAAGTTTCGAAATCAGCCTTTGGTTCAAAGATTCTGAATTAACTAATTGGACACCTTCTGATGAAATTTGGCGTTTAGAAAACTGACTAAACAATCATTTGATTCGTAATTACTGATTTAAATAATCATGTAATAAAACCAAAGTTAAGTTTCAACTTCAAACCTGTCCCAACGAAATGTTTGCAATAACTGCAGCAACTGATTACTGATCTGCTGACCACTTAAACAAGTAGCAATCAACTCTGCAGTTATTGCAGCTAGCAATACCCCATTTCGATGATGACCAGTAGCTAGCCATAACCCCTTTAAAGGAGATGGGCCAAGTAAAGGAGCCTCATCAGGAGTGCAAGGCCTAAAACCCCACCAACGTTCCATTGGAGGCCAGTTCCTTGCGTCTGGCAAAAGAGTGGTAATCCCATCTAAAAGTTCCTTCTGACCTAAGGGAGTTAAGCCTTCAGTAAAGCCAACAGAACGTTCACTGGTTGCACCAATAACAATTAAGCCATCCTCTCGAGGCACCATGTATGTACCCGGTCCAAAAATTACTCTCTTCAATGCATCTCGAGGAGCCTGTAAAGAAAACATCTGTCCTTTAACTGGAAATATTGGTAATCGATTCAAAACTTGGCCACTCCAAGCACCACTACAGAGAACTGCTTCATTACTCAGTATTATCTTCCTCTCTCCAGTTGCATCGCGTATTTCCACTCCATGAAAACGCTCCTGCTCATTCACTAGCTCAAGAACTTCAACCCCCTCTTGAAAATGAACACCAAGGCCAACACAAGCTTTCTCAAGAGCTCGCATTAGTCGCCTTCTATTATCTATCTGACCATCTTGGCTAAAAAGTAAACCAGCTTTCCAACAGGAACCAATTCCTAAAACTTCCTCTTCGAGTTCAGCACGATTCAAACATTGGCCAAAATCAGCGGTGGGATAAGAATCTCTTTCCTTCTCAGAAAGAAAAGGCACAACGATGCCACACAATCGGAGTCCACATGAAATGCCACTGTCATCTTCAATGGTCTTCACCCATGAAGGAATACGCTTCAAACTCAATTGACCTAACTTCAATAAATCCCCATTCAAACCTTCAGCATGAGGAGCAAGCATCCCAGCTGCTACAAAACCAGCAGCCTCGCTTCGCTGTCTACTTAAAATCTCAACTTTCCTGCCTTGACGGGCCAATTGATGCGCCACTGAAAGACCCATCAGCCCACCACCTAAAACCAATAAAGGATTATCAGAAATCACAAGTAGCGTATAAGTACGTAGGCTAAGGAAGTCAAAAGATCCATACCAATCAAATTCTGAAAGGTTAAAAGCCTTTTCATAAGATTCGACCCTCTAACAGGATAAGTAATGTCATCAAAAACTCATTGGGAAGCTGTAATTGGTCTTGAAACCCATGTCCAATTAAATACACAGAGCAAAATCTTCACCGCTGCCTCTACAACATTTGGGGATGATCCAAATACCCATATTGACCCCGTAGTTTGCGGGTTACCAGGAACACTCCCAGTATTAAATCAAAAAGTTCTGGAATATTCAGTCAAAGCAGCTATGGCACTCAACTTAAATATCGCAAGTCATAGCAAGTTCGATAGAAAGCAATATTTTTACCCTGACCTCCCTAAAAATTATCAAATTTCTCAATATGATGAACCTATTGCAGAGGAGGGCTGGATTGAAGTAGAAGTTGCAGAGAAAGGGAAAGAAACCTATATCAAAAAAATTGGGATTGAACGTCTACATATGGAAGAAGATGCAGGAAAATTAGTTCATGCAGGTAGCGATAGGCTCGATGGCTCCACACACTCACTCGTAGACTACAACCGAGCTGGAGTCGCACTAGCAGAAATCGTAAGCAAGCCTGATCTTCGGACAGGTCGAGAGGCAGCTGAATACGCGTCTGAAATCCGACGAATCATGCGATACCTAGGCGTCTCTGATGGAAACATGCAAGAAGGCTCATTACGTTGCGATGTAAATATCTCAGTAAGGCAAGGCCCAAATGAACCCTTTGGAACAAAAGTAGAAATTAAAAATATGAATTCGTTTTCAGCTATCCAAAAAGCCTGTGAATACGAAATTCAACGACAAATCAAGGCCTATGAAGAAGGTGAACCAATACTCCAAGAAACTCGTCTTTGGGATGAAAGCAAGCAATTTACTAAAAGTATGCGTAGCAAAGAAGGTGCAAGTGACTACAGATATTTCCCAGACCCAGATCTTGGTCCTATTGAAATCAGCATCGAACAAAAAGAAGCATGGCGAAAAGAGCTTCCTGAATTACCTGCTCAGAAACGTAATCGTTATCGAGAAGAGCTTGGGCTTTCTCAATACGACGCAAGGGTACTAACAGAAGAACTAGCTGTTACTAACTACTTCGAAGCAGCTGTCTTAGCAGATGCGGATCCAAAAACAGCATCGAATTGGATCACAGGAGACTTGGCAGCATACGTAAATTCAAACAAAATGACTTTCGCAGAACTACCTTTTTCCCCTGAATCATTAGCTGAAATGGTTCAAATGATTGAAGGAGGTAAAATTAGCGGGAAAATTGCTAAAGAAATACTTCCTGAACTCCTCAGTAAAGGTGGCTCTCCGAAGAACATTGTTGAGGAGCGTGGATTAGGAATGATAAGTGATCCAGACACTATTACCTCATTAATCGATGAGATTTTAAACAACCATCCAGAAGAAGTAAATGCTTTTAAAGGTGGGAAAAAAAAGCTTCAGGGATTCTTTGTAGGCCAATTAATGAAAAAAACTGGAGGTAAAGCTGATCCGAAGCTTAGCAATCAAATCCTTAATGAAAAGCTCAATAAATAAATAATTATAGTAATCCTTTTACTTGAGAAATCCAACTAAAATGATCACCACTATTATCTATAACTACATCAGCGAAACTAATTTTCACATCTAAGGGCAACTGAGCAGATATACGTGCATTAGCATCTGCTACTGTAAAGCCTTCTCGATCAATTAAGCGTCTTATCTGTTGATCTGGATTACATGAAACAACCCATATCTCAGAGCACATTTCTGTATATTTAGCCTCAAATAATAAAGGAATTAGCAAAACAACGATTGGCTCTTTTCTAAGATTCGTAAGCTCTTGTACGATGAGCTGAAAAACCTGAGGATGGATAAGTTCCTCCAACCATCGCCTCTCTTGTGGGTCAGAAAAAATAATGTGACTTAAGGCAGAGCGATCTAACACATCATTATTTTCACAGCCATCAACCACTACTGTTTTTCCATATCGATGAATGACAGCCAAAGTAGTTTTAGAACCTTTTGTGAGGAGATTTCTAGCTAAAACATCAGCGTCAAGGACCGGGAGGGCTTGCACGTTTTGAAGGTAATGAGCCACACTGCTCTTACCTGTGGCTATTCCACCAGTAATGCCAATACGTCGTTGTTTGCCGTCCCAACGAAATTGGCTGGAAGAGCTTTTCTGATGATGGGTCATTGTTATAGGAGCTTAGTTTGAATCACCCAGAAAAAAAATTAGAAAACCACTTTGATGAATTGTGGTCTCTTACATCAGGAGGAATTGCGGCTCCAAAAGGCTTTCAAGCAGCTGGCATCAAAGCTAACTTAAAGCAATCAGAAAACTCAGATCTTGCATTACTAGTAGTACCAAAAGGAACAATTTGTTCCGGTGTATTTACACAATCAATGATGAAGGCAAATTGTATAGAGCTTTGTCAAGAACGTCTAAAAGCTAGAAATGGCCTTATTAGAGCTGTGCTAATAAATTCTGGTCAAGCAAATGCATGTACTGGGGAACAAGGAATACAAGATAATCTAAAAATCACGAATGCATTAAGTCAGAAGCTTGGATTAAGCAATAAGGAGATTTTAATCTGTTCTACAGGGGTTATTGGAGTTCGTATTCCGACAGGAAACTTACTACGTCATCTTGATAAACTAATAATGTCTCTAAACGAGATCTGTGGAAAAGATGCTGCTAAAGCAATAATGACTACAGATTTAAAGGAAAAAGAAATATCTATAGAAGCTAATTTGGGCAATAGAAGGGTGCGAATTGGTGGAATGGCTAAAGGTTCAGGAATGATTCACCCAAATATGGCAACGATGCTAGCTTATTTAACATGTGACGTGAAAATACCCAAGGTTATTTGGGATGAGATAATTAAAGACTCTGCACAAAAATCATTTAATGCGATAACCGTTGATGGGGACACCAGTACAAATGATACCTTTTTAGGGTTTTGCACAGGAGAACCATTAGAAGCAAGTCATATAGAAGCCTTAAAATATGGTGTCGATAAAGTAACAAACTATCTAGCAAAAGAAATCGCAAGAGACGGCGAAGGTGCGACTTCTTTAATTGAAGTTAATGTAGAAGGTTGCGCGAATGATGATGAAGCAAGGCTAGTTGGAAGAAAAGTATGTAGTTCCTCATTAGTAAAAACAGCTATTCATGGTTGTGATCCGAATTGGGGCAGAATAATATCCGCAATAGGAAATTCAGGAGTAGCAATTAATCCAAAAGAAGTAAATCTTTGGGTAGGTGAATTCCTGATTCTAAAAGATGGACTTCCAGTAGACTTTGACAAATCTGCATGTGTTCAATACATGAAAGAAACAAGGAAGAATATTGATGTTTCACATAACAAAATAGGTATAAAGATTAGAATTGGTAATGGAATAGGGAAAGGCAGTGCATGGGGGTGTGATTTGTCAAAGGATTACATAACTATAAATGCCGATTACACAACTTAAACTTTGACTAATAAATTTTCTTTTGAATATCAATTATCAAGACTCTTTTAATAATATGAACAGCATTAAGATGTCAAGTCTTGCCGATCTTCCATTACTACCCAAGCTAAAACTTGCAGTGGTTGGTCATGTTGAATGGGTAAACTTCTTGGCTTTAGACAAACTTCCTCAAGCAGGAATAATTGGTCACGCAAACAATTCTTTCGAGGCCCCAGCAGGTGGAGGAGCTGTAATAGCTGTGAAAATGGCAGAGATCCTTAAACAGCCTGTTCACTTCATCACAGCTCTTGGGAATGATGAGTTAGGCGAAAAATCTCACCAAAGACTAAAAGAACTTGGCCTTGTCATGCATGTTGCTTGGAAAAATAAGCCAACACGGCGAGGGATAAGTATGGTAGACCAACATGGCGAAAGAGCTATTACCGTTGTTGGCGAAAGGCTAACTCCTACTTCAAATGATGAGCTTCCTTGGAATGAACTAGGAGATTTTGATGGGATATTTGTGACGGCAACAGATGCAAAAGGACTTCAATTTTGTAGAAAAGCTCGTTTAATTGCAGCAACCCCGAGAATAGGAATAGACATACTTCAAAAATCAAATGTTCATCTAAATGCTTTGATTGGCAGTGGACTAGATCCGGGAGAAACGATCGATCCTAAAAATCTTAAAAAAGAGCCAGAATTTCAAATTGCTACTCTAGGGGCGAAAGGTGGAAAAATACTTCCAAATAAATACTTCGAGGCTGTAAATTTATCCTCTCCTATGGTTGATACCTATGGATGTGGGGACACTTTTGCTGCAGGAGTTACGACAGGACTTGCTGCTAATTGGAGCCTTAATCATGCAATAACTCTTGGAGCTCACATGGGAGCAAAATGCACAACTTATTTTGGCCCATATTAATCTCAATCAAAAAGGTAAAAGACATGCAGATTCAAAACAAACTTGCAAAAGGGGTCAAAAGGCTTAACACTCCAAAAAATATTTCGGTATTATTTGTCTTGTGTGGTAGCACTATCTTCTTTGGGTTGAACTTTAATAGCTACTCATCTAGGTTTGAAGCTGAAGTAGCCTGTAACAGATCCTCCCATTATTGTCATCATGATAAAGAAACCAGGCAAATTCTAGGTTTAGATTATCAAGAGACTAAGGAGTTTAAACTTGGCTGGCCTGTGATGCAAAGATATCGATACTAATCAACCATCAATAGATGGAAAAATTATTCAATGCAGAATTAAATTTGTAGATTAAAATTACTTTCTTATATTTTTTCTATTCTTCCTTCGAAGTTTTTTTACCATTCTTCCTGATTGATGTGAATTCTTTAAAAGCTCCAACTGATTCCACTGGAAACCTAACCATGAGAGCACAAGAACTAGTAAGAACAACAAAAAATAAATTAACATCAGTCCTTGATTATGAGGTGAAAGAATTTAAATAAACCTTTTTAAAATTAGAAAGAGATCTTAATTCATTTTCATAATATATTTCTCTAAGCTACGTAATCAATGATGGCTCAATGGATAAACAATCATTACGATCTAAGAAATCACTGATCAACATGAAGAACATGACGAAAACCGCCTCCACAAGCGCAAATTTCTGTTCCTTCTGGAGGACTAATCAAAAATCCACCACCACTTAAATCCCCAAAATAATTAAGTATCAAGTCTTTTAAAAGTGGATATTGTTTTTCCGGTACAAACAAAGTAAGCCCATCTGTACGAGCCATGGGAACCCCAGAAAACTGCCCTGGCCGTAAGCGAATATGTAACCAACCCTCCCCACATGGATCTTCAACTAAATCAAGATGCATCTGACCGGCAGATCCAGCAAAAGAAGCTTGTCTGCCAAGCTCAGCTGCAGCAGTTGAAGTAATTCTCATCAAGCCTAAGCCTAAGTGAATAAAACTTAAGCTAGCACCAAAACTTCCCTATTGATTAAATGTAATGCAAAAATATGATTAATTATTCCATAGAGATAGGATCATTTAATCAACTAATTTATGTGTGTCAAATAAGAGCGAAGCTAATATTTGTCTATTCTTTTTTAGCTAAATGATTTAAAAATTTTGCAATCTTGATAACTATGGAACGGACATTAATAATAATATAGAAATTTAAAAATTGATCTTCCAATAACAGTTAATTTTTTCTTGAATATGAAAGAAAGTCAAAGTAATCAACAATATGCAGGCTTTGACTCAAGCGTTTAAGTAGAAAATTACTTATGTTTCCCAGTAAGAAGGTATTTAAAATGGGCGATCCAGGGTTCGAACCAGGGACATCCTGCTTGTAAGGCAGGCGCTCTACCGCTGAGCTAATCGCCCATTAATCCATTTTGACCTATGAGGGCATTGGAAGTATTCACAGTACCAAAATCGAATGACATCCGGCAAAAATCATGAAACCGCAACCAAGTTTTGTTGCGTCCCTGTAGGAGTTTGTCTTTGGCTATTACTTGATTTGCAAAGTGGGCTAATAGGAGGGCTTGCCTTTCTTATAGGAGGGCTATGGCTCTCTCCTGACCTAGACACAAAATCAAAAGCACAACAACGCTGGGGAATTTTTCAAGTGTTGTGGTGGCCGTATAAAAAACTTATTCCACACCGCTCAATATGGTCACATAGTCCAGTGATAGGAACAACCCTTAGGTTGACCTATTTGATTGGTGTGATGACAGTATGCCTTGTGCTTATAAGCCCAACTAATCTTGCGTCACCTCAGATTATTTTCGAATGGCTAAGAAAACTCATTGAATTTTATCCAAAGCCAATGCTTGCTTCTCTAATTGGAATAGAAGCAAGCGTATGGCTGCACCTGATTCAGGATGGTGACCCTATTCCAAAAGAACTAAAGCGTTGGAAAAATTGATAAGCGTTTATCGAACAACTTCCCACCAAATAACGATGGAATCCACTGACGCATCAGAAATCACGAAATTACTAGACCTAATAGCCAGGTTGCGCAATCCAAAAGATGGATGTCCGTGGGATTTAGAGCAAACACATCACACTTTGATTCCTTACGTTCTTGAAGAAGCACACGAAGTAGTAGATGCGATCAGAAACGGAAATGACAACGACCTCATTGAAGAACTTGGCGATTTGCTATTACAAGTTGTTCTGCATGCTCAAATCGCCAATGAACAAGGCCGATTTGATTTTGGAGACATAACAAAAGCAATAAGTCAAAAAATCATCAGAAGGCATCCTCATGTTTTCATAAAAACAAAGTCTCTCAACTGCAATGAACTCAAAAAAAGCTGGGAAGCAATTAAAGCATCAGAAAAACCGCAAGCCCAATCAAATAGTCCATTAACAGAACATCTTCAAAAAAAGATAAGGGGGCAGTCAGAATTAGCCGGGGCAATGTACATCTCTAAAAAAGTGGCGGAGATTGGGTTTGAATGGGAATCAATAAATGGCGTTTGGGACAAAGTTAATGAAGAAATTGACGAGCTAAAAAAGGCACTCTCAGAAAATAATCGAATTGAAGCTGAGAGTGAGCTGGGAGACTTACTTTTTGCTCTTGTAAATATTGCAAGGTGGGCTGAACTAAACCCTGAAGAAGGTTTGGCAGGGACAAATCAACGGTTTCTCAAGCGGTTTTACATTGTCGAGGAAACTCTTGACGGGAAATTTTCGGGCCATTCTCTTTCAAAACTTACTGATTTATGGAAAACTGCAAAAGCAAGACTCGAGGACAAAAAGAAGAAAACCAATCCATCATAAAAATAATAAAAGCTAATTTCTCTCAATGAATAAAAACACAACCAACTGGATAGATGAATATCACAAAGGAAGCCGTTATGGGCTTGAAGGTCAAATATTAATTGACAAAAGAAGTAGGTTCCAGAGAATTACAATTATCGACAGCAAGCGATATGGAAAAGCACTGTTATTAAATGGCTGTTGGATGACAGCGGAGCGGCAAGAAAAAACTTATCACGAATGTTTAGCCCATCCTGCTCTATGTAGTGCGGGTGATCTGAAGCGAGTATTAATAATTGGCGGAGGAGACGGAGGAACAGCAAGAGAGTGTTTAAGACATAGTGCTCTTGAATATCTAGATCTTGTAGAAATTGATGAGGTTGTTGTTGAAACAAGCCAAAAGTACTTACCTACTCTTGGAGGAAGTATTTGGAATGATCAAAGAATGAATCTAGCAATCGAAGATGGAGTTTCATGGGTTTCAAAAGCCAAGAATGACTATTACGACGTAGTCATTGTGGATGGCTCTGATCCTGTAGGTCCAGCAAAGGGATTATTCAATAAAGAGTTCTTTGAGAACTGCCGTCGAATACTGAAGACGAATGGAGTATTTGCTACACAAAGTGAATCCCCAGAATCATTCCATGAAGTCCATGTAGAGACCGTCAACCTACTGAAGAACATCTTCGAATATGCACAACCACTTTATGGCTGGGTACCAATATATCCAAGTGGATGGTGGAGCTGGACATTTGGAGCTATCGACAGTCCTCGTTTTCACAACCCTATAAATAGCAGAATTCAAGACATAGCTAGTAAATGTGAAATCTGGAGTCCTCGGTGGCAAAAGGGTGCTTTTGAAGCCATCCCGGCATGTATCGAAAGAGAGCTAGAAAAATGACTAACAATCTCAACGCATTCGAAACTGATGGAGGTCTCTTTCTGGGGGCACAACGAAAACCTGCTGGATGCAAAATCGGTCTTTATGGTGTTCCATACGATGGAACAACTTCTTTTAGGCCAGGAGCAAGATTTGGACCATCAGCAATAAGGGAGGTAAGTGCTGGGATAGAAACCTATTGTTCACAACTAGATCTTGATCTAAATGAGTTGAAATTCGCAGACCTTGGTGCTGTTTCAATTCCTTTAGGTGCACCTGAACCTGTTATTAGAGCAGTTCAAAACTCAACCCAAACAATTCTGAAACTAGGTCTCAAGCCATTAATGCTTGGTGGGGAACATTCCATCAGCAGCGGAGCAATTTCAGCTATCACCAATATCCATAAAGACTTGATTTTGGTACAACTAGATGCCCATGCAGACCTTCGTGAAGAATGGCTGGGCTCAAAACATAGTCATGCTTGTGCTATGCGGCGATGTCTAGAAGTACTTCCAAGTGGCAAACTTTTTCAAATAGGAATTCGTAGTGGAACCCGAGAAGAATTTGCCGAATTAAAAAAGGAAAGTCGACTGATAAAACATTTTCCTGGCAAAGCCGCTACTGAACTATCAACAACACTTCAAAAATATATGGGACAACCTATTTATCTAACAGTCGATCTAGATTGGTTCGACCCAAGTGTACTTCCTGGAACTGGTACCCCAGAGCCTGGGGGATTTTTCTGGAATGATTTCGCTGCCATAATTAACGTTCTTCGAAAACACAATCTCATTGGAGCTGATGTAGTGGAGTTATCGCCACAGCTAGACATCACTGGTATCAGCAGTGTATTAGCCGCAAAAGTTACACGTAGCCTAATAATGCTTTTAAGCCTCTAACAAAAGGTCCCGAAAAAATCACTTAAAAGGTCGTCCCAACTCCAACTGCCTATCAATAAGGATGTCTGAAGGGTCAGGCTCAAAAATAGGCAATGAAGGTGGTTTTTCTGTCCAGTGATGACAAAAAGCCAATTTAGCTACATCATAAGAAAATTTAATTTTACGAAGACGGCACCAACACTCAGATAAATTTTCTTTTGCATTGCAATGCTCACAAGTTCTGCAGCACTCTTGAGTGGACATTTGAAATCCTCTAAGAAACACAGGGTAAAGAGTCTTGATGGTTTCAACATGTATTACTTCAAAATCTGCTGCTTTCCTTCCGCTTCTTAAGCGAAGATTTAGAAATTCCTAGCTTTTTACTCAAGACAAACGACTTATGAAGCTTCAACGCACCCCCCTATATAAAGAATGTCTAGATGCTGGAGGACGGATGGTTCCCTTCGCAGGCTGGGAAATGCCCGTGCAATTTTCAAGTGTGATCAAAGAACATCAGGCAGTCCGTAACCAATCAGGAATGTTTGATATCTCTCATATGGGAATCATTCGAATTGAAGGAACAAACGCTAAACAGCACCTACAAAAACTTGTTCCATCCGATTTACAAAGAATTGGAAAAGGTGAAGCATGCTATTCGGTATTACTAAATGAAAATGGTGGAATCCTGGATGATCTAATTATTTACGATTTAGGAATAAGCAAAGACAATCAAGAGATGCTGCTTTTAATAATTAATGCAGCTTGTACAGACACAGACACTGAATGGATAAAGCAACATCTATCACCTGAAGGAATTTCGATATCAAAAGAAAAAGAGAATTATATTTTCCTTGCAATTCAAGGTCCAAAGTCCTGTACTTTGTTGCAAGGTCTTACCGAAGAACCAGTAATCAATATGCCGGCATTTAGTCACAAAAACATCTGTCTAAACGAACTCAACGGGAATGATTCCAATTCAACCTTCATTTCACGTACAGGTTATACAGGTGAAATTGGTTTTGAGCTCCTTTTGACTGAAGAAATGGGCCGAACACTTTGGTTCAAACTGCTTGAGCTAGGCGTTACACCATGTGGACTTGGTTGCAGGGACACATTGCGTCTGGAGGCAGGTTTCCATCTATATGGAAAAGAAATGGACAGCTCTACTACCCCATTTGAAGCAGGCCTGGGGTGGCTAGTCCATTTAGAAATGCCTAGTGAATTCATTGGGAGGAAAGTACTTGAGACCCAAACAAAAACTGGCGTTCATCGACGTCTTGTAGGCCTAGAGCTCGAAGGTAAAGCAATAGCGAGAAATAATTACGATGTCTTTCATGAAGAGAAGCTGGTTGGAAAAATTACAAGCGGCTCTTGGTCACCTACGCTCAACAAAGCAATTGCGATGGCCTACGTACCACAAACACTTGCCTCACTAGGGAACAAGCTAGAAGTGGAGATCAGAGGTAAAAAACATCTTGCAACACTAATCAAACGCCCCTTCTATAGGCCCTCATGAATCAATTTCAATGCCTCGTCAAGTCAGCTGAAAGGCTGTCTTATGAGAAACTTTCCTTTCATAATTAATTTTTCCTATGCGCAGCAACGGTTGCGGTGAAATAAGAAATAAAGACATCTCATCCACAGTTGAGCTTTGTGGATGGGTTGATCGGTGTCGAGATCATGGAGGAGTGATCTTCATCGATCTCAGAGACCAAAGTGGAACAGTGCAGATCACTATTGACCCTGAGCAAGGGGAAGAGCTTTTTAACAAAGCAGAAAGCCTTAGGAGTGAAACAGTTCTCCAAATCACTGGTCTTGTGCAACCAAGACCATCTGAATCAATTAATAGAAAAATAGAAACAGGCGAAGTAGAAATCTTCGTTAAGACACTAAACATTCTTAACCCCGTTAGAAAGAATTTACCTTTTTCAATTTCAATTCACGATGAAGAGCCAGTCAGAGAAGAGCTGAGGCTCAGACATAGATACCTGGATCTACGCAAAAGACGTATGAACCAAAATCTAAGAACTCGACATGCAACACTTCGAGCAGCTCGAGAGTTCCTTGAAAAAGAAGGTTTTATTGAAGTTGAAACACCAATTCTTACAAAATCCACTCCAGAAGGTGCTCGCGATTATCTAGTCCCTTCAAGAGTATGTGGAGGTGAATGGTTTGCCCTACCCCAATCACCTCAACTATTCAAACAATTACTAATGATAGGTGGATTAGAACGTTATTACCAAATAGCTCGTTGCTTTAGAGACGAAGATTTAAGAGCTGATAGACAACCTGAATTTACACAATTAGATATAGAGATGAGTTTTATGAGTCAAGAGCAAATACTTGAACTTAATGAAAAGCTAATCTGTACAATCTGGAAAGAAGTTAAGGGGTGCACACTAAAACAACCTTTTCCAAGAATGACTTGGCATGAGTCTATGGAGCGTTTTGGGACCGATAGACCAGATACTCGCTATGGGATGGAATTAAAAAATGTAAATGACATCCTCGAAAATATTGGTTTCAAAGTTTTTTCAGGAGCCATTGCTAATGGAGGATCCGTAAAATGCATTACTATTCCAGGTGGAAACAAATTCATAAGTAATGTCAGAATTAAGCCAGGGGGAGACATTTTTACTGAGGCCCAAAAAGCAGGAGCCGGAGGTCTAGCATTTATAAGAGTTCGAGAAGAAAATGAAATCGATACAATTGGTGCAATAAAAGATAATCTAAGCAATGAACAAAAAAGAGATCTCCTTAAAAGGAGTCAAGCAAAGCCAGGAGATTTAATATTATTTGGTGCAGGAAAAACCTCTATTGTTAATAAAAGTCTTGACCGAGTAAGGCAATTTCTTGCTCAAGAGCTAAAGTTAGTTCCTGATCAAAATAACAGCTCTAGTTGGAACTTTCTTTGGATAATTGACTTTCCAATGTTCGAGTTTAACCCTGAAGAAAAAAGACTAGAAGCTCTTCACCATCCTTTTTGCGCCCCTAAAGAAGAAGATATTGGGAAAGATCCAAATCTCTGGATAAAACAACTTCCAAAAGCAAATGCACATGCATATGACCTTGTTCTAAATGGCCTAGAGCTCGGTGGAGGTTCTCTTCGCATTCATAACTCTGAATTACAGAAAGCAGTACTGAAAGCGATTGGCATGAAGGCTAATGAAGCTGAAAATCAATTTGGCTTTCTCTTGGATGCTCTTGATATGGGGGCACCGCCTCATGGAGGACTTGCGTTTGGTATTGACCGAATAGTGATGCTGCTCACTGGTGAAGATTCAATTAGAGACACTATTGCTTTCCCAAAAACTCAAAATGCTCGTTGCCTAATGACAGGGGCTCCATCAGGAGTATCCGAAGAGCAAATGAAAGAGCTAAATGTCATAAGTACCTATCAAGATACTGAATAGATTCTGAGCATTATGGCAAGCTGGTCAAAAAAAAGTAAACCATTAACTTATAAGCTGCTTCAAACCCTTGAAAAAAAGGTCTCATCCAAAAGGGGAAGCCCGACTACCAAGAAAAAACACAACGGACCTAGTTCGTCTCTATCTACACGAAATTAGTCGAGTAGATCTGCTGAGCTCAGAAGACGAAGTGATTTTGGCAAGACAAATCCAAAGAAGAAAAGTCTTGCTTAAACAGGAAACAGAACTGGCAACACAAAATAATGCCATAAAGGACTTAAAACATCTTCAAGAGCTTCAACAACGAGAAGCCCAACATTTTTGTCATTGGCCAACAAAAATCGAATGGTCTCGTGCTGCAGAAATCAGTATTTCTGAATTAGAAGACAAAGTGACTAAAGGCTACAAAGCCTGGGGAGATATATCTGGGTTAGAGCCAAAAACACTCAAGAAAGCACTGCGAGATGGCAGAAGAGCAAAAGATCAAATGATGCAAGCAAATCTCCGCCTTGTTGTTGCCGTTGCCAAAAAATACCAAAAACGAGGCATAGAATTATTAGATCTAGTCCAAGAAGGAACTCTTGGTCTGGAAAAAGCTGTTGACAAGTTTGATCCAACAAGAGGATTCCGCTTCAGCACTTATGCCTACTGGTGGATTCGTCAAGGAATAACAAGAGCTATTGCCACCCAGAGTCGCACAATCCGTCTGCCAGTACATATCAATGAGAAACTCACCCGTATCAAAAAAGTTCAACAAGAAATAGCAAGTCAGCAAGGTCATCTAGCCTCAATTTCAGACCTTGCAAAGGCTATGAAACTTAGTGAGGAAACAATCCGTGAAACGATGATGAGAATGCCAAAATCAATCTCTTTAGAAACACCTGTGGGGCCAAATAAAGACTCTCGAATAATTGATCTGCTTGAAGATGACAACAAAACCCCTGAAGAATTACTTACACTTAATCAATTACATCATGATCTTGAAGCACTTCTTCAAGGGCTCAATAGTAGAGAAGCAACCATAATCAGAAAACGTTTTGGATTAGATGATGATCTGCCTCAAACCCTTACGCAAATCGGGGCAGATATGCACCTATCCCGAGAACGAATCCGTCAGCTTGAGACTAGAGCCCTCTTGAAATTGCAACAACCAGAAAGACGCTGCAAAATTAACGACTACATCCAAAATCTAGACAGTTAATTCAAAAAACTTTCAGAATTCCTAATGTTCACCTGCAGATTCTATGCGAATCCGAGGTAAGTTGAAGAGTCACCAAGGAGTTCATGGCCAAATACGTCTTCGTAACCGGTGGAGTCGTATCCAGCATCGGGAAAGGAATTGTGGCAGCGAGCTTGGGACGGCTTCTCAAGTCTCGTGGATACAGCGTATCAATTTTAAAGCTTGACCCATATCTCAATGTTGATCCAGGGACCATGAGCCCTTTCCAACATGGTGAAGTCTTCGTAACAGAAGATGGAGCAGAAACCGACCTGGATCTAGGGCACTATGAAAGGTTTACTGATACTGCAATGTCACGACTAAATAGCGTGACAACTGGTTCTATTTATCAAGCAGTTATCAATAAAGAGCGACGTGGTGACTACCAAGGTGGAACAGTGCAAGTAATCCCACATATAACAGGTGAAATACGTGAACGGATACATCGAGTTGCTGCAAATAGCGGTGCTGACGTAGTGATTACTGAGATTGGAGGAACAGTCGGAGACATTGAGTCATTACCATTTCTTGAAGCAATTCGCGAATTCAGAGGTGATGTAGGTCCGAACAACCTGGCATACATTCATGTAACCCTGCTCCCTTTCATTGGCACATCTGGAGAATTAAAAACAAAACCCACTCAACACTCTGTTAAAGAATTGAGATCAATAGGTATACAACCTGACTTACTCGTTTGTAGAAGTGACAGAGCTATCAACGAAGAACTTAAACGGAAAATTGGTGGCTTCTGTGGAGTGCCAATGAAAGGAGTAATCCAATCACTAGATGCTGACAGCATCTATGCAGTTCCATTAGCACTTAAGAAAGAAGGGCTATGTAAAGAGGTGCTAAATGTTTTGAACCTTGCTGACCATGAAAGTGACATGAGCAAATGGGAGCAATTAGTCCATAATCTCCGACATCCTGGTCCAACAGTAAAAGTCGCGTTAGTTGGCAAATATGTTCAACTCAATGATGCATATCTATCTGTAGTGGAAGCATTGAGACATGCATGTATTGCTCAAGATGCTTCTCTAAACCTTCATTGGGTATGTGCGGAGCAAATTGAAGGAGAAGGCCCTGACAATCTTCTTAAAGGTATGGATGCAATTGTTGTGCCAGGTGGTTTTGGAAACCGAGGCGTCGATGGAAAAATTGCTGCAATTAAATGGGCACGAGAACAACGTGTCCCATTCTTAGGCCTATGTCTAGGAATGCAATGTGCTGTAATCGAATGGGCCAGAAACCAAGCAGGATTAAAAGGAGCAACCAGTGCAGAATTAGAGGCAACTACTCCACACCCAGTAATTCATCTACTACCTGAACAACAAGATATAGAAAATCTTGGCGGCACCATGCGACTAGGTGTCTATCCATGTCGATTACTTCCTGGAACCCTTGGGGAAAGACTTTATGCAGAGCAAGTTGTTTATGAACGTCATAGACATAGATATGAGTTCAACAATTCATATAGAAATCTCTTTCTCGAATCAGGCTATGTAATAAGTGGAACATCTCCAGATGGTCGACTTGTCGAGTTAATTGAATTAGAAAACCATCCATTCTTTACTGCCTGTCAATATCATCCTGAATTTTTATCAAGACCTGGAGAACCCCACCCCCTGTTCCGTGGATTAATCGAAGCAGCTCAACTACGTCTACCTGCATCACCCGATGAAGCAATGCAGCATCAACTTGGGTCAGTCAAGAACGAAGATTAATGGCAACCACCCTGCCAATAGTGGAAAGATTCCATTCCATTCAAGGAGAGGGCGCTCATGTAGGAAGAAGTGCATTTTTTATACGTCTAGCTAGCTGTAAAGTTGGTTGTCCATGGTGCGACACTAAAAACTCATGGGATGCAAGTGAACACCCCAACATCTCACTCAATGTACTTGCAGTAGAAGCAAAAAATGCATTTAATAATGGTGCCGCTTTTGTAGTCATTACAGGAGGGGAACCCTTACACCATAATCTAGATCAACTTTGTAATGAAATAAATAAAAGGACAATAACTACGAAGAACGAATCAATGCCAATTCATCTTGAAACAAGTGGTGTTAATCCTATGAGTGGGAGCCTAAACTGGATCACGCTCTCCCCAAAACGTCATGCACCTCCTTGCCAGGAATTATTGAGCAAATGTCATGAGCTAAAGCCAATCATTCATGAGAAAGAAGATCTTATTTTCGCAGAGGAAATGGCAATAGCAGCACAAAAAAGCAGAGGTCGCACAAATAAAAGTCAGATCAAAAAATCTCCATTGCTTTTTCTACAAGCAGGTTGGAATAGCAAAATGGCCCAAGAACTAACATTTAATTATGTAAGGGAGCATCCCCAATGGCGGTTAAGCATGCAAACCCACAAATGGCTTGGGGTCAGCTAAATGATCTTTCAAAACCTATCATTGAAAAACATTTTTTAATTTAGAGGACTGCCTCACAACCCACATACCAATGAAGAGGTACCAAGAAACAACAACTATTTCCCTTCTATCAGGAGGATTAGACTCTGCAACTGCAACAGCTTTAGCTCTTGAAGCAGGTCAAAAAGTAATAGGGTTGTCATTCGAATACGGCCAGAGACATCGACGGGAACTAAATGCAGCTAGAGAAATCGCTAATTTCCTTAAGCTCGAAGAACATCATGTAATGAAAGTCGATCTTGGCTTATGGGGAGGATCATCGCTAACTGACTTAGATCAAAACTTACCTAAGCAAGGAACAAGAGATGGCGAAATCCCAAATACCTATGTGCCTGGGAGGAATACTGTTTTTATAGCGATAGCCCTAAGTCTTGCTGAAGCAAAAAATGCCAATCAGATCGTATTAGGTGTAAATGCTATGGACTATTCAGGGTATCCGGATTGTAGAGCTGACTACCTCGAGGCGTACCAAAAGCTAGCAAATCTAAGTAATAAAGCTGGTCGACAAGGAAATGGAATAAAGCTATGGGCCCCTTTAATTGAATGGAGAAAAGTTAAAATTATTCAGGAAGCTATTCGACTCAATATCCCAATTGATCGAACTTGGAGCTGTTACAGCGGACAAAACAGCCCATGTGGAAAATGCGAAAGCTGTCAAATTCGTAATGAGGGGTTAATCAAAGCTGGAAGGCCCGAAATGTGTAGTCATGGTCAAGAATGATCACACCTGAGAAAAGAAGGTGTCCCTGGATTGAACCAAGTCTTTTAGTTCAAAACCTCGTAAAAACATGGGGAGAGGAAGGGTTGGTATGGCTAGATGGCGATGGCAGCAAACTGGGTAGATGGGTCATCCTTGGAGTCGACCCAATAAACCATATTTATTGTGATGGATTACCTAGTAAGGAAAGTACTAAAAACCCATTCGAAGAACTGAATAATCTTGAACCTGGTCACTGGACTGGATGGTTGAGCTATGAAGCAGGTGCCTGGCTAGAGCCCAAAAACTCGTGGAAATCCGATCAGATGGCAATGCTATGGATGGTCAGCCATGACCCTGTAATCAAATTCGATCTTCAACTGCAACAACTGTGGCTTGAAGGATGCAACAAAAAGCGACTTGATCAATTTGATCACTGGTTACAAGCAATCTCAAAGGAAAAAACAAATCTTGAGATGCAAAAACTCGATTTGTCTTCGAAACATGAAATAAAAATTCCTTTAGAGAATTGGAAATGGCTAACTAATCGAGATGAATACTCCTCAAATGTCAAAGCAATCAAAGAATTAATAGCTCAAGGGGATATTTTCCAAGCAAATCTCACTGCATGCTGCATTACATCAGTACCCAAAAAACAGATTGCATTAGAGCTTTTCCTAAGACTAAAAGCTCACAGTCCCGCACCCTTTTCGGGATTAGTAATAGGCACAGCCGAAGCAAGTGGTCAAGCAGTCATCTCTAGGTCGCCAGAGAGATTCCTAAAAGTACTCCCTAGTGGAGAAGTAGAGACTAGACCTATTAAAGGGACTAGACCACGTCATCAAAATCCAATTAAAGATGCCGATCTTGTAGGAGATTTGATTTGTAGTCCTAAAGATAGAGCAGAAAATATAATGATCGTAGATCTACTACGCAATGATCTTGGCAAAGTATGTAAACCCGGCTCAATCATCGTTCCACAATTAGTAGGCCTTGAAAGCTACAGGCAAGTGCATCACCTCACATCAGTAATCCAAGGATCATTGATTGAAAATAAAACATGGGTTGACTTATTAAAAGCTTGCTGGCCCGGAGGATCTATAAGTGGGGCGCCAAAACTAAGGGCCTGCGAACGACTCAATGAAATTGAACCCACATCTAGAGGACCGTATTGTGGATCATTAATGCACCTTGATTGGGATGGTCGATTTGACAGTAGTATTGTTATTCGTTCTCTTATACTTCACGGAGAGACATTAAGAGCCCATGCGGGTTGTGGCATAGTTGCTGATTCCTGTCCCCAAAGAGAAGCAGAAGAGCTTACTTGGAAAATAATGCCTTTACTCCAAGCACTTGAATGAAAAAAAGCATTGCATGGGTCGATGGCAAATGGGGAGTTCCAGAAACTTTAGTGATCCCTCTAAAAGACCGAGGTTTACAGTTCGGGGATGGAGTTTTTGAAACCATCCTTATTCTAAATAAACAGCCTCAACTTATCCAAGCTCATTTAAAACGATGGCAAAAAAGCGCAGCAATAATGGGAATGGACTCACCTCCAAGAGAGGAATGGTTAACACCGCTTGTTAATGAAGCAATCGACCGAATTGAACTAAAAGATGAGCATGCATCACTACGTCTCAATTGGAGTAGAGGTAATAATTATCAACGTGGGATAGACATCCCTATAGACAAAAAGTTGGAAGATACAACCCATCGATTCTGGCTAGAGCTTAATGCATCCCATTGCAGTTTTACACCTGTCAAAGTACTAGTTAGCGAAAATGAATTTAGAAACGCAAGTAGTCGTATAAGTTTGTGTAAAACCTTTAACTATAGCCAATCTATTTCAGCTCGTTATGAAGCACTATCTGTAGGTTTAGATGATGCATTAATGCAAAGTACAACAGGAGAATTATGCTGTAGTACTACAGCAAACATATTTATAAAAAGGAATAATCAATGGATTACACCAAGACTAAAAAGTGGGTGTTTGCCAGGAATAATGAGAGAACAAGCTTTAAAGAGAGGGATCGTTAAAGAGGATTTAATAAGTCGTAATCCAAAAGAAAATGATGAATGGATACTAATTAATAGTCTTAGCTGCCATCCAGTTGTTGAGCTAGATGGTAAGTCGATGAAGCGATTTCCTGATGCTCAAGAATTTTGGCTTTCCTTATTAGCAATAGCATGAAAGTATCTCATTGTTAGGCTCAAGAAATGTCTAAAATTTTTAGCTAATAAAATGCCCAAAGCTTAGTCAAAAGAAATAGGCATTGTAACTTTGGCAGGCTCCGAGAAACAACTATCCACTTGATAATCAACTACTGATCCAATCATGACAATAGATGGAGAAACAAATTTCTTATCAGCAACGTTCTTTAATAAGCTAAAAATCGGCGTTTTTATGTAACGTTGGCCGACAACCGTACCCTGTTGAATCACTATCGAAGGGGTGGCAGGATCCATACCTCCTAAAATCAGTTCTTGAACAATGTATTCAAGATTATGTATGCCCATATAAATTACAAGGCATGAACTTGATGTTGCTAAGCCTCTCCAATCAACTTCGGGCCTTTGCTGATCTACTCCCTCATGACCAGTAACAAAAGTAACTGACGAACCAGCAAAGCGATGTGTCACTGGAATGCCTAAATAAGCTGGAGCAGCAATTCCTGCTGTAATCCCAGGAACGACTTTTACGTCAACTCCATTTCGTTGCATATAAGCGGCTTCTTCTCCTCCTCGTCCAAACACAAATGGATCTCCACCCTTTAGACGAACAACCACTTCATATCGCTTCGCGAGTTCTACAAGAAGCTTATTAGTCTTAACTTGTGGAACCGAGTGGTGTCCTCGCCTTTTACCAACAAATCTAAGCTCAGCAGACTTTGGAGCCAACTCAAGAATTTCAAGTGGGACTAATGAGTCATATACAAGAGCACCACACTGACTAATCAAACGAGTTGCCTTAACAGTCAATAAATCTGGATCGCCAGGCCCAGCACCAACCAGGTAAACAGTTCCAAGGACTTTTTTTGTCATTATCAAAACATAGAATTTTTCAAGGTGAAGCGATGAAAACGAAATAAAAAAGATCGACAAAAATGGACTTGGTCAAGAGTCTAGAGAATACGCAAAGGCCTTTAATGCTTCAATTAGTCATATCGATGCCCATTTCAAGAAATCGTAGAGACAACATTGATGCTGTAGAAAACACCTTTAAAAATCACGTGAATATTCATTTCTTAAAAGATGAAAAATAATCTAAAAGCAGCCTAAATTTCGTAATAGTGAAATTCTTGTTTAAGTCAACTGATCGTGATAATGGCGAGCAACACCTCATCTGGAAGAACACGTTTCAAAAGTCACTTAGGCAAATTAGGCAGTGGGGAAAACACAAGTCGCGGATTAGAAAGAGAAGAAGCCGCAGATGCATTGCATTTAATGCTGACGGGAGAAGCTAGTTCTGCCCAAATTGGTGCTTTTATGATTGCCCATCGGATTCGGCGACCTGAACCTCAGGAACTTGCAGGAATGATTGATACATATAGAAAGTTAGGACCAAGGTTAAAATCACAACAGAGACAAAATCGACCAATTTGTTTTGGAATGCCATTTGATGGCCGAACAAAAACAGCGCCGATTTATCCATTAACAACACTAATTCTTTTAAGCGCTGGTCAACCAGTGGTATTACAGAGTGGAAGGCGTATGCCTGTTAAATATGGTGTGACTGGAGAAGAGTTATTCAACACATTAGGAATAAGTCTCAAAGGAATTTCTATTACAGAAGTCAACGACTGTTTAAGAATTAATGATTTCGGGTTTATTTATCAACCTGATCACTTCCCTCTGGCAGAAACACTAATTATTTATCGCGATGAAATAGGTAAGCGCCCACCATTAGCTAGCATGGAACTTATATGGACGGCACACGAAGGGGAACATCTAATAGTTAGTGGTTTTCTGCATCCACCAACTGAAAATAGAGCATTAAAAACATTAGGTCTCTTGAAAGAAAAAAATATTATTACTGTAAAAGGCCTTGAAGGTGGAACTGATCTTCCTATAAGTCGTACATGCATACTCACAAGACAGAAAAATGATATCGCTCAAAGGATAATGCTTCATCCTAAAGACTTTAACTGTTCAGGGAAAGATGCTCCATGGACAAATATCGATGAATGGAAAATTGATGCAATGGAAGCCTTAAGTAATCGTGGTCCATATGCAAAATCACTTCGATGGAATAGCGGTACTTACTTATGGCTTGCTGGTCTAACATCAACTCTAAATGAAGGGATCGAGCAAGCTGATTTTTACATGCGATCAGAATCGTCTAAAGAAATATTAGAGAAGCTAATTAAATGGAGAAGTTCGATAAACCAATAAAGAAACAACAAGTCAAACAAGGATCTTTTTCATTCAATATGGCATAGTTGAATTCTGCACCATGATCACAATTAGTGAGAAAGCCTGATCTCCGTATTCTCCTCTGCGCGTTTATTACTTTGCTCAACGATCGACTGGGAGAAACCGTATTACTACCTTTATTGCCGAAACTAAAGCAAAATTTTGGTGTCAGTGCTATCAGTTTAGGTCTATTAGCAGGGACTTATGCACTAGCACAATTTACCGTCGCACCTTTAATAGGCGCACTAAGCGATCGTTTTGGAAGAAAGCCAATAATTACATTTTGCGTATTTGGTTCAGTCATAGGGCTCAGCATTTTTGCTATCACGATCGGAATCTGGAACTCATATCTACCTATATGGAGCGGTGGAGCGCCAATCATGCTGACATTGCTGTTTTTATCAAGAATCATTGATGGGGCAAGCGGTGGCACCGTCGCGAGCGCAACCGCCATTCTTGCTGATATATCTAGTCCTAGTAATAGAGCAAAAGCATTTGGACTTATAGGTGTTGCATTTGGCTTGGGCTTCGTGCTCGGTCCTTTCTTAGGTGGTCTTCTAACAAACAAAAATATTATATTGCCAGGGATTTTTGCGACTATATTTGCAATCATCAACTTGCTAGTAGTTCTTTTTATTCTTAAAGAAACACATCCACCTGTAGCACGAAAATTAATTCCAAAAAAAAGAGAGTTAAATCCTCTAAACCAATTAGTCAAGGTATTTACAAATCCTTTAATTAGACGTCTAGGTCTTGCTTTTTTTCTGTTCTTTATGGCATTTAATGGCCTGACCTCTTTTTTATTACTTTATCTAGAAGAGGTTTTTGGTTGGGAAGGTATTCTTCCTGGGCTTAGCCTGGCATGGGTAGGGGTGGTTGCAATGATTGTACAAGGTGGATTAATAGGTCCACTTGTAAATAAGTTTGGAGAATTGCGCCTAACTTTATTTGGAATAGGCTTTGTAATAATTGGGTGCCTACTATTAGCTATAGCTACAAAAGAAAATTCAATCCCTATTGTCTTCACAGCCGAGGGTCTACTCGCTTTAGGAACAGGACTAGTTGTTCCATGTTTAAGAGCACTTGTATCGAAGAAACTAGATAACTCTGGTCAAGGTGCAGCACTTGGTAGCCTCCAAGGACTACAAAGTTTAGGAACCTTCCTCGGCGCAGCGGCTGCAGGGCTAGTATATGAAGAATTAGGGGCAAGAAGTCCTTTCTGGATTGGAATGATCATTTTAATTATGGTTGGATGGCTCGTCCGAGGAGGGCTGCCATCCAATCGAACAAGAGTCAAAAATTTTTCAATCTAATCAATGGTGATATATGAATTCGCACGAAATTTCGGAAGGTAATTATATTAATCGCGAAATTAGTTGGATCCAATTCAATGAAAGAGTCTTGGCCCAAGCAACCGATAAGCGAACGCCACTTCTAGAGCAAGCGAAATTCAGTTCTATTTTCAGCAATAACCTTGATGAATTTTTTATGGTGCGAGTGGCTTCATTAAAATCACAAGTGGATGCAGGCATAATCAAAAAGAGTGAAGATGGAAAAACTCCAATAGATCAATTAATTGCTATACGTAAAAAGATTATTCCTTTACTTGAAGAACAGCAAAATCATTTTGAATTAGACCTAAGAGAGAAATTATATTCAGAAGGAATTTGTATCATTAACTATAATCAACTAACAAATAATGAAAAAAATTGGATAAATAATTACTTCAAAGAAACTATTTTCCCTATACTTACACCACTAGCAGTAGATCCTACACATCCATTCCCATTCGTAAGTAATCTAAGCCTAAATATAGCCGCTGTTGTTCATGAGAAAGAAACAGGCCAAAAAGAATTTGCGAGAGTAAAGATACCTCAAAGAAGTTTAAAGAGGTTTATTGAAATACCAATTGAATTATCTAGACAAAAGCGAAAAGCAGTTTTTATTGGGATTCCAATTGAACAAGTGATTTCAAACAATCTAAGTCAATTATTTCCTGGCATGGAAATCAAAGAATGTTACACATTTCGGGTCACTAGAGATGCTGACCTAGAGCTAAGAGATATAGAGGCTGATGATCTTATGATTGCTATTGAAGAAGGTTTGCAAAAAAGAAAACTGGGTGGAGAAGTAGTCCGGCTAGAGATCTCAGAAAACATGCCTCCAAACATCAAAGATCTCTTAATGGATGGTATGGCAGTTAGTGAAGAAGATCTTTATAGAGTCAAGGGATTAATGGGATTAGATGATCTTTTTAGTCTCTCCAAACTACCATTTGAGAGCCTAAAATTCAGTGAATTTAAAGGTTCAACATCAAAACCATTAATTTCTATTCTCCGCCGAGATTCCTCAGCAGATCCGAGCAAAGAAGAAGAATCAAAAAATATCTTTTCGATAATTAAAAAACAAGATCTATTGCTTCATCATCCATATGATCTTTTTTCGACTTCCATAGAAGAATTTATTAATCAGGCAGCTGATGATCAAAGGGTTATGGGTATAAAAATGACGTTATACAGAACTTCTAAAGATTCCCCGATAATCGCAGCCTTAATTCGTGCCGCTGACCAAGGTAAACAAGTTATGGCTCTTGTTGAGCTAAAAGCGCGGTTTGATGAAGATAATAATATCCAATGGGCCAAGCATCTGGAGCAATCAGGTGTTCATGTTGTATATGGAGTGATGGGGCTAAAAACTCACACAAAAATTATCTTAGTAGTGAGAAAAGAAGAAGACAAATTACAGAGTTATGTTCATATTGGTACAGGAAATTATAACTCAAAAACATCAAAACTTTATACTGATATTGGACTGTTATCTGCGAGAGAAGATTTAGGTGAAGATCTAGTCTTACTTTTTAACTATTTAACTGGTTTCTCAAAACAACAGTCATTTAAAAAATTGCTTGTAGCCCCTATAACATTGCGTAAGCAATTAGAAAGACTCATATGTAGGGAGATGAAACATGTCCAAGAAGGTGGTGAAGGACATATTTGTGCAAAAATGAATTCTTTAGTCGACCCGAAGATTATCTCTCTTCTATACAAGGCCTCTAATGCTGGAGTAAAGATTGATCTAATTGTCCGTGGAATGTGTTGCCTATACCCAAATAAAAAAGGATTAAGTGAAAATATTAAAGTAATCAGCATTGTTGGAAGGTTCCTAGAGCATTCACGAATTTTCTGGTTTTCGAATAATCAAAAGCCCGAAATATTTATTGGTAGTGCAGATCTCATGCGACGCAATTTAGATAGACGAGTAGAAGCCATAACTCCTATAGAAGATACAAAACTAAGGAAACGATTAGAAAAGCTCCTATGGCGTTACTTAAATGACAACAGATCTGCTTGGGAGATGAAAAGCAACGGAGAGTTTATTCAGCGTCAACCCAACGGCAAAACAAGATGTTCACAAGAAGACTTGATTGAACAATGGAAGGATGAACTGAATAAATAAAGCCACCCAGGCCAGTCATACCTGGAAAAGCCAACCCACTGGAGAAAGCAACTTTTGATACATCAAGGCAATACATGACCATCAAATTGCGCTATTTACCTAGTAAAACTTTCCTAGTTCTACTGAAAGATTTTTGATTCATATCAACTCAAATGCTGTGAAAGTGCTAAATTTTGGCCAAACATATTATTTAGGAGGCCAGGGTGATGGGGATCCCTCTGGAATCTAACAAGGAAGTTTTTGATGGAAATTCATCACAAACATCCTCACCGTCTACTTCAAGACGGCGTTTAGATAAAGCTCATCGACAAAGCGGTCGACTTGGAACTGATGCTATCGGGTTTTACTTGAGTAGCATTGGACGGGTGCCCTTGCTCACTCCTGCTGAGGAAATAGAGCTAGCTCATCATGTTCAATCAATGAAAGATCTTTTGGCGCTGCCGGAAGCAGAACATACGCCAAGACAACGCCACCAAATTCGGATGGGCAAGCGAGCAAGAGACAGGATGATGGCGGCCAACCTAAGGCTAGTTGTGAGTGTCGCTAAAAAGTACCAAAATCAAGGGCTCGAGCTTTTAGATCTTGTCCAAGAGGGCGCAATTGGCTTAGAAAGAGCTGTGGATAAATTTGATCCTGCAATGGGATACAAATTTTCTACATATGCATACTGGTGGATTCGTCAGGGTATGACGCGTGCAATTGATAACAGTGCAAGAACAATACGTTTACCTATTCATATCAGTGAAAAGCTATCCAAAATGAGACGGATCTCAAGGGAGCTTTCGCACCGATTAGGTCGACAACCAAATCGACTGGAATTAGCTCATGCAATGGGCATAGAACCAAAAGACCTGGAAGATCTTGTTGCCCAAAGTGCACCATGTGCGTCTCTTGATGCACATGCAAGAGGTGAAGAAGATAGAAGTACATTGGGTGAATTAATACCTGATCCAACTGGTGGAGAGCCGATGGAAGGTATGGATCGAAGTATCCAAAAAGAACATCTGGGCGGCTGGTTGTCTCAGTTAAATGAAAGAGAGCAAAAGATCTTGAAATTACGTTTTGGACTAGACGGTGAAGAGCCACTAACACTCGCTGAAATTGGACGGCAAATCAATGTCTCCAGAGAGAGAGTCAGACAACTTGAAGCAAAGGCTATTCTAAAACTAAGAGTTATGACTAACCATCAACAAGCTGCGTAAAGCTAATTGAATAATATCTACTCATCAATAGTAGTTATTGGATGGATAGCAACTGTCCTCTTTGGGGCGATTTTCTGTAAAAGAATTTGGCCCCATCAAAAAGAATTAAGTCGAAAAATAGTTCACATAGGAACAGGTCCAATTCTTCCCTTGGCTTGGTGGCTAGAAATTCCACAAAATTTGGCTGTTGGGATCGCCAGTTTAATAACAATATTACTTCTAATTAATAATCGATTAAGTCTTCTACCTGAAGTCGAATCTATAAAGCGGAAAAGCTATGGAACGGTGGCATACGGATTGACCATCACTATTCTTTTAAGTATTTTTTGGCAAAAAAATCCTGAAATAGTGTGTATTGGTGTCCTAGTTATGGCTTTTGGTGATGGTCTCGCTGGACTAATTGGACAAAATGTTTCTTCTCCTAAATGGAAAGTTTGGGGCCAAACAAAATCAATTGTAGGAACAATTACTTTAGCTTTAGTATCTTTTACTATCTTTGGAGTTTTCAACGAAATAACAGACGTCCATCTCAATTATCAACATTTATTAGCGATTACAATTGCAACAGTTGGTCTTGAGCAAATGAGTATGTGGGGCCTTGACAACCTCACTGTGCCAATAGGCGTTTCATTTGCTTGGGCTTGGTTGATTAGTCAATAAATTCAAGATTTGAATGAGACAACTTAACAGCTGCAGCTAATTCATTAATTAGTCTTGAAGTAGTGCTTATATCAATGCATGCATCTGTAATGCTTTGACCATATACAAGCTCTGATAAATCAGATGGTATCTTTTGATTCCCTTCAACGAGATGGCTTTCGAGCATTACTCCCATAATTTGACTAGATCCTTCTTTTATTTGCTTAGCAACCTCAGATAAGACATCAGCTTGACGTCGAAAATCTTTGTTTGAATTGTCATGACTGCAATCAATCATTAAGCGATCTACTAACTGTGCTTTAGCAAGCTCTGATGAAACTTCTTGTACTGCTTCTTTATGATAATTACTTCCTTGTTTGCCACCTCTCAAAACCAAATGTCCATCAGGATTGCCTGTAGTACTAACTATGGAAGCGTGTCCTTCACTATTAATGCCTAAGAAATGATGAGGTCTTGATGCAGCCTGCATTGCATTAATTGCAATTCCTGCAGTCCCATCTGTACCATTTTTATATCCAATTGGCATGGATAATCCTGACGCCATTTCACGATGAGTCTGACTTTCTGTTGTTCTCGCTCCAATTGCTGTCCAACTTATTAAATCTGCAATGTATTGAGGAACAACTGGATCCAACAATTCAGTTGCCGTGGGCATTCCTTGACGAGCAAGCTCAAGAAGTAAGGTCCTAGCCCGCCGGAGTCCAGTATTGATGTCATAAGACCCATCCAAATGAGGATCATTGATCAAGCCTTTCCAACCAACTGTCGTACGCGGTTTTTCAAAATAAACCCTCATAACAATCTCTAGCTGAGGAGAATATTTCTCTCGCAAAGGCTCTAATGCACAGGCATATTCTTTAGCGGCATCAACATCATGAACAGAACATGGTCCAACTATGACCAGTAGTCTCTGATCATCTCCTCGAAGGATTCGTTGAATATTGTTGCGAGCTGTTGAAACAGTTTTGATAGATACTGAGTCAATGGGTAAGTCACTGTGAAGCAATACAGGCGACACCAAAGGCCGTGTATCCACCACATGTAAATCTGAAGTGGTGATCATTTCACCTTAATGAATGCCACTCAGGTTAGGAAAGATGCAAGCTTAAGGCAGGGCTTAATCTAATTTCACGACCTATCTACAACAAATAGAGCCCCCAAACAAAGCAAAAGGGTAACTAATCAACACTTCAGGACATTGAGCATGCTAAGTGCCTATCGCCAACTTGCTGCAGAAAGAGAAGCTTTGGGAATTCCCCCACTTCCATTAACTGCAGAACAAACTCAAGCGCTTACAAGACTCCTACAAGACCCACCGCTTGGGGAGGACCAGTTTTTACTTGATCTGCTAAGGAATCGGATACCACCAGGTGTAGATGAGGCTTCATATGTAAAAGTCAGCTGGTTAAGCTCCATAGCTGACCAAAAAAAACACAGCCCATTAGTGACTCCAATAGAAGCGACAGAACTTTTAGGAACAATGATCGGTGGTTATAACGTAGGGGTACTTATTGAATTACTGAAAAACAATGATGAAGACCTTGCAAATTGTGCAGCTAATGGTCTAAGCAAAACCTTACTTGTCTACGACGCTTACAACGAAATAATTGATCTTGCAAAAGCTAATCGATTCGCAAAAAAAGTTATACAAAGTTGGGCAAATGCGGAATGGTTCACCTCTAGACCAACACTTGCAAAAGAAATCACAGTAACTGTTTTTAAAGTCGAAGGAGAGACAAATACAGACGACCTTTCGCCAGCCACTCACGCGACTACAAGGCCAGATATTCCTCTTCATTCTCTTGCAATGTTAGAAACTAGAGCCCCAGATGGTTTAGAAGATATAAAAAGATTAAAAGAGAAAGGCTATCCAATTACTTACGTTGGAGATGTTGTAGGTACTGGAAGTTCGCGTAAATCAGCTATAAATTCAATGCTTTGGCATATTGGCAATGATATTCCTTATGTGCCAAATAAGCGTAATGGAGGAATTATCCTTGGAGGGAAAATAGCTCCTATTTTTTTCAATACAGCAGAGGATTCAGGCTCTCTACCTATTGAATGCGACGTAAGTAGACTAAAAAGCGGTGATGTAATAACAATTAAGCCTCAAAAGGGAACAATTGAAATAGCTAAAGGAGAAAAAAATGAAGGAGAAATTATAGCCACCTTTGAGCTTAAACCAATCACAATTAATGATGAAGTTCGCGCCGGTGGACGCATACCTCTGATGATTGGCAGAGCATTAACAGATAAAGTACGGGCTCTTCTTGGTGTAGAGCCTTCTGACATATTCATTCGTCCTAATGTCTCAAATGAAGAGAAAAAAGGGTTTACCCAAGCCCAAAAAATTGTTGGCCGTGCATGTGGTTTGCCAGGGATAAGGCCAGGAACAAGTTGTGAACCTCTAATAACAACTGTTGGAAGTCAAGACACAACAGGGCCAATGACAAGAGACGAGATGAAAGAGCTTGCTTGCTTAGGTTTTTCGGCAGATTTAGTAATGCAAAGCTTCTGTCATACAGCCGCTTATCCGAAGCCTGTAGACCTACAAACACAAAAAGAACTCCCTGATTTCTTTGAGGAACGAGGGGGAGTAGCGCTCCGCGCTGGAGACGGAATTATTCATAGTTGGTTAAATCGAATGCTCTTGCCTGACACTGTTGGAACTGGGGGAGATAGCCATACTCGATTTCCACTAGGAATCTCTTTCCCTGGAGGTTCAGGAGTAGTTGCGTTTGCTGCTGCAATTGGAGCTATGCCTCTAGACATGCCTGAATCTGTATTAATTAGCTTTAGTGGTTCACTTCAACCTGGCATCACCCTTCGGGATGTAGTTAATGCAATCCCATGGATGGCAATTCAAAAAGGATTACTCAGTACAGATACAACCAACAAAATCAATATCTTCAACGGAAGAATAATGGAGATTGAAGGGTTACCAGATTTAAAGCTTGAACAAGCTTTTGAATTAACTGATGCAAGCGCTGAACGCTCTTGCGCAGGGTGCACAATCAAACTCTCAGAAAAAACCACAAGTGAGTACTTACAAAGCAATGTGGCATTGCTAAAAAACATGATCGCGAGAGGCTACAAAGACCCCAAAACACTTGCCCGAAGAATCAAAGCAATGGAAGCTTGGATAGCAAAACCACAATTGATCAGTGCCGATTCAAATGCAAGCTATGCAGGCATCATCAATATCAATCTAGACAAATTAGAAGAACCTGTTCTGGCATGTCCAAATGATCCAGATAATGTGAAATTACTCAGTGATGTTGCAGGAGATTCAATTCAAGAAGTTTTCATTGGATCATGCATGACAAATATTGGCCATTATCGAGCTGCTGCAAAAATTCTTGAAGGCGCTGGTACTAGCAAAGCAAAGCTATGGGTATGTCCACCTACAAGAATGGATGAAGCAATGCTCAAAAAAGAAGGATATTACAAAATCTTTGAGCAAGCTGGTAGTCGAATGGAAATGCCAGGATGCTCTTTATGCATGGGGAATCAAGCGCGAGTTGCAGATAACGCAACCGTATTTTCGACAAGTACTCGAAATTTCAATAACCGCTTAGGGAAAGGAGCCCAGGTATATCTCGGAAGTGCTGAACTTGCAGCCGTTTGTGCACTGTTAGGACATATCCCTACCGTTGAAGAATATAAATCTATTGCAGCGGAGAAAATTGAATCTATTTCTTCCGAGCTATATCGCTATCTGAATTTTAATCAAATACCCGGATTTGAGGATGAAGGTCGAATAATTAGTAGCTCATTAGAAGCTGAAGTCTTGCAAAACCTTTAAAAGTTCATGGAAAACAAAAATCCAAGACAAGAATCTAATAAAAGCATACGAAAGCTCCTACAAAAAAATTGGCTAAGAGTTGTTTTAGCTCTTGTTTTAACAGGCTTAGGAGCTGCACTAACTGGCGTTTTATTCAAAGCTGGTGTTCATTTACTTGATGAATGGCGCCTAACACTTTTAAAACAATTACCTGCATGGTTTGTCTTACCAGCACTTGGAGGTCTTGGTGGTTTTATATCAGCCACATTAATTTCTAAACTTTCACCATCTGCAGGAGGTTCAGGGGTTAGTCACATTATGGCTTTTCTCCGACATCGGACTGTGCCAATGGGACTAAGGGTTGGTCTTGTAAAGCTTGCTGCAGGAATACTTGCTATTGGTAGCGGATTTCCACTTGGGCCAGAAGGACCATCCGTTCAAATGGGAGGATCAGTTGCTTGGAAAATGGCACAATGGCTAAAAGCTCCTATAGCCTTTCGAAGAGTCATTGTCGCAGCAGGAGGGGGTGCGGGAATAGCAGCAATTTTTAGCGCTCCAATAGGAGGCTTTATCTACGCAATTGAAGAACTTCTCAATTCAGCCAGACCAGTCGTACTGTTATTAGTAGTCGTTACTACCTTTTGGGCAGATACTTGGGCAGATGTTCTACAAAATATAGGTCTTAATCAGGGTGCTGGAGGATACGATACAAACTTAGGGTTTCAACTTGAGCGTGAATACACCCCATTAGTTCACTTTCTTCCGATTGATCTTGGATACCTAATTGTATTAGGAATAGTTGTTGGTTTTTTAGCAGAGTTGTATTGCCGATATGTTTTAACAATGCAGAAAAAAGGCAACAAGTGGTTTGGGGACAAACTAGTTTTACGTATGGTAATTAGTGGTGTATTACTTGGGTGCACATACGCTTGTCTGCCAAAAGAGTTTCACCATTTAGGTGAGCTACAAAAAGTAATAGCAGGGGGAGATGCAAGTATTTCTTTAGCAATTTGCACTTTTATTGTCCTATTCTTTAGCACTGGACTTGCAGCAGCTTCTGGCGCTCCTGGTGGATTATTTTACCCAATGTTAACTCTAGGGGGTTCAATAGGTTTAGCTTGTGGAATATGGGTTGAAGCATTAACAGGGCACGTACCAAGTACATATATTTTTGCTGGAATGGGGGCATTTATTTCTGCCTGTTCAAGGACTCCTATAACAGCAATGTTTCTAGCATTTGCACTTACCAAAAATCTTCTTATCCTAAAACCAATACTTATTTCTTGTATTGCAAGTTTTCTAATTGCTCGATTATTCAATGAACATTCTATCTATGAACGTCAAATAGATATTGAGTACAATGATGGAAAACATAGAAAAGCTTTAATACACAATAAATAAGCATGACAAATGTTAAATCTAGGATTGAAATTAATGAGTTTAATCATGACTCTATTTGCATGGAGATTAAACACTGAAGAACGAAACTCTACTTTTTAATCCAAGCCTCCCTAAACAAGAAGCACTAAAAACTATTCTTGCATTTCCAAGTACATACTCAGTTGGTATTACTAGTCTCGGATATCAACTAATATGGGCAACTCTTGCAAAAAGAAAAGATGTCGATGTAAGGCGAGTCTTCACTGATCTACAAGAAACCATCCCAAGAAGATGCGATCTTTTCGGGATCTCTCTAAGTTGGGAACTCGATGGACCAGTATTGCTAGAGCTATTAGAACAGCAAAGGATACCTATATGGAGTCATGAAAGAAAGAATAATGACCCAATAGTGTTCGGTGGAGGTGCAGTTCTAACGGCAAACCCGGAACCATTCGCACCGTTTCTAGATGTGGTCTTAATGGGAGATGGTGAGGAAGTACTGCCCAAGTTTATCGAAATTATTCAAGAAACAAAAAATGAAGAAAAGTATTTCCGGCTCAAAGAGCTAGCAAAAATTCCTGGTATTTATATTCCATCATTTTATAAACCAATATATAACTCAGATGGACAATTACTCTCTATCAAGACAATTGAAAATGACATACCCAAGTCAGTTAGCAAACAAACCTGGAATGGCAACCTAACTCACTCTCAAGTCATTACACCAGATGCTGTATGGCCAAATATCCACATGGTTGAAGTAGTTCGAAGCTGTCCCGAAATGTGCCGTTTTTGCCTAGCAAGTTATTTAACACTTCCCTTTAGATACCCGTCAGTAACCAACGAATTAATACCTGCAATAGAAAAAGGGTTGAAAGTCACAAAAAGATTAGGTCTATTAGGTGCATCTGTAACTCAACACCCTGAATTTCCAGATTTAATTCAATGGCTTAATGAAGATTGCTTGCAGGAAATTCGCTTGAGCATAAGTTCTGTAAGAGCATCAACCGTCAATCCAGAACTCACAAAGGTTCTAAAAAAACATGGGAGTAAGTCAATCACAATCGCGCTCGAAAGCGGAAGCGAGCGGCTCCGAAATGTAATCAACAAAAAACTATCTACTGAAGAAATTTTTACAGCAGCAAAAAATGCCAAAGAAGGCGGCTTAAAGCACCTAAAGCTATATGGAATGGTTGGAATACCAACAGAAAGCGAAGAGGATGTTGAAGAAACAGCTGACCTTCTTTTAAAAATCAAACAAAAAACACCAGGTCTAAGGCTCACACTTGGGGTAAGTACGTTTATACCAAAAGCACAAACTCCCTTCCAATGGAATGGTGTACAAACAGACGCTCAAAAACGGCTCAAAATTTTGAACAAGCGTCTAAAACCAAAAGGAATTGAACTTAGAGCAGAAAGTTATCGGTTGAGCCTTATACAAGCATTGATATCCCGCAGCGATCGTCGCTTAGCAAGAGTCATTGCACTGCTTCGCGGAACAGAAAACAGCTTAGGAGAATGGAAGAAAGCTTACAAAACCATAAGTGAAGAAGAGAACACATCTCTAACGACTCTGAAGAGTACCCTTGCACCACTGCCAAGATGGGAAGAAGTTATTCATGAGAATTGGCAAGCAGAAAAAGTTTTACCCTGGACTCATCTGCAAGGTCCTGTAGATGAAAGCTTACTAATAAAACATCAAAAAAGATCTATAACCTGACTAGCTGACGTTCTTCTGCAGGAAGAATCATGCAACGCAAGCCAGCCAAAAGAATCCACCCTGCAATATTCAAACGGCTATCAAAAGAAGGAATATCAGTACCATGAATGACAATTAGTATGAGACTTGACGTCCACCAAGCCCTATCAAAAGCGTTAAAAGATACACCTTCTGCTAAAAGTACTCCACGTCTTAAAGCCATTATAAGTAGAGCAAGAGCTGTTCCTACCACACAAATAGAAGCTGGGATACCATGACTGACCGATAATTCCAGAGGAAGATTATGGGGGTGTCCAAACCAATTAGAGGTAATTGTGTAATAAAGAACTGGAAAAGCAGCTGCACCCCAACCCAACCAAGGCCGTTCAGCTATGAGAGTTAATGCAAAACCCCACTGACTCAGTCTCGTTTGAGAAAATGTTCGTTCTTCTGCATAACGAATATCGGTTAAACGAGCCCAAATGTTATCTGGCACAAACTTGCGTGCCAATGACTGCAAGTTTGAATCAATTCCTGGTAAAGATGCGAGTGTCACAGGTACCAAAACAAAAGCCATTAATGGGAGTATTAACAACCAGCGAGACGGTCCTAAAACAAATGGAAGCGCAAGAATTAAACCACCCCAAGCGTTCCTAGAATCAGTCAAAACTAAAGCAGTAACTATCGAAATAGCTAAAATCAAAACCAACATACGTTGAGATTTCTTCAAGCTTGGTTGCACTAAACATGCCAAGCTAAAAGGCCAAACAAAAGCCAACCAGGTACCTGCAATATTTGCATAATCAAAAAGACCGGACAACCTACCCATAGGTTGTCCTCCAGGAGCAACAAACCAAACAATTAATCCATCGAAAATCTGCCATGGACCTTCCCAACCAAGCCAAAGTTGACCAAAACCTGTAATAAGAACAGGTACTGTTCCAGCAACAAACCAAGCAGCACATCTAGTACGCGAAAAACTATTCATTAAATAAGGCTGCAATGCCCAAAATGCCCAAAAAAATGGCAACCAATTAGCTAATCCAACCCATGCAGTCCATCCGGAATAAGCAAAGAAAGAACCACAAAGCATGAAAATACCAGCAACTAAAAACGGCCAATTCCAGCGATCGCGCAAAAATGGTTCTGTACGGGACCGACTACCTAAAACCATTGATATCAATAGAAAGATGCCTGCCAAAAAAGCACTCGAAGGCAAAAAAAACAGACTCAACTGAAAAGCAGCCCAGCCAAATTGAAATGCTCCAGGAGGACAAGCTCCACTCAATCTTTTCAACAGAGTCATGCAAAAACAGCCGCACAACCGCGGTAAACCATTACCTGCCTTCGCAGAGGAATTCATACAATTCAGTTTAAAGCCTATTTTTTCCCAAATGAAGTAGATGAAAAGACATCTAAAATAGGTATCAAATAATGTTTAATATCAAAAACATATCTTAAAGGTTCTCAACTGACACAAAAAATTGCTGTTATAGGGGCAGGAGTAATTGGATGCACTACTGCTTGGCAACTAGGGTGCCACGGACAAGAGGTAATGATTTTCGATATAGGTCTTGATAAGCAAATAAATAGAATAGGTAATCTCAACGGATCATCAGCATCTCTAGGTGTTCTCATGGGAAACACTTTTAAGAGAAATAAAGGAAGGGCCTGGGCACTAAGAAAAAGAAGTATGGAAATCTGGCCAGAGTGGATAAAGCAATTATCAACAAAAGAGAGTCCTTTAGAAATCAAGACACCACTAATTGCATTAGCAAGATCACAAGAAGAAGGAAAGTCAATGGAGAGACTGTGTAATGAAAGGAAAGATTGTGGGCTTGAAATAATACGAAGGAACGCGAAATTAAACTTAGTTGAGAAATGGCCAAGAACAGAATTTGGAGGACTAGTTTCACACAATGATGGAAGAATTGATCCTATTCAACTACAACAATCTATTAGGTTAGACATGAAAGATTTAAGAATAAGTGAAATAGCAGAAAATATAATCTCAATAAAAAGAGGGTTGTCAAAAAATCATTTCCGTTGGATACTTGAAGTAAAGGATGAAAAGCAATATTACTTCGACACAATAATAATTTGCTCAGCACTTAATAGTGAAATATTACTTAAGCAGATAGGATACGAAATTCAATTAGAACCTGTTCTAGGACAAGTAATAGATCTTGAAATACAAACTGAGGGTTTTCAATGGTCAGACTGGCCAGCTGTACTTCAATTTAATGAAGTTAATTTAATCCCATACGCATCCAATAGGTTATTAATGGGTGCAACACTTGAACGAGGAAAAACCGCATCAAAAGATGCATTAAAAGAAATGCACTACCTAAAAGGTAATTGCCCAATTTGGTTACAACGAGCTATCATAAAAAATAAATGGTATGGAATACGAAGCAGACCAATAAATAGAAGTGCACCTATTCTAGAGACTTTAGAAAATGGATTAATAGTTGCCACTGGACATTATCGAAATGGAATATTATTAGCTCCTGCAACTGCTGAATGGGTGGCAAATCAAATTGATTAGGAAAACCCTTTTAGCTTAGACTTAGTTGAAATTATCTCAATAATTTATTTTGTTTCTGTGAATTCAGCATCTATAACATCATCCCCTGAAGCCGAATCATTACTAGTAGATGATTCATTAGAGTCAGAAGGTGGAGGTGTTCCAGCTTGTTGATAAACAGATGCTCCTAAAGAATACAATTCTTGCTGAAGTTCCTCAAGAAGTGATTTCATTAATTGGAAATCATCCTTATCAACAGCTTCTTTCAACTGTCCTCGCTTTTCTTCAACTTTAGATTTCGCAGAATCATCTACTTTGTCACCTAGTTCCGAAAGTTGCTTCTCACACTGATATACAAGTGTTTCGGCTTGGTTTTTTACATCTATACGTTCACGTTTCTCTTTATCAACAGAAGCATTAGCCTCTGCATCTTGCACCATCTTGTCAACTTCTTTATCAGAAAGAGTCGAAGCGCCAGTAATGGAAATGCTCTGTTCCTTACCGCTCCCTTTATCCTTAGCTGTAACACTAAGGATCCCATTAGCATCTATATCAAAAGTAACCTCTATCTGAGGTACACCTCTTGGTGCAGGAGGAATCCCATCAAGGCGGAAGGTCCCCAAACTTTTATTATCTGACGCCATTTCACGTTCACCCTGAAGCACATGTATCTCAACATTTGTTTGCCCATCCACAGCAGTTGAATACGTTTCCGACTTCTTTGTAGGAACAGTTGTATTTCTAGGGATCATTTTCGTCATAACCCCTCCAAGAGTCTCGACACCCAAAGAAAGAGGAGTTACATCCAACAACAAAATATCCTTAACCTCTCCAGCAAGAACACCGCCCTGGATTGCTGCACCAACAGCTACAACTTCATCGGGGTTTACCGTCTGATTAGGGTCTTTACCCGTTACACGTTTGACCAACTCCTGAACAGCAGGCATACGCGTAGACCCACCGACCATTACTATTTCATCAAGCTCACCAGAAGAAAGCTTTGCATCTTTTAAAGCTTGCTCAACTGGGACACGACAACGATCTATCAATTGAGCAGCTAATTCCTCAAATTTAGCTCTTGTTAAAGTCAAATCAACATGTTTAGGCCCCTCAGAAGTAGCGGTTATAAAAGGCAAGTTGATCTCACTCTGAGTTGCACTTGATAATTCAATCTTGGCTTTTTCAGCAGCCTCAGTAAGACGTTGAAGAGCTTGTTTATCCTGACGCAGATCTATACCTTCATTACTTTTAAAGGTATCTGCAAGGTGATCAACTATCACCTTATCGAAATCATCACCACCTAAATGAGTGTCACCTGATGTTGAGAGAACTTCAAAGACTCCATCACCTACTTCCAAAACAGAAACATCAAACGTTCCACCACCAAGGTCAAAAACAAGAATGCGTTCATTACTCTTCTTATCTAAGCCATAGGCAAGCGCTGCAGCAGTTGGCTCATTAATGATGCGCAAGACCTCTAGGCCTGCAATTTTGCCAGCATCTTTCGTGGCCTGACGCTGAGAATCATTGAAATATGCAGGAACAGTTATTACAGCCTGAGTGACATTTTCACCAAGATATTTACCTGCATCATCCGACAACTTGCGTAAAACTTGCGCACTCACCTCTTCCGGAGAAAACTGTTTATCAAGAACTGGGCATTTTAATTTCAATTTAGACCCAGCTTTCTCAACTCCATAACTCACTTCCTTGGACTCTTCATTTACCTCATCAACCCGTCTTCCAACAAAGCGTTTAGCGGAATAAAAGGTATTCTCTGGATTCATAACCGCCTGACGTTTCGCAATCTGACCAACTAACTGGTCTTGATTTTTTGTATACGCAACAACTGAAGGCGTTGTTCGGAACCCTTCAGCATTAGCAATCACAATAGGTTTACCGCCCTCCATAACAGCTACACAGCTGTTTGTAGTTCCAAGGTCAATACCAACAACCTTTCCCATGAATTCCCAGCTCCTAAAAATTTCTTTCTTAAAACAATTGCATCCTCGGCAGTTAAGCCACTTACAGGCGAGGTGTGGTTCCCGAACAGCTAAGGATCAACCTTTGTTGAAATCGATGGAGATAGCGAAATGATTACCGGCAAAACTGCCTTAGTGGGCCTCATAGGTCAGCCTGTTCAACATTCACTTTCACCTGTCATACATAACGCTGCACTTAGAGAAATGGAGCTTGACTGGTGTTACTTAGCTTTACCCTGCGAATCCTTAGAACTAGGTAATATTTTGAAATCCCTGCGAGCTCTGAATTGCAAAGGTTTAAATGTCACGATCCCTCATAAGCAAACAATCACAAAATTCTGCAGCAAACTAAGTCCTGTTGCTCAACGGGTTGGCGCGGTAAATACCCTGATCCCCAACAAAAGCGATGGTTGGATAGGCACTAACACTGATGTAGCAGGGTTTATAGCACCACTAATAGAGAAAAAAAAAGACTGGAAAGGAAATAAATCTATTATTTTGGGTTGCGGTGGTAGTGCCAGAGCCGTAGTCGCTGGACTACAAGATATGAAGATATCTGATATCACTGTGATAGGAAGGAATCAAGAAAAACTTAAGCATTTCCTTAATCACTTCAAAAATGAAAAACTAAAAAACAATCTCCAAATGAAACCAACTCCATTAAAAGGACTTTTAGAGTCTGAAGGAAATCTCTCTAAAGATTTAAAAGAAGCTGACCTAATTATCAATACAACTCCTATAGGGATGAAAATGTTCAACAAGAGTGATTCTGATAACAAGAATATTCCACTCGGGATTAATTTCTGGAATGATCTAAAAGAAAATGTGACTCTTTATGACTTGATATATACACCACGGCCTACAGCTTGGTTGCAATATGGTGAGAGAAGAGGTTACAACTGTATCAATGGGCTAAATATGCTTATTCACCAAGGAGCCGCCGCTTTAAAGCTATGGAGCAATTACAACGAAATTCCTATAAATGCTATGGAGAGTGCTGCAGAAAACTTCCTTATGCTTAATAGCTAAAAATAATAAAGATCAATGAAAATCCCAGTTTTTCAAAGGATACTTGCAATTCTAATTTACCTGCTTCCTTGGAGTGATTCAATCCCATTTGGGTGGCATTTATTTCAAATATTTCCAACGCTGAGATTACTAATCATTCCCGCCACCCCTATTTTCATCCTAAAGCAAGCAATCCCTTTTGGCAGTTTAATATTATTCTTTCTGCTTTTTATAGGTGTTATACGCAATCAAAATGTTCCTTATTACCTGCGCTTTAATGCCTTACAGGCACTATTACTTGACATAATCATTGTTTTATTGAGTTATGCATTAAGAATACTAATAGCGCCAATTGGAAGCAGTCTAATTCTGAGGGCTTTCTCCAGTACATTGTTAATTAGCATGCTCACAATAATGATCTTTATAATTATCGAAAATATTCAAGGGAAAGAACCAGACCTGCCAGCCATCACTCAAGCTGTTCGGATGCAACTCTAAGTGGAAAGCACCATGAAGAGATAATGTAGTTAATCCGTCGCTCATTTCGATGAGCCTTATGTCCTAGTCGGATCTCCAAATGACTATTCAGCCCTACTACGAAACAATGTACATTCTCCGTCCGGATATCCCGGAGGAAGAAGTAGAGAGCCATCTAAAAAAATACAGCGAAATCCTCGTAAAAGAAGGTGCAGAGGTTCTCGATAACCAAATGAGAGGCAAAAGAAGACTTGCCTACACAATTTCAAAACACAAGGAAGGAATTTATGTCCAGCTAAGTCATCAAGGAGATGGTCAACAAGTATTTGCTCTAGAAAAAGCCATGCGGCTCAGTGAAGATGTGATTAGGTATCTCACAATCAAGCAAGAAGGTCCACTACCAACACCTCGACCAACACCTTCTCCGAATCCAAGCGAACCAGCAACAGCTAAAGAAAATTCAGAGAATAAAGAAAAAGCAACTGACAATAATCCAGCCTCCGAACCTGCTAATGAAGAAAGCAACTAAATAGGTTTATTTTTGTCATCTTTTTTCCTTAATGCTGACCAAAGTCGAGTTGGAAGTCCCCATACATAAATAAAGCCCTTTGCCGCTTGATGATCAAAAATATCGTCCCTTCCATAAGTAGCCATTTCTGATGAATAAAGGCTGGTATCAGATCTTCTGCCAATAACAATACAATTTCCTTTATGTAATTTTAAGCGAACTGTGCCATTTACATCTACTTGAGTTCGCTCAAAGAAACCATCTATCGCTTCCTTTAAAGGACCAAACCAAAGGCCCTGATATACCAAATCGGCCCATTTAGATTCTAAATTTCTTTTCATGCTAAGAACATCTCCTGACAAAGTTAGGCTTTCCATTTCCTGGTGAGCATTAATAAGAAGAAGCAAGCCAGGAGTTTCATAAATCTCCCTGCTTTTAATACCTACGACACGATTCTCAATGATGTCAAGTCGACCAAAACCATGTCTACCAGCAATCTGATTTGCTTCCTTGATCATCTCTACTGGTTTTAAAAAAACACCATCTAGCGCAACTGGATTACCACAATCAAAAGTAATCTCGAGTTCTTCTCCCTCCTCAGGTGAGTCATCTATAGAAGCAGTCATTGAAAAGACATCTTCTAATGGTGGTGTCATCAGATCTTCAAGAGGACCTGCCTCAACACTTCGACCCAGCAAATTAAGGTCTATCGAATAAGGAGACTTTTTACTCACTGGAGCAGGAATACCACAGCGCTCTCCATAAGCAATTGTCTCTTCTCTACTCATGCCCCATTCCCTAGCAGGCGTAAGGACCATTAAATCGGGCGCCAAAGAAGCAATTGCAATGTCAAATCGCACCTGATCATTCCCTTTCCCTGTACAGCCATGTGCAACTGCATCCGCCCCTTGATCACGAGCAACCTTTACTAATTGCTGTGCAATTAATGGCCTTGCAAGGGCTGTAGAAAGTGGATATTTCCCCTCATAAAGAGCATTGGCTCTAATCGCAGGAAACGCAAAGTTTTCTATAAATGGCTGAATCAAATCACCTACTAAAGAAACGGTTGCTCCTGAATCCAAAGCTTTTTGACGAATTAATTGCAGTTCATCTCCTTGCCCAAGATCTGCTGCAAACGTAATAACCTCTTCAACTCCCCATTCTTTCTTCAAAAAAGGGATACAAACACTAGTATCGACCCCACCTGAATAAGCAAGTACGACTTTTTTAGCTCGCCCCATTAAATGATCTCATGCCCAACAAATATACGATTTAACATTCAGAGTTGAAAGCTTATCCAAAGAGCGTAAAAAACGAATGAGAAACTTTTTGATATTCAAAGCACGCCATTACCATCTTGGATGAATCACACGAAAAAGGCAATGCGTGTAAAAACCGATTGCACAAACATCAAAAGTGGAGGAACCTTTAATTAATCGAACACGGAGGCGTCCATGGACGACACGCCACCTGAGAATCTCTAGAAGCAGCTGACTGCGGCCCCTGCTCCAACAGTCTTAACCTAAAAGTGGGCTTTCGTCTGATGCGACATTTATAAGGTGCGTCAATTCAGTCGATACTCCTCTGCATCGTGATAGGTGCCCTTAAAGGAGAACAAGCTCAACACCTGGAACTCTGGCCCCAGGTGCCAATTTTCAGAAGCTTCGAAACTTTTCAAACCAATAAAAACCGACTCCATTAAGGGGTCGGTTTTTTTAATCAGAAGTAGAAAATCCCTCAAAAGCTATCCAAATTCCCAAAATAATTGAAGGGAAAAACAACAAAGTCAAAACCAGAAAAGGCCTAATAACAAAAGGGTCAGGATGATAAGAGCCCCAAACCCTTAAAGCAAAGCTCAACAAGGCTGCCAGGCCTAAAGAAAGAAACAATAAAAAAGACTTAGAAAACAAGGAGCGCAAAAAGCAAGTTCATGGTCTATGTTGACTTATTGAATGAATTTGATAGCAATGAGCGGCCTCAATAAGGTCAACCTAAGTTCCCTTGACGATATTAATCCTGCACTTACGCGGTATGGGAGAACAGAACCAGCCCCTGTACTTCCACTTCGGGAGGAACCAGACCTACTTTCATGGCTTGAAGCCAGTGGGCGTCTAGTAGCAGATGAAGAATCAGAGTCTCCGGAAATTAATACCGTTGAAGAGGAAGAACTATCTGCTTTGATGGGAGAAAAAGAAGATTACAAAGGAGATGAGGAGCAAACCGAGGAGGAATGGGAAAACTGAATTGATCATATTTAGCTAAACGGCAATGAAGTTGCCGATTCAGACATTAAAAGTTCAATTCGATCTAGCGAAAGGAAAGTTTCCTGCTGGTCTGGTTGCTTTTATAGTTTTCACCTCAAGCTTTATCTCAGATCGCTTCATACCCAACAGCTTCCTAAGTTTCCCTCTAATAATTTCAACACTGATTTCAGCAATAGTTACCCAATGGGGCATTCCCAAACTTGCTTTATTTCATATAAATCAATCAATTAGAAAAGAAGGGCCTAAATCACATCAAAAAAAATCTGGAACACCCACAATGGGAGGTCTATTAGTAGTTCCTATCGGTGTAGTGATTGGAAGTTTAATTAGCGTCCGAGGGACAAGTAGTGAGCAATTAATTGCATTAGGGTGTATTACCCTTAGCTACATGTTTATAGGTGGCTTAGATGACTTAAGAAGTATCACTTTAAATACGAATACAGGCCTTAGTCCTGAAAAAAAATTAATCCTACAAGGAATAGCTGCAAGTCTTTTCCTCGCTTTTGCAAACTGGAAGAACTGGATTAATTCAAGCATTGCAATGCCATTCGATTCCTCTATTGAATTAGGATTCCTAATATGGCCTTTAGCAATATTTGTCTTTCTAGCAGAAAGTAATTCAACCAATCTCACTGATGGCTTAGATGGACTCGCAAGTGGTTGTTCTGTTCTTGTTTTTACTGGCTTGGCAATAGAGCTAATGCTACGAGGCAATGAAGGTAACCCTGCAATAGCTGGGTACTGCATGGCAATGGCTGGAACATGGATAGGCTTCCTCATCCACAATCAACATCCAGCTAAAGTTTTTATGGGGGATACCGGTTCGTTAGCAATAGGAGCTGCTTTAACAGGAGTTGCTCTTCTAGCTAATAGCTTATGGCCACTATTGATAATGGGAGGAGTATTTGCTGCAGAATCAATATCTGTAATCCTGCAAGTATCTATTTTTAAAATCACTAAACAAATAAATGGTCAGGGATATCGACTACTAAAAATGGCGCCACTACATCATCATTTTGAATTATCAGGGGTAAATGAAAAGAACATAGTGCAAAGTTTTTGGATAGCGACATTAATCTGTATCCTATTAAGTCTCATAATCCGACACTAACTCTGATTTACCTTTTATGAGTTACTTTACCTGGAAAGAAGCTGGCTTAACAAGCGATTGTTCGAGCCTAGAGGCAATGGCATCGCGATTTGAAGAAGCTGCAAAGTTAATGCGTCGAATGAGCAAAGATGGTTTTAAGCTAAGTCGAAAAAACAATAAACAAATAATCCAACATAAGAGTCATAATATTTTTAATTCTTGGGGCTTTATTAGTGAAGAACCTCCATATAGACAACTTGAGCTTATTGAAGATACTATAAAATAACGAAAATCTAAATCAAACTATTTAATTGATTAAATAGAATTAAATCATCTCGAAAGGAATCGATAATGATTAAGACCATCTATTATGCCATTATGTTTAGATCTTGATGCAAAAAATACCCTTTGCTGATTTTTTAAACCCTCCAAAGAAGGATCATGTTCTGCAGGAACAACAGCAGCTATTAATCCTCTTATCAATTCACCATCTCCTTGTTCGCTAGCAATAACTACAACTTTACTCAAAGACAAGCCCCATCGAAGAGAAAGATACCTAATGGCTTCTGTTCTAGAAGCACGCAGAGGTACAACATCCAAATACCAATGACAGCGTAGATGTGGGGAAGCTGCTTGAGAACGTTGTCTCAGGCGTTTACGAACCAAAGGCAAAATCATTTCATCTGGACGTTTTAACAAATAACTAATTTTATAAGGGCCTTGATGTTCTAAATCCTGAAGAACAATGTAATCCTTTAAATCAGACAAAGCATTCTCTACATTCTCTCTTTGCCAATTAACAGAAATTGATGATCTCCATAAATCATCTTGTTGATTTTGTTGCCCATAATAAATTTCAGTGCCTGATCTAGTAATCCAGACTGCAGGGTCAGGAAGATGAAGCTCTGCATATCTATATCTCGCTAATTTTAAAGAGCGACCGGTTAAAACCCCTAATGCATGAGATTTTTCGGATTGATTCGAATCAAGGAACTCCCTTAAAGCTCTCAAATTCTCTTCTTCTTGCTTATCAAGACTGCTGTCCAAATCCAAAAGCAGCAAATTCTCACCAATAGGATTCGCCAAAGCATCCTGATTAATAACACTTGGTCTTATTGGAAGTGTCTTTAAGCGTTTTTTCATAAGTGCCAAATAACGACACACGTGCGCGTCCCAACTGAAATGTCTTGTTATTGCCTCAATCCCGTTCTCACTCCATTTATCCCATTGATGTTGATCTGATCCAGCCTGTTCCAAGACGTCTTGCAATGCCTCTAGGTCAGTTACATCAACCAACATGCCATTTTTACATCGAGATAAAATATCTCTGGGACCCCCATCATCTGTTGCTACAACAGGTAAACCAGAAGCTGCTGCTTCTAATAAAGTTAAACCAAATGGTTCAGTTAAAGCAGGATTTACAAACAACCCATGTTGATTAGCTGCCCATCTATAAATAGCAGGAATCTGCTCTCTTCGATGATATTTTGGATAAGCAATTTTTCCATACAGATCAAAACGATCAACTAAATCAAAAATCTGTTGAAAAACATCACGTTGTTGCTTCTCCTGGTGACGAAGATCATCACGACAACCTAATAAAAGAACCAAGTTATACCGTTCACGCAACACGGACGACCGACCAAAGGTTTCTACCAATGCAGGAATATTCTTTCTCCGAACAGCTCTGGAAATAGCTAGCAAAGGAGGTAAAGAAGGATCTCGTAAAAAAGGAGTTAAAAAATCAAGTACTTCAGATGACTCTGACTTCAAAGTAGCTGTATGAAAGCGAGAAGAGTCAACACCAGGGGGCACAACCTCTGCCCTATTCTGCTCGAAACATCCATAGCGTGAATATTGTTGTTCAGATTCTTGTTGAGTACTAGTAATAACTAAATCACTATGAGCAAGAGCAAGTTCTTCTGCATCTATACGGCGACTAATCGAATATGATTGTTCTATCTGATGGTGATCAACCCCTGCAGCAATAAGCCTTCTTTGCTTCTCCCTGCCTAAAGAATGTCCAGTGAAAATCAATGGAATACCTAGTCTCCTAGATACAAGAGCACCTACATACCCAGCATCTGCATAATGAGCATGTATCCAATCAGGGAAACTATTTTGCTCTTGTAAACGATTAACTAACTGATCGGCTAAATCATCTAAATAAGGCCAAAGCAGCTCCTTTCGCAAATACCTCTTAGGGCCAAATGGAAGACGAATGATATTTGCTCCTGGAACAATCTCTTCCTTTGGCTGGGAATAATCTATTGAAACTCTACGATCTTGAATTAAACGGGTGATTAACTCAACCTGATCTACTTCAGGTCGCAAAGCTAACCCTTTTACCAATTCAAGGACATAAAGGGTTTGTCCACCAGTATCTGCATCACGGCCTAATTCAAGATCGCGAGACCTAAGTAGGCCATGGAGATTCAGATGTAAGAGTCGAAGACCCATCTGATCCCGGGATGAAAGTAGAAAGGTATTAAATGATTTTTCGCATTTCAAACATAAAGAAAGAATTAGAAAAAATGACTATTCAATCAAGCTCGCGAAAATCATTGCTATGAAAGGCTTTTCAAAAAAAGAAAAAGCAAAGAAAGTACAAATAATGGCAAATTGCTAAGAAAAATGCTTGGAGCCACTGCCAACCCGATTATTCAATCTGTAAAAACCAAGGATGTTTATGAAGAATGAGCAATCAAGACTTTTTTTAGATAGCTAGCGGTATAACTCGACGAAATATCTACTAGATCCTCTGGAGTACCTGTAGCTAAGACCTCTCCACCACGCTCTCCACCCTCAGGACCCAAATCAATAATCCAATCTGAACAACGAATAACATCCAGATTGTGTTCTATCACAATAATTGAATTCCCTTTATCTACTAGACGCTGGATGACGTCCATTAATTTATGCACATCATAAAAACTTAAACCGGTTGTTGGTTCATCAATCAAATAAAGAGTTTTACCAGTGGCTCTACGAGACAACTCTGTCGCGAGCTTAACTCTTTGAGCCTCTCCACCAGAAAGCGTTGGGGCAGGCTGACCAAGTTTTATATATCCCAAACCAACATCAACAAGAGTTCTTAAACGATCGGAAGCTTGAGGAATCGCAGAAAAAACATTAGCTGCCTGTTCTACGGTCATTTCCAAGACATCTGCAATAGTGTGACCCTTATATCTCACTTGCAGAGTTTCACGATTAAAGCGAGCTCCCTTACAAACGTCACACTGAACATAAACATCTGGTAAAAAATTCATTTCAATGACATTTACTCCTTGACCGCGACAAGCCTCACACCTTCCGCCCTTGACATTGAAACTAAATTGACCGACCTGATAACCCCGTGCTTTGGCTTCGATCGAAGCAGCAAAAATCTGTCTAATAGGATCGAAAGCCCCTGTATATGTAGCAGGGTTAGAGCGTGGTGTACGACCTATAGGAGACTGGTCAATAACAATTACTTTATCGATTGATTTAATTCCACGTAACTCATCCAAGCCTTTCGGAAATGGGACCTTTAAACCCAAAGAGTGATTTAAAGCAGGATGCAGTAATTCATTAATTAGTGTACTTTTTCCACTCCCACTGACACCAGTGATGGCAACCAGTCGACCAAGAGGGAATTTAACATCTATATTTTTAAGATTATTTCTATGGCAATTGATTAAATGTAAAAATCTATCACCTGTATCACGGCGTTTAATAGGTGTAGGAATAGAAGCTCTACCACTTAAATATGCGCCAGTAAGAGAATCCTTTGCTTTCAACAATTGATTTATAGAACCTTCAGCAACAATTTTTCCTCCATGGACACCAGCTCCTGGTCCAATATCAACTAAATGATCAGCAGCACGTATAGTTTCTTCATCATGTTCAACAACAACAAGCGTATTGCCTAAATCTCTTAATCGTTTAAGTGTAGATAATAAGCGATCATTATCCCTTTGATGTAAACCAATACTTGGTTCATCTAATACATAAAGTACCCCTGTTAAACCTGCACCAATTTGAGTTGCCAATCTAATACGCTGAGCTTCACCTCCTGAAAGAGTCATCGCCGGACGATCTAAAGTCAAATAATCCAGTCCTACATCAAGAAGAAATTTCAATCTCTGTCTAATTTCCTTTAAAACCAGGTCACCAATTTGAATTTGACGAGAATTAAGTAAAGGTTTAGTGCCTTCTGATTCACCAACTCCCATTAATTGCTCAATATATTTTAGGGTTTTACTGACACTAATTCCAGTTAAATCAATAATAGAAAATGGTCCAATCTTTACAGCAAGTGCTTCAGGTCTTAATCTATTACCTTCACATGTTGCACATGGTACTAATTCCAGATACTTTTCCAACTTTTGTCGAATAGCTTCACCACTTGCATCTCTTAGTTGTCGCTCTAAAATCGGTAAAATACCCTCAAAAGGTCTCTTATAGCCTTCTTTTTTATTGTAACGACTATCAGCTTGAATGCTAATTGGTTCAGAGCTTCCGTGAAGCAATATGTGTTGTTGATCAAAGGTTAATTTATTCCAAGGTGTTTTTATTTCAAAACCAAATGCTTCTCCAACAGAATATAAAAGTGAGAAGTAATAAGTATTGTCTTTATCACTCCAAGGGGCAACCGCAGCATAAACTGGAAGTGATTGATCAGGAATAACTCTATCAATAGTAAATTTCTTTAAGTGACCTAATCCATGGCAATCTTCACAAGCACCATAAGGACTGTTAAAAGAAAATAGTCTTGGGGAAAGTTCCTCTATGACTGCACCATGTACTGGGCAAGCAAAATTTTCAGAATAGAGTCTTTCTCTATCAAGACCTTCAGGTAGAGACTCATTTGCCTTAGGTACAGCCTCAACTAACGCCAAACCTTCTCCACGTTTAAGTGTAGTTTGTAAAGAATCAGTTAAACGCTCTTCTATACCAGGTCTAGAAACAAGTCGATCAACAACAACTTCGATACTATGCAAATGATTTTTATCTAATTCAATATTATCTGAAAGTTCTCTTACCTCACCATTAATTCTCACACGAGCAAAACCTTCTGAAGCTAGACCACTAATTAATTTTGAATGTGTTCCTTTTTTCCCCCTAACCAATGGAGCCAATAATTGATATCTCGTGCCTTCAGGAAGAGTAATAATTTGATCTACCATTTCATCTATTGTCTGAGGTCTAATCAGTCGATCACATTTAGGACAATGAGGTTCACCCGCCCTTCCAAATAACAATCGCAAATAATCCTGTATTTCAGTAACAGTTCCTACAGTAGATCTTGGATTATGACTAGTAGATTTTTGATCTATTGATATGGCTGGTGATAAGCCTTCTATTGCATCAACGTCTGGTTTATCAACCTGTCCTAAAAACTGCCTAGCATAAGCTGAAAGACTTTCAACATAACGACGTTGACCTTCTGCAAAAATTGTATCGAAGGCCAAAGAACTCTTTCCACTCCCACTAACACCGGTAAAAACAATTAATTTATTTCTAGGAAAAACAAGGTCAATATTCTTCAGGTTGTGCTGACGGGCGCCACGAACGGAAATAACTTCCTCAAGATTCCCTCCACTCAAATTGAGTGCATTTCTAGAGGTCTGATCCATGCTCTTGGACACAGGTCTCTCCATAAGAGAAAATTAACAGCCTGCAAGTCTAAGAAATTAAGAGAAATTATGCAGCTTGCTGGTCCAGCAGTGAGGCCGCATAAAGAGAAGCCTCGGCAAAATCACCTCCAGCAAGCTCTGCAATTTCTCTTTGCCTGTCTTGAATCTCTACCAATTTGCAAACATCTGACCTTGTAACGCCTAAATCATGAGACTTAGAAACACGAAAATGTTGATGGGCAGCGGCGGCAACCAAAGGTTGATGAGTAATGCAAAAAACCTGACGATCAGAAGCTAGAGCTTTAAGCAACTCTGCAATAGCACAGCTAACACGACCACTGACACCTGCATCGATTTCATCAAAGATCATTGTGCTGGAGTCATCAACAGTTGATAAAACCGTTTTAAGAGCCAATAAAAATCTAGACATCTCACCTCCAGAAGCAACATCTACTAAAGGTAGTAAAGGGTTGTCAGGATTGGCGGAAAAGAGAAATTGAATAGAATCACATCCATTTTCATTTGGTTCCTTTGCTTGAATATCAATTTCAAAGCGAATATTTTGCATTCCCATTGGACGCAATTTGTTCACCATCATTTCTTCTAATTGACACGCCAGTGTGGAGCGCTTTGCAGTTAAAAGATTGTTGCTAGTATCCCTGAGCTTACGAAGATTATCTTCTTCAAGTTTTAATGATGTGATCGTACCTTCAAAATCTGATAATCGTAAAGAATCCCTCAATTTATCTTTTAGAGTAATTAATTCTGAAAGATCAAGATCATACTTGCGTTGCAATCGTTTAAGAGTTTGTAACCTTTGCTGTAATTCCTCGAGTCTCTGAGGATTACTATCTAATAAAGAAGCATATACTTCAAAGCTGTTAATAAGATCTTGCAAGCCAGCCTCTAGATCAAGAGACTTGTCTTTTTGTATTTGGAGAGAAGAGTCTAAACGTAAAATCGTATCCAGCTCATGAATACACATTAATAATTGATCAAGAACTGATGGAAAATCTTCGGATCCTTCCTTAAGGTGAGCAAACAAGAATCTCAAACCCTGCTGTAGCCTAACACCGTTAACTAATCGATCTTGTTCTTCTTGAAGTTTTTGATCCTCATGAGGATCATCGATTTGCGCATGCTCAAGTTCTTCTAATATGATTAAATCTTCATCATATTTCATTTTAGAATTAGCAAAATCTGCTTTTGCCTCATCAAGTCTTAAAAGAGATTTATGCCAATTCTTCCAATCTTTTCTCACATTGGAACGAAGCGTTTTTAAAGAATCACCTCCAAATTGATCAAGCCAAGAAAGTTGCTGACCAAGTTTGGCAAATTTATGAGTTTGTCCCTGGACAGTAAAATCAATCAAAAAGGGCCTTAAGGATAGGATCTGCTCCCGATTAACAACAATTCCATTCAAGCGATAGCGACTAATAATTCGACCATCGCCTCCACGCCATTCTCTACTAATTACCAACTCATTATCCTCAGTTTCCAGCGAGTGGCTTTTCAACCAAAAATCAACTGCTGGACTAATTAGAAAAGAGGCTTCAATCTGAGCGCGCTTAGCGCCATTACGTAGCAATTTGCATCCAGAGGTCCCATGTGCACCACCTAACAAAGCATCTAAAGCATCTAGTAAAATTGACTTACCTGCTCCCGTTTCACCAGTAAGGACGGTAAACCCAGCATCAAATGAAAGTTCTAAACTTTCAATCAAAGCAATATTGGAAAGTCGTAAACTGGTGAGCAACGCTATATCGGGGAATAAACCTGACAGTAGCGGCCCATACAACGGATTAGAAGGGGTTTATTCAAAACATTTTTGAAATGGGAGAAGATCTAGGTGATTTCATTGAAGCAGCAGGGTTGCTGGAATACGATCCTGCTGCAATAAAGAAAATTTATAGTGGTAACCCGATTCGGTTACTTAAAAGAATATGGCAGACCTTATTGCCAATCGGAATATTTCTAATTGGAGTACTTATTGATAAATTTTTTGGGGTTCTAAAAAATGAAGATAAAGCTAAGAAAAGAGCAAAAGAGTTTACTGATTTACTAGTGCAGTTGGGTCCTGCTTTTATCAAAGCTGGCCAGGCATTATCAACAAGGCCTGACTTAATGCCTGGCATAGTCTTAAATGAGCTCTCACAACTCCAGGATCAACTAAAAGGATTTGATAGCGAACTTGCATTGTCATGTATTGAAGAAGATTTAAATGCAAAGATTAGTGATCTATATCAAGAATTAGATAAAAAACCATTTTCTGCAGCATCATTAGGACAAGTTCATAGAGGTGTGTTAAAAACAGGTGAACAAGTTGCAGTGAAAGTTCAGAGACCGGGTTTAAGAGAACAAATAACATTAGATTTATATATAGTAAGAAACATCTGTATTTGGATAAATGCGAACATAAAATTTATTAGAAGTGATCTAGTAGCTTTAATTGATGAACTAGGTAAAAGAATATTTGAAGAAATGGATTACCTTAATGAAGCCTCTAATGCTGAAAGATTTAAAAAGCTGCATGAAAATAATCCGAAAATAGCAGTGCCAAAGATCTATAGAAAATATACAAGTAGAAGAGTTCTAACAATGGAATGGATAAATGGTGTGAAATTAACAGATCTAAACGGGGTAAAGAAATTAGGTATAGATCCAAATGAATTAGTTAAAGTTGGAGTAGATTGTAGTCTCCAACAGCTTTTAGAGCATGGATTTTTTCATGCTGATCCACATCCTGGCAATTTATTAGCACTTAATAATGGGAAATTATGCTACTTAGATTTTGGAATGATGAGTGAAGTAGAAAAAAATTCAAGAAATGGATTAATCAAAGCAGTAGTTCACTTAGTAAATAAAAACTTTGATAAGTTATCAGAAGATTTTGTGACTCTTGGTTTCCTCTCTGAAAGTGTTAATTTAGAGCCAATTGTACCGGCATTTGAAAGTGTATTTACAGATGCAATTGAAATGGGCGTGGGTAAACTTGATTTTAAAAGTGTAACAGATGATTTATCAGGAGTGATGTATAAGTTTCCATTTAGAGTTCCACCTTATTATGCTCTAATCATTAGATCACTAATAACTTTGGAAGGCATAGCACTAAGTGTTGACCCTAATTTTAAAATTTTAGGAGCTGCATACCCATATTTTGCAAAAAGATTGATCGAAGATCCAGATCCTCAATTAAGACACAGTCTCAGAGAAATGTTATTCGATGGAAAGTTATTTAACTGGGAAAGACTAGAAGAGTTAATTGATAGTGCATCAAATATTGAAAATATTGATATCAATAATATCTTGGATCAAATTTTAGATTTTCTTTTCTCCAAAAAAGGAGGTCTGATGAGAGATCAACTGGTAGATGGTGTAGTAAATAAGTTGGATTCTATTGGAGTCAGAACTGTTAAGAAGTTAGGAAATACAATGCCTAAATATCTGCAGCCGAAGAGGTTTAGAGAAAAAATAGAGAAAGATGAAAAAGAGAAGACTCGGATAATATTGGAAATAAATCCTATCAGGAAGCTAATAAGCATCCTACAAAAACTACCTGGCTTCAAAAGAGAGTTAATATTAAATAAAGTGGGAAGAATAATAAAAGAACCTGATGCAAGGAAAATGGGAGTGAAAGTTGCAAAAAAATTGGCTGAGCGAAATGCTGTTCGCTTAGTTAAAGTAGTAGCTATAGGGAATTAAAATGAAAAAAATTTCAAATCTGAAGAATTTAGCATTTGGATTAATCTTAATTTCAAATATGCCAATGGCAAATTCTGCTGAAAAAGTTGCGTTAGTAAGCGGTGCATTTGTAAGATCAATAAAAGTATCTAATATCGAACACCTAGCAGAAACAGGTGAAGCAAGAGGTTTTTTAAGAGATGCATTGAGATTTAGTAACCAAAATCCAAAAGATCTTGTTGAAATATTAAATCAAGAGGTGGAATTACCTTTAGTAACAACAAGCAGATTAATGAACAGTAAAATAGGAATTGTTATTATCGGTAGAGTTGCAAAAATCATTCATCCATTAAAAGTACCGGACAAATCTGTTTCTGTACCAGCTTTGAGATCAGCTGTTATTGTTGGTTTAAAAGAAGGAGACGGTAAAATAAATGCTGTCAGATTTCTAAAAGCATATCCAAATAAAACGTTGGCAATTAATATTCCTCTACTCTATAATTTAATGAACAGAGTAGAAACAATAAGTGATGTTATAAAATACTTTTCAAGTTCTCCTCTTCAAGATTTATAAAAAGAGGAAATGGAACTTTAATTATTTTTGGAGATTTTAAACGTGACTGTAAATCAAAAACCAGACACTTTTAATGGATCTAAACACTGGCCTGGACTAATAAAAGCCTATAGATCTTTCTTACCTATATCTGATAAAACCCCAATTATAACTCTACAAGAAGGTTCAACTCCTCTAATACCAGTAGATTCTATTTCAAGGTTGATAGGTAAAAAAGTGAAAGTATATATAAAATATGACGGGTTAAATCCTACAGGTTCCTTTAAGGACCGGGGAATGACAATGGCAATTAGCAAAGCTAAAGAACAATCTTGCAAAGCAGTAATATGTGCAAGTACTGGTAATACATCTGCATCTGCTGCTGCATATGCAAAAAGAGGAGGTATGAAGGCGTTTGTTTTAATCCCCGAAGGATATGTAGCTCAAGGAAAGCTTGCTCAAGCACTTGTTTACGGAGCAGAAGTTCTTTCTATAAAAGGGAATTTTGATAAAGCATTAGAGATTGTTCAAAAAGTTTCTGACAACTTCCCAGTTACTTTAGTTAATTCAGTTAATCCATATAGATTACAAGGACAAAAAACTGCCGCATTCGAAATAATAGATTCATTAGGAGAATCGCCAGACTTCTTATGTATTCCAGTAGGGAACGCAGGGAATATTACTGCATATTGGATGGGGTTCAATGAGTATTTAAAAGCAAGTAAATCTACTAAAGTACCAAAAATGATGGGCTTTCAGGCTAAAGGGTCGGCACCAATAGTAAACAAAAAAATTATTAAAGATCCTCAAACCATAGCTACCGCGATAAGAATAGGTAATCCAGTTAACTGGGAAAAAGCACTAAAAGTAAAAGAAGAAAGTAATGGTGAGTTTTTTGAAGTCTCTGATGAGGAAATAATTAATGCTTATAAGATCCTTGGGCAAAAAGAAGGTATATTTTGCGAACCGGCTAGTGCTGCTTCAATTGCTGGGTTGATAAAAATAAAAGAAAGAATTCCTGAGGAATCAAATATTGTCTGTGTATTAACAGGTAATGGTTTAAAAGATCCAGATTGTGCAATCAAAAACAATGATGCGATATTTCATACAAATCTAGATCCAAGCTTGGATTCTGTTATCAAAACCATGGGACTATAAGAAATAGACAATTAAATTTCTGTCTGGGGAAGAGCTCTAATACTAAGTTAATTTTACTGTGGAAAAACTAAACAAATTCTCAATTTTTAGTTTTAGCTTTTCCACAAAAAATTTTATCTGTGGAAATTTTGTATTTTTTCCAAATCTTATATATTTATTTCACAGGCATAAAAAATAAAAACCTATATATAGACTGTAGTTTAAAGGAATTCCACTGTTTCCACAGGACCTACTACTACTGATTTATATTCTTTTCTAAAAAGAAATTAATGAATTAGAAGAAGAAATAAAAACTGTCTGTTGAACTTGATATTTTGTTTCTCTCTGAACTTCAGGGATTCCTTTTTTAGGAATTAATCGTTAAGTTTTGGATATGAAAATAGTTTGTTCTCAAACAGAGCTTAATGCAGCTATTCAGCTGGTTAGTAGAGCTGTTTCCACAAGACCAACTCATCCTGTTCTTGCCAATGTCTTGTTGACAGCAGATGCTGGAATGGATCGTCTAACCCTAACTGGTTTTGATTTGAATCTTGGTATTCAAACAGCTTTACCTGCATCAGTTGAATCTAGTGGTGCGATTACTTTGCCTGCTCGATTATTAGGAGAAATTATTTCTAAACTTTCAGTTGAATCTCCAATAACACTTACTATAGAAGATGATTCTGAACAGATTGAAATAACAAGTCTAGGAGGAAGTTATCAAATGAGAGGTATGCCTGCTGATGATTTTCCTGAACTACCTCTCGTTGAAACCGAAACTTCTATTAAAATCAAAGCTTCATCCTTAGCTCAAGCTTTAAAAGCTACTCTATTCTCAAGTAGTTCTGATGAAGCGAAGCAAGTATTAACAGGTGTCCATTTAAGTTTCGATGGCGATTCAATGGAAGCTGCCGCAACTGATGGTCATCGATTATCTGTTTTGAATATAAAAAATGCTTTAAACAGTGAATCTGATTCTGGTGATCATTTTTCAGAAACTAATGAAAACTTTTCTGTAACACTTCCTTCAAAATCACTTCGTGAAGTAGAAAGAATAATGTCTACATGGAAGGCTGATGATTTAGTCAGTTTATTTTTTGACAGAGGACAAGTTGTCTTTTTAGGTGAAAATCAAATTGTAACAAGTAGAACATTAGAAGGAGTATATCCAAATTATAGAGAATTAATTCCTAATGAGTTTTCTAAGATATTAAATTTAGATCGCAAAAATTTTATTTCTGCTTTAGAACGAGTTGCTGTTCTTGCTGATCAACATAATAATGTCGTCAAAATTACTAGTGAACCTTCTAATGAGTCTATAATTATTACTGCTGACGCACAAGATGTTGGAAGTGGTTCTGAATCTATCCACGGTATTTTAAAAGGCGACCAAGTTCAAATCGCATTCAATGTTAGATATGTTCTTGATGGTTTGAAAGCTATTGATTCAGATACAGTGTTTCTCAGATGTAATTCTGCTACAACTCCTGCAACAATATCTCCCCAAGAAGAATCAAATATATTTACTTATCTTGTTATGCCTGTTCAGGTTCGTACATAATTTGAAGATACCTAGCGAATTAATTTTTACTGATCTTATGCGTCATAGAGTTTTATGTGACCAAGGTATTGATCATGGGATAGGTATTAAGGGTTGGATGCATCCACCAGTTCACAGATTATTAGGTTGGATTTCTAAACCATCATCTTTTAAACTTTCTAGACATGTATGGAAGTTAAACCAAATCAGAGGAATAAATTCTGAAAATATTTTTGTGAAAGGCAATCCCGCAGAAGTTGATTTATCTCTCATTAATAAATTACCTACGTTAATTAACTCTTATTTGCTCGATCGAACAGGGGAACGTATAGGTTTAATTGCTGATTTTATCTTTAAGCCTTCAACAGGACAGATTATTAATTATTTAGTTTCTAGATCTGATCCTCGAATTCCAGGTACAAGTAGATGGAGACTTTCAATTGAGCAAATCCTTGAACAAGATACAGGTTTTATCTCTACTAACCTTAAATCTTTAAATGATTTACCTTTAGTTAAAACTAGCATGCGTCAGGAATTAATAAATAAATCTTTTAAATTTAGACAGCAATTTCAAGAAATATCTGAATTAGCTTCTGATCGCCTAGAAGGATGGTTGGAAGAGCCTCCATGGGATAAATCCGATTCTTTAGAAGAATTAATTCATTATCCTGATAATTCCGAAAATGAAGATTCCCCAGAGTATTCTGGTTATAATCCTTTAACTAACAATAAAGGTAGAAACAAAAAACTTGATTATAGATCAAGACGAACAGAGGAAGAGGATCCATGGGTTTAAAGACATTATTAAAGGAACTATTTAATTGGTCTAGTACCAGCTATAAACCCAGAATTGAAGATTACGACGTACAACAGGCAATTAAGGATGAAGGTTTAACATTAGATGATTATATGGAGATATGTAGAAGACTCAAGAGAATTCCTAATAGAACAGAATTAGGAATGTTTGGCGTAATGTGGTCAGAACACTGTTGTTACCGAAATTCACGTAACCTTTTGAGAGATTTTCCTACTAAAGGTCCTCAAATTTTAGTTGGTCCTGGCGAAAATGCTGGTGTAGTAGATCTAGGAAATGGTCACAGATTAGCTTTTAAAATTGAGAGTCATAATCATCCTTCAGCAATTGAACCATTTCAAGGAGCAGCAACTGGAGTCGGAGGAATTCTTAGAGACATTTTTACAATGGGTGCTAGACCTATAGCTATTTTAAATGCTCTTAGATTTGGACCTTTAGAAGATAAAAAAAACATTGGCTTAATAAAAGGTGTTGTTGAAGGAATTGCTCATTATGGAAATTGCGTAGGAGTACCAACTGTAGGTGGAGAAGTTGCTTTTGATAGCAGTTACACAGGTAATCCATTAGTCAACGCTATGGCATTAGGCTTAATGGAAACAGATTCGATTGTTTGTTCTGGAGCAACTGGTATAGGTTTTCCTGTTGTTTATGTTGGTAGTACAACAGGTCGTGATGGGATGGGTGGTGCTAGCTTTGCTAGCGCTGAATTAACGAATACTTCTTTAGATGATCGACCAGCAGTCCAAGTTGGTGATCCATTTCTAGAGAAAGGTTTAATAGAAGCTTGTTTAGAGGTTTTTAAGACTGGTGATGTTGTAGCAGCACAAGATATGGGAGCAGCTGGTCTTACATGCAGTTGTTCTGAAATGGCATCTAAAGGTGGTTTAGGTATTGAATTAGACCTTGATCTTGTACCTGCACGTGAAGAAGGAATGACTCCCTATGAATTCTTATTATCTGAATCACAGGAAAGAATGCTTTTTGTTGTTAAACCTGGCAAGGAAGAAGAAATAATGAATCGATTTACTCGTTGGGGTTTAAGGGCTTCAGTTGTCGGACGCGTCTTAAAGGAGAACGTTGTACGAGTTATTCAAAATGGTTCTGTTGCTGCTGAGATTCCAGCAAGTGTTTTGGCTGAAGATACACCTATTAATGACCATGAATTAATTACAGAGCCTCCTTCTTATATAAGAGAAGCTTGGAATTGGAAAGAAACAGATTTACCTATATCAGATTTAACAGGCATCTCTCCTTTAAATATAAAATTCAAAGGAAAATACTTAACTTGGACAGATATTTTATTATATTTATTTGATGATCCAACTATTGCTTCAAAAAATTGGATTTATAAACAATATGATTATCAAGTTCAATTAAACACAGTTATTCCTCCTGGTGCTGCTGATGCAGCTGTTATTAGATTAAGACCACAAGATTCAAACAACTCATTATCATCAATCAATCAAGGTGTAGCAGCAGTTGTTGATTGCCCTAATCGTTGGTGTTCTTTAGATCCAGAACGTGGAGCTATGGCAGCAGTTTTAGAATCCTCTAGAAATTTATCTTGTGTTGGTGCAGAGCCTTTGGCTATTACTAATAATCTTAATTTCGCTTCACCAAAAAATTCAACTGGTTATTGGCAATTAGCAATGGCATGCAAAGGAATTTCTACTGCTTGTCAATTTATCAATACGCCTGTTACAGGAGGAAATGTTTCTCTATATAACGAGACCAGAAGTGAATCTGGGGATTTAATTCCAATTCAGCCTACCCCAGTAATTGGAATGGTTGGACTTGTTCATGATTTAAACAATATTTGTTTTCCAAATTGGGTTAATGCGGGCGATTTAATATATTTGTTAGGTGTTCCATTGGAAAAGTTACCCCAGTTAGATAATCGAATATCTTTAGGTGCATCTAGTTATTTAGAAAGAATTCATGGCCTTCAAACAGGTCGGCCTCCAGAATTGGATTTAAATCTAGAGGTTATTGTTCAAACATTTATCCGTAAATGTATAAGAAAGAAAGTAATTTGTTCAGCTCATGATCTTAGTGATGGCGGACTCGCTGTTGCTATTGGAGAAAGTTGTATTGGTTCTGGCTTAGGAGCAGAAATTCATTTAAATCACTGTGATGTTCGAATTGATCGATTATTATTTGGTGAGGGTGGTGCAAGAGTAATTGTTAGCATAAATCCTTTAAATATAAAAGAGTTTAAGCAATTACTGATTGATAATCAAATACCTTCTGAAGAAATAGGCTTTGTTACTGCTGAAAAAGAATTGATCATTAAACATGGAAATGTTAAGGTTGTTCATACTTCTATTGATAAAATAAAAATGAATTACTTAGAGGCTATTCCTAGAAGAATGGTTTAAAATTTACTTATTCAGACTTTTTTCAAAGTTCCTGAGGTTTTTCAAATATGTGTGGAATAGTCGGCATTTTTTCAACTGAGCCTGTTAATCAACAAATTTACGACAGCCTATTGTTGTTGCAGCATAGAGGTCAAGATTCTACTGGAATTGCGACTATGGAAGGGAGTACTTTTTCATTGCATAAGTCTAAAGGACGTGTTACTCAAGCTTATAGAACTCGTGATATGCGATCTCTATCTGGGAATGTAGGATTAGGACACGTTAGATATGCCACTAAAGGGTCTGCAGATAGAGAAGAGGAAGCACAACCTTTTTATGTAAATGCTCCATATGGAATAATTCTTGTTCATAATGGGAACCTCACAAATACACGTCAATTAGAAAAAGATTTGTTTATTAATGATAGAAGACATACTAATACTACAAGTGATACGGAGATGTTATTAAATGTATTTGCAACTGAACTGCAATCAGAAGTTTCTGGAACTAATTTATCACCTCAAGAAGTTTTCAATTCAATTAAGTCGGTTCATCGTCGAATAGAAGGATCTTATGCTGCAATTGCCCTTATAGCGGGACATGGACTTGTTGCTTTTAGAGATCCCTATGGGATCAGACCACTTGTATTAGGACAACGTAAATCTTCTACAAATAAGGATGAATGGATAATAGCTAGTGAGTCATTAGTACTTGAAAATGGTGATTACAATATTGTTAAGGATATTGACCCAGGGGAAGCCGTATTTATATCTATAAATGGTGATTTGTTTTCGATGCAATGTTCAAGTCAAACATCATTATTTCCCTGTTCTTTTGAATATGTTTATTTAGCACGTCCTGATTCTGTTATGAATGGTATTTCTGTATATGAGGCAAGACTTCGAATGGGAGATAGACTAGCAAAAACAATTTCTAAAAATTGTAAACTTGGTGATATAGATGTTGTGATGCCAATACCAGATTCATCACGACCCGCAGCTATGCAAGTTGCTCGTCAGTTAGGAATAGAATATAGAGAAGGTTTTTTTAAAAATCGTTATGTAGGAAGGACTTTTATTATGCCAGGGCAAGCAAAAAGAAAAAAATCTGTTCGTCAAAAACTAAATGCGATGGGTTCTGAGTTTAGAGGAAAAAACATCTTGATTGTTGATGATTCGGTAGTTAGAGGCACAACATCAAAAGAAATCGTTCAGATGGCTAGAATTGCAGGAGCAAATAAAGTTACTTTTACTTCAGCAGCGCCACCGGTTAGATTTCCACATGTTTATGGAATTAACATGCCAAATAGAAATGAGTTAATAGCTCATAAACGAACAATTCATGAGATTTCCAAAGTAATTGCAGCTGACGATTTGGTATATCAAGAAATTTCAGACTTGGAATTAGCAATCACAGATGGTTCAAAAATAGAAAAATTAGATATGTCCTGCTTTACTGGTGAGTATGTAACTGGAAATATATCTACAGAATATTTGGAATGGGTTGAATTAACCCATAAATCTTAGACTTATCAGTCATTATAGATATTTAGTTCTATCAGACTCTCGAGATATTCTTCCTCCTTCAATTTTAGAACAATTTTATTATTCGAAGCAATTATTTCTTTAGCATTTATTCTTCCACTTCTATTTTTGTTTGTTTTTGTTCCTATATAACTATGACCAGAGCATATATCTATTAATCTATCATTTTGACTTTTCTTTTCATTTAAATTTAAACACATTTCACCAAGATCACCCTTTCTGCAATGTCTTATTTTATTTACTTCAACTTTAAGTAAGGTTCCAAGCTTTGTACCTAAAATTATGCTTTCCATTCCATTACCTTTGAAGCTTATAGCACCAATTAAATTTTCCCCAGGTATTAGTTTCATTGTTAATGGGCCTTGGGCTAATTTACCCATGATAGGCAAGTTGTTTTTGTCGATAGACAACTTTAGAGCTCTTCCCATATCCGATACGATTAATAAAATACCATCAGCTTTACAAATAACCGCAGAAGTTAGTGACACACCGTCTTTAAGTTTCACCATAGTAGAAGCTCTGCCTGATAGATCAATAACCTCTTCAATTCCTAACCTCTTGAATCTTCCATCACTACTTAACAGTCCTAAGGATAAATTATCGTCTTTAGGTATACTAAGAAGACTAATAATCTTTTCTCCATCAAGGCCGTTAGGCAAGAATCTATATATATTCCCGGGGTTTTTTCCTGCAAATTCCCATCTTACTAAAGCAACTTTTCCTTTATCAGTTACAGCAAGTAATCTTGGTGATTTCGCTATAGGATAAACTAATCTTATAGGATTTGAATCAATTTCTAGATCTGTTTCTTGTTCTAGATGTAACTTTCCAAGCAATTGAGGGCTTATTATTTTTACTTGATAATCTTCTTGGATGAGCAGTTTAGAATCATTTGCTAATGATGCTAAAGCTTGTTTTCTTTGGAGCTCAGCATTTGGTCTTTGGCTGGCTGCTTTTTCTGCAAGTAACTCATCACCACCTTCTTTTATAATAGTTCTTCTTGGATTACCAAATCTCTTTTTAAGATTCTTAAATTCTTTTATTAATTCTTGGATAAGTTCTTTTCTATCATTAAGTAGATATTCTAGTTTAACTTTCTTTTTATTCAAATCTATATCTTCTTCTCTTAAAATCTTCTGCTCAAGGTTTGTTAGCTTTCTTAAAGGCATAGCTAATATTGCTTCTGATTGTTTCTCATTTACATTTAGTTTGCCTATCAATATTTTTTTTGCAGCTGTTGCATCTGAAGCTGCTTGAACTATTTCTATTACTTCTTTGAGATTATTTAAAGCGATTATTAAACCTTTGACACTTTCGAGCCTTTCTTTGGTTTTCTTTAGTTCATAATTTGTCCTTTTAATTAATGTTAATTCACGAAACTCTAAAAACGTCTTTAGTAATCTTTTGAGAGATAGTTGTTGTGGTTGACCATCCACTAAAGCCAATAATATAGCTCCAAAATTACTTTGCAGTGATGTTTTTCTATGCAAAGATTTCATTACTGTATCTGCATCGGCATCTCTCCGAAGCTCTACAACTATTCTCATCCCATCTCTATCGCTTTCATCTCTAATATCTGCAATACCTACTATTTTGCTTTCATTTACCAGGTCGGCTAGTTTTTCTATCCATCCTGCTTTGCTTAATTGATATGGTAATTCAGTAATAATAATTGCACTTCTACGGTGTTTACCTTTACCTGGATGTATTTCAGCAATATGAGCTATTCCTCTCATAGGAATGCTTCCACGTCCTTTTAAGTAAGTTTCTCGAATACCACTCCCAAGTAATATTTCACCACCTGTAGGGAAATCCGGTCCAGGAATAATATCAATTAATTTTTCATCTTTTAAATCTGGATTTTTCAGTAAAGCAATTAATCCATCGACTATTTCATTAAGGTTATGTGGTGGAATACTTGTTGCCATTCCAACAGCAATTCCTGAACATCCATTTAATAGAAGGAATGGAAGTTGAGCTGGAAGAACAGTAGGCTCCTGTTGTGATCCATCAAAATTCGATATGAAATCAACTGTTTCATCTCCGATTTCTTTTAGTAAACCTTCGTGTGAAATAGCAGCTAGTCGTGTTTCCGTATAGCGCATTGCTGCTGGTGGATCATCATCTACGGATCCAAAATTTCCATGTCCATCAAGAACTGGATATCTGCTAGAGAAGGTTTGAACTAATCGGACTAGTGCGTCATAAACAGCTTGGTCACCATGTGGGTGATATTTTCCTAGTACATCCCCTACGACTCTTGCACATTTTCTATATGGGCGATCAGGGGTTAGGCCCAGCTCATGCATTGCATAAAGAATGCGTCGCTGTACAGGCTTTAATCCGTCTCTTGCATCTGGCAACGCTCTACCCACGATTACGCTCATGGCGTATTCGAGGTATGAACGCTGCATCTCTTGATGCAGGGCAATAGGTTGAAGTCGTTCCTCGGCCATCCAGGCTAGGGATTAGTCGGCGGAAAGCGCACAGCCTACAGATCTATTTGGGAATTATCAGTTTTATTTCTCATCATTGAGTTTTTTAATCAGAATTCGCTTCGGCTTTTTCTACGGCTGATTTTAGTTTTTGATCAGTCAGCAACTGGGTTGTTGCCTTACGAAGCTTAGAACCCCAAAGTTGACTTTTTTGATAATCACTTGATACGTAATTTGGGTTTTTTGCTAATGCGTTTTTAGCTAGTTGGATCGCTTCCTCATCTCCTGGGTTTATTTCATTAAGAGCTGTCGCAAGAGCAAGCATGGGTTCGGCGTTTTTTTGGATTGTCAGAACTTTTCTCCACTTTTCAATCGCTTGTTTTAAATTTCCCATTTCAAAATGGACTAACCCTTCATTGTTGATTGCTTCCCAGAAAGAAGGTTTTAGCTTTGATGCTTGCTGAAATGCTCTTGCTGCTAGGGCGAGATTGTTTTGTAGAACTCTTGCATTACCTAAGTGAAAGTGACCACCTGCATTGTTGGGTTCAAGCTCTAATCCTTTATCCAGTAGAGAAATCGCTACTTCTATTTTGTTTTGCCTAATTGCTAAAGAACCTTCAGCAAACCAAAGACTTGCTTTTTGAGGATCTAATTCTTTTGCTCTAGCTAATGATTGACTAGCTTTTTCAAAAAGCTCGCTTCGAAGCTGGGCTTCTGCAAGGATTGTCCAAAGTCTGGGATCATCAGGTTGAACTCGCACAGCTAATTCAGCTAATCGAGCTGCGTCTTGCGTTTTGCCTAGCTGAATTAATTGAGCAGCAGTTCTTCCAATACTAAAACCTGTTTTTTTGAGTATTTCTACCTCAGGCTCATATATGTATGGAACAAAAGCTTTAGCTGATATTGGTACAGCAATAGCTGTAATAGCAAGAAAATTGCTTAAGAAGCATGTTTGTATTCTCCTTAGCTTTGCTTTTTTTTCTGACATAACCTTTTTTTCTGCTTTATCAGCTTAGAAGGCGATTCTGATTTAATTGCAGCTGCATTGCGGCGCCACATCCAAGGTTTAATTCGTTTTAATGCGGAACCTTTTAATTGTTCGCGCCATTTTTTGTCATCCCAATTGAGTGCTTCGTTTTTTGTAAGGTTCAGTATCCACTCTCTTGGCTTTAGATCTGGGTCGTTCGTATTGACAATTGGTTTTTTATTCCAAGGGCATACTTCTTGACAGATATCGCAGCCTGCAACCCATGATCCCAATGAACTTTCTATTTCCTCTGGAAGTTTTTGGCATCTGTTTTCAATTGTGTGATAAGCGATACATTTTCTTGAATCAACGATATATGGTTCAGAAATAGCATTTGTTGGACACGCAGTTATACATGCTTTGCAGATGCCACATTGAGATTTTGATGGTTTATCAGGTATTAAGACTTCTGTGCATAAAAGATGTCCTAAAACCATCCAGGAGCCTCTGGATGGATTAATTAAGTTGCTATGTTTTCCTATCCAGCCAAGTCCAGCTTCTTCTGCCCAAGCTTTATCTAGTAAAGGAGCAGCATCTACACAGATTTTCCATTTGCACGACGGGCGCTGGATTTCTAACCATTTTCCTATTGCTTTTAGTCTTTTTTCTACAACTTTGTGATAATCATTACCCCAGCCATATCTTGCTATTGAAAGTGTGCCGGGGTTTTGATTTTGATTTACGTAATAGTTCAGACCAACTGCTAAGAGACTTTTTACGCCTTCTAGAAGAGTGATTGCATTTTTTCTCCGAGGTGCAGCCATCCAGTTCATTTCAGCTTGATAGCCTGCGTTTAGCCAAGCTTCTAGTGCTTGTGTACGAGCTTGCAACCTTTTTGAACCTGGAATCCTTGCGATTCCAACAGGTTCAAACCCTTGCTTTCTTGCTTCTTTTTTAAGTGCTTGTGTTAGTTGCGCTTGGGTTGCGATGGTTTGCACATCAGTGACCCGTAAATTTGAGGTTTGTTAAATCAGCTTTTATGCTCTTAATTCTGATTATAAGTGGCTTTTGCCATGCTTTATATGTTTTTTTCGTTCACACCTTTTATTTTAAATGTTCGCATATAGGGCTTTGCTAGTTAAGTTAGGGACATAATCGATTCTTTAGGCAACTCTCATTCTTTGGTTCAGTCCAACCCCAGACCTGATCTTCCTTTAGCCGAAAGGTTGCAGCAAGATCTCAAAAACGACCTCATCGCAGGGTTGCTGGTAGTTATTCCACTGGCAACAACAATTTGGCTATCCACAGTTGTTAGTCGCTTTGTTTTGGCTTTTTTGACTTCGATTCCCAAGCAGTTAAATCCATTTATTACTCTCAACCCTTTACTTCAGGATCTGATTAATTTGGCTTTGGGCTTAACTGTTCCTTTGCTAGGGATCCTTTTAATAGGCCTTATGGCCAGAAATATTGTAGGGAGGTGGTTGCTTGAATTTGGGGAAGGGACTCTTTCGCGTATTCCTTTAGCAGGTTCCGTTTATAAGACCCTTAAGCAGTTGTTAGAAACTTTTTTGAGGGATAACTCAGCGCGTTTTCGTAGGGTGGTTTTAGTTGAATATCCTCGGGAAGGCCTATTTAGTGTTGGTTTTGTGACTGGTTTGGTTGGTCCTTCGCTTCAACAGGAATTGGATCAGCCTCTGCTAAGTGTTTTTATTCCAACAGCACCCAATCCCACTACAGGTTGGTATACATTGGTTCCAGAGTCTTCGGTAAAAGATTTGAATATTTCAGTTGAAGATGCGTTCAGAACAATTATTTCAGCAGGAATAGTCAACCCTGATGAACAAGAACCTCGTGTTAATAGAAGTTTCTCCAGCTTATTTAATCAGCTCAAGACAAGGACCGCCTCTTCATCTACTTCAACTCAAACTTGATTTTTTTTTACATATTAGGTGAAAATGAAGTCAAAATCTTTAGCACGTGAATTAGCATTACTTGTATTAGGCCAGGTTTCAGATAGTCAGAATAAAACTGAGGCCGCCACTTTTATATCTGTTGAAAACCTTCTTCAGAAAGCGTTAGATAGTTTGTTACAGCATCTGAGAGAAAGATTAGATATATGTGCTAACAAATTAGAGGCTTCTCAACAAATTTTATATGAAGATGAATTAAAGGATTGTAAAAGTGATTCATTGATTCAATCGAGAAAAATTCTCAATCAGGCTCTATCTCAAGCAGAGCAAGTTCTTAACAATCTTTCAGCAAGTTTGGAAATGCCCCGTTTATTAATTTTAAGCAATCAAGAAGATATCAAAACTGGGGCATTAGAACGAGCTCTTTGTGTTATAGATCAACGAGAAACTATTGACACTCGTCTTGATCAAGTTATGGAAGGATGGAGGTTAAAAAGGTTGCCACGTATTGATAGGGATATCCTTAGACTTGCAGTCGTTGATTTGATGATTTTAAACACCCCTGTTTCGGTAGCGTGCAATGAAGCTGTTGAGCTTGCTAATCGTTATAGTGATGAGCAGGGTCGTCGTATGATTAATGGAGTACTTAGAAGATTACAAGAAGCTTCTTTTGCTAGTTTGAATAAATGACTGACAATATATTAAATCATATGAATGATGAATCTTCTAAGACAAAAGATTTAGCAGAAAATGTAGAAGAGTCAAAATTTAACTTAAATAATTTTGAGAAATTATCTGATGATCTTTCTACAAATTCTGATGAAGATCCTCTGGAATGGGCACGCAAAGCTTATGCGTCTCTAAAAAGCCAACAACAAATTGAAAAAGAGTCTGAATCTAAAGATGAAGATTTAAAAGAAGATCAATATTTAGATGATAGTAAATTCCCCCTTATTCAGGCAGATACATCATCTTTAGCAGATGAGTCTATTTCTTCTACTGAAGATAAAAATGATAATATAGTGATTGAAGATTCAAAAAAATTAGATAATAAGCCTCTAGAAGATATATCTTCTACATCCCTCGAGGAAGCACCAGCTCTAGGTGAGTTTGATAATACTTTTACATGGTCAGCGGAGGTTCTTTCTGCCCAAGGTTATAAGCCTAACGAGGTTTCTATAGATCAAATAGATTGGTTAACTCGTTTACGACAAGGTCTTGAGAAAACACGACAAAGTTTTGTAACTGGTCTTTTAGAAAATCTTGGGGATGATCCCCTGACCCCAGAAGTATTAGATGACTTAGAGACTTTGTTATTGAGATCTGATGCTGGAGTTTTAGCAACTGATCAAGTCATGGACGCTTTGCGACGTCGTATGAATGAAGAAGTAGTTGCACCTGAAGAAGGTATTCGCTTTCTTAAAAAACAACTTTGTGACCTTATTGATTCTCCTATTAAGAGAAGCGGTGTTGATTTACTTGCCCCTGAAAAAGGTAAATTGAATATTTGGATGTTGGTTGGTGTTAATGGAGTAGGTAAAACAACTACTTTAGGTAAATTGGCTAATCTTGCTGTACGTAGCGGTTATTCTGCATTGATTGCAGCAGCAGATACATTCCGTGCCGCTGCAGTTGAGCAGGTTCAAATATGGGGTGAACGAAGTGGGGTTCAAGTAGTTGCTAATTCTTCTAAGAATGCGGATCCTGCCTCAGTCGTTTTTGACGCAATTGGCGCTGCTCAAGCTAAAGATATTGATTTAGTTCTTGTGGATACTGCAGGACGACTACAAACCAAGCATAATTTGATGGAAGAATTAAATAAAGTTCGTCGGATAGTAGATAAACTTGCACCTAATGCAAGGGTTGAATCTTTACTTGTTCTTGATGCCAGTCAAGGCCAAAATGGATTAAAGCAAGCGATGGCTTTTGCCAAAGCAGCACGATTAACTGGAGTTGTCATTACCAAGTTAGATGGAACGTCACGTGGAGGAGTTGCATTAGCGGTTTCATCTGAGGTTGAATTGCCTATACGTTTTATTGGCGCTGGCGAAGGAATTCGTGATTTGAGACCTTTCAAGAGCTTTGAATTTGTTGAAGCTCTTCTGGCTAATCGTTAACTTCTGAGCTTTATCGACAATAACTTGCTAATTTCCTAGTCCTGCCATGGTGATGCAGTGAGCAAAAACCCACCAAGGCCACGCTCAACTTCTAGCATTAAAACGGTTTTATCGGAGCTTGATTCCTCACAGGCTTTTCGGGAGTTGCTTGACAGTCTGACGAGTGAGCAGCTTCGTAATCAAGATTTGCTTTTGTCCTTAGCGTTTGCGTTGAGGAGCTTTACAAATCTGCATCGTTTTCTTGAGCTAGTTCCTGTAGTCGTTTCAAGGTTGGTTGGAGTTGATGGAGCGTTGTTGGTCCCTTTTCAAGATGATGGATCGTTATGGAGAGAACAGTTACACCTGCTTCCTTTAAATCAATCACAGGATTTGTTGAAAAAGCTGGCTTCTTTTAAAAATGGAAAGGCTTCTGGTTTTGCTAGTGATGAAGCACAGCTTTTGGCATTGGATCATTTGGTTCAATCTCATATGCCCAAAGCTGGAATTTTTTCTACTTCATTAGTTGCTCGTGGCCGTCAACGTGGACGTTTATATGTTTTTGACCCCTGTGGAAAGCTTGTTTGGAGCGAAGTTCATCGTCGCCATGTTCAGTTAGTAGCAGATTTAGCTGGTGTTGCTATAGAAAATGATCTGATGCTCCAACAATTACGGAGACATGAGAGAGTTGATCGTCAATTAAGTATTGGTGCTGAGATACAAGCGCAATTGTTACCTGATCATTGCCCTGTGATTGAAGGCATTGATTTGGCGGCATGTTGTAGACCAGCTTTCCAGGTTGGAGGGGATTATTACGATTTCATGCCTATGCGTCCAGAATTAATTGGAAGGCGTCGTGAGAGAGGACGTTGGGCTTTAGTTATAGGTGACGTTATGGGTAAGGGTGTTCCTGCTGGTCTTCTTATGACAATGCTTAGGGGGATGCTTAGGGCAGAAGTATTAAGTGGTTTGCCTCCTGATCGGATTCTCCATGATCTGAATCAATTGGCTCAGGAAGATTTGGCACAATCTCATAGGTTTGTAACCCTTTTTTATTCTGATTACGATCCACGTAGTCGCAGGTTGAGGTATGCAAATGCTGCACATAATCCTCCTTTGGTTTGGAGAGCCCAACACCGTTGTGTTAATCGATTAGATGCACCAGGCCTTTTGATTGGTTTACAAGCAGAGGCTGAATATGTTTCTGGTGAAATGTTTCTTGAACCAGGTGATGTATTGCTTTATTACACAGATGGAGTAACCGAAGCGCCTGGTCTTGCAGGTGATCGCTTTGATGAAGCTCGATTGATTAGAGTTTTGGAGGAGACTTGCCGAAGTGGTTTATCTGCACAAGGGATTCTTGACCATTTATTTTTGCGTTTGGATCGTTTTGTAGGTAATGATCATCATCTTGAAGATGATGCGTCAATAGTAGTTTTAAAAGTTCGTGAAACACTTACACTTCCTTCTGTTAAGAGTTCTCAACCTGACTAGTTCAGTTAAAGCTGCTCATTATTTGGATAATTAAAGGGTGTCAAAAACTAGTTCCGAAACTTGGAGTGAAAGATTTGAGGAGGGTCTTCATCCTTTTGTACAGAATTTTAATGCTTCAATTGGCTTTGATATTACTTTGCTGCAAGAGGATATTGATGGTTCAATTGCCCATGCTCGTATGCTTGGGAATTGTGGAGTTATTACCTTTGATGAGGCAGACCAATTAGAAAAGGGACTTGAAAGAATCCGTTTAGAAGCAAAGCAAGGCAGTTTTCAACCAGGAATCGCAGATGAAGATGTTCACTTTGCTGTTGAACGTAGATTAATAGAGTTGCTTGGACCACTTGGAAAGAAATTGCATACTGGTAGGAGTCGTAATGACCAAGTATCTACTGATTTGCGACTTTGGTTAAGAAGACGTATTGATGAATTGGATCTTTTATTAGAGCGGTTTCAGAAAGCTTTATTGCTTCATTGTGAAGATAACATTAATACTTTGATTCCTGGCTATACCCACATGCAAAGAGCTCAGCCTTTGTCTTTGGCTCATCATTTACTTGCTTATGTTGAGATGGTGAATAGAGATAGGGAGCGTCTTAAGGAAATCCGACAACGGGTAAATATTTCTCCTTTAGGAGCCGCAGCTTTAGCAGGAACACCAGTTCCAATTGATCGTCGGCATACTGCTAGATCACTAGGCTTTAGTGATATTTGTCTAAATAGTTTGGATGCAGTAAGTGATAGAGATTTTGTGGTTGAATTTTTTTCTTTCTCTTCTTTAGTTATGGTTCATTTAAGTCGTCTTGCTGAGGAGGTGATTTTTTGGGCATCTGAAGAATTTGGTTTTGTAAGCCTTACAGATAGATGTGCGACTGGCAGTAGTTTGATGCCACAAAAGAAAAATCCTGATGTCCCAGAATTAGTTAGAGGAAAATGTGGCAGGGTATTTGGACATTTACAAGGTGCTTTAACTATGCTTAAAGGACTACCTTTGGCCTATAACAAAGATTTTCAAGAAGATAAAGAAGCTCTTTTTGATGTTGTTTTTACTACAACCTCTTCAGTAAAGGCAATGACCATTTTGTTAGAGGAAGGAATAGAGTTTTCGCATGCTCGACTTGCTTCTGCAGTTGAATCTGATTTTTCAAATGCTACTGATGTAGCTGATTATCTTGTGTCAAAGGCAGTACCTTTTCGTGAGGCATATCAACTTGTTGGTGGTTTAGTAAAACAATGCATCCAACAAGGAATTCTTTTGCGCGATCTCACCCTTGATGATTGGAAAAAGCTATGTCCTTTAATAGAAAATGATCTTTTACAGAAGTTATCGCCTAAAGAGGTAGTAGCTGCTCGAGTTAGTGAAGGAGGTACAAGTTTTGCTCGTGTACAGGAGCAAATCAACCTTTGGAAAGGTCGTATTGCTTCAAGAGATACATGATTAAAAGACCTCTCGGGTTTACCCTGGTTAAGTTATCTGGTGAAGTGCCTCTTTTTTGAGACATCAACCAATGGCAATTTTGTTTCCTTAAGACCATTTCAAGTCCAAAAGCATAGTGAGTATTTTTGTTGGCAATCTTCCCTTCCGCGCTGAGCAGGAAGACGTTGTTGAGTTGTTTGCAGCCTTTGGCGAGGTTGTTAACTGTGCATTACCCCTTGAGCGCGACACAGGTCGAAAAAGAGGTTTCGCTTTTGTAGAGATGGCTGATGAAGCCCTTGAAGCAAAAGCTATTGAAGCTCTGCAAGGAGCGGAACTGATGGGTCGTCCCTTGCGCATTAATAAAGCTGAACCAAGGGGGAGTGCCCCACGTGGTGGCGGCGGCGGCTACGGCGGTGGCGGTGGCGGTGGCTACGGCGGCGGTGGCGGCGGCTACGGCGGCGGCGGCGGCGGTTATGGAGGCCGTGGCGGCGGTGGTTACGGCGGTGGTGGCGGCGGCTACGGCGGCGGCGGCTACAACTCCGGTGGCGGCGGCGGCTACAACTCCGGTGGCGGTGGTGGCTATAACTCCGGTGGCGGTGGCAACTACGAAGGTTCTAGGCCTGATAGTTCTGATAACCAAGATCGTTCTTCAGGTGCAAGAGGCTGGGAAGATCGCAGTTATGGGAATGCTTCACCAGATGCTGGTGGTTTTGACGAGAGTAGGAGTCGTCGAAGACGAGGAACTGCTTCAGAAGATAGTTCTACTAATTATCCTGGAGCCGAGGGTTAGAGGAACTTTGTTTCTCTAGAGACCTCTATCTAAAAGTTGATGCGCAGCTTCTTCAAGAACACGTAAATCTGCGCTTTTTTCTTGGGCTTTTCGTCCTAGTTGGTTTCTCCAAATTCTTGCACCTGGTACATCTTTTACTAGGTGCATAAGATGACGTCCAATGTCCCAGACTCGGCCTCCATTTTGTAAATGATTTTCAGTGTGAGGAATCATTTTTTTAATTACATATGAAGCTTTGATTTTTTTTGTCTGTTCTCCAAAAAATAATTCATCAACCTTTTCCCATCTTAGAGGATATTCATATGCAGCTCTTCCAACCATTACCCCATCACAATTTTCTAGTGCTGCTTGGCAATCTAAAATTGAATTAATTCCACCATTTAGCTCAATTATCAGATTTGGTCGCTTTTTTTTTAGATCAAAAACTCGCTCCGGTTGAAGAGGTGGAATAGTTCTGTTTTGTTTTGGATCTAATCCTTTTAACCAGGCTTTTCTTGCATGAATTGTAAATTTTTCGGCCCCTGCTTTAGAAACTGTGTCGATGAAGGAAATCAAATTTTCATTGCTATCTAGATTATCAATTCCTAACCTTGTTTTTATAGTTACTGGCAGATTGCTGGCACTAACCATTGCTTCAACGCAGCGGGCCACTTGATCTGGCTTAGCCATTAAATAAGCACCAAAATTCCCTGATATAACTTTTGAACTTGGACAACCTATATTTAAATTAATTTCGTCATAACCCCAGTCTTCGGCAATTTTTGCTGCTTCTCTTAAAAGGTTTGGATTGCTTCCGCCTAGTTGAATGGCTAGTGGATGCTCTATTTTATAAAAATCTAGCAGTTTCTCTCTTCTTTGAGTGTGATGTAATGCTTGAGCCACAATCATCTCTGTATAGAGTAAGGCTCTGTTCGTGATATGTCTCATTAAAACTCTGAAGTGCTTATCAGTACAATCGAGCATTGGAGCAACGCTAAATTTGTATGCGTTATTAGTTTTTTTGTTTTTTTTCTGAGACATTTCTTTAGTATTTATGCAATAGAGCTATTAATTTTGAGCATTTAAAAATTTGCAAACACTTATATGCAAACCAATTTTGTTGTTTTTCGGCGAAGATCATTCTTACTAGTTGCTTTTCCAGGCTTGTTTGGATTTTTTTTGCGACCTTTCTCAGTTTTAGCAGCTTCTAAGGCTGCTGATGAATCATGGGAGTTAGAAGATTCTGAGTGGAAGGATCGTCTTTCCTTAGATGCTTACCAAGTTTTGCGAAGAGAAGGCACTGAAAGGCCTTTTACGAGTGCTTTAAATAATGAAAAGAGAAAAGGGATTTACCATTGCGCAGGTTGCGATTTCCCACTGTTTTCTTCTGAGATGAAATTTGATAGTGGAACAGGCTGGCCAAGCTTTTGGCAATCATTGCCAGGTGCTATTCGAACAAAGAAAGATTTTAAGTTGATTGTTCCACGAACTGAATATCACTGCTCTCGATGTGGAGGTCATCAAGGTCACGTGTTTGATGATGGACCAAGACCGACTGGAAAACGCTATTGCAATAACGGTGTTGCCCTCAATTTCAAGCCACAACTTTAATTTAGTTGTTATTGGTGGTGGCCCAGCTGGATTTATGGGCGCCATAAATGCCGCTGAGGAAGGTGTTGAATCTGTGCTCATCCTGGAGGCATCGTCTAAGCCTTTAGAAAAAGTCCTAATAAGTGGAGGTGGTCGTTGCAATGTCACTAATGCTTGTTGGGACCCTTGCGAGTTGGTTCTTAATTACCCAAGAGGAAAACTTCCTTTATTTACTGCATTTAGTAGATTTTGCACTGGTGATGCTGTTGAATGGTTTTCTAATCATGGTGTCGAGCTAAATATTGAGATGGATGGCAGGATGTTCCCTTCATCCAATAGTTCTATTGAAGTAGTTAATTGCCTGAGAAGGTATGCCAAAAATTCTGGAGTCAAGGTATATACAAAATCTGCAGTCAAATCTTTGGAATCATTGGGTAAAGAGGGTTTTATTGTTGTTTGTCGTAATGGACTGACTTTTAGATCTAAAAAAGTTTTATTAGCGACTGGTGGACATCCAAGTGGTTATCGTCTTGCGAAGGACTTGGGACATAAATGTATATTTTCAGTTCCATCTTTATTTACTCTATCTTTAGACGCTCCTTGGCTAAGTAAATGTGCTGGTTTTGTGCTTGATGATGTTCATATGTCTTTAAATATTGATGGACAACGATATAATGAAGCTGGAACGATTTTAATTACACATTGGGGATTAAGCGGCCCAGCTGTTTTAAGACTCACATCTTTTGCCGCAAGGAGTTTACATTCAAAAAATTATATTGGTAGTTTAAATATAAATTGGCTTGGTAATTTTGATTTGTCTTCAGTGAAATCAATTATAGCAAGTTATCGATATAAAAAACCTCGTTCCTTATTAGGAAGTGAACGGCCATTTCATTTTCTGTCAAAGCGATTTTGGCTTTCAATATTGAAGCAAATAGGAGTTAATCCTAGTCTTCGATGGGCTGACCTTCCTCGGGATGTTGAACGTTGTTTGAGTGAAGCCTTGTGCTCAAGCAATTACCTTATTAGTGGGAGAGGAAAATTTGGAGAGGAGTTTGTAACGGCTGGTGGAGTTGATCTCTCAGAGGTGAATTTAGAAAATATGGAGAGCCGTCATTGTAAAGGACTTTTTTTTGCTGGTGAGTTACTTAATGTTGATGGAGTAACTGGTGGTTTTAATTTTCAGCATTGCTGGAGCACCGGTTGGTTGGCTGGAAAAGGAATCGCTAGCTCAATTAAATGAATTACAAACTTCATTCTTCGCTCTATTCTGGAAATCCTATTTGCTGTTAAAGATTCTTTTGAGCTCTTCCTCGCAACCACTTCTTGTATTTCCTTGCGGTTTCTAATCTCAATTAAAAAAGGTGCGGGCTTCCGCCGCTTGTGGTAATTAGGGTTTGCAGTTCAATATGTATCTATGTAGACAACCTGCAATCGTCGAGCATGACTGGAGAAGTCCCAACCCCATCGAATGAAACTGCTGAAGAAGGTATAGAAACTTCTGAAGTTGTTGATTTGGAAACTTCCCAAAGCTCTATTTCAGATTCCTCTGAAGTCTCTAACGGTTCTGAAGCGAATATTCCTGTTGATCAGTCAACTAGTCCATTAGACAATGATGCACGCTTAGAACAGCTAGAGAAAGAACATAATGCTTTGCGAGAAGAACATGAAACCTTGCGAAGTCAATATATGAGAATCGCAGCAGATTTTGATAATTTTCGTAAGCGTCAAACTAGAGATCAGGATGACCTTCGCGTTCAATTGACCTGCAGCACTTTAAGTGAAATATTGCCTGTAGTTGATAACTTTGAAAGGGCGCGTCAGCAATTGGACCCTCAAGGAGAAGAAGCTCAGGCACTACATAGAAGCTATCAAGGCTTATATAAACAGCTTGTCGAAGTTCTTAAGCAACTTGGAGTTGCTCCTATGAAAGTTGTAGGTCAATCTTTTGACCCAAATTTGCATGAGGCAGTACTTCGAGAGCCAAGTGATGAACAATCAGAAGATGTTGTGATTGAAGAATTGCAGCGTGGCTATCACTTGAATGGACGTGTTTTGCGACATGCTCTTGTAAAGGTATCTATGGGGCCAGGTCCTCAGTCAGAAACTTCGGATCAATCCTCTCAAGATATAAATGATCAAGAGAGTAATTGTGAAGAATCCCTTGTGCAGGAGGGCTAAATGCATGATATGTACATTTAGTCTTACGGAGAATTGAAGAGCTAATGGCTGATTATTACGATCTTCTTGGAGTTAGTAAAAATGCTGATGGAGATACTCTTAAACGAGCATATAGACGTTTGGCACGTCAATATCACCCTGATATAAATAAAGATCCTGGAGCTGAAGATCGCTTTAAGGAAATAGGTAGAGCATATGAAGTTCTAGGAGATCCACAAACCCGTGCTACTTACGATCAGTTTGGAGAGGCTGGTTTAGGTGGAGCTGCAGGGATGCCCGATATGGGTGATATGGGTGGCTTTGCAGATCTTTTTGAAACTTTCTTTAGTGGATTTGGAGGTGCATCAGGTTCTCCTGGGCGTTCTCAAAGGAGAGGTCCTCAGCAGGGAGAGGATTTACGATATGACTTAACTATTGATTTTGACCAGGCTGTTTTTGGGAAAGAGCGCGAAATTAAAATTCCCCATTTAGAAACTTGTGATAGCTGTCGAGGTAGTGGCGCAAAGGCAGGAAGTGGACCAACTACTTGTAGTACTTGTGGAGGAGCTGGTCAGGTAAGGAGAGCGACAAGGACTCCTTTTGGGAGCTTTACTCAAGTTGCAGAATGTCCAGCATGTAATGGCAGTGGTCAATTGATTTCGGATCCATGTGGATCTTGTTCAGGTAAGGGTGTACAACAGGTGAGGAAAAAATTGAGAATTAATATCCCTGCAGGTGTAGATACAGGAACTAGGTTAAGAATTTCTGGAGAAGGAAATGCTGGTATGAGAGGTGGTCCAACTGGTGATTTATATGTATTTTTGAAAGTTAAAAATCATCCAAGATTGCGTCGTGATGGATTGAATGTTCTTTCAGAGGTTAATGTTAGTTATTTGCAGGCAATTCTTGGAGATACAATCGAAGTTGAAACTGTTGATGGACCTATAACTGTTGAAATACCTGTTGGAACCCAGCCAAATGCAGTCCTTACTTTAGAAAATAAAGGAATACCTAAGTTAGGTAATCCTGTAGCTAGAGGTAATCAGAAAATTTCTGTCTTTGTTCAACTTCCAACCAGGATTACTGATGAGGAAAAAAAATTACTTGAAGATTTAGCAGGATATCATTCAGCCAGAGGTCCTCAACACCATCACCATAAAAGTGGTCTATTCTCTCGACTGTTTGGCCAGAAAGGGTGATCAATAATTCATCAACTCAATCTCTTGACCTTAGAGGAGTTCCCTGCCCGGCCAATTTTATTCGCTGCCGTCTTTTTATAGAACAATTAGAACCAAATAATTCCTTTTACTTAGAACTTGATAGGGGGGAAGCAGAAGATAATGTTATATCAGGTCTTACGGAGGCAGGTCATAATATTGAGATATTATTTACTGAATCTAAATGGGTGCGCCTTAAGGTGACTTGTGTTGCCTCTTGAGGCATTTGTTTTGCAAGGTGTAGTTGTTGCTATAAAGGCAAATTATTTTCAAGTGGAAATTGATTTTTCAAATGATAAAAAATCATTTGAGCAAATTAAAATTCAACGATTACTATGTACAAAAAGGAAAAAGCTTGATCATCAGGGTATCACTATTTATGTAGGGGACAAAGTTTATCTCGAGTCTATTGATTGGAATTATGGTAGTGCTGTAATTACTAAGGTTGCCCAACGTAAAACTTTTTTAAGTCGCCCTCCAATAGCCAATGTTACTAAAGTTTTGGTTGTGTTGTCTTTTAAAAAACCAAAACTGGATTTTGATCAAGCCAGTCGATTTTTGCTAAAGGCAGAAGAAACAGGGTTAAATGTTGGCTTGATATTAAATAAAATTGACTTGTTAAATAATGATGAGCTTATGGAATATTCAATGAGATTTAGATCATGGGGATATAGACCGCTTTTTGTCTCAGCCTCGACAGGAGAGGGCTTTCAGTCTTTAGTGGATGATCTTGAGATGAGTAAGCTATCAGTTTTTTGTGGTCCATCTGGTGTAGGAAAAACTAGCTTGTTAAATAGATTATTTCCGAATGCTGGTTTACGAATTGCTGATGTTTCTGGTCGACTACAGCGTGGTCGTCACACAACTCGTAATATCGAACTATTTAATATAGGCTGTCAATCTAAAGTGGCAGATACACCAGGGTTTAATAGGCCAGAATTAGTTTCTAAAGCTTCTGATTTGGCTAAATTATTTCCAGAGATTCGCTCTCAGATTGAACTAACTAATTGTCGCTTCCGAGATTGTTTACATCGAGATGAACCTGGGTGTGCAGTGAATAAAGATTGGGAAAGATATATTTTTTATCGGAATTGTATAGAAAGAATTTTAAATATTAGTCAGTAACTCCAGGCAGATTGAGATTTCCTGTTAGTTCTTCCATTTTAGATTTCATGGTTGAAGTAGAAAGTTCATATGCATTTTGAAGAGCTAAAAGTGTTGCTTCTTCACAGGCAACTTGCCCTTCTTTTATTAGTGAGGGGTCAATCTCCACTCGAAGTGGCTTTTGATTTCCCGTTATCCATATATTTGCTCGACCATCTTGATTTGAGCCTTTGATTTCCATCGAATCCAATTCTTCTTGTAATTTCTGGGCATCTTGTTGGATCTGTTGAGCTTTCCGAAAGGCTTCGGTTAGTTGACCAAAATTTGGAAGTCCGAATGCTGCCATGTTTTTTCCTATGAATAAACAGATTAAACGTTTTGCTTGAAACCAACTCGTTTTACTTCTGGATTAAGAAGTAATCCATGTGATTCAAGCACTTGGTCTTGGATGAAATGGATCAATTCAAAGATGTCAGCGGCTTTTGCTCCCCCAGAATTAACAATAAAATTTGCATGTACTTTAGAGACTTCTGCACCTCCTATTTGATATCCCTTGAGACCCAGCTCTTCTATTAATCGACCAGCTTTGAGTGGTTCTGGATTTCTAAAAACGCTACCACAACTGGGTAGGTTATATGGCTGTGTTCTAAGCCTGTGGTTGAGATTCTGATTAGTAATTTCAGTTAATTTAATTCTTTCATGACCCGGCTCAAGTTGAAATCTTGCGGAGATGACTATAAGACTTTCATCTTGTAATCGACTTTGTCGATAGTCAAATAGCATTTCTCTATTGTTTAATCGGAATTGCTTTTGTGTATCAATATCCATAACTAAAACTGATTCAACCCAATCAGCCATACAGCTTCCTTGTGCTCCAGCATTCATAGTTATTACTCCTCCAACTGTGCCCGGGATTCCTACTGACCATTCCAATCCATGTAGACCAGCTTTTGCTGCACGTCTTGCCAGAGTTGGGATGGGTTCACCTGCAAAGGCTTCCAAAATTCCAGTTTGAGGATCTATATCATTTCCGATTAGTCTTTTCATACATAGACTCAGTCCTTCAATTTCTCCATCATTGATTAAAAGATTTGAACCTGCTCCAATGATTTGGTACGGGAGTGATGTCTTTTTTTTCCATTGAAGAAGATAATTTAATTCGTCAATATTAGTTGGCTCAGCCAACCATTCTGCCACGCCACCAACTCGCCAAGTTGTGTAGTTCGCTAAAGAGACGAATTTGTTTAGGTCATTTTCTTCAAATGATTTCAAGCAGCTAGAAAAGAAGTGAGTTGATTGTTTTTATCTTCTTTTATCAATCTTCCCCAAAGACTATTGATATCACCAGCTCCAATTGTTAAGACAAGATCACCTCTTTTACTTTTCTCTTTAACAAGTCTTGATAAGTCATTGAGATTCCTCGATACGCAAATTGGGAGGTCACCTCTTATTTCTTGAATAGTATTTGCAAGTGCTTCAGTCGATGCGCCATCAATAGGCTTTTCTCCTGCTCCATATATTGGAGCAAGTAGTAAAGAGTCCGCAGATGAAAGTGCGGTTGCGAATGCTTTAATAAATTCTTTGGTGCGACTATATCTATGGGGTTGGAATACAATCAGAAGCCTCTTTGGTCTTGTTGAAAAAGGACTCCTGTCACTTTCTATCATTAACTTTGCCATAGCAATGGTTGCTTTGATTTCACTAGGGTGGTGTGCATAATCATCAACAATTAGACGACCATTCCAGCTCCCTCTATAATCAAATCTTCTTCTTGGAGCTTCTAAAGAATTTATCGATTTTTTTATATCTGAATATGATAAACCTGCCATCCTACATGCACCTATTGATGCAATTATATTGCTTAAATTATGTAATCCAGGAATTGGCATTGTAATGTTATCGATAAACGAACCTCGCTCGTAAATACTTGCAATTGTTTGTCTTCCATCTAACTTGATTGGTATTGCGGCAAAGTCTACACTTTTGTTTTTTGTTGACCATGAAGCAGTAGATTTAAAATTATTCCTAAGGATTTTGCAGTCATAATTAACTAGCAGCTGATTGCATTTCTTTGCAAATATTTGCATCGTATTGATTAATTCATTTAAGCTCGCATAATGATCAGTGTGATCTAATTCAAGATTTGTGATTATACCAATCTTTGGTTCAAATTTGATTAGGCTCCCATCTGATTCATCAGCTTCTGCTATTAATAATTCTCCTGTGCCAGCATGTGCATTTCTTCCGTAAAAAGGAACACATCCACCAATTAATGATGTTGGGTCTCGATTGGCTATAGCTAAAAAAGTTGTAATGAATGTACTAGTTGTAGTTTTCCCATGACTGCCAGCTATAGCAATTGATGGCTGACTTTTAATTAGTGCTGCAAGTAAGTCTGATCTATGCCATATCTCTAAGCCTGCTGCTTTAGCTGCAGTCAGTTCCGGATTGTTTTTTGGTATCGCTGAGCTGATTACTATGAGTGGCTGTTTTGTTCTCCTAAAACATATTGTCTTGATATTTGAAGGACTTTGTTTCTGGAAAACTTTGACACCTTCGTCAATCAAGTTTTGAATATTTTCATTGTTGCTTGGGTCAGAGCCTGAAATGCAAAAGCCTCTTTGAGCAAGGATTAAAGCAAGTGCAGACATGCCAATTCCGCCTGCACCTATGAAGTGAATGGGTCGTTGGCGGTCTAGCGAGCTATGCAATGAGCTTGTCTAGGAGACCGAAACATAGTTCAGACTTTGCTGAAAGGCTAATTTTCCCCATGATTTTGTTTTGTTTGCGAGTGGAAACCCCAGTGTTTATACAAACTTTTTCATGTTGCTACAGATTTTATAGGGGGGAATGAACCCATTTCTGTATGATCACCGCCTAAACCTTTCGAGCTTTTCAGCAGTTTGTTATGACTCTTCGTGTTGCGATCAATGGATTCGGCCGGATTGGTCGCAACTTCATGCGTTGTTGGTTGAGTCGTGGAGCCAATACCGGAATAGAAGTTGTTGGAATCAATGTGACTTCTGATCCAAAGACAAATGCTCATCTTTTGAAGTACGACTCTATTTTGGGCCAGATCAAAGATGCTGAGATTGATTACACCGACGACACTTTTATAATTAATGGAAAAACTATTAAATGCTTTTCTGATCGAAACCCCCTTAATCTTCCCTGGAAAGAATGGGGAATTGATTTAGTTATTGAATCTACAGGTGTTTTTAATACTGATGTAGGTGCTAGTAAGCATATAGAAGCTGGTGCGAAAAAAGTTATTTTGACAGCTCCTGGTAAGGGTGATGGAGTTGGTACATATGTAGTAGGAGTCAATGCTGATCAATATCGTCATGAGGATTTTAATATTCTTAGTAATGCAAGTTGTACTACTAACTGTTTAGCGCCGGTTGTAAAAGTACTTGATCAGACTTTCGGTATTAACAAAGGCTTGATGACTACAATTCATAGCTATACAGGTGATCAACGAATTCTCGACAACAGCCACAGGGATCTTCGTCGTGCCCGTGCTGCGGCAATGAATATTGTTCCTACATCTACTGGTGCTGCTAAGGCTGTTGCTTTGGTTTACCCTCAGATGAAAGGGAAACTGACAGGCATTGCAATGCGAGTGCCTACTCCGAATGTTTCTGCAGTTGATCTTGTCTTTGAATCTGCTAGAGCAACCTCTGCAGAAGAAGTCAATGCTGCTTTAAAAGCCTCTTCACAGGGGGAAATGAAGGGCATTATTAAATATGGAGATCTTCCCTTGGTTTCAAGTGACTATGCAGGTACTGATGAGTCTTCCATAGTTGATGAAGCTTTAACTATGACCATTGCTGACAACATGGTTAAGGTTCTGGCTTGGTATGACAATGAGTGGGGCTATAGCCAGCGTGTTGTAGATCTAGCTGAAATTGTTGCGAAGAAATGGCAGTAATTTTTCAAAGTTAAAAATGTTTGAAATTGTTTGTTGATGGGACTATTTCTTTTCCGTTGCTCCAAGTAACTATTGATGGTCCGGGTTTTATGCATCCAATGATTTGACTACTAGCACAAGTCTTGATCCAGGCCTTAGCCCATTGAGGAGGAAGGCTTACAACAATTTCAAAGTCCTCCCCTCCAGACAGACACCAATCCTGCCATTCTTTACCCGTAGGCCAATCCGGGCTTGTTGGGAGTTTCTCATAATCAAGCTCTGCTAGACATTTGCTGCCTTTACAAAGGTTTTTAACTGCCTCAAGTAGTCCATCACTACTATCAGTCCCTCCTGCCCGCCAGGGAAGGTTTTTGGGCTTACATTTTTTAAGGGTATCAAGAGCAATAAGATTTGGTTCAGGTCTTTGATGGGCAATAATTGCTTTGTTTTTGAGATCTTCTTTTAAAAGTATTTTCTTAGGGATTTCTTCACTCCGTAATAGTGCAAGACCTAGACGACTTAGCCCATGAGGTCCACTAACAACTAAATAATCACCTGGTAAAGCCTTGTTTCGAAGGAGCCTAAGTGGGCCCAGGGTACCTACGGCTGTTATTGCTATAACTTTTTCTTTGCCACACGAGCAGTCACCCCCCAGCAATTTTCCGCCAAATTTATTTAATGCTAATGAAATCCCTTCATAAACCCCTTCAATCCAAGACCATGTGGTTGTTGGAGGGACAACTAGTCCTACAGTAATTCCAATGATTTCATGGACGCCACTTGCAACAAGGTCAGAAATATTTGCAGCTGTAGCTCTCCATCCGATGTCTTGGGGACTTGTTGTGAGTTCAGTGAAATGAATTCCATCAACTAATAAATCGGTATTTATCAGTATTTCTTTACCTTCAGGATTGAACTGAGCGGTGTCGTCGGTGAATTGACCAGGAGGTGCAAAATTTGCTAATCGCTTGAGAAGCTCTTCTTCTCCAAGTTGTTCTATTGTTTCTGACATGCCTTATTTCATGCTTTGGCTTTAAAATTTTCTGCTCCTTGAACAACATTAATTGATAGGATTTTGTCCTGAACATCTAGCTTTTTCAATATTTTTAATCCTTTCACTACATAACCAAAGGCTGCATTTCGACCATCAACAAGATTAAGCCCAGCAGGAGTAAGTTCTGGTTCATATAGGAAAAAGAAGAATTGTGATGACCCATCGTCAAGAGCATTAGCTGAATGAGCCCATCCAAGAGTCCCAAGAGCAGCAAATGGCAGAACAGGTGTGGCTTTGTAAATTCCTATGTCTTCAAAAGTTTCGTTATAGAAGGGTCTTTGTTCGTTTGGAACACGGATTTCTAGAGGTACATGGCGTTCTTGTTGTGTGTTGGGGTCTACATACCCAAGCGCAGGGCCTTCAGGGTCACCTGTTTGTAGTACATAAAAGTCTTCAGCTCTTGTAAATGGGAGATTCTTGTAGAAATCTTTTTGCACAAGATCTATAAATGCACCCCCTGTTAATGGTGCGTTAAAACCATCTATCACAGCAGTCATTTCGCCTTTAGTGGTTGTAATTTCAACCGTTGCTCGACCTAATAGCCTGGGTAAATCTTCAAATTCTTGTGGAATGGTGTATGGGAAGGAATCAATTGTTAGCTCTTCTAGTTCACCAATTTGATCGAGACTTTTTTCGCGCATAGATATATACCCATCTGTATCATGAGCACTCGCTTGCTGATTTAGATTTTTAAGATTTTTAGTTAGATCATTAAGGATTTTTTCACCTTTTTTTTTCTTGGCTTCAGGGATTGATTGAAGGATTTGAATATTTCGTGATGTTGCAACAAATTCGCTAGAACTAGCAGCTTCTGAAAGAGCATCCCATCGATTTCCCCTCAGGGTTGAAACTTCTCTGATAGTTGCTTCTAAATTATGTTGCATTTTTCTCAGATCTTTTTGCCTTGTTGGCAAAGCATTTCGAAGTATTGAAGGACCATCTGTCACTGCGTTTCCTGCTGGCAACGCAGCTAGTAAAGGTTGTTCGCAAGCAAAGAGCATCGCAATGATTAGAGTTAAAGGCTTCAAAATGGGATTAAATGCGCGCATGTGCTAATGAGTTCCTACTTGAACTTTCGCACAGCCGTATGATCCATTTGTTCCGTTAAGTGGGAATGATCTCTTCAAATGACTTCCGCACTGGCACCACGATTGAGTTGGATGGCGTTGTTTGGCGTGTAGTCGAGTTTTTGCATGTCAAGCCTGGTAAAGGTTCAGCCTTTGTAAGAACCAAACTGAAAGCTGTTCAAAGTGGCAATGTGGTTGAGAAGACTTTTAGGGCAGGAGAGATGGTCCCTCAAGCGCTCCTTGAGAAGTCCACCCTTCAACATACCTATAAGGAATCTGCTGATTTTGTTTTTATGGACATGAATAGTTATGAGGAAACTAGACTTACTGCGCAACAGATTGGTCCAGGTTCCAAATACCTAAAAGAAGGAATGGAAGTTAATGTTGTTTATTGGAATGGAAAGCCATTGGAGGTTGAACTCCCAAATTCTGTGGTTTTAGAAATCAAAGAAACAGATCCTGGTGTGAAGGGTGACACAGCTACAGGAGGGACAAAACCAGCTATCCTTGAAACCGGTGCACAAGTAATGGTTCCCCTTTTTATATCTGTTGGTGAGAAAATTAAAGTAGATACACGTAATGACAGTTATCTAGGTCGTGAGAATTAATGACTATGCAGCTAGACCATGATGAGCTTCATCGCTTACTCGCAGCATTGGCTGAAAGCGATATTCAGGAATTTCGTTTGGAGGGGGACGATTTTCGCTTAGAAGTGAGGCGCAATATTCCTTCTCCTTCTTTAGTCACTTCAATGATTCCAGCACCTACTGTTGTTGATCAAGGAGTTGCATCAACTATTTCAGAATCTAAATCTGAGAGTTCTGTAGTTGGAACGCCTCCACCAGTAGTTCCTGCTTCACGATCAGATCTGGTTGATGTTTCGGCTCCAATGGTTGGGACTTTCTATCGTGCTCCGTCGCCTGATGATGCACCATTTGTTGAAGTAGGTAGTCGAATTAGCCTTGGGCAGACAGTTTGTATTCTTGAAGCTATGAAACTTATGAATGAGCTGGAGTCTGAAGTTAGTGGGGAGGTTGTTGAGATTCTTGTTGAGAATGGAACTCCTGTGGAGTATGGCCAAGTTTTAATGAGGGTAAAACCTTCTTAAATCCTCAGCGAAGGGATTATTTGCAGATCTAAGGCTGCTTGTAATGCAGCGATCATGCTGCTTGGGTTAGCGATGCCCTTTCCGGCTATATCAAAGGCTGTTCCATGATCTGGTGATGTTCTTATAAAAGGTAGGCCTAATGTTGTATTTACTGCTTCGTCGAATGCAAGTAATTTCATAGGGATAAGGCCTTGGTCATGATAAAGGGCTAAATATCCGTCGGGCACATTTGATGTGGAATTTCTTTCCCATGCTTTTGCTGCTGAAAGCCAGCAGATGTCAGGTGGTAGTGGTCCGTCGAGGCTGGCTTCAGGATGATTTTTTTTCCAAATCTCAAGATTTGGCTCTAGCCATGTTATTTCTTCATTTCCAAGTTGACCTTTCTCTCCTGAGTGTGGGTTAAGACCTGCTACTGCAAGGTGTGGCTTGTTGTTAAATTGACTACAGAATTTTAACAAGGTGTTTAATTTTGTTGTGATTAGTTTTGAGGTTAATTCGTTAGGAACTTTTCTTAATGGGATATGTGATGTTGCTAGTAGAGTGTTAAATCTCCAACCACTTTTTGGTGAGATTGCTGTGAATAGCATGGAAACATCTTTGCTATTTGTTATTTCTGCTAGTCTTTCAGTCTGACCTGAATATATGTGACCAGCTTGAAACCAAGCATATTTTGCAATCGGTCCAGTTACTAAAGAAATAGAATTATCTTTAGCTGACAACTCGATTGCTTTTGTTAACCAATTAAAACTAGCATTTCCAGTAATTGCATTAGGTTGGCCAGGAGTAATTGATTTATTTATTGGTAAATCTTCAATATCTATATGTTTAGGGTTTGCAAGTTGACTAATTCCTTTTGCAGTTAGTTGCTCATAGGTTATCTCTAGATTTTTTCGACAACCTACAATTATGGGATGGATGCTTTTCATAAATCTTGGTTCAGCAAGAGCTTTGAGTATTATTTCCATTCCTATCCCTGCAGGATCTCCCATAGAGATGACAACCTGCCTCTTAGTATTTTTCATTTGAGAGTTGCTTTTCATGTTGCGTATTTTATCCCTTGGATTAGTGACTTTTGCATTAGTTGCAGGACTTAAAAATGGTTGGTTGGTGATTAAATGGTCTCAATTTTTTCATGATATTGGATATACTTCTATTGATCCTCGGAAGCCAATGAATTGGTCAAAATTGCTTCTTGATAAATCTGTTCAGGACTTAAGAAATTAATGCTTTTAGCTGGTTTCATTTAATTTCTTTTCTAAAAGGCAGTCTTTTAGACCTGATTGATAGTCGGGGTGCAGTAATGAATAACCAAGTGATTTACAAAGTAGATGATTACTGACTCGCCTATTTTCTTGCCAAAAGGATAGAGCCATGGGACTCATTGTTTTTGATGCAACATCGAAGTGTTCTGTAGCAGGGATTTCTCGCCCTAACAATTCTGCTGCATATCGAAGAACTTCAGTATTTTCAGTGGGCATATTATCTGCGATATTTATTATTCCTGGAAATTCTCCTTCTGCTGCTTTGTGGATTATGTGCAAAATTGCTCCGGCTATATCGTCAACATGAATTCTTGAAAATATCTGTCCAGGCTTATATACCATTTTATTTTTCCCTTTACTAATACTTTCAAGGGCTGATCTGCCAGGACCATATATGCCTGGTAATCGCAGTATTTGTACAGGAAGTCCAGAAGTCTGCCAAGCTTTTTCACACGCTAATCTTCGCTGACTGCGAGGTTGCTGAGGTTGAGGAAGGTCGCTTTCTTTTGCCCACTCTCCTTTGCAATCTCCATAAACCCCTGTTGTAGAGAGATATCCTACCCATTTTGGGTTGATTTCCTGGAGCGTTTTGTTGAGATATTTCAGTACTGGATCTTCGCCATTTTCGGCAGGCGGTATAGAGCTAATAACGTGGGTAATTCCTTTTAGTACTTCTGTTGCTGGTAATTGCGGGGTATTTGAATTGCTATTAAAAACAATGTCAGCACCAGGGGAATCGATTTTTCTCCGGCTGCATAACGTTTTGGTGCCAAGAGCCCTTATCAGGCTAGCTATGTGCTGACCACTAAAACCTCCCCCCAGAACAAGAAGCTTTGACCCACTTGGAAGAGGCTTGCATTTTTCAATAAGAGCATTTAGCATCAGTACAAATGTATTACTAAGGTGTTTCTCATGGTTTGTTCGTCTTTGCAAAGGCCTGTTTTCTCAGACAATTGTCTGACTAAGTCGGTTCCTTTTCGGGAGAGACGCGAGATGCAGGTAGGAAGTCACTTTCGGGTTTTCTTAGTTTTGTCTTCTATTATTTTTGCATTGCTATTAGCTCCTGAAACGCCTCATGAACAGGCATCTATATGTCAAAACCATAATTCTATTGCTGCATGTCTAGTTTGGTAAGAACTTATGCAGCCTGAATAGCCCAGTCTTGATCATTGTTGTTGGATTTGTTTGTTTTTGCTTTTATTTGTTGTTTCAACTCACTTTTGGAATTTGGTTTCACCCATTGCAGCAGTCTCATCGCAAGCCGCAGATCACCATCAAGCCATGCTCTGATTGCCATAGCCCGCCGCGGGTCATAGAAACGTTGTCTTCTATACCAATCAAAAACATCAGTATTTGATTTGTGTCCATTGCAGGATAAGCAAGCAGGAACACAATTTTCAGTGATACTTAGCCCTCCACGACTAAGTGGTAAAACATGATCAATAGATTCAGATGTCTTACCACAATAGATACAACTTTTCCCTGTAACGGTATGTAGTGATTGACGCCATCGGCGGACACGTGATTTTGGGCAGAGATCTTCAAGAAAAACTCCATCCCGGTAGTGCATCCGAGCCCCTCGTTTGAACGCAGTTTGCCGCTATTTACCTTTCAGTCAATGTTTCGTAAATCGACTTATTTTCTTTTTGGTGCTTTTTTTAGTGGCAATTTATATTCATGGTCTTGCGACTCATATAGATAATCGTAAATTAGAAATTCTCGCGATCCAGAACTTACGGTTCATTCTTCTTCCGGATGTTTTTTGGGTATTACATCCACTGGCCTAATAAAAGTTTCTTTTCCATTCGATGAGGTTACCAATGCGCAGCTTAGAAAGATAAGGCCTAGAGGCACGTTTCGAGGCATTGCCAAAGGATGGGAGTTTCCTCTTTTAGCGGCTAAAGCCCTGCAAGACGAACTGGGCACACGGTTTTTAATTAAAAATGATTTTGCTCAGTGGCTGGAGTGGATTCAGAAGCCTTTACCGCCACTACCTCCACATAAGGACTTATTAAAAAAAGCGGATTTGCATGTCGAGATAGCTGATGGCCGTATGCCATTGCCTCACCAACGCTCTGGTGCTTCTTGGTTATTAGCGCGACGTGGGGCGGTACTTGCAGATGAAATGGGACTTGGGAAGACCTTGACGTCTCTATTGGCTGCTCGTGCTATGGCTAGATGTTGTGATGTTCGTGTAATTGTTTTGGCCCCAATGGGATTGCACTCTCATTGGCAAAGAGAAGCTAAAACAATTCATTTACCAATAACTTTGCATAGTTGGGCCAGCATTCCTAGTCAATTAGTTACTACTGGTTTTCTTTTGATAGTTGATGAGGCGCATTTTGCTCAATCTATTCAAGCGAAGCGCACAAAGTCATTACTACGTTTAGCAAGGCATCCGCGTTTACGTGCTATTTGGATGCTTACTGGAACACCTATGAAGAATGGCAGACCTATTCAGTTATATCCTCTGCTTGCTGCTATTGATCACCCACTTGCAAAAAATCAAAATGAGTTTGAAGAAAGATTTTGTAATCCAATACTTAATCGGCGAGGCAAATCTACTTATTCAAATAATAAAGATTCGTCTAATTTGGTTGAGTTAAGAAGGCTAACTAGTTCTATAATTTTACACCGTAAGAAGAACTTATTAGGATTACCTCCAAAGACTAGACATGAATATAATTTAGAGTTGTTACCTTTAGAAGCCACTGGATTTAACCATAGACTTAAAATTGTTATCGATGATTATCGATCTCGCGCTGCGAGAGGGTTTGTTAATGCTGATACGGAAGCTTTAGTTTATCTAACAGCATTGCGTAGAATAGCCTCTGAATTTAAATTGCCTGCAGTAGCAAAATTATTAACTAAATTGCTTGATAAAGGGGAATCTATAGTCGTATTTAGTAGTTATGTCCAGCCACTTTCATTAATGCATGAGAGCCTAGGAGGTGATTTATTAACTGGGCAACAAACGATAAAACAAAGAGAGATTTCTGTAGAACGATTTCAGAAAGGCATCAATAAACTACTACTTGCAACTTATAATTCTGGGGGATATGGGCTGACATTACATCGTGCGCGACATGTAGTGCTCCTTGAACGACCTTGGACTCCTGGTGATGTGGAGCAAGCCGAAGACAGGTGTCATCGCTTGGGCATGAAAGGAAGATTAGTTAGTCATTGGTTTAAGTTGGGGTTTGCTGATGAATTGGTTGATTCTTTATTGTTAGACAAAGCCAAGCGGATAGAGGTTCTATTAGGTAGACGAAAAGTTCAATTTGAAAATCAATCATTGTCTATCATGATGAAACGTTGTTTGCAATTATTCTGACGTATTTTTAATTCATCATGAATTAGAGAACCGTTTGCATTTTCTTCGTTATTGATCAATTCAATTGCTCTTGCGACATCTTTACAAGCCAGCTCAGCTTTTCCCATTAAAAGATAAATAATAGATCTGTTATTAAGAGCTTTTGGTAAGTCTTTCCCATGGATAATATGCTGATTACAGTTTTCTAGGCTGTTTTGAAGAGATTTTAAATTTAAATCTTCTAAACAAACCTTGTCAGGTGGGTTTCGCTCGAGCGCTATCTCTGAGGAAGTATCACTACACCCAACAACAGATAGTGAAAGAAGCAATGTCGCAATCTTTACTATTCCGAATGAAGGTTCAATATGTATAGCGGTCTTCTGCACTGGCTTGCGTTGTTGGTTCTGGCGTCAGCGTTTCTTCCAATTCCTTTTTTTTGCCACTCCCAAATAGGTCACCAATAAATCTTCCACAGTCAGGGTATTTATCTGGTTCTTGAACAACTGCTTCTGTAATCATGACTGCAGCATGCTTGGGCGAAGTTTTAAACATGCTGTTCGACTGACGCTTAAGCAGTGCATATGATGCTTTCCAGCTGACTTCATGATGGTTGCCGTTGCTTCGCATATAACAATAAACTTTTGCTCCTTTACCACCTTGGGTATTTAATTCTGCTGATTCAGAAGCTGGAGGACGGAAGCTAAGTCCTACGCTGCTTATCAAAGCCAAAGTGAGCGCTGTTTGATATCGGTGCTTGAACATGATTTAGCAATATACAATCTTCGCTTAAATTATCTATTTATTTTTGTCTGTCCAGACTTGATTGAACCTTTGTTAGGCCTTGCGATTTAGAAAGTCAAGACAAGTCCCCTTTGGATATATCAACTTTAGGCTGACGTCAGCTTGTTTTGGCATACCTGAACTGTTAATAGGATTATTTGAGGCTGACTACGTTGAGAGCTTTTAATTCATTGTGTGCCCACTAAGTCAAAACCTTTGTTCACCAATTTCGGATATAGAGAAGTAACTTCTTTTTTTTCAATTAAGACTTGAAGATTTCATTTGGATGTGTTGTTATCAGTGTAAGTAAATTTGCCTGACCATGTCCTCTTCTTGTTCGTTTCGAATTACTCGGACTGCAGAAGATCTTGCGCAAACGATTACCGCCTTGTCTCAGCGATTGGTAAAGTTGGAGCAGCGTCAAGAAGCACTAGAGCTCCAGTTGGGATCAAATCATCAAGAACCGCCAGCTGAGGAAATAGCAATGCTTGATGGTGTAGAGCAATTGCTCAGGGAGTGCCAAGAGCTTCTAGATAATTCCCAGCAAATTGAAGAGTCCGAGCAGTCCTGGAACCAGGAATCAGACAATCTTGCTGCTTGAGTCTGCATCGCTAGTCAATAGATAAAAACTTCGCTATTACTCCCCTTTCTTTTTAGGCGGTATGGCCTTTGAGCTGCTCATGTATCCCAACTAGCGTCCTTTTCTGAAGTGCCCGCACCATTTTTAGAGGCAGAGATCAATTGGAGCAATACAAATTGACTGGAGAACTTGCTTTTGTAAGTGATGAAAAATTAGGTTAGAGAACCTTTGATTATGGATCGTTGATATATGAGGTAACCATGAAGAGATAGGACTTTTAGGAATTAATCTTTGATTTACTTTGTTAAATCATATTTTTAGGGCTGATGCTATATTGTATTATTGAAGAACATTCACGTTAAGCTTTAAAAGATAGAGCTTATTTAAAAGTAGTTTTGACATCTACAATTCTGAACAACCTTTCTAAAATCAATGCTCCTTCAAATAAACGTGAAGTTTATTTGAAGGCAGCCATCAATTTTTTTGCTACTGCTTCTGAGAGTGCCAAGGAAGGAGATTTACAAAGAGCTGGTGCATTAATCTTGAAAGCACTCGACCAGGAAAGAAGAGCAGGGTTGGGAGGCATTCAAGTTTTACAATTAATTAAAACTCAATAATCTTTTCAACCATTTTTGCTTGATCTTTTTACTCGAATATCATTAATTTGCTTTGACTAAGTATAATTATATATCTATTAATATGAATATCTCATACTCTAAAGTAAGCGGGTGACCGGACTCGAACCGGCGACGTTCAGCTTGGGAAGCTGACATTCTACCACTGAATTACACCCGCATTTAATATGATGCTAGTTTTGCATTTGTTTGATTTTAGTATAAAACTTTAATTTAAAACTTTACTTGCTGCTGCAACCCCCTCGCCTAGTTCTGACCTTAATAAACTAAGAGAGTGCAGGGTTGATTCTATTGCAGCTATAGCTGAAAGAATATCACGATCATTTACAAATCCAAGGTGACCAATACGAAAAATTTTCCCTTTGAGATGATCTTGACCTCCTGCTAAAAGAATATCAAATCTTTCACGAACGGCTTTTCTTAGTTCCTCAGCATCAATACCTTGAGTTGTTACTGCTGTGATAGCTGGACTTCCACAACTCTCTTCTGCATATAGATTCAAGCCCATGGCTTTTATGCCTGCTTGCGTGGCTGCACGGTGCCTAGAATGTCTAGAAAAAATAGCTTCTAGCCCTTCAGCTTGCATCATTTCGAGAGATTTTTCTAAGCCAAAATATAGATTGACACCAGGAGTAAATGGGTTGCTATTTTTTAGTGAAGCTTTTTGATATTGTGCAAGGTCTAAATAAAATTTGGGTAAGTTTGAAGTTTGGTTAGCTTTCCAGGCTCGTTGACTCATGGCAACGAAACTTAGTCCTGGAGGTAGCATGTAACCTTTTTGTGAACCTGAAGCTACAACATCTAATCCCCATTGATCCATAGGGACATTGCACGCTCCCAAGCTGGTTACACAATCTGCAATTATTAATGCATGTCCGTGTGCTTGAACATATTTACTTATAGTCTCTAAATCATTAATAACACCAGTAGATGTTTCGGAATGAGTGAGAATAATTGCTTTAATTTCTTTTTTATCATCATCTTCTAAAATTGTCCTAAATCTCTCTGGATTAAGGGGCTTTCCCCACTCCTCTTTGATGACTTCTACATTTAGTTGGTAAGCTTTCGCAACTTTTACCCAACGTTCTCCGAATTTTCCGTTATCCCCGCATATGACTTTGTCACCTTTGCTTAGGGTGTTGATTATTCCTGCTTCCATAGCAGCTGTTCCACTACCAGTAATCACCAAGACATCATCTGTTGTTTGATGTAGCCACCGAAGCTGCTCTGTGGTGCGTTTGACAATTTCTTGGAATTCTTTGCTGCGATGCCCTATAGGGTGGCTTCCAATGGCTTTTAATACTGTTTCTGGTACAGGAGTTGGACCAGGGATCATTAGGGTGAGTTTCTCTTTCACAGTCTTTTGAACAAGACTTACTCATCCTAAAAAACCACCTAGTTAGATTTTCGATATCGACGACATTTGCTCTACTTCGAATGGCTTCACCCTCCCAGTTTGGGTTACAGGTGCAGCTTTAGCTGCAACTAAAACCCTTCTTAGGCAAGACTTTGAATCAGTTCAGCATCTTGAATTACCTAATAGTAAAAAAATTCTTGATGTTTCTATTGTCTCTTCCGCTTTACTCAATGGTGGGAATCAAGCTCTCGCAATTACTAAGTGTGACCCTGGTAGGGGACTAGATCTAACAAGAGGTTTAGAAGTATGGATTCTTGTCCAATGGACAAAGCAAGTTTTAAGAGATGATGATTTGGACCAAGATTCTTGGATCAAGATTTTGGGAGGACAAGGTGTTGGTCGAATCGGCGTTACGGGGAATATTTCTATATCTCAATTTGCTCAGGATCTTCTGAAATTTAATTTGCGCCGCCTAGTCCCAGAAGGTAAATCTTTGCTCCTTGAAGTGGTTTTTCCTCGGGGTAAAGATTTGGCTCTACGGACTAGTAATGAATCTTTTGGAGTAGTAGATGGTTTAGCGCTAATTGGGACTCAAGCGGAGGTTCAAATCAGTGCATCTCCAGAACAGTTAAATCAGACGTTAAGTGCTCTGAAAGAAATATGTTCAAATCCAGGTTTTCAGGGAGAAATTATTTTTGTTATAGGTGAGAACGGTTTTGATCTTGTCAGGCAATTAGGAATTGCATGCTGTCCAATTTTAAAAATAGGGAATTGGCTTGGCCCCCTTTTGGTTGCAGCAGCAGAAGCTGGTGTTAAGAGACTTCTTTTATTTGGCTATCACGGCAAATTAGTTAAGGTTGCAGGTGGAATTTTCCATACGCATCATCATTTAGCGGATGGACGCTTAGAAGTGTTAACGGCTCTAGCAGTGCAAGAGGGATTGCCATTGAATTTAATTAGGCAACTAAGTGAAGCTGAAACCGTAGACCAAGCTTTTCAAAGTTTGGAACTTGTTGATTCAACTGCAGCAGAAAGGCTTTGGTACAAGATGGCTCTTTCAATTGAAAAACAAAGTGCGGCGTATATTGCTCGTTATGGGGCTTGGCACATAGAGATTGGTTCGGCTTTATTTGATCGCAAAAGGTCTCTGAGGTGTCTTGGTCCTATTGGATCTCAACATTTGATTCGTTATGGGTTAAAGGTTAAGGATACTTTTTGACCTTTTCTCTACCCTGGAGTGAGTCTCCAGGGTTTCTTCAATAGAGCTTTTGTTTATATGGCAACTTCTCAGAGTGACTTCAAACGCCAGCCTGCAATAGTGATTCTTGATTTCGGCTCACAATATTCTGAGTTGATAGCTCGTCGTATTCGTGAAACTGAGGTTTACTCTCTTGTAATGAGTTATCGGACCTCAGCCGAAGAGCTCCGTAGGCTTGCTCCAAAAGGAATTATTCTTAGCGGCGGCCCTAATTCTGTATATGCAGAAGGGGCTCCAGTTTGTGACCAAGCTATTTGGAATTTAGGTATTCCAATACTTGGTGTTTGTTACGGGATGCAGTTGATGATGCATCAATTAGGGGGGCGTGTTGAATCTGCAGTTGGTAGGGCTGAATATGGCAAAGCACCCTTGTATGTAGATAATCCAACGGAGTTATTTACCAATGTTGAAAGTGGCTCAACAATGTGGATGAGCCATGGAGATTCAGTTTTAGCCTTACCTCAAGATTTTATATGTTTGGCACATACTTTAAATACTACAAATGCAGCAGTTGCCTCTCATAACCGTAGGTTATATGGAGTTCAATTTCATCCGGAAGTTGTTCATTCTACGCATGGAATGATAATAATTAGGAATTTTGTATATCACATATGTGACTGTGAGCCAGATTGGACTACTGCAGCATTTATTCAAGAATCTATAACTAGAGTTCGTACACAAGTAGGTGAAAAAAGGGTTTTACTTGCCTTGTCCGGAGGTGTTGATTCATCAACGTTGGCATTTTTACTTCATAAGGCAATTGGAGATCAACTTACATGCATGTTTATAGATCAAGGCTTTATGAGAAAGGGAGAACCGGAGTTTCTTGTAGAGTTTTTTGATCATAAATTTCATATTAATGTTGAGTATATAAATGCACGAGAACGCTTTATATCTAAATTAAAAGGTATCACTGATCCTGAACAAAAACGTAAGATAATCGGAACCGAATTTATTAGGGTTTTTGAAGAGGAAAGTATTCGCCTAGGACCATTTGATTATCTTGCTCAAGGAACACTTTATCCTGATGTAATTGAAAGTGCTGGAACCAACCTTGATCCAAAGACTGGTGAACGTGTGGCAGTTAAAATAAAGAGTCATCATAATGTAGGTGGCCTACCAAAGGATTTACAATTTAAGCTGGTTGAGCCCTTGAGAAATTTGTTTAAGGATGAGGTTAGAAAAGTAGGAAGATCACTAGGTTTGCCAGAGGAGATTGTTAAAAGGCATCCATTTCCAGGACCTGGTCTAGCAATAAGAATCCTGGGAGAGGTGACTGATGAAAAACTTAATTGTTTACGTGATGCAGATTTGATTGTTAGGGAGGAAATTAATGAAGCTGGGTTGTATGAATCCATTTGGCAAGCATTTGCAGTTTTATTACCTATTCGCTCCGTTGGTGTTATGGGTGATCAGAGAACATATTCTTGGCCAATTGTGGTTAGATGCGTATCTAGTGAAGATGGCATGACAGCTGATTGGTCTCGCTTACCTTTTGAGACTATTGAAAAAATCTCTACTCGCATCGTTAATGAGGTAGAGGGAATCAATAGGGTTGTTTTAGATGTTACCAGCAAACCACCAGGCACAATCGAGTGGGAATAAATTGATCTAATATTATTGAATATAGGCTATAAATATAGGTCTCCAGGTTTTCTTTCTCTTATTAATTTAGCAGGGATGCCATAGCACAATGAGTTATCTTTAATGTCCTTTAAAACTAGTGAAGAAGCACCAACTACGACATCATTACCAATTTTGAGACCATGCTTGACTATACCACCAATACAAATCGCACTTCGAAAACCTATGGTTACATTCCCACCGATATTTACAGCAGTTGCAAGTGAGGAGAAATCCTTAATCTTACAGTCATGTTCAATTGTTGATGAGGTATTGATTATCACACCACTACCTAGACTACAATGACTATTTATAACACAGTTAGGCATGATCACTGTCCCTTCCCCAAAGGCACTTTCAGAACTTAGATAACTACTAGGGTGTATAAGTGTAGCTGCATTAGCTTGCGGATGTTTTAATTTAAAATCTCGATAAATTGATTCTCTTGAATAGTTATCACCAATCGCAACTATGAAGTTTTCATTGTAATTCTCATTGATTTCATTGTATACATAATTATTTAGAAACACTTGATTTTGCTCTTTTGTATCTAAATAACATATGCTTTCATGGCCCAGAGATTTAGCAATATCTGTAATAACTTTGCTGTGCCCACCGCATCCAATAATTAGCAATTTTTTGCTTGGATTTAGTTCTCTAACAGTCATAGTTCTTTCATATCGACAGTTTGAGGTAAAATTGCATTTACAGTTCTATTCAATAGCGTACCCCTTTGAAGATAGCAAGCATCGCTATTTTTAGTATTCTCGTTTCAATAACGACTTACAAAGATTTTTATTTGATTCGACCATCTAAAGCATTACCTGTCATAGAACTATCTCAAAATCATGAGGGTTTTGGGGATAACCCCTCCATTTTTTATTTTGATAGGGCAGCTCATAAGACAAACTTAAAAGATTACCCTGGAGCATTAAGGGATTACTCGAAAGCAATAGAGATCAACCCAGAATATGCAGACGCTTATAATAATAGAGGAGCTTTGAAGCAAATGCTGGATGATTATTATGGAGCAATTGATGATTATACTAAGGCGATAGAATTGAATCCCTATGATTCAGTATTTTATTACAACAGAGCAAGCATTAAAGACACTTTAGGAGACTATGAATCGGCCATAAAGGATTATAATAAAGCGATTGATATCAACCCTGAAGATTCTATTTCTTTATATAAAAGGTCTTTAGTAAGGAAAAAACTAAAGGATTATTATGGATCTATTATGGATTTAGATAAAACAATTGAACTAAACCCTGAATATGTAGGTGCCTTCAAGAATCGTGGAATAGCAAAAGAAATGGTAGGAGACATCATAGGAGCTTGTAATGATTGGATTAAAGCTTCAGAACAAGGGAGTCATGATGCTGCTAGATGGGTAAAATCCCAATGCAAATAACCAAAAGAATTGAGCTACTGTTCACTTATCACATAATCTATTTAAATAACTTTCTGCGCAGCAATATAAATACCAGAGTAATCTTCGACATAGTTCTTAATTATAAATCCTGTACTTTTGAGTAATTTATTTATGCTCTTTTTTGAATATCTGTGGTTTATAGAAGCTAGGAACCTATCCTTTATGTCAGGTAAAATTGAAAAGGGGGTTGTACCCCAGTTTAGTGGAAGCTTTTTTGACAAGTGTTTATAGCCCAATATATATAAAATTTTTGATGGTACGGTAAAGATTAACCATGCCAAAGGAGCTACAAAAATGCAAAAAAGTAATTTTAGTGGATATGGAAGAAGAAATAGCACATGCATGATAGGCAATTCAATTAAAATGCCAATTCTTTTAAACAGATTATTTTTGTGATTACTATATACATAAAATAGTAATAAACCTTTTGTTTTTAATACTCTACTACATTCTTTTAGAGTTTTCCTTGGTTCTTTCGTATGATGAATTACGCCATATGAGTATATCCCGTTAAATTTTTCATCTTTAAAAGGCAATGTTTGTGCATTTGCCCGGATGATTACTACTTTACCTGAATCATTAAACTCTTTTGCAACATCCCTTGCATTTTTTCCTATATCAATCCCATAAAGGCTTTGTATTTGCTTGTTTTTAGAAAGTTCCATTAGGTCTCCACCTTTACCAAATCCAATTTCTAAAACTTCACCTGATAAAAACTTATATTCAGCAGGTAATCTTTTGATTAACTTATAAAGATGTTCAGAGTTTTTATTGTTTTCTCTATGAAGATCATTCCCCCAAGTTTCTATTGCTCGCTGCGTTAGTTTGTCTATTCTTTCTTTTTCTACAAAATCAATATAATTATTTTCCCAAAAATACTCTCTATTACACTCCTTGCAAGTTAAGTGTCTACCATGATTTTCTTTAGAATGAATCAATTCCGAAATACAATTTGGGCATTTAATTCCGTTTCGGATTTCATTACTGAGCATGTCTTTGGAGCTTCTTTGCCTACGGAAAAACTACATCTTAAATGATCTAAGATTCAGCAGAAGAGAATTTCATGTCTTTTGCAATTTTTTTAGGTGAAAGATGATGACGGTATTTTCACTAGTTTTTTAGCGAGATCAGGTTTGAGACAATTTATAGCCAATAATGACTTTAAATCGCTTGTCATGCTGTAGTTCTGGCCCTGAAATCCTATCTACTTCAGAATAAGGGCTAGCTACACCTGCTCGATCTCGATATTCTGGAGCAACGGCTATTTGCCAATTGATCTCGGCTCAATCACAGGACCTGCAACTCCAGAGACGTTTGCAACAGGACAGCATACAACTCTCCGGGAAAACTATTTACATCAACCCTTTTCTCTATTGGAGAAGGTTTGATAGCAATACGGATCGTTGGTTACGCGAACCTGGTCAGTTGAGTGAAGAGCAAATTACGCTTAATCGTTCCCGCTTTTATCCAGAGCTTGATTGGAGCTTGTTAAATGATGAGCAGGCTTCTTTAAAAGATGCAGCTGTTGAAATGTTTTTAAAAAGCCTGGAATTAATTGGGACGTTTCACCCAGACCTGACAGCAGGACAGCTGCTAGAGGTTGAGCGAAAAATGGCTGTAACCAAGAAACTTTCTTTTGAGAGATGGGTCGAGAAGGTTTTTCGTAGGAGATATAAGGAAGAAGACAGAGATCGCCGACGTTTTGCTAGAGACAGGTTTTTGCGCACTTGGAAAGAATGGCTAAGTCTTGAAACGACCCATAAAGCCGTTGCTCCAGTTGCTGCATTGATTGTTCTTGCAGGATTTGGGGGTTGGTCGATTGGGGTATCAAATTTTTCTTGTCCCTCTTTTCTGGTACCGTCTACTAATCAAGCAGAATCCATTTAGATTTTTTAGGCTTCTATGGCCGATGACTCCTTAGAAAGTCTCCGTCTTTCTTTGATGCAGGATTTTCTTCCTGTTGGTTTGGCTATGGTTGAGAGAGTTAGGAAAGGTGGAGCTTCAAGGGTTGTAGAAGCATTTACAGATTCGAATGACCCTATTTCTGATCTTCGCAATGAAGGTGAATCTGCTGCTAGTACTGTTAGGGATCAATTAGATCGCTTTAGCCCTGGATTAGGTAACCCAGTAATGTCAGTTGATGTTGGAGTAGATGAAGAGCCTCCTAACATAAAAAATTTGCAGGACGAAGACATTCTAATTAACGCTTTGCATCGAATTGAGAAACGTTTGGATCTTATTAAGAGCAAATTAGATGAAGAAAATATAGAACTTGATTCAAATAATTAAAATTTAATTAACTCTATGATTGTAAGTAAAAGAAATTGGCGGAGTAATCGAAGAGAAGTTGGATCTAAACAACAGTCTAGGGTATTATTATTTATTCTGATTACACTTTTTGGTTCAATTGCCTCCCGTTTGTGTTGGCTTCAGATATTACAAGGCACACATTATCGAAAATTAGCGGATGAGAACAGGATACGGCTAGTAGCAAGAGCACCCTTTCGTGGGAGGTTACTTGATCGCAATGGAATAATTTTAGCAAGTAATAAAATTAGATATAATCTTTTTATTCAACCACGATTTGTCTCAAAAGAGAATTGGCCATTAGTACGTGATCGCCTAGGGAAGTTATTATCTATTTCCAGTGATTTGTTGGAAAATAACTATCAAAATAACTTTTCTTCTCAATACTATCGAGTTACTTTAGCTGAAGGTCTTAATCAGCAGCAGGTTCTTCGATTTAAAGAACAGGCATCATCTTTTATAGGTTTCGAAGTTGATATAGATGTTGTAAGGCATTACCCATACGGCTCTTTAGCTTCTCATGTTTTGGGATATACCCAATTAATTACAGCTAAAGAATATAAGTTTCTCTCATCAAAAGGATATTTACTTCGAGACCGGATAGGTCGTATTGGTGTTGAAGCTGCCTACGAAGACTATTTAAGAGGTCAATGGGGTGGACAGATGTTGGAGGTTGATGCTTTTGGCTCAGTACAAAGAACACTGGGCGAGAAAATGGCTGCATCAGGTCAAGATTTAGTTCTGACTCTTGATGCAGATTTACAACGTGCAGCTGAGAAAGCTCTTTCTGACAAATCTGGAGGAGCAATTGTCGCTTTAGATCCCCGAACAGGCGCAATATTGGCAATGGCAAGCCGTCCAGCTTTTGATCCTAATTTCTTTTCTAGATCATTTACTTCTCAAAAGGAATATGATCACTTGTTCTTTTCTTCTAGTAAACCACTTTTTAGCAGGGCTTTGAATGCTTATGACCCTGGAAGTACTTGGAAGCCAATAACAGGAATCGCGGGCATGGAAAGTGGAAAGTTTCCATCAAATATTCGTTTAGAAACGTTTCCTTGTATTAATTATGGTAGTCATTGTTTTCCTGATCACAATGGCAAAGGTTTTGGAATTATTGGATATGAAGATGCCCTAAGTGTCTCTAGTAATACTTTTTTTTATCAGGTTGGCGTAGGTGTAGGTTCACAGGAACTTTATAAAGCAGCTAAAAAGTTTGGATTTAATGCTTTAACTGGCATAGAAATTGCTTACGAGGAGAGTAAAGGTTTGGTCGGTAATGCGAGTTGGGCAGCCAAAGGAAGGGGTTGGGCGAAGCCAGGTACGACTCCTTGGCTGCCAGAAGATATGGCAAGTGCTTCCATAGGCCAAGCTGTAGTTCAGGTCACCCCATTGCAACTTGCTCGCGCTTATGCTGTTTTTGCTAATGGTGGTTATTTGGTTACACCTCACTTAGCTTCTCAAGGCATTGATTGGACTTCTCTAGAAAGAAGACCAAAAGTAGATATAAGGCCATCTACTTTGAGAACTATTCGTAGAGGGCTGCGTAAAGTTGTTCAATTTGGGAGCGGGTGGCGTATAGACCTGCCAGATTTACCATCTGTTGCTGGCAAGACAGGTACCGCTGAAGATAGTTCTGGAGGCCCTGATCATGCCTGGTTTGTTTGTTTTTCTCCGTATGAATCAGGTGAAATAGTTGTTGTTGCTTTTGCAGAAAATACTCCTGGAGGGGGTTCCGTGCATGCGTTACCTATGGCAAAAGAGGTTTTAGAGGCCTGGAATCTTACTCGATCAAAATGAAATTCTTTTTTAAATTCCTTCTGATTTCAATATGACTTAAGCGACTAAGTTAACAGTATTATTTAATACTTGATTATAGTATTCCCTTAGTTGTTTTGTAGCACTTGCCCATCCCCAGCACTCTGCTTCTTTTCGAGCTGCTTTTCGCATTGCTTGCCTTTCAAAGTCATTCCCAAGAAGTTTTTTCGTTGAATTAATTAGACTTTGTGGATCATCATTATTTGCATCAGGTTCATAGAGACAGCCGTTTTTGCCATCAGTAATTATGTCTGGAATTCCGCCCCTATTTGCACCAACGACAGGACAACCGGCTGCCATTGCTTCAAGAAGTACTAAGCCAAGTGTTTCTGTGCTTGATGGGAACAAAAATGCATCTCCACTTGCATATGCACTGGCTAATTCTTCTCCACTTAGATATCCAACAAAAGTAGTAGCTGTGTTTTGAAAGATTTTTTCTAGTTGTTCTCTATATGGCCCATCACCAACAAGTGCTAGTCGTGACTGTGGAATAGCCTCTAAAACTGGTTTGATTCGCTCAATTTGTTTTTCTGCAGATAGTCTTCCTACATAAATAAGCAAAGATCCTTGATCATCGTGCTCGCCCAATAAGCGCAGTCTCATATCATTATTTCGAAGCTCAGGATTAAATGCTTCAGTATCTACTCCGCGTTGCCAAAGTGCAGTGTGTTGGATGCCTTTCTCGCTTAATTCTGAAACCATTGCAGTTGAGGTACAAAGATTCAAGGCAGCCTGATTATGGGCAGCTTTTAGCATTTCCCATAGCAGAGGTTCCAGCATCCCCATGCCATAGTGTTCGAGATATTTTGGAAGATGAGTGTGATAACTAGCGATTAGAGGGATTCCATTTGTTTTTGCTAGCCATATCCCACCTAAGCCAAGAACTGCTGGATTTACTACATGTATGAGATCAGGTTTGAATTCTTCTAAGGCTTCAGATACTGCTGGTCTGGGCAATGCGAGTTTTAGTTCTGGGTAGAGCGGGAGGGGCATGGCAGGAACTCCGATGACCTTTGCTCCCATGTAATTGCTTGGCCCGCCTTCAGGACAAAACAACAAAACTTCATCCCCATTTTTGATGAGGTGTTGAATGGTTTTAGTCAGTCTGGTGACGATTCCATCAACTTTCGGGAGGAAAGTTTCTGTGAAAAAGACAATCTTCACTGCTCTTTAACTAGAAAGGGAAAAAATAGTTATTTAGCCTTTTTGATGGCTTGGGCTTGAGTTGATGTCCAAGCTGAAACACATGGGATCCGATTGCGATCGCATCGATCTGCCCATCTCCTGGCGATATCAACCACTTCTTCGAGGAGTCCATCATCAAGAGTGGTTGGTTTAAGTCCAAGCTCAATAAAGCATCTGTTGTCAACGATTAAATCGTTTTCCACAGCTTCATTCCTTGGATTGGGCAGGTGGTTAATTTTTGCATTTGTGAGAGAGGCTACTTTCTTTGCTAATTCACCTACTTGATGACTTTCAGTCATTTGGTTAAAGATTTTTACTCTCTCTCCTTTGTTAGGGGGATTTTCTAAAGCTAGTTGGACGCATTTTACTGAATCTTTGATGTGAATAAATGCTCTTGTTTGCCCACCAGTTCCATGGACTGTTAAGGGGTATCCAATCGCCGCTTGCATTAGGAATCTATTGAGCACAGTTCCATAATCTCCGTCATAGTCAAATCGATTTGTTAATCGAATATCTCTATTGGTTGCTTCTGTATTTGTCCCCCATACGATCCCTTGATGCAGGTCAGTAATGCGGATTTGGTCGTTTTTGTTGTAGTAAAGGAAGAGTAGTTGGTCCAGTGTTTTAGTCATGTGATAAACACTGCCAGGACTCGCTGGATGGAGAATTTCTTCTTCAAAACGACTTCCATCAGGTTGGGGCACTTCGACTTTCAGATAACCCTCAGGAATAGTTGCACCTCTATGTGATCCATAACCATATACACCCATTGTGCCTAGATGGACGATATGTATTTCAAGATTGCTTTCAACAATTGCTGCCAAGAGGTTATGGGTTCCATTGACATTGTTATCAACGGTGTATCTCTTGGTGACACTTGTTTTCATTGAGTATGGTGCGGCTCGCTGCTCAGCAAAATGAACCACAGCATCTGGTTGCTCCAAAAGTAGTAGGTCTAATAGGCTCTGATATTCATGGGCTATATCCAAATGAACGAATCTGATTGGATTGCCTCCGATTTCTTGCCAAGCTTGTAGCCTCTCACCAATACTCGAAATAGGTGTTAATGATTCAACCTCCAGGTCGATGTCTATTTTTCTCCGACTGAGATTGTCGACGATTAAAACATCGTGACCGTCGTCAGCAAGGTTGACTGCACAAGGCCAGCCGCAGAAGCCGTCACCACCAAGAACGAGAATTTTCAACCCAAACTCCTTCAATTAAGAGCATTCACTCAATTAAGGCAAGCTACTACAGGGGTTCAGCTCATGTTCAATGTGTAAGCAATCAAGGCTAATAGTAGCAATATTCCCAGGATCATGAAAAGCCGTAAAGCATTGCTATTACTATCATTTGGATTAATGACCTCAATTGGGGGTTCTTTAGCAAATGCGTTTAAACGCCCTCCTTCTTCTTTTGTGATTGGCATTTTCTTGATCGATCTCGGCGGACCTTATGGAATCAAATGCGAATTACGACGATTCCGTTACCTTCCGTTATGCCTCTTTAGGTCACTAAACCCTTCTTTGGGGAGCTTGGTGATGCCTCAGCCTTGATTGGAAGCCTCCCAGCTCGAAATGCTTGTCTACCAGCTTTTACAGCTTTAGACATTGCCTCTGCCATCAATACCGGATCCTGGGCTAAAGCAATTGCACTATTTATTAGAACAGCTGCTGCACCCATTTCCATTGCTTGCGCTGCTTCACTTGGTACCCCAATACCAGCATCAACAATTACTGGAAGGTTTGAATTTTCAATAATTAGCCCAATGTTTGCATGATTTTTTAGACCTTGCGCAGAGCCGATTGGAGAACCTAAAGGCATCACTGTTGCGCAACCGACTTCTTCAAGACGTTTAGCTAATAGTGGGTCTGCATTTATGTAAGGAAGAACTGTAAAACCATCTCTCACTAGCTTTTCAGCTGCTTCAAGGGTTCCGAATGGATCAGGGAGAAGATATTTATTGTCTGGGATTACTTCTAATTTGACAAAATTGTTATCTTCTTGTCCTGACAGCTTGGCAAGTTCACGACCGAGCTTTGCTACTCGAACTGCTTCTTCTGCATTTTTGCAGCCTGCAGTATTAGGTAACATCCAGTATTTTGACCAGTCGATTGTTTCCATTAGTCCATCGTGTCCTAATTCAGAAGCTTGAACTCTTCGGACCGCGACTGTAACAATCTCACATTCAGAACTATACAAACTTTCTTTCATTATTCTTTCATTCTTGTATTTTCCAGTACCAGTTAAGATGCGGCTTTGGAAAACCTTGTTACCTATATTTAGTCCATCAATTAATGCAAGATTTGGAACCATGTTGAGCCCTTAAATAACTTGAATTGCTTCATTTTTTATGGTTTTAGTCATATTTTTTATTCAAAACCCTTTTTCATCTTTTTGATTTAAACTAGAGTCTATGTTTCCTGCTTCTAGCATTTTTATTTGCTTTTTAGCGGTTTTATTTTCGGGATCTATCTCTAGTACTTGTTTATATGCTTTATAAGCCTCTTCTTTTTTCTTTAGTTTTATTTGAGCAAATGCAAGATTATTCAGTGCTACAGGATAATCTGATTTTGCTTTTATCGCTAATTGATAATGTTTGATGGCAGATTGAAATTCATCTTGAGCAGCTAATGAAAAACCCAGGGCATTTTCTATCAACGCTGTAGCTTCTTTCGGTTCTTCTGTAAGTAGTTTTAAAGCTTTTTGCAATGTAGAAGTTGCTTGAGGATATAATCTTTTGCGAAGTTGTACAGAAGCTAGTTCATATAGTTTTGAAGCCTCTTTAGATGAGTCAGTATTTTCTTTCTCAAGATTAATTAATTTAACCTCATCTTGCCTTACTCGAATAAGTTGCCTTCCAACTAGTATTGCAACAATAGAGAGCAATCCAATTAGACCAAATAGATAGGTTTGCGGGACAAGGAATTTCATGGCTAATTATTTGTCGCTAATTAATTATCATTGTTTTTTAGTAGAAATCAGTCACTCTTTTAGTTTTCTCTTTCAATATAGGTTCAAATCGCATCAATAGAAAACTATTTACTCGCAGCTCCAACAATAGTTGCAAAGCTTTCTGGATCTGAAACAGCAATTTGAGCTAACATCTTACGATTTAGCAAGACATTAGATTTCTTTAAATTTCCTATTAAGCGGCTATAGCTAAGTCCATTGATTCTTGCGGCAGCATTAATTCTGGCTATCCAAAGGCGACGGAAATCTCTTTTTCTTCGCCTGCGATCTCTATATGCATTACAAAGGGCTTTCATGACCCGTTGATTAGCTGTTCTGAAAAGAGTCCCATTGCCTCCTCGGAACCCTTTTGCCAGCTTTAGGATTTTATTTCGACGTTTACGGGCAACGTTACCTCTTTTGACGCGGGCCATTTAATTAATTGAGAAGTGAAGGTTTAGTAAATTTAAGACCAGATTCATGTCAGCCAATTGCGACTTTATGCATAAGGGAGCATAAGGCTGACATTTTCCGCATCCCTTTCATCCACCACTGCTTTGGTTGCTAGATGACGCTTGAGCTTGGTGCTCTTGTGATCGAGCAGATGATTGCGAAATGCGCGTCGACGCATGAATTTGCCAGTGCCTGTAACTTTGAACCGCTTTGCGGCAGCTTTGCGGGTCTTGAGCTTAGGCATCCTGAATCAATAGGTGGTTAATAAGATTACGACCTCGACCTGCTAGAAGCCAAATTTCCCATCATGGTTGTATTAGTGCTTTGCTTGTATTGATGAAAAATTCGTTATTTTTTCTTTGTGTCTATAGGTAGATTTGCTTCAGGTTTGCTTTGTATTAGTGCAGGCCTTCTAATTGGATCAACGAGTCAGAGTTTCAAAGCTTTCTCTTCATCACGAACAAGTACTCATAATCCTGTTCAGCCACCACCAACTTTAAAAAAAGAAAATTCTTTGATATGGGTATCTTTGGGTGCTCATTTGGGTAAGAGCACTTTAGGCGGTGGGCCTCCAACTAATTTGATTTTAAAAAGTGCAGGAAAGCCATTATCTCTTCAGGATGCCTCTGGTCAGATTCATACAGCATCATTAATTAATTTTAAATGGCTTTCTATACCCTTGAGCAAGCCTACAAAGTTTTCGCGAAAGGTTATTGGTTCATTTTCTAGTTTTGAGTCTGCTGAGAGGGTTGCTTTAAAACTTAAAAAGCTTGGGTTCCCAGCAGTTTTGGCAAGGCCAAAAGAATGGGAGGTTTGGGTGCCGAAGAGGTATCGCTTGCCAAAGCGATTTGATGCAGAGTTAATTGAGGTTTCTAAAAAGTCAAAGATTCAGCCTGTTTTACTTGGATCTAACAATGCAATTAATACCCAAAAAAGGTTTGTTGGTCCCATTCAGATTGACGCCTCAGATGGTTTGATATGGAAGGGTGGGGTTTACAAAGGCACCTTTCGACTTCAACGAGATGCATATGGATCATGGACGTTAATAGCGCAAGTCCCTTTGGAGAAATATTTAGAAGGTGTAGTGCCTCATGAGATTGGAGCAAGTGCTCCATTTTCAGCATTAAAAGCTCAGGCAGTGCTTGCCCGAACTTGGGCTCTCGCCAATAGCCATAGGTTTTTATTAGATGGTTATCACCTTTGCAGCGATACACAATGTCAGGTTTATAAAGATCCAAATAAGGCCAGTTCAATAGTGAAGCAGGCGATCAAAGCTTCGGAAGGGAAGGTATTGCTTTGGGAAGGAAAACCCATTAATGCGGTTTATCACGCAAGTAATGGGGGGGTAATGGCTGCTGCTAATGAGGCATGGTCTATTGAACCTTTGCCTTATTTGAAGTCACAGTTGGATGGCTCAATGGAATGGAGGGAGAAGTTTGATTTGCCTTTAAGTACAGCAGTTCATGTTTTGAATTTGCTTCAGGAACGTGAAGGAGCTAATGGCATTGGTCATCCTCGATTCAGATGGACGCGAACTATGAATGCCATTCAGTTGAAGAAGACTTTGAGTGCTATTGCTCCAAGCCTTTTGCATCCAACTCAACTTAAAGTCATTTCTCGGGGGTCTAGCGGTAGGGTTTTAGCCTTGGAAATACAAGATGGAAGTCAGAAACCTCCATTAGTCCTAAGGTTGGATGCTATTCGACGCAACATTCCACAATTGCCTAGTACTCTTTTTGTAATTAGGCCTGCTGGCAATGGTGTTTGGAATTTCTTAGGAGGTGGATTTGGTCATGGAGCGGGACTTTCACAAGCTGGAGCAATTGATTTGGCTATTCGAGGATGGACTACAGAAAAGATTCTTCGACATTATTATCCAAAGACTATCTATGACTCTTTGCCTGACTTTCGCAACTCCCCTTAGAGTCCATTGAATTCTGAATTAGATATGGCTGCGGCCTTGGTTACTGGGGATAAACGGCGTGGTAAGACGGCATTATTTTTGATTGCTTGTGGATGGGCTGGTGTTGCACCTCATTGGCTCGAGGCAGGGAGGAGTCTGATTCCTGCGATTACCTTGGCATTTCTTTTGGGTGGATATGGTTTGCGAACGGTTTTGCATGACCGTAAGAAACTGGCGAGCTTTCAACAGGAGGATCTTCATGATGATCCAAATATCTCTTGGCCAAAAGTAGATATTGTTGTAGCTGCAAGGGATGAAGAAGCAGTTATTGAGCTTTTGGTTCAACGCTTATTAGCATTGCGCTACCCCAAAGAAAAAGTTGCTATTTGGATTATTGATGATGGCAGTCAAGATCTCACTCCTTTAATTCTTGATGACTTGAAGAAGCGTTTTCCAGAAATCAATGTGATTAATCGGTTACAAACAGCAGGAGGTGGGAAATCAGGTGCATTGAATACAGCTCTTGAACAAGTTCATGGTGATTGGCTATTGATTCTTGATGCTGATGCCCAACTGCAGAAAGATTTGTTGGAGAGACTTGTTTTGTTTGCAGAAAAAGGGCAATGGTCTGCAGTTCAATTACGTAAGGCTGTTATTAATTCTGGTCAAAACTCACTAACCAAAGTTCAAGCTATGGAAATGGCTATGGATGCAGTGATACAGCAGGGACGGCTTGTTGGAGGAGGTGTAGTTGAACTTCGTGGAAATGGTCAATTGCTTAAGCGTGACGTACTTCAGGCTTGTGGGGGTTTTAATGAAGCAACAGTTACTGATGACCTGGATTTAAGTTTTCGTTTTCTTATGGCAGGCGCCTTAATAGGTGTGCTATGGAATCCTCCTGTTCAGGAGGAAGCAGTAGAAACGCTTCCCGCTCTTTGGAAGCAACGTCAACGATGGGCGGAAGGTGGCTTACAGCGCTTTTTTGATTATTGGCCTGCACTCACTTCAAATAAGTTAAATCTGACTCAAAGACGTGATTTACTTTGTTTTTTCTTGCTCCAATATTGTTTACCTGTGGTTTCTTTTGTCGATATTATTATTAGCTTTATTACTAGGACTTACCCAGCTTACTGGCCATTATCAATTGTTGCTTTTAGTATTTCAGGTTTAGCTTTTTGGCGTGGATGTCAAATATTAAGTGAAGGGCCAGATCTGCCAAAACCTAAGGTTGGCTCCTTAATTTTTGCAATTACTTATTTATCTCACTGGTTTATTGTCATCCCTTGGGTAAGTTTAAAGATGGCAATTTTCCCAAAGAAACTGATTTGGGCTAAGACAATTCATCGTGGCAGTCATGAGCAATAATCTTGTTTGAATATTATCGAAAAATCTGTAGGATTGATTTATTTTTCATTTTCTGACTCCTCAACAACTTCTACATTGAAGAATTCAGCTAAATTTTTTGCATTATTCTCCACTTTATTTGTAGGTTCCTTGTTCTTTTCACTTAGTCCAACTTGAACTTCTTTGTTAGCAATGGCTTGAGGCGGAGTGGTTACAATCCTCGCAGCGCCCTCAATGTTTTTTACGTTATTGACAATTGTTTGGTTATTTTGCTGTTCAATAATGAGCTTTTTTTCACTACCTGTAGCTGACTTGATTGCTTTTTCGAGAAGAACAGATCGACTTTGAACCATTCCTACCCAATTACCAGAGACTTCAACGACAGCACGTTTGTTGTCTATATGAACTAATTTAGCTTGTTGGGACAGTAGCATTCTAGTAGACGGTAGTTCAAGGCTGCCTAGAATTTGTTGCCATAATTCAGACAGATTAGTTGATATTGAATTTGTTTCTTTCATTACTGGATCACTATTGAGTGACTCAGAAGTTGTTGCTATTAATTGAGCGGTATGCTTTTCATTGCTTTTAGAGATTTGTTCTGTTTTCGGTTTTGTCGATAGCGTTACTTTGTTATTCAACTCGCTGGAATCTTCTAATACCTTTTTCTCTTGTATATTGTGATTTAATGGACTTTTTGCTAGCAGACCTAATAATAATATCTCTATCCAAAGATATGGTTGTATGCTATTTCTCATTTGGCTTTCAGAACCTTTTAAATTTGCTTGCCACTCCAGAATTCGTTCTTGACTGACTATTTCAGCTAGTGTTTTTACATTCTCTCGAAAGTGTTCAGAAATACTTAAAAGCTTGGGCTGTTCTGGTGCAACTTTAGTTATTAAAAGGTCTCGTAAAATGCTTGCTAAACCTTCAAGTAATGCAATAGGCTCTCGCCCTCTATTTAGAAGTGTTCTACATGCTTCAAGAAGAATTATTGGCTCTTCTTGGATTAATGCTGATATCAGTTTGATTAGTTCTTCTTCTGGAACAGCTCCTATTAATTCAAAAACTGATTCCGCTTTAATTGTTCCTGGCAAAAGACTTAGCTGGTCTAGGAGACTTTCTGCATCGCGGAGGCCTCCTTGTGCACGTTGAGCAATGATTTCAATCGCTTCAGCTTCAATAGAGATTGATTCTTCCTTGGCAATCATTTGCAGGTGATTTTTGATTGATTGCAGCGCGATTCTGCGGAAATCAAAACGTTGGCACCGACTAAGAATTGTTGGTAAAACTCTTTGCGGGTCTGTGGTTGCCAGTACAAAAACTACTTTTTCTGGAGGTTCTTCTAATGTTTTTAATAGTGCGTTGAAAGCTGCTGTAGAAAGCATGTGGCATTCATCAATCACATAAACCTTCCATCGTGCTTGTACTGGAACGAATCGAGATCGCTCGATCAGCTCACGGATGTTGTCTACCCCTGTGTTAGAAGCTGCATCAATTTCAATTACATCTAAAGCTGATCCATTTGTAATGCTCTTGCATAGGTCACACTCGCCGCAGGGCTCAGTTGTTGGGCTTTTATAACTAAGGCAATTGAGTGACCTGGCAAGAATTCTTGCGCTCGATGTTTTTCCTGTGCCTCTTGGCCCACTAAAGAGATATGCCGGCGCTATTCGACTAGTTTTTAGCGCTTGGTTGAGTGTTGCTGCTATTGCATCTTGCCCTACAAGGCTATCAAAGTTTTGTGGTCGATATTTGTGATGCAGCGGCTGGTAGGTCGGACTCATTCGCTGTTGTTCGAATTTTTAGGCTTTGTCAAAGGTTTTGTTGAGTAGTTCGGTAATTGTTGCTTCAAGATCTTCAATAGCAGTTAGTTCATCAGCAATTTTTTGCCCCGTTATCAATAGGTTACGGCGCTTAGTGTTATAGGTCCCTTTTTCATGTTTTTCAGGATTGTTTTCAATCCAATTATTTACCTCTCTAAGCTTTGATTCTAGTTTGGCTAGTAAGAGGATTCGAATTTCTTTGAGTTGGTTGAGTCCTTTAATTGCTTTTTTTCTAGAAGAGTCATCAACTAACCCGTTTTTTAGTAAAAGTCTTAATCCAGAAAGCAAAGCAGCA
>QCKJ01000004.1 GCA_003215435.1 Prochlorococcus sp. AG-409-M05
GTAAAGAGCTCGCATCCATATCCGTTTATTTAAATACCGGGATAGTCGCTGTGCTCTTCTCTATTGGCTTTATTGCTGCCGCTGTGCTGTTCGCAGCAATAACTTTTGTCCTGAAGGCATCAGGCTGATGTAGCAGCCTGCTCTTCTGACTTAAGTGCTCTTAAAAATCTCTTACGCTGGCCACTTCCTTCAATATCAACATGCCAACCGCATGCAAGGCGATGGTCAGACTCTTCAAAATCAGGAACTGATTCAATCTTAGAGATTTTTTTAGTTGGCTTTTCCATAGACACAGTAAACAGCAAGAGAATTTCTAAAATCTGCTTTTGGTCTTGCCATGCTAACAAATGCTAGATATGGCGATTATTTAAACAGAAAGATCTCACTAAGTTTATGGCTTAATGAAAAAGAAGCAAATTCAATACGATTAATCCTTCCTCCTTGAGTTTTTAGTTACATTAAAAATACTAACGCAATTGAATTAATTCACCTCTATTTAATTTCGAGTAAAGGAATAAAAGCAAAGAGGCAAGATCATAATGATCAAAAGGCAATAAAGGATTTTTATTATGCGAGCCTGCTGAAAAGTATTACTAGGTGATCCTTGCCATCAAGGTGCCTCTATCCAGGTGAAACGATCAGGAGCAGAGAAGTAACCCTTAGCTAAAATCAAAAGTGAAGATGATGTTCCTTTGAATTCATAAAGTCTTGATTGCAACAAGCATTTCTTCCTTATGGGATGCTTTGCCCCTCATGGGGACTAATATCAACAAAGCGGGGCGTGGCGCAGTTTGGTAGCGCGGGTGCTTTGGGAGCACTAGGTCGCAGGTTCGAATCCTGTCGCCCCGACTGGCTTTTCGGCGATCTTAAATTGGGACTGGGCCCTCATTGGGCCATCCTGAGCGATTGGTTGTGAGGGCTTTCTGTTTCTTCCTGGAATGCACGGAAGAACAAGCTTTCTGATATTGAGATAGCTGCATTCAACGTTCACGCCGCCCAAGTCCACAACGCTACTTATGCCCAGTGGAGTAATAAGTCGAGAGTGGAAGACTCACTGCAACGGGCGATACGATTTAGAAATCTCACTGATAAAAAAATAAAATGAGCAATGAGATCACAGCTGAACATGCCAAGAAAGCTCAGGGAGAAGCTGAATGGGCCTATGAGAAGGCAAAGGAAAAGTTCTACTACTCAATGTTGGAAGTCGTTTTCCTAAGAATCAAAAGTCATCTCAGCGAACAAGGCTTAAAGAAAGTCATGGAGATGGATGAGAGAAGGAATAACAACGAAAACTTGGGGGTGGAATTTAGTCAAAAGACGTGGGTAGCTTTAGCAGAGTCTTGGGCAAGTGCAGAAGGTCTAGCAATGACCAAAATTGCAGATCTATATGGGCTGGAGATAGCTGACTTGGATATGTCTAAGATCTCTCCTTATGAAGAGAAAGATTGTGAGGATGATTGTTCTTGTTGCTAGATGATCAACTTACTGAAAGCACGCTATAAAAGTTGGGTTCATATGTCTTGGGTGCACAGGCTGGTAATACAAGCGCAGCAAGTAGTGGCAGTAGTAAGCGTTTCATTTATTTCGAGCTTGGTAAAGATCCTTGTAATAACAACATTCATCACCACAAAGAAAATGCGGAGACTTTGATTCTTCTGAAGGGAAATAGGCTCGACCTTCTTTCACTTTTATATTGCGTGCACCATAGAGCTCAATTAAATTTAGTAATTAGCCTAGAGATGCTAGATAAAAAACACTTTTTTGAATGCTATTGAATTCTGGATCATTCAAGGTGCCTCCATTTTATTTTGCACGCTAATTGACTCACTAAACCCTGAAGCAAGTATTCCTGTAGGGATTGCTATAGCTCCAATTCCCATAAGGGATGTTACCGATGCAATCGTTTTTCCAAGTGCTGTAACTGGGATTGAGTCGCCATAGCCAACAGCGCTTACGGTTGTAATAGACCACCATAGGCATCTAGGAATAGACCCAAGTAATTCTGGTTGAATAGATGACTCCGCAAGATACATAAAAGTGCTGCTGATTAGCAATAGCAATACTGTATAAAAGGTTGATATTTGTAGTTCTTGACTCCTTGATCTAAGTGCATAGTTAAAGTGAAAAATACTTTGCTTGAATTTTTCATTTCTTCCAATTTTTAGTATTCGAAGTAGACGAATAATTCTTAGAATCTTCAATTCGTTGCGAACACCTATAAATGACGGGATGATTGCGATCGCATCTATAATTGCCATTGGCGAAATCATGTAGCGCAAAACACCCTTTACTCCTTTTCCATATTTATCTTCAAGAGGTGCCACCCATAAGCGGAAAATGTATTCAATACAAAACAAACCACCAATAATCCAATCTAATAGGTCTATTTGGTCTCCAAATTTATAATCGATTGAATTTTCAGTAACTATGACTGCAAAAAAGATCGAAATAAAGATGGTGAGTCCACATATTTTATTGAATAAAGAAGTTCTGCTTCCTGGAGTTTTGTTCACTATCTGTTCATAGATTCTTAGACGGAGGTCATTCATCACTACCTAAACGTTTAAACAAGTTTCTCTTAAGTTAGTCAAATCATGCAAATGTTCATGCAAGTCAAATAATTCCAACAAAAAGATTGACACAAGTGAATCTGTTGTGTGCTATTTGCCTATAAAAGACTCTAAGTCCAAGCGGTGTTGAATTGCACTGAATAGATCCACTGGCGGAGGCATTAAAAGGCCTTTGTCATTTGGTTATAAAGGAGCATGACTGACTTCGTTTGGATAAAGCTTAAGAACCTTGCTAGAGCTGATGGTCTCAAAAGAATATATTGTCTGGCTATATTTATAAAAAGGTTTGACGGACAAAAACCAAGTTTTGACGCTCCTCGCAGAAAAGGATCTAGTCAGAGCCTTCAGTTAGTGTCCGCCACCTAAGGGCAAGGCAGTAGAGACTCAGACCAGAGATAGGAGTAAGAGAAGGCTTATTATTACAATCTGAGCTTCTTTTTAGTCTAACCAGCTGCTTTTCCTTCTAAACCTTTAAGGCCTAATAACTTCACCTCTGGCTTTATCTAAGCCAGTTCAATCCCTAAAATTGTTCTGTTTTTCAGTCTTTATAAAGCAACATTTAGCAGGAACCCTTCATGTAACCGCGTGATGCATCCCTGTCCTTCTCGAACATAAAAATAAATACCCCCCCCAAGAGAAGAAATCTTTCTCGTAGGATCCATATATCTTGGGTGCACAGGTTGGCAATAAAAGCTAATCGATAATAGAAGTTATAAGCATTTCATCTTTTCATTATATTTTTGATATAAAAGTAGAAGCTTATTCTGTGAAAGAAACGGAACTGAACATGCGACGATTACTCCTTGCAACGCCGTTGCCCTATATGACCTTGTTAGATCAGCTTATGCAAAAGATTAAAACAATGTGCTAATTTATATTATTGCAGCATTTATTTATGCAGGGTTTTATATCGGGTTTCAAAGACTTTACGAGGCCTTTAAGGCTTTACTATCCTACTGTAATTAGGTTACTCTTGCTAAGAAAGATAATACTTTTAGTTGATTATTTGATCACCTATCGATTAGTAAAGATCGGCTTAATAAATAAGATTGAATCTGTAATTGTTCCATGTGATCTAAAATCCAAGATCTACGTATACCCATATTATTTACGAATGCTTGCCGCTAGAACATATTCATTAATGAGATCTAAATTATTGCCTGCTAAAAGTCCTAAGCTTAATAATATGAATAATATAGTACTTCAAGGACTTGATAAAGAAGGCCATTGCAATAAGGCACCATTACAAATACCAATTAAGACCTGTGAGAAAGTAATTAGTTTCTTTTCTAATCAACCTTCATATTTTGGTCATGGTTATGATGCAAGTGTTGGAGGTAAAAAAGAATCATTAGCATCATTGAAAAGAAATAATCAACCTCTTCCAAAATATATTTCTTATAGTTATGGCGTGCAGTTTAATTGTTTTGAACTTCTTGATTTGATTATACAGCCGACTATTATCGATATTGCTCATTCCTATTTAGGCTGCATCCCTAAGATCGAATATATAAATACTTTCTGGACTCTTCCTTCAGATGAAGTGGCTTGGCTTTCAGATTTTCATCGAGATATGGATGATTATCTTTGTCTAACTGTTATAATTAATTGGACTAATACAATTAAAAATAATTCTGGAACTAGATATATTAAAGGAACTCATCGCCCATCTCCAGAGCTTACAGTTAAGCTTAAAGATTCCATGGAATTAATCTTCTCAGCTCAAAAGATTAATTCATTAACTGATGAGAAGATGTTTGATTTATTTAGAGCTTCTTCTTTTCCTGGCTATCAACAAAATACAAGGTATGAAAATATTTTTTCAAAGCCTGATGATTATTTAACATCATCAGGGAGACAAGGAACAATTTGTTTTCAAAATAATGAAGGTTTACATTGTGGTCCAAAATTTGAGGGCGAGCGTTTAATCAGTTGGGTCCGTTATGGAAATTCTGGTGGAGTTCCTGGAAGAACTGTAGACATGCAAGATGTGGCATTTCTACCAGAACACAAAGATATAATCAGGTTAAATGAATATGGATTTTTGCTTGAAGAATTATTTTCTTAACTTTTTACATATTTAAATTTGATATATGAAAACCATATTAATTTGAAAGGATCTGCCAAAACTTTGAGTTCCATTTTACGTGCCAGAGATTATTGTAAAGTTGTTCCTCCATAAGCAAGATAGGAAAAGTAAATCTCCAAAAAATTTGCATTTAATCATCATGGCAAAGAAATTTGGGAGTGGGCAAAAAATTTGCTCACTCCTCTCATGTTCCTAAATGACATCTCATAGATCTGTAGACTTATTGCTATGAGTTAAAACCTTATTGGTGCTAATAGCTTCCCACGTCCTTTGGAAGAACTAAATCAAGGGTCTAATCGTGTCACCTCGACTGGTTTCTCAATCATTAGAGCAAGTACTGCTATTGATTTACTGCCGAAAAGGTATTGAACAAAAACCTAATTAACTATCCATAAATTTTCGCGACAATCGGACCAGCCTGCTCGTCTGTAAATACTGGAGTTGTCTCCCACTCCATAAATTCGCCCCAGTCAGCTGCATGCTCATATAAAGATGTTGGATCATCCGTTTCAACTAATATCCAGCCTTCTAAAGACCCTGGGCCGTGATAACGGCCCAGCATATTTGCCCTGGGGTAAGGAGCTTGCGTCGCTAAGAATTTCCTTGCAGCTTGCTCGTGGTAACCAGTTTTAAATTTCCAGTGCTGTATGTAGTGCATTGATCAAGTTGGTTTTGAACGATTCAACCACAGTTTGCCACTTAGTACATATAGAGGCAAAAGTTATATTGTCAATTAAAGAAAAAATTTCTAAATCTCTTTTCTTTAGAAGTACCTGGCCAAAAGTTCGGATCCTGTCGGTGCTACTGGTTGTTTAAGGGTAAAAATGTAGCAGACAGAAAAAGAGTATGAAAGCTTTGCTCCTTTCTAATGTTGGATTTTTCTGCTATTCAAAAGTAAGTTGATTTTATCTGATGCTTAGAACAACCGAAAAAAAAGCACTCACACGTCTCTTCCTTTTGGGAGTGGGGGCTCCAATTGGACTAGATAGGTTTTATGAAGGAGATATGACAGGGGGATTTCTTGCAATTATTGGATTTTTACTAGCAGCCATAACTGTTTTTGGATTGTTGATTTGGATTTTCCCTTTCGTTTCAAAAACGTTTAGGTTGCTGAGAGAATTTGAGACCTCGGATGAATAATGCCTAGAAAGAACTAGCTCATTTATTCGAACGATCTAGGTGAATAGGCCCTATTGAGTTAAAGAAGCAATCACTTGCTAAATAGTCACTAATAGCATTCAGTTTTTTCTAATTTGTCTATTTTGTGAACTATTCATATCCACTGTTTCCAGTCTGCAATCCTCGGCTTTGGGGAGTTGCAACCAACCACTCGTCCACTTTGAGTGAGTTTTTAATTCATCCCAAGAGACCCTGATTAGAAGTTCTTTTCTATTAACTGCAAATAGTTCTACCCATCTCTCAGTCCCTTTCCCGCCAAATTGTTTTAGTTCAAAGTGTCGGTAACCTTCACGCCTTTTTGTAGACGTCCAAGCTTTATTAGGTGGCCACCTCATAGTTTTTTAAAAGGCTAAGACCTTAAACTAACACCTAATAAATGTAAACGATCTAAGGATCTCCTCATTTCTGAATCAAATTCTCGTTGCGAAAGATTATCTAAAGATTCATAAATAGATATTCTTTTAGAACGGAAAACAAGCCCATGCTGTCTAGCTCTATCGCTTTGATATTCATCACCTGACTCTGGCAAAGAATATGGTACTTCTGACCTGTCTAATCCAGAATCCCTAGCAATATTCCACTGTAGAGAGATCTGCTTTTCAGATTTAACTCCATGAAATTCTGCCAGAAGAAGTAAAAACTGGTTAAATCCAATAGGGTCAGCTGAGACGTTATAAATACCATTTCGATTCAAAATAATACTTTTAACTGCAAAGTCAACTAAATCTCTTACATCTAACAATTGAATCTGCCTCTTTTTATCATCAGAAAATACAATTGGTCGGGCGAGATTAGAAATCAGATCTGACCAAAACTTCAATCTTAATGTATGATCGTATGGACCAATTAATATACATGGTCTGAGAATAAGTAATTGTTTATCAAAAAAAGACCTGTAAATAGATTCACACTTAGATTTATTTAGCGAATAGTTAACGTTAAGGTGTACAGAATCTTGCAATTCAGTTTCATTAACAGTAGGGGAGTTTTCATCTATTCTAGGAAAAGAATTCTTGTAGACATATGCCGTAGATAAGAAGCAAGTTTTAGCAATCGAGTCTCCCAAGACTTGAACAACTGCTTCACTTTGACGAGGTGTATAGCAACAAGTATCTATTAACCAGTCATAATTATTTTTTACAAGTCTAGATAGATCTTCCTTTTTATTCCTATCTCCCAATACCTCATCAAGTTCTAGATCTTTTTCAATTGGATTAATGCCTCTGTGGAAAACAGTCAATTCATGACCTAATTCAATAAGTTTTCTAGAAAGCAATTTTCCTTGAAAACGTGTACCACCAATAATTAAAATCTTCATAAAGAGAATATGAAAAATGAAGATTCATAATTGAATTCTAATCTGGCGTATAACATGTCTAAGGAAAATCAAGTGGAGTGGCTAGAGGTATAAGAGAGAACACGTTCTACAACAGATTCACTTTTACCAGCTATTAAGCCATTATGAGTTAATCCAGGCTGACCAAAAAATATTTCTTTACCATCAAGATCCTTCAATGTGCCTCCCGCTTCACTTAAAATCAATTTTGGTGCCGCCAAATCCCAATCTCTAGGATTCATATCTTTAAAAAATAAATCCACAGTGGAGTCTGCAACCCTACATATTTTCAGGCCAATAGAACCAGACTCAATATAAGTAGGTATCTTAAAGTCATTTATTAAGCTCTTAACAAACCCACTAGGCACTGGAGAGTTATCTATTATTGAATTGATATTACTATTTTCTGATAACTTTATCTTTATTCGCCTATCATTATGCCAGGCACCTTCGCCTCTAATAGCAGAAAAATATTCTTGAGTCTCTGGTGCATATATACAGCTTGAAATTACTTGAGAGTTTTGTATTAATGCTACTTGACTAACCCAGCCTGAGAAACCTTCAGAATAACTTCTTGTCCCATCAATAGGGTCTATTATTATATATTTAGGATACTGATTGTTATCTATTTTGTTATCTTCTTCGCTAACAATTGGTAAATCATATGCTTTGGAAAGTTCCTTTATAAGAAATGAATGAGCTATCTTATCTGCATTGGATTTGAATTGCTCTCCTTCCCAATACCCCTGGCTTCTCATGCACTGAGGAATTGATAAAAGTTTATCTCCACATTCTGCTAAAATATTCCTAAAGCTTACGTCCATCTTTATAGGATCTTATAATTTTTAAATTGATCTAATGACATAAATTGGTCGGATGTATGTCTAATCATAACCACATTTTCTTCCCAAGAACCAAAACCTTGAAAATCTTCAGGAGCCAATGCCAATTGTAAAAGTCCGCCAAGCTCATCAAAGCCTGCAGCAATTGTTAGAGTAGTAGATGTACTAAATCGGGGATTTATTTCAAAAACAACTGGCTTACCGTCCTTATCTAACTTTAACTGGACATTAAATGGACCATTTGCCCTAAAGTTGTCTTGTATAGATTTGCATAAATCGATTATTAATTTATTTCTCTCAGTCACAGCAATTTTTGTGACTCCAACCTTTGAAACTATCTTTTTTGGTATCACATCATAGAGTGTACCATCTCTCCAAGCTACAACACTAACCGTATATTCATCTCCAGGGATGTAAGGCTGTACAATTAATTCCTCGGTAGAATAAATGCTTGATTTAATAAATTTATTTAGTTCTTCTTCTGAGTTAACCAAGCCAATCCCCCTACTACCTCGACCTACCCTTGGCTTTAAAAAAAGAGGGTATTTTTTATCAGATTTAATATCAGAGAGAAGAAAAGATCTAGCACAACTAATTCCAACATTCAAGAGGGCATCCATACATTTAAGTTTATCTAAGCAAATCTTTGTAAAATCTAGCCTTGGCTGTATTACCTTTAATGAAGGGGTCTCTAATTCTAGAGTTTTTATTAGTTCTTCGTCAACAATACTAATAAGAGCGTCTACAGATTCTTTCTTGCAGATATTGCTTAAAGAATGTAGAAATTCAGGAGAGTCTCCTCTAGGTACTAAATAAGATTTGTCAGACAAGTAAAAAGCAGGGGAAAACTTTTGCATATCTACTGTAATTATTCGGGCACCATAATTACGTAGAATGGATATCATTCCTGCAGGTGCAGGTCCACCTGCTCCTGTTAACAAGATTGTTCTCCCTTTTAGATCATGTTTAAAGGTATTTTTCATATCTAGCAAATCTTCCTGACCACTTTAAATGCTTCAACGTATTCTAGATTACAGCTTAGTCCTCTATATTGTGCAATAGTTAAAATTCCTATCTTACTCCTAGGAAAAGGGAAAGGTCTTTCTTCACTTGAATAAAAGCTCCAAGCCTTTAACTTAATATCCCAAAATTCCTTGATGTCTACAAATATATTTGGTTTAAATGTTGTCTCAAATGTCCAAGATCCAGAACATGGAATTTCAAATGTGTATATTTCGTTTGGCGTATATTCTCTATTAGGTCTACAGGCGACCTCAACAGCTTCATATGTGATTCTATGGTCAATATTTACTTCAGAAGGATTATGGGTTAATAATATATTAGGCCTGAATTTATCAATTTGTAATTCAATCTCTTTTACAAGCGATAGAAGAGGGTAAGTATCAAATTGAGTGCAAAGTCGTTCTCCGAATACTACGCGATTTATTCCAAGATAGTCGAGAGATCTCTTCGCCGATTTAATTCGAGTCTGCGTCTGTTTAGCAAACTCGATAGAGTCATATTCACTGATCGGGAACCTAGCTGAAACACCTTCACCTAAAAACATGACCATGACTTCAGCATTCTTAGAAAGAGCTTTAGCCAAAGTTCCACCGCAGCCCAAAATCTCATCATCTGGATGAGCGGCAACAACTAAAACTTTTGATCCTTTATAAAAATCCATAAATAAATTGTAAATACTCCAGAAAGCTCAAATGTACAAGCTTTTGAAAGGTTAACACTAGAAATAAAAGTCCGCATGCCTTATGAGAGATAGTCAACAGAGAATAGTTAGCTACTCGATTGAGAATAAACAAATATTTTATGTCTAATGTCTAATGGATAACAGCAACAGCCACCTTAAAAAAGAGTATATTCGTTTGCCTCTATTAATGCTTTGAAAACCAAAAAAGGTTATCATTCAGGTCCGTAATTTTTAGTTACACCTATCAGAGGTTTAAGTCATAGTATTTTTTTCGTTTGATTCACTGATTTATTTAACCATACTTGTTCTATAAACCTTTTTTTTGGTCTTGTTGTTTTGTGTTGTTTAATTCGCAATTCCGCTTGAAAAATACTGAAGATTCTTTATCACCTAGATCTGTTGCTTTTATAAGATCTAAACAAGCCCCATCTTTATCGCCTAAAAGATATCTAGATCTTGCACGATTAACATATGCATTAACATACTTGGGATTTAGTTTAATTGCTTTTGTGTAATCAAATATTGAGCCTTGATAATCACCTAGTTCGTTCTTTACAAGGCCACGTTTACTGTAGGCAAGAGCATTCTGCGGATCAATTTGGATGGCCTTGTTATAGTCAGAGATTTCTCCTTTTAAATCCCCTAGTCTTCTTCCCTTAGTATTGCCCCTATTGATATATGCATCAGCACGTTTTGGATTAAATTTGATTGCTTTGCTGAAGTCAAATATAGCTTTCTGGTATTGACCTAGATTGGACTGAGCGATACCACGATTGTAATATGCGTTATCATACTTTGAATTAACTTTTGTTGCTTCGGTGTAATCTAATATTGCTCCCTGATAATCACCTAAATCAAACTTAATGTTACCACGGTTGAAGTAGAATTCAGCACAACTAGAATCAATTTCTATAGCTTTAGTGTAATCATATATTGCCTCTAGGTGATCACCTAATTTAGACTTTGCATTACCTCGGTTACTATACGCGCTGGCATAACTTGGATCAATTTCTATTGCCTTATTGTAGTCAGAAATTGCTCCCGCATAATCACCTAATTCAGACTTTGCATTACCTCGATTGTTATATGCACTGGGATAAGTTGGACTTATTAGTATTGCCTGACTGAAATCTGATATTGCTCCTTGATAATCTTTAATTCTGCTCTTAAACATTCCACGCTTATAGTAGAAAGAATCTTTCAGAGTCTCTATATCTCTTGAGGCGGCAACAACCGGAGATCCCCTAAAAAATGTCTGTTTTAACGTAAGGGGGGGTAAGCAAAAAGGAGTAATAACAATAACTCCTAAAGCAAAGGTATTACTTCGGATTTTCATTCGTACAAAGGGGCAACATTCAAAAGTTACTCAAACCATAGTTTCTTTTCTATAAGGTTCAACCCTAATAATAAAGATTGGGACTATAACCAAGCCAGCTAAGGTAACGGAATCCTTTGGGAGCACTAGGTGTCAATTATTTGTTGAGACAGCTCTTTTCAACTAAATCAATTCACTTTGGGCTTTGCTTGGTCGCATTTTGATCGGGTAATCGCGTAGCATTTCGAAGTCGGCAAAATCAAAACCTGAACCAACACAACAGCTCATCAATGTATAACCGCCTTCACTGCGAGCGACTTGCCACCATCCTGCTGGGATCATCTAAATAGGATTAGATGAATCCAATTTCAGATTGATTAATTCGTTTTTCCGGATCAAGTCGCCAGAGAGTTAATGGTGCATCTTGTAAATAAATCCAGATTTCATCATCATCTTTCACTCTATGGCAACAACTTCTATCCCCCTCGCCTAGTAAAAGCAAGATCCCAGTGATGTTGTACCTCTTTTGCCTATCAGGACGTTCAACTCTTAGGTGACTACGACAAACCTCTCGATACCAACCTCCTTCTGGATGAGGGGATAACTGAAATTGTTCAATCAGCTCAGGAAATTTAATGTTGTTGGAGTGTTCCTTCATTAAGCCATCGCCAAAGTTGTGACTAGCCCTTCAACAACCTTTAAGAAAGGTCCAAGTGAATTATCAGCAAGGGCAGTGACTTTGAGTGAGGGGGATATCCAAGGCATCCTGGTCAACACTACATGACATCTCAATACCTTTTAATGCGTTTTTTATGATCTCATTTTTGTTTATTTATTGCCCAGAGTATCGACTAGAAAGACTCCTGCAAGATCTTTATTAGTTTCTCTAAGGCTACTTTTCTACTGGCCTTTAGGAGCACAGCATCGCCAGGGCTTAGCCACTCTCTCATGTAAACGCCCGCCTCTTCCGGTTCACTTACAACTGCAAATTTCCTAACACATCCTGAAACTATCTCTGACATAACTTCAACTTCGGAACCTTGTAGTACTAATACCAGTCCATCAATTTCTAATTCAACAATTTTCTCAGCAACTTTCTTATGCAATGAAATGCTTTGTTCACCTAGCTCCATCATTTTTCCAAGGACAGCAAAACGTCTTCCAGGCTGTAGTGCAAGAAGTTCAAGTGCAGCGACAACGGCTTCCGGGGAAGCGTTATATGTCTCATCCATCACAGTTATCCCTCCAACAAGAATCGATTGGCTACGTCCAGTAGGCATATCAAGCTCTAGTCGGGTCAAACCACTCCAGGGGACGCAAAGCTCCCTGGATACTGCTAGGGCTAACATAAAGTTCTGAGCATTATGCCTACCCTTAAGAGGTAAGTTAAAGCTCATTCCCTCTACTTCGAGAAGACCTTTGTTCAAGTCTAATGTTCCTTTTAGATCAGCTTTAGGGGAGAACTCATTCTGTCTTTCATCTAAATGAGATTTCTTAATATCAACATCCTCTTCGATTCCTATACGGACAACTCGTCCATTCCAAGTCTTAGAGAGTGCTTGTTCTAAAAGGAGATCACCTGCAGGGATGATGACTAAGCCAGAAGGATCCATTCCTGCAGTTACTTCACACTTAGCTTTTGAAATTGCTTCACGACTGCCCAGCAAACCAATGTGAGCTGTCCCTACATTAGTAATTACTGCAACACTTGGCTTCGCGCAGCAAGATAATCTTTCTATCTCTCCTTCCCCCCTCATACCCATTTCAACAACCACCGATGAGTGATTAGATTGTGTCTTTAGCAATGTGAGGGGAACACCAATATCGTTGTTTTCATTTCCTTTACTAGCCAGTACCTTTCCATTTGAAGACAACGCCGACCTAATCAATTCTCTAGTGGTGGTTTTTCCAGAAGAGCCAGTTACAGCAACTACTGGGATATCAAATAAACCACGATGTAATGAAGCCAGTTGTTGATAGGCCTGAAGAGTGTCCTTCACAATCCAATGGAATAAGCCACTGGGTACATGGTGCTTGCAATTCTTAGAGACAACAGCGGCCAGGGCTCCACGGTCTAAAGCCTCTCCTAAAAAAGCATGTCCATCGAAGTTTTCACCAATTAAGGGAACGAAAAAATCTCCCTCCTTAAGCTTACGACTATCAGTACAGACATTACCAACCGTTAGTTCAAGGCAAGATTCGTCTGAAGGCCAAGGGGCCCCCCAAAGTTGATTCAAGTCTCTAAAGAGCAGGCTCATTAGCTAATCACCCCCCACCCTCTAGAAGAATCATTCTCTGTCCAATCCTTGCCGATCGAGAAAGGAGCTGTCCAGAGGCATCCATTAGGTGTAATTCGTCATAACCAAGGTTACTTATATGTAGCTGTAGATCATCTGCTAATGCGATCTTTTTTGGCAAGCTTATTTCCTCCCATGATGACTTCAACTTAAGGCGTACAGCATTGCCTTCAAGACTTACCTCTGCCGTCTCGAGAAGATTTCCCGGGAACTCAGCTTCTAAAAGGGATACCAACAAAGGATCCGATTCTGCAGGTTTAGTCTCTTTCCATCTTTCCTCAATAAATTGTGCTTCCTTTTTAGTATCTTTACTGGAGACATGGTCTGAAGTTAATCCTGTACTAATGGATTTAGTATTAGATTCAGGTACTGTTCGTAAATCAAGTGACTCTGAGGAAATCTCCAGAAAAGATAGCAAGAAAAGAAGTAGGAATAAAGTTAACAATGAGCATGTAATTAAAAAAGGCCAAAACAGGAATGCCAACCCAGAAGGCCAGAAAGAAGGTCGAGGAAACTCCCCTATGTAATTACGCCGCCAAAGCTCCCTTGATCTCAATCCAATGTCAGCAAAAATCCCACTGATATCTCTCCTCAATGAACTCCATGGATTTATATATAAAGCAGGTAGACGAGCGGACCTCTTATCGCTGTTTTCAGGAGGGCCATCCATTTTTTATAAAGCTATTTCTCCCATGAAAAAGAATCGATTTAGATTTAAATGCATAAAAGACATCACAACAAGCCAGTAACTTGGGGCATGATTTTATATCTCACCAGCTATAGCCTTTAATGAAGGGTCAGCTGACTGACCCAAAGAAAATTTCTCAACCTCGTCAGAGTCAGGAGATGGCTCTTTTATTCCTAAGACATCTTTATACATCAATTCGTACTCGAGCGCCGATCTCTCCCAACTATATTCCTGAGACATTCCTCTTAACTGTAATTTACGCCAACTCTTTTGATGTCTAAAAGCCTCCCAAGCCCGGACTAATGCTGTGTAAAAATCGATGGGTTCAAATCGATCGAAGCAAAACCCTGTGCCTGTTTCACTTTTTGGATCGTATGGAATCACCGTGTCTACAAGACCACCAACTCTGCGGACAATTGGGACTGATCCATACCTCATGGCTAGTAGCTGACTTATTCCACATGGCTCAAATCTACTAGGCATTAAGAAAGCATCGCTTCCTGCATAGATTAAGCGAGAAAGCTCATCATCAAAGGTCAAGAAAACAGAAAAACGTCCTGGAAATTCTGTTGCCAATTTCCAAAGAGCAGACTCCAAGTCTCTTTCTCCAGTGCCCAGGACAGCTATTTGTGAATCGGTATAGGCAAGTAAGCGACTGGCCACTTGTACAAGTAGATCTACACCTTTCTGATCTACAAGTCTACTTACCATACCTAACAAAAACTTTTCAGAACTTATTTCCAAGCCCATGCGTTCTTGCAATACCTTCTTATTTCGAAGTCGTCCTGAAAGTTTTTTTGTACTGAAATTAGATGGCAAAGACTTGTCCTGCCTGGGATCCCAAACATCAACATCAATACCATTAAGGATTCCACGAAGTTTTCCAGAAATGTAATTCAATAATCCATCTTGAGCCTCTCCGTACTCAGTTGTACAAATTTCCCTGGAATAAGTAGGCGATACAGCGTTCACTCGATCTGCATAAAGGAGTGCGGCAGCCATAGTGTGATCACCATGCATGTACCAAGGACACCAAGTCATCTTCTCGAGTTTCCACCTCCATGGGCCCTTGTACTTGAGATTATGAATAGTAAATACAGTACTTATTTCAGGGTCCTGATGCATCCAAACAGGGAGCATCCCAGTATGCCAATCATGGCAATGAAGGACTTCTGGCTTCCAGAAGTTCCATACAAACTCTGCTGTAGCACTTGCAAAAAAAGTGAATCGCCAGTCTTCGTCTTCACCCCCATAAATTCTTTCAGGGTCAAAAACAGGGTGTCCAACAACGTAGAGAGGCAAGCCATTTTGAGGGTGCTTTGTCTCATAAACAGCAAACTCATTCACCATAGTTTGAGCCCTAAAAACAGGCTCACTGGGGATATCAAGCAAGCTCCACAACTTGCTATATCCAGGGATAATTACTCTGACGTCATGACCTAACTTTGCAAGTGCTGGTGGCAACGCACCAAGGACGTCAGCCATGCCGCCAACCTTCACCATTGGCGCACATTCAGCAGCGGCAAAAAGCACGCGCATATCAACTCAGCAAATAAGGCGGTGACTCTAAACGCCAGCGGGGAAGAATCATGGAAGCCACCCTGAATCAAAGAAATCGGGACTCCGTTTTTCTAGGAAAGCATTCCGCCCTTCTTTTGCCTCATCTGTTCTATAAAAGAGATGAGTGGCCTGTCCAGCCAATTCTTGTAAACCTGCCATACCATCTGTTTCTGCATTAAAAGCAGCCTTGAGGCACCTAATAGCTGTTGGACTGTGCTGAAGAATCTCCCTGGCCCATTTCACTCCCTCTTCCTCCAGCTGGTTTAAAGGGACAACCTGATTAACCAAACCCATACTCATGGCCTCCTCCGCTCCATATTGGCGACATAAAAACCAAATTTCACGAGCTTTTCTTTGCCCTACAACCCTAGCCAAATAGCCGGAACCAAAACCTCCATCAAAGCTCCCAACTTTTGGCCCAGTCTGACCAAAGCGGGCGTTATCTGCCGCAAGACTCAGGTCACAAAGGAGATGTAACACTTGTCCGCCACCAATTGCATATCCTGCAACAAGGGCAATTACTACCTTGGGCAAGCTCCGAATAATTCTTTGCAAATCCAAAACATTTAAACGAGGCATACCTGCGTGATCTAAATATCCACCGTCCCCACGCACACTCTGATCGCCTCCTGAACAAAAAGCAAAGCCTCCATCAGAAGCCGGTCCAACACCAGTAAATAAAACCACTCCAACTGTCTTATCATCACGAATTCTTGTAAATGCATCACAAAGTTCACTTACAGTTTGGGGCCTGAAAGCATTGCGTTTATCTGGTCGGTTTATTGCAACTCGTGCAATTCCCTCTGAACTTCGGTCAAGCAAAATGTCCTTATAGTTGCCCCATACTTCCCAATCAAAATTCACCGCACCTGGCAAAACCCTTCTTCTTTGTTTATCAAAAGTATCAAACTCTCCAGGCATAGAAATTAAGTCTCAAGTTGATAGTGATGGTTATTTTCTATCAGATATTCAAAAAGGCCTTCTTGAATATCTTTCCGCAGATTCGCATCTCCGACAGCATCTGAGCATACTCGTAACAACACTGTTTCAGACTTACCTAACCCCCATTCAAGAGCTAATGGAAGGTCTTCAAGACAGGACACTTGTTTTGTAGGAATTGAGTGAGCTTCTGCTAAAGCTAATTGATCCACCGATTGAGGCATCGCAAAAAGCTTTTCATACAATAATTCTGAGGGAATATCAATTTTTAAGCGCTGAAATATACCACCACCAGAATTATCTATTAAAACAACAACTAAAGGCAGCTTTGAAGAAGAAGCAATCAACCATCCATTGCTGTCATGAAGCAAAGCCAAATCACCGGTTACTAAGACAGTCGGTCCCTTACCTCTAGCTACTCCTAATGCAAGAGAGAGCGTCCCATCAATGCCAGAGGCACCACGAAAGCTAAAACAGCGTCTTGAGAATGCTTCACAGCCTGCATATGAAAGCCAGTCTCTTACAGGACTACTTGCTGATAAGACAAAGGAAGTGCCCTTTGTTGTTAGTTTCGGCAACCAACGCGCAATAGCAGGCTCAGTTATTGCCCCTTTCAAAGGCAAGCGAGAATCAAGCCAATCCTCGCAAAGTTGATCAAAGGCAATCCATCTCTTCAAGCTTTTGTGATTCTTCTGAACAGGAAGATCCCTTTCACTAAAAGGGGACTTTCTTTGTATTAACCACCAAGCTTCCAAGCCCTTACTCCACTGAACCGAAAGACCTAAAGGGTCGAGTTTACGATCATCTTTTTCTGTGATCAACAACTGTCTGCCTACTAAAGATCTCAACCAACTCTCAAGATTTCTACTTGCAGGCAAAGGGCCTAATCTCATTATCTGAAGATCTTTTTTCTCAGAAAAAGGACTATTTGTTAAGGCACCTTCCCAACATTTAATTAATCCAAATTGGTTTTGTGGAACACCAGAAAGAGGGTCAGCTAATACTGGCCAATTACTAACCTTCTGCCAATCTCCCAGGGCTTTAAGAAAAGATTGCAATTCATTTTCTGGTCCTCTCCATGGACCAGCAATTATCACTCCTGGTAATTCAGGGTTTAGACGAGGGAAATCCTCAAGGCGGATATCTTGTGGTTTCTCCTGAAATGCAACAGAAGCCTGATCGGAAGAATTATCCTTATTGAGCAAATGATCCCAAGCGACCTTCTGTTCAGTTTTACTTGGATATAAAGGTTCTTCAAAAGAAAGATTTAAATGAACTGGGCCTCGGAATAAATGAGCTTGCTGCCAACACTTTTGTGCCAATAAAAGGACATCAGGATCCTTCATAAGATGAAATCCTTCCTTGGAGGCCTCTAGGAAATTCCTACAAACTGCCTTTAAAAAATCTTCTTGGTTAACTGTCTGATTGGCTCCACAATTCTTAAGTCTTTGAGGCCTATCTGCTGTAATAAAAATCAGTGGATAACAAGATCGGTCCGCCTCCACTGCTGCTGGCAAAAGCTCTGCGACAGCCGTACCTGAAGTTGTAATTATTGCAGTTGCATTTCCCGTAGAAGCACTTTGACCAACCCCAAAAAAAGCTGCTGAGCGTTCGTCTATTGCTGTAATTAAGCTTATAAGGTTGGCTTCCGCCAATAATCCTGCGGCCAATGCCAAAGGTGCAGATCGACTGCCTGGACAAAGCACAAGGTTTTTCAATCCCCTATTTTGTAAAGCCAATAGGAGCTTTAATGAAACATGGAGATTGGTTTGAGCGATGGACAGAACACTAACCTCAACTAATACGATCTTTGGATAAAGCTAAAAGGCATAAGCCAGCAACCTTTTTTAAATGGCCTCTAAATCATCTACCCCTGATCCTTACAAAAGAAGTGGACTAATAAATTTAGTTCTATGGGTAGCAATAGCATTACTTATTAGATGGGTAGTTATAGAACCTAGGTGGATTCCTTCAGGCTCAATGCTCCCGACATTGCAACTTCAAGACCGAATTCTTGTAGAAAAAATCAGACCTCGCATAAACCGTCTAAGGAAAGTTCATCTTAAGAGAGGCCGCATGGTTGTCTTCAGACCACCCAACAAGCTCTTAGCGGAAGGTTACAACCCCAAATCAGCATTAATAAAAAGAGTTATTGGATTACCTGGAGACGAGGTAGAAGTAAGGGATGGAAAATTATTTGTAAACACTCAGGTCATTATTGAACCATGGAGAAAAGATCCTATCTCCTACACAATGCCTCCTATCACTATCCCCAATGGTCAACTCTGGGTCCTTGGTGACAATAGAAACAACAGCCTTGATTCTCATTTATGGGGACCTCTGCCTGAAGAGAACGTCATTGGGACGGCTATTTGGAGATACTGGCCTTTATATAAATTTGGTCCGATTCGGTTCCCCACCCATGGATCATCTTGAGAAATAAGACCTCTTTACGATAAGGTTAATAGGAAGATAGAGAAACAACTGGGATGATTAACCCGGAGTTCCTAACCACAGACAATGATGGTGATGGGCCAGAAAGCAATGCTCTCATCCAGTACCTTCAAGAGCAATCACCTGATGTTCTTCAACGGGTAGCCAAATCTGCAAGCACAGACATACAAGACATTATTAGACATAATGTTCAGGGATTACTTGGAATGCTCCCAGGTGAACAATTCGAAGTCAAAGTTACCGCCAACCGAGATAACTTTGCGAGTCTTCTAGCTTCAGCAATGATGACAGGTTATTTTCTACGTCAAATGGAGCAGAGAAAAGAGCTTGAAGAAACATTTTTCGCTGACGAGTCAATGGCCATTAATCCCGAAGATCTGAATCTCTGAACTTCGCCAAAGGGTCTTTAGGAACTACACCCTGTTTTAAAAGAGTTTTATCAACAGCATCAAGAAAACTGTAGTTCCCCTCTGAGGGTGCCCAATTTCGCTTTTTGATTTGATTCTTTAGTTTTATGGCGCCTCTACTAGAGAAAGGAACGGGGGCTGTGAAGTGTGCAGAAACAAGCCACCTCATCCCCCTAAGTCGAGAGATATTTTCTAACCACGAACAAAAACTCTCTTTAGCACGTGGGAAAACCAACCTTTCAAGAACTGGGGCTATCTGAACAAGAGATTCTCTATTCCCTAAAAGATCTTTAGTAGTAGCCATCCAACCTTCCTCCCATTCAAAGGGGAAAACACCGAAATGAGCCGTTGGGCTTCTAAGACCTGGCTTAAAAGAATTTTTAAGCACCTCGAATAATGGAGGAATCTTTAACTTCTCTGGGCGCAAAAATGAAGCAAATAAAACAAGTCGAGCCCAACCTTTTCGTCTGTTTTCAGGAGAATCTTCTAATAGCTCATCCCCTCGATCTCTTGCATGAAATAGCAATGGAGTGGGATCAAAATCAAAGATCTTTGGTGGGTCAGAATTAATAGCCACTAAGGCGTCAGTAACCAAAAGTGCCTTAGAAGGTTTGTGATAACAAGCAATCTCTTGGAATCTGCCTAAACCAATATCAATAGGCCCTAGGGAAATCCATTCACAACTTTCTTCATGAGGGAGTCCATCTTTAAGCAATACCTTTGTCCTTCCAGCAGGGATTCCTATCCAAGAAGAAGGGAAAGGAATTGGAAACGTCCATTGACCAGGACAAACCCATAAATCAGCTTTTGGGAAAGCCCTTGCAAGGGCTGGCAAAGAGATCTTGTGTTCTAAGCCAGAGGCTGTTGGCAAAACTATTGAAAGGACTGGGCCATACGTACTTACTAACTTATCCAAAGAACTTTTTAACTCGTTTGTCGGCGGCAATGGATTAAAAAGCATTAGACCCTGCCCTGTATTTACAACTGTTAATCGGACAGGTACCGCCACGTAATAGAGGCCTTGAACCTGCTCAAAAGTCCATAATTGTCCCGGGATAATTTCTCTATACAGTGTTCTCTTTTTTCCATAGGGATAAAGCGGCAAAAGTGGCCACCAAGGCCAAGCCTGATCTTCAGGGGAAAGTTTCTTTAAGGATTGCTGTGAGCCAGTCATATCTAATCAGACATCAAATCTTTGTAACTTCAATATGCCGTATCTTGGGGCAAAAAGAAAAGCGAATAGAAAAAGTACTGTCTGTACTAGAACAATAGAACCTCCTGTTTCTATATCAGACCAAAAACTAATATATACTCCAAAGACACTTGAAAGGGAACTACTTATAACTGCCAATAGTGTCATTCTATCAAAGCGATCTGTCAATAAATATGCTGTAGCGCCTGGAGTTATCAACATTGCTACAACAAGAATTATGCCAACTGTTTGTAAACCGGCAACAGCCGCCAAAGACAAAACAGAAAGCAAAAGATAATGTAAAACTCCTGTGTTAATACCTATAGATCTAGCATGAGTAGGATCAAAACAATAAAGTAAAAGGTCTCGTCGAAAAAAGACAAGAGTTGCTACAACAATTCCTGAAATAATGATTGTTTGGTGCAAGTCCCCTACTGAAATACCAAGAGGACTCCCAAAAAGAATATGCATTAAATCGATATTGCTCTTTACTTTTGAAACTAAGACCAGTCCTAACGCAAAGAAACCAGTGAAGACAAGACCTATAACTGTGTCTTCTTTTATTCTCGATTTCTGCTTCACAAAACCAATTAAAGCGACTGAGCCTACTCCGAAAACAAAAGCCCCAATAGAGAATGGCAAACCAAGAGCATATGCAACAACAACTCCTGGCATAACAGCATGCGATACAGCATCTCCCATCAATGCCCAACCCTTAAGAGTCATATAACAAGACAAGAGGCCACAAACGCCACCAACCAAAGCACTAACCAATAGAGCTCTTCTCATAAATTCATGACTTAGAGGCTCTAAAAACAAAGATTGGAAAGAAATAGAACCCAGGGCTTCAAAAGCAAACATCATCAGTCAGAAGCTATAGGCCCCTTAAGCAGATTGGGTGGTAGTCCACCAAAGGTCATTGTCAAATTCTCCGCAGTAAAAACTTCAGAAGTTTTTCCATATGCCAATACAGTTTTGTTGATTAAAACAACCAGATCACAAAAATTTCGAACATGGCTTAGGTCATGTGTAGAAACAAGAATTGTTCTTCCCTCTCGACGAAATTGTGAGAAAAGGTCCGCCATAAGTTTCTCAGTACGTACATCAACGCCAGTAAATGGTTCATCCAACAAAAGGACAGAAGCTCGTTGAGCAATTGCCCTTGCAAGAAATGCTCTTTTTCTTTGCCCCCCAGAAAGAGTCCCTATGGGCCTATGACGTAGATCGACAAGATCAACCCGTTCAAGAGAGTGAAGAACAGCTTTCCTATCTGATTCACGTGGAATTCTTAAGAGGTTCATTGCCCCATATCTACCCATCATCACAACATCCCAAACGCTTACGGGGAAAGAGCAATCAACCCCCTCACTTTGAGGGACATATGCAACGGCTTGCTCTCTCTGAGCCCTACCAACAGAAACACCATTAATCCGAATAGTCCCTCTAGAAGGACGGACGAAACCCATAAGAGCCTTAAAGAAAGTCGACTTACCAGCACCATTCATACCAACTAAGCCACAGATCGTCCCCGAAGACAACTTGAGGCTTGCGTCATAAAGAGCAACTGTTCCGTTGTAATCAACACAAATCTGATCAGCCTCTATTCCAGTTAAGACTTCTTGATGACTAGTCATAGAAAATTGATTCATTCTTAGTCTGCTTGGGAAGTAAGCCCCTTACGGATTAATCGTAAATTGTGACGCTGTAGGTCTAACAGAGTAGGAGCGGGGCCGTTAGGCCCAGATAATGAATCAACGTAGAAAACACCACCAAATTTTGCACCACTTGCCTTAGCTACTTCACGTTGAGCTTTTGAACTAACAGTACTTTCGCAAAAGATAACTGGCAATTGTCGCTCTTTAACTTTATTAATTAACCGCAACATGCGCTTAGGTGTAACCTGGCTCTCAGCGTTAACTGGCCATAAATAAGCTTCTTCCATTCCATAGTCTTTAGCAAGATATGAAAAAGCGCCTTCACAAGTCGCAAGAACCCTTCTTCTTGCTGGAATAGACGCCAGTGCACTGGTCAATTCTATATCAAGTAGTTGAAGTTTTGCCTTGTAATCTTCGGAGTTCTGTTGAAAAACAGGGGCACCCTCAGGATCAAGTTTAGTAAAAGCCTCTACTAATCTATCTATATACAATATTGCTCTCTTAGGTGACATCCAGGCATGAGGATTTGGTTTACCTGTATAGACATCTCCTTCGATTAAAAGCGGCTTCATACCTTTAGTTAAAACTGCTGTTGGGATATCACCTGCTGCTGCTATGAATTTCCTAGCCCAAAGTTCAAGGCCCAAGCCATTTTCAATAATCAAGTCGGCATTAGAAGCCTTAACCAAATCACTTGGAGTAGGTTGATACCCGTGAATTTCAGCGCCTAATTTTGTGATTGAACGAATCTCTAGTCGATCACCAGCTACATTCCTTGCCATATCAGCTAGGACAGTAAATGTTGTAAGGACAAGAGGCTTTTGGTCAATGTCAAAATTTATTGTTTTTCGACTCTGAGGGGAGCCTGCGCAAGAGAATAAAAAATATATAATTGAGAAGGGAAGAAGGAGATTCAAACACCTAAATTTATAAATTAATTTCAAATTAACGAACATGAATAATTAATGTCACTGTTAAGATTAAAATTTTGATAACATCTAATTAAATCCTAATTGATAAAAATCAATTAGCAGACAATCATCCGTTAATTCTGATTTAAATCTATACCAAGTCACTTCAAATAGCCTCAATTCCATGCGAAGGGCTTAAAGATTGCTTAGTGGTATTAGTTATCCAATCGCTTGCTTGCTTAAGAAACTCAGTCCAATCAATTCTTTCTTCCTGAGCTGCTCTAGATACTAATTGAGGTGCTTGTATTTTTAACGCTTCAAGGTCAACTTGATCAACTCCATTATTCAATGCAAGCCAATCAGCCATAGAGCGACCAACAACCCTTGTCAAATAAGCCGCACTTAAAGCTTGCATTCCTCCTGCTGCCAACCAACTTCCACTATGAAGCTTTGCAAGGCCAAGAAGAGCCTGACCACTCCACTCAACTAAACCTTGCGCCACAGCAGCTCCAGCCAACTGTCGAGCAACTGCCTGCAAGGTCTCTGGTCGCCAAGAACAATCCCAAATTTTTGCCATCTCTTGAACCATTAGGCCATTAACAACTGCCAATGAGAGGAGATCAGTAGAAGGTACAGGGGAAGCAAAAACAGCACCAGCAACTAACCACTGACTACGGCTTTGAACACCTCTAAAACGTTCTCTCCGCAAAACCTCCAGATCTGCCTGCCAGGCCATGTGGAGCCTTGAAAGCAATCTTTGGCGGGTTCGGTCAATATTCTGATTAGGCTGATCAAGTAATCGCCTTACAGGGGTAAATACAGCTCGAGAATCTTCTTCTATTCCGTTCAAGCGCAAAACACGATCTGCCCATCTAGAAGGCAATTGAGCCTTAAGGGCTTTTAACTGATCCATCCAAGAGTTTGAATTAGCCCAGCTAACAAGTAGCCAAGAAGGCTGATCTTCAGGAACATTTTGCAACCAAATCAGATCCACTGCGCTAAGAGGCAATTCCAATGCGTAAAGCAAAACATCCTTCTCAATAAGATCAAATGGCCAAACCCATGATTCAACATCCTGAGAAAGAGGAGGGGAGAAAAATAATTCATGAGGCTTAGAATCCGCTATACAGGCTTCAATAAGAGGCTTCTCTAGATATTCATCCTTAGAGGGACTAACAAGTGCCACAGACTGTGTTCCTGAACGATCAATAGCTGATTGAAGATCCAGAGTTCGATCTTTTTTCAACCCCAAGATCTCAGCTTCATCTTGAAAATCATCAAATTGATTTAAAACCTCTCTACACCTTTTGATCCATCCCTCAGTTGAGAGAGGAGATTCAAATGTCGGACGAGATGGATTAGATATCCACCAAATTCCAGCCCCGGCAAAAACAAGGCCGATACCAATACCTGGAACATGTACAACGTCGTTAATCAACCAATTGCCAATGAAAAGTGAACCAAAAAGCAAGCCGAAGCGTCCTAAATGGTTTGGCTTACTGGATGAAGCGAAAGGTAGGGCCGGGATCTTCATGGAAAGCCACCGTATTTAGTCTTCTTAGCTCAGTTATCGCATAAGGCAAATCTTAATTTCATCACTCTATTTGAAATGTTATATCTCTGTTATTTTTCGTGAGATCGACTGCAAAAACAACTGGTTTGAGCGATTTGCAAGGTGTTTTTAAAGGTAAATTGCTCTAAAGCAGGGGTAATTCAATATCGCAAGTGTGCCGATGATGCGTCACACTTGCGCCTGATTGAAGCCAGAAAAGACATGAGCGATTCATACAGCGAACCGCAAAACAATTTCAAAAGAGGCGAGGGCAACCGGGACCGTTCTGGGAGAGGTCGCGGTTATGGAGGCCGTGATACTGGGGGCTTCCGCATCCGATTAAGCGATAACGAAATGCGCTCAGCAAGAGCGATTCAAGAGGCCTTCAATCTTCGATCAACAGTCGCTGTCCTTGGTTTTGCAATAAGGACTCTTGGCCAGATGCTAGAGGAAGGCAAGTTATCCGAGTTAATTGAAGAGCAAAGATCACAAGGGGATCGTCGCCTGGATCACAACCAGGGGGGGGGGCGCGGAAGAGTCAGTGACGACAGGAATCGGCAGACAAAAGGCTCTAAGCCAAATCCATTTGCTCGACCTGAGAAACCTCAACCCCAAAGACAACAAGAAGAGCAGTTAGAAGACCAAGATCAAGCAACTGAAAATCAAGGCAAAGATTTACAATCTCAAAGTGATCAAGAGATCCCCTCTCAAGAAGACTCAATTAGCAAAGAGAGTCAGGAAAACAAATCCATCTCAGCAGAAGAGGCTTGACATATGGGACGCCCAAGGGTTCTCTCAGGGGTCCAACCTACTGGCGCCTTGCATATTGGCAATTGGATTGGAGCAATAAGTAGCTGGGTACCTTTGCAAGAAAGCCATGACAACTTTCTATGTGTAGTGGATTTGCATGCAATTACAGTCCCTCATGACCCAAAGCAGCTCTCAGAAAACACTCTTTCCACAGCTGCTATTTACCTTGCCTGTGGGATCGACCCAAAACTATCCTCAATCTTCATTCAAAGCCAAATAAAAGCCCATAGCGAACTGTGTTGGCTACTTAATTGCGTAACCCCTCTGAATTGGCTGGAAAGGATGATCCAGTTCAAAGAAAAGGCTGTTAAACAAGCCGATAATGTCTCGGTGGGTCTTCTTGATTATCCAGTGCTTATGGCTGCTGACATTTTGCTTTATGACGCAGATTTAGTTCCTGTTGGTGAAGACCAAAAACAGCACCTTGAACTAGCCCGAAATATTGCTCAACAAAGAATCAATTCTCGATTCGGTAAAGGTCAAAAACCTCTTCTAAAGGTACCAAAAGGATTAATAAGAAAAGAAGGAGCAAGGGTAATGAGTCTTACTGATGGTCAAAGCAAAATGAGTAAAAGCGATCCAAATGAAGGCAGCAGGATAAATCTTTTAGATCCACCTGAACTGATCAATAAGAAAATAAAACGTGCAAAGACAGATACACATATAGGTTTGGAATTTGGGAATATTGACAGACCAGAAGCAGACAATCTTCTGACAATTTATTCAGTACTCTCTGGTATGGGGAGAGATTCTGTCGCCAAAGAATGCTCAGAGATGGGATGGGGAACCTTTAAACCTCTTCTAGCCGAAGCAGCCATAGAGGCACTTAAACCAATCCAAAAGCGCTATAAAGATCTTATTAATGATAAAACTGAATTATCCATAGTGCTTGAACAAGGCCGGGCAAATGCAGAAGTTGTAGCAGAAAAAACCCTTAACCGTGTTCGTTCAGCACTTGGCCTCATAGAGAGAAACTAAGCGAATCCTCATGCCATTAATTACTCTTCCAGACGGAAATCAAAAACAGTTTGAGAACAGTGTAACTGTTATGCAAGTAGCCGAAAGCATTGGTCCTGGGCTAGCAAAAGCAGCCATTGCAGGTAAAGTCAACGGGGAACTAATTGATACATGCATCCCTATAACTGAAGATGCAAATGTAAGTATAGTTACATCTAAAGAAAAGGAAGGGGTTGAGACAATTAGGCATTCATTTGCGCACCTTGTTGGTCATGCTGTAAAGCAACTTTATCCAGACGCAAAAATGGCTATTGGTCCAGTTATTGAAGATGGTTTCTATTACGATATCTCCTATAAAAACTCTTTTACCCTGAAGGATTTAGAAGATATCGAGAATCGGATGAATTCATTGATAAAGAAAGATTATGATGTTTTAGTTAAAGTAGTAACTCATAAAGAAGCTCGAGAAGTATTTCTAAATAGAGATGAGAAGTATAAGCTAGAAATTATTGACGAAATCCCAGAGGATGAGACAATCAAGCTATATCACCATGAAGAATATGTCGACATGTGCAGGGGGCCTCATGTCCCTAACACTAAGCATCTAAGATCATTCAAGCTACTGAAGGTCTCTGGAGCGTATTGGCGAGGCAACTCAAACAACGAAATGCTTCAACGAATTTATGGGACCGCTTGGTCAAACAAGAAGGAACTAAAGGATTACATCCACAAGATAGAAGAGGCAGAGAAAAGAGATCATAGAAAATTAGCAAAAAAATTATCACTTTTTCATATGCAAGAAGAGGCCCCAGGAATGGTTTTCTGGCATAAGGCTGGATGGGCAATATATCAAGTTCTCGAGCAATATATCAGGGAAATATTAGTGCTAAATGGTTACTCTGAGATCCGAACTCCTCTGGCAGTTGATAGAACATTATGGGAGAAATCAGGCCACTGGGAGAAATTTAAAGACGATATGTTTACAACGACTTCTGAATCAAGGGAGTATGCAATTAAGCCGATGAATTGCCCTTGCCACGTACAAGTTTTCAATCAAGGGTTAAAGAGCTATAGAGATTTACCCTTAAGGCTTGCTGAATTTGGATCTTGTCATAGGAATGAACCATCAGGGTCTCTGCATGGTCTGATGCGTGTTCGCAACTTCACCCAGGACGATGCCCATATTTTTTGTACTGAATCTCAAATCCAATCAGAAGTATCAGCCTTTATAGATCTTGTATTTCAAGTTTACCGTTCATTTGGTTTCGATTCGATCTTAATCAAACTTTCAACTAGGCCAGACAATCGAGTTGGCAGTGACTCAATTTGGGACAAATCTGAAAAAGCACTCTCTGATGCACTTGATGCTAAGGGTTTAGACTGGGATTTACTCCCTGGAGAGGGTGCCTTTTATGGTCCAAAGATTGAATTTTCCCTAAAAGATTGCTTAGGCAGAGTATGGCAATGTGGAACTATTCAGGTTGATTTCTCCATGCCAGAAAGGCTAAATGCATCTTTTATAGACGAAGAGAGTAACAAGAAGACCCCTGTAATGCTTCATAGAGCAATACTAGGATCATTTGAAAGATTTATTGGAATTCTAATTGAGCACTATGCAGGAAAACTTCCTACTTGGCTATCACCAACCCAGGCAATTATCATGGGAATTACTGATAGGAACATAACATCTTGTACAAAAATATATAAACTATTGCTAGCTAAAGGCTACAGGGTTGAATGTGACATTCGAAATGAAAAAATTGGTTTTAAGATTCGAGAGCACACTATAAAGAAAATACCTTATATATTAGTCATTGGTGATCAAGAGGAAATGAATTCGGAAGTTTCAATTCGAACAAGGGATGGAGAAGATCTTGGCAAAATGCCAGTAGAATCATTTATCTCTATTTTAGAAAATGACATTTCAAATAAAGGGGTTAAAAAGGACCCTTAATCTCAAGCGAGATAGAAGTAGCTTTTAACAAGGACTTGTATCAATTTTCTGCATTGAGCTATAAAGCTAATATTTATAAAAGGGATAAGGTTATCGTTAATGTTTTCAAAAAATCAATGTCATAGAAAAGAATCTGTTTTATATTTTCAATAAATTAATCAACTAGCTTCTACCCTTATAAGAATGAACGTGAACGACCAATTAATCCAATCACTATCCGATCTTAATGGTCTTCGTACTGCTCCGGTTCTCTCCTTAAAGCAAGCCGAGAAACTACGCTTCGAGCTTCAAAACGCCATGTCGGAGGCTGACTGGTTCACGCTAGGTGTCATGGCAGAATCCCCGGATAAAGCCTTATTTGTAGTTCGCACTTTAGAAAGACAATTCTCATGGCCAATAATGAAGCTAATAGAAAGTCCTAATTATGATGGGCCTGTATACCTAAAAGCAAATCAACAGAGTGGTGAAATACGTATTCGTTCAGAGAAAGGGCTAGGCCAGGGTTTTCTTATTAGTTCTCACTTTTCCAATCTTGAAAAAGATGGTGAAACCTGGGGGCCTCTTCCTTTAGATCTATTTGCTTACTAAAAGTAAAATAAGACTAGACCATGAAAATGCTAATTGTTGACAACAAGAGCAATCAATCCTTCTATAGATTATGTCTCCACCAATTACTTTACTCGCTGGTGACCTAGGTGGCACAAAAACAATACTTGCTTTGTACACATGGGATGGAACTCATCTTAGTCAGGCATATAAACAACGGTATTTATCATCTGAATGGCCAACACTCCAACCAATGTTGGAGAATTTTCTAGGCAGTATCCCTAGACCTCTTCCACCGCCTGACTATGGTTGTCTTGCTGTGGCAGGAAAAGTAGAAAGGTCTTCTGTTCTAATTACTAATTTATCTTGGGAACTAAAACAGGAAGATCTTTGCGGTGTTGCTGAGTTAAAGCAACTTGAGTTAATTAATGATTTTAGTGTTTTAGTATATGGATTACCTTCTCTAAAAGCATGCCAACAAGAATGGTTGCAAAAACCAGTTAATGGAATCAAGCAAGAAGGACCTATCGCGATTATCGGAGCAGGAACAGGCCTTGGCATGGCTCGGGGGTTTAAAACCCAAGATGGAATTATTTCCCTCCCAAGTGAAGGTGGGCATAAAGAATTTTCTCCAAGATGTAGAAAAGAGTGGCAGCTCTCTGAGTGGCTAAAAGAGGAGTTAAAAGTCAATAGGCTCTCAGTCGAAAGAATTGTAAGTGGAACAGGCTTAGGACATATTTCATGTTGGTTAATACTTCAAAGCCAAGATCAACATCACGCCCTAACGGAAGCAGCCAAGCTCTGGAGGGATAAAAGTAGCAAGAGACCTGACCTTCCATCATTAGCTAGCAAGGCAGCCGAAGAGGGAGATCCTTTAATGAAAGAGGCCTTAGAAATATGGCTAAATGCTTATGGTTCTGCCGCAGGAGATTTGGCCTTACATGAGTTATCTACTGGAGGCATCTGGATAGCAGGCGGGACAGCATACAAACAATTAAAAGGACTAAAAACAATTTCTTTCCTGGATGGTTTTTGTAACAAGGGCAGATTCCAAGAATTTTTAAAGCAATTACCAGTAATTGCTTTGATAGATCCAGAAGCAGGTTTATTTAGTGCCGCCTGCAGAGCTCGCATTATTGCCCAACTAAATGGGAAACTAACTTAATTAGAGAGTTATGGATGGCGCAGCCGCGCATAGGACAAAAAGTTGTTGTTGACGTCCCGTCCACAACTGCCAATCTTGGGCCAGGATTCGACTGCCTTGGTGCCGCCCTTGACTTAAACAATCGTTTTTCAATGCAAAGGATTGAAGGCAGTGGCGAACGGTTTGAATTAATTATTGAAGGACCTGAAGGAAGTCATCTTCGAGGAGGCCCTGAAAACCTTGTATATAGGGCTGCTCAAAGAGTTTGGAAAGCTGCCAATTCTGAGCCTTTCGGCCTTCAAGCCAAGGTTCGCCTAGCAGTTCCTCCTGCAAGGGGATTAGGTAGCAGCGCGACAGCGATAGTTGCTGGACTAGTAGGAGCCAATGCCCTAATGGGGTCACCTCTAAGCAAAGAAAAATTGCTAGAACTCGCTATTGATATAGAGGGCCACCCTGACAATGTTGTTCCGTCTCTTCTAGGGGGATTATGCATCACAGCAAAAGCTCTATCTGAGCGTTGGAGGGTAGTCAGGTGTGAATGGCAAAGTTCCATAAAAGTTGTAGTTGCAATACCCACAATTCGATTAAGCACGAATGAGGCACGACGTGCTATGCCAAAAGAAATCCCTATCAAGGATGCAGTTATCAATCTAGGTGCCCTGACTTTGCTTCTTCAAGGGCTTCGTACTGGGAACGGAGATCTAATCGCAGACGGAATGTACGACCGGCTTCATGAGCCATATAGATGGAGGCTAATTAAAGGAGGTCTTGCCGTAAGAAAAGCTGCATTAAATGCAGGAGCATGGGGCTGTGTAATTAGTGGCGCAGGGCCAAGTCTTTTAGCCCTCTGCCCTGAGGATTATGGGCAAAAAGTTAGCCGAGCAATGCTGAGAGCATGGGAGGCCGCAGGGGTTGCCAGTAGAGTGCCAGTACTAAATATTGAAGAGAATGGAAGCCGCTGGCGCCCAGAGCCAAATGAGTAGAAGTACTCATTCATTTAAAATAAATCTGTTAGGGTCTCTCTGAGTTTCATACCGTGATGGACGCCAACATGCCCATATTGGCTTCGACGTCCCCGACAGCAGTCCCTTGGCTTTCAGTAATTGTGCTTCTACCTATTACTGGAGCACTTCTATTGCCTTTTTTGCCTGAGGGGGAATCAGAGAAACAATCTCAATTGCCAAGGAATTTAGCGATATCAATACTTCTAATAGATTTGCTAATAATGCTCTTCGTATTCGGAAGAGTCTTTAACCCCTCCGAGGGAGGGCTCCAACTTGTTGAAAGAGCTAATTGGTTACCTTTTTTAGGTTTAGAGTGGTCAGTTGGTGCTGATGGGATCTCTGCGCCACTTGTTCTTTTAAGTGGATTAATAACGTTCTTATCAGCAGCTGCAAGTTGGAAAGTAACCCAGAAAAGCAGGCTTTATTTTGCCCTCTTACTTGTTCAGGCTTCAGCACAAGCATTAGTTTTCTTGTCTCAAGATTTTCTCCTTTTCTTCCTCGCATGGGAACTAGAACTTGTTCCTGTATATCTTTTAATAGCAATCTGGGGCGGTAAAAGAAGGCTATATGCAGCAACTAAATTCATTCTTTATACAGCCCTAGCCTCTTTGTTGATTCTTATCAGTGGACTAGCTCTGGCATTATCAGGTGACAATTTCACCTTGAACATAAGTGAACTAGCTAACAAAAATTATGAAGGGAGCTTTGGGATTCTTTGTTATCTAGGGTTCCTTATAGGTTTTGGAGTAAAGCTTCCGATCTTTCCTCTTCACACTTGGCTTCCTGATGCACATGGAGAAGCCAATGCACCTGTGTCAATGTTGCTTGCGGGTGTTCTTCTAAAAATGGGTGGATACGCTTTATTACGTTTTAATGTTCAACTTCTTCCTGAAGCCCACCAAATACTTGCGCCAGCTCTAATTGTTATAGGAATTGTAAACGTAATTTATGGGGCACTTAATGCCTTCGCCCAAGACAATGTAAAGCGTCGAATTGCTTGTAGTTCTGTCAGTCATATGGGATTTGTTCTACTTGGAATAGGAGCAATAGACGCTCTTGGAATAAGTGGAGCAATGCTTCAAATGATTAGCCATGGACTAATAGCAGCAGCAATGTTTTTCATAACAGGATCTTTTTATGAACGAACTAATACTCTCTCGATACCCAACATGGGTGGCCTAGCAAAAATTTTGCCAATTACGTTTGCATTCTTCCTGACTAGTTCTCTTGCCTCTCTAGCATTACCAGGCATGAGTGGCTTTATAAGTGAGATTACTGTCTTTCTCGGAATCACAAGTCAAAACGACTTCACCTCTATATTTAGAGCAATTACGATAGTGCTGGCAGCAATAGGACTAGTCCTAACACCTGTGTACCTCCTATCAATGTGTAGGCGAGTCTTCTTCGGGCCAAGGATTCCAGCAGTTTCTCTAACCGAAGACATGAACCCTAGAGAATTAGTAATAGGCCTTAGCTTGTTAGTACCCACTCTTGCAATAGGTTTCTGGCCAAGAATCGCAATAGACCTTTATGAATCTTCGACAAATCTCTTAGCAGACAAACTCATTACAAATAGCTTGGTTGTTTTGAACCAAGGCTTAACCTTTGGCTGAAATTACCTCAAACATGGAAAGGAAAGAAGAAGTCCCGAAACTACTTGCAGGAAGGGGACTACCTGATTTCAAATTTATTGGCCCTGATGAAATAAATCAGCAAATCCCTTCCCTCCTCATGAGGCTAGAGAAGGATCTCTCCTCCCTTGAACTCAGACTAGCTAAAAAACAAAAAGAAGAGAAAATCATGAGTTGGGAGGAGGTTATGACTCCTCTTCAGCAGATTGGAGAATGTCTTAGATGGAGTTGGGGATGTGTCTCTCATCTCAACAGCGTTTGCAATTCAGACAAACTGAGGGAGGCATTTAGAGCCCAACAACCTGAAGTGATTAGGTTTAGCAATCGCCTTGGACAAAGTCAGGTTCTATACAAGGCTTTATGCCTACTAAAAGATAAACCACTTAATCCTCTTACTCCTGTTCAAGAAAGAATCGTAGAGAAAGAATTGCTTTCAATGAATCACCGTGGTGTAGGGCTAGATGAAAACGCGCAGGTGAGCTTCAACTTAACTTGCGAACGGCTGGCAGAACTGTCAACAACCTTTAGTAACAACGTTCTTGATTCCACCAAAGAATGGAGTCTGTTAATAAAAAACAGATCAGAAGTCTCAGGTCTCCCAACACGTGTACTTGAAGACCTAGCCAATGCAGCTAGAGAGTCTGGTGATCTTTTCGAAGACGGGGTAAGTCTGGCAAGTCCCGAAAAAGGCCCTTGGAAGGTGGGATTGGACATGCCACGTTATATACCCTTTATGACTCATGCTAAAAATCGTGAGCTTAGAGAAATTCTCTACAAAGCCTATGTAAGTAGAGCTAGTGAAGGAGATCTAAATAACCAGCCACTAATCGAGGAGATATTGAAGCTAAGGACTCAACAAGCCAAGTGTCTGGGGTATTCAAACTGGGCAGAACTAAGTCTTGCTAACAAGATGGCTGACAACGTCAAAGCCGTTGACGACTTGCTATATGAATTAAAAGAAGCCGCATACCCTGTAGCTCAAAAAGAACTAGCCAAAATCAAAGCATGTGCCATAAGAAATGGATTTCCTAGAGATTCTAAATTTGCTCCATGGGATTTAGCCTTCTGGTCTGAACGTCTACGTCAAGAAGAATTCGAACTTAATCAAGAGGCTCTTAGGCCTTGGTTCCCACTCCCTCAGGTTCTACAAGGCCTCTTTAAGCTTTGCAATCGCCTCTTCGAAATCTCCATAGAGACTGCTGATGGAGAGGCACCTATCTGGCATGAAGATGTTCGATTCTTCAAGGTACGTGACAAAGATGGCTCCCCTCTTGCAGCCTTTTACCTAGATCCATTCACTCGTCCTGGAAGTAAGCGAGGTGGAGCATGGATGGATGAATGTATTGTTCGCCATAAGTTAGCTAGTGGAGAGAATATTGCTCCAGTTGCCTACCTTATTTGCAATCAATCTCGGCCCGTTGGGGAAGTACCAAGCCTGATGAGCTTTGAAGAAGTTGAAACTCTATTCCATGAATTCGGACATGGGTTACAGCACATGCTAACTACTGTTGATCACCCTCAAGCAGCAGGCATAAATAATGTGGAGTGGGATGCCGTAGAACTACCAAGTCAATTCATGGAGAACTGGTGCCTTGAAGAAAAAACGATTCGAGACATAGCTCGTCACTGGCAAACAGGTGAGCCTCTACCAGAGGTAGAGGTTCAGAAATTAAAGCGAAGCAAAACATTTAATTCTGGCTTAGCAACATTACGACAAGTGCATTTCGCACTTACTGATATCAAATTACATAGCTATTGGAGCTCCTCATTAGGAATAACTCCCGATGAACTAAGACGTAAGATTGCAACTACTACTACAGTTATATCTCCAATTGAAGAAGATCAGTTTCTTTGCGCCTTCAGCCATATCTTTGCTGGTGGCTATGCCGCAGGATATTACTCCTACAAGTGGGCCGAAGTCCTTAGTTCCGACGCATTCGGAGCCTTTGAGGAAATAGGCCTAGATCAAGAAGCAAAAATAAAATCACTTGGAAAATTATTCCGAGAAACAATCTTAAGTGAAGGTGGTAGCCGACCACCAATTGACATCTTTATTTCCTTCAGAAACCGACCCCCAAATAGTGATGCGTTAATACGACACTCTGGATTAGAAAACACAATCAAACCATAAGGATAAATTCCTGTAATATCTTTAAGGACTGCGGGTTTGAAATCAAACCCTTATGACTGAAAACTGGCATTTCAATCTGTAACCCATCGGAGAGAACAGCCTCCCAACCAGGAAAAACCATCAAGTCCCAACGAGTAAAGAAACTAATGCAATCTACATGTTGTAACGCCAACAAATCCGAATTTAATTCTCTTAAAAGAGTACTCCCACGCTTCATTTCAGCCACGCCTGCAAGAAGAGTAGGGGAAAAGAATTGTGCCGTAAAAGTCCCAGAATGAGGGACCCCAACACTAATAAAACGTCTAGTTCTTAAGCTTCCGCCTAATTGCTGCAACCAAACCCGACTAATTAAACCTCCCATCGAAAAGCCTAAAAGGTCTATGCAGACTGTGTCATCAAGACTTGCCTCGATCTGACGATCTAACTCCTCCGCCAAAACTCTTAATGACACCCGACCAAAATCATGGGGTAAATTAGGGGTCAAAATAATTAGATTACTTTTATTCAATTGATTAATCAATCGGCTAAATATTTTTGGCGTATCCCATAAACCATGAACCAAAACTAATGGAGGAGGAATAATCATCAACTACTTAGAAATAGGCAAATGACGAAATCTCTCAACAGAAACTGTTCCATAGAAACCTGAAACAGGTGGATCACATTTACTTAATTTGACTCTCATCGGCACTGAGCCATAGAGGAGCTCAAGACAATTCAATGCTTTTTCACAATAATGCTCAATCGTCATGCAGTTTAAAGAGAAGGAAAGTTTCTGAAGTTCTTTTATTGCTAAGCTATAGTCAACGATTGAGTTAATATCATCGTCTTTAGCTACTTCATCTAGATCAACCCAAATACTAAAATCCAAATCAAACCATTGACCAAGTTCACGCTCACTCTCTAAGACACCAACATGTGCCCATAATTGAATACTATTCACATGAATAGCATCTTGTAATAGACAAGTCTTCATAAAGACAAATCCTTATGAGAGAATTGCCTCTCCCCTGATGAAAATTCAGCAGCAACATGACCATTGCCTCGTAACCTATAACGATATGTCACCAAGCCCTCCAATCCGACCGGACCACGTGGAGGCAAAGTTTGGGTACTAATTCCGACCTCGGCGCCAAAGCCATAACGGAACCCATCAGCAAAACGAGTAGAGCAATTGTGATAGACCCCCGAGCTATCAACCGACCTCAAAAATGTCTCGGCTGTTTTCTTATCTTCAGTAACGATTGCCTCAGTATGCCTAGATCCAAATTTCCGAATATGTTCAAGCGCTTCTTGAAGTGTAGAAACAACACGTACTGAGAGAGTTAGATCAAGATATTCTTTCGACCAATCGTCATCAACAGCAGCTCCTTGAATTCCTAGGGCTTGGGATGCTTTGTCTCCCAGTAAAAAGACCTCTTTATCCTTAAATGCTGGGATGGCTAATTGCAAAAAAGTTGCCGCTATTTCCTTATGAAGAAGTAACGTCTCAATCGCATTACAAGCTGCAGGATATTGTGTTTTGCTATCAATAGCTACTCGCAACGCCTTATTTAAATCTGCAGCTGCGTCGACATACAAATGGCAAATTCCATCTGCATGTCCAAGCACAGGTATACGGGTATTATCTTGGATGAAACGGACAAGTTCATTGCTGCCTCGAGGAATTATTAAATCTACTAACCCATCTAACCTCATCAAGGCCAAGCTCTCATTACGCGTAGTTAAAAGAGCAAGAGAGTTTTCATTAATCTCCGAATTATGAAGTCCCTCTTGAAGGGCCTTCATAATTGCCTGATTTGTAAGGTTTGCTTCACTACCTCCCTTAAGGATAGCCCCATTGCCAGATCTTATTGCGAGTGCTGAGATTTGCATAACGGCATCAGGTCGAGCCTCAAAAATCACTCCCAACACACCAAGGGGGACTGTGATGCGTTCAAGAACAAGTTCATTGTCAAGCTCCCGATGCAATTGTCTTAAGCCCAAAGGGTCTGGTAATTCGGCAACCTGTCTTATCCCTTCAATTCCTAAAAGTAGCTTCTTCTCATCAAGTTTAAGCCTTGCCAAGAGAGCAGGCGTTAACCCAGCAGATTGAGCAGTATTCAAGTCTTGTTGATTTGCAGAAACTATTCTTTCAGAATTTGCCTTCAAAGAGTCAGCCATTAAATAAAGAGCCGCACGTCTCTGCTCATCACTTACTTGAGCAAGATCATTCGCAGCACGACGGACTGACCGTGCATTATCAACTAATGAGGAAGAAGGTTCTGGGACAACTTGAGAGTTTTTCATTTCATCAAAAGATCGTTTTCATATCATCCCGTCATAACGGGAATATGAAAACTAATGTAATTTTTAGAGGTTAAGATGAAAACATAAACACAGTTCAGTATTGAGATTGAAATCTATGCGTTAGCTTTTAGAAATGATTGAATGTATCTAAATTGTTTGTTTTTCAAAAAAGCTGTCCCAGCATATGTCTAACTAAAACCCATCTGCCAATTTAAAATCTGAAAAAGACTTGTACTTGACTTTGCCACTTGCCTTCATTGTCCAAGGCCCCAGCAACCCCAAAGTTAGGATTGAATTGGTATGTTAGAGATCCTTGTGGAGGGATATCTCTACGATTTGGAGTTGCGATTACTGAAAAATTTAGTCTCTCTGTGACATCAAAGCCCACTTCGGTAACCCATGCCTGTTGAGGAGAGCCCTCGCCAGATGCTGACTCCTGGTTCTCTAGTTCTGACTCTCTCCTTTTATCCGTAGAATTAGATTCATCAACTACCTCAGGAGAAACATAAGTGGGGTATACGGCTACTTGTAGTCTCTCACTAAAAGAATCAGTGATTGGTCCTAAGAAAGGAGATAAAATACCTTTACCTAGAACATTAGTGAGGGCTTCTCCTCCAACCCCACCAGCTAATCCTGACAAAGAGTTCCCGCCGATGAGTTCGAGCAACTGAGAGCGGGGCATAGGGGGTGAACTACTCAATTCAAAGTTTTCCGAAAGACGGTCTGCCGGTCCAGTAGCTTTTACAACAACCTTCACTGTTCGGAAACCTCCTACACCTAAACCTCCTGATCCATTGGTGGTAAAAACGCGAGATGACGAAACATTGGCTACATCAGTGAGACTTTCAGACATCCGGCTGAACATAGCGACATCAAGATAAGGGACAAGACCTAAAGAAGGAGTAAAAACCGCTACATTTGGAGCACTACGCACTAAGTTGAATGTAGTTGTGAACGCATTAACACGACCACTCAGCAATCGTAAAACCCCACTAGGTTGCAATGACTTATCAAGTGAGCCATTCAATTTAATGTATCCTTCTGTGCGAAAATCAGCAGCCCGAAAACCTGCAACAGAAGGCGAAGTTATATGAAGATCAGGGCCTAGTCTCAACTTGAGATCATTAAAACCAATAGACGACAATTTCGGGATAGAAGCCCGAAGCATTTTACTGGTACGACCTTCAACATCCTTACCTAACCAAACCAAAGGTTCTTTAAAGTCCCATTGCTGCTCTGGCCACATAACCAAAGGTTCAGACCTCGATTCAACTGAATTACCTACAGTATTTTTCTCCAGGTTATCAATAGCACTAGCCCTAACAAATCCTGGTGGAGAAGGTGATATGGATCCATCATTTATTGCAAGCTCGCCACCTATTTGAGGGCGAAGAACTGCTCCTTTGATTATCATATTTCCTCCTACTTCCACATCTGCTACAGGCAACTTAAGTCGAACTTCTGTTAGTTCTACAGATAAAGGTTCTTGTTCAACTAAAGGGCTTAGAAGAGCAATATTTCCTTTGCCAGTAACAGTCCCTTTAGATCCTATTCGAGCTTTTAGTCGTTGTACTTCTAAACGGTCAAAATCAAAGATCACATTTGAATCCAGATCTTCAACAGTCTGGTCGTAAACATCAAACGCGGCATCTCTCACATCGAAGTAGCCATTCAACTGTGGAGCGAGCCGTGTACCCCTGAGATACAGCCTGAGGTCAGACTCTCCATCCTTCCAATTAACATCTCCGGCTGTTAATCCAGAGAGAAATAGAAGGCCATCACCATGACTCTCAACCTTAACGTCAATTTTTGCTGAAGGGTCAAGAGGTATTTCTCCAAACAGAATTAAAGGTTCTTGAGAGGAAGCACTGCGTATAGCAATGTCTAGTTCCCAAACTGATTGTTTTAATCGAACATTCCCTCGCTCAACTATCAAAAGGGTATTTGCAATACTTGCATCATCCATTATCAAGTCTGCGGTTACTTCTGGCTGACCTTCACCAAACTTGTATCGACCAGAAGTAAGACCAAACGAACCTTTTAACGCATCCGGGATAGGAGCCACTAAAGATAGTAAAGAGAAGGGAAGGCTAAGTATTGAGAATTGTCCCTCACCTCCATAAAGAGGTCCACTAAGAGTGGCATGAAAAGGTCGTCCTTTTAAAGCACGTGACCTGTCCTGCCCATTCATCCAAAGGTGTCCCCTTATGTCAAAGGCAAGGTTAAGTCGAGAAATCTCTGGGCCTTTTAGATCAATATCAGCGTCTATTTCTCCCCGTAGGTTCTTTGGATCAATCATCTCGTCTTTAGAGGTTTGACCCAGTTGTTTGCCTAAAGAAAGCTTTGAACTCGAAAGAGCCTGTAGCTGATCATCAAGTGAACCGCTAAAAGTATTGATAAAGATTTTACCTAAATCACTAGCCGTTCCAGTGCTGGTGACTACAGCCTCGTTAAGGCTAGGAAATTGCAACCCACTAAAAATAAGCCAACGTGGACTTAAGCCTCTGGCCTCTGCTCTAGCCTCTAGAGCCCCACCAACTCGACCAAAAGTAGAAAATGAAATTTCTCCAGCGTCAGGAGGAGAAAGCGTCCCATCAATCTTATATTCGTTTTCGAAATAAGTGCCTTGAAGATTAGCTTGTCTTAACTGTAATCCAATAATACGGGGGGTAGAGACATTGAACTCGCCAGAAACTCTCAAATTCTTAAATGCAACCCTGCCTTTTCCACTTAGTTGACCATATATACGCTCATACTCTTGCATAGGAGGAAATGAAACCTCCAAGCCATCTAACTTAAACCGATCAGCCTCCCAAATATAGTCAACCGAATTGCTCACCAGAGAGGCCAAACCATTCCCTCTAGATATTTTCACTTCCCAAGGGAGCCAATTTCTATCAAACCTTGCAGTTAACTTTCCTGGGATACCAGATTCCACTGAATTCATCGTCAAAAGAGAGCCGTCTCCTTGAGGACTTTCAGTTAAAGCACCTTGCCAATCCTCAGGGATTCGAAGACCATTCACCTGAGGGTTATCTACCCTTATGGCGATGTTAGGTCGCAAATTAAAGAGAGGACCTCTCAACTGACCAGATGCTGTGACAACCCCACCTACTTCAGTCCCAATTAACTCACTAAAGTGAATCAAAGGTGAAGGTCCTAAATTCAAATCAGCTTCCAAGTCACCTACCTTTATTTCACTTGTATTGACTAACAGGGGAAATCCCAAATCGAATTTCAAATCTAGGCTTTTTGTTTTTTTAAGTCCAACAAAACCTGACAAAGCGACGTCAATGTTGTTGGGGTTACCTAGGAGTACATCTCCCTCTACTGAGGCAGACCAAGGTCCATAACTCCATTGCCTCATTTTCAACTTCGCATGATCACCTCTACATCTGATAGTGGCCTTTGAAGAAGAAAGTGAGTTTTTGAAATTGCCTCCCTGCAAATTCAACCCCGTCAAGGCCATTCTTCCCCTGCAACCAATTTTTCCCTTCTTAAAACTTACTTGCAAGTCACCACCCAGTTCTCCTTGAGTCTTTGAAGGAAGAGTCAAAGATGGAAAAAGTGATTGAAATGATTCAAGATTTACCTTGTCTACCAGCGCTCTAGCACGTATCTCTTTCCTATCAAAACGACCTCTACCCTGCAAGAGAACTCTTCCGCCATGAGGCAATCCAAACTGAAATGATCCGCGAGCTGTTTCTTTTGCGAATTGAAACGCAACCCGGCCAATCGCTTTTAAATCAATATTATCTGGTTCAAGTTTTACTAATGCAGGCTCTACAACTTTCACTAGAAGATCAGCCTTAGGCAACTCATCCTCTAAAGGTGGAAATAACCAGTAAGTACCCTTTTCATTTGACTTCAGAGACAATCGTGTTCCGTACAAACCAATAGAAGCGACTGGTCTAAAATTCCTAATGCTTGAAATAGGTGCAAAACCAAGCCTTACTTTTGAAAAACTTGCAGTGGATTTGTCATTCTTTGCTGGCGAAAGTTCTGTAGGGCCTATAGCAAAGCCCCAAAATCTCAGCCCTCGGTAGTTTCCAAGTTTTAAAGGGTGACCCAGTGGAACAGAAAGCTCCTTCTCTAAGCGAGGACGAAAGCGTTCATAAGCAAAGGCGATTAATCTATCTGCACATACCCAAACCAAGCCACCTCCAAAAAGGCAGACTCCCCCTAACAGTTTCCATCGCTTCTTTGCAATGGATCTGATTGCTACTCCCATAGCTTTCCCTGAACATTCATGGGAGCAATCGAACTATAAGGAGACCATTCAACAAAAGCCAGTCCATGTCCTTACCTGAAACCCTCCAATCGTTAACCACAAAACTGGCTTGGACCAGCCTCGGGTTAACTCTTATTACCTTGCTTTCATTCATTATCAATTGGTCACAAAGATTCCGGCTTGTTGGCATTACAGGGTTCACTATTCTGCTCGCAGCAAGTTGTTGGGCCTTTGGAGTGAGTTACACGCCTCCAGTATCAATCGAAGGAGCATTAAATCCACCTATTGTTTTTGATAATGGTGTTGACCTTCTAATTGCACAAGCCCCGGCTGACTTTCCTGAAGAAGCAATATGGCCCACTTTGAACCAAATCGCAGGGAATATTCGGGGAGGGCGAAACGGTGCTGATGTTCATGTAAGGCTTAGACAAATTTTGCCTGCAGGAGAAGGAATAAGCCAGCCAGTAATACTTGGAGAAGTGGTAAGAGACTTAAAAAGTGATCGCACAATTCCAGTAGAGCCAAAAAGTAATGATTAATTCTTCAAAGATAGAAAAGCTATCAACAAACTTTAGAGACGAGCAAAAACAACTCCTCGAAGCAGGAGTAACCACATGGAGGGAACTTAAGGATCTTGAGGACCATAGAATTTACCAACTAGTAAAAGAAGGTCGCTCAACAACACTAAATTTGAAGCGTCTTCGTGGAATCGCAGAATTGGTTTGCGAAATTGACCTAGCTCCGCAAGATGCCGCTTTATTAATGCATTCGGGCCTTGCAACAATTTCTTCTTTATCAAATGCGACTCCTCAAGAGATAGTTACTAAAACCGGGAGACTTGAGAGGAAGTTGAAAAATGGTCAAAACCACTTGGTAGGACTTGAAAAGGCAACCCATTGGATCTCAAAAGCAAAAGCCAGGCAAAAATTGAACTGACCCTTGTCACAACATGAATCATCTATAGAGTCCTGAAATGGGTTTGGACCGGGCTGGAGGAACTATGCACGCAATTACTGCGCTCATCCTTTTTGCTTTAGGAAGCACTCCAGCTGTAAAAGCCCAATCAACTCTTCTTGAAAGTGTTAAAAGGAATCCTGAAGAAGCAAGAGCCCTTTGTAGAAGGTTTAAAGACCTAAATTCTAAGGGAATCTCTGCAAGCTCATCTCAAGCAATAAATGAGGTGTCCAGGAAAAAAAATTTAAGTCCAATAGATGCTGAGATTTTGTCTACCTATGTAATTGGCCTTAACTGCCCAGATGTGCGCTAAGAATTTAGCAAGTAATAAATCATTAGGCTGGCGAGATGAAGTCTTAACTCTCCGAGATGGAATAGATCTAACCGCAAGGATATGGAGCCCAAAGGGCAGTGGGCCTTGGCCAGCACTTTTGATGAGACAGCCTTATGGGAGAGAGATTGCTTCAACATTGACTTATTGCCACCCCAGTTGGTGGGCAAGTCATGGTTTTTTAGTGGTAGTTCAAGATGTTCGAGGGCAAGGCGACTCTCAAGGCGTTTTTGCTGGATTCAATCAAGAATCATCAGACACCACCCAGACGCATGCCTGGGTGAGATCGTTGCCTGAGTGCAATGGAAAACTTGGCACTTATGGCTTCTCATATCAGGGGTTAACACAATTAATCGCAGAGACTGGTACTCACCCACCTGACTGCTTAGCTCCGGCAATGACCGGCATAGACGAGAAAGAACATTGGTCCTGTGATGGAGGAGCTTATTGGTGGCACCTTGGCCTTTCCTGGGGCCTACAACTGGCTGCCCTAAAAAAACGACGAGATCAAGATTGGGGGGCTTGGGAAGAAATACGCCTAAGCATCGAAAACGGTAACTACCTCCGAGAAGGGGCTTCCTTATTAGAAAAGCATGATCCAAACGGGATGGAATTGAGATGGTTAAAGCTTTCTAATCTGACAAGCAATCAAAACTGGACATGCCATAAGCCGTTAAAAAATTGGCTTAAACAACCAATGCTCCTAATTGGTGGTTGGTGGGACCCTCACCTAAAGGGAATGCTTGAAATATACAAACTTTCTAAAGCCTCAGGTGGCAGTCCCGATCTCCATATTGGTCCTGCCACCCATCTTGAATGGTGGCAAGAGGTACAAGAACTTCATTTGAATTTCTTCAAAAAATACCTTCTCGAAACCACCGTTCATAAAAAAGAATCACCCACAAAAAACTTATGGAACCTTACGTCAAAGACCTGGCAAAAGAGCTCTGAGTTAAACGACAACAAAACATCTATAACTCCTATTTGGAGTCTTAAGACAAATGGACTGGCATGCATTAATCCCTCTGAAGGAATGCTTGATGAAAACAAAAAGGGTCATGGCTCATTCTCTTTAGTACACGATCCTTGGAGGCCTGTACCCAGCAGGGGGGGGCACCTAAGCACTAACCCTGGGCCAACCGAAAGAGGAGATTTAGATAATCGTCCTGATGTAGCTGTTTTCACTACTCAACCATTAAAAAGGTTTCTTCAACTAAAGGGATTCCCAAAATTGCTTGTAACAGCTCATTCTCACCAAACAAGTTTTGACCTATGTGTTGCACTTTCAGTAGTAGATCCAGAGCAAAGAAAGGTCAATCAACTATCTACAGGATTTGCCCGAATCCAACATGAGGCACTAAAGCCAATACAGCGAGAAGTACTTTTACAACCAATTTTTGCTGATATAAAACCAGAAGAACACCTAAGAATTTCAATAGCTGCAGCAGCATGGCCTGCAATTGGGGTCAATCCAGGGCATGAGGGAAGCTCATGTGAAGCCCCTGGACCACATTGCAATGTGGTCACGATTGAATTTGTTTTGGTCAATTCTTCCCTAGAGATCAAACCTTTCCCTTAAGTAATTATATTTTTAAAATAAGGACTTAAATCCGACTAAGATGTTAGGGAAGAAGAGTAAACAGAACAAAGGTTAACAAAGGCAGTTAAAGCTTCTTTTATTAGATCAAATTGGCAAACTGCTTTGTTTTTTAGCATCTCAGAGAACTGATCAAACAAACTCAGTTTCATTAAACTAGTGCTTCCTAGACATTACATCTCCCGACTAAAGACAATTAATTTCGCATCACAAATCCATGAAAAGCTATTCTAAGTCTTTGTTTAAGAAAATTTGTCTCTCACCAAAACAAAATACCGTTTAAGTTTAGTCTTTAAAATTATCAACCACTTCAATTATGACCACCAGTATTTCGCTTGACTGGATGGTTGCAGATGGGAAGAAACTTGCTGAGTGTCGGCATGATCATCCATTTTCCGTTCTAGGCCCTCACCCTTACGAAAACAAATGGATTGTGCGGATCTGGATGCCAGAAGCAAATGATCTAGAGCTCTTGGTAGATGGCATTGCTACTCATATGGCCAACCCAAATCATCCTTGGATATTTGAGGCCCTTCTAGAAAATGATCCAGGGATTAATTATCAGATCAGAGTTACTCGAGGTGGGCATGTCCACACCCAACATGATCCATGGTCATTCCGAGGGGAATGGATGGGTGAAATTGACAGACACCTTTACGCAGAGGGGAACCACCACCACATCTGGAAAAAGATGGGCGCTCACCTTGTTGATAGAGAAGGAGTCAAGGGTGTGATGTTCTGTATTTGGGCTCCTAACGCCAAAACTGTTTCTGTACTAGGCAACCTTAACTCTTGGGATGGAAGACATCATCCAATGCAAAAAAGAGATGGTGGAATTTGGGAGTTATTTATCCCAGGGATGGAAGAAGGTGCTCTCTATAAATATGAAATCCGCTCACAAGATGGTCACTGCTACCAAAAAGCAGATCCTTATGGCTTCCGCCATGAAGTAAGGCCTGCAAATAGTTCTATTGTTAGTAAATTGGATAATTTTGAATGGCAAGATAAAGACTGGATAACAAAAAGAGACAGTAGAGATCCAATAGATCAGCCAATATCTGTATATGAAATGCATCTTGGAAGTTGGCTGCATGGATCAGTGAATGAACCTTTTCTGGAGGAAGATGGATCAACTAGGACATCTGTAGCTGCCGCTGACCTAAAGCCAGGAGCACGTCTACTTACTTATAAAGAGCTAGCGCAAAAGTTAATCCCCTATGTAAAAGAAAGAGGTTTCACACATATTGAGTTAATGCCAATAACTGAGCATCCATTTGATGGCTCTTGGGGGTATCAAGTGACGGGCTGGTATGCCCCAACAAGCAGATATGGATCACCTGCTGAATTCAAAGAATTTATTGATGAATGTCACAGAGAAGGTATTGGAATAATTCTTGACTGGGTGCCAGGACACTTCCCTAAAGATAGCCATGGATTAGCCTTCTTTGATGGATCTCACCTTTATGAGCATTCTGATCCTCGAATTGGTGAACATAAAGAATGGGGAACACTAATATTCAACTACAGTCGCAATGAGGTTCGTAATTTCCTTGTTGCGAATTTAATCTACTGGTTTGAACAGTTTCATATAGATGGAATAAGAGTTGATGCAGTCGCATCAATGTTATATAGAGATTATCTTCGACCTGATGGCCAATGGCTAGCGAATGAAGAAGGTGGAAGAGAGAATACCGAAGCAGTCCGATTTCTCCAACAAGCAAATCATGTTCTTTTTCAACACTTTCCAGGTGCACTTTCTATAGCTGAAGAGTCAACAACTTGGCCTATGGTTACTCAACCGACAAACATTGGAGGTCTTGGTTTTAACCTAAAGTGGAATATGGGTTGGATGCACGATGTCCTTGATTATTTTGAATTTGACCCTTGGTTTAGACAGTTCCATCAAAACAACATAACGTTCTCAATTTGGTACAACTACACTGAGAATTTTATGCTGGCCCTTAGTCATGATGAGGTGGTTCATGGCAAGAGCCATCTTCTGCATAAAATGCCTGGTGATGATTGGCAAAAATATGCAAATACTCGAGCATTACTTGCATATATGTGGACTCATCCCGGGAAGAAAACAATCTTCATGGGCATGGAGTTTGGGCAGCGGTCAGAATGGAATGTGTGGGGAGATCTTCAATGGGATTTACTAAAATTTGCACCTCACAAAGGTATTCAAAATTTAATTGGAGATCTGAATAAAATATATAAAGAAGAACCTTCTCTATGGAAAGATGATTTTGACCAATATGGCTTTCAATGGATTGACTGTAACGACACTCAAAACTCAGTCATAAGTTTCATGCGCAGAGACAAAAGTTCTGACAGTTGGTTGGTAATAGTTGGGAACTTCACACCCCAAACTCATTCCCAATACAAAGTCGGAGTACCTGCAGAAGGGTTTTACGAAGAGATCCTTAATACCAATGGGGAAAACTATGGAGGAACAAATCTGGGGAATCTGGGAGGCAAATCTACAGACAAATGGAGCATTCATGGATATGAGCAGTCCCTTAACATCTGCCTACCCCCACTTAGTGTCCTAATCTTCCGACATGCCCCAAAAAAGGCCCTTAATCTCAAATGAAGGTATTTCAAACATGTGACGAAGCTGTCCTCCCAAGCATGATTATTGCCAGCAAGAGGTTCACGCTCAAGTAAGTTTTCAGAATTCATAACCTCTTAATGAGCGATTCCCTACCCCTATTACTCCGTGCGGCACGTGGTGAGTCGGTAGAACGTCCACCTGTTTGGATGATGCGTCAGGCAGGCCGATACATGGAGGTTTATCGCAAACTTCGTGATCAACATCCTAGTTTCAGAGAGAGATCTGAGAATCCAGATCTCTCTTATGAGATATCTATGCAGCCTTTCAGAGCATTTAAGCCTGATGGAGTAATACTTTTTTCAGACATACTGACCCCACTCCCTGGGATGGGGATTGACTTCGACATCGTCGAAAGCAAAGGCCCATTAATTGCGGAACCAATCAGAACTGAAAGTCAAATAAAAGCCTTAAGAGATTTAGAGCCAAAACAATCTTTGCCATTTGTAGGGGAGGTACTTGAAAGGCTCCGTGAGAGTGTTGGAAATCAAGCAGCTGTTCTTGGCTTCGTAGGAGCACCATGGACGCTAGCTGCGTATGTAGTTGAGGGGAAAAGCAGCAAAAATTATGCAGTAATTAAATCAATGGCATTTCGAGAACCAGATGTACTTCATAAATTGCTCAATCATTTTGCGAAATCAATTGCAAACTACCTTAGATATCAAATTGATTCTGGAGCTCAAGTAGTTCAGATGTTTGATTCCTGGGCAGGTCAACTCAGTCCCACCGACTACGACAAATTCGCAGCCCCATATCAGAAACAAGTTGTTGACCTTGTCAAAGAAACCCATCCAGACACTCCAATGATCCTATACATATCAGGGAGTGCTGGAGTGCTCGAACGAATGGGGAAAACTGGAGTAGACATAGTTTCTCTTGACTGGACTGTTGACATGGCAGATGGATGCTCTCGACTACCTAAGGAAATTGGGATTCAGGGAAATGTCGACCCTGGTATTTTGTTCGGTTCACCTGAAGCCATACGGGAGAGAATTATCGATACAGTCAAAAAAGCTCATGGGAGGCGTCACATCCTCAACCTTGGCCATGGAATTCTTCCTGGGACTCCTGAGGAGAATGCCAGAGTCTTCTTTGAGACAGGTAAATCTGTGCATAAATTGACCAACTAGACCCGTTGAGAAGAGAAAGAATCCTCATAACAGGAGCCAGTGGCTGCGTTGGCCAGTACACAGTTTGCTGGCTTCTGAAAAACTCAGATGCAGAGCTTTTCCTTTGGCTACGAGATCCATCGAAATTGACTGCGATACCACTTCAGGAACCAAGAATTCATCTATTAGTTGGAGATCTCAGAGATACAAAGCTTTTTGAAAAAGAACTCTCTACCATTACTAGAGTTATTCATACTGCTACTGCATGGGGAGACCCTAAACGGGCTCATCAAGTAAATATTGTTGCAGTCAAGAATATGCTTAATTGCCTCGATGATAAGACGATAAAGCAAATCATCTACTTTTCAACAGCAAGCATACTTAACAAGGACCTCAAACCATTACCTGAAGCCCTCTCCTATGGAACCGAATATATACAGACAAAAGCGCAATGTCTTAAAGAACTTGAAAGGCACCCACTTGCAAAAAAAATAATCGCAGTTTTTCCCACCCTAGTTTTTGGAGGAAGAATAGACAGCACAGGCCCCTTCCCCACCAGTTATTTAACAGAAGGTTTAATGGAAGCAAGTCGTTGGCTTTGGCTGGCAAGATGGCTGAGAGTGGATTCAAAATTCCATTTCATTCATGCTGCAGATATCGCTTTTATTTGTGGTCATCTAGCTACTAATCCTCACAAGCCAAACCCAGAAGCAAATCAAGGTTCGCTAAGGAGGATTGTTTTAGCTCAGCCTTCGATATCTATAAATGAAGCCATTAAAAAGCTTTGCCTTTGGAGGGGGATAAAGCTCATGCCCGGCATCCCTCTCTGGGGTTGGCTGATAGAAGCTTTAACACAAGTTCTCCCGATAAGAATTAACGATTGGGATCGCTTCAGCATTAAACAGCGTTACTTCATCCACAATCCAATAACAAACCCAGAGCGTTTCGGAGGCCATAGCCACGCGGCAACTCTTGAAGAGGTCTTGGCCGATTCAGGATTACCAAAAGTAAGATCTCGCCCAAAAAGAGTTAGAATCGGAGTTAAGAGATAGAAATCCTTATGGCTTCATTGTTACGAGCAATTGCAACCACATTCTTTTCACTCCTTTTATTCCTTGGGATATCAGTTTCTTCTGCCCAAGCGTCGACTGTTGAAGTCAAGCTAGGAACAGATGCGGGCATGCTTGCTTTCGAACCCAGCACCGTAAATATCAGTGCTGGGGATTCAGTCAAGTTCGTTAACAACAAACTTGCTCCTCATAACGCCGTCTTTGATGGCCGCGAGGATCTAAGTCATCCTGACCTTGCTTTTGCTCCAGGTGAATCATGGGTTAAGACCTTTGACACCGCAGGAACTTACGAGTTCTATTGTGAGCCTCATAGAGGGGCTGGAATGGTAGGCAAAGTAGTTGTCAATTAAAAAGACTAGGTATCGGTCTAAGACTAAGCACGAGCCAGCTTGGATCACATGGCTGACCCCAAGCTGGTTTTTTATTGATTAATTTTTTTTTACCAAAAGTCTTCTTATAAAAGATTGCAAAATCCCCACACTGGAGGGATTATTTATTTGATCTTTTAAAAGCCCGATAATGTCAAGAGAAGGTTTTTCTGACTTTCTAAAGGCAGCAGAGCACCGTCTGACTTTAAGAGAGCAAGTAAAAAGCTGTAAAAACTACCATGAGATAATTAGTCTTGCTTATAGCTACGGGTTTCACATAACTCTAGATGATATTCAAAGGGAAAATACCTTTGCAGGAGTTGAGAATTGGTTTAAAACCAGCAAAATAAATCCGATTCGAAACCACTCCAGATAAATAGTCTTTAAAGCTCTCTGAATTAGATTTTCAAAAACAACCTCCCAAGTTCTTCTCATCTGAAGTTGAAGTTGCCGAACATATTAGATCGGTTTACCTCCTTATTTTTTTAATCAAAGAATGTTAAACAACCTTATTAGATAACTCTTTGATCAATGGAACCCTCGCCTAATCAGTTTACAGATAAAGCTTGGGAGTCAATAGTTTCATCCCAGGCAATTGCTCAAGGACACAACCACCAACATCTTGAAACTGAGCACCTTCTATTTGCTCTAATAGAGAAAGATGAATTAACTAAAAGAATTTTAGAAAAATCAAAATCATCTATAAATTCACTGAAGAGGTCTCTTAAGGAATACTTAAAGCGACAGCCAAAAATGCAGGATCGGCCTGATTCTGTTTATCTAGGAAAAGCTCTAACTAAGTCTCTTGAGCGAGCAAAAGACTATGAACAATCCTTCCTAGACCAATACATATCAATAGAGCATCTTTTACTCGCATTGTCCGAGGACAAACGATGTTGTCGTGAATTGCTTGAAAAAGAAAATTTAAGTACAGAAAATTTAAACCAAATTATTAAATCCATCCGAGGTAACCAAAAGGTGACAAACCAAAACTCAGAAGCGAATTATGAATCTCTCAAGAGATATGGAAGGGATCTAACTACTGCTGCACGGAAAGGAGAACTTGATCCAGTAATAGGGCGCGACGATGAGATTCGACGAACTATTCAGATTCTTAGCAGAAGGACTAAAAACAATCCTGTCCTAATAGGTGATCCTGGCGTAGGGAAAACAGCAATTGTTGAAGGGTTATCACAAAGAATCATCAATGGAGATGTACCAGCAGCACTTCAGAACCGCCAATTAATTTCTTTAGATATGGGTGCACTAATAGCTGGTGCAAAATATCGAGGAGAGTTCGAAGAGCGACTAAAAGCTGTTTTAAAAGAAGTAACTTCATCAAATGGACAAATCATTCTTTTTATTGACGAAATACATACAGTTGTTGGAGCAGGTGCTACTGGAGGAGCTATGGATGCAAGCAATCTTCTTAAACCCATGCTTGCGAGAGGAGAACTACGTTGTATAGGGGCAACAACTCTTGATGAGCACCGACAGCATATTGAGAAGGACCCAGCCTTAGAGAGAAGGTTTCAACAAGTCTTCGTTGGGCAACCAACGGTAGAGGACACAATATCTATCCTTAGAGGATTAAAAGAGAGATATGAGGTCCATCATGGTGTTCGCATTGCTGATAATGCTCTTATAGCGGCTGCCTCCCTAAGTAATCGATATATATCAGACCGTTTCCTACCAGATAAAGCTATTGACCTCGTCGATGAATCTGCAGCAAAATTAAAAATGGAAATAACCTCAAAGCCTGAAGAAGTTGACGAAATTGACCGGAAGATATTGCAAATACAGATGGAGAAACTATCTCTAGAAAGAGAATCTGATTCTGCCAGTAGAGAGCGCCTTAAGAAATTAGAAACTGATTTAAATGTTCTGAAAGTTCAACAAAGAGATCTGTCTTCAAGATGGGAAAAAGAGAAGCGCTCAATAAATAAAATTTCCACCTTGAAAGAGGAGATAGAAAAAGTGCAATTGCGTATAGAGCAGGCAAAAAGAGATTACGACCTCAATAAAGCTGCTGAATTGGAATATGGGACACTTAACACCCTCCAAAAAAAGCTTATAGAGAACGAAGAGTCTCTCGCAAAGGGAGAAAACGCTGACGAAAAATCCCTTTTAAGGGAAGAAGTAACTGAGAACGATATAGCCGAAGTAATTGCCAAATGGACTGGAATACCTATTTCTAAGTTAGTTCAATCAGAGATGCAAAAATTACTCCATCTCGAGGATGAGCTGCATTTAAGAGTAATTGGTCAAACTAAGCCCGTGAAGGCAGTTGCTGATGCGATCCAACGTTCTAGGGCAGGTATGTGTGATCCAAATAGGCCTATCGCAAGCTTCTTATTCCTGGGACCAACTGGTGTTGGGAAGACAGAGTTATCAAAAGCTTTGGCAGCACAATTGTTTGATAGTGAGTCTGCAATGGTACGAATGGATATGAGCGAATTCATGGAAAAGCATACCGTTAGCAGGTTAATAGGAGCACCTCCCGGTTATGTGGGATATGAAGCTGGTGGACAACTCACTGAAGCGATCAGAAAAAGGCCATACTCAGTTATCCTTTTTGACGAAGTAGAGAAAGCGCACCCGGATGTATTTAATGTCATGCTACAGATCCTTGACGATGGACGAGTAACAGATGGACAAGGGCGAACTGTAGACTTCACTAATACAGTTCTTATCCTTACAAGTAATATCGGCAGTCAGTCAATTTTGGAACTTGGTGGAGATGATCGAAAATTCAAAGAGATGGAACGACGCGTAAACAATGCATTAAAAGAACAATTCCGGCCAGAGTTTCTTAATCGTTTGGACGAGTCAATTATCTTCCATAGTCTTGTAAAGGAAGAGTTGAGAGAGATCGTTTCTCTACAACTAAAACGACTAAACCAAAGACTTGCAGAACAAAAGCTAGGCCTTGAATTAACCAGTCAAGCCTCAGATTGGATTGCAAATGCTGGGTTTGACCCTGTCTATGGAGCGAGACCTCTCAAGCGTGCTATTCAAAGAGAGCTTGAGACACCTATTGCAAAAGCCATCCTAGAGGGGAGGTATTCAAGTGGAGAGATAGTCCATGTAGATGTGGCAGACGAAAAGATCATCTTGAGCTAGACCTTTTCAATTCAAAAGCGTTCCGTAGGTCATTGAGAGTCCTATACCAATAAGAGCCCCAGCAACAAAAGTCTTGTGATCAAAAGCCTTTTGAACCAACAAAATTCCTGTTGTTATAAGTATCGCCTCACTAAGTAATAAGCCTAAAAAATAACCAGCCAATGGGGTTGGCTCCGAACCAACCATCAACCCCGCCAGAACATAACCATGCATAACGATAAAAGGAACGATCCATGTTGGACTCAATCTCCTAACAAGAACCAACGCTGATACCACTAAACTCAAACCCATAACCATTTCAGAACCTGGAATGGATGGAATGATGAAAGCAAATAAAGATCCAACCATCCCAAATCCAAGTAGGGCTGGGATCCATCGAAGAGAAGTTACCAACGCTGTCATCCCAATGGAAGAGAGGAACAAAAGGTGATCAAGTCCCAAGAGGGGATGAGCCAAGCCACTAACAAAACCCTGGAACAGTGAGAATGGTTCTATTTGTCCTTCCAAAGGATGATGAGCATTTGCTTGCGGCAAAAAAACTGTTAATAAGACAGCAATTCCAGCTAAAGCCCATCTAAAAAAAACATGGGGCAAAGCAACTCGATCAGACATGGTTTTCATGAAAAAGCTCTTTTTGGTTAATCTCAATAGGTTTGTTCCTCCATACTATTTATCGAGCTATTCAAAACTAGCCAGATAAATTAGGTGGTTTGACCATATTCTTGCCGAACTAAGCATTCAAAGAACCAATCTAGCAATTGAAAAGTTTGTTTTTAGTTAAATCATCTACGGTTTGATTTCGAACCATGAAGGGATTGATCTAAAAGAAGCAGTGTTTTTTTCGTTCTCATGTGCAAGGACCTGCCAACAACACGTTCGCCGACGATCACGCTCAAGCAAGATCTTATTAGACCATTGCCAAACCAAATTCGCAGTAAATTCCATCCCAACATTAGGCATAACCCTTAAATCCAAAGCACCTTTCTCATGAAGCTTTTGCCATTCGCTCAAAAGCGGGTCATCAGAATTAACTAGAAATGTATGGTCAAATTGACTACGCAACTTTTCTTCAAGAGGTCTCAAACTTGAAAAATCAACTACAAACCCAAATTCATCAAGTTTTTTTGCAGCAAACCATAAAGTAAAGCTTCGACTATACCCATGAACAAAATGACAATGGCCTTTGTGTCTCCACTGCCTATGGCAACAGGGATAGTCAGCAAAGTGCTTACTACAAGAATATTCAAAAGGAGGCAATGAATCTATGGACATAAAAAGGATCTTTAACAACACTAAAAAGGATCCAGGCCTTTACCCTGTTTATCTATTGAACAATGCAATCAGTGAACTCAACCTTCATCAATAAACTCCGTTTTAACGAAAGCGGCCTTATACCAGCCATAGCGCAAGACTGGCTAGATGGGACAGTACTCATGATGGCCTGGATGAACAGATCCGCGATTGAACACACAATTAAAAAAGGTGAAGTCCACTATTGGAGTCGATCAAGAAATGTTCTATGGCATAAGGGCGCTACTAGTGGACATACTCAGATACTGAAAGAAATTAGGTACGATTGCGATGCTGATACCATTCTTCTTACTGTAGAGCAGACAGGGTTAGTCTCATGCCATACAGGTGCTAGAAGCTGTTTCTTCGGGGAAAGCGATAAAGATACTCAAGGAGGAGAACATGCACTGCCACCTCCTTCGGATTCATGCAACACACTCTTTCAAACAATAGAAGGCCGTAAAGCAAACCCAGAGAAAAATAGTTATACCAATAAATTATTAAATGCTGGAGACAATCAAATCCTCAAAAAAATTGGGGAAGAAAGTGCAGAGTTTGTCATGGCCTGCAAAGACGAAGATAAAGAGTCCATAGCCAATGAAGCTGCTGATCTGCTTTTTCACATTCAAGTGGCTCTTTCTCACCACAATGTTTCCTGGAGAGATGTCCTGGGTGTTCTCACTAGCAGAAGAAATGGCCCTAGACGTTAAAAAGATTTCCAGAAAGTTTTCATGAATGACTAAGAAGAAGCCAGCTGATCAGTCCATTGCACTTTTAATTCAACCCAACTCCTCTTGCCATAAGAGTTGCAAGGAGTGGAATTGTTGCAAAGCCAATTAACTCAATATTAATTATCAGACCAAGCCTTCTAACCAAAGCCTCGGAGACTTCCGGCAATTCTCCCCTCCTTAAAGGTATTACCCAAAGGATGTAAGTAATTGTTGGATAAAGAGATAATGCACCTACTGACAAGAAAACCCCAACTTTTATCCAAAACAGCGGGTTGTGGGTATAGAAATCTGGTCCCTGCCCAAAATACAAAACTCGTAATAACCCACTAACAAGTAAAAGCAGTCCTGCTATGCCATAAACGATGTCTGAGGCAACCATATATATCGCCTGCGTTCGATCAGGTGAAGACTTCAATAATTTTCTTTCAAAAGCTAATGCAGTAAAACAGAGCATAAAGCTCACATAATGGATATAGGCTAGACCAGCAGTTTTTAAAGTCTCACTTGAAGCAATGGTTCCAAACGGCATGTGAATAAAGCAATGTGGGTTTAACCCTAGCGAAATTGAGTTCACTTGATTTGTCTTCGAATTTGACTTTCTCCATCACAAGCCAAATAAAGAGATCAAAAACGGCACCTTGAAAAGGATCTCTGAATAAGGTAAAAAATATAAATTCAGTACTCTTTATTACACGTGCAGAATGTAAACATTTTGGACCTAAGTTAAATAAGACTGGAGGAACCAAAGATGAGTTCTTTAAGTGCATTCTTAGGTGAAATTGGAAAGCATCAGCTCTTAACCCCCGAACAAGAGCTGACAATGGGGCGCAAAGTTCAGGCAATGTTGGCTTTAACTAGTCCGTGTCAACTCGCAGGAGGGGAAGGTAAGGCATGTGAATACACAGAAGAGGAACTTCGCACTATTCGCCTAGGGGAAAAAGCAAAAAACAAGATGATCACCTCAAATCTAAGGCTTGTTGTGAATCTGGCTAAGCGTTATCAAGGAAAAGGCTTGGATCTCCTAGACCTAATACAGGAAGGTACTCTTGGACTCACAAGAGCTGTTGAGAAATATGATCCAAAACGAGGGCATCGATTCTCTACATATGCATATTGGTGGATACGTCAGGGACTAAATAGGGCTCTATCAACTCAAAGTCGCACTATTCGGATCCCTGTCAACGTTAATGAAAAGCTAACCAAACTAAGAGCAGCAAAGTCACGCTTGATGCAAGCAAATGGAGTTACTCCGACTTCTGAACAACTATCAAACACACTAGATTTAAGTCTAGTAGAAGTTGAAGAATTACTTACTTGTGAATTGCGTAGTATCACGGTGAGTCTCCAAGGAATAGTCAAGTCCAAGTCTGATCCCAATGAACTTGTAGATATTATTGCTAGTGATGACACTCCACCTATGGAGCTTGCAGAGATTAATGAGCGAAGTGCATCTGTTTGGGCTTTACTTGAGCAAGCCAACCTTACTCCTAAAGAACAGATGGTAATAAAGTTACGGTTTGGATTAGATGGATCAAATGAGTGGAGAACTTTAGCTGAAGTTGCTCGCCACATGAATTGCAGCAGGGAATATTCTCGACAAGTTGTTCAGCGAGCCCTTAGGAAACTTCGAAGAACAGGTTTCCAGAATGGTTTGTTGGAAAACGAAATGTAAACACTTTCTAAGAGACAAATCTCCTATAAACACAGACATCTCACAGTAAATAGTTTTCCTTCGCTTTACGGCTAATGTCCAAATGGACTCCTGAATTTGAGGAAGAGTTGGTACTCCTAATAAAAGACTGGTTAAAAAGTCAAGGGCATACCCAAGCAGACCTTGGAAGAAGTCTTCAAGCCTCTTCAACTCGAATGCCAGCAATACTGGAGGTACTACAGAAGGAACACCGTTTAGGTGGACTACCAAGAATGATTACTAGGCTTTGCGAAATTGAAGCTGAATGGACAAGTACCTCCATGATCATTCATAAAGAGAAAGAACCTCTAGATCCATTTGGCCAATTAGATCTTTTATTAGAAGAGATTCGTGATGACTGTGAGCAATAGTTTCACCTAGGCTTAAAAAATGCTGTCACCAAAAAGATTTCAAACATTATCTCGTCACAATAAAAATCATTCTGACCAAAGCAAAGACAACCAGGTTGTTCCAGGGGAAGGATCTGTTCTCTCTACTCTGTGTAGGCGATGAGGAGAAAGGTACATGTAGTCACCTACGCTTAAATCAAGGTTTTCATCAGGTGATTTAAAACGCAACCTTGCACTCCCCCTCAAAAGAACAAACCATTCATGTTGTGATTGGTTGTACCAACCCTCAACTGGGCTCTTAGCCGAACAAGAAATAATTAATTCCAATCGCCACTTCTCACCTCCCTTAAGCAATAGTTTTCTTTCCTGCCCTTCTAAAGGGGACTTCAATCGAAGCAAATTACTTTTTAAAGGGGTCGAATCCAAATAGGACAATTCCCCCCACCGTCGGCCAATTTCATATCCCCATGATCTGGCTAATTGAACAACTTGGTTGTGGTCGGTGCAATCTTTCAAAAGACGACGTCTTTCAGGAAACTCATCTAGGGAGTCCACCATCTGATTTAAATGCTTTACCTTCTCAAGAAAAAGGTGGAGATCATTTTCAGCCATGTACTACCTATATAGGAGAATTCTTGAATCTTTATCATTAGGAAGCAACGTAATACACCATTCTCCAAAGAAAGGTTTTACATAAAGATCCAGGACATTTTAAGGTGTTGAACCTAAGCCGTCCCATTAGGAGGTTCAGAAAGAGTATTAATTGACAAGTGTTAAGCCTGAATTTAAAAACAATGATTTAAGCAGCTATGTCTAGATGATCTAGGGGCTCAAAAAATATTTGGAATCATTTCTAATAGATATTAACTTTGATTTTTCCGTATCTTATGAGTCAGAATAAAAAAATGTTCTAACTTTTAGATGAATTTTGAGAGTCTAAAAAAGGTTTCACCTAAAAAGTGGCTAAAAAGAAAATTGGCAATTCTATTGTTGCTAGGCGCTATTTTAACTCCATCCAATCAAGCCTATACCTTAGAAAATAATCCGGGCGAAATACTTTTTATCCAGCACTGTTCAGGGTGTCATGTGAATGGAGGCAACATAATTAGGAGAGGTAAAACACTAAAGATTAAAGCCTTAAAAAAATACGGTCTAGACAATCCCGAAGCAATCGCAAAAATTGCTCGAGAGGGAATTGGGTCAATGTCGGGGTATAAAGAAGCCCTTGGAGAAGGCGGTGATCAACTAGTAGCAAATTGGGTATGGGATCAAGCTCAAAAAGCCTGGGTCCAAGGATAGATTTTAAAATTAGTCCAGATTTTTTCTTTCCAATAAACGTCTTCTTGCACAAGCTTCTGAACAATATCAATACTTTTCGCTTCAAAGATTCCGAATACATGGGTATTACATGATGTAGGTCCCAAAGTAATCAATAGTCCATTTTTTTTTAAGTTATCAAGCCTATCTAGATGCTGATCACGAAAAGGAGTGCGCCTTTCGAGTGCATTTTCGCAATAAGTACCCCAAAGAACAAAACGTGCCATGAAATCTAGATTGAAGTCTTTTTAAGAAATTAGCCCTAAAATATTGACACAAAGTGGGCACAAATTGCTATGTTATTAAAGTAAATATTTTATTCATCGATCATGCTAACCGGGAGCGACCTACTTACAAAAGTCAAAGAGCTTGGTGATGTCAGCAAATCCGATTTGGTTCGTGCTGCTGGATATGTCTCCACAAAGAAAGGTGGTGGTGAGCGTCTGAATTTCACAGCATTCTATGAAGCTCTACTTGAGGCAAAAGGTGTAAACCTTGGAGAAACTGGCTCAGCAGGAATTGGGAAAGGAGGTCGCAAACTGAGCTATATAGCTACGGTTCAAGGTAATGGTAATCTTTTAATAGGAAAAGCTTATACAGCCTTGCTTGACCTTAAGCCAGGTGACAATTTTGAAATCAAGTTAGGGAAGAAGCAAATCAAGCTAATTCCAGAAGGGGAATAACTAGTTAGTTGTTTTAATTATATCTTAGCTTGACTGGCAGGTATAAGAAAATTTACAACTTTTTGTTATCTAATAAAAGTCTTGAAGTTATTATTCAAGACTTTTATTAGTTTTTAATATTGAATCTTTCCATACCCATAAAATAAACTCCTACTAAGTCGACTTAACAAGCTCCTTACAAAATCGCCCGGCTTCTTCTACTTCTCGTCCAGGGCTTGCAGACGCAATTCTTTTTACAAGTGCGCTACCTACAATTGCACCGTCGCCCCCCCAACTTCTAACTTGACTTACTTGTTCCGGTCCTGAGATCCCAAACCCTACAGCTATTGGGTTAGGAGATAATCTCTTCAATTGCTCTACCAATGAGCCAACACGAGCTTCCATCTGAGCACGTTCACCAGTAACACCAGTAACACTAACCAAATAAGTAAAACCTCTACTGTTTTCAGTTATTCGCTGCATCCTCTGTAAAGGAGTTGTAGGTGCAACTAAAAGGACAAGGTCTAAGTGTCTCTTTGAAGCAATACTTGAGAGTTTTTCTGCCTCCTCAAGAGGTAAGTCTGGGACAACCAATCCGCTAGCACCTGCTCTAGCTGCTTCATCACAAAAACGCTCCATCCCAAGGTGAAGTAAAGGATTGCTATAAGTAAAAAGTACAATCGGAATAGTTATTTTCTCTCGCAAATTATTCAACATCTCTAAAACACTAGAGGGGGTTGTCCCAGATTTAAGTGCTCGTGCAGCAGAAGCCTGAATTACTGGTCCGTCGGCAAGTGGATCGCTATAAGGAATCCCAAGTTCAATAATGTCAGCTCCTGACTCTTGAAGACTTAACAAGATTTTGGCCGAAGTAGATAAGTCTGGGTCACCTGCCATAAAGAAAGGCATTAAAGCAATACGGCCCTGAGCCCTAACACTTTCAAAGCAACTGCTTAGAGTTGATTTATCAGAGTATTCAGTCTTCAAGAAATCTCCTTTTTGAATATCACTACTTAATAGAAAAGCATATTCTATTTCTTATGGGTCTTGAGAGTCACTTAGCAACTCTTTCTCATTAGCAATTTCCTGTATCAACCGAATCTGTTCTTCATCTGACATTTCATTAAAACGGGATTGGAGTTCTTGCGTGGTTTTGTCCTCATAGATTTTTAAATAACGCTTGCGCTGCTCATTAAAAGTCATGTTTCCTGTAATTACTCTTAAAAGATAAGATCCAACCCAAATAAACACTCCAAAAATCAATACAGCTTCAGCTGCAATCCCAGCCGAAGCACTATCTAACCCAAAAACTCTAAAGCCAAAATACCCCAAGCCTCCTAGAAGCAACACCAAGCAACCCAGTTGTATTACATTTGCACGTGTCAAAAACTTATGCCTCCCCCTGACCCTTTAATCGCAAGTTAAGAAAAGGCGCAAAGAGAATCAGACCAGGAAAAAATAGGAATACTAATCCATATAAACCTAGTCGTTCTAGCTTTCCCATAGTGTGCCAGCGCTTATTTAACCAAAAATAAAGAGCAAGCGGTATAGCAACCAGGTAAAGGAACCCCAAGGAGGCATATGTGGCTAAAAGAAACATCGATCAATTAAAAATTTGACTGTCAAAGGATAAAGAGACACTATGAAAAGAATACTCATAGAAATCTAAGATGAACTATGGGTAATCGCCCAACAACTGATGGGAGCATGGCGGAATTGGTAGACGCAGCGGACTTAAAATCCGCAGGTCGTAAAAGGCTGTGGGGGTTCAAGTCCCCCTGCTCCCACTAATCATTCTTAACGAGGCTCCAGTGCAGAGTCTCCCCTGCATGAAATGGGACAAGGCCTTTATCCATAGGCTCAGTAGTTTCCCCTAAGAGTGTATTAGGTACAACTTGATCTTCTCTGACTAGGGTTATAGAGCCAGAATTAAAAGGCAATCCATAGAAAGCGGCTCCATTTTTACTAGCAAAAGCTTCGAATTTATCTAACGCATTTTCTTGATCAAAAACCTCTATATAGCTTTCAAGTGCATAGGGAGCATTAAAGATCCCTGCACATCCACAGGAGGTTTCCTTGTCCTTACGTGAATGAGGTGCAGAGTCAGTACCTAGAAAAAAGCGAGGGTTACCACTGGTAGCCGCCTTACGAAGCGCAAGTCGATGGGTTTCTCTCTTCACCACAGGCAGGCAATAAAAGTCACTCCTCAACCCCCCAAGGAACATAGCGTTACGGTTTATATGTAAATGATGAGGAGTAATTGTTGCTGCCAATCTTGAAGGACTTGATTCAACAAATTGAACAGCCTCACGAGTAGTAATGTGCTCAAGGACCACACGTAAGTTGGGATAACGTTTCAGTAAAGGTACTAAATTTCGTTCAATAAAAACTTTCTCCCTATCAAAAACATCAACATCTGGCTCAACTGACTCGCCATGCACTAATAATGGCATGTCAATACGCTGCATCGTCTCAAAGAGAGAGTCGATTAAGCGTAAATCACTAACTCCCCTTGAGGAGTTTGTTGTTGAATTAAGTGGGTAAAGCTTTGCTGCCGTGAAAATCTCCTCTCTGTATCCATCTTCTAAAACATTAGGGGAAAGATCGTCCGTCAAATAAGCAGTCATTAACGGGGTAAAGTTGACCCCAACTCCCAGCGAAGAAAGGATCCTTTCCCTGTAGGAGAAGGCCTCTTGAAGAGAATTTATTGGTGGAGAAAGATTCGGCATCACAACTGCTCTTCGAAAGATATCTGCAGTGCTTCTCACAACTCTCTTAAGCATATCTCCATCCCTAAGGTGGACATGGAAGTCGTCCGGTTGACGTATCGTGATTCTGTCTCTTGAAAGATCCAAGGCTATCCGTAATTAAAGGAATTAAAAGTTCATTAGCTTCAAGACTATCGTGTTATTAAAAAAAGGATTAGTCACAAGAAGTTCATCATATGAACAAGAATCATAAAGTGAGAGGGATTGGTGATGCAAATAAAGAATAAAAAAACAGCCCCCCTTAACTAGGCAATTCACTAATACTTGCTTCTTTATAAAGATAGGAAGAGTGAAAAAAGCAAAAAAGTAGCTACGGTTGAGATTTACTTGTCGAAAAGCATTCGGCCAAAGAAAACAACTCCCTAAACCTCTGAGGTGCTCATGTCGCCATTCCTACTCTCAATACTGGAAGTAGTCATAGGTATTGGTCTCCTGTTTGGTGGAGGAGAATTTTTTGTGCAAGGAGCAATAGCTCTATCACTGATTTTTGGTATTCCTCAACTTGTTATAGGTCTTACAGTTGTCTCTCTAGGGACTAGTGCTCCTGAACTTTTCGTAAGCGTAATATCTGTTCTGAGTGGTTCAGACGAACTGGCAATAAGCAATGTTGTTGGCAGCAACATATTCAATGTAATGGTTGTACTAGGGAGTAGTGCGCTTATCGTGCCACTAAAGGTCGAAAGTCGACTGGTACGTAGAGATGTCCCCATACTGCTAGCTGTCTCGGCCGCAGTATGGGGGATGGCTTCAGCTGGTCGGGTGACATGGCAGTCAGGAGTAGCTCTTTTAATTGCACTCGTTATCAACACTGTTTGGGAGGTTCGGACTGCAAGAGAACAACCTGAAGAGATGGGGAATGCAGAGCCAGAAATAAACCTAGAGACTGCAAAAAATAGTTGGAGTCAATCTCTAATCAAACTCTTAATAGGGATTATTTTCCTTGGTTTGGGATCCAACCTTCTAGTAAAAGGTGCAAGCGCAGCCGCAGGCTTACTAGGGGTAAGCGAAGCAGTTATTGGCCTAACAATTGTAGCGGCAGGAACCTCCATGCCTGAACTGATCACCTCTATAGTTGCAGCATTTAAAGGCCGAACGGATTTAGCAATTGGGAATGTAGTTGGTAGCAGCCTATTGAACCAACTTCTTGTTCTTGGAAGTTCTGCAATTGTCTCTGGAGGAGAGGGGCTTGAAATACTAGATAATTTGCTTATTAATAGGGACTTGCCAGTAATGGTCCTCACAACCCTTGCCTGCATGCCAATTTTTTGGACAAAAGGTCGAATAAGCCGAACTGAAGGAGGAGTACTTATTGGCTTATATATTTTCTACATCATCGACCAAGTTTTGCCAAAGACATTACCAACTTGGCAAGATGAATTCCGTCTAATTATTCTCTGTGTAATATTACCTGCAGTAATTGGCTTAATCACATTTCAAATGATATCTCACTGGAAGCAAATACAAGATAATAAAAAAAGCAATTATTATTAATCTATTCAACTCATAGTCACAAACTCCTCCGCAATAGTGGGGTGCAAAGCCATTGTTTGATCAAAATCTGACTTCCTGGCTCCCATCTGAAGTGCAATGGCTGCCATTTGGATAATCTCTGCAGAATATTCACCAATCATATGACATCCAACAACCTTTTGTGAGCTCTTAATTACAACCAACTTCAACAAACATCTGTTCTCAAGTCTAGAGAAAGCCATTTGCATGGATTTAAACTTTGCCCTATAAATCTCCGTCTGATTCAAACCATATCTATCAATAGCCTGTTTTTCTGTTAATCCAACTGTTGCAATCTCTGGGTTGCTAAATACAGCACGCGGAACATTATTATAGTCAGGATATCTTGGTTTACTACCAAAGATTCTATCAGCAAAAGCTCTCCCTTCCTCAATAGCCACAGGTGTAAGGTTTATATTATTAGTTACATCACCAACGGCAAAGATGTTCTTTATATTTGTGGCCTGGTTGATATCTACAGGGATTTTATTAGACTCTAATTTAATACTAGCTAATTCCAAGCCCAAATGAGAAAGAAGTGGCTTACGGCCTGTTGCAAAAAGGACTCCGTCACTATTATGTTTTATTCCATTATCAATAGAAATAGTTAATTCCCCAACAGAGCCTTCTATTAATCGAATTGTCTGGTTAAGTAGTAGTTGGATTCCTTTTTTCTGCATCCTCTCTTGTAGCTCAGAGGATATCTCCTCATCAAATCCACGTAGCAATTTTTCTCCACGTACTATTAAAGTTACATTAACACCTAAGCCATTCAGTATTGAAGCAAATTCACACGCTATAAACCCTCCACCAACAACTATTATATTCTCTGGGAAAGTTTCTAAATTAAACATATCGTCGCTTACCCACCCTAACTCAGCTCCTGAGACTTCCGGTTTGTGAGGCTGGCTACCAACTGCAATAAGAATATTTTCTGCAAAGATTTTCCTACCATTGTTATCACTAAGGTTGTCTCTTACTAAAACACAATTTTGACTAATAAAGCTCCCCCATCCAATAATCAACTCAACTCCTGCATCTTTAAGCAGATCAGTATGGCGTGAATTAAGCCTGTCAACTTCCTTTCTTACATTTGAAAGTAAAGTTTTAGAATCTACAGAAACATTACCTATGTCGATGCCAAACGAACCTGATGCTTCAATATGTTCTCTATAAAGTGACCCGTAAACCAAAAGTTTCTTAGGAACACAGCCACGAATTACGCATGTCCCCCCAACACGGTCTCCTTCGATAACTGCAACACGAGCACCATAACTTGCAGCACGCTTAGCAGCAGCAAGTCCTCCGGAACCCGCACCTAAAACAATAAGGTCAAAAAAATCTTGCGATGGCAATGTGCTTCTCCTAAATTTTGACTTTAATAAAGGTCGTCTGATTTAATCTCTTCCTAAATTATCTATAAAATGGATAAGAAGGTTATAAATATGAAAAATCAACCTTACAACAGCTCCAGGTAAAGAGGTTACTTGTTTAGTCATTATCCACCTATATTTAGCTTATATCCCGAATCCAGGTAGTCAAGCAAAAGAAAATGGCTCAAGAATGCAATTCAATACCAGTCCTAAGTTGGGACGAATTAGCAAAGTCAGCTCAAAAAGAGCCCGACCGAATAAACGGGCATACCAACCCTCAATCAAATCTCCGTCTTTTTGGCCATCCAGATAATGCTACACGGGTAACTCTTTATAGGGATCATCATGCCTGGTGTCCATACTGTCAGAAAGTCTGGCTCTGGCTCGAGTGGATGCAAATCCCTTACAGGATCAAGAAGGTCACAATGCGCTGTTATGGGCAAAAGGAAGCCTGGTATTTAGAGAAAGTTCCTTCAGGAATGCTCCCTGCTATCGAGCTTGATAACCAACTAGTTACCGAAAGTGACGTAATCCTAAAATGCTTAGAAAATGCCTTTGGCCATCTCGGCAACCCGCTAGACCATCCTAGAACCATCAAATTACGCAGATTAGAACGCAAGCTTTTTCAAGCATGGTGTCGATGGCTTTGTAATCCTTCACTCCTACCAGGACAAGAAGAGTTCCGTAGGAAACAGTTTCAAGCTATTGCGAAGGAGATGGAGGAAGAGCTCAAAATTGAGGATGGACCTTTTTTTGACCAATCTAATCATCACAAAACTCATCCTATCCCTGGTACAGCAGATGTGATTTTCATTCCTTATGTAGAACGAATGAATGCATCTCTTGCCTATTACAAAGGACTAAACCTAAGAGAAGAACACCCATTAATTAATAGATGGCTAGAGGCTCTGGAACAGCTAGAAGTTTATAGAGGAACTCAAGGGGATTTTCATACCCACGCGCATGACCTTCCTCCTCAAATGGGCGGGTGCTGGACTGATCCCAATCAAGATCAAAAGTATCTCTCAAAGAAAATCGATAGCGGGCAAGGCCTAGGAAAGATGGAAACCGTTTGGACCTCTAAACCTCAAACAGAGAATGCGAACCCAAAGTTTCATGCTCTTGCAAGAGTTATAAAGCATCGTCAGAAAATTTTAGAAGTCAACCCTCTTGGGGAAAAAGCATTTGATCAACCCTTACGTGCCGCTCTAACGCTATTAATCAAGGAACAGCCTTGCAAGCCAACTGCTAATAGTGCCTTAGGGTTGAGATACCTCAAAGACCGAGTATCTGTACCCAGAGACATGTCAGTACTTGCTGCCAGGGCATTACGCCAAGCTCTTGAAGAAACCGCTGCACTGGATGGAATACAGAGTGGTCCCCCTATCAACACAAACAATCGATTCGATCAAGATCCACGTCCTTTCCTTGACTGATTGGGATGCTAGCGTCGCTGCCTTGAGTCAATTTGCAACAAATCTCTTATACGTTGAACTTGGCTGGCAGTTTGTGGATCACTAGACAACTTCTTTTCAACCTGTTCGATAGCGTACAAAACTGTTGTGTGATCTTTTCCGCCAAAAACATCTCCTATCCTAGGTAAGCTCAACCCTGTCCCTTGCCTCATTAAATACATGCCTACCTGGCGAGCTTGACTAACAGGCCTACGTCTACTACTACTGCACATCTCCTCAGTAGTAACCTTGAAAACCTCTGAGACCTTATTCATTACTTGTTCTGGGGTAACCTCAACGCCCTGCCCTCCAGGGTCAAGCATTGGAGCCACTGAATCTACAGTCATTGGCAGGCCTGTAATAGAAGAAAAAGCAACTGCTCTAGTCAATGCTCCCTCTAATTCACGAATATTAGAAGTGAATCGCCCAGCAATAAAATGCACTAGATCTCTTGGAAGTTTCATTCGCTCCTGTTCTGCCTTCTTCTGCAAAATCGCCATTCGCGTTTCCAAGTCTGGAGCTTGAATATCAGCAATCAACCCCATGGAGAACCTGGATATTAATCGTTCTTGAAGGCGTGGAATCTGACTAGGAGGTCTATCACTTGCTATAACAATCTGTCGACCAGCTTCATGGAGAGCATTGAATGTATGAAAGAACTCTTCTTGCGTATACTCCTTACCCTCAATGAATTGAATATCATCTATTAGGATCAAATCAGCTTGACGATACCTATTTCGAAAAGCTTGCATCCCATCCTTTCGAATTGCCACAATAAGATCATTCGTAAACGTCTCTGTTGAGACATAAGCGACTTTCGCAGATGGATCTATCTCTAAGCGATAGTGTCCAATTGCCTGCATTAAATGTGTCTTACCCAAACCAACTCCGCCACAAATAAATAGCGGATTAAATTCACGCCCAGGTGACTCTGCAACAGCCAATGCAGCTGCATGTGCCATACGACTGTTTGGTCCTACTACAAAGCGGTTAAACACATATCTGAGATTCAAGCCTGGAAGGATTCTTCGAGGACCCTTCATTTTGGAAGGGCCCTCAACAAAGTCATCTGGCAGGTCCTTTGCCTGACTCGGAGTTGATGAGATGACAGTGGGTACCTCATTCTCTAAAGGCTTCTGCTCGGTTTGAATCGTAACTTTTACAGATACTCCACAGATCTCTTGAGCAACTTGCTCAATGGTTTTTACATAATTTTTCCGGAGCCAATTACTTGAGAAGCTATTAGGGGCATGCAGCAAAAGCTCTCCATCACGAAATTGAGTGCATCGAGCTGGGCGAATCCAGGTCTCAAAAGTTGGTTTACTTAGGCTGAGCTGAAGTGCCTTTTGCACCCTTTCCCAAAGCTCCTCACCCGTTAACACCACTTCAAAAGCACTTTTGAAAGTCGAATCTAGTCATAACTTGCGAAAGAGGGGTGTTCATAAGAAGAACTTTTTTGCTATCAATAAATACACAAGTAGCCCTTGTAACTGGCTAACACTTTGACCTGACTATCTTTTACAGGAGGAAAAGACGTTTAAAAGCCCCCTCAAGTTTTACCTGGATGAAACGAACAGTTACTTAAGCAGCTCAAAAAAGAGCCAAAACGCAAAACCACGCAAAAGAATCAAATCTCCAAAAAGTGATAAAAAGCCTGATGACCCAAACCCAGTTGATTCTTATGACGAGGTGGCCGGCAGCAGGCCGCTGCAAAACACGTCTTGCTGAAACAATTGGGCATAGTCATGCAGCAGCAATCCAGGCAAACCTGACAAAACACACTTTTATGGTCGCCAAGTCTCTAGCAGAACAAAATCTAGTTGACATTCAACTCGCTGTATCAGGTCTTGGGGCTAAAGCCGCTAAAAGGTGGGGCAATCAAAACGGTTTTGCCAAAATCGAACTTCAGGGCCAAGGCAGCCTGGGTTTAAGAATGAAAAAACAAATTTTGTTAGCCAAAAATCATTCTTATATGCACAAAAAAAAACCTCTCTGTTCAGTACTCGTTATTGGAGCTGACATTCCAGCATTAAGCGTCAGAGATTTAACTTGTGCACTAATAGAATTAAAAAGTCATGAAATGGTAATTGGCCCTGCTTCAGACGGAGGATACTGGTTGCTGGGACTCTCAAATCAACTTCTCTACCCTTTTATTGAGACTTGGCCTTTTTGCGGAATCCCATGGGGCTCTGATCAGGTTTTAGAAATGACCCTGCATAAAGCTGAGAAACAAGGTACATCAGTCTCATTATTACGCCCTCAATTTGACATTGACACTTTGGATGACCTCAAACCATGGCATTCGGACCAAACTCCTCACCAGTCCTTAGCGTAGTTATACCAACTCTTAACGAGGCAAATCAACTACCTCTATTATTTGCCGATCTTCATCAATGGCCTTCTCAAATTGAAGTATTAATTGTTGACGCTGGGAGTAGTGATAAAACGAAAAAGGTCGCACAACTCTCAGGAGCAAGGTTTTTTAGATCTCCTTCTCCTAATAGAGGAGCTCAACTCAGGGAAGGGGCATCTTTAGCAAGCGGGGCCTGGTTACTATTTCTTCATGCTGATTGCAGACTCCCTAAAAAATGGTACCTAAGGGTAAAAAAAATTATAAAAAGTCCTATAGCCGATCAAAAAGCATGGTTCTTCGACTTTCGAATAAAAGGGGAAAGAATTGATTATCGCTTATTAGAAATTGCCGTGCATATCCGCAGTGCTATCGCGAAGCGTCCTTATGGAGATCAGGGGTTATTAATTAGCAAGCATCTTTATAACAGTCTAGGTGGTTTTTCCCCAATTCATATTATGGAAGACATTGACTTTATTCAAAGGATAAAATGTATAGCTCCACTTAAGAGGATAGCTATGCCTATTTATACAGATGGTAGGAAGTGGGCCAACGTAAACATCATTATTCAAGCAATCAGAAATGCAAGACTTCGACGAAGATGGAGGAGAGGCGAACCGACTTCAACTCTTCTAAAAGAGTATTACAAAGGCAAAGGTTAATCTATTAGATAAATAGTCTCAAAGAGAAATAGAATTGGTTTGTAAAAAAACAATATTTAATGACATTAGTAACTAGAAAAGGCCCATATTCGACATGGAATAAATGTATGTCCATCATTACTAATTTGCATACCAAAAGGCACACCGATTGCCTCTTGGTTCAAGTTTCCAACCAAGGCGCTTATAAAAAGGGATCACCTCTGGATCAGCAAAGAGAGTAACCCTCTCTGTTCCCATTTTCCTTAGTGCATCTAGCGTATAAGCCATTAGTTCTTTACCTAAACCATCCCCTTGGAAGAGAGGGTGTATAGCAACATCCCATACCGTCGCCTCCAAAACTCCATCTCCGGTACACCTTGCAAATCCAATTAGGCGTGGGAAAGCAGGATCATGCTGCCATAATCCAACCGACAACAACCCTCCTGACAAGGCTCGTTGAACCCTCCTAGCCGGCCGACGACTCCATCCCACAGCCTGAAGCAACTGTTCTAATTCAACTAAATCAAAAGGCCTACTTTGACTAAACACAAAGGTCAGTTTTTTGCTCCCACAAGTGCACTTTCGTGCAGCATTTCCATAGCTTTCTCTAAGCTCCTCCGGTGTTATAGACAAGGAACCAATCAACGAATTACTCATGATTTTGATTCCGAGAAACCTTCCAGAAGCATGATCTAAACATTCAGAGACTTGAAAGACCCCTTTCCTGTAGTTCTGCTAACTGAGCATATAAGCCCCCCTCTGAGCGCAATTCCAAATGAGTACCTTCCTCAATTAATTCACCATTTCGTAAAACCAGAATGCGATCAGCCGACTCAACGGTTGCTAAGCGATGGGCAATTACCAAGGCAGTTCGATGTTCAAGCAATCGTTCTAAGTCTCTTTGTAAAGTCGCTTCAGTTGAAGGATCCATAAAAGCAGTTGCTTCATCCATAACCAACACTGTTGGATTCCTAATAGCTACCCTTGCAACTGCTAATAATTGGCGTTCACCAGATGAGAGATTCCCACCTCTCTCTCTCAACTCAGTATTTAATCCATTAGGCAACCTGCCTAGAAGAGAGCCTAAACCCAGCTCTCCGCATATCTCCTTCAGGCGAGCATCACTAATTGGTGTGTCTAAGCGAAGGTTATTAGCAACGTTGCCACTAAACAAAAAAGTGTCTTGCAGAACTACTCCAAGTTTTTTACGAAGCTCGCTGATTGGAAATGTTCTAATGTCCTCTCCATCAAGAAGAATTCTTCCCTTCTGAGGTTCATACAAACGACAAAGCAACCGAATCAAAGTTGTCTTACCTGAACCAGTAGGCCCTACCAATGCGACATGCTCCCCTGGTGCAATTCGAAAACTAAGGTCCTTGATTATTGGCTCATCTTTTCGGTAAAAAAAACTGACGCGATCAAAAACCACTTCTCCTTGGTAAGCACCTCTTGTCCTTGAAAATTCTTTAAATCTAGAAGTCCTCGGCTCGCAATCGACTATTTCTAATGGTTCTTCTAATAACTCACCAATTCTTTCAACAGCAGTTAGCCCCCCTTGGATTTGGGTAAAACGTTCTGCAAGCTGCCGTAAGGGTTCAAAAAGTCGTTGGGAGTAAAGAATAAATGTCGTCAATGTTCCTATTCCCATTACCTGAGCCGTTACCATCCAGCCGCCAAGAACAAGGACAAACGCTACTGCTGCCAATGCAACCCATTCAACAAAAGCAGAGATAGAGCTGTCGTAAAAGATAGTTCCATTTACTGCATCCCTATAAGCCCTCCCAGTAAAGTCAAACTTCTCAGAGTTGTAACTTTCTCTTCTAAACATTTGTACGACCTCCAATCCCTGTAGATTCTCCTGGAAATCTGCATTCAGCTGGGAAAGCTCCTCGCGAACACGATAATTAGCTTTTCTATATAATCTCTGCAACCAAAGGATCAATATTGTCACGGGTATCTGAGTCATCAAAAGAAGACCACCCAATCTCCAGTCGATAAGCATCATCGTTACAGCAATAACCCCTAGGCTTACGAAATCAGCAATTACACCAACAGCTCCGCTACCAAACACCTCTGAGAGGGCATCTACATCACTAGTCAGCCGAGTAAGTAACTTCCCAACTGGCATCTTGTCATGGAAGCGTAATGACAAAGCCATTGAATGGGAAAAAAGATCAGACCGAATCCTTGCTGTCAATCTTTGCCCAACAGATTGGATAGTGAATGTTTGAAAGCCCTGGCAGCCGAGGCGCAATAGTACCGAAACCAACAAGCTAATTACCAAAAACCTTATTGCGGAACTGGTTGACATGTCGTTCAAAAAAGGGAATGTTGGCTCTCCTCTTAAAACGCTTATAACCTGGCCAACTAAGAGTGGTTGCACTGCACCAGCCAGTGCTACTGGCAAAAGGAAAAAAAGTATTAGAAGAAGACTTTTTCTGTCCTTACGCAAATATCTGCCTAGGCGCCTAACTCTTTGGAAGTCCTTCAAGGCAATCATTAGGAAGGGTAAGCAATATCTATTTCAGAAGCTCTCATCAAGTCAACTATTGATTGAAGCTCACCTCGATCTAACCTCAGTGAAAGAGGATGACCTATAAGCCTTGCGGAAGATTGAAAAATCTCTTCTATTGCCACAAGTCCGTTTTCACGGAGCGTTCTACCAGTGGCGACCAAATCGACAATAGCTTCAGCAATACCAGTAATCGGCCCAAGCTCTACAGAACCAGTCAAATGGACAAGTTCAACAGGAAGGTCTATCGAATCAAAAAAGCCTCGTGCGCAATGAGTGAATTTACTTGCGACCCTACAGTGAGGTGGGAGGTCCGAGGCTCTTAAATATCCGCTATCTTCCTTGACAGCAACTGCCATAGAACAACCTCCAAAACCAAGGTCGACAAGTTGGGCTACTGGCAATTGTTTCTCTTTTAAAACATCCAAACCTACGACTCCCAATTGAGCCTGACCATATGTGACATAGACAGGAACATCCGCGTTTCGAACCAAAAGGGCCCTGCCCCTACCACAGACTGATGGGATCATTAACTGACGATTATCAGGGTCCAAAACAGCAGAAAAATCTAACCCCGCGGCTTTAAATCGAGCCACTGAATCTTTCAACAAAGCCCCTTTTGCAATCGCGACAGTGATCATGGAATTATTCTTCAACATAGACTCTAACGATGACTAGGCCTCAAAGAGGTTTTTACCGAAGAAAAAATCTTCGTGATGTTTATGGCCTGCCTGTACTGCAGGACAACATCACTTGGATTTGGGTAGTAGGCAAAGAAGCTGTTGTAATTGATCCTGCAATTGCAGCACCAGTAAAAACTTGGCTACATAGTCTTGATTTAAACCTAATTGCAGTTTTACAAACCCACCACCACTCTGACCACATCGGTGGAACGAAAGATTTACTAAGGCAGTGGCCAAAAGCAGATGTTATAGCTGCAATAAAAGACCAAGCTCGCATTCCTTTTCAAACTATCTCGGTTGCCGAGGGTGACAAAATAAATTTATTGAACTCAACGCTTGAGGTCCTTGAAGTACCCGGTCACACACTAGGGCATATTGCCTTTTTTATACCCAAAAATCCAGACAGCGGGGAGGAATCAACGTTGTTTTGTGGAGACACTTTATTTGGGGCTGGTTGTGGAAGGTTATTCGAAGGAAGTCCTGAAGAAATGTATCTTTCATTAAAACGAATTGCCGATTTACCTCTAGAGACAAGAATTTACTGTGCCCATGAATATACAGAAGCAAATTTATTGTGGGCCATGGGTATTAAGCCTACTGATATTGCAATCAGAGAAAGACTTAAAGAAGTTAAGAAAGTTCGTCATCGCGGAGGGTTGTCCTTGCCAAGCACAATTAAGATAGAGCTATCTACCAACCTCTTTCTGAAAGCGAAAACTGCTGAAGAACTTGCGATACTACGTAAAAATAAAGATAACTGGAGAGGCTGAAAGGTTTAATAGAGAGTAAAAATGAAACTTTTATGACTCCTCCTCCTAAAGCGATCTCAACACAATCCGCACCTGCACCTGTTGGGCCTTACAACCAAGCCATTTGTGCAGGTGAATGGCTCTACTGTTCTGGTCAAATCGCACTTGAGCCTGAGACTGGTTTAATGACCGGAGAAGGCGATATTGAGGCTGAGACTAAACAGGTTTTAAGCAACTTGCTAGCCGTCTTAAAATCAGCAGGAGCAAGCTCTTCACAAGTAGTAAAAACAACTATTTATCTTATAAATCTTGGTGACTTTGAAAAAGTCAACTCGATTTATGCACAGACATTCGGCACCGGAGTCAGCCCTGCGCGCGCCTGTGTAGAAGTTTCTGCCCTACCAAAAGGAGCTCGAGTTGAGATCGACTGTGTAGCTTGGCTGGGGTAAAACCCTTTAACCACAACCTTTACACTAAGCCCCAAAAATCCTATCTAAGGCCTTAAAGCAAGCATTTTGAAGCAACACTGGTCTGAAAGACTAGTTTGTTGGGCTACAAGCAAATGCCTTTTTTACTACCAAGAAGGACTTGAAAGCATTAATTACGAAGTTATAAAGCAAAAGATCCCAAAATAAACACTTAAATCACCCATAGGTATCCCGTGATTGTCTAGATTAAGTCTTGAACTGCGACAAACCATTGGCCGTAGCCAAGCTGACTATTGGAGAACTTGAGGCTGGCTATCCGCTTTACTGCAAAGCTCTAAGGCGATTGCTTCAAGAAGGACGGAGCACAGCAGAGATACAACGCACCGTCTGCTGGGGCCACCTTGAAACATTAAACCGTTGTCTTCCAGGGAGATACAAAGCTCCTTCATATCTTCTAGTACTCATTAAACGAGATCTTGAACAGCCAAAGGAATAAGGGTCAGGTCTCTAAAAAACTGATTTATCTTTCAGTCCAGACCAGTCAAAGGGACAGAAGGATCTCTTCCCTCTATCTCTCCTTGAAACACTCGACTAGCCAAAATATCCTCAGCTTCAATAGTCATTAATTCTTCACGGCTTAGCATTTGCCCCATTCGAGAAAAAAGTCTATTTGCTTGTCTTAATCGACTTCGATCAATCGCGTTTCTTATGGAACGTGCATTTGCAAAGAAAGGAAGTTCCTTTCGCCTTTGAATATAATCTTGAAATGAAACATAGGCCTTTTTGCTAAAGCAATAGCCCTGACAATCAAGAAAAATTTTGGCGATTTTCATTAGCTCCTCATTATTGTAATCAGGAAAATCAATATGATGAGAAATTCTGGAAGATAGTCCAGGGTTTGACTGATAAAAAGAATCCATTCGATCCTTATAACCAGCTAAAACAACAACAAATTCGCACCTCTTCTTCTCCATCTCTTGGAGCAGAATTTCTACAGCTTCTGAGCCATAATCTCTTTCATTTCCTTCCTTGTAGAGGTAATAGGCCTCATCAATAAAAAGAACACCTCCTTGAGATCTCTTGATGATTTCCTTTGTTTTTGGAGCAGTATGCCCAACATATTGACCAACAAGGTCATCTCTTGTGACCGTAACAAGGTGTCCCTTTCTCAAATAACCAAGCCTATGGAGAATCTCCGAGATACGTCCAGCGACTGTAGTTTTACCTGTCCCAGGCCTCCCAGTAAAAGACATATGTAGTCCTGGCATCGTATTAGGCAGATCAAATCCCTGTCTGGCTTTATCAACCAAAAGCAAAGCTGCTATTTCCCTTATTCTTGTTTTCACTGGTTTGAGTCCTATAAGCTCAACATCTAGTTGATCAAGAACTTCTCTAACCCCAGATTCTGAATAAGCCGAAGAAAGGTCAATCAAGGAGTCCATCAATCTCTTCCGCAAATTGATAGTCAGTTTTAGTCAATTCCGCCCCTTGATCCTCACTCTCTGGGCGCAAAGTAATGTTCACATAATTGGTGCCAAAACTAATATCAGGGAAACGTTTGGTTTCTTCACTATATGCACCAAGACGATCTAAGAAATCTCTTGTAGCTTCATAAGTCTTGAATTCAAATCGCCTTTCAAGACGGAAAGGTCGCTGACGTTCTTGCCATTTATCCATCACAGCTTTAATTCTTGACTTGGGACGAACCTAGAATAACTAACAAATTTCTGCCCTGTTAAATCTTAAATTCACTCAAAAAAAATTGTTTTAATAACGTCTTTTAGCACCACTAGACCTTAATGCGGGCTCAACTTCTAAATGAGGTCGGGCAATTATGTGAGCAGCAACTAATCCGTCTCCAACACGATCACAAGCATCAGCACCCGCTCTAACAGATGCATTTACAGCACCAGTCTCGCCGCGAACCATAACCGTCACATAACCACCTCCAACATATTCCCTAGCAATCAAGAAAACTTCAGCTGCCTTGGTCATCGCATCTGCAGCTTCAATAGCAGGGACCATCCCACGAGTTTCAATCATTCCCAATGCAACTCCTTGAATTTGAGGTTCATCAGAACGAGAAGTCCTCCTAGATCTGAGAGTAGTCCCGCTACCACCAGTCGATGAGTTATTGCCTGATCTTGAGTTACTGCGCGAAGGACCAGAACCCCCCTTAGGTACTTTTGCAGTATTTTCTGTTGAGCTCAAGCTTTCAGAAGTTGATACTCCTTTTATGGGTGTAGCAAGGGGTACAACGTCTACTGTTTGAGGAACCTTAGATGAGCTACTTCTGGCAGAACCTTTTTTAATACTTCCAGCTCCATTCTTTTCAGAGGAGTTGTCAGAACGTTTCCTAGGGGTTGAATTAGTCATGAAACAAAAAACAAAAAGTCAGTAGAAGAGAAAGGATTCAATTGCCTCTACCCATCAGGAGTCCAATGATCAATAATTCCTCCAATAGTGAGATCTGTTTGTATTGCAGGATTAGGACAAGCAAATCTTGCAGCAGAGCCACTAGCTGTAAAAACCCAGTTACCTTCTCTAGCTCCAACTGGGTCAACAGCAACCAATTGCTTTCCTTTATTAGTTCGCAATATACGTAAGTGCATATGACCTAATCCCTCGACACGTTGGGTACACACCAGGCGCCCCATTACTTGCATGATTTCCATCAAACATTTCCTCCCAGTTGAGGACTAGGAGACTCAGGGTCCCAATGGTCAATAATCCCAACAATCGTAAGATCACTTGGATAAGACTTACTTCCTGCTGCCTCTCTTGCAGCGGAACTCCCCACACAAATTACCCAGTCATCTGGCTTACAACCCACAGCGTCAACTGCAACTTTTTTAGAGCTCCCATCCAAGACAACCTGAAGGTGTCTATGTTCAAATCCTGGGATTCGGTTGGTTGAAACAAGTGGTTTTAAGACCTTACAAATCAACATGTCAGTGAGCCTCCTGAAGATCAGGTTCTAGTGAAGAACCTACAACCTCTGCTGGAGCTTTTTTATCACGGTCCCTAATAGTTAGAAGCGTATGTAACAGCCCATCATCTACCAAATCTCGATAGCGTGAAGCAATTGCACTATTAACCCGTAGACAATCAGCTAATGCTCGCCCTCTTGCTCCAGGAACTTTCCCAGAATAGTCAAAACGAATAACAACTGGTATGGGCAAATCTCGGGACACATTTAAGCCTTTAAAAATTTTCACGCCAACATCTAAGTCAGGGGCACCTTCCTCAACAGTATCTAGATGAGAAAAATAAGTAAGGTTTCTCAAATGCACTTCTTTAAACCCTATACCAACACCAATAAACCTTTCTGCATGACCTGCATCTGGATAAGGGCCATCATGCAAGTTACGAACATAGTCAATCTGTGAAAGATTATTGGTTATCAACTGCGTAATAAAAGAAAGCATTCCTTTGTCTACATTCTCAGGTGAACTAGCCTCAACTATTTCAAAAATCTTCTGAGTTGCATGCTCTTTTGACAGATGTTCAGTCTCTTTATAAACCTTCAAAGCACAAATCCACTTATCCAAAGACATCTTGCTATCAACAGAAGGAACATGTACTCGAATTGCATCTGTATCAGTATCAAGGCCAATCAAAAGGAGGTCAACAGAAGCTCCACAACAAAAACTGTTCTCAACTGACTCACGGAAATCAAGTAATCGTTGCAAGCCGGCCTGAGCAGCAACAGCATCATCACTACCATGCGCTGCACATCCTTGGTGAGAAGGATCAACTGAGCTAAAATGATAAGTAACAACTTTTAGATAACGTGTTGGGGATGCAGATGAATTCGGGATACCTTCCCTATAACGACTATGTTCAGTTTTAATCCAACGGTTGACTGTATTCTCAACATCAAATAAGGCTCCCGCATGAGAACGTCGTCGTACGGCACTGAAGGGGATTCTTAATACATAAGCAATTGAATGGGCTAACCGTCCATCTGCGCAAGGAGTCACATCAAGAAGATGAAACCCACAATCTGTTAAAAATGATTGGAAAGCTACTGCTTCAGGGCTTTCTTCTCCTCCATGTAAGGGGTCAGAGTTGAAAAACTGCTCACTAACTTTTTGATGAGCCTGAAAGACGCATGAAGCAAACAATGCTCTCATGTCAAGAGGGTTGACCCATGCCCTCTCAAGGACATGAGAAGGTAATTCAAAACCCAATTGAGATCGACTGAGCTCTTGGGCTTTAATTACGAAATCTTGATCATGCTGAAGAGCCGAGACACTTTTTAGCAAAGGCACAATTTTGTCGAATCTGTCTTTGACCGAAGCCTCATATTCTTCCAATCGCTGATTAACCGCTACATTCGATAGGGGATGGTGTAGAGAGTTTCCTCGCCTGTGGAAGGTATTGACTACTAGTTCCGGAGAGTCTTGCCGCTTCGCATGACGCTTGCGAGGTGCTGTAGGGCCACGAAAGCGTTCTGCATTTTTGGCCAAACTTCGATTGCGATAGGCCATTACCTACTCAGCCCCTTGCTCCGCCAGAAAAAGTGACAAGCTGCCCTTCATGGGTGTTTCCACTTGATCCAGTTATTAAGAAGTCTGGCTTTAAGAGTTCTTCATTCCGCTTGGAGCTCACTGGAGGCATTGCACCCATTGGGCCTGGCCGTGAAGGATTACGTCGGCGAGCAGAGGCACCTTCAGTCCCCGTCACAGATTCACCTCTAGCCCAATCATCTCCAGTAATATTTAGGCCTGCAGACTGACCCTCGCCAGTAATCCGAGAGCGTGGTCGAGATTCATCCTCTTCTCCAATTGACTCATTTAAAGGAAGAGCATTGAACTCTCTTTGTTTCCGATCAAAACGGAACTGCTCTGTACCGGTGACCTTCTCAGGTGCCATGTCAAATGGTCCCGTGATCCTAGAACCATTTTCATAACTTGTACCTGTTACCGCAGACTGCTGTTCTCTCTCTGCCTGAGCAGCCCTGGCAGGGGATTGAACTGTGAATTTAGTACCAAAAGCACTCTCCGATGCGACCCTATTGTCATCAGTAGGAAGTGTGTTTTTAGCGACGCACGCCTGAGAAAATTGGTCAGAACCAACGTAAGGAGTTCCGGTCAAGCTTTCACAGGCACCCTTAGTAGCTCCTGTCATAACCCCACCGATACCTGGCTGCTGCCCTGTCATTCGAGCTCCTGGTGTTCCAAGCCTGTTAGGGGTTCTCTGTTGGATTTCATCAACAGAACGTGAGTTGCACCTGTCAACTGCTTGCTCAACCCCAGCATATGGAGTACCTGTTACAGCCTTACAAGTTCCAGGCTCATCACCTGTGACCAGATCAGATCTACCTGTAAGTGTTCCACTAACAGCCTGAGACTTATTGGTAAGACTTAAACCAACTTTCGCTGCCTCAGGTGCTGGTTTACCGCCACAAAAAGATTGGTATTGCTGTGGTCCAACATATTCATCCCCTGTAACGTTCTTACAACTTCCTGGCTCATTACCTGTCACAAATTCTGAGCGTGCAACATTTGTTCCTGTTACACCTGAACCACGCAAAGTATTAAATAAGCCAACTTTCTCAGCAGGTCTACCTTCAGGTAGTGGATCTGATCCCAAGTATTGATCACCTGTAAGCCCCCTATTAGCACCAGACTCATCCCCAGTCACTTTTGAAGAACGCCCAACCATCACTCCACTCACCTTCCTTCCATCAAGTGTGAGGCTCTGACCAACTTTACGGGGAGATGGCTGCACACCACCGCAATAAGAATTTGATTGATTTGCAGATATATATTCTGTTCCTGTAAGTGTCTTACAAGTTCCGGGCTCGTCTCCAGTAACTTTCTCAGAACGTCCGACTTCATTACCAGTCACCCTATTCCCGTGAGTTGTATTTGTAACTGCAACTTTAGAAGGCTGGCCAGGTGAAGGAGCAGCTTGGCAAAAAGTCTCAAAAACTTCTGATCCTAAATATTGTGTTCCAGTAATTGACCTGCAAGTACTGGCCTCATTACCAGTCGTTTGAGTGGACCTATTGGCCTGTGTTCCAGTTACTAGCTGTCCTGAATTAGTCTCACTTTGTCCAACTTTCCAATGGGCATCTGCAGCAACGTTTTGCTTCGAACCATTTCTGTTCGGACCACAAGGACGTGCAGTGCCAGAACGTTGCTTACCGGTAGAACCACTCTTGCTGCGAAGTTCCCGTACTCTTTGTGACAGCTCCCTACTAGTGAGGTCAGGGTCTCCCTGACGAGCAACTGAAGCTGGAGAAGAAGGTTGCTTACCTGCTGTTTTTCCATGTTTTGATTGCGCTTCACGACGAGCTAGTACGATTGCTCTACTAGGGTTTTGAATAGCGCGACGCTTATTAGTCGAACGACGACCTTTAGATGTCAGGCTTGAATCTGATGATCTTTGTGAAATAGATAATGATTTTGGTGATTCAAAAGGAACTTGATCTTTTTCCTTGCAATCATCGCAACAGTACTTGATATCAACTTGTTTTGCAGAAGTAGCTGTTTTGTTTTCAACATCTACTCTTGTACGGTCCTTACTTTTATCTGCTCTCTTACCATGACGAGAAAGTGCTTCTCTCCGTTCGAGAACCAACTCTCTACTTGGCATACTTACTTTTTTGGTAGTTATCCTTGGAGATGAACTAACAGCAGAAATACTAGAACTTTTATAGGAGCTTGAACTTGGCGTTTTTGGCATGCCATGTTGCACAGCAGACGAATCCGTTCTGGTAGCACGCGCATCAGTAGCAGAACGGACTCGATTTTCTTTTGATCCGTTGACTGTAAGAGCTTTTTTGCCGCCTTGACTAAGAGCCTTTCGGCGCTCAAGTACTAAATCGCGACTAGATTGTTTTGCCATGTCTACCCAAAAGGAACGTCTTAAATAGAGAAGAGGTAATCTTCTCGAAGAAAAATTAATAGCCTCAGAAGAGTTCCGAGGCTATTAATAACATCGCTGATCAGCGACCTTCAAAAACCACGAATGCAGTCCCCTGGCTTTGGGTATATGCGTCGTAACCAACCATACGAACATGGTGGTCAGGGTATGCACGGTGGCAAGCTTCAAGCTCGCTAACAACCACATTCAGATCCTTTTCTCCGAAGAAAGGCAACTTCCAATAAGACCAATAGGTCTGCATAGAGCCACTTGGATGAACGTGTTCAATGACAGGGCTCCAACCCTGAGCAATGATGTAAGCAATTTGATCGTAGATTTCGTCCTGGGTCATCGGCGGTAAGAAGCCGAAGGTTTCCAGGGTGGCGACTGTTTGATAGTCACCAACTGTGCTCTGGAAAGGCATGGTGAACCTGGGATTGTGTATGGAATAATTGCCGGTAAAGATTCCGGTTAGTGAAATTGTTGAAGCAATTGAGGAGGAAGAAATGCCCCCTCAATTTCTTCGCTATTGCTGAACGTCGAGTTTATCGACTGTATCGAATTCAAACTTGATCTCTTTCCAAGTTTCAAGTGCGATTGCGAGTTCAGGACTGTGCTTAGCGGCTTCCATAAGGATGTCGCGGCTTTCCTTCTCAATCTCACGCCCTGCATTACGTGCTTTTACGCAAGCTTCAAGAGCTACACGGTTAGCAGCGGCTCCAGCAGCAGATCCCCATGGGTGACCATGAGTACCACCACCGAATTGGAGACAAGAATCATCTCCGAAGATTGCAAGTAATGCAGGCATGTGCCATACATGAATACCGCCAGAAGCGACAGCAAATACACCAGGCATTGAGCCCCAATCCTGATCAAAGAAATTACCGCGGGTGCGGTCTTCAGGAACGAAAGACTCACGAAGGTTGTCGATGTAACCAAGGGTGGTCTGACGATCACCTTCAAGTTTTCCAACAACAGTTCCTGTATGGAGCTGATCACCACCTGAAAGACGTAAGCACTTAGCAAGTACACGGAAGTGAATACCATGCTTTGGATGACGGTCAATCACAGCATGCATTGCACGGTGAATGTGAAGAAGCATCCCGTTCTTACGGCACCAGTTAGCTAACCCTGTATTAGCAGTAAATCCTCCAGTGATGTAATCATGCATGATGATAGGCATGTCAAGTTCTTTAGCGAACTCAGCACGCTCATACATCTCCTCAGGAGTAGTCGCAGTGCAATTTAGATAATGACCCTTGACCTCTCCTGTTTCCTGTTGAGCAAGCTTTACAGCTTCAGCAACGAACTCGAAGCGCTCACGCCAACGCTGGAAAGGCTGAGAATTGATGTTCTCATCATCCTTTGTGAGGTCTAATCCACCACGCAGGCATTCATAAACTACCCGGCCATAGTTTTTACCGGATAGACCAAGCTTAGGTTTAATGGTGCAACCAAGAAGAGGTCGTCCATACTTATTAAGACGGTCACGCTCAACCACAATTCCGTTAGGAGGGCCACCACAGGTCTTAATAAAAGCCATTGGGAAGCGAATATCTTCAAGACGAAGATGCCTCAATGCTTTAAACCCAAAAACGTTTCCAACTAAAGAAGTCAGTACGTTTGTGATAGAGCCTTCCTCAAAAAGGTCTAGAGGATATGCAATGAATGCATAAAAAGACTCTTTGTCTCCAGGTACATCTTCGATGCGATAACAGCGACCCTTGTAAAATTCAAGGTCAGTCAATAACTCAGACCACACAGTGGACCAAGTACCTGTTGATGATTCTGCAGCAACAGCAGCTGCTACTTCTTCTCTTGGTACGCCTTCTTGGCCAGTGCATTTAAAGCAGGCCAAAAGGTCTGTATCTAGGGGGACATAATCGGGAGTCCAGTAGGTGTCCCTGTACTCCTTGACCCCAGCGTCATACTTCTTACTCATGGAATAACTCCTTTAGTTCGGTATTTAAGGCTTAAATGTCACGCTGATCTGAAAAGCAGCGCTTCAAATATCAGTCCTTTTGACCAAGGAAAGCTCCATTGCCAAGAGCAGGCTCAACTTCGCGATGAGGACGCGCAATGATGTGAGCAGCAACAAGGCCGTCACCAACACGTTCGCATGCGTCAGCGCCAGCCCGAACGGCTGCGTTTACAGCACCTGTTTCGCCACGAACTAGGACGGTTACGTAACCACCACCGACGAATTCACGACCAATAAGGCGCACTTCAGCTGCCTTGGTCATTGCGTCAGCTGCTTCGATTGCTGGGACAAGTCCGCGAGTCTCGATCATGCCGAGTGCGATGCCCATAGTTTCGTTAGCCATTGCCTGCCTGATAAGTGGGATGGAATGTTCGCTATGGACAATGCTCTGATGACCCCCATTCAGTCAAGTGATTTTGACTAAAAACCCGATCACTGTACGTGTTGACTGTTATAAGCAAACCTTATCTCCCTTTGCCTGACTGTTAAAAACGCCTATTGATTTTTAAGTGAGGACCTCAGCATATTGACTTGCGATGAAGTGACTTCGTTAGTACCTTCTCCATCTGAGACAGGGCCCAAGGCATTGCCAAGGGGTGGAATGTTCAACCTACCTTGTCTCTATAAAATTCTCTAAGGCACAACCCCAGTCCATTCGTTAAACGGAGAACTGGGAGAATTTGACATTCCACTCTTGGCTAGACCAATCCTCACAATTGCCAGCGGAAACCCTAAAAAGGTTGAAGAAATAGAAGCAATGCTTGGACCACTTCCTTTAGAAGTGAACAAGCAGCCAAATGACTTGGATGTCGAAGAGACAGGTTCTACCTATCTAGAGAATGCTCTTTTAAAAGCACGAGCCGCTGCAATAAGAACAAATAGTTGGTCAATTGCCGACGATTCAGGCTTAGAGATTGATGCTCTCGGAGGTTCTCCAGGGATTTTTTCAGCACGTTTTGCCGAAAATAATGAAGAAAAGATCAAAAAAATTCTTTTTGAGCTTGGTGAGACCCCTTATCGAAGCGCCCGTTTCCGAAGCGTGATGGTCTTTTGCAATGCAAAAGGAGAATTAATTAAAGAAGCGGAAGGGATTTGTTGGGGTGAAATTCTTAAGCAACCTGCTTATCCAGGAGGTGAATTCGAATCACTCCTTTGGGTGAGAGAAGCAAACTGCACATATGGAGAACTAAATCATGAGCAGTTATCTCGACTAGGTAGCCGAGGGAAAGCTGCACGCGTGTTAGCACCGTATTTACTAGGCCAACTGGGTCTCTCTTAAAAAAACAACTATCGGTTTATCTGGTCAATAGCTCGCATTGCAGCAGCAGCAGCCTCCTCAACATCTCCTTCTTTACCTGCAAGAGTTAAACGACCAAAGGCTCCTACTCCCTTCACATCAACAACAGTAATATTTGATGCTTTTTCGGCCTCATTGGCCGCAATCAAAACATAACCAGCCGGCTCTGTTTCAAGAATAAACATACTCATTCCTGACTCAATCATCGAGCCTCTGCGATTCTGGCGGTTAATTAAAACTGCGTGGTCAGGAGTAATTGCTCTAATCACCTCAGTCCAACTCACTTCACAAGGACTCCTTCTACTAACAGTGCTTCCAATCGCATCAAGGACTACATCACCAGAGTGAAGAACAGTACTTTGATCTCGGTGATACAGGGCCAATGAACCAAAAGCCCTTTCAACAACCATCTGTCCAAGGCGAACATTGCTTGCTTTAAGTGCAATGTCAGTTACCCGATGAACAGCCATACCTGGTGAGACTTCCATCCAAAGGCAAGCGTCGCCAGGTATAGGAAGGAATCCCTGACTGACAGTCCCCATATAAGCGGCAAGTTGAGGCTGAAGAGAATCTAAAAACACATATGTTCTGAGTTCTATCTGCTGCACATGACTATTTTGGCGAGCAACTCTTGAAGACTCTGAATCAGTAGTAATTACGCAACTTGCTCCTGAGGTATGAGGATGCACCTCAGTACCTGTCACGAGAGCACTACCCCCTTGCCGCCATTCTTGTATGTCTAAGCCAGCTGAACGGTTCATGGCGCGGATACTACCGGAAGGTTCGCCGATCTCATAATTTTCTAGAGGTTGCAAGCTCGTTAGAAGCCGATACTGTCAAGCCCATATAGGGGATCTCTTATGGACACTCAGCAGAAAGCAGAGTCTGATTCAAAGACACTCAAAACCGAGCTAAAGGCAGAGCAAGCCTTGGGTTTAATTGGTCTAGGTCTCATGCAAAAAATGCAACGAGAAGGCAATTCCGAATGGTCCTGGAATAATGCAGAAGACAGTGGGCAAGCTGACTTGCATAGCCTTAGACAACGTTTAGAGCTGACGAATCTTGCAATTCAAACTGGCGCACCTCTATCTACTGCCGAAGTCAGTCATCTTCTAGGGGCTCGCCCTGGTTCAGGAAAAACCGAACGTGGAGGTCTTATAGCTAGGCGGATAAGTAGAAATGTTTGGAAATTAACCCGAAATGACAACGAATCCGCCTATTGGCGCAACTAAGTAGAAAAAGCAATTAAGAGAAAAGTCCAGATAAATCTCAATATCTAACCAGAGAGGAATTCTCTATACATCTAAATAAACTCTTAAAAATTGATATTAGTAAGGACCTTTGATCTCATTTAACCCAAAAAAGTTGGATTCTGATGAAGAGTTTATTTGTTGATTTGCCAAAAATTGAAACATCACTGAAACAAAAGGTCCTCAATCCCAAAGAGTTTCCGTAACTAATGCACACTTTCTTTTAATACCAATCAATTTAAACAAAGATATCTCGTTAAACCATGGGCGGCTCAACGCTGCTTAAAGAATCTGGACCCCGTGAGGTTTTCTGTGGTCTCACTTCTATTGTTTGGCTTCATCGAAGAATGCCAGATGCCTTTTTCCTAGTAGTGGGATCACGTACCTGTGCGCATCTAATCCAAAGTGCTGCTGGGGTAATGATCTTTGCAGAACCACGTTTTGGCACTGCAATTCTTGAAGAAAAAGACCTGGCCGGTCTGGCTGATGCTCACGAAGAGTTGGACAGAGTCGTCAAAGATCTTCTAAGAAGGCGGCCAGAAATTCGCACTTTATTCCTTGTCGGGTCTTGCCCAAGTGAAGTTATAAAGCTTGATTTAGGGAGAGTCGCAGAGCGACTAAATGAACTTCTAAGAGGGAAAGTACAGGTACTCAACTACTCAGGGAGTGGTATTGAAACAACATTCACTCAAGGTGAGGACGGGGCTTTAAAAGCTCTTGTCCCATTAATGCCTATTACAAAGAGCGATCAACTACTACTGGTTGGAACACTAGCTAATGCTGTAGAAGATCGCTTAATTAGTCTCTTTAACCGGCTAGGTATCGAAAGAGTAGTTAGCCTGCCACCCAGACAGTCCACCGAACTTCCTGCAGTTGGGCCGGGCACAAAGGTTTTACTAGCCCAACCATATTTAACTGATACTGCAAGGGCTCTCAAAGATAAAGGTGCTCAAATCCTCCAAGCTCCATTCCCTCTGGGAATCGAAGGTAGCCGTCTATGGATGGAAGCAGCTGCAAAAGCATTCAATATCAATGCGACCTTAGTCAGCTCAACCCTAGATCCACTGATATTAAGGGCTCACAAAGCAATCGAACCCTTCAGAACTCAATTAGAAGGTAAACGTATTTTCCTACTCCCAGAATCTCAAATCGAGATTCCCCTTGCACGTTTTCTTCATAGAGAATGTGGCATGGAGTTGATCGAGGTGGGGGTCCCTTACCTCAATAGAGAGATGATGCAGCCTGAATTAGATCTGCTTCCAAAAGGGACACGAATAATGGAAGGGCAACATGTTGAGAATCAACTTGACCGTGTACGAGAGAAACAGCCTGATCTTGTTGTCTGTGGGATGGGACTTGCTAACCCTTTAGAGGCAGAAGGAATTTCTACGAAATGGTCCATTGAACTTGTTTTCAGTCCAATTCATGGGATTGACCAAGCTTCAGATCTTGCTGAACTCTTCTCAAGGCCTCTTCATCGAAAAGCCCTTCTCAACCAAAACCAACTCGCTAACGCCTGAAAATGGAACTCACTCTTTGGACATATGAAGGTCCTCCTCATGTTGGGGCCATGCGGATTGCAGCTTCAATGAAGGGCGTTCACTATGTTCTGCATGCTCCCCAAGGAGATACCTATGCTGACCTTCTTTTCACAATGATAGAAAGAAGGGGAGAAAGGCCCCCAGTTACATATACAACCTTTCAAGCTAGGGACCTTGGTGGGGACACAGCAGAACTAGTGAAGAGTCATATCAGCGAAGCTGTTGATCGATTCAAGCCAGATGCACTTTTAGTGGGAGAAAGCTGTACAGCTGAATTAATCCAAGATCAACCTGGCTCACTTGCTCACGGAATGGGGTTGAACCTCCCAATAGTCAGTCTTGAATTACCTGCTTACAGCAAAAAAGAGAATTGGGGAGCTTCAGAGACCTTTTACCAGCTTGTTCGCACTCTCCTAAAAGACACCCTAAAAGAAGATAATGAACATGATCCAACCGCATGGAAAACTGAGGAAAGGCATCCAAGAGTAAACCTTTTAGGCCCCTCTTTACTTGGATTTAGATGTCGAGACGATGTACTTGAAATACAGAAATTACTGAATGAACACAATATCGACGTAAATGCTTCAGCACCGCTTGGGGCATCACCAGCAGATCTTTTAAACCTTCCGAAAGCCGATATTAATGTTTGCTTATATCCAGAAATTGCAGAAAGTACATGCACCTGGCTTGAACGTAATTTAGGGATGCCCTTTAGCAAAAAAATCCCTATTGGAGTAAATGCGACCCAAGAGTTTTTAGAGGAAATTCATGATCTTCTTGGGATGGCCCCTCCAAATCAAAATTTACTCGTCCAAAAATCAAGATTGACCTGGTATTCAAAATCAGTAGATTCAAACTATCTCACTGGGAAACGGGTATTCATATTTGGGGATGGGACTCACTCAATTGCTGCTGCGAAAATTGCAAAGGAGGAACTTGGTTTTAAAGTTGTAGGGATAGGAACCTATAGCAGGGAGATGGCTCGCGCTGTTCGTGCTACCGCCAAAGAGTTTGGACTTGAAGCCCTAATTAGCAATGACTATTTAGAAGTAGAAGCAGCCATAACAAATGCCGCGCCAGAACTTGTTTTAGGAACTCAAATGGAGCGGCATAGTGCTAAAAGACTGGGTATTCCCTGTGCAGTCATCTCTACACCAATGCACGTACAAGATGTACCTGCGCGATATAGCCCACAAATGGGATGGGAAGGTGCAAACGTAATTTTTGATGACTGGGTTCATCCTCTAATGATGGGCCTTGAGGAACATTTAATTGGCATGTTCCGACATGACTTTGAATTCGTAGATGGTCATCAAAGTCACCTAGGTCATCAGGGGGCCAAGCAACATCAATTTGACGAGCCAGAAGAAAACTGTTTTGAAAATCTACCTAAAACTGACTCGTCAGAAATAATTCCAATTTGGACACCAGAAGGAAAAGCAGAGCTAGCTAAGATTCCCTTCTTTGTTAGAGGGAAAGTTCGGAGAAACACGGAAAAATATGCCCTCCAAACTGGATGCAAAAGCATAGATAGCGAAACTCTTTTTGATGCAAAAGCCCATTTCGGAGCTTAGGCTCAGAAAAGAGAATGTTGATTACTATAAACAAGCTTATTTGAAATGAGTATTTATCCTTAATTGATTCAAGAGAAATTGTATTAGATCGTGCTTTCAAATTAATCAAAAATTCAATGTGTCGTATTTCGCAAACAATCTCCAATAAGTGTTTATCAGTCCTTAAATGATAAGAATATCAATATCAAATTTAATTAATGACTAGTACCCTTACGCGTCCGGCTGACGGAGAAGGCAGTGTTCAGGTCCAACAGGATCCTGCAATGCATATTGAAGAAGGAGCTCTAGTTATCGCTGTTTATGGCAAAGGCGGCATTGGCAAATCCACTACATCTTCCAACCTTTCAGCAGCTTTCTCGAAACTTGGCAAAAAAGTTCTTCAGATTGGGTGTGACCCAAAACATGACAGCACTTTTACGCTGACTCATAAAATGGTGCCAACTGTTATTGACATACTTGAAGAAGTTGATTTCCATAGCGAAGAGTTAAGGCCTGAGGATTTCATGTTTAAAGGCTTTAACGGTGTGATGTGCGTAGAAAGCGGAGGCCCCCCAGCTGGTACAGGTTGCGGTGGTTATGTAACTGGTCAAACAGTGAAGCTTCTTAAAGAACATCATCTTCTTGAAGATACAGATGTCGTCATATTCGATGTGCTTGGTGATGTTGTCTGCGGTGGCTTTGCAGCTCCTCTTCAACATGCGAATTACTGCCTAATTGTTACTGCAAACGACTTTGATTCAATTTTTGCAATGAATCGGATAGTGGCAGCAATCAATGCAAAAGCCAAAAACTACAAAGTTCGTCTTGGTGGAGTAGTAGCAAATCGTTCTGCTGAATTAGATCAAATAGAAAAGTTTAATAAAAAGACAGGTCTAAAAACCATGGCACATTTTCGTAATGTAGATGCAATTCGTCGGTCAAGACTTAAAAAATGCACAATTTTCGAGATGGACCCACAAGAGGAAGGTGTTTTAGAAGTCCAAAACGAATACCTGGCTCTAGCTAAAAAAATGAGCGAAAGCGTAAAACCCCTAGAAGCTGAACCTCTAAAAGATCGTGAAATATTTGACCTGCTTGGCTTTGATTAAAAGAATTAAAACCTTTAGGTGAATTAGCTATCCAAACCCACAAGTTGCATTGACAAGTCCCAAACTTTGCGAGCAGTGATTTGATCTGTTGCTCGTTCAGAAAGTTCCTGGGAAAAAGGTCTTGGTGTTTTCTTCTGACGATTGCCCCAACTCCAATGCACTCCCGAAATACCAAACTCTGCCTCAGCAACAACCTGGGCGACCCTTTTCCCTGCCAAAGGCTCACTTACATAACCCCCTGTAATCAACTTTTGAAACCAAGGGAAAAGAATTTGAAATAGCTTAGGAGTGTTTCGAAACAATTTTGTGTTTGCTACGCAACCTGGATAAAGAGAACTAAACAAGATTGGAGAATCTTTATATCTTCTGTGCAACTCTTGAGTTGTGATCATATTGCAAAGCTTGCTGTCCTTATAAGCTTTGCCTGGTTTAAAACGTTTTCCACTAGCCATCGATATAGGTTCCCGAAACCCTTGTTCAAACCCAGAAAGGTTACCCAAATCTGCAGGAGCAGGTATAGGGATTTTACCTCCCAATTCTTTGTAATTTGCAGTAACTGTTCCAAGAATCACCACCCTTGCAGGCTCTCCTCCCCATGAAGTTCCTTTCCAAACTGGACGAGTTGATCTTCTCAGGTTGTCTAAAAGAAGTTGAATTAACAAGAAATGGCCAAAGTGATTTGTAGCCATTGAGATCTCATATCCCTGAGCAGATCTTTGTGGTTTATTTAACCTCGGAAGGTAAACCGCTGCATTACAAACCAATGCATCCAAGGGAGCATCTAGCAAATCAAGGAGATTGTTCACGCCCTCTCTAACACTATCTAAATCCCCTAGGTCCATATACAAATGTTCTAGCTGCCTAGGGGATCCTGATGGCAAGCCAATCCGAACTGCTGCATCTTCGGCCCTTAAAGGGTTCCTGTTTGCTGTGATAACTCTCCAACCAAGTTCAACTAAAGCTTTTGTGGCATACAAGCCAACTCCTGAAGTCGTGCCCGTGATCAATACCGTTCCTGGAGCAGCCTGAGAAGAAGCCATTTAATTTGTCTTTTCAGTGTTTGTGTTATGCAATCATTCGAAATAAGACTAATAAAAAATGGACTTACCTCCAAATAATCCGCAATCTATTTGGCTCAATCCACTGGTCTTGCTCATCCATAAGACGATTACGTCCACCGATAGTAAACAAATGGTCAAATCTTCTTTGAATATTGTTCAGTCTTGAGGTCTCAACATTCATAACTGCAGTCAACTCGCCAAAACGGTCAAGTCGATGGTGATATGCAATGGAAAGTTTTACAAGACTCACCGCCCCCAAAGAAAAAATGCCTAATTTCATAGCAAGCCCCAAAGAGCTATAAATAAACTCTCTACGCTCTTCTTGAAGCTGCAGCCTTGAGGCCAAAGTGGCAGCATCTATCCTCTGATTTCTCCTCTTTAGAGGAGGCCTCTTCGAGGGATCAGAACGAGAAGGGGGTACTCGATTAGTCCTGACTTTTTTCCCCTGGGGTCGGGACAAGGCAAATAATCTAATTAACCGCTTTTATCGCAGTAAATACAATCTGCCAAGTCCCCTTTTCAAGTTCAGGCTCGTTGAAGGGCAATCCCTAAGCGAAGAGCCAATATGCCTGCGTGAATGATGACCACTAGAAGCATCCCAGCCAAGTCAATATTGGGGTCCATGAGATAAAGATCAGAAACATGCTTATTCTCCTAGCAAATCAGCAATAGAACTCGTATTTGCAAAAGGCTGTCACACCTTTTTCAGTTGAAGTTGCTGTTAGAACATAAAAATGACTTGCTGAAAACTTTGTGAAATAAATGACTCAACCAAATTCCCAATCTCAAGTCATCCCGAATAACAGGCTATTCATAGAGCCACTGAAATTGACTGGGCCTTGTCAAATGGCTTTGGACATGATGCTTTTAGAAGAATCAATCAAAGCAAAAAATGATCAGCCCATGATTCGCTTCTACTCATGGGAGGGTGATTGGCTCTCTGTTGGTTCACATCAAAAGATTTTTCCAGAGAGGTGGAAAACCTTAGTAAGGAATCAAAAGCTCAATCTTGTTCGAAGACCTAGTGGAGGCGGTGGAGTCCTCCATGTTGGAGGTCTTACCTATGCCTTGGTATGGCCTTCTCCACCAAAGAGCCGACCAAAAGCGTACCTAAAAGCATGTGAATGGTTAACAAAAGGGTTCTTAAAAACAGGACTGGTTTTGCAATTCGGAAATAAATCTCCAATGAGAGAAGTGGAAAACTGTTTTGGAACATCATCTGTTGCTGATCTGGTTGATCAATTTGGACAGAAACGAGTTGGGAGTGCCCAATATTGGCGCTTTGGTCAACTACTACAACATGGAGAAATACTCTTAGACCCCCCAAAAGCCCTTTGGCAAGAAGTCTTTAATGAAGAACCTCCTAGTCCAGCTCCATCGTGGGTTCCTCGGCAAGGCCTAGATCAGATACTTAAAAAGTCTTTCCTTACAGAATGGAGGGGGCTCGAATGGAAAGCTGATCAGTTGAGTATGGAAGACTGGAATCAAATGAATACCAAAGGTGAAAGATATGAAATCAGGCTTCCTAACAGTCAAGAATGAGGCCGCTTAAGAAGTCCTGCAGACAACATATCCTCGACAATCTTGGGAAGAGCTAAACCCAAAGGATAAATTCTTTGATTTCTTGCTGTTTCAATAATTTGTGAAGGAAGTCTTACTCCAAGCTTCTTAAGGACTGCCTGACCTAAGTCAACCCTATCTAATGTCCCGCAAGGAAGACCCGCAGGGCTAAAAACCAAAAGCCTACCTTCTTCTGAATCTTCAAGTTTCAATACAGCCTCCCAAAGTGCGGCTCTTTGATCGATAGAAGGCAATTCATCGAGAGGTCTTATATGGTCTCTTAAGCAATGCTGATCCCAAACTTGAACAGGCAGTTCCTTAAGGGGTTGTTCAGTTACATATCCAACCCATCTACCCGAACTACATACCAAAACCCACTCTGATTGATTTTTTTTTGAGCTTTGGGCTAAATGAATTTCACTCAGCCTTCTAAGAGGCTGATCCTCTTCAAGTACACGAAAACGATGACCCGAAGTATTAATCACTTTGAGCTGGCAAAGAATCTCCTGCAAAGCCAACATTTGACTCTGAGACCTAGATGCAGCAAGACCAAACCATCCCAACAAAATCAACCATAGGCCTCCTCCCAAACCACCGCCTAGAAGAAAAAGAAGTATCCCAATTGAAATTGCGATGAACGAAAGCAATCTTCCAGTAGCAGTAGCAACCTGAATACCTTTACGCTGACTACCTGTCCAATACCAAACCAAAGCCTTAAGGATCAGGCCCCCATCTAAAGGCAAGCCAGGTAGCAGATTAAATAGCGCAAGGACCAAATTAATTGCTCCAACCTGGCCAAAAAGATTCGCTAGTAGAGGACTAACATTTGCAAAGGTTTGAACCCCCATAAACAAGACCATTGCAAGCAAGAAGCTCACCACTGGCCCGGCAAGAGCAACCCTAAATGCAGCCATAGGAGTAGAACACTCTTTTTCTACTCTTGCCACTCCTCCCAAGAGGAAAAGAGTAATACTTCGAACTTTCACTCCCTCATGTATCGCTACAAAGGAATGACCCAATTCATGAAGAACAACTGAGAGGAATAAAAGTAACGCTGTTAAAAAGCCAATCGCCCAACTAACCCAAATTGAGATCGAAGACTTCGCTACGCTTAATACCTGCCCCTGTGCAGACCAAGTAAAAAGAAGCAAAATCACAAACCAACTTGGATGCACCCTCAATGGAATCCCCTTTATACGCATTATCTGCCAGCCTTCAAACACCTTTACTCCTCCTATGAATCTAGTCAGGGGCAATCTTCACTAATCCTAGAAAAGACCTGAGCCAATGGCTTTAATTATGGGTCCTAAAACATCCACTGCTATAAAAATCTGTGGAATCACCCAATTAGAGCAAGCTATGGCAATCGCCAAGCTTGGAATTAATGCTCTTGGGGTGATCGGAGTACATAACTCACCTCGCTTCGTCAGTCCCTCAACTAGACGAGAAATATTTTCGGCACTAGAAATCTCAGCTCCAGATATTAAAAGAGTATGGGTAATCGCCAATCTTAAAGAGGAAGAGATCCTTGAAGGCCTAAAAGGCGAAGGCACTCCATCTGTTCTCCAACTGCATGGTCAAGAGACCGAGCATTCCTGCAAGAAGCTTCAGGGATGCTTTCCAAATATCGAAATTTGGAAAGCCTTTAGAATCAGAGAAAAGAAAGATCTTCTGCTTCTAGAAAATTACAAAGAAGTCGTTGATGCTTTTTTGATAGATGCATGGGACCCTAAACATTTAGGTGGAACAGGCAAGCAATTACCAATTGAATGGTTGAAAAATATTTGTTTAGCTAAACGCTGGTGGCTAGCTGGAGGCATTTGCGCAGATTGCATTCCAGCATTACTTAGTGAGTCATCACCCTATGGAATAGATGCATCTAGTCGCTTAGAAGTATCTCCAGGAGTCAAAGATCTTCTCCTAGTAAAAGCCTTAGTAAAAGCTGTTGCTAGTAATCAAGTTTAAATCCATTTTTTTATTAAAGAAAATTAATTAGTTAAGCAAGTAATTTATTAGGTTAATGATATTTATCAATTAAATTGTTTTCAACTATAACGGCTATGTAACGTGCTCAAATTTCACCTTGACAAGGCATTCTCTTGTTGATGAACAAGTTCAAAGAATTCCTGTTTAAGGCTAGGGTCATGACGAAAATCTCCCCTTACTACTGAATTCACCATGCTGCAATGAGGCTCTTTAACCCCTCTTAATTTCATGCAATAATGCTCCGCTTTTAAAATAATTCCTACCCCCTGAGGTTCACACAACCTTTCGATTTCATCTGCAAGTATCATTACTGCCTCTTCCTGAATATGTGGCCTAGAGAACACCCAATCAGCCACCCTTGCAAACTTAGATAGTCCAATAACCCTCTTTCCAGGTTTAACGCCTATCCAACAACTGCCCATTATTGGTACAAAGTGATGAGAGCATGCTGAGCGAACAGTAATAGGCCCTACTGTATATATTTCATCTAGGTGTTTTACGTTTGGGAAACTAGTGATTTTGGGCTGATTATGATACCTCCCCTTAAAGACTTCGTTAAGGTACATCTTTGCAACTCTTTGAGCCGTATCAGCTGTATTGTGATCATTGTCTAAATCTATAACTAAAGATTTTAATAAGTCCCCAACCTTTTCTGCAACTTCGATTTGAAGCTCTTCAAGTTCACCTTCTTCAATGCATTCTGAAACATTGTCATTAGCGAAGAAAGAGACGCCTCTGTCTAAAAGTCGTTGACGAATTCGTTCAGAGACTTTTTCATGAGTGCCTCCATTATTTATATCGTCATAGAGTTCATTTTCATCTCTAAATTGCCCTTTAGAAGGGGACGCTGTAGAAGTCATAAATAACTGATTAGAAAGCTCCTTTTGCAGGCATCAAGGTTAAATCCTCAATAACCTGAGAAGAGGGTTGTTGCGCTAGCTGTAGGAGTGCTTCGGCAACCTGCTGAACAGAAAGCATAGAACTGCGATCAAATTCACTTTTGACTGACTCCGAATCCCACAAGCTTGAATCAACAGAACCAATTGTAAGAGTACATGCGCGAATACTGTTTTGTCGTTCTTCTTCAGCAAGGCATCTAGTAAAACTTTCTAGGGCTGCCTTAGAGACGCAATATGCTCCCCATTGAGGAAATGCATTACGCGAAGCATGGCTACTAACATTTATAACCAAGCCCCCTTTCCCTCTCATAGAAGGAACAACTGCAGAGCAGACTTGAAATACGCTTGAAATATTGATTTGCAAAAGCCACTGCCACCTAGCTAGTGGCATTGACAACAGATCTCCAGTCCAAGCTACGCCTGCATTATTAATCAACACAGAAGGTGTTAACCCTTCTGTAAGGAGAGCCTCTATTCCTGGAGAGATCTCCTCTGGATTGGAGAGATCAACACTTCTATAAAAAACCTTTCTCCCAACTTTCTCGACCTCAAGAGATAAAGATTCCAGTTCTTCGCTACCTCGAGAAAGTAATAACAGATCCCAACCAGAATTAGCAAAGAGCTTTGCTGTAGCTTTCCCAATTCCTCTTGAGGCTCCAGTAATTAGTGCTGTAGGCAATGTTTTAATTCTATAAAGGGATTAAATAGACAAAGAACTCTAAGCAGTGATGCCTTCACCAGAGTTTTTCTGCTCCAAAACTCTCCCCATTGCCCGAAATTTCTTGTATCTCTGCTGACGAAGCTTTGATATAGGCAATGAAGTCAATTGATCAAGATGATTCTCTATTGCTTTTCTTAGGACCTCCCCAGCCTTAAGAGGAGCCCAGTTATTACCTCCGGCTGGTTCTGGTAAAACCTCATCAACGACTCCTAAAGTCAGAAGATCTTGTCCAGTTATCTTTAAAGCAGCTGCAGCTTCAGGAGCTTTAGCTGCATCTCTCCATAAAATTGATGCACATGCCTCTGGACTAGCAACTGTATAGACACTGTGCTGGAACATAAGAAGCCTGTCTGCGACACCAATACCTAAAGCTCCTCCTGACCCCCCTTCTCCAATAACCGTGGCGATAATTGGTACCCGAAGTCGAAACATCTCCCTCAAGTTGACCGCAATCGCCTCACCTTGACCTTGTTCCTCAGCTAAAAGGCCTGCATAGGCACCGGGTGTGTCAATAAGGGTAATAATTGGCAATCTAAAACGATCGGCATGATCCATTAGCCGGAGTGCTTTGCGATAGCCACCTGGAGTGGCCATCCCAAAATTTCTCGCAACATTCTCTTTTGTATCCCTTCCCTTTTGATGTCCAATCAACAGAACAGAGCGCTCGCCTATTCGGCCTACTCCTCCAATTAATGCTTGATCATCACTACCACTCCTATCTCCATGTAACTCAATCCAGTCATCACAAAACATTTGGATGTAATCCAAGGTACTTGGTCTATGAGGATGGCGAGCTACTTGGATCTTCTGAGCAGGAGTGAGCGCTGCAAAAATTTCTTCTCTTCTCTTAGCTGCAAGTGTTTCTAATTGAAGAAGTTGCTGACTAACATCAACCTCAGAATCTCTTGCAAGCTCCCTTATCTGTTCAATTTGTTTCTCAAGCTCAACCAAGGGCTTCTCAAACTCCAACAAGTATCTACGAGCCATAACAAAGAGGAATAGAACCTAAATCAGGCAAGAGCTGCCTGAAGCTGAAGATTGAGTGTAGAGAAACCGTGCTTTACCGAAGCTTTTCCGATGAAGTCCATTTTCTCCAGTGTGATGTTATTACGACCCCAACTAAAATTCGTATGGCATTCCTCAAATTCCAAAAGCATCGCTTCAGCGAAGCATGCAAACATTTCTCTTTGAGGCTTATCCATTTCGGCAAGCTGCATCATGTTCCAACCAATATCTTTGCAAAACTGAACAATGCCTCCTTTAAGGACATGAACCCCTGATCCATCCAGCTTTGAGTCTAGGTTTTTCGGATAACCTCCATCAATCATCAAACAAGGAGACTTCAAAGTATCAACTTTAATTTCCATAGTTTTAGGCATGCTTGCAACCCAAACAACTACATCCGCTTCTGGCAAAGCTTCTTCAAGTGGCATTATCCTTCCTCCCTTTAACTCTTTCTGAAGCTCAATCAAAGGTTTTTGCTGCCTGGCAACTAAAAGTAATTCAGCCACACCAGTTCGGGTAGAAAGCCAGCGGCAAACAGCGCTGCCAATATCACCAGTAGCACCTACCACCGCAACTCTTGCTTTTTTAATATCTACCCCTATCAAAGGCGCATTTATTTCAAGCTGCCTACAAATAACCCAGGCTGTATGAGTATTGCCTGTTGTAAATCGTTCCCAATCCAAAGTTGTATTTCTTACATGCTGATGCTGCAAAAGGTTGAAGTTCTCAAAAATAATTGATGTAAATCCTCCTAGAGCAGTGATGTTTATATCCTTCTTTTGAGCCAATTCCATTGCATTGAGGACTTTCCTTCTTGCAGTCTTAAAGCGTCCTAGCATTTCTGGAACAAAGCAAGAGTCAATGTAGGCGCCTTCAATTGACTTACCGGTAGGGCTTTTAACCTCTACATGTTCAACCAGCTGTGGGGGAGCACTACACCAAACATCTAGGTCACCTTCAGCAATATGCTCATAACCAAGCTCTTGAGCCTTTTTTCGGGCATCCTCAAAGCTTGTTGAATGTCCTATAAGGCCAAACATGTACTACCGAGATATGCAAGGGAAAGGAGAAGCTAAAATAGCCTTGGCTTTGGAGAATAATGCACCATGAAGCAGAGTAAGCGTATGGATAAACTTTTTAGCTAAAAATTTTTAAGTAGGTCTGTGCTCTCCTAAAGAAAATAATACCTCTTAATTTCCCTGGTCAAACAAGAGCAGCCAAGGCCATCCGGGCAATCTCTCGATTATCCAAGCCTATTTCAGTTAAAGAATCTTGATAGGCAATCATAAATTCCTCCATCAACTCCTCCTTGTCCATATGCAGGGCCAAAGCATCTTTTGCTACTTCTTCCAACATTGAGCGAATCAAAGGAAGATTTTCCTTGTTAGCCCTAATCAACTCGTCTTTGCAAGTAGCCAAATTTGCTTTCAACCATTGCTGGCCATAATTGAGATGAAGATATTCATCTTGAACTACACCCTCAGTAATTTTCCTTGCGAATGGATCAGCAACCTGGATATACACGTGATATGCAGAGATCGCAAAGGCTTCAATCAATATGGCCTGAATTAAAAAACAGGTGGTGAGATTAGAAGCTTCATAGGCTTTTTGAAAATTGCCATGAAGAGAAGCAAAGAATTTTTTAGCAAACAACATATCCGCCTCGACACCTAGGTTTTTTCCACAGGCGGTAAAGCCTCTCATATGTTTCATCTCCATTCGGGCGAGCTTCTTTAGCTCATCTGCCTTGTCAGGAATCAGTGTCCCTAGAGACATATAATTGTCATGAGCTTCTTGCTCACCCTCAATGACAATTGCATTTATTCTGCTGTAGGCATCTTTATAAGATTCCGTTGAAAAGTCTGGAAGACCTTCTGCCGTTGAAACAGGAGGGGCAAAATTAGAAATCGAAGGCGATTCGAGCGTTTGCATAAAGTCTCTTCTAATCTGAGGCAATGCCGAAGAGTGTAACCACCTCTTCAGCAATTTGAACAATCATTATTACTACTTAGTCAGATCAAAACTTTTCTAAACGTTTCACTGGAGGCCAATTACTGGTCAACAAGCTAGTCAGTAACTGGACCCAATGATCAATCAAGGCATTTTCTATTTGTTTCCCTAAAGATAAATTTGATTCACTACTGTCACCAATAACTCCACTCTTACTCAAATCTTCTGTTAACCAAGCACATGGAGCAGCCCCTTCAAGACTCCAACCCTTAGGAGGCCTTAATTTCTCATCTTGATAAAAAGAATCACCATCTGAAGGCCTTTCATGACCAACTAATTCAGGGGCCAAAGAAAGCATCAAGCTTGTTTCAGCTTGACCAGCATGCAACCCCTGTTCTATCTCCTGATCTGGAATCAGCTCCTTTAAAGCAGAGACGCCATTCCATAGGAAGCAAGGCAAAACAGCCATCTCTGGTCGCTGCTTTCTTAATTCTCTTCCTGCTGACTGCAATAAACCAATTTGACCTCCATGGGCATTAAAAAGGACTAAGCGTTTCACGCCAATATCAGCCAACTGGTTACCTACCTCGATTACAAGTTGAAACATCAAGTTCCCTGACAAAGAGAGTGTTCCAGGGAAAGAACAGTGCTCAGGTGAAAAGCCTATGGACTGAGTTGGCAGCTTCCATATAGGAAAAGATGATGGCAACTTTTTCAAGACCGCAGTGATTATGGTCTCTGCGAAAAGGGTATCTGTCGATAAAGGGAGATGAGGGCCATGCTGTTCACAGGCACCTAAAGGCCATACAAAGGTTGAGCCTTCTTGAGAAGCAGCCTCAGCAGCAGCAGGCCAACTGAGGCTTTCAAAGCATCTAAAAGAACGAGTCATCACAAACATCTATGTTTAGACCACGCAGCCTGTCAAACTGATAGGCAGACCACCACAATGGCCCAATGGGCGGATCAGGCAGTCCAGAACCAAAGAGACCCAAGGCACCAAAGCCCCAAGCAGAAGCCCCTCGTAGGCCTTTGCAGGTTTTGCATATCAGCAAACGAAGTAAAGAAGGTGTCTCAACCCCCCAAGAACCCATCGCAGGAAAAGAGAGCGCCAAACTGCAGCCTAATGAAATTCCATTAAAAAGCCCAATAGAAGAGCCCTCACAAGGTGACTCATTGGATAACAAAGGGCTTGAAGCTGTAACCATGGCAGATTTACTTGCCCCAACCAACCGAAAAGCTACTCAATTCCAAGAGGATCAATTCTTTGGCGAAATATCGGATAAATCAAGTGGGCCTCCATCTAGAAGTCTCGATGATTTTGACTTTGACGAGGATGCCTTCTTAGCTGCACTGGATGAGAACCAACCTATAGGAGCAACTGGTGAACTCGCCAAGGGGAAAGTCATTGCAATTGAAAGTGATGGGATTTACGTTGACATTGGAGGCAAAGCCCCTGGGTTTATGCCCAAAAACGAGTGCGGCCTTGGCGTAATAACAAATCTCAAAGAGAGGTTCCCAAAAGGAACAGAGCTAGAAGTACTTGTAACCCGAGAACAAAATGCTGATGGGATTGTCACCATAAGCTGCAGGGCCCTTGAGTTACGCAAGAGCTGGGACAAAGTCAGTGATATGGAAAAAGAAGGAAAAGCTTTAAAAGTAAAAGTTAATGGCTTCAATCGTGGAGGGGTGACTTGTGATTTAGAGGGTTTGAGAGGCTTCATCCCACGCTCTCAACTTTTAAATGGGGAGAAACATGAAGAACAAGTAGGCAAGACTATTTCGGTTGCATTTCTTGAAGTCAATCCAGACACAAGGAAACTTGTTCTATCCGAAAAGAAAGCTCTAATTGTCTCGCGATTCAGTGAACTAGAGATTGGTCAACTAATCACAGGGAAAGTTGCAGCCATTAAGCCTTATGGCTTTTTCGTTGACCTTGGAGGTGTTAGTGGACTTCTCCATCACACCTTAATCACTGGGGGAAGCCTCAGGTCCCTTAGAGAGGTCTTTAACGTTGGGGATGAGATAAAAGCCATGATTATCGAATTAGACCCAGGGAGAGGAAGAATTGGATTAAACACCGTCCTCCTAGAGAATCAACCTGGCGAAATAATTGCTGATAAAGAGAAGGTCATGGCAGAAGCAGAAAATCGTGCAAAAAAAGCTCGAAATGCTCTTAATAAAGAGGAGAAATCAGACCAATGAAAATCACTAACTTCCCTTAAAAATGAACTCACTTAATAACTCAGACTGGGAACTTGATTTTTATTCTCGACCAATCCTTGAACCAGATGGCAAAAAAAGATGGGAGCTACTAATTTGCAGTCCTCAAGACCCAAAAAACAGCAAATTATTTCGATGGGAAAAACGCTGCCCTGCTTCAGAGGTGAATTCTCTTTGGCTTGCCAAATCCCTAAAAGAAGCAATTGAAGAAGCCAACAATCAAGGTTGGGCTCCACCTTTGAGGCTTCGGTGCTGGAGGACCTCAATGCAAACCATGGTCAAACGTGCCGCTTTGGAAATCGGACTTGAAGTGATTTCAAGTCGCCGCACTTATTCACTTGTGGAATGGCTTTTAGATCGAGAAAAAAACCTCTACCCATATCAGGAGGGCTACATGGCAGGCCCTCTTGCTCCTCCGCCTTCACCTATCCCAAATGATCCAATCCCTCTCCCAGAAGCAGTTCGGGGAGATTCATTGAGTCTTGCTTCCCTCCCATTAGGTTTACTTAGGGAAGCAGCAGAATGGCCAATAGAGTTTTCAGGACTTCTCCCTGTAAATACAACAGAAAACGATGATTTTCCTGTCCCAGGCTTAAGAATGTTCAGCAAAAGCCGATCTTTGGCTTTAGCTGGACGGCTTGGATCTCTAGAGCCAGTGAGGCTTACCATTCAAGATCGCAAGCTGATTCTTGAGGCAGGACAGGATGACCTATGGCTTGTAACTGACTTAGACAATTCCACCGCAGATGCTGCCAAAAAGAGCCTCAGAGAAACAAGGGATAAAGCAGGAGGACTTCAATTCATTGCTATTCAAGACTCTCCAGAAGTGGAAAAGTTTGCTGGGTTCTGGATGCTCAAAGACCTAGCCCAGGGATGACAAATTGGGGGCAAAGGTCAAAACACTGCTGTAATGATGGTCTTAAAGATTTTAAATTTCAAGCTGTAGGAAGCAGTGGATGGGAATGGGTAAAAACCAAAAATGGAATTTACCTCAAGAGTGAATTACTTAGCAATGCAGGTTTCCGACACGGATTCTTTACGAAGCTTTGGAATGGCTACAAACCAATTCATCTAAATAAATTTCTGCAAGATGAAGCAAATGTTTTTTCTCTCAAGCAAATTCATAGCAACAAAGTCATAGAAGTTCCGCCTCTGAAAAGCTTCCCACCAGTTGAAGCAGACGGATTGGTTAGCAAAACAAAGAACCAAAGTCTTTGGGTATGCACTGCAGACTGCATCCCAGGACTTATTGCGGACCCACAAACAGGAAATGTTTGTGCCTTTCATGCTGGATGGAGAGGAATAGCTTCAAATATTATTCATGAAACACTAATGAAAATGACGGGTATAAAAACAAATGTAGGGTCTCTCTTAATAGCTTTAGGTCCAGCAATAAGCGGTAAAAATTATCCAGTTGGAGAAGATGTAGCTGAAGCTGTCTTTAAACATATTTCAAAAACGAAACCCTCCAGAGAACAATCATCTAGGAAAGATTTATTTACTCTAAAGCCAGGTAAAGATAATTTACCTAAATGTGAATCATCTAACAAGATCCTACTTGATCTTCGCCTGGCTGCGTTAGATCAACTGCTAAAGGAAAGTTTAGATGTTCACCAAATAAGCATTGCTCCTTTTTGCACATTCAAGGAAAATGATCTTTTCCATTCGTGGCGAAGAGACAGAGTTAAAGCAGTTCAATGGAGTGGAATAGTTTCAAGGGAAGGAAGACAATAAAATCGGGGAAAGATGCTAAAACTTATTTTCTATAGACTAATCTTAACAAGTAGACTTACCAAGTCCTGCTCTAATTAATTCATCAGACAAATCATTAGAGCTGCCTAACTTACTTACGCTTGCTATCAATATCCCTTCTGATGACCCTTGAGGTTTTAAGTTAACCTTTTGACCTCTTGGCAATAAGTTCCTCAAGAAGTTCCTGGCATCATCAGCGTATTCTTGGGGTGATTCAATACAAGAAAGTCTAACGGTATATGTTCGATTCTGATCTCCTATTTGTAGTAATGAAGAGCTGCGTACTTGTAGAACTTCCGCTGAAAAAGCTGGGGACACAAAAATGAATAAGGAGAAAATGACCGAAAAGAAAAGCCTATGCTTTTTAGGTTTTAAAGAGAGACTCCACATTTAGGGCAATAAATATATTCATTGGGAATAGTAAAACCACATGAATCACAGTTACGAGTCACCTCCATTGCCAATTCGGGATGAGCGGGAAGTCCAACCATTTGGGCATTACTTTTACCAGGAGGAACCATCGGATAACAATTTTCTCCCCTACGTACATGTATATCTATGAGCATTGGCTCAGCAGAAGAAAGGGCATCTTTTAATTGAGTTTTCATATCACTTCTATTAGTTATTAAAGTTCCTTTTATTCCAAAAGAGGCTGCCAGTGCAATGAAATCTGGCATACCTGGAAGCATGTCAGAAGCCGAATAACGTTCTTCATAAAAACTTTCTTGCCATTGTCTTACCATTCCCTGCCAATGATTATTAACTATGACAATCTTTACTGGCATTTTGTACTGCGAGATAGTCCCCAACTCCTGAATATTCATCAAAATGCTCGCATCGCCAGCAATGCAAACTACTTGTTCTTTTGGGAGTGCCATTTGTACACCCATAGCTGCTGGCATCCCATAGCCCATTGTCCCAAGGCCACCACTACTAATCCATTGCCTTGGTCCATTCCTTAGATACTGAGCAGCCCACATCTGATGCTGACCAACATCAGTAGTTATATAAGCATTTGGAGCAAGGTCTCTCACAGCAAGGAGTACTTCCTGTGGATAAATTTCCCCTTCTTCCGGTGGCGTTAAAAGAGGGAATTTATTCTTCCATGAGTCAATTAGAGCAAGCCAGGCTGATGTTTTTATCTGAACCTGCTTTTTCGAGCTCAGCTGAAGCAACTTCTCTAGGCTGACTCCAACATCTCCAATAACAGCCAAATCAGCCTTTTTATTCTTACAAACTTCAGCAGGGTCAATTTCAAAATGAATAACTTTTGCTCTAGGTGCAAAAGTATCTAATTTGCCTGTTACTCGATCATCAAAACGAGCACCAATCGCAATTAACAAATCGCATTCGGTGACCGCAAAATTTGCATATGCTGTTCCATGCATTCCCAGCATTCCTACAGAAAGGGGATCGCGCTCATCAAAAGCCCCCTTACCCATCAAAGTTGTAGTTACAGGAATCTTGTACCGTTTTGCCAATGCTTCAAGACTTGCATGAGCTCCAGCAGAAACGACCCCACCGCCTACATAAAGCAGAGGGCGATTGGCCTGATGAATAAAATCTAAAGCCGCCAACAAACTTGTATCCTCGGGAGCTTTGGGCAGCCGAAATCCTTCTGGAACTATTGACCCTGGCTTTACCGGAACATACTCAAACATCTCTTGCCCAACATCTTTCGGGATATCAATCAAGACAGGGCCTGGACGTCCAGAAGAAGCTATAAAAAATGCTTGCGCAACAACTGAGGCTAAATCAGAAGGATCACGCACAACCCATGAATGTTTCACAATTGGGAGGGTGATTCCAAAGATATCTGTTTCCTGAAAAGCATCCGTTCCAATGGATGGACGTGGAACTTGGCCCGTTACAACTACCATTGGGACTGAATCCATCTGGGCTGTAGCAATCCCTGTAACTAAATTCGTTGCTCCTGGCCCGGAAGTACCAAAACAAACTCCTACTCTTCCTGTTGCACGTGCGAAACCATCTGCGGCATGACTGCCTCCCTGCTCATGGCGAACCAAAACATGCTTAAGCCAGCCCTCTTTTTCCGCCTTATGAACAGCGTCATAAATTGGAAGAATTGCTCCACCTGGATAACCAAAGATGGTATCTACACCATGACGGCGAAGAGAATCCATCAAAGCTTCAGCTCCTGAAATCAGGAGCCCCTTTTTCTTTGCTGATTCATCTAAACCCTGAGGTGAAGAAGTAAGTATCACGAAAGCAAAAAAGTAGCCTGACTATAAAGATTAAAGGCGTATTGACAATTATGCCCAATAGCTAATCAGCATGAAATGAAGAATGTTGCCAAATCAAAGATTTTCAAGGTTTATCAAGGACGTCAATATCCACTAACAGCTCATAAAAGGCCCACTGAATGAAGAGGGCCAAATCCAGTTAGCAGCTCTACCAAAAAGCACAAAAACACAATCATTGCAACTCGACCATTCCAAACTTCTGAGCTGTTATTCCATCCCCATTGCCACTTCTCCTGAGGGTACAACTTGACTTTTATGGGCAACCTTGCAACTGCATCAAGATCCACCTCCGGCCCTTCCAAAGTTGTAGTCACAAGATCCGCAAGTGCCTCAATAAATGCCGGGTAAGTATCAAGAGCACGGACACGACGAAAATTGATGATTCCATTTTTTTCTGCAAGGTGTCTATATGAAATATCAATCTCTTCAAGGGTTTCAATGTGCTCACTTACGAAGCTAATAGGAACAACAATTAAGTCTCGCGTCTTTTTCTTCCCCAGATCTTCCAATACCTCATCTGTATATGGTTTTAGCCACTCCTCAGGTCCAACGCGACTTTGATAGGCAAGGGTATATGGATTTGCGTGCCCCAAAATCGATTCAAGGCCTTGCATGATCAAAGAGGTTGAGCCTTCAATCTCTTTTTGATAAGGGTCACCAGCCTGCTCAACGTAACTTTTAGGGACCCCATGGGCAGTAAAAAAAACATGAGCCTCTTTGGGGCTCTCACTCAGCACAACTTGTTGAGCTATCAATTCGGCCATGGCTCCCACATATCCAGGGTGGTCATACCAACTTCGAATACAACGAATAGGAAGCTGTCTAAAGAAAGTATCTTCTTCCCTTAAGCGATTGAGTTCCCGAAAGCTTGATCCACTTGTACTAAGAGAGAAATGTGGGTATAGAGGCAAAACAACAACTTCATCTATTCCATCAGCTTTAATGTCGGCTACAGCTGACTCAGTAAAAGGATGCCAATAACGCATCGCTACATAGCTTGTTACATCTAAACCTCTTTGCCTTAAAAGGCTCTGCAACTCTCTAGCTTGTTGTTCAGTTATTCGTCGCAAAGGAGACCCTCCGCCAATAGTGCGATAGGCCTGTTGAGACTTTTTACTTCTCAAAGTACTGATCAACCAAGCAAGTGGCTTCTGAAGAGAAGGATTAGGGAGCCTAATTATCTCAGGATCAGAAAAGAGGTTATAAAGAAAAGGTCCAACATCCTGTATCCGCTCAGGTCCTCCAAGATTCATTAAGAGGATTCCGACGCGTGACATAAAAAATTTCCTAATAGGGCTTGAGCGTAGCCGGCATCAGCGCCAAGTTGGGTGCATAAATTAAAAAAAGATGAATCTCGATTGTGAGTTACAAGGAGTCAATCAAAGTCTCCAAAGCAAAGGAGTTAGTCTTCGAATTGAGCAGAGAGGGGAGCGGCTTAACCTCCGGGGTCCATTGCCTTCTAAAACAACAACAGATCAAGGTTCACTCAAGACACAAAGAATAAGCCTTTGTCTATTAGCAACAAAAGAAGGCCTTAAAGAAGCTGAACAAATTTTAGAACTTATTTTGCTGCAAATACAAAGAAACCAATTTAAATGGGACGATTGGAGCATTAAGAAGTCTCAATCGGAACCAATCCAGGTCAATTCTGGAGCCGCTGAAGCAATCAAAAGTTTTAAGCATAGTTTCTTCTCCACCCCCTATCGAAGACAATCACCTTCTGGTAGTAGAACTACCTGGAGGGCCTCTTATTTGCCATATTTAAACCGGTTAAAAACCTTAGCTGATCAAAAGAAAGTCGATATCGACCGTTCTCTACTAAATGAAACTCTCACTAGCTATAAACAAAACAGCAGGAGTCGGCAACAGTGTGCCACTGCTCTCGGGGCTCTTGCCACACATCTCAACATAGAGTTACCAGAAGACTGGAGAGCAAAAGCATGTGGATATGGTCTACATCTTGCTCGCTTCAGAGACCTTCCTAGTGACAAGCTCATCTTGGACACCTGGGAAAAGATTCCCAATCCAAAATGGAAACTTGCATATGGGCTAATGGCCACATATGGATTAAGAAATCACGAGGTGTTTTTTTGTGATCTCTCATCTCTTACAAACGGTGGTGACAAGGTCATTCGTGTATTACCCAATACAAAAACAGGCGAACACCAATCATGGCCATTTCACCCACAATGGGTAGATCATTTTGGACTAAATGAGCTTTCTATAGGTCAAGGTGCTCTCCCGCCGGTGAACACAAATCTCAACAGCACTACACTTCAACAAGTTGGCAAAAGAGTTGCTGAACAATTCCGAAGATACAACCTACCCATAACCCCATATGACCTTCGACATGCATGGGCTGTTCGCACTATCCACATCGGATTACCTGACACAGTAGCTGCAAGAATGATGGGGCATTCTGTGGCAATACACACGCGAACATATCATCATTGGATTACTCGTAGAGACCAACAAAGAGCTGTAGACACAGCATTAGGAAGACAAAGCAATAATTTAATTGCCTAACGAATCGATTCAACCTCAACAATTCCAACCATTCCCAATCGAGCTGAGGTCTTCTCAAAAATGAACCCCAATCCTTCATCAAATTCTGTTGACTCTAAAAGTCTTGATGAGAAAGCACTAGATCTTGGGATGGGAGGCGAACTTGCTCCAGAGAAAGACCCAGTCAGCTATCGCAGGAGAATGCAAAGGCGACAGGAGATCCAGCAAGAGAGAATAAACCAACGTCATAAGGAAAAAGGATTGATCCTTGTTTTCACTGGACATGGGAAAGGTAAAACAACTGCAGCCCTTGGACTCGCAATACGAACTCTTGGGCATGGGGAGAAAGTCGCAATAGTTCAATTCATCAAAGGTGGCTGGGATCCTGGGGAAGAAAAGGCTTTGAGGTTATTTGGAGATTCCTTAAAGTGGCATTCCTATGGAGAAGGATTTACCTGGGAAACTCAGGACAGGCAAAAAGATAAATACTTGGTATCAAAATCATGGGACAAGGCTCTTTGTTATCTTGAAGATCCTCTGCAAAAACTAGTTATTCTTGATGAAATTAATATTGCTCTCAAGCTTGGATATCTTGACTTAGAAGAAGTGCTAAAAGGGCTCAGAAAACGTCCTCCTCTTACACATGTTGTCCTAACAGGTCGGAGTGCTCCAAAAGAACTAATTAAAAAGGCAGATCTTGTTACTGAAATGTCACTAATTCACCACCCTTTTAAAGAACAAGGGATAAAAGCCCAATTAGGCATTGAATACTAAATCAAATCATCTCAATGATTTACACCCTAATTTAACAACTTCATTCCATTAAAACGGTAATTAAAGACAACTTACCAGAATTCAACTATCAAATTTAGAGTCCTTCCATTAAACATGATCTTATCGAACAAGATATTAGAGGAAAGTGTTAGGCCAAGAATTACACTATTTATACAAGTTATTTTCTTTCACAACACAAAGAATTTTTAACTCATCCAAGCGATGATCGGCATAATTGCAAGCAATTACTATCTTCTACATAGATGGCCTTCAAAACCTTGCTAAGGTCATTAAGATCTCAATTCTGAATGGCATACAAACGAGCTCTTCTAAAACTTAGTGGTGAAGCCCTAATGGGAGATAAGCCGTACGGCATAGACCCCGCAATAGTGCAAGCAATAGCAGAAGACGTTGCGAAAGTTGTCACTAAAGGCACCCAACTTGCAATTGTTGTTGGTGGGGGAAACATTTTCCGAGGCCTAAAAGGGTCGTCAGAAGGAATGGATCGCGCTACTGCTGACTATGTGGGAATGTTGGCTACAGTAATGAACGCAATTACTTTGCAGGATGGTTTAGAAAGGAAAGGTGTACCAACAAGAGTGCAAACTGCTATTGCAATGCAACAAGTAGCAGAACCTTATATTCGTCGAAGAGCAATTCGGCATCTTGAGAAAGGGAGAGTAGTTGTATTTGGCGGTGGATGTGGAAACCCATTTTTTACTACTGACACGACTGCCGCCCTAAGAGCTGCTGAAATAAGTGCAGATGTAGTGTTCAAGGCGACAAAGGTTGATGGTGTTTATGACCGTGATCCGCAACTGTTCCCGAATGCAGTTAAATATGAATCCCTTAGCTTTCAACAAGTACTCAGCGGAGAACTCGGTGTGATGGACAGTACTGCAATCGCACTCTGCAAAGACAACAACATTCCTATTGTGGTGTTTAACCTTTTCGAACCTGGCAATATAGAAAAGGCTGTAGCAGGGGCGTCAATAGGTTCAAGAATTAGCGATGAGAGCTAACTGCTTATCTGATTCCACTTTCCTACTATCTTTTTGATTTAACTGGTGTCATGTCGAGACAAGAACTTGAAGCCAACATGCGTAAATCGGTTGAAGCCGCTCAACGCACTTTTAATACCATCCGAACAGGTAGAGCCAATCCTTCTTTACTTGATAGGCTAACTGTTGAGTATTACGGTGCAGAGACTTCCCTGAAAGCACTTTCCACAATTTCAACTCCAGACTCACAAACAATCTCAATCCAGCCATTTGACTTAAGTTCTCTCTCTCTGATTGAGAAGGCAATTTCGACTAGTGATCTAGGTTTTACTCCAAACAGTGATGGGAAAATAATTCGAATCAACGTTCCGCCATTAACAGAAGAGCGTCGAAAGGATTTCTGCAAGCTTGCTTCAAAATATGCTGAAGAAGGGAAAGTAGCCTTAAGGAATATTCGTAGAGAGGCTATCGAAAAAGTTAAAAAACTAGAGAAGGATGGGGATCTCTCAGAGGATCAAAGCAGAGACGAGCAAAACGAAATACAAAAGCTCACGAATAAATTCATCTCAGAGATAGAACAACATTTAGCGGATAAAGAGGCCGATATCCTCAAGGTGTGACAACAAGAGACGTTCTCATAATTGGTGGAGGTGCTGCTGGGGCATCAGCTGCTTTTCACTTAGCGAAGGAAGGCCACAAAATAACGCTACTTGAGAAAGAGAAAGACCCCCTTATAAAACCATGCGGAGGAGGGATGGCTGCTGCAGTACAAAAGTGGTTCCCATTCAATCTAATGCCAGTAGTAGATGAAATCATTGAGCAAGTTGAATTCACCTGGCGTCTCGAAGACCCTGTCATAGCCAAGTTGCCTGGTTCAGCCCCTTTTTGGATCGTAAGGAGAGAGTTGCTTGATGCTTATATAACAACCCATGCTATTAATGAAGGAGCAGAGCTATTACGAGACTTTTCAGTTATAGGCCTAAAAAGAGAAGGGCCTCTCTGGCAAGTTTCCTCAAGTGATGGAAGGCAGCTCGAAGCAAAAGCAGTGATCGTAGCGGATGGATCAAAATCACCATGGCCAAGCCAGTTTAATCTTGGTCCAAAAGCTCTACATTATGCATCGACTACTTCTGTGAGACTTAGCAGAAGAGGGGAACTAAAAGCAGGATCAGCCAGGTTTGAATTTGGCTTAGTTCATCACGGATTTGCTTGGGCCTTCCCCATAAACCAAGGAGTCAATGTAGGGGTAGGAAGCTTTATAGGTAACGACTTACTTAACAGTGAGCTAATTCTTAAAGAACTACTACCAAGTATTGGTTTTGACCCAAACGAAGGAGAAAGAAAAAATAATTCTTTAAGGGTTTGGAATGGACATTCTTCTCTTCATGGTAATGGGATCCTTGTCATTGGGGATGCAGCATCTCTGTGCGATCCATTTTTAGCCGAAGGTCTACGACCAGCTCTGATGAGTGGTACTAAGGCAGCTTCTGCACTAAATCATTGGCTACGAGATGAAACGCCTGACTTAAAAGAGTACACCCACCTAATGAGAAAAGAGTGGGGTGAATCAATGGCTTGGGGGAGGAGGATTGCACAAGTCTTCTATAGATTTCCAAAAGTTGGTTATCAACTGGGCATCAAAAGGCCTACAGCTCCACAAAGAATTGCACAGATTCTTTCAGGGGAAATGGGCTATGGTGATATTGCACAACGAGTGATTAAAAGGTTGCTGTTTCAAGGAAAGTAAAGTCTCGTGTTTTTTGACAAGAAACTCTTAATTGCTAAAACGAAGTTTTTCTTGTCCACAATATGACTAGGTCAATCAATTCTATAGATGAAAAATTCATCCCGTTGACGAACTATGGAAAAAGAAAAAGCATGGGTTTGGTTTAAAGGTGGTCTATCAGGAGGGTATTGGAAAGGCGGCTTCAAAGCTACAAGAGTCAGAGATGACATTGTATTAATAGAGCATGCAGATTTCAAGAGCTGTCAAGTGCCTGAATGGAGGGTCTGCCTATCAGAACCAGTAGACAAAAAGATAGGTCCTAAAGTCCCTGAAAAGACTATCTGGATTTACTCCTGAAGGATGATTAGTTATCTCAAGAATTAAAGATAAAGGTCAGGCTTTACTAAAGGCCAACGCAGCGCCAAGTCCTCTCTTTACATCATCATGAAGGAGACGTCCATCATGATCAAGATCTAAAGCATCAAAAACAGCATCACTACCAAGCCATTCCTCTCGAGTAATGCAACCATCTCCATCAAGGTCATTAAGCATAAAGATTTCTTGGGCCACATGGCTAAAGGCAGCCCCGCCTTCAACCACAGCCAGTCTATGAGCAAGTTGAGCTTCAAGAGCTTCAATAGCCTTGCTAAAGCCCCTGATTCCTTCTCCTAATTTCTCCGAAGCCATTCGATCACTGCTCATCATCAAGTCAAATTCTTTTTTACCTATATGAACCTGAGCTTCAGAACAAGTTGGCTCTTGAGCATCGAGTTTTCTTAATAAAGCTTCGTCTGCATTCCTCAACTGATCCAGCAACTTTGGAGAGATGGTTAGCAAGTCACAACCGGCAAGTTCAATAATTTCATCTATATTCCTAAAACTAGCTCCCATGACCTCAGTCTTATAACCATGTTTTTTAAAGTAATTAAAAATTCTAGTTACTGATATCACCCCAGGGTCTTCTGCTCCTGGGTAAGAATCACGCCCCGTATCAGCTTTATACCAATCAAGAATTCTCCCTACAAATGGTGAGATAAGAGTGACACCTGCCTCAGCACAAGCAACTGCCTGCCCAAAGCCAAATAACAAGGTTAAGTTGCAATGAATCCCTTCTTTTTCCAAGACTTCAGCAGCTTTAATGCCTTCCCAAGTAGAAGCAATCTTGATAAGAACTCGATCACTTCTAACACCTAGCTCTTGATAAAGCTCGATCAATTTTTTCGCCTTAACAATAGTCGCATCGGTATCAAAACTAAGCCTTGCATCAACTTCAGTAGAGACACGTCCAGGAACAATCTTTAGTATCTCCGAACCAAAAATTACACAAATTTCATCCAAAGCCTCTTCAACAACTTCTTCTACCGCTGCAAGGTCTCCCATCCTCTTTCTAGAAGATTTAAGCGCTGCATCAATCAAAGCTTGATATTTTGGCATTTGTGCAGCCGCCAAAATCAAAGATGGGTTTGTCGTTGCATCTCTAGGAGTAAATTGCTTAATCGCCTCAAGATCTCCTGTGTCAGCAACAACAGTCGTCATTGAGGAAAGCTGTTCTAAAAGGTTGGCCATAAAAGAGAACGAACTCACCTGTTTGATAAATTAGCCCGCTTTTCAAGAATTACACCCCCTTTTGGATTTCGTACAGCTAATTTTGTCCAAGCTCCGTCGAAGAATGAAGCCTGGCTTGACTTGTAGATGGTGGAATTTTCTCAAGTACTAACAATCCATCAATAATTTGCTTCGCCACAGGTACTGCAACTGTTGATCCATAAGCATTACCTCCTTTAGGCTCATCTACAACAACCAAAACGATGTAGCGAGGGTCATCTACAGGCAAGTTGGCAACAAAGCTACATACCTTTGAGCCAGGCTTATAAGTACCATTTTCTGCCTTCTGAGCAGTGCCAGTTTTTCCTCCTATTCGATATCCAGGGATTTTAACGCCAACACCACTACCTCCTTCAACGACAGACTCCATCCATTCCCTGACTATCTGAGTCACATCAGATCGTATTAATTGCTGTCTTTTCAGAGAATTCGGAGGGACAAGTAATTCACCTACAGGGAATCCTCGAGTTATATGTGGGTTAACTAAGTATCCACCATTTGCAATAAGAGCATGAAGCTGCGCAAGTTTCAAAGGCGTTAGAGAGAAGCCCTGTCCAAATGCTGCTGTTGCTGGTTCAATTGGATGTGTAACAAAATTTTCTTTACTTTTCAACTGGCCTGCCACTGCACCCGGAAGATCCGTATCTGGACTTGTATTTAATCCAAGACGATGCAGCCAATCCCAATACAATTCTGGCTTAAGTTGATTCATTGTTTTGACCATCCCAATATTGCTTGAAACTTGTAAAACCTTGGCAAAGTCGATAACACCATGAGCTTGGTGGTCATGGTTATAAATCGGCCAACCTCCAATTTGCAATGGACCATTATCCTCAACAGTGCTTTGAGATTTAATAACTCCTTCCTGGAGAGCAAGAGCAAGATTAATTGGTTTAAAGGTTGAGCCAGGCTCAATCAAATCTTGAACAGACCACTCCCGAAAACGCGCTGGTGGATATTTCCAGTATTTATTTGAATCGTAAGTTGGAGTAGAAGCTAAAGCTAATAATTCGCCATTATGTACATCCATCACAATGGCTACTCCTTTATGAGCATTCCACTGTCTGACCTGATCAGTCAAAGCCCTAAGTGATAGTTCCTGAAGGCGCGCATCAAGAGTTAACTGTAAACGCAAATCATCCCCAAACAAAACTCCAGGAGCCAAGTCATCAGGCAAAGGAGTCCCATCCGCCCCCTTCCTTAAGACACGAGTTTGTTCATTGCGCAACAGATCTTCATTTCGACTGAGTTCTAGACCTGCTTGGGGTACACGCTCTTGGTTCAAGAATCCAACAACATTTGCAAATAAATTCCCCTGAGGATAAACACGTTGCGGATAGGGTTCTAAATCCAAGCCGCTAATACCAAGGTTCCTTATCACTGAGGCACTGTCAGAGTCCAACCCCTCTATAAGGTTTACACCTGAGGGTCTATCTCCTAGGCGTCTTATAATTTCTCTCATTGGCAGCTTTATCAAGCCAGAGAGTTTTCTTGCAACCTCTATTGGAGCCCGAGTTAGTTGTGGGTCATCCCCAGGAAAGTTGAAATAGACTGGATGTGCCCACAAGCGGTAACGTTCCTCATCTAAGGCAACCAAGCGACCATTTCGATCAACAATTGATCGTCTTGTACCAAGTGGCTTAGTTCGTTGTGTTTGGAATGAACGTGCACGTGCCTGAAGTGATGGGGACTGCAATACCTGTAACCAGGTCACCCGCCCAAACAATCCAAAAAGCCCAAGGCAAAGGATATAAAAAACTAGTCGAATTCTATTAGCAGGTATTTTCTTCAATGGGATAACCCTGTGGTGCAAGTGCCGAGATCCTCTTGAGCGGCTAGTCCTAGGGCGAGACATCAATAACCGTGAGAGATTGGTTGAGCCAAAAGTTGCCTTATCAAAAAACTAAAAGGTGGTTTTTGCTGAACAATGACATTTGAAGGGTGGCTGAGATAAAGCAAATCTGCGACCTTTGTCGGCACCATGGAGTTTGGTGAGCTGGCAGCATTTATAAAGTACCTCTCAAGGGTTGCCGTTGACTCTGTAAGCCGGTGAAGCAATGAGCGAGTAATCTCAAGCCTCTCAAACACAACACTCCAACGATTTTGCCAATGCAAAGTAAAGCCAGACATTGCAGTCGCTGCAACAATTGAGCCAATCAAGGCTCCATCGACGACTCTATGCAACCCAGCAAGAAAAGGGGCCTGACGAGCAACTTTTCTGGGAGACATTGACCCTTGAATTAACTCAAAAGTCCCAGCCTGACGACGATTGAAAGGCTCACTTTCTGTAGATATTTTTCTCGCCTGAGTCACGGCCACAAAAAATCAACTTACGCAATTAATCAAGTCAAACACCCCTAAGACTCCTAGGCAAGGCTGAATTATTATCGATTCAATTATCCACCCAAAAGCAATAGGTTCGTAAAAGTAATTCCATTCCATAAAGCATGCATACAGATTGAAGGCAATAAGCGACCTGTTCTTAATCGCAAGACTGCCAGGCCTATTCCCAAAACAAACAAAGCAGGTAGCTCGCCAACACTTAAATGAGCAATCCCAAAAATCAAAGCACTTGAAACTACTCCAATGATTGAGCCAAATGATCGGGCAAAGACAGGGAGAAGAATGCCACGAAAAATCACCTCTTCAAAAAGTGGCGCAAGTACAACAGTTGTGAGGGCTAATAGAACCAATGCAAGAGGGTCCCTACTTCCCAGAACCATTTCAAGTAAGGGGTTGCTTCCGCCTTGATCCCCAAGTAATCGGATTGTCAACCAACTTATCAATAGAACAAAAGGCATCACCATCGCCCAACCCCGTATCGCATTAGAGACAGCTGAAGGCCATGGGTTTAGACGCCACTGCAACCATCCATTAAGCGGCTTGTCAGAATCATCCAAGCCATTTAATTGATTGCGAAGAATCAGAAGTGGTGGAACTGTCATGCCGCAATAGCCAATAAAAACTCTTACCGCCTCTTGAAGGGGAGCATTAAGTCCACTGCTCAGACTTGTCGATATTGGAGAGAAAAGAATAGGTGAGGCAACCTCTCCAAGGATCACAAACCCGCCGCCAACCAATAGAACCATATCCAAAACCGTTAGAGGCATAGGGGTCAATTCACTCCAAGGAGCAAAAGATCCTCTTAGAAATCGCCAACCACTTACAAGGATCAGTCCTATCCCGAAAAGGACTGCAATTACTGGAACCCCTTGGCTTAACATCAACCTTAAGGCCATTACTTTTGAAACACTTGAACTAATGCACTGATCGTTGTTTCCGCCTAAAGCAAAACATGCAATTTGATCGAGTAATGGATCGCCATCAATTCTCCCTAAGCCATTGAAGCCACTGTTTAAAGGTCCCTTGTGATCATCCCTATCCAAGAGAACCTTCTGAAAAGTTAAAAGAGATTGGGTTGTTACAACAGAAGATAATGCTTCTTGACGCTTCACCCAAGAGGTATCTAAACCAGCGAGTAATAGTCTCTGACGTTCACTCATCTGATCGAAAGGAATTTCACGCAGTCCTTCTACTAACTGTGATTTTGGATCTAAACCAGTCAAAAAAGGAGTCAAGGATGAAGGGACTGATGGCTGCGCTAATAGTGCTATCTCTTGTTGATGGAACGAGAGCGATGGTGTAACAGAAGGGCGTTGAAAGCTATCTTCTAATCCCTTTTTCCAGATAAAAAAGACAAGAAAAATTGATAGAAAAGCTAGAAAAATCTTCCAAGCCGGCGTTGTTCTTTTCATCAGGATCTACTCAAAAGCTGAACTTCAACCAAAATTGATTCTCACCCCAATAACATTATGAGGAAAGATGACCTCATACGATGAGGACTCACAGAGGTATTTAAAGGTGACCCTGCGTCTTCTCCTTATTCGTCATGGCCTAAGCAGTTTTAACTGTGAGAATAGGATTCAAGGCCGCATTGATCATTCAAAACTTACATCCGAAGGGCAAAATCAAGCCTTCAAAGCGGGAGAAGCCCTTCAAGGGGTCAAAATCGACGCCATCTACAGCTCCCCTCTTCAACGAGCTTTAACCACCGCGAAAACCCTTAAAGAAGCAAGCAATTGCTCAGTAAAGCCTATTGTTGATGAAGGACTCCTAGAAATAGATCTAGGGATTTGGGGGGGGCTAACTATTGAGGAAGTGCGAAGCAAGCATCCTTCCGACTACGAAATTTGGTGCAAAAATCCACAAGAGCTTGTGCTAAAAGACAAGGATGGGAGAAGTTTTAATCCCATAAAGGAGCTGAAAGAGCAAGCCCAGTCATTTATAAGATCCTTAATTGAACGACACCCAATCGACTCAAATCAAACGGTTGTAATTGTTGCCCACAATGCAATTTTACGTTGCATCATTCTTCTTTTATTGAAGAATCCAGATCTTGGCTTCCGTCGTATAAAACTGAACAATGCATCCATCTCTGTTTTCAATCTCACAGAAAGTGGAGAAACCAATTTTCAGGTCCAGATTGAATGCCTAAACAGTACTACTCATCTAACGCCACAGATACCAATAAAAGGCAAAGGGGCTCGTATTATTCTCGTTAGACATGGAGAAACCGATTGGAACAAGCAAGGACGCTTTCAAGGTCAAATCGACATTCCACTTAATAAAAAGGGACTAGAGCAAGCAAGTGCCGCTGGTCAGTTCCTTAAGAAGGTCTCTATAACCAGAGCCTTTAGCAGCACAATGACAAGGCCTAAACAAACAGCCAGAACAATCCTTAAGTTTCACCTTGGTATTGAGTTAGAAGTAGATAAAGATCTTATGGAAATTGGGCATGGACTCTGGGAAGGAAAACTTGAGTCAGAGATTCAAATCAGTTGGCCTGAGCTCCTTGAAATTTGGAAAACCCATCCAGAAAAAGTAGAAATGCCCGAAGGAGAATCTATAAATATTGTCTGGGAAAGAGCAGTAAGGTCATGGAATAAAATCCGCAAAGAACTAAGCCCTGAAGACACTGGGTTAGTAGTTGCTCATGACGCTGTAAACAAAACCATTCTGTGTAATCTCCTTGGGCTCTCCTCTAGCGATATATGGATGGTAAAGCAAGGGAATGGAGGCGTAACCATAGTCGACATCTCTGACGACCCAACCCAGCCAGCAGTAGTTAGCTCTCTAAACCTAACCTCACACCTTGGTGGGTTGCTAGACAACACTGCAGCAGGAGCACTCTAATAATGAAAGAGGCTCAGCTTTTTGACCCAATCAAAATCCTCCACGGATCCGAGCAATCCTTAGTAAAGGATGCAGTGCTAATAAATGATGGGCACCTTGTCGCCTTCGGAGATAAAGCTCGTGAAGAAGGCAAAAAACTAGGGCTAACTCCCACGTCTTCAGAAAAAAATCTCCTTGCACCATGCCTTGTTGACCCTCACTCAATACTTGAAGACCCTATTTGCAGTAAACGAGAAACACTACTTAGCCTTTGCGAATCTGCAGCCACCGCAGGCTATGGGCATATAGCTCTATTGCCTAGGAGCAACTGCTTTAGAGATCGCCCTGAAAGGCTCATTGGGTTTCAAAACAAAGGAGATGTCTCAGTGCATCTATGGGGTGGCTTTAGCAAAGAAGGTGAATCAAAAGAACTATCAGCCCATGGAGATCTTATTCAAAATGGCGCCATTGGGCTGGCAGAAGATGACAAAATTCCTTCTCTGGACCTTCTGCAAAGAGGACTTGTACTTAAAGAAATGGGTAAAGCCCCAATTCTGCTCGCACCTAGAAATAAAGATCTCCAAGGTAATGGAATGGTTCGAGAAGGAGTAGAGGCATTGAGAGCTGGCTGGGTTCCTGATCCAATTGCCAGCGAAACTCTCCCTCTTAGTCAGTTAATTGAGCTTCAAAAACAACACCCAGAATGCTCCCTTCGACTAATGAATATCTCTACATCAGCTGGTGTAAAGATGCTCTCTACTCAAAAAACAAAGCAACTTGCAACTGTTTGCTGGTGGCATTTAGTTCAAGATGCCTCCTTACTAAGGCCTACTGATCCAGGTTGGCGAATTTGCCCGTCTTTAGGGAGTAAGGAAGACCGCCTGGCACTGATTGACGGTTTAAAGAAAAAGATCATTACGGCAATAGCGGTCCATGCAATCCCATTAGATGAGGAAGATATGCAACACCCCCCGAATCAACGGGAACCAGGCCTAGCAGGGCATCACCTTGTACTTCCTTCTATATGGAATGAACTTGTAGAGAAGGGTGGCATATCTATAGAAGACTTATGGAAGTTTCTCAGTTTTGGCCCTTCATCATTTTTAGGATTGCCGAAAGAGAAACTAACTATTGGCAGTAATAGGTGGTTGATTTTCGACCCAAATAAATCCTGGGTTCAGCGCCGAAGAAGCAAATTAACTCCAATGGCAGCCAACCAACCATGGGAAGGGGAGACGATAAAAGGCAAAGTCATAGCATGTGGTCTCAAGGCCTAAGCATTCCTATCCTGTTAAATGGAAAAAAGCGCCATATTGCTCTCCCAATAATCTGATGTTCTGGTAAAAAAGGTCCTCCAGACCAATACCTGCTATCCATACTGTTACGTCTATTATCACCTAATACCAAAAAATGTCCTTCAGGAACTAAAACATCTATAGGAGGACAAGTCTTGGAGAAGATATCATTAAGACTACAATAATTAGATGCAGAGACATAGGGCTCCTTCAAACGTGTTCCATCAACAAAGACTTCTCCTTTAACATTAACAATCACCTTGTCGCCAGGAACCCCTACCACTCGTTTGATATAGGCGTCACAAGCGGGATGCGCCAGTCCAGGGATCGAATTTATGAGTGGCAAGCTCAACAAGCCACATTGAAAAGGGGAAGGTAAATCAAAAGACTTTCGTTCTGGGTGAAAAAGATAAGGTGATTTAAACACAACTATTTCCCCCCTCGTTGGTTGTCTCACTCGAAAAGTCAGCTTTTCAATTAACAAGCGGTCATCTACCTGAAGGCCAGGAAGCATTGAACCTGAAGGGATATATCTTGCCTCTACGAGATAAGTCCTAATGCCAAAATATATTGCCAGAGTAAAGACTATAGGTCCCCAAAAATCCCAGAGCGGGTGATGCTTGGGTGATTGTGGAGGCTCATCTTTTTGCAAAGAATGATCTTCGACAAGTGAACTCTTCTCTGTATCAAGCAAAACATCTCTCCTATCTCAAAGTCTTAACCATAGGCGAAAACGGAAAATTACCTTAGCTTTGAAAGGCGTATCCAGTCTCATGGTCCGTCCTCGCTGGCAAAGGTTTAAACCCAAGAGAGAGAGATTGTTCTGGTATTGCTGGAATAGAGCAATTGCTGTTCTTGCTACAGCCAATTTTGCATGGATATTATTTGACATCACGTACATTCCTCTTCGGACCTTCTGGATAACTCGAAACTTTTATCCCATTTCATCGGGATCACTAGTGATCCCGATGAAATGGCTTCCAAATGTAACTACATTTTATGACCACGTAAAAGGCATAAAACCAAGCAATGAAACCAAAGGTTTTATAGAAAACCTTGACCAACTCAATCGCAGTCTCAACGCTGAAGGAATTAATGGAGATAACACCCAAAAATTACGTCTCAAGCAAGTAGACCTTACCCAACAAGTCATAGAGAAAGTCCCTGCTGGAAGTTCAGAGTATATAGAGAATCATAGAAGATTACTAGCCATTCTTCGTAATAGAGCAGGAATGACATCTCCAAAAGAATCTTCTATTCACCTACTAAGTAAAGGCTACCTAAAGAGAAATAATTGGGATGAAGAGTACGTCTTCTGGGAACGCAAAGTTATTCCACTTATGGCAAATAACTACTCAAGGGAATTAACCGAGAATGGAAAGCAGATCGATTTTGCATGGCAAATAGATGCTCATTTTCAGTTGTTTTTTTTACTCGACATCCTCCTCAGAACTCTGCGTCTCAAAAAACGATTTCCTGGTATTAACTGGAGAGACGCATTTCTTAGAAGATGGATAGACCTTCCTCTATTTCTTCCCTTCTGGAGGCCGTTACGGCTATTACCTGTAACAGAGCGCCTTTGCAGTGTAGGGATGCTTCAAATGGAGCCTCTTCGAGCTGTAGTAAGTAGAGGTGTTGTAGCACTTCTCGCCCTTGAACTTTTTGAAGTCCTTACCGTTCAGGTCCTTGACGGAGTGCAGAAAGTAGCCCGTTCACCTCAACTTCCTCAGCGAATTAGAGATCTGAGGAGTCACCAATCAATTGAAAGAAGCGATAATGCTGAATTAATTGAATTAATAAGATTGTGGATACCTTTACTCCTTACCCAAGTCGCCCCAAATATGCGCTCCCAACTAATAGATTTGTTTGGTCATGCTCTAAAAAAGAGTATGGAGGGGACAATGGTACCTAGTCGACTAAAAGAGCTAAGTGCTATTCAAAAGGCGGAGTCTGCATTAAGCAATCAACTATCAGCAGGAATGGTAGACACACTTCTTGGAATAGCAAAAAATACTGGAAAAAAATTCAAGGTCAAAGATCAACACCTTGAGCAACTAAGTATCAACACCATAGACCGTTTTTGGGAGGAACTTGCTCGCGCCCTTGAGAGCGAGCAAGTGCTGGAAGAAAGTCAAGAACTATTTATCGCCTTCCTTGAAAATCTGAAACGCTCTAGCTTCCGAGAGTTACGTAACCAAGGAAGAGTAGATGAATTAATCAAGGAGCTAGATGGACTAAGCTTCAACTCGGTAAAGACTGAGCCCAAATCTCCGGGTTAAATCCAACCAAAATCTTCCCTTGTTTTGAGATCAATAAAGGTCTCTTAACTAATTTCCCGTCAGAAGCCAAAGCATTAAGTGCTTCTTGGTCACTCATTGCGCGAACAACCTCCCCTCCGAGAGTTCTATAACTCAAGCCACTTGTGTTGAAGAGTGGTTTACGGCTACCCAATTGAGACAAAGCCTCCTCTAGTATCTCCAAAGTAGGTGGAGTATCCACAATGTCTAGAAGTTCATAGTCAATTTCGTTAGCTTCTAACCAAGACAAAGCTTTTCGACAAGTTGTGCAACGTGAATAGCTATAAACCCTAACCGATCGAGACATGTTCAAGCTCCCTTAAATGATTTCTAAAAGAATAAGCCTCGTAAAAGCTTAGTTTCTAATTTGTCTTTTTCTTCGCTGCCTTTATACATTTTTGAAGCAAAGGCTCAACTGCCTCAAAGTCTCTCCAACCTCCAATAACAACTACTCGTCCTTCTAAGCTTTTATAAGTTCGAAAGAACTCGGCAACCTCCTCTAATTGGTTTGGAGCAATTTGTCGAATGCTATTGATCGATTTCTGACGCGGGTCTGCTACTGGAACACATAATAATTTCCCGTCATAAGCCCCCGAATCCTGCATATCTAGTACACCAATCGGCCGCGCCTTAATAAGACAACCAGCAAATGTAGGTTCCTCCATTATCACCATCGCATCTAAAGGGGCTCCATCTTCTGCAAGTGTGTTTGGAATAAACCCATAGTCAAATGGATACCTAACAGAGGAATGAAGAACCCTATCCAAGGCCATAACACCAGACGAAGCAAAATATTCGTATTTATTTCTACTTCCAGCAGGTATTTCAACTACCAGGTTTACCAACCCTGGTGAGGGAGATGGGGCAAGAGGGTTTAGATCCATCACTTTCTAAGGCAGTAGGAGCCATACGTGATCCTCTAAAATGAATGTCATTTAGAACAGCCCCTATAGGAACTGCGATAGCTGCTACAGCAATAGTGAGGCCTAGCACTGCAATCGAAGGACCACTAAAACTATAAGGGTCTTCTTGCTCAATACTCGGATTTTCTTCTCTCTCAGAAGATTGCTCCATGTCAAGGTTTCAAGAAAAGGGTTTGAAAGAACTCATTGGGCAGATTCCATTCAAGACAAAAGAAAGGAAGCAAAAAAGAAAAGCAGAGATTTTATATAAAGCAAATTAATCTCAGCAATTTTTTTTCATTTAAAAGTTCTATGCCGCAGGCCGATCACGAAGGTCTTGACTTTTTGATAGATCCTCAGAGGATCCAATTATCTCAACCATATGTTCACGAATAAAACGCAACTCTTCAAGAATAGAAGTCAAGGTCTTCTGAGTTTCTGTTGAGGGGGAATTAAGAACCTCAACAGTAACTTCCTTAATCCTTAAGACATCCTTTGCGAAACGAGCTACCTCATTGGGATGAAACAAAAGAGCATCTTTTTGATCACTTCTATATTCCGGATTCAATTTGCGGGGATTGAACGGGGGATTAAGAGTTCTAGGATCAGTATTTGAATACCTGTAAACAGACGCTCTTGAACGATTGAGGGATTTTTGAACTTCATCAATCCCAAAAAGCGCTTCTGAATTTGCCACCTGTGAGTGCAAATTATTTGTCAATCCTGAAAAAGGACTTAAAGACTCAGAACTGTCAGTGCTTACCCAGTCAGGGGACATTTCAGAGCCTCAGAGCTTTTAAGTTGGCGGGATAGTAGCAGATGAGACTCATCTGCGATACACGCATCGCAAGCAATTAGACAATTTCACAATTCTTTTGCACTGGTTTGATGGTATCTTCCGACGTCTTGTCGTGTAAGTCTCATGTATGTCTCCCAGCTGATGCTGGCCACCCTTAGAGACACCCCTTCTGATGCAGAGATCATCTCTCATCAACTGCTCATCAGAGGAGGGTATATACGTCGTGTGGGTGCTGGGATTTATGCCTATCTGCCTTTGATGTGGAGAGTCCTAAAAAAAATTAATGCCATCGTTAAAGAGGAGATTGACGCCACAGGAGCTCTTGAAACATTGCTACCTCAGTTGCAACCTGCTGAGCTCTGGAAAAAAAGTGGCCGCTGGCAAGGGTATACGGATGGGGAGGGAATTATGTTCCACCTCATTGATCGACAAGGGAAAGAACTTGGCTTAGGTCCAACACATGAAGAAGTAATAACAAGCCTAGTAGGTGAAATTGTTAACTCTTACCGACAACTTCCTCTAACGCTTTATCAAATTCAAAGCAAATTCCGAGATGAGATCCGCCCAAGGTTTGGCCTAATGCGTGGCAGGGAATTCATCATGAAAGATGCGTATTCCTTTCACTCAGACGAAGCCAGTCTTCAAAAAGGATATGCCTCAATGGGGGTGGCTTATCGGAAAATTTTCAACCGCTGTGGTCTTGAAGCTTTAGTTGTTGATGCAGACAGTGGCGCCATTGGTGGCTCGGCCTCTCAAGAATTCATGATTGCATCAGAGACCGGGGAAGACTTGATCTTGACAAGTCCTGATAACAAATATTCTGCTAATCAAGAAAAAGCCGTCTCAGTCCCTACTCAAGAAGTCCCCCTCGCTGTAGAGGAAACTTCAATAATAAGAACCCCAGGACAGTCAACCATAGATAAATTGTGTGCAGAGAATGGATTTGCCCCTTCACAGATAGTCAAATCCCTAGTAATGCTTGCAAAAACAGATGATGGCCACAGTCAACCTCTTCTTTTATGTTTAAGGGGCGATCATGAATTAAATGAAGTAAAACTTGTTAATGCAATAACTTCTGAGACAGGAAAGACAGTTCAAGAGATAACAATTATATCCCCAAAACAGCTGGCTGAACAAGGGTTATCTCCCTTTCCTTTTGGTTATATAGGCCCTGATATAGATGATGTTGTTCTGAAAGGCGCTAAGAGCTGGAACAACAATTTTCTCCGTATATTTGACAGTTCAGTTTGCTCACTAAAGAAATTTATTTGTGGTGCTAATCAAAATGATAAACATTTGATAGGAGCGACTTGGGAAACCGTTGGAGGGATCCCTATAAAGACTGATATTAGGAAGGCCAAATCTGGTGAAAGATGTCTCCATGACCCTACTCAGATGCTTCAAGAGCGGAGAGGTATTGAAGTTGGTCATATTTTTCAACTAGGGCAGAAGTACTCAGAAGCACTTGGCGCATGTTTTACAAATGAGAGAGGGCTTCAGGAGCCTTTATGGATGGGGTGCTATGGAATCGGCATTTCCAGACTTGCTCAGGCTGCAATTGAACAACATCACGATGAAGCAGGGATGATATGGCCAATTGCTATAGCTCCATTTGAAGCAATCGTTGTGATCGCAAACATGAAAGATGAACAACAAAAGGAACTCGGCAAGAAGTTTTACAACCAACTAAAAGAAGCTGGTGTTGATGCCCTATTAGATGATCGTGATGAAAGAGCAGGTGTGAAATTTAAAGATGCTGATCTAATTGGCATTCCATGGAGAGTGGTTGTAGGGAGAGACTCTTCTGAAGGAAAAGTTGAGTTATTTCAAAGATCAAGCAGGAAGACTGAGAAGCTCGTAACAGAAGAAGCAATCAATACTTTGATCTCCGAAATAACTCAAACAAAACCAATTGACTAACACTCTTCTAAAGTCAGATCAATTGCTCCTAAAAAAATGGCCCATGTACTGCACCGCCTTGTCAAAAGGCTGATGGGAGCAACTTTGACTTTATTTCTTGTCCTAACGCTAGTACTGACTTCCTCTGTCAACACTGCTGAAGCAAGGAATTCGTCTATTTCGGGTGACTATGAGAAAGATACTGTTTTTGTGGTTCACAGCCTCCAAGAGACCATGGAGCTTCCTCAAGATGCAGAGAACCATTCAGCAGCAGAAAGCGATGCAGTGGAACTAATAACCGATTACATGTCTGTTTACAGGAATCGCCAAGGTCTTGGCTCTCTAAATTCCTTCACTACGATGCAAACCGCCCTTAATTCTTTAGCCGGACATTACAAAAACTACTCGAATCGTCCTTTGTCCGAAGAGCTTAAAACCCGGCTCACCAAAGAGCTTGACAAGGCTGAACGGAGTGTTCTCAGAGGTAACTAAAAAAATCTTTTAGTAATTTCTTTGACTAATTGAAGGTATTTCTGCGATTCTTGTTCACTCTTAAGATCCGCGGCTTCGGGCCGCATTGTCCTTGGCCAACGTTGTAGTAATAGGAGCTCAGTGGGGTGATGAGGGTAAAGGGAAGATCACCGATCTACTAAGTCGCTCAGCGGACGTTGTAGTGCGCTATCAGGGTGGTGTGAATGCAGGTCATACCATCGTGGTCGATGGGAAGGTGCTCAAATTGCACCTAATCCCCTCTGGGATCCTTTACCCAGAAACAATTTGCCTAATCGGATCAGGGACAGTTATCGACCCGAAAGTGATGCTTGAAGAACTAGATATGCTTATTGAAAATGATATTGACATTTCCGGTCTTCAGCTGTCCTCAACAGCTCATGTCACGATGCCATATCACCGACTGCTCGATGAAGTAATGGAGCAGTCTCGAGGAGATCAAAAGATTGGCACTACAGGAAGGGGCATAGGTCCTACTTATGCAGATAAAGCTCAAAGAAATGGTATTCGCGTCATAGATCTCCTTGACGAAAAAAGGCTTCGAGAGCGACTAAAAATCCCATTAGAGGAGAAAAATCAACTTCTTGAGAGGGTCTATGGAGTTAATCCACTCGAAGCCGACCAAGTCATAGAGGAATACCTAGAGCATGGGAAGCGCCTCTCACCTCATGTAGTCGAATGTTCAACAGCCATTCATAAAGCAGCACGAAACAAGAAAAATATCCTTTTTGAAGGAGCACAAGGTACTTTGCTTGACCTCGATCACGGCACGTACCCCTTTGTCACATCATCCAACCCAGTTTCAGGGGGGGCTTGTATAGGTGCAGGTGTAGGCCCAACGCTCATAGACAGAGTGATCGGAGTAGCCAAAGCATATACAACTCGTGTCGGAGAAGGCCCCTTCCCAACTGAACTATCCGGAAGCATTAATGACCAGCTATGCGATCGTGGTGGTGAATTTGGAACCACCACAGGTCGCAGAAGACGTTGCGGATGGTTCGATGGAGTAATTGGACGTTATGCGGTCGAAGTAAACGGTCTAGATTGCCTTGCCATAACAAAACTGGATGTATTAGACGAATTGCCGGAGATCAAGGTTTGCATCGCATATGAACTAGATGGTCAACGAATAGAACATTTCCCTAGCAGTGCTGAGGACTTTGCAAGATGTAAGCCCGTTTTTAAGACTCTTCCAGGGTGGCAATGTTCAACAGCCGACTGCAGGCGATTACAAGATTTGCCCTCTTCTGCAATGGCCTATTTACGTTTCTTAGCTGACCTAATGGAAGTACCAATCGCAATAGTTTCACTAGGAGCGAGTAGGGAACAAACAATTGTTGTTGAAGACCCTATTCATGGTCCAAAAAGAGCATTGCTTAGCTCTTAGGAACCTTATTTCTGCCCTACAGATTCACGAATAAGAAACTGAAAATGATGAAAAATGAAGCTACTGAAAAACGCTTTTTTGATGTAGTAGGTATCGGCAATGCCATCGTTGATGTTTTAGTCAAAACCGATGATTCCTTCTTGGCTAAACATTCTCTTATAAAAGGGAGTATGTCACTTGTAGATCAAAAGAAAGCTGAAGAGCTTTATAACGAAAGTGGCCCTGGCATGGAAACTTCTGGGGGTTCAGCTGCTAATACCCTCTCAGGGATATCACAACTTGGTGGATCAGCTGGCTTTATAGGGCGAGTTAAGGAAGATCAACTTGGAGCTATTTTTACTCACGACATCAAGTCTGTAGGTACTTACTTTCGAACTCCTCCAGCACTTGATGGTCCATCCACAGCAAGATGTCTGATATTTGTCACCCCAGATGGTGAGCGCACCATGTGCACCTATCTTGGTGCTTCGGTGCAATTAGAGCCTGAAGACCTTGAACTCTCAATTGTCAAAGAAGCCAATGTGCTCTACCTGGAGGGTTATCTATGGGACAACTCTTCTGCAAAAAGAGCTTTCCTAGCAGCAGCTGAGGCCGCAAGATCTTCTAAAAGAAAAGTTGCTTTATCCCTCTCGGATTCATTTTGTGTTGATCGCCATAGAGAAAGCTTTCTTGATTTGATTGAAAAAAATGTAGACATTCTTTTTGCAAATGAGAACGAGATAATCTCTCTATTTCAGTGCCAAGATTTCGAAACTGCGATAAAAGAAGTAAAAGACTGTTGTGAGGTGATCGCACTTACACGTGGCAAAACAGGATCTGTCATTATTCATGAGGGCGAGGCTTTAACAATTCCTGCTTTTTCATTCGGAGAATTAGTTGACACAACAGGAGCGGGAGATCTTTATGCAAGTGGCTTCTTATATGGGTACACAACCAACAAGTCCCTTTTAGAATGTGGAAAAATGGGTTCTATATGCGCAGGAAAAGTTGTTACCCAACTTGGACCTCGTCCACAATCTTCCCTTAGAAGCCTAATCATTAATCATATTTGATATCGACAGATTCAAATTACCTAGAGCAAACACTATTTAATAACCAACTCTTATATTTTCCTTCAGAGTCAGCAGACCAATAAATCCATTCTGGATTCTCATAAGAATGCAACTCAACGGTCGACTCCCATAGATTTTCAAGCAGGTCATTTGTAGTTTTTAAAAGCAATTGAACTTCTTTTCCCTCCACTAATTTTCCTTTCCACCAATAATGAGAGTTAACTTCATGCAAACTTGCACAAGCTACAACCTTGCGTTCCAAAAGTGTACTTGCAAGAGCTTTCGCTTTATCCCAATCCGACTCGGTTGTTATTACAAGAACCAAACCATTAGAATTGATCTTTTCCGACATTAATCAAGCTGCAAAGAGTTTTTTATTATCCATTTTGGGACACACGCTCTATCAATTCAGCTACAGAAGAAACATTCTCAAGCTTGTTAGAGGCTCTTGGTCTAGCAATCAAAAACAAACCAAGTTGATTTCTTTGACATATTTGCTGCCATAAATCTTGAGTTGCACCTCCAGACTCCCTGCAGACCACATCAGTAATTAACCAGCGTCTACAAAGAGCTAACTCATAGGCCCCTATCGAATCACCCTGCAATGGCTTTAAAGCAGCTAAATGATTATTTGGCAATCCACTCCTAAGAGCCTCAGACAGGCTCTCGGGAGTGGGCAATATACGAACAAACACAATTGCTCCAGCTTCATTTGACGATCTAACCGCTTGACGAAGTTCCCTTTTCCCAAGAGCCAATAAAACTCTTCTCCCCTTTAAATCTTTAGTTGATAATTCTTCAGGTGATCGAATAATTGTTGAAGAGGAGGAAGTTTCCAGGACTCGTTGAAAGCACAAAAGAGGTTGATTCCTTTTGCTGCAAGCTTTTTCAAGATTTCCACTAATAACTTGCGCGAAAGGGTGCGTTGCATCTAGAACCCACTGAAACTCCTCACCGCGCAACTCTGCGTTTTTAAGAACTCCTACGATTCCTTTAACTCCTTCAAGGGGTCCAATCCAAAGATTCGCTAGCGGCAATCCCTCATAAGCAAAAGATGCTTGTACGGAAACAACGCTCACACTTACTCTCCAGCCTTTTTGCACTAATGCCCGGACAAGAAGTGGTCCATCACCAGTTCCAGAAAGCACCCAAATGCTCTTATGGCAATTCTTGCGACTCTGCATCAGGATGGCGCTCAATCCGATAAGAAGAAATGAATCACTGCTTGCTTGAAGTTGAGGTCATTAAAGCCCCAACCCTTCGCTACACCCAAAACAACCAAACACCTGTAGCAGAAATGGAAGCCAAATTCGAAGGCCTCCGAATGGACGATGCTCATGGGGAAATCAAGGTAGTTGGCTGGGGGAACCTTGCGCAGGATCTTCAAACCCGCGTAGAAATCGGGCAGAGGCTATTGATAGAAGGTCGACTGCGAATGAATACGAACTCTCGGCCAGATGGGAGCAAAGAAAAGCGTGCAGAGTTCACTCTCTCAAGGCTGCATCCTCTGAGTCCCAAAATCAGTCAAAAAGCAACAGCCACCACAGCCCAAACTGTCGACTCAAATAAAGACAAAGGATCTGAAAACATAAACGATGGTTCCTGGAATACTGCACCACTAGTCCCTGATACAGACGAGATTCCATTTTGATTTGATCATTTTCTGAATTCCTCCTCTAAAGACTCTGCAGCCGAATTCAAGAACTGTCCAAGTTCTCTCTCCAGCGCTGCAAGATCTAGGCGTAATTCAGGCCAACGGCCTCTATCAATTTGCTCTAACAACCATGCTCTGTCTTCATCAAGTTCTTCGATGAGATGAACCAACTCCCTTTCATTGGATTTAGTAAGTGACATAACTAAAGTTCCTTACCTCCCATTTTTGGACCAGAAACGTCACAATAGGTCCTATGAAGGATCTATTCTCTCCCGGCAACCTGATAACAGTCAGCGGGGCCGTCCTAACAGTGATAGGAGCCATAGCCTATGGGACTGGCGCTGCAAACCTAAGCGTGCCAACAATCTTTTATGGTTTTCCAATTTTCATAGGAGGACTTGCACTAAAAACATCAGAGCTACCACCTGCTAAAAGAGTTATCCCTGCAAACCAGTTAAAGCTGGCAAGAGAGAAAGGAGCGCCTGAACTTGGAAAACTTGTAGGGGATGTGACCAGGTGGAGATATGGTCAAAAGGCTCATCTTGAGACCTCTCTTGAAGTCCTCAATCTATGGGACGAAGACAACCCTCCCCAATTACTCGAAATTGAAGAGTTAGATACTCCTTCAGGATACGGAGTTCGAATGAGATTCCAAATAGGTGGAGTATCAATAAATCGTTGGCAGGAAAAAGAAGACCGCCTAAGTCGTTTCTTTGCGAAAGGGCTTGATGCACAACTTATTTCCTGCTCGGAAGAAGAACTTGATCTGATCTTGCAACCAACCACAACCCCACCATTAGCTTCAAAAAGCGAAAATGAATCCACTTGAATCTTTCTTAGAGATGGTTCAAAATCCCATTGAAAAAGAAACATCCAGAAGTGGTGTTGATGACAAGCTTAGGGTTTCTGTCCTAAGTGAGGCCCTTCCATATATTCAACGCTTTGCAGGGAGGCGAATCGTTATTAAATATGGCGGGTCAGCAATGGCTCATGGATCGCTCCAAGAAGCTGTCTTCAGAGATCTCGCACTTCTAGCTAGTGTTGGAGTTCAACCAGTTGTAGTACATGGTGGAGGTCCTGAAATAAATAAATGGCTTAAACGTTTAGACATATCGTCAGAGTTCCTCGACGGCCTGCGTGTAACCAGTCCAGACACAATGGATGTAGTTGAGATGGTCCTAACTGGAAGGGTAAACAAACAAATCGTCAATGGACTAAATCAATTAGGGGCCTTATCAGTTGGACTATGTGGTATTGATGGCAATTTAATTGAAGCCCGCCCTTTCGGTAATGGTAGCCATGGACTCGTTGGTGAGGTCGCTAGGGTCAATTCAGATCTACTGAAGCCCCTCTTAGAGAGAGGATATGTACCTGTGATATCCAGTGTCGCCTCTACGAAAGAAGGTCGTTCGCACAACATCAACGCAGACACTGTCGCAGGTGAGCTTGCCGCTGCACTTCATGCTGAAAAATTAATTCTCCTAACTGATACCCCTGGAATACTTAGAGATCCAAAAGAACCATCTTCACTGATAAAACAACTGCGTCTCTCTGAAGCACGGACTCTTATCGACACTGGAGTGGTCATTGATGGGATGAAACCAAAGACAGAGTGCTGCATAAGATCCTTAGCCCAAGGCGTAGCAGCAGCTCACATTATCGACGGGCGAGTACCTCATGCACTCCTTTTAGAGGTTTTTACTGACGCAGGAATAGGGACCATGCTTACAAGTCGAGGGTGATTTATGCTTTCGGTTCTTGAAACAGCCGAGAAAGCCATCTCTCATGGTGACTATGGACAAGGCCTAGCTTTATTAGAACCGCTTGCAAAGCTCCACAAAGTCACAAGCAAGGAAGGGTCAAGAATTAGGATGCTTATGGTTACAGCATGGATGGGCCAGGGACAGGAGGAGAAAGCTATTAGTACCTGTCGTCTACTGAGTAAATGCAAAGACAATGAACTACGTCAAGTAGCCAAACAACTACTTGACGTACTAGAAGCTCCTAGCTTGGAAAGACCAAGTAATTGGTCAATAAGCATACCCAATCTTGGGGTATCACCCCTTTTTGGTAAACGACAAAAACCAACTGTTGGCTCTAAGAACCTCACACCTGCAGAAGAAATTCATCCCCCCACTGGACCAACTAAAAGTTTTCAGATTGGGTTTTCGACACTAGTAATAGCTATATTAATTGGATTGACTATTCTCTTAAGTGGTTGTGTAAAAATAACTACAGAGATTAATTTCCTTGGACCCGATCGGGTAGGACTTGACTGGAAAATCTCAAGTTATTCACTACAAAAGCTTCCCTGGCAAAAGGAATTTGAGGATTCTCTACGTCATTCAAAAGTTAAATTACAATTTCAAAATACTCCTAACGGAAGCCAAAGCATCACAGCTCCTAGTTTAACTTCTGAACAAGCAAATTCACTGTTGCAAAGTACCTTCTCTTCTGCTGCAGAGGTGAGCGGCATAAAGCTTGAACAACCAAACTTAAAGTTAAGTGAATCAAATTGGATAATTGGCATCCAACAAGTTTTTCAACTAGATATTGATCTAGAGGCTCTCCCTGAGATTCCAAGACTCAATCTTTCCGTCGTAATAAATCCCACGTCTATAAATCAAAAGGTACAAACTAGTCCAATCATTTATGACTCTTCTCAAGGTGAAATTTATTGGCCCTTACAACCTGGAAAATTAAATCAATTAAAGATTTACCGTTGGCAATGGAACTGGCTAGCTCTAGGAACACTAGGAGCAATCATGCTCATGGCAATTTCATTGATTTTGCAAAGTATCCGTCACAAATTAGGGTTTGGATTTACTGAATTGCCCCCCTAGAAATTAAAAAAATTATTTAGGTTTTTAAAGTTGAATTGGATCAGGGTCAACAGAAAGGGTAACCCCTCGAGGCAAAGAATCCCAAAGTGTCGACCCGTCAGGCAAAGGAAGAGAACTTAGCTCCGGACCATGAAGCAAAAGCTGCCATCGATTACGCCCAGCCACTTTTGGGATCATCGCTGGAGCAGGTCCAATCATCTCCCAACCAGCCTGGTTACATAATGGTCTGATTTGCTCTGAAAGAACAGAAGCGGCTGAAGCTGTCAAAGTAGCAGACTCACCAGCAAGGCGCAGAATACAGGCTCTGCTATAGGGGACCAATCCTGATTCACGACGAAGATCTGCTTCCTTTTTCAAAAATTCTTCATATCTACCGTCAACGAGATGTTGAATAACTGGGTGTTCAGGACAATAAGTTTGAACCAGGACCTCACCAGGGAGATCTCCTCGACCAGCACGACCAGCTAATTGAAGAAGTAACTGCAAAGTCTGCTCCTCAGCCTGCAAGTCGGGACGGTGCAACAGCCCATCAGCAGCCAATACAATGGCGAGAGTCACTCTAGGCAAATCCATCCCTTTAGAAAGCATTTGAGTGCCTACCAAAACATCCGCTTCACCAGCAGCAAATCGTGAAAGGAGGCGTCGGTGACCATCCCTTCCACCAGTAGAATCCCTGTCGAAGCGCATTAATCTCAGTCCTTCAAGTTCCCTACTTAAGGTTTCCATCACCCTTTGAGTTCCTGCCCCAAATGGCTTAAAAGCTGAAGACCCACAATTTGTACACGTTGACTCCTTATTAGTGCGATAACCACACCAGTGACACCTCAAGGAATAGTTACTCTTATTTGTAAGGTGTACTGTAAGCGCAACATCACAATGAGGACACTGCACAACCTCTCCACAACTTCGACAGCTCAGGAAGCCGCTATACCCTCTTCTGGGTACCAACATAACTGCCTGTTCACCTCGTTCAGGTAGGCCTCTCAGTCTTTGAATAAGTGGTCTACTTATAAGTCGACGATGTCCAGCCGCTAATTCCTGACGCATATCAACGACTCGAACAGGTGGCAATGGCTGTCGTGATATGCGAGAAGTTAGCCTGGCCAACCTCAAAGGACCTTGAGGGCAAAGATTCTTCCACGTAAGCAAGGACGGTGTTGCGCTCCCTAAAACGACCTTTGATCCAAACCACTTGGCACGCTCTACAGCCAGTTCTCTAGCGTTATAACAAGGCATTGGAGACTCTTGTTTATAAGAGGTATCATGCTCCTCGTCTACAACAATCAACCCTAAAGGTGATAGTGGAATAAAGACGGCAGAGCGGGTACCTACGATTACCAAAGGGCTTTGTGACTTAAGGGCAAGCCGCCAGGTCCTTACTCGCTCACGGTCTGAACAGCCACTATGGTATTCAAAAACAATCTTTCCGAAGCGTCCTCGGAAACGATCTACCAATTGAGGAATTAATCCAATCTCTGGAGCAAGAATAAGGCAATGTCTACCTTCCTCTAATTCTCTGGCAGCAAGGTGTAGGTAAACCTCTGTTTTACCTGAACCTGTCACCCCCCACAGCAAGATTGCAGACCCTTGCTGCTGAGCTTCATATATTTCCACTGCATCTTCCTGCTCTTTGGTTAGTTCTTTTTTGTTTTCAAGAATCTCATCAACTTCTGCTCTACTCGTATTTTCTAGAACCTTCTTTTTGTGTCGAAAGGCAGCCCCAGATTTCACCAACCCTTTTACAACACTTGAACAGAAGCCATCTAAAGAAATGTCCTTCTGCCACCCACCCCCTCCGCGACTTTTCAAGAAGTTCATCAACTCTGTTTGCCTGTCCGTAAGAGCTTCAAAGTTTGTAGCTTCAGGATTAAGTTGTATCCACCAAAGACTTTTAGCTTCATCAGTAAGTTTTTTGGCCTGACCAAGCCAACCAGCTGGTAAGGCAGCCTTGATCATCTTGTATGGACTCACATAACAACTCACTGCAACTGAATTCACCCAGTCGCGCCATATAGGATCAACGGCAGCACTCTGAACAAGAGCTTCGATCCCAAGCAGAGTGCGCGAACTCTCCTTCATATCTGTAATAGCTTCATAGGAATGTCTCCTTCTCGCAACAACAAGGCCATGCAATGCCCTGCCCTTTAAACGAACAAGGACCAAATCTCCTAGATCAACACCTAGATTTTTGTTATCTAGATAAGTAAAACAACGTCCATCTCTGCCCGCTTCTAACAAAACATCCACCTCCGCAAACTCCTTGGAGGAATAAAGAAAATCAGAGGGACTTGCAGACGTCAAAAGTTTTTTTTAAAATTAAAGAGTTGGACAGCCCAAGGCTGTTGTCGGAATCATGCAGAGTTCCGTCCAGAGGGAAGACACGTAGCCCGATCTAACTGAGGGATCTCCCCAGAAAAGGATTGGCCGGTCTGAGAAAGCCCCTGACAGCCCTGCAATGGTCAACCAATGGTTTCTTATCACCGCAAAACCAACACAGCTGTTACGAAACTGACCTAAGAAGATCTTTTCGATGCTAAGAGCTTCGGCGATCAAATAATCAGGCCTGTTTCTTACCTTCAACGCTGTGCCCCATAAATAGGTGAGTCTGCTCTGTTTTTATATCCAGAGAAGTTTCTTCCTTAATGAGCTTCTATCTCTTTTCTATCCATTCGCTTTGCCTGTTATGAGTCCTGCCGCAACAAAAGCTGCAACAAAAAAGGCCTCTTCTAAATCTTCTAAGAAAGCTTCTGAACTTCCATCAACCGAAAAGCAGGGGAAGAAACCGAAGGCAAAAGCATTAGGATCTTCTGCTAAATCAATGGAATCTGTAAAGAAACAACAAGCCAATTCTTCTAGAAAGGCCTCTGAATCAAAGGTCCAGCCAAAGAGCGAAAGTCCTGATAATCAGGACTTACCCACCACTGATGGTCAATCAATTCCTCCATCAGCAGTCAACATCCCGGTTGGCAATCTTGAGAACAGTAGCCAGGAAGACATCTCCTCTCTAACTGAACAAGAGCTGAGAGCCAAAGCATTAGCAAGCATAAAAATTGGACCCAAAGGGGTCTATACCGAAGACTCAATAAGGGTTTACTTACAAGAGATTGGTCGAATCAGGCTTCTTCGCCCAGACGAAGAGATCGAATTAGCAAGGAAAATTGCCGATTTGTTGTACCTAGAAGAACGTGCAGAACAATTTGAAAGTGAAAATGGTCACTACCCCACTACTAGAGAGTGGGCTGCACTAGAAGAAATGCCTCATGTGAGGTTTAGAAGGCGCCTGATGCTTGGCAGAAGGGCCAAGGAAAAGATGGTGCAGTCAAATCTCAGGCTTGTTGTTTCAATAGCGAAAAAATATATGAATAGGGGTTTGTCATTTCAAGACCTCATTCAAGAAGGCAGCCTAGGCCTGATTCGAGCTGCCGAGAAATTCGATCATGAAAAAGGGTATAAGTTCTCTACTTATGCCACATGGTGGATCAGACAGGCAATAACCAGAGCCATTGCAGACCAAAGTCGCACAATTCGCCTCCCAGTCCATCTCTACGAAACCATCTCTCGGATTAAAAAAACCACAAAAGTTCTAAGTCAAGAGTTTGGGAGAAAGCCCACCGAAGAGGAAATTGCGGAAAGCATGGAAATGACAATTGAAAAGCTCCGCTTTATTGCTAAAAGTGCTCAACTACCCATTTCCTTAGAGACTCCTATAGGAAAAGAAGAAGACTCACGTCTAGGGGATTTTATTGAAGCAGACATTGAGAACCCAGATCAGGATGTTGCCAAAAACCTTCTTCGTGAGGATTTAGAGGGGGTTCTCGCAACTCTTAGTCCTAGGGAACGAGATGTACTTAGACTTCGTTATGGCCTAGATGATGGAAGGATGAAAACTCTTGAAGAGATAGGTCAAATTTTTGATGTAACCCGCGAGCGAATTCGACAAATCGAGGCCAAAGCGTTAAGGAAGCTAAGGCATCCAAACCGTAACGGAGTACTAAAGGAATATATAAAGTGATTAATTAAGAATTTTTCTATTTAAAAATATCTTTTTTAAGGTTTTTCTCACATTGAAATTGCCCCAGTTTTCCTTTAAGACTTCATAAAAATTTCAAGTTCAGAGCAAGGAGCGATTCACAGAAAAAACTTACAAAATCAATCAAACCACTACGGGTTTGATGCACTCATTGAGAAATGAGAGCTTGACTGTCTAATGTGAGTTGGTGTGGAAACATAATTAATGGCCCTAGACCAACTGCGTATCGCCTCTCGCAGAAGCCAACTGGCCATGGTGCAGACCAACTGGGTCAAGAAAGAGCTTGAGCTAGCCCATCCTGGCTTAAGCATCTCCATAGAAGCCATGGCGACTCAAGGCGACAAGATCCTTGACGTTGCACTCGCAAAGATAGGGGACAAAGGTTTATTTACAAAAGAGTTAGAAGCTCAAATGCTTGTTGGAAGAGCTGAAATAGCTGTTCACTCTCTGAAGGATCTTCCAACCAACCTTCCAGAAGGGCTGATTCTTGGATGCATTACTGAAAGGGAAGACCCTGCAGATGCCCTAGTTGTCAACACTAAAAACTCAGGTTACAAACTTGAGAGCCTGCCTGACGGGTCCATTGTTGGGACCAGCTCACTTAGGAGACTGGCGCAACTCCGTCATCATTTTCCACATCTCGTATTCAAAGATGTACGAGGCAATGTGATAACACGGCTAGAAAAGCTCGATTCGGGAGAATATGACTGCTTGATACTCGCAGCTGCTGGGTTGTCTCGACTTGGTTTTGGAGAACGCATTCATCAGTTAATTCCAAGTGAAATATCCCTTCATGCCGTTGGCCAAGGGGCTCTGGGAATTGAATGTGTTAACTCAAGACCAGATGTCATAGAGACCATCAAAGTTTTAGAGCACACTCCAACAGCAAAAAGGTGCCTAGCAGAAAGATCCTTCCTTAATGAATTAGAAGGAGGTTGCCAAGTACCTATAGGTGTGAACACAAAAATCGAAGGAAAAGAGCTTGTCCTAACTGGAATGGTGGCAAGCTTAGATGGAAAAAGATTGATCAGAGATCAATGCAGAGGCCAACTATCAGAATGCGAAGCCATTGGGGTAAGCCTTGCTAACACCTTGAAGGCACAAGGTGCTGGCAAGATACTTAAAGAGATTTTCGATAGTGTGAGATAAATAGCAAAGCAAAAGAATAAGCTTGCCAAGTATTAGTTTATTAATAAATGTAGTGAACTTAGTCAATAAGTTTTGGGGCTATTTCTGATAGATAGCGTTCTTCGCAAGAAGCAATTATCTCCAAAGCCTTTTCAACACCATAAAAGCCATTAACTTTGCAACTACCTGGCTTCTTTAAGTCTTTATATCTTTCCCAGTAGTAACTAGTTTCTTTAACCCAATGCCCCCCTAACTGCTCAAAGCTAGTGATGTGATCCATCCTTTTGTCATCTGCAAGAACAGCTATAACTTTGTCATCAACTTCACCGCCATCATCAAAGGTCATGATGCCAATAATTCGAGCCTCAACTATTGAGCCTGGAATTAAGGGTTCCGTCACACCCACTATCTCAATATCAAGAGGATCTCCATCTTCATCCCATGTTTGAGGGATACATCCGTAGGCGAAAGGATATGCCAGTGATGAATACCCGACCCTATCCAATTTAAGATGGCCAGTCTCAGTGATCAGTTCATACTTGTTGATCGTGCTGGAGTTGAGCTCAACAATTGTGTTTAGCCGAAGCTCAGACTTCTTAGCGAAGGCAGGCATTACATGTAGCAAGTTGGGCATGCTCCGCCTTGGAGACATATCTAGATTGGCCATGATTTAGGAAAGCACCTGGTTTGGCCGGGCATCCTACGGGCTAAAGCCCAAGATTCTGCAATTTAGTCAAAAGGTATTTGACAAATGGAGTACTAGAAAGCTTCCTCCCCGTGACCTTTTGAACCAGTTGCTCTGCATTTAACTGTCTTCCATGACAATGAACATTGGAGCGCAGCCAATTAAGAAGTCTTGTCTCTTCTCCCGCAAAAATAAATGCCTCCAATGGATCAGATGCGTCACAGCCTTGAGACTTAAAATCACTAGTCATAGCCTCGGCTAATTGTGCACTAATTAAATGACCTAACAGATATGAGGGGAAATAACCAAAGAGTCCTTCACTCCAATGAACATCTTGGAGACAACCTTCTCTATCGTTAGCAGGCGATATCCCAAGAAATTCTTTATATCTGTAGTTCCATTCAGAGGGTAAAGCCTCAACCTCAAGTCCATCTTCAAGAAGAGCAATCTCCAAGTCTGTCCGAATTAATATGTGCAACCCATAACTAAGCTCATCTGCTTCAACCCTATTCAAGCCAGGAGTTAATGGGTTCATTAAATGCCAAAGCTCCATCGCTGAGTCAATTGGGGCCCCTACCTGTGCAAACCGAGTCCACCAACGCTGTGAGAAAGATTTGCTTCGAGCGACTCTATTTTCCCAAAATAAAGACTGACTCTCGTGAACTCCCATTGATGTTGCTAGGCCTAATGGCCAGCCAAACCATTGATGAGATTGACTTGGCAATCCCTGCTCATATAGGGAATGCCCCCATTCATGTGCAGTAGCGAGGAACGAAGACAGAGGTTGCCCCTTCACAATCCTTGTGGTCAATCGAAAATCGCGTGGTCCAAGAGTCGTAGAAAAAGGGTGAGGTGACTGGGCAACACAAGTTATCGACTCATCCCTACCCCATTCATCAAGCAGTCGCTTAGCAAGATCCTTTTGTAAAGCTTGATCCAGCTCCCATTTTCTTTTAGGAGAACGCCTCATCGCACAAACCTTGTCAACAAGCTCCGGCAAAAGTGTCCTCAAAGGGTCAAACAACTCTTTTAAGCGGGCACATGTCAAATCAGGTTCAAATGGTTGCGCAAGCGTCTCCCAACAGGACCTTGGCTCGGCTAACTGTCTAGCTTCCTCCTGCCGCAAGGAAACAAGTGAAGCCAGAGCAGGCGCAAAACAGTGAAAGTCAGAATTTTTTCTTGCCTCTTGCCAGCGGTGATAACCATCAGACCTAGCGATAGCGAGATGACCAACTAACTTAGGATCTAAGCTCTTTTGGCGATTAAATTCCTGAGTCAATAGATGGAGATTACGTTGTCTTTCCATCTGCTCCTGAGGGGTTATTGTCCCTGCCAGTCGTGCCCCCTCAAATTCAGTTTTTGCCTCAGCTAAAAGAGTCTCAAAATGGGCACTACTCTGTCGAGCATGTAATTGTTTCGCGATCAAACTTAATTGGTCAGCCCGCCAAGAGGCGCCTTCATGAGGCATGACCGTATTTTGATCCCAATAAAGGGTGCTCTGTATAGACCCCAAAAGACGGGAATCAAGCAGATATTCACCTAAACGTTGCCAAGCCAGCGCAGGCAAAAACTCTTTCCATGACTCTAATTAGATTAGTCATCCTCGATAGAGTAAATGCCCTGTTTATTTAAAAAATGGTGAGTTCCTAATCAAAAGCAGATTTTCGATAGGGACACTCAAAAAAACAACCCCTACAAAAAGCAAGATATGACATCTCCGCTCAGAATCACTTTTAAGCAGCTCACCAGCGCAAATGACCTTTGAACAAGCGTTGGACCAAATCAAAGTTCAAACCACCGGAGAAGGGTTTACCAATCTGACTCCACAAATAAAAAGATGGGTTTCAAAGACAGACATTTATCGAGGGGTTTTGCATATAACAGCCCTGCATACAAGCTGCAGTCTGATAATCAATGAAAATGCTGATCCCTGCGTACTATCAGATCTTTCTGCCTATATGAAACAACTTGTACCTGAAGACGGAATAAGAACAAACTTACCGAACAAATTGTTCATCCCATATAAACACTCAAGTGAAGGACCTGACGACATGCCTGCCCATATACGCACAAGCCTTACATGTAGCAATTTAAGTTTAAGTATTGAAGAAGGGAGGATTGTTTTAGGTACATGGCAAGCTGTTTATCTCTGGGAGCATAGAAATAGCAACAATTCAAGGCGAATCAATTTGCATGCAATAGGCGAAAAAAATCTTTCCACCTCACTGAATCAATAAGCAACACTCTCATCAATTAAGGGGCTAAATGAATAACACAACCGATGTTGATCTCCTGATTGACCTTCTCCAGAGGTTGTCCAAGGAGGATGCTTAGGACAGAAAAAGACCAAAACTTATGGCAGGCACTCTTTTAGACCCCTCCTTTTTAAAGACCCTTAGCGAAGAGCTTTCTGGATGGGAGATTCAGCAAGGGAAACTAAGGCGAAAGTGGGTTTTCAGCAATTTTATTGAGGCCTTTGCTTTTATGACAAAAGTTGCACTAATTGCCGAGTCAATGAACCATCATCCTGAATGGAGCAATGTCTATTCGACAGTAAATATTGAACTAACTACTCATGACCTAGGTGGCATAAGCGATCTAGACATCAACCTAGCCAAAGCCATAAACACTGTAGGGAAGACTTGATGAAATAACCCAGAAGTCCCATTACCTCAAAATTACAGCTTTACCTCTTAGATTTAACCTCTGCTCTTCTTTTATGAAACTAGCTATATGAATTCACCAAAGTTCCCTTCTTCAGATACGAGTCCCGGCATTAAGCAAATGGTCGATGACACCCTAGGGATTCCTGTGACAATCATCACTGGTTTTCTAGGTTCAGGCAAAACAACTCTACTTAATCAAATACTTACCACCCAAAGCGATGTAAAAACGGCCGTCCTGGTGAATGAATTTGGAGAAATCGGTATAGACAATGAGCTTATTGTCACCACCCAGGAAAATATGATTGAACTAAGCAATGGCTGTATCTGTTGCTCAATAAATGGGGAATTACTTGAAGCAGTTCATAAAATTTTAGATCGTCCAGACCCCATTGAATATCTTGTTGTTGAAACCACAGGTCTTGCTGACCCTCTTCCAGTTGCAATGACTTTTCTAGGTAGCGAATTAAGGGACTTGACTCGTTTAGATTCAATAATAACTTTGATCGATGCTGACAATTTCGACAGCAGCTTACTGGAAAGTGAAGTAGGTAGATCTCAAGTTGTGTATGGCGACATCCTCCTCCTGAACAAATGTGATCTAGTTGAAGAAGAACAGATCATTAGAGTCGAATCACAATTAAGGGACGTTAAAAATGACGCGAGGATCTTAAGGACAATCCAAGGTGATGTTGAGCTACCTCTAATTATGAGCGTAGGTCTTTTTAAAACCGATCTTGTCGCCTCACGCGCTGATCATGATCACAATTCATGTGATCATGATCATGGCTACTGTGTTCATGAGCCAACAACAGAGACAAGAGATGGCCATAATCACAATCACAATCACAATCACAATCACAATCACAAAAGTGAAAGTGCTGATAATCATTCCATTGAAGGTTTCACCTCCCTGTCCTTTCAAAGTAACAGCCCTTTTGGTCTAAGAAAATTCCAAAATTTCTTGGACAATCAACTTCCTGCAGAGGTCTTTCGAGCAAAAGGAATACTCTGGTTTAATGAAAGTGATAGGCGCCATATCTTTCATTTGGCCGGAAAACGCTTTTCCATTGATGACACTGAATGGGAAGGTAAGCGTAAAAATCAGCTTGTCCTGATTGGCCGCCAACTTGACCACAAAAAACTTAGAGCCCAACTACAAGCCTGCGTAGCGCTTGATTCCTGAAAAGGTTTCAAATAAGTCCTATGATCTCAACCAACTTTTAACAGTTCAATTTCAAAAACTTAAAAGAGTCTTATCCATAACCTGAAAAAGCTAAAGACTAGTTACGGAGTCAATGGTCAATGAATCTACTAAAACTCCTATCAAGGCCTGGTCGACATCTCTTAACCAGCATTGCACTTCTTATTGCATTCCTTGCTCTTTGGCCTTTATTTGGTCTAGTTCTCGAAGGTATTGAAGGTCTAAAAGATGGCTCAGCAAGCCTTGGTGCAGATGGTTCAAAACAAATACTTGGCACCTTTCAACTGCTTTTTGGAACAGCTATTTTAGGAGGGATCCTAGGGACAGCAAATGGTTGGCTACTCGCCAACTGTCGTTTCCCTGGAAGAAAAGCACTCAGGATTGCACAGCTACTTCCTCTTGCTACGCCTGCATACCTACTTTCAGGAACATTAATAGACCTTGGGAGTATTCATTCAATAAGGATCTATGGAATGTGTTGGGGGATAGTAATAATGGCAATGACTACCTACCCATATGTCTTCCTTTTAAGTACAGAAAGTTTTGCAGTAACTGGCCGCAGTCAACTAGAAGCATGTAGGAGCTTAGGGATTGGACCTTGGAATAGTTTTCAACGAATTGCCCTTCCCTTAGCAATGCCTTCAATAGGTGCTGGGATTGCATTGATGGGCATGGAAGTAATCAATGAACTGGGAGCTGTTCAGTTACTGAACATCCCTAGTATTTCAGCGGGGATAGTAGAGAACTGGGTAGCGAAAGGTAACCCGGCGGGAGCAGTAGGTCTAGCATTAATCGCCTTACTAATAGTAATGGTGCTTTTAGCCTATGAGCGGGCATTAAGAAGTCGCAGCAGAAGGTGGACAGAGGGCATCGGTGGACGTGAAGCGCCTACCTGGCAACTAAATGGTTACAGAGCATTTTTGGCTCAAGCGTTTGGGATTCTTCCGCCTCTTTTTACAGTAGGAATCCCAATTTTATGGATTTTTTCAAACCTTGAGCAATTGGCAAAAGGAATAGAACCGGAACTCCTGATGCTTACTTTAAGAAGTCTCGGTCTTGGTATTGCGGCTTCCTGCATTGCAGTTATTTCAGCACTTTTCCTTGCTATTGCGAAGAGATGGAATTCAGAAAGGTGGGTTCAAAGCCTTACTTTCTCTGCAGGGATTGGCTATGCAATCCCTGGAGCAGTCCTTGCACTAGCGCTCCAATCTTTTGGAGGTTCTCCTTGGAACTTGGCTCCTATAATTTTATTGCTTTGGGGATATAGTGATCGATTCTTAGCGATAAGCAAAGGAGGCTTAGATGCTGCTTTAGAGCGAATTACGCCTGAAATTGATGAGGCCGCAACAAGCCTTGGTGCAAATTGGATTGATGTCTTAAAAAGAGTTCACCTTCCTCTGCTTAAAGGGCCAATCGCAGTTGGAGGCCTTCTGATTTTTGTGGATACATTAAAAGAACTTCCTCTAACCTTTGTACTAAGACCCTTTGATTTCGACACTCTTTCGGTAAGAATTTTTCAATATGCAAGTGATGAGCGAATGGCTGAGTCTATCTTGCCCGCGCTAATGATCTTATCCCTAGGCCTAATTGCCTCATTAGCACTAGTCCCAGGATTGGATCATCAACAGAACACTAAGCCAGAGGCATCTAAAGAAAAGCTCTAAAAAGGTAAATTCACAAGCCAAAAGACTTTCCCTGAACAAATTAGCTAGATAAGCGCTTCATTCCTACCCGGGTTGAGACAAAAGCAACTAACACATCAGAAATAGTTGACGTAAGTCTATAGCTCAACACTGCTCCAATCAAAGGAGCCTCAGATAAATAATTCCCAATCCCAATCAATAGGGATGCTTCAAAAACACCTAGACCTCCTGGTGCTGCAGGGACAATTAATCCAACCGCCCAAGCCAATGAGAAAGCTGAGATCCACTTACCCAATGACAAGCTTGAATCAATTGAAAATGCTGATAGGCAGCACCAAAAGCCCCAAAAACGACAGAGCAAAAACATTATCTCTATTAATAAAGGCCTCCATGGATAACCACTCCTGGTTATCTCTATCTGGTCTATCTTTACAGCGTTAAATAGAGATAGATCTGCCCTATTTAATTCCTTAATTTTAATAGTCTCAAGACGTCTTAAAAGAGGCTCTCTAAATTTTGGAGTAAGCAATAGAAGTGGGGCAAAGAACCCAACTGAAAAGAATGGATTCAATTCGCCTAAAGGCACTAAAACCAGTGCTGCAACTAGCATAAGTATTGGCTCTAACAAAACGGATGTAAGAGCTTTACCTATTGCCATATGTGAGCGTAACCTCCTTAATCTTTCAACAAAATGCCATATTCCTCCTGGTAAATACTTTAAAAGGTTAGTTGTTAAAAAAAGGTTTATAAAGTCAACATTATCAGAGTTATTGCCTAGCCAATTTATTAAAGATTTCCATGCAATAGAATTAACAAGAAGGCTTAGTGAGCTAATTGCTATTCCTAAAAAAATCCATAAATATGAATATCGGTCAAAAGATAATTCTTTTATTTCACTGAAATTTGTAATTAAAGAAAAGACTACAAAAGCAAGGCTAGCTGTTGTTATCCAAAGTTTCGTACCCCCTATTAATTTAAGGCTCGAAATGCGTCTAAGCAGTGCTATCAAATTGATTATCAAAGAATTCATCACCATTGCCATTCTTCTTCAGGTTGAAATTGTTCAGAGGCTTTAAGCGCTTCCAGTCGCAACTCGTCCAAAGTTTTCCCCGTAGAAAGACTCAACCTTAAAAGGTCATCATGTTCTGGTTTACAAGTTATTCCACCTCCTGGGCGCCTAACCCGCTTCACCTTTATCTTGCCACAAGAAATTTTTACAAAGCCACTTTGTCTTAGCAAAATACAGCGATTCTCAATACGTTCTCTTAAGCCAATAGTCGAAGATTTTGTAAGCCACGTTAAACGCAATTTAGGTGCATCTTCTGGCATTACCAAAGCAGTAATGCTTACACCTTGCCGACCCTTTTTCATATTTAAATGTTTATACGCAACATCTATAGCACCGGTTTTCCTAAGCACATCAACAAATGAACTGAGGTCCTCAGGGCTTAGATCATCAATCCAAGCCTCTTGAATAACTACTTTCTGCCACCTGAATATATCTGTAGGGGAGTAAGAATCTTTACTATCATTGCAAGAATCTAATTCACAAATTCTCAAAAAGTTTGGGCGATCAAGTTCCCTCTCTCCTAGACCCACGCCAATTTTTTTTATCGCAAAGTGAGATGGCTGACAAAAACTATTTGCCAACACACTCATCAAAGCAAGTCCTGTAGGCGTAGTCAGTTCTGCTTCAGGAAGGCCCTCTGAATTAGCAAGAGGAATCTTATTTCTTCTCGCTAATTCAATTACTGCAGGAGCAGGAATAGGAAGTATTCCATGTGATGTAGACACTGAGCCTCTTCCCGCTGGAGGGATCCCACAGAAAATCTGTTTAGGCCCAAGGTGTTCGATTGCTGCACAGACCCCAACAATATCAACGAGTGCATCTATAGATCCAACTTCATGAAAATGAACATCATTAATATCTTCGCCATGTACTGAAGCTTCAGCTTCAGCTAGGTTTTGGAATACTGTGTGAACATTTCTTGCAAGAGACTCTGACCAACTTGGTTGTAAAATTAGCTGCCTAATATCACTCCACTTACGAGATTTAGGCTCTTCCTCTAGTCCAAGAACGGAAACATTAAGCCCTCTAAATCCACAACTTCTTTGCTCTTTAACATCTATCTTGAAAGCCCCTTGAAGACCAAGTTCTAGAAGAGGCTTCTCAATAACACTTTCCGGAACACCTAAATCTATAAAGGCAGCCAAGAGCATGTCTCCAGCGAGTCCGGAAGGGCAGTCAACAAATAAATCAGTCATAAATTAAGCACTGAATCACTACATATAAAGTTAAAGAGTTAGCTTCACCTCATGAAAAATATTTGAAGTCACTCTATTAAAATAAAGTAGATTTAATGATGAATCCTTTTGTGATGAGTCCTAAAAATCTATATACAAAAAATCTTCAATTTAAAGCCTCCCCTTTCTACCTTTAGCCCCATGAGTAGGGGTTGGTCCAATTATCTTTATTTTCTCCAGCAAAAGCTCTTGTCCAGTCCTCCTGACATCTAGACAAACGAATTTACGAAGATTTTCAAAAGGGACATTGCCTTTTAATTTGATCTTAAAAGGCAATGGCCTACTACCATCAGCTCTTGGTTGCTGACGAACCTTTACAACCAATTCATCAGTTTCAGGCTTTGTAAAAATCAATTCTCCACGTATCGAGAAGTAATCATCACCTTCTGGGATCTGATCTTTGTCAGTCATCAAAGACTTTCCAGAATCAACCTCTTCAGATTCATTATCTGACAACTTGCCAAGGGTACTTGGCTCCCAAATACCAGCAATCTGTAGATGTAGGCAGTTCGACTTCCTCGACCTTGGATATACAACCCAAAGATGGGGCTTTTCCATCTCTAGGTGTTTGCGCATCAAAGTCATTACCCTGCCAAGAACTACAGCTTCTACAACAACCTCATCAGAATCAACTAGATGTCCTCGCGTAAATTTATCAGGATCATCAGGTTTATAGATTCCTCGTACCAACCCTATCGCGCGATATTGCAAAGGCTCAGTAACTTGAGGGATGGGATGCTCTCTCATCGAAAAAAGTTTCATTAACTGGCCCCAACAAAGAATCTAGCTAGTTTTTAGGCGAAATCATTAGTGCAAGGGAACAAAGATCTTCTAACCTTGGTTTTAGGTTAAAGGAAAGCCCATCAGTTTAAGAACACAAAAAGTTGTATTGGCTGGGTTTCTTTCCCTTGCGGGGCTGTATTGGATTAGCGCAAATCTAATTCCTGGTGCACTTCTCAAAACAGATAAGTCCAATTTTTCAAAGCAAGAGTTAAGAGCATTAACAAAAAACAGAAGTCTCTCTAATCTCAAGTCTATTGATTTTATAAATCTCCTTGGAAATTTAACTGACTTGGGTCTGAACAAGGAAGCAATACTTTTACTTGAAAACCTAATAATAAAAGACCCCGAGAATCCAAGCTGGAGATTAATGCTTGCGAAGCTATATCTTGACTCAAAGGAGTTTCTTAAAGCTAAGGAGAATGTAGATCTATTAATAACAATTTTTCCAGAGAATATGGCAGTTCTCGAGTTAAAAGTACTAATCAGTTTAAACAGAGGAGAAGGACAAGAAGCGGTAGCTTTTCTACAAGAAATATTCGACAGGAAGCAAGATGATCAAAGACTTTTACAAGGACTTCTACTTGCAGATGCAATGCTAGTTTCCGAAATGAATGATAAAGCAGAAAAAGTTTATCTCAAATTGGCTAATGAATATCCTTTAGATTCAGAACCAGTGCTAGGTCTCGCCTTACTTAAAAAGAATCAAGGTGATCTTTTAGAGGCTCATACACTTTTGAGAAAAGCGAGGCAACTTAGAACTCAGCCAGATCAGCCAGATGAACTTATCGACGAAATAGCAACCAAATGGAAAATACTTTCCCTACAACAAAATCCATATTAAGGAACTATTACAACTATCTCATTTTTGAATTGGAGACACCCTGCCTTCTTCCTCAAATGCCTTAAGTGCATCATCAATTGCGTCAGAGGGGCTAGTTGCATTGTCTAGAGCAGTAGCAGCACGAAGGCGATTCATAAGCTCCATAGGGTTAGTTGCATCAAGAATTGGCTTTTGCTTCCCTTGGCCCGGGACAGTCTCATAAAGCTCTAGCTCTTCTGGGTTCTTATGCTCCCCAGAAACCTGTGCTAACGAGCGATCAAAAAATATAGATGATCCAAAAGCCACCATAGATACAGCCGCTAGGGATAGCCTTTGAAATGCTTGTGGTGAAAGTGATAGAAGATTATTCACTTCTTTTGTCTCCAGAATCATTAGGCTCTAATGCTACTGGTCTTAACAGAAAGGTCTAGAAATATGCAAATTGCAACCTGGAACGTGAACTCAGTGCGTACTCGGCAAGAACAAATTACTGACTGGCTAATTGAATTTCGTCCTGATGTTCTTTGCCTTCAAGAGACAAAAGTAGACGATACTCTTTTTCCACATGAAGCGTTCACAGAAATTGGATATCAAGTTAGCTTCCATGGTCAAAAGGCCTACAACGGAGTTGCCTTACTAAGTCTTCACCCCATCGAAGATCTTCGAACTGGCTTTTATGGAGAGCTGGGAAAAGATAATGAGGCAATTCGTCTAGGGGAGCAAAAACGAGTTATTAGTGGTCTTATCAACGAAATAAGAGTGGTGAATTTATATGTTCCGAATGGTTCAGCACTTGATTCGGACAAATACCATTACAAGTTGGAATGGTTGGAATGCCTTGAAAGGTATTTGAGAGCCGCAGAACACAGAGGCGAACCATTGTGCGTTCTAGGTGATTTTAATGTTGCCCCCGAAGATAGAGACATACATAGCCCTGAGCGTCTGTCAGGTGGAATTATGGCAAGTAATGCTGAGCGTCAAGCTCTTAAGAATGCACTAGGAGAAGAGCTAGAGGATGTTTTCAGAATTTTTGAACCAGATTCAAATCATTGGAGCTGGTGGGACTATCGAAGTGGAGCTTGGGATAGAGACCGGGGCTGGCGGATTGATCAGATATATCTTTCCGCGGATCTACTAAGTCTGAGTAAAAGCTGTTTAATTCACAAGAAAGTACGTGGAAACAAACAACCTAGTGATCATGCTCCAGTAGTAGTTGATATTAATTGGCCTGCAGAAGAAATGAGTCTTGAAGATGATAATGATTTCTTTAATTAAAAAGCATGGGCATCATTTCCTAAGTCATTGCCATGGGTCGAGAGGGTTATTTTTCTCCGTGCAGACTCCCCACAACTTCTAGGAGTAGGAAAGATCTTGCCTGGGTTAGCAAGATTTGATGGATCAAAAGCTTCTCTAACCAGTCTCATAGCCTCAAGATCTTCAGACTGGAACATCCAATCCAAATAACAACGCTTATCAGCCCCTACACCATGTTCGCCAGTAATACTTCCTCCAACAGAAAGACACTCTTTCAAGATTTCTGCCCCAAGATCTCTTACTCGTTCTTCTACAGAAGGCATTGAAGGGTTGTAAAGAATAAGAGGATGTAAATTCCCGTCTCCAGCGTGGAAAACATTTGCCACTGGTAGCCCATAGATCTTGCTAAGTCGCTCAATGGAAGCCAGAACCTTTGGCAAACTGGTTCTGGGAACGACTCCATCCTGGACATAATAATTTGCTGAAATCTTCCCCACAGCAGCAAAAGCAGATTTGCGCCCTTTCCATAACCGAGCACGCTCAGATTCAGCTTCGGCTCGTCTGATCCCACCGGCACCAGCAGCCTTACAGAGTTGTATTGCATGCTCTGCGGCAGCCTGAACTTCAGCGACCTGTCCATCAATTTCAACAAGCAAAACAGCTCCGGCATTACTTGGATATTCCTCCACCCCAAACAAATCATTTACAGCCTTAATCATGAAGTTATCCATGATCTCCATGCCTGATGGCATAAGTCCTGCCGCGGTGATTTCAGAAACCGCCTGACCAGCTGATTCCATGGTTTGAAAATCAGCCAGAAGAACTATCACACTCTCAGGTGCCCGCAACAATCTCAGCGTTATTGATGTTGCAATACCCAAGGTACCTTCACTCCCAATGAATGCCCCGCGAAGGTCTATTTCAGCATTTTCGGCAAGTTCACTCCCCAGATTTGTTACCGTTCCATCAGGAAGTACAACCTCTAATCCCAGCACATGGTTACTTGTAACTCCATATTTAAGACAATGAACTCCGCCAGAGTTTTCTGCAACATTACCTCCAATGCTGCACACAATTTGGCTAGAAGGGTCTGGTGCGTAATAGAACCCCTCACCTTCAACGGCCCTAGTTACCCAACTATTTATTACACCTGGCTGAACAGTAATTAACTGATTGGCTAAATCAACTTCCAAAACCCGCCTCATGCGACTTGTTATGACCAGAAGTGCATCTTCTTCAACCAATGCCCCACCCGAAAGGCCTGTTCCACTTCCTCGGGCAACAAAAGGGATTTTGTGCTTATGACAGTAATTGATGATTTTGGAGACTTCAGAAGTAGTCTCTGGTAAGACTGCAAGAGGAGGACAATTACGGTCTATTGTTAGTCCATCACAGTCGTAAACAAGTAGCTCTTGCCTTTTAGACACCAATGCCTTAGAGGGAAGAAACCGACTAAGTCCCTTTTTCAGAGCATCCCAATCATGTTTCACAACAATCCTCAACCTGCCTAATAAAATAATTACTCAAATCAAGTTATAAACAAACCTCCAAAGAATTTCGAGACGTTTCCCACCATTTTGGTGCAGTATGGCAAACGGTTTAGGAAAACCCTTCGTACCAGTCCCCGTGACAGCTAACGAATTGAACACCAGCAAATCCCAAGCAGTCTTCAAGTCTGCTCAAGAACTGATGCCTGGTGGAGTGAGCTCCCCAGTAAGAGCATTCCGGTCAGTTGGAGGACAACCAATTGTCTTTGACCGTGTTAAAGGCCCTTATGCATGGGATGTCGATGGCAACCGATTTATCGACTATGTAGGGAGCTGGGGTCCAGCTATTTGCGGCCATGCTCATCCAGAAGTTATTACAGCCCTTCATGAGACCCTCGAAAAGGGGACAAGTTTTGGGGCCCCATGTGAGCTTGAAAACCAACTAGCCGAAATGGTAATTGAGGCAGTTCCAAGCGTTGAGATGGTTCGTTTTGTAAACAGCGGGACTGAGGCCTGCATGGCTGTTCTTCGCCTCATGCGCGCATTCACAGGAAGAGACAAAGTCATCAAATTTGAAGGGTGTTATCACGGACACGCAGATATGTTCCTTGTAAAGGCAGGATCAGGGGTCGCAACCCTTGGCCTCCCTGACTCACCTGGTGTCCCAAGAAGCACAACTGCAAACACACTGACCGCTCCTTACAATGATTTAGAAGCTGTCAAAGAACTTTTTGCGGAAAACCCTGACGCAATCTCTGGAGTCATTCTTGAGCCTGTTGTAGGGAATGCTGGATTTATAACTCCTGAACCAGGATTCTTAGAGGGGTTAAGGGAACTTACAAAAGAGAATGGTGCTCTTCTTGTCTTCGACGAAGTAATGACTGGTTTTCGGATCGCTTATGGGGGCGCTCAAGCTCGATTTGGAGTAACTCCTGATCTCACGACCCTAGGCAAAGTTATTGGAGGCGGCTTGCCAGTTGGAGCATATGGAGGGAAAGCAGAGATTATGTCAATGGTCGCCCCAGCAGGGCCTATGTATCAGGCTGGGACACTTAGTGGCAATCCATTAGCCATGACTGCTGGGATAAAGACACTGGAACTGCTTCGTCAAGAAGGCACCTACGACCGACTCTCAGCTACAACCCAAAGATTAATGGAAGGGATTCTTCAAGCCGCCAAAGAAGCAGGTGTCCCAATAACAGGTAGCAGCATCAGTGCAATGTTTGGTTTCTACCTCTGCGAAGGGCCAGTTCGTAATTTTGAAGAAGCGAAATCAACTGATGTTGAAGCTTTTGGCAAATTACATAGGGCAATGCTTGAGAGGGGCGTTTACCTTGCTCCTAGCGCCTTTGAAGCTGGTTTTACATCACTAGCCCATTCAGAGGCCGATATCGATGCCACCTTGCAAGCATTTCGAGAAAGCTTTGCTTCTTTGAAATAACCAAACCTAAGGACACAACCAAAATGGATAACCAATCCCCAGATAACAATCCCCAACAAGAAGAAGCCGTTAAATGGGACTACACCAATAGAGAGCAAACTTTAGTTCTAGGAGCTGTTGTTGTTGGATTAAATATTGTGGTTATTTTATTGGCAGTCTTATACAACACTGTTCCTGCCGTTCATTCCTTTTTTTCAGGTAGACCAATGTAAGTTAACCGCGAAAAAATTACCCTTTAATTTCAGGAATCCTTCAAAACTTCTTCATCTTCAATAGACTTATGGGCAAAAATTAAGATATAAGCTCTATTATTTAATAGTTAGTTGAATCACTTATTACCACCTACTATTACTGGAGTCATCCCAGCCTTACTGCCTGGAAGTGCTGGGACGACTTGGGTTTTTCCATCCCATTTGTCAAGAAAAAGTTTGAAAAGAACCTGATCATCAAGACTTCTAGTGAGCGTTTCATATCTTTTCGCCTCTTGCTCAGCTATTTTTACCTCTGTCTGAGCCCTAAGTAACTGCTGTTCTGCTATCTGCTTTTGTTCAATAGCAGCTCGATACTCTTCTGCTATCTCTAGTCCAGTAAGGTCAAGTCCTCGAACATCAACATAATCAAACTTATCCAACTCTTCAGCGACAGTTCTTTCTACGAGTTCAGAGATGTCACTCCACTTACTAGCAATTGTCACCAGCTCATATTGCGAAAATACTGACTTCAATGCCTTGAGCAAAGAGGGCTGAATAATTCGTGGATAAACTTCTCTATCGCTATAAGCAATAGTGCTGTAAACCCTTCCTGCTTCGGTAGGCCTAACTGCATATTTCACTGTTGCTGTCGCTTCAATAACCTGCAAATCCTTCGTAAGAGTTGCAAATTTTTCTGGTCTAACCTGCGTTCGAACATCAAACGGGAAAACGGCCTGAACAAAAGGAATCTTAAAATTCAAGCCAGGTCTTCTTGAACCACCACTAACCTTTCCGAGAGTAGTTACAACACCAACCTGACCCGCAGGAACAATAAATAGAGCCTGAGTAAGCAAGACAAAGCCAGTCAAGGATAAGGCAACCAAAAGAGTAGCTGCATTACCTGAGCCATTAGGAGTGATATTGCGAAATGGAGGAGTGGTCATAAAAGTCTTTCTCTTTGCAAATAATATTTAATTTAATTATTTTAACGAGAGGTTTGTTCCTTAGAGGCTTTGTATGCTCAGATCTAGATAACATTTATAAATTTATAAGGGAAGACCTCTTGAATATTCTTTCAAGGCGAATCTTGGCCTTGAATTTATTCCAATAACACTTAACCTTAGTGGCTACCTATAGTTCTCAAATTGAATAGGTACATCAATATCCTTTTCCCTCTCGCGTAAAACCCCAATTGCTGCCTGTAAGTCATCTTTACTCTTACCTGTAATCCTTATACTCTCACCTTGAATCGATACTGTGACTTTCTTTAATTCATCTCGAACAGCTTTGCTCAATTTTTTGGAGATCTCTTGAGTAAGGCCTTTCCTTAAAACCACCATTTGTCTAACACGATTTCCACTTGAAGATTCAGGCTGTTGAAAATCAAAAATCTTTAAAGACAAGTTTCTTTTAGTCGCTTTCTGAAGAAGGACATCCTCAACCGCCTTAAGAGTCATATCACTCGCAGTAGTTATAACTAAGCAATTTTCCTCCAGTTCTAATTCGGTATTTGAATCTTTAAGGTCGTATCGCTGTCCAATATCTCTTCGCATTTGATCAACAACATTAACCAACTCCTGACGATCAAAGTCAGAAACCACATCGAAAGAAAAACTTGCTGCCATACTGCTAGGTAGTGTAAAAAAGCTTTGAAAACAACTACAAATCTAATTCATCTGACGAAAAATAGCCATGATGAAATAAAAGTCAAATCCAGAGAATAAGTCTTTAAGTAATTTAAAATCAACTAATCTAAATTTATTCTTCAACCAAATCCCCTACTGAACTCACAGTTAAAAGATAGTTAGGAGGAAGATCAGATTCATGTAATATCAAAAATTCTAATCCATGTATTATTAGAAAGCCAACCTTATGCGTAAATGGGGAACTAAAAAGTGAGTCCTGAAATCTGGCTTTTACTTGCTATTCTGCTTTTCACGGTTTGGCTTAGAAGGCCCTATCATTATTCATTATTACTTATCTCTTTACCCGCAATTATTCTCTCTATAGTCTCAGCCAAACTACTAATAACTCAGCACATTCAAATAATTACTTTCGCTTTGCTTAGTCTATTATTTAAAAGCTTATTTAGAATTATTTATATTAAGAAGAAATCCAAAAAGCAATTCAAAAGGAGAGAAAGTCCCCCAGCGAAAGTGGTCACGAAGATTACACCCCGAAATCCAGGTGAAGTCACCTGGCGAGGAGAGACTTGGAATGCCACTTCAATCGACTGTGAGAAAGATATTAATCCTGGCGAAAAGGTAATTGTTCTAGCGAAGACCACCAAGGAATTAAATGTACTTCCATTAAATAACCAAGAACCTGATTAGCACTCAATCAAAGAAAAACAAACTCACAATCTTTCCCATATCCTCTGCACTTCGACAACTTGTCAACAAGGTTTCGCTGTCGTGAAATGCAAAACAAATCAACTGATCACAGCGACTAATGATTTCTTGGTTACAAAGACTACTCGCCATAGGCAGACTCAAATCATCATTCTCGGCTTTCTCGATTAAATGCAAAACCTTATCGAGCTGTTCACGAATCTCTGACGGTTGTCGATCAATACTTTGAGGCAGCAAAACGGTTAACAACGAAGAATCCACATCTAAAACACTTCTAATGACAGCAGCATTAACCCCCTGAGAGCCTGAAGTTATTAGTGAATTCCCTTCCTGAGCAAGTGCCCGAGCAATCAACTCAATAATGTGCAAGGCCACCACGGGGACATGTCTACTCCCTAAAAAAGCAATCCGCCTCTGACCATTGTCCTTTAACAAGGCCAGTTCCTGAGCCAGAGTGTCTACTCGATCTAAAGAAGGCAGGTCAAGGGATTTACTCAATTGCTCCCCAAGAGTAGTTACTTGAAATTAGCAGTGTTATAGGTCATCCGTTGATAATCCGAGTTCATCAAACAAACGATCCAAATCACAATGCTCTTCAACTAGTCGAAAAGCAAAGGTAGCTTTTACTGCTTCATGCAAACGAACATGGCCGAAAGCCTGTTCAATTACTTCCACAGTAGACAAAGTATCGTGATCAACCTTAAGAATCGGAACCTCTAGTTCTTCGGCACGGTTGATCAACTGAGGGAGAGGTTCTCCTGCACCAGTCAAAATCAAGCACTGTGTTGAGGCTTCCAAAGCAGCCAGCTGTATATCCGTTCGATCAGCACCAGTTACTACAGCCATATTCCTTCGTTTTCGAAAGAATTCCATCGCAGAATTAACATTCATAGCTCCAATGCTTAATGTCTCTACCATCAGCTCTAATCGATCAGCACAGCAAATAACCCTTGCAGCCAATCTCCTAACCAACTCTCTAACAGTCACGCTTCTAAGTAATGGGGAACGAGGCATGACTCCAAAAACCTTCAACCCGATATCATCTAAGGCTGGAACAATTGTGTTCTCTAGGAATCTAATTTCATCTGGATTAACAGAATTTAGAACGATCCCTAAAAGGCGCTCGCCGAGTTCTTCCTTTGCCATTAGAAGAGAATCTACGCTCCGGCTGTCTTGCCATAAATGAACTAAAAGGACACTGGCCTCTAACCCTCTAGCCAATTGACTCAAACTGAGGCCGAACAACCTACCTTCATGGAGACTTCCTGCAGCTTCAAGAACAGTGAGAGATTTATTGTTATTCAAAAGAGTCTTCTGGAGTTCCTCAAAATTCATTTCACTTTCAATCTCGCCCCCTAAAAGCCTCTTCAAAGCATTGGATTCTGAAGTCAATTGCAATGAAGGTATTAATTGAGATTCATCAAGCCCAAGAGTTTGACCTACAAAACGGACATCATCATCAATCAAGAGAGGTGATGGATTTTCTGCATGAAGGTCTAATTCAAAACTGGTAGCAAGAGGTTTCCCAAATCGAATTTCTTGCTTTAAGGCCATTAGCTTACGTACTAAACCAAGCACAACAGCAGACTTCCCACTAAAAGGCTCACAGGATCCGATTAACAAAGTCGTTCCCATTAATGGTCTCCTTGTGAGCATTTAGTTTTAATTTAGACTTGTAAGTAGCCTAAATTGCAAATAAATCAATGCAATTCATAGAAACCCTGAAGAATTTCCGACTCAAGACAGGCTCGAGCATTGAAATTTCACCCCAAAACTTCAGTCTTTAATAATTTGAGTTTCATGCAAGCTTTATAGCTTCCTATGATATTTACCTATATAGATTTGACCTGACTATTAATCCTCAGAGAACCTCTCCAATCCAAAAGATGCTTGAAAGAAGCCCTCTTGAAAAAAAATTTTCAAGCTTCCGTATAGGGATCACTGGAGCAAATGGGGAGTTAGGAAAGGCACTGACAAAGAAGCTCCGTGAAGAAGGTGCCTTTGTGGTTGGACTAACCCATAAACATGTCAAAGAAGAAGAGATAAAGGCTGAAGGTCCTCAAGAATGGGTGAAATGGGAATGTGGGGAAGAATCTGCCTTAAACAAAACACTCGAGAAGCTAGATATCTTGATAATCAATCATGGGATCAACCCTCAAGGCCGTCAAACTCCTGATGACCTTTCTCAAGCATTAGAAGTGAATGCTCTTAGCAGCTGGCGTTTGCTCAAGCATTTTGAAAAGATTGCTTTAAGAGGCTCAGAAAAACCACAAAGACGTGAAATCTGGGTGAACACCTCAGAAGCAGAGATACAACCTGCTTTAAGCCCTGGATATGAATTAAGTAAAAGGTTAATAGGTCAACTTGTCAGTTTTCGTTGGAACAACTTAAGTAGGTCCGAGAAAGAAATATTTAAAATCAGAAAACTCATACTGGGGCCATTTCGATCTAAGCTAAATCCTATAGGTTTAATGTCGGCTAATTGGGTGGCAAAGCAAATAATTTTTCAGGCAAAATCTGGTTTCACGTTGATAATTGTAACTCCTAATCCACTAACATATTTGCTAATGCCACTTCACGAGTTATGCAGAACTATCTACTCAAAAACATTAAAAGAATGAGGGGAAGGTAAAATCATTTACCTAATCATTTCCTCTGTCCGTAAGAATCTCACAGCCATCAGATGTAACAACTATTGTATGCTCCCACTGAGCAGAAAGGCTTCCATCCTTAGTCACAACAGTCCAATTATCCCTTAGAGTCCTACAATCCTTAGTTCCTGCATTAATAATTGGTTCTACAGCAAGCGTCATTCCTGGCCGGAGAGTAACATTAGGCAGAGCATTTGTTCGGAAATTAAATACTGAAGGCTCTTCATGTAAATTTCGTCCTACTCCATGCCCCGTATAATCTTCAACAACACTAAACCCAGTCAATTTAACATGATCTTCAATTGCTCCTGCAATATCTAAAAGAGTATTATTAGGTTTAATTTGTTTTAAACCAACCATCAACGCCTCTTGTGCAACACGGCTCAACTTCTCACCAGGTTCTGGAACATCACCTAAAAGAATAGTGATACAACTATCTCCGTGATAACCATCAAAATAAGCTCCTGTATCAACTTTCAATAAATCACCCTTTTTTAAAAGTTTTTTAGAGCTTGGGATACCATGCACAACCTCATTATTCACACTTGCACAGATACTGGCAGGGAATCCGTGGTATCCCTTAAAACTTGGGACAGCACCCATTTCGCGTATTTTTTTTTCTGCATAGGCATCTAGATCTGCTGTTGTTTGACCTGGCTGGGCAATTAAATTGATTTCTCTCAAAACAGTTGCGACAATATTGCTAGCTTTTTTCATGGTTTCAATCTCTCTTGCAGACTTAATTTCTATCCCTCTCCTTTGCTGAATATGAGGACCAGAGGAACTACCTTTGGAATTCGAGTTTGAGGCTAGTAGATCGGCGAAGAGTTTCATGGTGCCGAATTGGCTTTGCGAGAGATTTTAATTTAAAAATGACCTTGAATCTATATACCAGGTCATTTTAATTGTCTTCAAGTTATCAACATTTAGAGAATTCTCCTCAAAGATTAATCCCCAAGTCCTTTTCTCCTATGGTAAAAGGTAGTTAAAGCTTATGTTCATAAGGCTTTGGTCAAGAAACTCAAAGTTGAAAATTGCTTCATAGGGCGAATGAGAAGCTAGAGTTCTTCTTTGCTGACTTAAACCCGGAGTCGGGATGGTTGATGATTCAAAAGAAACCTCCATCACTGAGGTGACTGATAAAGACAATGATGACGAGCCCAAAAAGGCAAAAGACTCTCCTGTCAAAATTGACGATGAGGGTAAAAATCCCAGTGTCAACAAGCGACTTAACAGCCATGACCTAATCAAAGAATTCGAAGCTGCTCAACAAAAAACTGACCTCCCTGAAATTTATGTAGGGGACACTGTCAAAGTCGGAGTACGCATTAGTGAAGGCAATAAAGAAAGAGTTCAACCTTATGAAGGGGTGGTGATTTCAAAACGCCATGGAGGTCTAAACAAAACAATCACTGTGCGAAGAATCTTCCAAGGAATTGGTGTAGAACGTGTCTTCATGCTGCATAGTCCTCAAGTAGCCTCTATAAAGGTTGAGCGTCGCGGTAAAGTAAGAAGAGCGAAGCTTTTCTATCTGCGGGAACGGGTGGGCAAGGCCACCCGCGTGAAGCAGCGCTTCGACCGCTGAGGTTTCGGCCTCGTTCAACTCAAATGCCGTCGTCTCTGGCGATGGTCCAATTGTCCATCGCCATGCGCCGTTAGTTCAGTTGGTAGAACGCAGGTCTCCAAAACCTGATGTCGGGGGTTCAAGTCCTCCACGGCGCGTCCGATGAGTCATCCTGCAGTTTCCTAGTTTTGAGCATGGAGTTGGATCTTCAACCTGGTGATGTCGTGAAAGTGCTCGAGTCTGCCGCTCTTGGTTGGGTTCGTGCACGTGTCATCAGAGTTAAATCTGGTGGGCGAGTTGTTGTTCAAAGCGACCAAGGTCGTGAGTTCACTGCTCGAGGCAATCAAGTTCGACTAATTGAGCCAGCAGGGTTCAGGCCCTAGAAAGGTAAAAAGTCCTTTAAGAATTCGATATACTTTCGACTATTCTTCTTGCAAGGATCAGATTTTTGGCAGCCTCTTATAAAGAGAACTAGGCAATTGAGTTGACGAGAGGCAGGGCTGAGGTTGATACTTCAATTGTCGCCAAAACTTAAAAGATCAAAAAAAGCCACTTCAGCAGCCGAATCGTCTGATCTTTTCTGGGACCGTAGTTCAACTGGTTAGAGCACCGCCCTGTCACGGCGGAAGTTGCGGGTTCGAACCCCGTCGGTCCCGTTCCCAACCAAGAGAGAAAAGCCTTGACTGTGCGCGTCCGGATAGCTCCTAGTCCCACAGGCAATCTTCATATAGGTACAGCCAGAACAGCACTGTTTAATTGGCTATTTGCACGGAAAAATACCGGACAATTTCTAATCCGTGTTGAAGACACTGATAAAGAGAGGTCAAAGCCTGAATTCACAGAAAACATCTTTCAAGGCTTGAAATGGTTGGGTATCAACTGGGATGAAGCCCCCATACTTCAAAGTGAAAAAATTCATTCTCATCGAAAAGCAATCCAGAAATTATTAGACACTGGGCTCGCCTATCGCTGCTTTGCGACTGATTCAGAACTTGAGGCAATGCGCTTAGAGCAAGCTCAACAAGGGAGAGCACCTCGACATGACAACAGACACAGAACCCTCAGCCCAGAACAGATCCAAAAATTCAAGGAGGAAGGCAGAAGTTCTGTTATTAGGTTCAAAATAGAAGATTCAGAAACCATTAGATGGGACGATCTGATTAGAGGTCCCATGCACTGGAAAGGTTCTGATTTGGGAGGGGATATGGTTATAGCCAGAAGAGCTCCATCCAACGAAATAGGAGACCCTCTCTACAACCTAGTGGTGGTTATAGATGATGCTGAAATGAGAATTACCCATGTAATTAGAGGAGAAGATCACATCGCAAATACAGCAAAGCAATTACTTTTATATAAAGCACTAGGGATTCCCCAGCCAGAATTTGCACACACCCCCCTAATACTTAACCCTGAAGGCAAAAAGCTATCTAAACGAGATGGGGTCACATCCATAAATGATTTCAGAACAATGGGTTATCTCCCTGAAGCCCTGTCGAATTACATGGCGCTTTTAGGTTGGTCTGTTCCAGATGGCATGGAAGAGATATTCTCAATTGAAGACGCTGCAAATGTGTTTGATCTCGGAAAAGTAAACAAAGCAGGTGCAAAATTTGACTGGGACAAACTCAACTGGCTGAACTCACAAGTCATTCACCAGTACTCCCATAAAGAACTTCTTGGCCATCTGTTACCGCTTTGGGGAAAATATGGCTGGGCTATCGAAAGCGAAAAGTGGGGTATTGATTTAACAGAACTAATAGGACCTTCTCTAACTCTCCTTACGGATGGAGTAAATGAAGCCAAACCTTTTTTTGAGGAGCCATCACTTGAAGATGATGGCCTCAAGCAACTTGCTCAGGAAGGTGCCAAGGATTCAATAAAGGTATTAATTCAACAACTAATAAGTACTCCTTGGGATGGAATTAATAAAGAAGCTGCCAAAGAAATACTTAATGAGACAGCAAAAAAATCTAATTGTAAAAAAGGCCTATTAATGAAAAGCTTGCGAGCTGCCCTACTTGGAAAAATGCAGGGGCCAGATTTATTAAGCAGCTGGGGATTGTTAGCCAGGGTCGGGAAAGACAGAGACAGGCTTAACCGCTGTGTCTGAATCAGCATCCGTTCCTAGATCCTCTTCAGGAACAATCAATCCCAAGGCTTTTGCTAAAGGCTGGGCAGTTAGGCCTTGAAGACCAACAGTCATTAATATCGTTAGAAAAACCAAGCCTTGTAAGCGGCCAGCGCCTAAAACACCCGCTTGTTCAAGTCTTATCGAGAAGAGAGAGGCCACTGCCGCTGTAACAATACCCCTTGGTGCTAACCATCCAAGAAAAAGTTTCTGTCTTAAATCTAAAGGGAGTCCAATAGTAGCGAGACTCACTGCAACAGGTCTTACGACCACCATCAAAACAAGAACACAAGAGATTCCTCCCCATCCCAGTGGACTCAATTCACTCCAAGAGACATCAGCCGCAAGTAGAGGGAAGAGCATAGTGATAGCCAGTCGTGCAAGTTCTCTAATTAATTGATCTAATTGATCAACTTGAGCTGCTGATCGTCTCCCAACCACAACACCTGCCGCAACAGAAGCAGGAAGTCCTGACTCTGGCAAAATCCATTCACAAACTCCGTAGAGAAGAAAAAGAATTCCCAATGTCAATTGAAGTCTCAGACTGACAGAGGGGTCAGGCTTTACTCTGCGCAAGCCCTCAGACAGCAACCAGCCTGCCCCTGCTCCCAATAAGACTCCACCCCCTAATCTTGCCATCAAAGCTATAGCAACCTCCCTCCATCCATGAAGGTCTCCAAGTGATAATTCCAAAAGCAACAACGCCAGAACAGCTCCTACTGGCTCCAACATCAGACCTTCTGCCTCAAGGACATCCCCTAGCGGAGCAGCCAAGCGTATTTGTTGCACGAGAGGAGTAACGACGGTAGGTCCTGTGGCTAAAACAATTGCGCTATACACCGCTGCCACAGACCAACCCAAGCCTGCAAGCCAATGTGCCACTAATAACCCAGCCCCTAAAGAGACAACCAGCCTTATTAAAGAAATTCTGAGGACTGTTGCCTTAATTGTATCCCCTGGCAAACGAAGATTTAGCCCACCATCAAAAAGAACAAGGCTTACCAAAAGGCCAACAATCGTCTCTAGTCCTTGACCCAAATCAAGAGGTTCAACCAATCCCAGACCCGAGCGCCCTATTAGAAGACCTGAAAGCAGAAGCAAAACGACCCCAGGCAGCCCAGAAATCGCCGATAAAAGCCTTGCACCTGCGCCAGCAAAGACGGTGATGCCCCAAAGCAGACCTAGCCGCTCAGGCGTCATAAAAACCCAAGGAAGGTGGCTCTACAAATATTAGAAAGTTTATTTTCATGAGGTCTTGGAAAACATTCCCTTAAATTCATGGGTTAGAGGTGAAGGGTACTTTGACAAGGGAAGATTAAATATTCCCTTATATAACTACAATTTTTTTTTATGGGTAGGGGGATTAAGGATTTAATTCCGCAATAGTTAAAGACTAAACAAGAATTATATGGTCTCCTTTATATCATGCAGTAAGAGACCTTATTTGGAAATTTACTAACGAGCCCTACTGCTTAGAAGATCTCTTTGGCAATAGAAAGGGCATTAATTTCTCACTATTGTGAGCATAAAGAGGGTGCCGGGGATTCCCATTTTTTGTCAGTCCTAAGCAAAGAGGACCTTTTGCATAAGGGAAAAGGTTTAAACGATTTTTAAAATGAAGTTCTATAATTGATATTGCTTCAATATTTCTTCCAAAAGTATTCCCTGCTCTACCCCATCCAAGCCAAAGATCCCATCTAGAGTCCTCTGACCACTTCATAATACTAGAAACAATCTGCTGATCATTGCCTTCCCCAACAGGGTTAGTGCATTTACTAATTAAGGGTGTTTTGGAACTAACACGTGAAAACAAATTAATCACAAATAATTCTCCATAACCCCATCTAAGAGAAAACCCAACCAATCTCCTGATAGTTGGATCATCCTGGTAGGCATTTGCTTTTGAAGGGTTTAATCCAAAGTAAAGCAGTGACCTATTTCTTTTGCTTATTACTTTCTTTAACCATAAGCGATAATTACCACATTTACTAAAACCAGCTTGTGAAATCTCATCGCCCACTTTTTTAATAAGCATAGAATAGATAATTTGACTTCTATTAGTTTGGGTATTTAAGTTATTAATCAATCAGCCAAGCGTTATACAAAAGAAAGCTTCCTAAAGCCTATTTATTCAATTGCCAAAAAACAACCTAATAGTCAAAAGGCCCCCAATCCCTATAGCCAACCCAAACATTGCCATCCTTCCATTCCAAATCTCTGCCTGAGGGGTAAATCCTCTCCTCCAGGAGTTCAACTCCCCAGTAGTAACCGGCTCTGCCAAGTTATCCGCTTCTAATCTTGGTTTGGAATCCATTACTAACTCCTGAGCTTAAGAAGGTAGTGGCTTTAAGAGTCCATCAAAAGGGGGGTTCTTGCTCATACAAAAGGTCCGCTTTTTCCAAGGGCCATCGAGGAGACACCCCTAACTCCAATGAACTTGAAATATTTCCATATTTTAATCGGTTTAATGCCGCTGCGCCCACCATGGCTGCATTATCAGTACAAAAAGCTTTTGGAGCAAAGTAAACCTCTATAGATTCAAGCGAAGCTTTCTTCTTCATAAGAGCTCGCAACCTTTTATTAGCAGCAACACCTCCAACCATCACGAGTTCTTTAAGACCATGGTCTATCGCACAACGAATACTTCTATCAATTAACACGTCAGCCACAACCTGCTCAAAACTAGCCGCAATATCTGCAATAGGAAGAACATCTTTTAAGGACAAAAGAGTCTCTACCTGACGCAGAACAGCTGTTTTCAATCCGCTGAAGGAGAAATCATATGGATAGAAACCACCCTCTGGCCGAGAAACACGACCTTTTGGGAACTTAAAGCGATTGGGTGATCCATTTTCAGCAACCTTTTCAATTGCCGGCCCACCTGGATAAGACAACCCTAATAGCCTGGCAACTTTATCGAAAGCTTCTCCAGCAGCATCATCATGACTACGGCCTAAGCGCTCAAATTTATAAGGACTTTCAACGCGAATAAGTTCTGTGTGCCCACCACTTACCAACAAGACCAAATAGGGAGGTTCAGGAGATGACTCCCCAAGCGAAACTGATGCCAAATGGCCTTCTAAATGATGAATACCTAAAAAAGGCACCGCATTCAGAGCCGCAAGTGTTCTGCCAGTTACTGAACCAACCATTAAAGCTCCGGAAAGACCAGGCGTGACTGTCGCAGCAACAGCATCAAAGTCACAAACCTTCAATCCCGATTTGACTAAGCACTCCTCCACAAGATGAGGCAAAACTTCTAAGTGCCTTCTAGATGCAATTTCAGGAACCACCCCACCCCACCTTGCATGTTCATCGACCTGAGAACTGATTTCACTAGCCAAAACCTTTAATTCAGACTCATTCTCTGCAAGAACAGCAACGGCGCTCTCGTCACAACTTGTTTCGAGCGCAAGGATAGTTCGCATACTTTAGGTGTATCTCATATAACTTTTATATGTGAAATCCTGCCTTATAGGACAGGCTCAAAAGGAATCGAACTAATGCGTCGCCTATTCGCAATTTTGTTCTCGGCCCTGCTGATGTTCGGCTTTGCCCCAATGGCAAAGGCTGATATATCAGATGTACATGGCGGTCTTACCCCCTGCTCACAAAGCGCTCGCTTCCAAGAACGCGCTAGTGCTGCTGATACTCCACAGGCTGTTGCGAGATTTGAACGCTATAGCAAAGCCGTATGTGGTGATGATGGTTTACCCCATCTCATTGTCCCAGCAACAATTGAACCATTTGGTGCTGCCGTCTTCCGAGGTCATGAAGGAGACGTACTAATCCCAGGCCATATATTCCTCTATGTCGCAGGAATCATTGGCTGGTCTGGCAGGGAATACCTCAAAGCTATTCGCGGTTCTAAAGATGCTGCAGACAAAGAGATCTTCCTTGATCCCGACATCCTCAGAGATTCTTTGGTAAAAGGAGTTCAGTGGCCACTAATGGCTGATAAAGAAGGTAAAAGTGGTGAACTTCGCGAAAGTGACGACAAAATCACCGTCTCGCATTTCTGAATCAAATCATTCGGCCAAAAAACAACACACACCTTTACTAAATCATGTCTAATTCACCTCATAAAGGCCCCTACTATCAAAAGCACAAGATCTTTAGATCAGTTCCTGTAGTAGCTGCAGGTTGGGTCCTATTTACTGCAGGCTATCTAGTGGAATTCCAACGTTTCCACCCAGACCTTCTTTTCCACCCAATGTCAGGTGGCTTTTAGGAGTCAAAGTAATCCTAAGGAAATCATTTCTCTCTAAATCCGATCAGATTGGATTTAGAACTTGGAGAGACAAGAAACAGCCACCTAAAGGTGGCTGTTTTTTTGTAAAAGGCATAAATAGAAACCTTTTTTCCTTTTTCATCCCAATAAAAAGTAAGGCGCTTCCTACTGAAGTCCCATCAACTGACCTAATTCAGTAGCTGTTGCATCTAACTCATCATTAATCACAACAGCATCAAACTCTTTTTGAGCCTTTAACTCTTCTTTAGCCCTATCTAATCGAGATTGTATGGCCTCTTCTGAGTCAGTAGCACGTCCTCGAATTCTTCGTTCAAGTTCATCAAAATGGGGGGGAGCAACAAAAATCTGAAACGATTCTGGAAAACTCTTTCGCACCTGCCTTGCTCCTTCCAATTCAATTTCAAGTAAAACGGGTCTCCCCATCTGCAATTTTTCTTCTACAGGCCTGCGTGGAGTTCCATAACAGTTCCCAGTGAACTCTGCCCACTCAAGGAAACCACCAGTATCAACTAACTGTTTAAAACGATCATTTCCAAGAAAAAAATAATTTTCCCCTTCAATCTCTCCTGGACGTGGTGCTCTAGTAGTCGCAGAGACAGATATCCAAACCTCTGGGTAAAGAGAACGTAGCTTCTGAACCAAAGTCCCTTTACCCACACCACTTGGCCCAGTTATTACACTGAGTCTGACAAAGTCTTTCTTGGAAGTCATGCATTTCTCTTAATCCTTACTCAGACTAGGAAGACTGCTGAAGATATAGGTAGAAGCTGAGTCAATGGTTTCTTCGGCACCACAAAAAATGGACCTTACAACTATTCGTGCAGTACTCACAGAGCTACAGAGCGAAATAATTCCAAGTCGATTCGAGAAGGCCTTTCAACCTGACCCACAGACACTTCAACTTGGATTTCGGAACTTAAAAAGAATAGTCTGGCTAGAGATCAGCTGGAGGCCTGATGCACCAAGAATAGTCGTTATTCCATCGCCTTCCTATGAGTGTGGTGAAAGCACCCTTGCTAAGCAATTGCTGCATGGATTGCAGAAAATGGCTCTAACAACAATTATCCAAGAAGGTTTTGAGCGAGTAGTTGAATTTGGATTAAGCAACCGTATCGGGGAGCCTATAAACCGCTCATTAATAATCGAGATAATGGGAAGGCATAGCAATTTTTTACTGCTTGATGAAAATCGACGCGTAATCACACTTGGTAGAAAAATAAAAGCTCGTCAATCTCGCATCAGGCCGATAGGGACTGGAGATATTTATTTCCCGCCGCCTAGTCTCACAGGGATAAAACCTACTCAAGAAGAATCCTTTGAAGTATGGAAAAAGAGACTTTGCCATTCCCCTAAAACACTTAGACAAGCACTAATGGAGAATTATCAAGGAGTTAGTCCTTCCCTTGGTCTTCAACTTGCGAGCAAAAATGAAGAAGAAGCCAAGGAAATTCTCAGCACGCCAGTAAGAAAAATCTCTAACCCCCAATGGGGGAAGCTCTACAAGCGTTGGAAAATATGGCTTAAACATCTTAATAAAGACTCATTCACAATTATTTTTAGGAGCCCTACCCACTACCAAGTATGGGGCATAGACCGGCAAAAGAATCCAGATGAATTATATATAAGCAAATCCTTAGGAAAGTATTATCGTGAAAAGATTGAACAGACCTCTTTGAGTCAAGCAGAGAAAGAGTTGTCTGATAAAATTCTTAGATATATGAACCATGAAAAAAATGCTCTATCCCAGCAAATATGCCTTCTTAAAGATACAGAAAACAGTTCTTGTCTACAACTTAAGGCAGATGAGCTTCTTTGCTCAATTGAAATAAATAAGGATATTATCCATGAGGCACAAGGGCTTTACAAGAAAGCAAAAAAGCTCAGAAGGTCGGTAAAATTCCTTAATGAAAGAATAAATTATCACCAAAAAAGAATCGAAATCATAAAGGAAAGTCAAACTTTCTTTGACAACCTTCTCATCAATAATATTGGTACTCATAAAGAGAAAGTTGAGAGGATTACAGTAATCAAAGATGAATTAGACGAGGTTCTATCCAAGTCATCACAAAAACCACCTAAACGGATTAAGTCTCACAGAAAGAAACCAAATCCTCTTGAAGTAATTAGCCCAGGAGGATTAGTTATTCAAATTGGTAGGAACCACTATCAAAATGACTGGATAAGTATACGAATGTCTAAACCAGGAGACCTATGGTTTCATGCCCAAGAATGTCCTGGAAGTCATGTGGTTCTGAAGTCTTCTGCAGGCTGCCCTAATGAAGCTGATCTACAACTCGCTGCAGACCTCGCCGCCCACTTCAGCCGCGCCAGAGGTAATCATAAAGTTGCCGTAAATATGGTCTCCACAGAACGACTAAAGAGAATTCCAGGAGCAAGCCCTGGAACTGTTAGCCATAGTGGAAGCAATGTTTGCTGGGCAGAACCTGCTAGGGGAAAAGACCATATCTCAAACAAAGAGGTCTTAGCCTGAAGAGAATTCCAAGACTTTTCTAAAAACTCGCATTAAAGGATCCATGCTCCCTCCCCCGGTTCCTATAAAAGTAAAAAAAGGCAAAGGCCCCCCAGAAGGCCTCAATGACATAGAGATGCCGCTAGTTGACCATCTAGAGGAACTACGCCAAAGAGTACTAAGAAGCCTTCTCTTTATTCTCTTAGCCACTCTTGCCTCTCTGATATTTGTAAAGCCGCTAGTAAACCTTCTCGAGGCCCCCGCAGGTGCAATTCACTTTTTACAGGTCGCACCTGGAGAGTTTCTTTTTGTATCCATCAAAGTTGCTTTCTACGCAGGCCTAACAATTTCAATGCCATTCGTCTTCTATCAAGGACTCGCTTTTGTTTTACCTGGATTAACCACTAAAGAAAAAAAATTAATTGCACCAGCAGTTGCCGGATCAGCAATCTTATTTATTGGGGGACTGATTTTCTCCTGGGCCTCTCTAATTCCTGCAGCACTAAGTTTTCTTGTTGGTTATGGGGCAGATGTAGTCGAACCACTGTGGTCTATCGAGAAATATTTGGATTTTGTCTTAATGCTTTTGCTTGCTACAGGACTTGCATTCCAACTTCCAGTACTCCAATTACTCCTTGGAGTACTTGGACTAGTGAAATGGAGAAAAATGCTCTCTTCATGGAGATGGGTTGTTGTATCAGCCGCAATTGCTGGAGCTGTCTTAACCCCTTCAACAGATCCGATTACAATGCTGTTGCTCTCTAGTGCTATCACAACTTTATTTCTTATAGGAGTTGGATTAGTGGCTTTATCAGAGCAATTCAGAGAACAAACTCACTAAGGGAATCTTTTGCGTCAAGCTTAAAGGTAAGAGCTTTGCCTATCCGGGGTCTTTTGTTTACATTCAACAACCATTCTCTTACTTCAGAAGCCTGTCCCAACCTATTAACCACCTCAATCACCTCAGCCACACGCAATCGATAGCCCTCTTCATCCAAGGGAAAGGATTTCTGTTCTAAATAAGCCCACATGATCTGTAAATACAGGGTTTCCAGACGAACAACCAACTGAATGTCATAAGAAACTTCCCAACGATTCTTAATGCAACTAATAACCTCATCAACTTGTAACGGGTGAGTCATATCAACTGAAATTCGGCCTTCTAAAGGATCAAAATTTAATCACAATAAAAAAGCCAGTCTTTGTAAAACATGAAAGGACCTTCACAGTCCATAATGGTTAGTGTTGCGTGCTGGCTGAACATCTGACATGACACAAATGACCTCAAGCGATGTGCCCTCAATGGGTCGCAGGCAGTTCATGAACCTGCTCACATTCGGGTCACTGACTGGGGTCGCACTAGGTGCTCTTTACCCAGTAGTCAATTACTTCATCCCCCCTAAAGCCGCTGGGAGCGGTGGAGGGACTAGTGCAAAAGATGAACTAGGTAATCCGATTACAGCATCTGGGTGGCTTGAGAAACACCCTGAAGGAGATCGTAGTCTCGTTCAAGGGCTTAAAGGCGACCCTACTTATTTAATTGTTGAAGGTACTGACGCAATTGGAAGTTATGGAATTAATGCAATATGCACGCATCTTGGATGTGTTGTTCCCTGGAACAGCGGAGCTAACAGATTCATTTGTCCTTGCCATGGAAGCCAATATGACTCCACAGGGAAAGTTGTCAGGGGACCCGCTCCTCTCTCCTTAGCTCTTGCGAACGTATCTGTGGAGAACGACAACGTCTTTGTCAGTCAGTGGACTGAGACTGACTTCCGAACCAACCAAAAGCCTTGGTGGGGCTAACTTCTAAAAACGCCAAAGTTAATCCAATCCCTTCTATAAGCCCAATGCGTCGTCTTATTTCCATCTTCTTAGGCTCTCTATTAATAGGAGTTTCAATTTTCCTAAGTCCTTCAGCTACTTGGGCATATCCTTTCTGGGCGCAGCAAAATTATGAGAATCCTCGAGAGGCAACCGGAAAAATTGTTTGTGCAAACTGTCACTTAGCAAAGCTACCTACTCAAGTAGAAGTTCCTCAATCAGTTGGTGCTGATAGCGTTTTCAAGGCAGTAGTAAAAGTCCCATATAAAAAAGACCTAACTGAAATAGGAGCAGACGGAAGCAATGTCCCACTTCAAGTTGGAGCTGTAGTAATGCTCCCTGAAGGGTTCAAACTTGCACCACAAGATCGATGGACTGATCAAATCAAAGAAGAGACCCAAGGAGTCTTCTTCAGTCAATACAGTGAGGAACAAGAAAACATAATCCTTGTAGGCCCACTCCCAGGAGACAGGAACAAAGAAATTGTCTTCCCCATCCTTTCACCAGATCCAGCAACTGATAGCAGTGTTCAATTTGGGAAATACTCTCTTCATGTTGGAGGTAATAGAGGGCGAGGTCAGGTCTATCCAACAGGAGAGAAATCCAATAACACTATCTTCACTGCATCAGCCGCAGGAACTATTTCATCTATAACCCCTGGGGATAATGGAGAAAACTTAATTACGATCGAACCAGATGGAGGTAAATCTTTTACTGAAACAATCCCTGCTGGACCAACTCTCAGTGTTGCCATAGGAGACAAAGTCGAAGCAGGTACGGCACTTACGAATGATCCAAATGTAGGAGGTTTTGGCCAACTAGATGCTGAAGTTGTTCTCCAAAATCCAGCAAGAATATTTGGTCTTCTAGCTTTCTTTGCAGCAGTCTCATTAGCACAAGTTCTACTTGTACTTAAGAAAAAACAAGTTGAGAAAGTACAAGCTGCAGAAGGGATTTGATATCTAGCAAGAGTACTAGTTAGTCATGGACGCTAGTATTGCAGCCCTTTACTCTCCTGGGCCAGAGCTATGGAAGTTTGGGCCCTTTACATTGCGATGGTATGGATTACTAATTGCCACTTCCGTCCTTTTGGGCCTTAATCTTTCAACCCGCTTTGCGAATAAGCGCAATCTAGAGAATAGTCTGATTAATGACCTATTACCTGTACTAATACTTTCATCTGTAATTGGCGCCAGAGCTTATTACGTATGTTTTGAATGGCGAGAGTATAAAAACAATCTTATTGATGTATTTGCTATATGGAAAGGAGGCATTGCTATTCATGGGGCTCTGATTGCTGGAGCATTAACAGTAGTAATATTCTGTCGGTTAAGGAAACAACCTTTATGGGATGTTTTTGATGTGTTATTCCCTTCAGTTGCTCTAGGGCAAGCAATTGGTCGTTGGGGGAACTTCTTTAATAATGAAGCATTTGGAGTACCGACTAATCTGCCCTGGAAACTATATATTCCCTATATATATCGCCCAGAAGTCTTTTCAAAGGTCGAATATTTTCACCCAACATTTCTATATGAGTCAATATGGAATCTTTGTGTGTTTCTACTTTTATTGGTTTTGTTCAATCTAGGTTGGAAGAAGTTATTGCGCCTACCGCCAGGAGCAATAACATCCATTTACCTTATCTCTTATAGTCTTGGGAGATTGTGGATTGAAGGTTTAAGAACTGATCCGTTATGCCTGGGAGGAGTTCCTCCCTTTTGCGAAGGGGGCCTAAGGGCAGCACAATTACTAAGCATCATACTTTTTTCAATAGGTTTATTAAATCTATGGAGGGTATATAAAAGGAAGGAAAATTTGCCTGAGATTGAACGAGGAGGTTTTCGACCAAGTGAATAAAATCTCTATTGTGGGAGCAGGCCCAGGTGCCCTAGATCTACTAACAATCCGTGCAAAAAATCGCCTACAAGATGCAGATGTACTTGTTTGGACAGATTCGCTGATTTCCCCTGAAATAACAAATCTTGTGCCACCGGCCTGTGAATGCATCCGTACAAGCTCGCTAACACTTGAGGAAATTCTTCCGCTACTAATAAATAGGTCTCAACTAGGCAGAAAGGTAGTTCGCCTTCATGATGGGGATCCATGCCTTTACGGAGCTATTTCAGAGCAGATCTGTCGTCTTGCAGATGCAGGAATTGAAGTTGAAGTAGTCCCTGGAGTAAGTGCTTATCAAGCCACAGCAGCAACATTAAATGCTGAGCTAACAATCCCAAATATTGTTCAAACAATTGTTCTAAGTAGAGCAAGTGGCCGAACAGAAGTCCCCAAAAAAGAGAGCTTAGAAAAATTAGCTGCTCTTAAAGCATCTTTATGTATATACCTAAGTGCACGTCATATAGAAGACACACAAAAGATACTCCTTAAGTACTACCCAGAAAACACACCAGTAGCAATCAGCTATAGAGTGAGCTGGCCAGACGAATGGGTAAAAGTTGTACCTTTGAGTGAAATGGCATCAACATCTAAAAGAAAAAATCTAGTGCGTACAACACTATATTTAATTAGCCCTGCCTTAGAAGAAACAAATCAACGCTCAAAGCTATATTCAAAAAACCACAGTCATCTTTTTAGGAAATAGTCTTAGTTTCTTATTGATTTAGATTAAGTTCCTGAAAGAAGAGATGGCCTAAAGCCAACTTTTATATCAATGCTCTTGATCATTGATACAAGTTACTCACCAGGAATCTGGCAGGAAGAGAAAAAATCACTACAATTAAGATTAAGAGTTCTTTAACTATTTTGAGTTTACAAAGAACCCAAGCTCCAAGTGATTGCTCCCTGAAAATATCCCCACTAAAGGATGTGGGGAGGACCATTAAGGAAGCAAGGCTTGAAAAGAATATCTGCCCGAAAAGTCTTGCTGAAAGCCTAAAAATAGGTGAGGAGCAGCTTTTAGCTCTCGAAGAAGGAAATGAAAAAGAGTTACCAGAGTTTGTTTTTATAAAAGCACTTGTCAGGAGAGTATCTGAAAAGCTGGAATTGGACTCTTCTCCTCTTATAAGTCTTCTAAAACAAACCACCATCGATGCAACAACAAAAAAGGAGCAGAAACAAGGATTCTTGCTATTCGATTTAATTATCAATAAATTCTTTTCTAACTCCCTCTAAACTCTGTTGGTATTAATTGCTTTCTTATTATAAATTTATTTTTTTAGATTAGAGGGAAAACCTTCTTCTAAACATCTAGAAGGACTAAGACATATGTGAAAAGTCTATTAAAGGAGTTGATACAACAATGTTTAATTTGAAATAACAATTTCCAGTCCACAAGCTTCTTTGACATATATGGAGCAATTTGCAAGGCTCCACTCTTCCAGGCTCAAATCAGTACCTGGTTTATGAGGTATTAGGCGTATCTTCAAACGAGAAGATATCTGTTCAATCTCGATTGACTGAATTACTGGCTCTGGCCTGCAATCAATCGAAGAAGCCAATCTCAACAACAATGCCATCTCTCTAACTATCTTTTGGTTCCCTTTAGTTATTAAGGCCTGCCATGCTTCGTGTCTTTTCTTAGGCAGGCTCCTACGGTGATAACGCGCAATAGCAGCAATAATCAAATGTTCAGCATGAGAATATCCAAGCAACTCGCCATGCCTTATTAGATACCAAGAGTGCTTGTGATAAGCACTCAAATTAATATGCTGTCCACAAGCATGCAGCATCCCTGCAGCCCAAAGTAATTCACGTGAATTCCCACTATCTTGATGAATCAATCCAAAGGTGTTGTCGTATAAGTTCAAGGCATGTGCAGAAACTCTTTCTGCACGTAAAGCATCAACTCCGAATCGCTTCATTTGATGAATTACTGTCCGCTTACGGATACTGCTTTGAAAACTAAAGCGATCCTCAAGCAATCCATGACGCAACATCCAATCAACAATTAATCCCTCTCTAAGAGCTCTTTCACTAAGCACTATCTCGTCGACTTTGAGCATTTCAATAACTGTGTTCAATATCAGAGCTCCTGGAACGATGATGTCGGCTCTCCTCTCATTTATCCCCTGAATAGATCGGCGTTCTGTCGGTGTCATTTTCACAATCTGATCGAGAACTTTTTTCAACCGATCTTTAGAAACTCTGTATCCATGTAATTTCAGAGGCGGATGTATATCTTCTGCCGCAAGGATGGCGCCCATTGCCATTGCCGTTCCACTTGTAGCTATCAAAACTGGTTTTTGATCTTTATCAATTCGGCTTTGCACCTTTAAAACTGCTGCCTCCATAGAACCTTGAACAAAAGCTTTTATGAAATCGCATCTTGAAGCGGGGATTGGTTCTTCTTTAACAAAATCCCTCTGCAATCGCACAGCACCAACCTTTGTGCTTGTTAAAGCTCTTGCATCACGACCATCTGCAAGCACTAATTCCGTTGAACCACCTCCAATATCAAGGATCAAATGAGGAGAATCCCCAAAAGTCATCCCAGAAAGAACTCCCAAATAAATGAGCCTGCCCTCCTCCGGGCCACTTATAAGTTCAACGTTTAAGGGAATCTGATCCTTAATTACTTGGAGGAACTCAGTACCATTTGGGGCCTCCCTAACTGCACTAGTAGCAACAGTTACCACTTCCTCAACGTGATGACTAAAAGCCATTTCTTTAAAGCGTTTCAAAGTCTCTATAGTCCTTTCCATCGCAGCTTCTGTGAGACCACCAGAGGCCTGGTCTCTTTCTCCCAGTCGAGTAGTCGACTTCTCTGCATAGTCAATACTGAAACTATGCAAATCCACATCAAGAGATGCGATCAAGAGATGCGTTGAATTAGTGCCAATATCTATGGCCGCAATTTGACGAACCTTTTGTTGACTATCCATCTCATTCATATCTAGAGCCCCAAAGCCCTAAAGAGATAATCGACCTAAAAAGAACCTAATCCTCTTAGGCTGGATTTGGAAGCAAAAGGCATTCCAGAGATCCTTTGAAATTAGTAAACGAAAGCCAAAAGGACTTAAAAGCGAACCCTCCCAAAGAAAAATGCAAGGCAATCTAATCGTCAATGAAAGCAAAAAGCTGGTGGAACTCCTTCGATGGAACAAGCCCAGTGGAAGGTTGATATTACTTATACCTGCTGGGTGGTCTCTTTGGCTAACCCCCTCAGCACCTCCTAGTACAAAGCTTTTTACATTAATCATTGCTGGTGGAGTATTAGTTAGTGGTGCAGGGTGCGTTGCAAATGACCTCTGGGACAGAAAGATTGATAAGCATGTCAATCGTACAAAAAACAGACCTCTCGCTATTGACTCTTCAAAAATTGCAAGTGCATTCTTTCTGCTATTTATTACACTTTCACTAAGCCTCCTAGTTGTTTTTTTTCTCCCTCAAACAAGTAGACTTATCACTCTTAAGCTAGCAATATTAAGCCTCCCCGCAATTCTTCTTTATCCCTCTACAAAGCGTTGGTTTGCTCTACCTCAAGCTGTATTGGCATTCTGCTGGGGTTTCGCAGTCCTAATACCTTGGGCCGCAAGTGAGGCAAGTCTTCAAGGTGGGTGGCCATTAATAGGATGTTGGCTTTCAACTTTAACGTGGACTTTCGGATTTGATACCGTTTATGCCCTCGCAGACAAAAATGATGATAAAAGGCTTGGAATAAATAGCAGTGCTATTTTCCTAGGAGAAAATGTCTTAAAAGTTATATCTTTGAGCTACTTATTTACCAACATTTTTATAGGCTTATCAGCTTTCTTTGCAGGAGTTAATTGGATTTTCTGGCCTTTCTTATTTTTAACAGCTTATGGAATGCAAAGAGAAACATTGGTCTTAAAAAAATATTTTGATACACCCTCAATCTATGGTAAACATTTTAAGAACCAAGTTTGGCTAGGCGGGCTTCTATTAATGGGATTAATTCTCTCCAGGATCAATTAAAAATGTCTTTAAACGCCTTAACTAAACCTTTGAAGAAAGGTGATGAGGTGGTCACAGTTGCAGCAAGTTCAGCCATAGAGGACAAAACTTCCCTTGAAAAAGGTATAGAGGTCCTTGAAAGTTGGGGTTTAATTTCCCGTCCTCAAGAGATAGAGGCCCGGAGATGGGGCTATCTTGCTGGGAACGATGAATCTCGACGAAAAGACCTTGAGCCAATAGAAATTGCACCTTTATTTGCCTGTGCCAGAGGTGGATGGGGTGCAGCACGCTTACTAGAAAGTCGGATCAAATGGCAGCCAGGCTGGCTACTAGGGTTTTCGGATGTAACTTCTCTACTTTGGGCGAGATATGCAGCAGGGTTCGATGGGTGCGTACATGGCCCTCTAATTACGACCCTTGGCGAAGAACCTCCTTGGAGTAAAGAGAGACTCAGGAAGCTCCTCTTTGGTGAACCAGTTCCTGACTTGACTGGGACCACTTGGAGGGGTGGAAACTGTAAAGGAAAACTTGTAGTAGCCAACCTAACTGTCGCAACGCATCTTCTAGGGACGAATTATGTCCCGAATCTAAAAGGAGCAATTCTTCTTTTTGAAGACGTGGGAGAAGCTCCCTACCGAATTGATCGAATGTTGACGCAATGGCGTCTTGCAGGGGGCCTTAATGATCTGGCAGGGATAGGCTTTGGAGAATTCAAAGGGTGCGTAGAAACCGAATCAATCTCTGATGAAGAGACTTTCCAAGTCGAACAAGTGCTAATTGAAAGAACATCTGATCTTGGGATTCCAGTAATTGGGAATTTTCCAATTGGACATTGTTCAGGCAATGCTGCACTCCCTATAGGAAGGGAAGCAATTTTAAACGGAGACCTTGGTCGTCTCAGCCTGAGTTTCTAAAAGCTAAGACCGCCTCAGCAACAATCAGATCAAAAGGAGTCGTCAACTTGATATTCGATGGGGCTGCCTCCATCACTTTTACTGGCCATCCCAGGCGCTCATAAAGCGAAGCATCATCTGTAACCTCCCAACCATGAGCCTGTGCATGAGCATGAGCTTTTTTTAACTGACCTACTTCAAAGCCTTGGGGAGTCTGAGCTGCCCATAATTCAGACCTTACAGGAGTGTTTTTAATTAATCCTGAGTCTCCTACACACTTAATCGTATCGACAACTGGTGTAGCAGCGATGACCGCCTCCCCCTCAAGCACTGCTTGAGCACACCTATTTATAAGCTCAGGCTCGACCATACAACGGGCTCCGTCGTGTATCAGGACATGCTCAGCATCAGGAGGCAAAGCACTAAGCCCACATTCAACTGATTCCTGTCTAGTTGATCCACCATTAACCCAATCAATATCTTTTTCAGCTCCAACCATCAAGCCCATGATTTCTTCTTTATCTGAAGGCTGGCCAACAATCCCTATCCAATGAATTGAATTTGCTTTCATCACAGCATCCAATGTCCAACACAGGACCGCCCGACCCGCAAGAGGCAAAAGCAACTTGTTACGGTCAGCCCTCATTCGGCTGCCACTGCCAGCAGCAACAATTAAAAGATGCATAACCATTTCCTAGCATGAATAAGGTTAACTATCTTGCAGAAACCAAACTCCGCCAACTCAAATCTAGTCAGTACAAAGATTTAGCCTTCCTGAAAATTACTTCCTTAAATTAAGAAACTCCATCTGACATATACCAAAAAGGTGGGAAAGGATTTATTTAAGATCAAAAGTCTATTTAATTAAAATCAAAACTGATTTTGACTGCTTCGGCTACTAGGAGAACGAGAAGGTAAGCAGAAGCCCAGTGTCTTAGTAACATCAAAAAATCCCCACTTAAAAAATGACTTCTTTAAATATCACAAGTCAAACTGCTCTAGTGACAGGCGCCAGTCGAGGAATCGGACGAGCCATAGCTCTTGAACTAAGCAAGGCCGGAGCAGAAGTCGCTGTCAACTACTCAAGCTCAGCGGAAAAAGCAGAAAAAGTTGTGTCAGAGATAAAAGCTTCAGGAGGGGCCGCCTACGCCATCCAAGCAGATGTCTCCGATGAGACACAGGTTGAGAGGATGATTAAAGAGGTTTTGGAAAGAAGTAAGCGACTTGACATTCTTATAAACAATGCTGGCATCACCAGTGATGGTCTATTAATGCGAATGAAATCTCAAGATTGGGATTCAGTTATCAACCTAAACCTAAGAGGTGTTTTCCTTTGCACAAAAGGTGTCGCAAGGACAATGCTCAAACAAAAGCGTGGTCGAATAGTCAATATCACTTCAGTGGTAGGAGTCATAGGTAATCCCGGACAAGCAAATTACTCCGCTGCAAAAGCTGGCGTGATTGGGTTAACAAAGAGTTCTGCTAAAGAGTTTGCTAGCAGAGGAATAACAGTAAATGCAGTTGCACCTGGATTTATTGCCACTGATATGACCAAGGATCTTAAGTCTGAAGATATCCTTTCAGCTATTCCACTTGGGAGCTTCGGGACAGCTGAGCAAGTTGCTGGAGCTGTCTGTTTTTTAGCTGCTTCAGAATCAGCTTCCTACATGACTGGACAGGTAATACAAGTAGATGGAGGGATGGTAATGGGCTAGCCGCTAAACACACTTAGTCGAATCTCTAAACTCAGATATAAGCAAATAACCTTGAGAATCATGACTCCAAAGGCTGCCCTAACTCATCACGAAGTCTTCGAATGCGTTGTAAAAGCCTCAACCTTCTACTTCGAGCAGTTGCAGTAAGAAATAAGCGAAGAGGGAAGTAAACCAATGTCATTGTTCCAGCCAACCCGGCCATAAGGACAAAAAACAGGGCCCCAGAATCATTCATGTTTCGACCATAACCTCTGAAACCAAAGCCTGCACTGAATAAATACGAATGATTCGGCTTTCCCCACTTTGGAAACCTCCCATTCAGTGAACCTCCTGTGGGAAATTGAGTACGGGGTATTTCCTAAAAAATGGCCAAACTTCTTAGCTTCTCAGATGATTCTCGTAGCGCCTTAGAGCGAGGGGTAAATACTCTCGCGGATGCCGTGCGAGTAACAATTGGCCCTAGAGGTAAGAACGTAGTAATAGAAAAACAATTTGGAGCGCCTGACATAGTCAATGACGGCGTAACTATTGCCCGTGAGATAGAACTTGAAGACCCTTTTGAGAACTTAGGGGCAAAGCTCCTTGAGCAAGTTGCTTCTAAAACAAAAGACAAAGCAGGTGATGGAACTACTACTGCAACGGTTATTGCCCAAGTTATGGTTCATGAAGGATTAAAAAACACCGCCGCAGGCGCAAGTCCTATCCAGCTACGCAAAGGGATGGAAAAAGCTGTTCAGTTTGTAGTAGAAGGCTTGCAAAAACGAAGTAAAGACGTAGGAGGAGGAAATGCGATCAATCAAGTAGCTACGGTCAGTGCTGGTGGAGATGAAGAAGTCGGGAAGATGATTGCAGAAGCAATGGAAAAAGTAACTGTTGATGGAGTGATCACAGTTGAAGAATCAAAATCTTTAGCAACAGAGCTTGAAATAACCGAAGGGATGGCTTTCGATAGAGGATATACATCTCCTTACTTCGTAACTGATAACGATCGTCAAATCTGCGAATTTGAAAATGCTCTTCTTCTTGTGACTGACAAGAAGATCAGTTCAATCTCAGACCTTGTTCCTGTTCTAGAAAGTGTACAGAAAAGCGGTTCCCCACTTGTCATCCTTGCAGAAGAAGTAGAGGGTGAAGCATTGGCAACACTAGTTGTCAACAAAAACCGAGGTGTTATTCAAGTTGCTGCTGTACGTGCACCGTCATTCGGAGAACGACGGAAAGCCACACTGTCAGATATATCTGTACTCACAGGGGCAACTTTGATTAGTGAAGATAAAGCCATGTCTCTAGACAAGGTTCAATTGTCTGATCTAGGGAAAGCGAGACGAGTCACTATTAGCAAAGACTCAACAACTATTGTTGCCAATGAAGAACAGAAAAATGAAGTAGGCAAAAGAGTATCAGCCATAAAGAGAGAGCTTGCAGAAACTGATTCTGACTACGACAAAGAAAAGCTCAATGAACGAATCGCAAAACTTGCTGGAGGCGTCGCAGTCATCAAAGTCGGTGCACCTACAGAAACTGAACTAAAAAATCGAAAACTTCGTATCGAAGATGCCTTAAATGCAACACGAGCTGCTGTTGAAGAAGGAATAGTTGCTGGAGGAGGACTTACCCTCCTTGAACTTTCAGAGGAATTATCAATACTTAGTAAGAAGTTAAAAGGTGATCAATTAACAGGCTTAGAGATTGTGAAAAAAGCTCTTGCTGAGCCTGCAAAGCAAATTGCTACTAATGCTGGGGAGAATGGTGATGTTGTGATTTCTGAAATAAAGAGTCATGGCAAAGGATTCAATGCCTCTACAGGCAAGTACGAAAACCTTTTAAAGGCAGGCATCCTAGACGCTGCAAAAGTTATTAGATTGGCACTTCAGGACGCTGTATCTATTGCAGGCTTACTTATTACCACAGAAGTTGTCATTGCCGACAAACCTGAACCTCCAGCGCCCTCACCAGGAGAAGGTGGAGCAGACCCAATGGGTGGCATGGGTGGCATGGGTGGCATGGGTGGCATGGGTGGCATGGGTGGCATGGGAATGCCAGGAATGGGAATGCCAGGAATGGGTGGAATGGGTGGAATGGGAATGCCAGGAATGATGTGATGCTTGCCCCCTAACACAATCAAAACAGCCCGGACTCTCAGCTAGAGAGAATGGCTACCTAGCAAAAATCCTCTTATCCGCAATACAGTCTTGTCCAAAGGAGTATTAAAAGCGATAGCTACCGAATATCAAAGTAACAATCACTTAGATGGTTACCCCTGGAGAATGACTTCTAATTTCTCACGGGTTTCTACGAGGCTTTTGGGAGATCATCAACGAACCGCGGGAGCCATCTCCTCAAATGATTCAAAGCTGGGGAAGGAGGCCGTGGCATCTCACTGACATCTGAAAGCTGAGACTCCTTATTTCTTACAACTT
>QCKJ01000005.1 GCA_003215435.1 Prochlorococcus sp. AG-409-M05
AAGAATATGATATCGAACTTTAAAATTCATATTTATCAATCTATCCTTTCAATAGTGAGGTACCCTTAGAGACTATCTCTTTAACAAATTTACGGGACCAAGCATCAACTGAAAGGACTTCTTCCAAGGTTGGGTTATCTTGAAAATCATTCTTATGTTTTTCACAAGATTCCTCAATTACTTTAGGAATATCTAGAAAATGAATTTTCTCATTTAAGAATTGAGCTACAGCCTCTTCGTTAGCAGCGTTTAAAACAGCAGGCATTGTTCCACCAACTTTACCTGCAGCATAAGCTAGTTCCATACAAGGATACTTTTGATTATCTGGAGAAAGAAAAGTAAGTTTTCCAACCTCAGTTAGATCTAAACGCCTCCAAGGAGTTTCAAATCTACTTGGCCAGCTCATACAGTAAAGGATAGGTAATTTCATATCTGGCCAACCAAGCTGTGCAAGAACAGATGAGTCAGCTAATTCAATCATTGAATGAATAATACTTTGGGGGTGAATGATGATTTCAATTTGGTTGTAATCAAGCCCAAAAAGATAATGAGCTTCAATCACCTCCAGCCCTTTGTTCATAAGCGTGGCCGAATCAACAGTTATTTTTTTACCCATACTCCAATTTGGGTGACTGGTCGCATCCGAAACTGTTGCCCTCTCTAGATCCTTAATTGACCAATCACGAAAAGCGCCGCCAGAGGCAGTTAGTTGAATCCGTCTTAAGCCAGGAGTTGGGATTCCAGTTGAAAGTCTTGCATTCTCAGCCCATGGAGTTCCTTGTAGACACTGAAATATCGCTGAGTGTTCAGAATCAGCAGGCAATAAACGACTACCACTACGCTTCAATTCAGGCAAGAAAACGGGAGCAGCAGCTATGAGAGTTTCTTTATTAGCTAGGGCAAGATCTTTCCCTGCTCTAATTGCTGCTAAAGCAGGAAGCAATCCTGCACATCCGACAATGCCAGTGACTACAAGGTCAGCATGATCTAATGAGGCAACATGATTCAAGCCTTCAGCACCCCCAAATAATTCTGGGTACTTTTTTAAATTTCTTTCATTTGAAAGGGTATCTAGCCGTAACTTGAGATCTGGCAAAAGATCCTCATCAGCTAAAGCGACAGCCTCTGGACAATGCTTTTGAATTTGATTGACGAGAAGGGTGAGATTCCTACTGGCTGTTAATCCGACAACTCTGAATTGCTGAGGGAATTCCTCAACTATTTCGAGGGTTTGGGTGCCTATTGAACCTGTTGAGCCCAAAACACTTATTGCCTTCACTATGGTCAAGCAACTAAAACTATTTTCCCATTTGATGGTTTATTGGTACATGCTTAGTTCAATAAAGCGGAGAAAGAATTCCAATGGGAAGGAAAGAAAGCTGGGGTTCAGGATTGGGCTTTGTCCTTGCATCAGCTGGGAGTGCCGTAGGACTAGGTAACTTATGGGGTTTTGCTTACCGAGCTTCACAGGGAGGGGGCGGAGCTTTTGTTTTGCTCTATATCTTCATCGTCTTACTTGTCTGTCTTCCGTTATTGATTGCAGAAATGGTTATAGGAAGAACTACTGGAAGCTCTCCTCTAACTGCTCCATTAAAGGCTGGTGGTAAATCGTGGGCACCACTTGGATGGCTTTTTCTAATCGTGTCGGTAGGAATACTCTCTTATTACGTAGTACTTATGGGTTATGCCGGAACAACGTTACTTCATGCATTTCTTGGTGACCTCCCTTTAGACAAAGCCGCCGCAGGTGATTACTTCCCTTCGATAAGTAGTGGAGGAGTTTCTTTAAGAGGTCAACTACTGAGCATTGTTTTAACTGGGGTCGTGGTAGGTGCTGGCATTCGGAGGGGGATAGAACGTTTAACCAAATGGGGAATGCCACTTTTATTTATCATGTTGATTGGCCTTGCTATTTGGGCTTCATCACAACCAAATGCTCAAGAAGGCTATGCATTCTTATTTGGTTGGGACTGGAGCAAATTAACTGACCCTCAAACCATAAGCAATGCTTTCAAACAAGCATTCTTTTCAGTAGGAACAGGAATTGGTGCCATTTTGGCTTACTCAATCTATTTAAATAGCAAAAGTCCAATTCCTGGAGAAGCTGCAGCCGTAGTCTCATTGGATACTGCTGTTGGATTACTTGCAGGATGTGTAACATTCCCTCTGGTTGCAATACTTGGCTTGGGTGACTTGGTTGGGGAAGGCTCAGTAGGCACTCTATTTTCGACGTTGCCACATGGACTTGCAATTACATCACTAGGATTGACTGGTTGGGTTGTTAGTGTTTGCTTCTTTGGTCTTGTCTTTATAGCAGCAATAACATCTGCCATCTCCTTACTCGAAGTACCTGTTAGTTCATTAATTGATCAAATTGGTTGGAGCAGACAAAAGTCAGTTTGGGTCTCTATCATCCTTATTGCATGCATTGGATTACCTTCAGCTCTAGACGTCGAATTCCTAGTAAAAATAGACTCTATAATGAACGCATTGTTGATCACCTCTGGACTAATTTTAGCGCTGTTGGTTGGATGGTCAAAGCCTAAATTATTGATAGAAGACCTGACCAATGGAGGAACACCTAGAGAAAGAACCAACACTTTTCTTTGGACATTAAGGTGGATTACTACCCCAGCAATTGCATTAGGTTTAGTAATAGTTCTCGAAGAGACATTACGAGGTTGGTCAGGTTAAATACTTGATCAAAGTAAAGATATAGTCAACAATTAATCCAATCAGTTTTACCACCAGGTCTATCAATTAGTTCTATTCCCAAGTCACGTAAGTCATTACGAATCTTATCCGCTCTTTGATAATCTCGTTTAATCTTCGCTTCATTTCTTTCCGAAATAAACTCCTCTATCTTGCTTACATCAACATCATCCTTATACCCAACTGCAAGGTCTTCACCCTCTTCATGTGCAAGGCCAAGTACCGATGCTAAGTCTACTAAAGTTAGCCACCTTTGATACAAAACATCTCTCTTAAGATTCAGAGCCTCTAAAGTGCCTCCTCTTTTCAAGCTATTTGAAGCTGACCTTAATGGTCGGGCAATATCAAAAAGGACTGCAAGAGCAGATGAAGTGTTTAAATCATCATCCATTGCATTAATAAATCTTTTATATAGTAAGGAAAGATCTTTATCATTTTCTCTCTGATTAATTTTAGGTTTTAGTGCAATTTGTTGTCTCTGATTCTCATCGATTCCTAAAGCAGAGGCATACTTTATACCAAAAGCTAAAGCTGAATCAAGGCCTTTCCAACCTTTAGATGCTGCACTTAATGCTTCCTCTGTGAAGTCAAGAGGTTTTCTATAATGAGCTTGTAAAACAAAAAGCTTTAAGGTCATTGCAGAAATACCACTATCTAGCAATGACCTTATTGTGGTGAAATTTCCTAGGGACTTGCTCATTTTTTGCCCACCAACATTTACCATTCCGTTATGTAACCAATAACGGGCTAGTTGTTTTTCATTGGCAACTTCAGATTGAGCAATTTCATTCTCATGGTGAGGAAATATCAAATCAGACCCGCCCAAATGAATATCAATAGTTTCACCTAGTTCTTGACGAATCATTGCCGAGCACTCGATGTGCCAACCAGGTCTGCCTTCACCCCATGGAGAAGGAAAGCTTGGTTCTCCAGTTTTGGCCTTCTTCCAAAGAGAAAAATCAAAAGCATTTCTTTTCCTGTCAACCTCTTCCTGGGTAATGCGTCCATCGGCATTCCTTAGTTGTGACTGGATCTCACGGCCGCTTAACTTTCCATAGTCACTATGCCTAATCACAGAAAAGTAGACATCACCATCAACTGAATATGCAACACCCTTTGCCTCAAGTTCTTTAATAAGTAAACAAATTCCCTCTAACGATTTAGTAGCTCGAGGCATACGATCTGGTCGCATGATCCGCAAAGAGTCCATATCTCGATGAAAGGCACTTATGTTTTTTTCACTCACCTCTTTCATTGAAGACCCCTCTTTAACCGCTCTCGCTAAAATCTTGTCATCAATGTCAGTAAAGTTTTGAACGAAAGTAACTGAGTAACCAAGCCAGATTAAATATCTACGTAGAGAATCCCATACGATGTAACTACGAGCATGTCCCAAATGACATAAGTCATAAACGGTGACACCACAGCAATAAATACTTACTTGACCAGCCATTAATGGTCTAAACAACTCCAATTGATTAGTAAGAGTATTGGTCAACCTCAAAGAGGATGAAATTATGGGGCTAGCAATAGTTTCATTAATCATTTATTTGGCTTCCATCCAGTTTTGTCCAACACCTGTTTCAACGACAAGAGGTACGCTGAGAGAAACAGCATTTTCCATGGTTGTCTTAACTAGCTTTTCAACCTTATCAATTGCAGAAGGCTCTACTTCTAAAACCAACTCATCATGTACTTGAAGCAGAAGATGAGCAGGCAGAGCATTTTTATAAAGTTGGGACTGAAGATTTACCATTGCAATCTTAATAATATCCGCACTTGATCCTTGAATAGGAGCATTAGCAGCAGCCCTAAGTTGCTGTGCTTCCAACCCTCCACGACGAGACAATGACAAGTCTATCTGGAGAGGATCTTTGCCTAAAAGTCTACCCAGACCGTTGGGATCAAATTTAAATAACCGGCGTCGACCTAAAAGAGTTTCTACATAACCTCGACTAAGTGCTAGTCGCTCTTGAAGCTCAAGGAATGAGAAAACCTTGGTATACCGTTCCTTATAAAGAGTAAGAAAATTTTTTGCTTCTGATTGAGTAACTCCTGTCGCGCGAGCAAAACGCTGGGCTCCCATCCCATAAATGACCCCAAAATTAATCGTTTTGCCAAGTCTCCTTTCCTCAGAGGTAATTGATTCTTTATCAAGCAACAAGCGAGCTGTAAGGGCATGTACATCATCCCCCTTACGATAGGCTTCCTGAAGGACTTCTTCTCCGGAAAGGTGTGCAAGTATTCGTAACTCAATCTGAGAATAATCAGCACTCAGCAATAACCAGCCCTCTTTGGGAAGAAATGCTTTTCTAATACGTCTACTAAAATCAGTGCGGATTGGGATATTTTGCAAATTAGGGTTACTGCTACTCAATCGACCAGTTGCAGTAACTGCCTGATTGAAGTCAGTATGTACTCGTCCTGTCTCCTTCTCAACCAGCTGAGGCAAAGCATCAACATAAGTACTTAGAAGTTTACTAAGGCCTCTATGCTCAATCAAAAGAGGTATTAATGGGTGATCAGATTCAAGCCTTTCTAATACGTTTGCGTCTGTGCTCCAACCAGTTTTTGTTCTCCTGGACTTCTTTCTATCTAAACCGAGTTTCTCAAAAAGGATCTCACCAAGCTGTTTTGGGGAAGCTAAATTAAATTGAAGTCCAGCAACCTCGTAAGACTTCATCTCCAAATTATATAAATTATTTGCTAATTCAACAGAAATTTCTTTTAGATACGGAATATCAATACGAATACCAGTGGATTCCATAAGAGCAAGTACTGGTTCTAATGGCTGTTCGACTTTCTCTAGTAAGTCAACAGTTGGGCGACCCATCTGATAAAGGTAATCTCTCAAAAGGAAAAATAGTTTCCTCGTTAAATGAACGTCCATTCCACAATAAAAACTTGCCTTATCGATATCTACATCAGCAAAAGTCTGCCCCTTACTAACTAAATCGCTAAAAACGGTAGGCTTAAATCCAAATTCCCTTTGAGCAATACTATCTAGACTATGTTTAACATTAGGATCTCGTATATAGTCAGCCAATAATGTATCCATAACCACACCTTCGAGCAATATTCCATGTCGATAGAGAACTAGTCGGTCATATTTAGCGTTCTGAAGGACTTTTGGATGTTCTTTACTTCCAAACCAGTCGGCAAGTGCATTCAGAACCTCATTGTATTGCAACTGGTCTTCGGCTTTGGTCTCTATTAAGTCTCCATTAATTTGGTGTCCAATTGGAATATAAGCCAAATCCGAAATTCCCTCGCCCCAGCAAAAGCCAATTCCGACAAGCTCTGCTTTAAACGGGTTAAGATTAGTGGTTTCTGTATCAATAGCTATTGGATGGAGACGATCCTTAGAGGCCATAACTCGTTTAACTAAATTCTCTAAAGCAATTTGAGAATTGATTATTTCTGGGTTTATGGCAGGTAGCTTGGAATCAAGAGGTTTATCATTGAATTCATTATTTGATTGATGTGCTAACTCATTTGAGTCAAGTTCTTTTTCTTTAATATTTTGATTAAATCCACCTTTTGAAAAGGTATCAACAAATGTTGGAATCTCTCTAATTAAACTTCTAAGCTCCAACTCTTCTAGAACATTTTTTAATCCAATATCGTCGACATTTCCTAGCTCTAGTCGTGGAGGCTTAGGAAGTGGAATATCGGTCAGTATTTCTGCAAGAAACTTTGATAAATAGGCGTTATCACGATCACAATTAAGTTTGGTTTTTAGAGCACCTTTTATTGAACCACGTTTTGAGTCTGGGCCTTCTGCCTGGATCTCATGAAGAGCAGCATAAACTCCATCTAAACTCCCATTCTCTTTAAGAAGATTAACTGCTGTTTTCGGTCCAACTCCTTTGACCCCTGGGATATTGTCAGAGCTATCGCCAGTTAACGCTTTTAGCTCAACGACCATTTCAGGTAATACACCCAACTTTGATAGAACGCCAGCTTGATCAATTAATAAAGGTCCACTACTTTTTGAGTATGGACCTCCACCCATATAAAGAACAGCAATATCACGATCATCATCAACAAGTTGAAAAAGATCACGATCACCCGAAAGAATTCGAACTCTCCATCCATCATCTACCGCTTGGTTGGCAATTGTTCCAAGTACATCATCAGCCTCAAAACCAGGTGCCATACACAAGGAGAGGTCTAAATTCTCTTCAAGAATCTTCTGAAGTTGCTCTAAATCCTGAAAAAAGATAGGAGGGGCTACATCACGATTAGCCTTGTAATTACGATCTTTTTTATGCCTGAAAGTAGGGGTAGCTGTATCAAAAGCAATCGCCACTCCTTGTGGAGATAATGTTTTGCAGTTATCAAGAAGTGACTTAAGGAAACCGTATGTAACACTTGTAGGCTTCCCTTCTTTTGTGGCAAGCCCACCAAGGCCTCCTTTACTGAAAGCATAAAAACTTCTAAAGGCGAGGGAATGACCATCAACCAAAAGTAGAGTTGGCTTTTCTGAAGCCTCAGGCATTGGATTTAAAGAAATATGTGTTGGTTAGTTGGTCAATCTCGTTTTCTTTTGGCCCATGGAGGCAAATCAATAAAGACTCTTGTTCCCGGATCAATGCCTTTAATAATGGCTGTCTTACTTCCACTACTCGCTCCTAATTCAACTTTCTGAAAAAGAGGTTGGTTATCCTGACCAATCAAAAGAAGTCCTGGTTGACCATTCTCAGTAACTATGGCCACTGTTGGAACCAAAGTACCGATGTCCGTCTTTCCGGTTTGAAAATCTACATCAACTGTCATTCCGATTCGTAATAATGATGTTTTTTCAATGAAATTCAATTTGACTTCAAAGGAAGTGACATTATCGGTTTTTATAGCTCTAGGGGCTATTTCAGTTACTTCCGCCTGAAAACGTTTCTCAGGGAAAGCATCTACTCGAACAGTAGATAGCTGCCCAATCCGAATACGTCCGATATCACTTTCTGGAACTTTGGCTGAGACTTCTAATCCCTGAGAAAGCTCAACTATTGAGGTACTAGTTGAGCCAGCGGAAGAAGAAGCTCTTGTAGTAGGAGTGACAAACGAGCCTGGCTCAGCATAAAGAGCTGTTATTTGACCAGAGAAAGGAGCTCTGATATTTAGTTCCTCCCCCTCTACTTCTCTTTGCTTAAGACGGGCTCTGCTTTTTAAGAACCGATTCTTATAATCATCTCTTTCCTCAGCACTAATTGCTCCTTCTTTAAAGAGTTTTTCCCGACGTTGATAGGATCCCTCATTCGTTTCATAGTCAGCCGTAAGTTCATCTAATCGAAAGAGGTAGTCACCTGCCTCCATTTTTGCCAGTAGCTGACCCTTAACAACTTTTTCTCCTTCTGAAACCAAAACTACTTCTAATAGCCCCTGCTTGTCAGGGCTAACATTTACACTTCTTTTAGCCTCTAACTCACCACTTGCAGTAATCAAACCAGGCAAACTACCCCTCTCTGCCTGAACCGTAAATGAAATAACATCACGGTCTGAGGGTGTAGAAGAGCTCACCCTCCAAAAGTACACACCTCCAATGAGCACAAATAAAACAACACCAAGATTTAACCAGCGATCACGCTGAAGCCTCTCAAAACTTAGTCTGCTTAGAAAAGTCAATCTATTAAAGGGATTGTTGGTTCAGAAGGATAGTTTCTTATAAGGTATTGACCCACGGAAGGTCCACCAAAGTCTTGTTGATAAGGGCAGCTGTCCAATTGAACACGTCTCTATTGATAGGGTGAATGGTATCCGGGTAATCTTATAAACGGATGAGAACATTTGAGCTATGCACTTTAGGGGTTCGCCGTTATATTATTTTTCATGTTAAAAGCCGGAATAGTTGGTCTACCCAACGTAGGGAAATCTACTCTCTTCAATGCTCTTGTGGCTAATGCCCAGGCTCAAGCTGCAAATTTCCCTTTCTGCACAATTGAACCAAACATTGGAATAGTTTCTGTTCCTGACGTCAGACTGGAAAAACTTGGCAAAATTAGCCTTAGCAAAGAACTTATTCCCACACGCGTAGAGTTTGTAGATATTGCGGGACTAGTTAAAGGCGCAAGTAAGGGAGAAGGCCTAGGAAATAAATTCCTAGCGAATATTCGTGAGGTCGATGCAATAGTTCATGTAGTGAGATGTTTTAAGGATGATGATGTGATTCACGTATCTGGATCTATTAGCCCAAAAAGAGATGCAGAAATTATAAACTTAGAGCTCTGTCTTGCTGACTTAACTCAGATACAAAAAAGAAGGGACCGTATAAAAAAACAAGCCAGAAGCAACGATCAAACACTTATTGAAGACAAACTACTAGAACGTCTTGAGTCATCACTCGAAGCGGGTAATTCTATAAGACAGGTAAATCTTTCAAAAGAAGAAATAGATATAATTAAGCCTTTAGGTCTACTAACTATCAAACCAATAATCTATGCTCAAAACCTAGGAGAAGAAGACCTCGCAAAAGGTAATTCATTTAGCGAAGAAATAAGCAAACTAGCGGTAGAGGAAGGTGCCCAAAGTGTTCATATCTCAGCACAAGTAGAGGCTGAGCTAATTGATCTCAGAGAAGAAGAGCAAATTGATTACTTGAAAGGCCTGGGTGTAAAGGAAGGGGGCATGAAAAGTCTCATAAAAGCAACATATAAGCTCCTCGGTCTTCGGACTTACTTTACAAGCGGAGAGAAAGAAACAAGAGCTTGGACCATTAAAGAAGGGATGACGGCCCCACAAGCGGCAGGTGTTATACATTCCGACTTTGAGAAAGGTTTCATCAGAGCCCAAACGATTCAATGCGAAAAGCTACTAGAAGCGGGTTCAATAGCAGAAGCCAGAAGTAAAGGTTGGTTAAGAAGTGAAGGTAAAGAATACATAGTTAACGAAGGGGACGTCATGGAATTTTTGTTTAATGTGTGATTAGATCCCTTTAGATTAGGTCCCTTTAAATGATCAACAATGATAAAAGATCAGAGACAAACTTACTTATGGAAATTAGATAGTGCTAACTCTCATTAAACATTTGAACCCGTCCGTATTTGTGGATAACTTGTAAAGCAGCAAATACTTGATCAAACTAACAGAGATGATCAAGAAATTTCTTGTACTTTTATCTCTGTAGGTAGAGCTTATTAACAAGATGATGATCTTCTTTGGCTTCCAAGTTAGCCCAAATGTAGCCTTCTTGAACATGGTCAAACCATACAAGGAATGAGTCTAGGTCTTCTTTATTATTGAAATAGGAGTACTCAGAAGGGGAGAAGTGAATATCATCGTCAGTTCGATAGAAATAACCAGTGCGATCTGAGGTATTTGGCATCAATCAAGAAATTAGTCTCTAAATTGGTTGAGAAGAAAGAAATTTATTCATTACTAATGACCTTGAGTGCACATAGAAAACATAAAATTTATGTGGCGGCAATAATGGGGTATGGGCTCGGCTCAGATGATCCAGAAGAGGTCGCTTTCTATAACAAAATCAAAGAAGAGATGAAAGATCTCAAGAAAAACGCGCATAGAGGAATCGTTAGAGAAGATTGATGCAGCAATGGCTATTTAGCAAATTTGTTCTGACCATTGTCGAAGTGGTCTAATTAGCAACTTAGAGGGATATTAAATAAAGCTTTTCAACTTATTCTGATATTTTCAAGGGTACGGGACTTTTTATATTCACATTAGTACTATTACGATAATCATCGACACAATCACTACGGTGTTGGAAAGAACCATCTAAGAAAGGTTTAGATAAAGCTGGAGTTGCACGAATATCACTCACTACATTTCTTTTAAGGCTCAAACTTCCAGGAGACCCCCCTAAAGAGCTCCCTACAAGTGCACCGGCAACCCCTCCTACTACCCCACCAGTAGCTATAGATGCTGATGATCCAACTAAATCACCAACCAGGGCGCCAGTGCCTCCTCCTACTAAAGCACCCGTAGTGGTATTGCGAAGTCCCGATCCGGCAAAAAGACCGGTATCTTTTTCATAGATAGCTGATCCGGACATAGCATCTTTTCCATACGCAAGACATTTAGTAGTTGCTCCTGCCTGATCATGATTGACACCAAGACCCGATAAAAGTTCTAACGTACTTAAAAAAGTTTGAGCAGTTTTGAAATTAAAAAAACCAATTTCACTTATTTTTCGGTCACCAGAACCACCAAAATGTTTAATCAAAAATCTATAATCTTCATTTTTGCTTAAAAACAATACTCCTCCTTTATTAGTTGCATTAGTAAGTGTCCACCCAATAATATTATCGGTATTTATACTAATTCCATTACTAGTCAGTATGTTTGTACCGTTAATTGCAATTTCACATAATCCTGCTCTACCACAAGTCCCTTCAAGCAACATACTAGATTCAGGGATCAAGATTTCTTTATTTATTAAAGTTGCATGACGCTCATAGAGGTGCCTTGGGTAGATTTTGTTTGGGTCTTCTGCTAACCCCGGAGGAACTAAAGAAGCAGATGCTATCGCTGTTGCCAAAACAAAGGTCTTGCGGTCGATAAACATCTTTTTTATTAAATGATTTTGTCAATATTAGCTAGATCTTCTAGATCATCAACTAAAAGCTCGATTTTGCAATAAATGGCCTGCTTACCGGGTACAGGCATGGAAAATTTGAGAGCGCTTAACCAAGCCAATCCCCTAATCAAAGAATTAGGTGTCCAAAGGGATTCAAAACATTAGTTCCAATTGAGATCTCAGGGATGGCTTCGAGAAAAAACATGACAGATCCATATCAAAATATTTATAACCTGTGCCAAAGGATCATTTCTGCCTGTTATCAATTGGTATTAAACGAGACATCGTGAAAGGAAAGTTCACTATTTAAGTCAAATCTCTTCACTAGATCTCACTAAATCAAATTTGTTATAATGAATATTTATAGTATTAAATGGCTAGCATGTTATAAAATTCTGTATTATTAATTTAGCTATCAGAATTGAAGCTCAAGGAGAATCAGAATGAATGAAGAGCGTAAAGAAGAGTTTGATTATAATCCCCTTGAAGAAGCAGAAGAATATTTCATGGGTATAGACCCTTATGAAGAAGATTGTTCATATTTTCCTCTAAAAGAATCAGAACCTCCACATTACTAAATACGATTACTTCATATAGAAAGCACAAAATTTATTTTTAGAAATACTGTAATACGGACGTTATTAAATGTTCCAGAAGAAATTTCTCTGTAAAAAAATCAATTCTTTGACGAAATATCAAGGTCAATCTATAAGAATAGAAGTGCCTAGAAATAATTAGAAAGTAAGGTTCCTAATCTTTGCTATAAAAAGATCAACTTTAATCAGGATCAAAGCAGAAGTTATAATTTATAGATGAATTCGAAATACCATTTTCGGTAAGAAATCACATAATAGTCTTCTATAGAAACTTATTTACTGAAAGGATAGGTGATAAAGAGTCTTCTAAAATAGGTCTAATCGTCATTCAATAAAAATTTAGCTATAATGAGCGAATAATGTTTAGGAAACATGGTTGCAAAAAGGAAACAGCTAAATATTAACATCAGTCCTGAATTACTATTGAGGATAAAGAGAGAAGCAATTAAAAGCGGGAAAACGCTCACAACATATGTAATCGAAAAGCTTAAGAATTATCAATCCAACGATACAGTAGATTCCATAGCCATGCGAAAAGATTTGTCTCATAAGAATAAAGTATAGAAGCTTTTAACTACTCGAATAAAAGCAAATTTAATTTTCTCTTCTTTCTGATTTAATAAAAATATGTAATATCTTATAAATTATATATTGATTAATACCCTAGAGAATATACTCCGATGTGAAAGATCAAAAACCTTTATTTTGACGCTCTTTAGTGTTATAGGACTTATTTCCTTTGCTTGACTTAGTTCGATTTAATAAAGGTAGTATAAAGATAAAAATAAGCGCAAAAAGGAATATGGTCATAGACCATAAAACAATTGACGTAGTTGAATTTGCTGAATTCAGCTGAAGCGAGTTAGAGATTTCTTCCATGGTTATATTTTATTGTTCTAAATGCATAAAAACAATAGCGAGATCTATTTATAATAATCATGGGATATATTGTTGGGAAATGCTATCTCCTTAATTATGAACAGAACAAAGCAGCAATTGTAAAAAGGAGAATATTTATCGAGGAATCGAGGAATGCTTATTGTCGTATATATAGGTTTTTTGAACAGTATAGTTATAAAATAAGATTATCTAACCAAGATTATTGCTTTATATAACTGGATTGATAGCTGAGTTCAAATCTTAGATTTGTTTAAAATTTCAGTCCTCATTGATTTATTAAATGCTTTAAATATTGATACTCCCTTAGATCAAAAATCAAAAGGCACGTAATAAAAAATAAGCATTTATTAATAGAGATCCAAACAAACGCTCTCAAAAGCATATCAAGCCTTGACCTTCGTATACGAAAAAACTAAAACCCCTCATTTCAAAAACAGGTATTTATATCCATTACATACAAATATGGCATGACTATAAATAGAGAAGGAGTCAAAGCACGCTAGGTATCAAAACAAGTGCTCGACTCAAAGGGCGGGATCGAAATACCCCGCCCTTCTTTATGGGAGCACTTAAATTTCCATAGCCCCCTGCTCAGTAGTATTTGCTAATAATTTAATTAGCCCATCGCCATTTTTTCTGTCACAACCTATAAAGTATAGGTCTGTCGGTCAGGTTAATTGTTGTCTGTAGTTAGGAATGAATAGTGCAAGCCGGGTGTTTAATTTGCACCATTGAGATTTTCAGAAAACCTACACCCATTAGATATCTCACCAACAGCTAAAAGTCAGGTTTGAGAGATCTTACATTCATAATTTAAATTGACCCTATAGAGAGCATCTCAGACTCTAACTATGATGATGTCCTAGGGACTTCAGCGAAAAACAAGGTCAGGGAAGGGATCTTCGGTCGCTTTCTAAAAGTAGTGAAAATCACGAAACGATACCAACTACATCTTTTGTGATGTTAAATATTAACGAAAAAATGAACGAGTTTGGTTCAATTTTGCAAAGAACTAAACTCATACATAGTCATGAGAGAACCCTGTCATACCAGTATTGTAGGGGAAATTAAATTATAGCCACTTTGCTTAATGAAAAAAGATCCTGAGCACGCAGCGTAGAACCCTTATGCCGCAGTGTTTTACGGATACTTAATTGTCTTCGCTCTTAAGCCAAATTGAGTGTAGTGTGCACAGGTGTTTTTTAGCCTTGCACTCTTAAAATTATGCAGAGTTATGGAAATCCAAACCCCAATTATGGTTGGTGGGTTGGTAATTCTGTGGTCACCAGCAAGTCCGGCCGATTTATTGGCTCTCATGTTGCACATACAGGATTGATATGCTTCGCGGCTGGTGCAAGCACCCTTTGGGATCTAAGCCGGTTTGACGCATCGCTACCAATGGGGCACCAGGGTTTGGTTAGCATCCCCCATCTCGCCTCCATCGGCATTGGATTCGACGAAGCTGGTGTATGGACTGGAGTTGGTGTTGCCAACATAGCTATTTTTCACCTGATCTTCTCTATGGTTTATGCGAGTGCAGGGCTATTGCACTCACTTATCTTCAGCGAGGACACACAAAATAGTTCTGGACTTTTTGCACCTGATAGACCAGAACATCGTCAAGCGAAAAGATTCAAGCTTGAGTGGGACAACCCAGACAACCAGACCTTTATTCTTGGTCATCATTTGGTCTTCTTGGGTGTAGCCAACATCTGGTTTGTTGAATGGGCACGAGTACATGGGATCTATGACCCTGCCATCGATGCTATCCGTCAGGTTAATTACAACGTCGATCTAACACAGATTTGGAATCATCAATTCGATTTCCTAGCTATCGACAGCCTTGAGGATGTAATGGGTGGCCATGCTTTCTTGGCTTTCTTCCAAATCGGTGGTGGTGCTTTCCATATTGCTACTAAGCAAATTGGTGAGTACACAGAATTCAAAGGATCTAACGTTCTTTCAGCTGAAGCTATTCTCTCTTGGTCACTTGCAGGAATCGGTTGGATGGCAATTGTTGCAGCCTTCTGGTGTGCAACCAACACAACCGTTTATCCAGAGGCCTGGTACGGTGAAACCTTGTCACTTAAATTTGGGATCTCTCCTTATTGGGTAGATACTGTTCCATCTATTGATGGAGCCCCATTAGGTCATACAACACGTGCGTGGTTAACTAACGTTCACTACTATCTAGGTTTCTTCTTTATACAGGGACATTTATGGCATGCTGTACGTGCTCTTGGCTTCGACTTTAAGAGCATTGTTAATGCTGTACAGAACCTAGATTCAACAGCCGTCAACCAAAAGAGCTCTTAAGAAAAACTTTTTAAGCAAAAAAGGAAAGTTTTACTTCTAAATAAAAGCCTCGTTTTCCAACGAGGCTTTTTTTTGTATATTCAAAAAGTTTTATATAATCAGGTTAACTAAACTCCTGAGGGATCAATAAGTAAAAACCAGCCAAATACCTATTACAGCAAAAGAAGAGGCAAAAAGGCTGGAAATTTTGAAAACATCACCTTCTCGCAAAAACAATGCAAATAATGGAGAAAGACTTAGCAGAGTAATACCTATCCCTAATGAAAGGTTCTTAAATACAACTTGCTGAAGAGCAATACCAAGATTTGTTCCAATAAAAGTAGCTATAACAATTTTAATCCAATCGTATTTTTTAAATTCAGGAAGAAGAAGATGCTTCCTTTTACTCCAAAAAAGTATAATTAGGGTAAAGACCCCTCCTATTAAGCGAAATGTAGAACTCTCAAGCGGAGTAATCTCACTTGAGACAAGAACAAGTCTAGACAAGAAGGCTCCAAAAACACCACATAAAACTCCTAAAAAAGCAAATAGGAATCCGGTTTTTTGAGTTGAAAGATTTCTCCGTGCTAATTGGGCGGCATATGGGGGGCTCTGAAAAGCAATAATAATTAAAGAAGAACCAACCAATAATGCTCCAACAAAAACACTAAGTGGGATATGTTTCCCCATCAAAGACACATCCGTAAGAAATGCAATTAAAGGAGCTAAGGATTCCACTGTCAAAGTTCTTCTCGTACCCAGCCGGCGAAGTGCTGCAATATAAAGACTGTCCCCAATAGCAATTCCGATAGCTCCACTTAACAGAAGAAATAAAACACCATTCAATTCAGTACCTAATGGGAAGCCAACAATAAAAGGGAGAAAAAAGAACAGAGCAATTGTGTTTTTCAGACAATTTATTTGCAAAGCCGATAAAGGGGTGGAAAGAGTGGACCAAAAGCTGCAACTGATAGTCCAAAATGAAGAAGCCAGGAGAGCTGATAAAATCCCTATAAGCATTGATGTAAAAAGATTAAGTTCGTTTAAACCCCAAAAAGATAGCTAATCCCCCCTTAGGAGAATATGTTTGTGCGTAATAGTAAAGGCAAGCTTATTTATAAATAAAAGTATATTGAGCTAAAAGTGTAATAAAAGAAAAGGGCTTGGAAAATCTATAAATGATACGTATCGAGATAAGAATTAGATAATGTAGATAAAAATCGTCTATTAATCTGAAGTTTATTAGAAGGGTTAGAGTGTTTTAAGGACAGCGAATAATACAACGGAAACAATCACTGCCATAGCAGCTCTGCCATGGATCAACTCGGCTTTACATAGATTACTGAAGCTCATAATGAAAAGCTTAGAGAATCAATTTATTTATAACGTAAATGAGAACAAAGTAAGTAGTGATAAATGCCCAAATTCATCTAGGTTGTTTTTGGAGTAATAAAATGGACTAACACAAGTAATCTGATTTTGGATTTGGAAGTGAATTTCTTCTATCCGAGTCGGATTGCCAAACATTGCGCCAAGATATAGAGCATAATTATGTTAAAAGCGTTTCTCTTACAAATGACATTCTGCTGTAAATATCATTCAGGCATATACCCTCTGAGAATGCAGGACTCTTTGATTGGCTTGTAAAAATATGGCTGGCAATCTAAAATAGATTTAAAAAGAATCTTAATATAAGTAAAACAGTTCATGTTTGCTTAAAGATAATCTAATAAAAGAATTTGCATCTACAATGTAGATGATATTTATTAAATCTTGAATAGAACTATACTAAGACTTGATCTTTTAGATCTGTTATCATATATTCACTATTAGAGATTATCGATGGATATATTTAACATTTGTCTTGGCATAGACAAAGCAAGTAATATCAGCCTCTATGAAATCTCAAATAATCTTGATCTTTATGCAGAAAAAAAAGGTTGTTTTCTACATACATCTATTTTCCAAGGTATAACTCATTCAAAAAGTGAGCTAATAAGTTGGGCAAAAAGTTCCGAAAGCCTATTCACAAAAATATCAACAGTAAACTTGATAAAGCTTTGGGATCAGAAAGTCAAAAGAGCAGGAGATGTCTATCATGTTAATTATAATGTGGATCTTACTGCACTATGCTTAGAATACAAACAATCCATCTACATAAGACATGTGGCTACACTTATCTGTAATAATTTAAAGAAAAATGGACTAATAATTGGAATTAGAGAATATCCACCAGAAAAATTTGTTAACTCAAATATTAGTTATGCTTTAAATTATCAATATAGGGCGGGATTTGGTACTATAAGACCTCATACTACATTAGGGTTTTGCAAAGACTTTATGTTGTCTTCAAAGACTCTAAAATCTATCTCATTGAAACTAAATGATTTATTCATAAAGCATTCGGGAATATATATCACAACTATGAATGAATATTGTATGACCCATTTATTAAATCGTGAGACGGTTGCAACTCTTTAGAGGCTTGAGAGAAATCTAGTCCTGGCTAACAGTCTTAACAAAGATAAAGAGTGAAAATACAAAAACAATAATTAGAAGAATACTAATTGGGTCAGAGTTGAGTTGTGATAAAGCTACTCCGAAGAAATTAAGATAATGTATAAACATAATCAGTTAAATGCCTTTAAGATCTTAATTGCAAGGTGACAACATTAAAATATTTAGTTCTTAAAATGTATAAATATTAACGGTTAAGTTGAAAACTTATTACGTTAGCACAAGCAAGGTGACGGTAGAAAAGATTATTAAGCAAGCCTATATTAGAAATGCTTAATCTCCTCCTCCATTACAGCTCCATACTTTACTTGGCACACCTGCTTTATTTTTGCCGTCAATTCTAAAGGTCCTTTCGATACAATCATTCTGCGATCTAGCCCATCTAGCTATTGGTAAGAGCGAGACAGCAACAACAACTAGACTAATTGTGCTAATACCTGCAAGTACTGGGTAAGCATGAGCCCTGATCATTTCTCTAGGATTCATGGATGTAATTTAATGTTATTGAACTGAGTATATACTATATTGTCATTAAAGATCTAACATGATATTAACACATGTAGACCTAGCTATTGATAACAACTAGAGAGTACTGTTATTCTAATAAATTTCTCAATAGATTTATCTTGAAAAAGAAGCGATAGGTTAAGACTAAAAGATGCCAGGGATAATATTTCCAGTGGTGGCATATGCACCTATTGCTGCAACAAAACCAATCATTGCCCATCTTCCATTCTGAAGTTCGCTGGATTTAGCAGCGTCAAGAGGTGCTTGGGGGTCAATATAAGTGCGAGGTTCATTTGCAAACATATTCTGGCGCCCACCAGATTCATTAATAACTGCGGAGTCTGAGGAAGAAGTCATTGTGAAAATGTAGAAGTTTCAAGTCCGAATAATGGGTCAGGTTGGCAAATCAGTGTAGAAAAGTAGTTGCAAATTAATTAACTTGACAAATAAATTTCCTGCATACACACGTAGTGCGAGCAGTATTTAATACCAACCGGAAATTTCGGCAAGAGCGAAATTAAAGGAGTAGCCTTAGCTTCAAATACCTTAACACATAAGATTAAGAACTGTAAACCAAGTGATAGGTAGCTAGTCTTGTATTGAGTAGCTTGTTCTGACTTAACCACTTTTGCAGTTTGACATTGAGTGTTTTGATAAGTTTTAAGAGACAAGAGTTTCGTTTAGAAATTAGAGCCAAAGACGGTTGTCGAGATTTTCTCCAAAAAAAATTTCTAAGAATTCTAATTAAAAATCATATGATATAAAAAATATATATTTAATTGAAGTTAATCTCTCAATATAAGAGCACATAAAAAAATATGTTATGGATATTATATGTGGTCTTATCTATACTAATTAATATCAACTATCCTTTTCGAAGAATGGTTTGAATATTTTGATTTTTCTGGTCCGGCTAAAATTATTGGAACCAAGCCCATATCATCCATAAAGGAATCTTGGTAATTTAGCAATCCTCTTTTCAGTATTCCAAGGAAGAGTAATCGTAGCATTTACTTTATGTATCTATGATCATCAAAGCAGTTCCAACGCAACAACGCGATAAGCGTGATTACTTAATTTCGTCAGGGCTGTACCATTCAGATGAGGGTGTTTCAGCTGATTTGCCATCGTTTTGTTCACCTGGCTTATAGCTTATGGCTTATAGCCAGATAAAATTGAGATAACTATGGTGAAGTAGTAGTTATTCATGCGAACTCTTCAGAAAGAGTTCCTAGATCTATTCAGGGAGAATTTATTCTAACTGAGAATTTTAATTCTTGTCTCTAAGGTTAAAGGTGTGCTTATCTATGTCCTTAATCTTACTACCTTCAATCCAAGATGAGAAAAGGAGTAAAACTCTTCCAAAAATGGGGACCCATAACTCCTCATACATTGTTTTGAGGGGGTTACTTCTGGTATCAGCTAGAGGATTCTTCATTCTGCGAAGCTACCTGAACAAAGGAATATTTAATGATTCTATAGGGTTATAGACTCTTAATAAACACCTCTTTAAGCGGACATCAAGCTATTTATAGTGTAACCAGCTAATGAAAATGGAATTACCTGCAGACGCCCCAAGTCAAGTCTTATATATCCTCAGGGGATGTAAGCCATTTATTGAAGCCCTTGGCTATTTATTTGCCATAGCAATAATTGCCAGGTGGAGATTTCCCGAATCAACAAAAGCTCTAATAAACAAACTGAAGAAGTCCTAATTCCAGAAATAGCTTTTCTACCTATTGGTTTAATCTTTGATATTCTTCTGAAGAGCCTAATATTTACTTTTATTAATTCAGCATAGTAGAATCCAGGTTTATTAATTATGTATTTAATGCCTTCAAAACATCTGCTCAGCTATGTTTACATAATCCTTGCAATTTTAGGAGGAGTTTTGCCTACATTAGCCAACATTGATTTTGTAAATCAATATGGCCAATCCTTCGATATTGCTCTTTTCATAGAATTAGCGAATTCAAACCCAGCATCTGAATCTCTGAGTAGGGACCTATTAATTGGTGCAAGTGCAATAATGATATGGATATTTACGGAGTCTAAGCGGTTAAAAATGAAGAATATGTGGATAGTTTATCTTACTACGTTTACAATAGCATTTGCATTTGCTGCCCCATTATTTTTATTCTTGCGTGAAAGACGTATGTTAGAAATCGAGAAATCTGCTCTAGATAAAACATAGCAATCTTCATTATCTAATATTACTATGTTGTTTATAAATTGTATTTATAAGAAGTACTAATAGCTAGTAATAGTAGACTTGTTTAAAGCCAACATAAAAATACAAGCTAACGACATTATACTCCAAAGTATAAATCCATTTCCGTATAGATCTAATAAGTATCCGGCTAAGACAGGCGCAATAACAGCACTAAGAGCAAAACATTGAGAAAAGAATGCAAGCGCGATCCCCTTTCTATATTTAGGAGAAACTTTAATTATGGCTTCTGTTGCCGTAGGAAGAAATGCTGCAATCGAAAGAGACAATGGAACCTGTGCAAGAGCAACAAGAAAAACACCATATTTCAAGAATGTCGATATGCAAAGCAGCAAAGAGCCTACAGAAAATCCAAGCATGCTCAGGCCAAGACCAAAGCTAACATCATGATCTGTTAGCCACCGACCAACAGGCCATTGAAAAACAACTAAGAGAACAAGTTGTATGGCAATTAATGCACTACACCATGTTTCAGTAACTGGTGGCCTAAAAATACCACCTTGAACTAAGTCAAGGGATAGTGAACTCTGTAATAAAGCGAACATAGCAGTCGCTATAAAACTAATTACTAACAAAGGTAATATTTTTAAGATCCAATTAGATGACACAGTCTCAGTTTCAATAACAGTCTGTTTACTAATAAATTTTTGGTTAGTAAAGTTAATTCTGCGATCAGTTATTGGACTTACAATCAACCACGCCAATACAAAGAGCATCCAAATGATATCTAATATATAAACCATCTTGATAACGCCTACTAACGCAGAGATGGTTCCAAAAAGAGCTCCAAGGCTCATGCCTAACGCATCGGCACTTCGTACAAGTGAGAAACCACGCATAGATGGATAATTACCACAACTTAAGGGGACTGCTAATTCCACAGCAGGCCAATAAAATCCAGCTGCAAGGCCTAACAATATTTGGGCCTGAAGGTACTCCTGGAAATTCCCTGCCTGTATGAAACAAAGGTCTGCCAAAATTGCCAAAACCACTGTCCAACGCACTGGCCATGAACATTTGAGACCTATGTCAAGAAATCTCCCACTAATCAACCTTGCAATTGTCCCCACAAAAGCAGCGAGTGCAATCCCTTTGCCTATCTGGGTGGAGGAGAAGTTCATCCCATAAAAAGCAAGTGGAGTTAGGTAAATAACCCCACCAGCGCCTAATGAAGCAAAAAAGCGAATACGTGTAATTAGCTTTAGTTCTGAGGGAAACTGGTTCCACCACTTCAATGGATTTAAATTTGTTCTCAAGAAAGTCAAGTAGAAAAACGGCAATAGCTGGAATAATTTTTAGTCTGTGTTTTTTTCAGGCTGGGAATCTGCCTGGAAGGAGTGCTGATCAACTAGAAGTTCAGATTGAGGAGATGGTGATACCTCTTTCCATAAAAGAATTGTCCAATTGGGGTCGGTCAAAAGAAACGAGTTCAAGATCAGAATTAGGGTCATGGCTAAGTCTTCTTGAGCCAGAGAGCAGGGAGGGTCTCCTTCAGCTATTACATGCGCCTCTTCTAAAAGATCTAAGCATGGGCAGACAAATCATTAGGAGCTGGGCAGGGAGGCAATTGCTCGATGAAATAAGTGATTTAATACAAGTAAATGATGATAAAACAGGAAAAACAGTTTTATTAACCCTAGAAAAGCTTCTGCAAAAGCAGCCAGAAGTTTCTACATTAGATCTTCTAGAGGCTTTACCTTCAGGCAAGATACGCCTTGATTTAGATGGCTTGTTACAAGTAGCGGTTCAATGGAGGAGCCAACTTCAAAGCCAAAAAAGGCTTGTTTCATCACTAACCAAATTTCCAGCAGAAGTTTTATCTAAAGAAATTTATAGCCAAACAATTATCCAGCAATCTAGCAAGCCTAAATCTATTTCATTGAGTACAACGCACAGATTTAAGCCCATCAAATTGGAGCTATGGCGCCCCGTTTATGAATCGCAAGAGAGAAAGAATATTGTGATCTTCATGCCAGGTCTTGGAGGTAGTCCAAAACATTTTCATTGGTTGGCTCACTATTTAAGTTCAAAAGGCTGGCCAGTAATTATGCTCGAGCACCCTGGGAGCGATCCCAAAGCCGTTCAGGCTCTTCTTGAAGGCAGAAGTCCACCTCCTGGAGCAGAAGTACTTCCAGGAAGACTTGCTGATCTTGAAGCAGTTTTAAATCTTGGTCACATTGATGGCCTTTCATTTCACAAGAAAGGAGTTGTCCTTATTGGGCATTCTCTTGGAGCATTAACTGCCTTTCTTGCATCCGGTGCATACCCTCTAGCAGGACTTACAGAACGTTGTAGGAAGGACTTAAATGCTCTATCCCTTAGTAACCCTTCAAGTCTTTTACAGTGTCAATTAGTGGATGTAAAGTTAAAAAGAAGAGCACCAATATCACAATTAAAAGCAATTGTTGGACTTAATAGCTTCGGGAGTTTGCTCTGGCCAAATTCTTTCGATGCGAGAGTTCCTGTTCCAGTATTACTTTCTGGGGGAACCTTAGATTTAATTACACCACCAAAGAGTGAACAACTAAAATTGATGCTTTCCACACCTGCTCACAAAGGTAGTCGGGTGGTATTAATAAAAGGTGCTAGTCATTTCTCCGCTGTGAGAATTGAAACTAGCCGAGAATCAAATTCTGATGATTTATTTAAATTAGGGAAAGAGCTAGTTGGAAGTGAACCATTGTTAGTTCAAAAAGCTCTTATTATGGAGATAATAACCTTCTTAAGAGACATTGAGAATGATAAGGGTATTAAAAGTTCATCTCATAAACAACTGGGTGACTTACAGGTCCATACTTTAAATAGAAGCTCTATTGAAAATCTAGTTAACCTTCAATAGGTTACCCGGGGATCTAAGGCTGCAACTAATAAATCAACAACTACACTTATGAAAACAACTAACGCAGCAACTACAACAACAATACCCTGCACAACTGGATAGTCTCTTTGATTTATAGCCTCTTGAAGTCTTAAAGCAATTCCTGGCCAAGAGAAGGTTACTTCTATAAGGAGTGCACCACCAATCAGTGAAGCAACAGTTATACCCGCAATGGTTAAAACAGGTAGTAAAGAATTTGGTAGTGCATGATTAACGATTACATCCTTCTCTCTTAAACCTCTACTTCTTGCAGCCTCTACATAATCGGATCGAAGGGTTCTAGAAAGATTTAATTGAAGCGATCGACTAAAAATGCCACTAAGAAGGAATCCAAGGGTAGATGCAGGCAAAAGCAAATGTCGAAGAGCCCCATTTAAAGCTGACCAGTTTCCTTCGAGAATGCTGTCTAAAAGTAAGAAACCAGTTCCATCTGGTGGAACCTCCCCAGGAGGAAATCTACCTCCAACAGGTAGCCACCCAAGAATGACCGCAAAAAGCAATTGAACCAGCATTGCTGCCCAAAAAGGTGGGAGAGCGTAGGTACCAATCCCATAGATGCGACCAAGTAAATCTAATTTCCCTTCAGGCCTGAAAATTCCCAAAAATCCCACCATCAAGCCTAAGAGTGAAGCGATTAGGAGGGCACTAATACCAAGTTCCATGCTCGCTGGGAGGGTCCTGGCGATAATTCCGCTCACAGGCTCCTGATTACTCAATGCATTCCCAAGGTCACCATGGAAAAGGCCATTAACAAAATCAAAATACTGATTAAGTAGAGGTTGATCTAAACCAAGTCTTGCTCGCATTGCTTCTCTAGCTGCAGGAGAGGCACGAGTTCCAAGGACTGCATCTACAGGATCTCCTGGTGCAACACGAACAAGTAGAAATACAAGACTGGATATCAGCCAAAGCATTAAGGGGGCCATCAAAAGGCGAGTAAGGCTGTATCTAAATAGTGCGATTCCCCTAGTCATTTGTCTGGGGACTTAAAAGCTGAAGCATCAGGTGACCACTTCCATCAAAGACAGGGGGTTCCAAATAGGGTTGAAGCCAAACCTTTGGCTTTACGAGCCATACAGGAACATAAGGCAAGCCATCTGCAGCGATTTGTTCAATTTCCCTTAATTGATCAAATCGATCTTCTCCAAAAAGCTGATCACTGCTTAAAAGCAATTGTTCTAAGCCAGGAGAAGTCCAAAAACTTCCACTTACAACAGCTTCGCCATCTAAACAAACAAACCCTTTTGACTTAGTACAACTAAGCAATGGAGCAAGATAAGCCTCTGGATCTGGATAAGCACCACGCCAATCGAGCATAACAACTTGAAAAGCTCCTTTACCAAGTTGACGATAAACAGTTGTAGCCTCTACTCCATCAAGCAATAAAACAAGACAATCTGAAAGGTCTTTTTCAATCTGTGCCTTCCAGGTAAGTGCTAACAACTTATCTGCTGGAACATTAGAGCGAAAAGTAAGAGGCAACTTTAATCTTTCTCCAGAGCAATAGCCAGATTGCTGAAAGATCTTCCGTGCAGTATTTGGGGAATATTCTGGCCAAAAAGTATCCTTACCTCTACTAAGAGTGGGTGGAATTAATGAACGCAAAGGAGTTCTCTGTCCATAACTAACACGTTGAGTAATTAAATTACGATCTAAACTCATAGAGAGTGCTTTTCGCAGAGTTAACTTATCTAAAGGGGGCGTATTAGTTAAAAATGTAATATATCCAACTTCAAGAGCTGGTCCCACACCCTCAATAAGCTTTCGATCTTTTGACATGTTACTTAATGCGAGTCTATGGTCAGCATCAATAGCATTCGAAATCAATACATCAATTTCACCAGTTTTTATAGCGCCAAACAAAGATATAGAATTAGTAAGCTTAATAAAGTCAATACCTCTATTTCTTGCTTGATCACCCCAATAAGAGTCGAAAGGAACTAGCCTTTGTTGTTGCTCATGAAAACTTTTTAACTTGTAAGGACCTGTTCCAACAAATTTATTATTCAGAAAATTGCTTTCAAAGCCCTTATAGGCTGTTGGGGAAACAGGAGTTAAGCTAATGGATGTCAGAAGCCCATTCAAAGAGGTTGAAGGTCTCTTTAAATTGAACTTTAGAAGGTGTTTATCAACAGCTTCAACAGATGAGATCTTATCCCCTAAGACATAGTTTAGTGTACCTATTCGCATAAATCTTTTAATACTGAAAACCATTGATTCAGCATTAAAAGGTGTTCCATCATGAAACAAAATCTGTTTTCGTAAAGGAATAAGTATCGACAACTTATCTTCACTGATCTGAGGAAGTCCCTCCGCTAGACGAGGTTCCAAGTTGCCATTTCGGTCGAGCCTATATAAAGGGTCTCCTAATGCACTTAGAAGTTGAAGTGCATCAAACGTACTTGCTTGCGCAGGGTCAAGAGAGATTATTTTCCCAGCGCTTGCTACTATTAAGGGCCCTTTACTTCTATCTCTGCTTCTACTGCAAGAAAGTTGACCTAGTGTTAAAAACAAACATAAAAAAGTTATAAGAGCGTTTACTGGATATTTATAACCTTTGAGTCTCAAAACAATTAGAGGAGAGTTAAATATATAGGCTAGAAAGTTAATTCAAGTCGTTTTTACTGAATGAATAACTTGCTTTATAGGAACTTCAAAGACAGGAGAACCATGTGGGAGAAGTGGCCAACGCCTTACCCAACATTTACTGTGATCACCATCCACTCCGATCACTTGAAAAGTCTCGTCTCCATTCATCAATCGGACACAATCACCTTGGTATAGGTCCATAAAAACCTGCACGAGAAAGATAGTCTTCTATCCTCCTATCGAAGCGCCCTTACAAGGGAATTAAAGCCGAAAGTCAGCGTCTTAAGACCAACTATGGGGAATGATCCTTTCACCTTGATCAGTTAGAAAGTGTAGGAAGTAAAAGCTGGGAATTGATTTACAAGCAACCCAAATGCTCAACCACTTCTACAACTTCCTGAAGGGACTTGATTTCTTGCAAAGAATTCTTCATCTGGCCTTGAGTAACTTCATGAGTTATCACAACTATTTCAGCACCTAATTCTGAGGACTCAAATTGAACAATTGATTGAATCGAAACACCGTATTTGCCAAAACAACTTCCTACGCAACCAATAACCCCAGGAGTGTCTTTAGTAAGTAGTCGAACATAATTTTTCTGTGTTATCGAATTTGAATCAACAAGATGACAAGGCCTCCATGGACCTGCTGCTAATAAAGGATCTAGACCACTAGTAGCACTTCCAAGTTTGCGAACACCTGCAATATTTAGAATGTCAGCAACAACAGCAGATGCTGTAGGACCCGATCCAGCTCCAGGACCATAGAACATAACTTTTCCTACTGGATCCCCCTCTATCAAAATTGCGTTGTTAACTCCATTTACACCGGCCAAAGGATGGTCAAAGGGAAGAAGCATAGGTTGAACCCTTACTGCTAAAGGGAAGGATCCATCTTCTAGCTCACCCAGATCCTTTTGTTCGGCTATTGCTAAAAGCTTTATCCAATAACCAAGTTTTTTTGCATAATCAATATCTCTGTTTTGAAGAGTACTAATTCCCTTAGTAGGAATTGACGATCTATCAACTTGACCACCAAAAGCCAATCCACTAAGAATGGCTATCTTATCGGCAGCATCAAAACCTTCCACATCAGCTTCTGGGTTTGCTTCTGCATAACCAAGTTCTTGGGCTTCTTTCAGGACTAAGCCGTATGGGATTCCCTCATCACTTATACGACTAAGAATATAATTCGTTGTTCCATTAATAATTCCAGTAATTCTCTGAATTCTGTTCCCCCCGAGGGATTGCTTGAGAGGTTCAATAATAGGAATACCTCCACCTACAGCAGCTTCTATCAAGACATAAACACCTTCAGCTGCTGCAGCTTTTGCAATCTCTACTCCATGGCGAGCGATAACCGCTTTGTTAGCTGTTACAACGGACTTCCCTGCTTTAATAGCCCTAAGGATCAAGCTCCTAGCCGGCTCAATACCGCCAATAACCTCAACAACTAGATCTACAGATGGATCATCAACAACTAATTGAGGATCTGTTGTGAGAATTGATTCATCGACTTTTATTGATCGAACTCGCTTTGGATTTCTTACAGCAATCCGAATAAGCTCCAAGTCTGAAACAAGAGGATGGCGTCCTTGTGGGTTCTGAAGAATTTCAGCCACCCCTTCCCCCACAGTTCCAAGACCTAAAAGTCCTATACCAATCTTTGTGCCCATTTTAAAAGTTGCTACTCAAAGGACTGGAAACTCTATTGAGGCTTGTATGAGACAGATTTAGCTAGTCCCCTAGCTTGTGCCTGCATATTCAAGAAGATGTTAAGGAATCCATTAGCTCTTGAGGGTGTAAGGCTTCCTTGAAGACCAGTCGCTTCAATAAAAACAGGGTCAATAGCCATTACTTGCGCAGGGGTTAACTGATTTAAACCTTGAATCAATAGAGACAACAAGCCCCTTGTAATAAGTGCATCGGAATATCCCTGCCAAGAAAGTTTTCCATCAACTAACTGACCAAGTACATAAACTTCAGAGACGCATCCCTTAACTTTTAGCTCATCTACTAGTAAATGAGTTGGCATGGGAGGCAACTTTTTAGCTAGCCAAAGTACGTACTCATATCTTCTACGCGGGTCAGAAGTGCTAGTTAATCTCTTGACAATATTATCAAGAGATTCACTTCCAAATTTTGTTGGGGATTGAACCATATCTAATTAATTAGCAAAGAGTTTCCTTTAATTCCGAAAAACTTACTCACAACAACTACAAAGTCAAGAGCCAATCTCATAGGGAAGCTCTTTTCATCCGTAAGCATGGGGATGTTAAATACAATTTGATCAATCTGAACTACTCCTGAGCGAATTGGTAAAAGGAGATAGTCCTTATGACCAGGGCCTCCATCAACCAAAAGCTCAATTTCCCCATTATAAATATCTGGTAAGTCAAAAATCAACTTTCCTTGTTGATTCAAATTGCCAATTTCATCTCCAGGCGTGCCATTATTTTGCATATACCTAACTAGAGCGCCCTGAACAGCAGTTCCAGTAGAAAATTCGCTTATTAATTCAAGTTTGCCGTTATGATTCTTAATTTCAGTTTGAATGGAATGAGCTCTTAAAGGGCACAAATTAAACAATTCAAGTCCTCCTGCAAAAGCAAAGATTAAAGAGGTTTTTCTGAAAGAATTCATTTAGAATAGAGAGAGTTGGAAAAGGCTTTTTTCAAGGGTTAATTGTCTAAAAAGCTAGTCAGTCCACATTCAGAAATCCAACCGTCAAAAGGTATATCCCATACATCACTCGGTAATAACTCATCTGATACGCAAGCCTCAGGAAGGATTGCAAAGCAAGGGACTGAACGCCATTGATTATTACTACGTAGGCGATCATAAAAGCCACCCCCATAGCCAAGACGAAGCCCCCTACGATCAATTGCCAAAGCTGGAACTAACAACAAACTCATAGAAGACGCCTCAAGAGGTGGCTCTTTAAGAGAAGAAGGAATATTAGAAGCATCTTTCAATAAGGGTTGATTTGTCCACTGGTGATATGACAAACCACCAGAACTATTAGTCGCAGGAAGAGCTACCTGGAAACTCATAAGACTTTTCAAAGGCCTTAGGTCTACTTCGTTTGGCAGGGGCCAGTAAATACCTAAATACTTACGAGGAGGGCAAACTTCAAACCATGACTTCAAAAAAATTGAAACCTCTGAAAAAATCTCAGCGTGGACTAAAGGAAATTTCTCTTGTAAAAGTTGACGAAAATAAATACGTTTCTTCTTTTTTGCACCTTGTTGAGTCATTTAAAGGATAAACATAAATTTTTTTTTGCCGATTAATGCTTATGGAACCAAGCTGTCAAAGCTATTGCGAGAGCATCAGAAGCATCATCTGGTCGTGGAGGCTTAGATAAATTCAATTCGCGCATAACTGCCTCTAAAACTTCATTTTTTTCAGCATGACCTGACCCAGCAACAGCAAGCTTAATCTGATTTGGAGGAAACTCCACTAGAGGCACTCGGAATCTTGCCAGGGTCATAATGACTACCCCTCTAGCTTGAACAACATTGATGGTGTTACTAGAGCGATAAAAGAAAAATTTCTCAACTGCAGCAAGTTCTGGCTTCCAAATACGAATCAACTTTCGCAGATCTGAAGCAATCTCCACCATTCTCATTCCATCTTCAAGAGAAGACTCAGTTCTAATGATCCCGCAGTCAAGCATCGTTTGTTGCTGCTGAGAAAAGTCAACAATTCCATAGCCGACCCTGGCTAAGCCAGGGTCAATGCCAAGAATACGCATGGTTTAACCAGCTAATGACAACTCAAACTCTGCTTGATCTGAATTCTCATTAATTTCAAAAACCTTACAAAATACTTTTACCACCCGATCTCCTGAATCAATCTGCTCAAGAGGATCTTTTCTTAAGCGATGTCTAAGCGAGCAGCAAACAACCCTTGAGACATCCTCATCAGAGACTTCTGTACGCCCCTCAAAAGCGGCAAGAGCCCTCGCAGCCCTGTTGGTGACTATATCTCCACGTAATCCATCTACATCCAATTCTCCACACACTGCTGATATCCGAAGGCGAAGTTCCTCGTCAATAGTGACTGATTCAAGTCTCTGCTGAGCTTCAACTACCTTTTTCTGAAGTAGAGATTGATTCTCCTCAACAGAAGAAGAGAAACCATCTGGATCACTATCAAATGCAGTCCTTTGATCAACAACCTGAACCCTTAGGTTTGCATCTCGAACTGTACGAACCTCAACACTCATTCCAAACCTATCAAGCAACTGTGGGCGTAATTCTCCTTCCTCAGGGTTACCTGAACCTATAAGAACAAAACGTGCAGGATGACGAACTGAGATCCCCTCTCTTTCAACAGTATTCCAACCAGAAGCTGCTGAATCAAGTAAAACATCAACCAAATGATCATCAAGCAAATTCACCTCGTCCACGTAAAGGAGTCCTCGATTTGCTTTAGCTAATAACCCTGGTTCAAAAGCTCTTACACCTTCACTGAGAGCCTTCTCAATATCGATAGTTCCACATAAACGGTCCTCTGTGGCCCCGAGTGGGAGATCGACCATAGGAACCTGCCTTGACTCAGTACCCAAGCTTTCGCCCCTTTCGATCCTTTCAAGGACGTCAGTGCTTTGAAGATCTGGATCTATTGGAGAACTGTTGTAAGGGTCGCCAGAAACAACATCAATTCCTGGCAAAAGGTCAGCAAGGGCTCTGATAGTGGTGGACTTTCCCGTACCTCTATCACCCATGATCATGACACCGCCAATTCGTGGGTCAATGACATTGAGCAGAAGAGCTAATTTCATCTCCTCTTGGCCTATTACGGCTGTAAAAGGGAAGACCCTTCTCTTCCTAGTTGAACTCACAGTTTGATTGTCGTATTAACTTGGATTGTTTCACAAGCTTGGCTAAAAATTGGTGTTAGTCAATTTTGATAATTCGGCTTTTGGCCTCAAAACTGGTGCCATAGCTTCAGCCATATCCCTTATAAGCTGTGTTGAACGAGGATCATTGAATGGTCCTGTAACAATAAATGCGGCAATTGCGCGGGTGTTATTAGGCATTTCAATTAAACCAACATCAACATAAGCAGTTCCAATATCTCCGGTTTTGTTAAAAACCTTGTACCCCTTCAACAAAAGTCCATCATCAGGGTTGAGCTGAGATCCCCCTAAGCCTTTTAACAATCCGCCAGGGATAAGGCGGTTGCTAACAGAAGTGCTCATGACCTCACGGAACAAATCCCTTGATCGAATACTTAAGGCTTCTCCAGAGTCAACTAAAGCAATAGCTAAAACCAAATCCCGAGCACTAGTGGTATTTGTTCCAGTTAAATCTGGCAAATAGTTTTTGATTTCTGTAGAACTCAACCCTAGTTTCATAAAAGTTCTATTTAGGACCTCCTTTCCTCCTATTCGACTGATAAGGAGATTTGTTCCCGTGTTATCACTCACTCGTATCATTTCTGTAGCAACTTCATGAACAGGAAAAGTACTGCCCAATGGCTCAAAAGCCATCCATCCAGCTCCACCTCCTATGAGATCTTTTTTTAACTGAAGAGGTTCATTCCATTTCAATTCGCCACTATCAAGCATCTGTAAGGCCACAAGCAAAATAGGCGCCTTAATAGAGCTAGCAGCTGGGAGTTGTGCATTTGCATCAACAGATGCAAAACTACCATCATCAAGATTAATTATTAGGGCACTCGCTTTTAAGTCAGGTTGTCTTGAAACCAATTCTCTCCAACGAACACTTAAACCCTTTAGTTCTTTTTGAGGAATAAAAGTATTAGTTTTTAAACGTCTAGTCACATCACTAATAGTTAGATTCAATTTCTTTTTTCTACTTCTCTCTCCAAATAGAATATTTAATGGTTTGAATTGTCGAGAAGATAAGCCTCCTTGAATAGGAGCGCTATCTAAAAACTTCAACCCAGTTCCAGCCAAGACACCAATACCTAGTCCATATAAGCAAAGTCTTAAAAGTGTTCTTAGTGGTTTAGACAAAATTTCTAGCTTGAAAAAGAGGAATCATTAGAGGTAACTTGTTACTCAATCAAACGAACCTAAGAAGCTCTTGAGAAAATAGCCCATCTAATTTGTCGTATCATTCCACGTATAAGAGAAATCTCTTCTGACCTTATAACAGCTCTATTTAATAAGGCGCGGACTTTGGCCATTCGCGCATGAGCTGAATGATCCAGTAGGAAGCCGATCTCCAAAAGGAGCTCTTGGGCATCAGACATACATTCTTCGAGTTCTAAAGGGTAAGCAGGCTCAGTCTCTATGGATGAATTTCCCTTGGTCGAGTGATTTAGTTGATCAGTTAGACGGTGAAGCTCATAGAGCACAACAGCCACAGCATGTGAAAGATTTAAAGAGGGATATGAAGGAGAACTTTTCAAGGTCAGAACTTTCTGAGCGAGTCGGAGCTCATCGTTTGTCAGGCCTCTGTCCTCTCTACCAAATACCAACGCAGTGAGAACATCTTCTGAACGCTTTAACAACCAAGGCAGTGCCACTTCTGGAGAATAGAGAGGGATAGTGCCATGGTGAACCCTTCCACAGGTAGCAACTACCCTTCGACAATCAACTAATGCATCAAGAAGAGTAGGGAAAATCTTTGCTTCTCTAAGAAATTTCTCTCCTTTTGTAGCCAAAAGCTGGGCATCCTTATCCATTGGATTACAGCGTGGAGAGACCAGTCTTAATTCTTTAATTCCAAAATTCTCACAAAGCCTTGCAACACTGCCTACATTCAAAGGCCCTGAAGGTTCAACAAGAATAACTACAGTATTAGAGAGGCCTAACAAATGGGTTAAGCAAGAGCATGTAAGTAGGCCAATAAATCGGCCATTTTCTGTGGATCTAACTCAAAACTTGGCATTGGAGGTGTACTACCACTTAGAACCTGTTTAATAAGCTTAGTGTCACTCCTCCTAAAGGTTATCTGGCGAAGATCTGGACCAACTAAACCTTGAGCAGATATTCCATGACAACCCACACAATTCATTCTAAATAAATCTGTTCCGCGGTCTCTTGAACCTTGAAGATTCAGAGTAGCTCTGACATATGGGTCACTAAATGGAGTCCCTGGGAAAAAGAAAAGAAAAGACAGGCAAGAACTTGCAGCTAAGACAATCAGGCCTGTAATTAGACCAAGATTTCTTTGGTTCGTTCTTGAGAAAATTGATGACGGGCCTGTCACGAGTATCTTGAAGGCATGAAAGAATTGTGGAGGATCTTTCCTCTTATCGCGAAGTCATGATCGAACCTCTCCTCTGTGGAATTGTTCTAGGTTTAATACCAATCACACTTTTGGGCCTATTTGTTGATGCTTGGAACCAGTATCGCAGGAGTAATTCTCTGGGAGGTTAATTATCAGCAAAGCTGTATTGCCATAAATCCGTCGATCTATCTCCTGCCATGGACTAGGTGGGACTAAAGGTAAGTGAGCTGCGTATTCACAAATGACTAAACCTCCTTTTGCAATCCAATTGCCTTCTAACAAGCTTCTAATAACCGGTTCATAAAGGCCTGAATCGTAAGGAGGGTCTAAGTAAACCGCATCAAAAGTAAGTCCTTTCTTTTGTGGACTGGACAATCCATAAAGCATTTCTTGATCAGGTCCTGCTTTTAAAAAAGAGAGAACTTCTCTGCGAAATACTCTCACTTCAGATTTTTGAAGCAGCCCTTGAGAGGCTAATACTAGGTTTGTTTTGCAAATCTCCGCAGTTTTGGCGTGACGCTCAACAGCTACAACTAGACCAGCGCCTCTTTGCAAAGCTTCACAGCCAATCACTCCACTACCACTACAAAGGTCTAACCAATATGACCCTTTTATGTTGTGACCAAGAAGGTTTAAAAGAGCTTCTCTAACTCGGCTAGGAGTAGGCCTAGTTCCTTTTCCTAAAGGGCTTAAAAGCCTTCTTCCAGTAAGGAGTTTTAAATTCCCGCTCACTGTAAAGGTTGAGCTCCTTCCTCCAACCATGACAGCCAACGCTTAAGCATTCTCTGCCCTGCAATAGATGATTTCTCAGGGTGAAACTGGCATGCGCCAATTCTTCCTTTCCAGACAACTGCTGTGACTCCCAACTTTCCAAAAGGTGCTGTAGCTGCCAAATCCTGAGTATCTTCTGGGATTGCTGCATAAGAATGAACGAAATACATCCAATTAGACGCATCGTTATCAGCAAGCAAAGGGCAGGCTTTTCTTTGCTTAAGAGGCGCCCAACCCATATGAGGGATTCTCTCCTCCTCGTTACTGGGCAACCTACGAACAATGCCCTTAAGGAGACCTAGCCCTTTTGATTTACCTTCATCACTAGCTTCAAAAAGCAACTGAAGACCTAAACAGATCCCTAGCAAAGGCTTCCCTTGTTCAGCCCAATCCTTTAGAGAAGACACCATTCCGATCTTTTCAAGGCATTCCATAGCTGGATCAAATGCGCCTACTCCAGGGAGTATCAAACCTGAACAGTTGGCAAGGTCTTCAGGGCTGTTAACAATTAATAGTTCCTTATCTAGTCGAGAAAAGGCCTTTCGCACAGAATGCAAATTGCCCATGCCGTAATCAATCAGACCAAGGCTGCGTGACACAGAAATCTGGAAATGAATTTATAAATACTTGGAGATAGTCCCGGCCAATGTTGCCTTAGGAACCGCCCCTACAACAGTATCTACCTTCTGGCCACCTTTAAAGACCATCAAGGTTGGAATACTACGAATCCCATATTGGCTAGCAACATTTGGGTTCTCATCTGTATTGAGTTTGAAGACTTTGATCTTGCCTTCAAATTCCTTTGCAATCTCATCAACGATGGGTGCAACCATGCGGCAAGGGCCACACCATGGAGCCCAGAAGTCAACAAGAACAGGGACGCTACTTTGTAGAACATCCTGTTCAAAAGAGCTATCGGTGACGGCAGTGGCGCTTGACATTCTTACTGGTTCTATTCTGGGGAAACTTAGCAACCGTTATCAGTGAATTGAGAATTTAAAGCCCTCAGCCTTGGAAACTGTGACGGTTGCGTATAAGAGAAGACAAAAAGCCCGAGCTTGTCGGGCAAGGGTGTGAGGAGTGTGTGGGCCGAAGCCCTCACAAAAGAATATTAACTCCTGTCTAGGGAGTGGGCCAAGAAGTTGTCGGAATGAATAAGGAACTATTTACCCATTCCAAGTTGCTGTGCCTTTTGATAAACCTTTCCTTCCGTTAGGAGAGAAGGTGCAACAACCACTTCAACTTCCTGCATTTCTTTAAGTGTTTTTGCCCCTAAAGTCCCCATAGAGGTCTTCAAAGCACCTAGAAGGTTATGAGTTCCATCATCTAAAGAAGCAGGGCCTCTAAGGATTTGTTCAAGTGTTCCTGTTGAGCCAACCTTGATTCTTGTTCCTCTTGGCAACAAAGGGCTAGGAGTTGCCATACCCCAATGGAAACCACCCCCTGGAGCCTCATTAGAACGAGCAATTGGTGACCCAATCATTACTGCATCGGCCCCGCAGGCAATGCATTTACTTATATCCCCACCAGTAACAATTCCGCCATCAGCAATAACAGGTACATATCGTCCACTCTCATTCTCATAATCGATCCTGGCTGAGGCACAATCAGCAACAGCCGTGGCTTGAGGAACACCAACACCTAATACACCTCTAGAAGTACATGCTGCTCCAGGGCCAATGCCCACCATTACACCAGCAGCTCCTGCCCTCATCAGATCAATTGCAATTTCATAAGTGACACAATTGCCAATTACAACAGGGATGGGCATATCTCTACATAGTGACTGAAGATCTAGCTTCTTCCTATCTTCAGGGCCAATATGGTTAGTTGAAACAACAGTTGCCTGTACAAAAAACAAATCAGCTTCTGACTGGCTGATGACTTCTCCAAATCGTAATGCCGCTGATGGGGTTCCACTAACAGCGGCAATGCCTCCTAGTTCTTTAATCTCTTTTATTCGTTGGCTAATAAGCTTGGCTTGAACGGGTTGACTATAAATTTCCTGCATCAAAGGGACAAAAGAATCATTCCCTACTGAAGTGATGCGTTCAAGTATCGGTGATGGGCTCTCATAACGAGTTTGTATCCCCTCTAGGTTCAAAACGCCAAGAGATCCAAGACGGGAAAGATTTACGGCCATATTTACGTCAACAACCCCATCCATTGCGCTTGCAATAATTGGGATCTCTCGCTCAATGCCACCGAGAGTCCAACTCGTGTTTACCACCTCTGGGTCAATGGTGGTCCCTCCTGGGACAAGGGCTATTTCGTCGATGCCATAAGCTCGGCGAACAACCTTAGAGCGACCGAGCTGAATATTCACTGGGATCTAAAGAGTTATGCCAAATTAACAACTAGTGAGAGAAAAAACGCTTCATCTAGAAACCAAGACAAGAAGAAGCTCAATTTTTTTCATCTCCACTAAAAGTCTTCCATCGATCTACAAGGCTAGTAAAGACTTCTTGCCGATCATCACTACGAACCAAACGGGTTACAGCAAAATAAACCACCCAAAACAAACCAATTAATTGGAAGAGCCTAGGAGCGGCAGGAACATGTGAAACCGCCTGTAAAACACTGCCGTAAACCTGCAAGACCAAGAAAACCACAATCACAGCAGCCAGAATTAAAAGTGGTTGTCGAAGGCCTTTGAGTTGAAAATTATTTTCCTTCAACCAATTAGAAAACTTTCCTGATAAAAGGGCCCATTCTTCACTTTGATCAGTTTCCTCAGGATTAGGTTCTGAGGCTGAAGAGTTAGTCCCAGGGATAGTTACAGTTTCAGAACTTGGTGTTTCCTCAAATTGAGCAGAGGACTTTTCTAATGTTTTGTCAAAAGGAGAGTTCTGTTGAGATTTATCTTCAGAAGCAAAAGGAGAACTGGTCCCAAAATAATCGGTTGACTCTGTTTGTTTATCTCCATCTATCCCTTCCCCTACTGAGTTTTCAGGTGCATCAGTTGGATTAATCTCCTCAGTAGAACTCATGGCTATGTCTATTCTTCGAGACAAAGCATATAAGCTCTTTTGATGACCTGCCAGTAGTAAAAACCCACAATAACTTGGATTGACGTCGCTCTTGTTAATGATGATCGCTCAAAAACGAACCATCCGAGATAACCTAGTGGTTGACAACCAGCTCTTATATGGCTGATCCAGTAGGACCCGAGAGTGGCGGGCCTGAAGAATCTGATGGTCGGATAATCCAGACAGATCTTCGTAATGAGATGTCGCGCTCTTATTTGGAGTATGCGATGAGTGTGATCGTCGGACGTGCATTACCTGATGCACGAGACGGTCTAAAGCCAGTACATAGAAGAATTCTCTATGCCATGTATGAATTAGGGCTCACAAGTGATCGGCCCTATAGAAAATGTGCACGTGTTGTAGGGGAAGTGCTTGGTAAATATCACCCTCACGGGGATACAGCTGTCTACGACGCGCTGGTTCGAATGGCGCAGGATTTCTCAATGCAAATGCCATTGATTGATGGGCATGGAAATTTTGGGTCAATTGACAATGACCCTCCTGCTGCAATGAGATATACAGAGTCACGTCTTCAGGCTCTCACCACAGACAGTCTCCTTGAAGACATCGAATCAGAAACTGTTGATTTTGCGGATAATTTTGACGGCTCACAACAAGAGCCAACTGTATTACCGGCACGTATTCCACAACTGTTACTTAACGGGTCATCAGGAATTGCTGTTGGGATGGCAACAAACATCCCACCCCATAATCTCAATGAAATAATAAATGGCTTGCAATCTTTAATAGACAACCCTGAAATCAGTGATCAGGAATTAATGGAGATAATTCCTGGACCTGATTTCCCTACTGGAGGTCAGATACTTGGCCGTAGTGGAATTCGCGAGACTTACCTCTCAGGGAGAGGTTCAGTAACAATGCGTGGTGTTGCAAATATTGAGACTATTGAAGCTTCTGGAAGGCCGGATAGGGATGCTGTGATTATCACAGAGCTGCCATATCAAACAAACAAAGCAGCTTTAATAGAACGTATCGCAGACATGGTTAACGATAAAAAGCTGGAAGGAATTTCAGATATTCGTGATGAGAGTGATCGTGACGGCATGAGAGTTGTTGTCGAACTAAGACGTGATGCCTACCCACAAGTAGTCCTTAACAACTTATTTAAGTTAACTCCATTACAAAGCAATTTTAGTGCGAATCTATTGGCCCTCGTTAACGACGAACCTGTAATTCTTAATTTGCGAAAGATGTTACAGGTGTTTCTTGACTTTAGGATAGAAACAGTTGAAAGACGAACTAAATACCTACTGAAAAAAGCTGAAGACAGAGATCATCTCCTATTAGGATTATTACTAGCATTAAAGGAACTTGATCCAATAATTGCACTGATCCGAAGCGCCTCAGATACAGCAACTGCGAAACAACAATTACAGGACCGACATGGTCTTACAGGCATTCAGGCAGATGCCATTCTGCAGATGCAATTAAGACGACTAACAGCCCTAGAAGCAGACAAAATTCGTCTTGAGCATGAAGATCTAATAAAAAGAATTGCTGACTACAAAGACATCCTAGAGACGAAGGAACGCGTACTGAACATCATCAAAGATGAATTAGTTCAACTCAGTGAGCGCTATGCCACACCAAGAAGAACAGAGATTCTGGATTTAGGTGCTGGCCTAGAGGATATTGACCTCATCGCCAATGAACGTTCAGTAGTTCTCCTTACTGAAACTGGTTATTTAAAAAGAATGCCAGTCAGTGAATTTGAAGCAACCAGTCGTGGAACAAGAGGAAAAGCCGGGACAAGAAGTCAGGGGGAAGAAGCAGTAAAACTATTTATTAGTTGTAATGACCATGACAGTCTTCTTCTATTTAGTGACAGAGGTGTTTCATATGCGCTACCTGCATATCGTGTGCCGCAATGCAGCAGAACAGCAAAAGGAACGCCAGTAGTTCAACTTCTTCCCATCCCTAGGGAAGAAGCCATAACCTCCTTGCTTTCTGTAAGTTCGTTCGATGACCAATCACATTTACTAATGCTCACTCAAGGGGGTTTTATTAAAAGAACATCTTTATCTTCATTCAGCAAAATACGTTCAAACGGGCTTATCGCAATTGGCCTAGAAGAAGGCGATGCCTTGAAATGGGTGAGGCTAGCTCTCCCCGGAGACAGCGTGTTAATTGGGTCAAAGTCTGGAATGACAATTCATTTCAGACTGCATGATGAGCTGCGCCCCTTAGGAAGAAGTGCCAGAGGTGTACGAGCAATGAATCTTCGTTCAGGCGACTCTTTAGTAAGTATGGATGTACTTCCAACTGAACTAGCTGATCAGGTAGCAAAAAGCGTTGAAGAAGATTCTAATAACAATTTAGAGAACACGTCTAACAGTGATGGTCCATGGGTACTTGTTGCCTCTGCGAGTGGACTAGGTAAGCGTGTACCAGTTACTCAGTTCAGACTTCAAAAACGTGCAGGCATGGGACTTCGCGCCATGAAGTTTCGAATAAAAGATGATGTTTTAGTAGGTCTAAAAGTATTAGGAAAAGGGGAAGAACTTCTCCTAGTGAGCGAGCGAGGTGTAATTGTTCGCACTAGCGCAGACAAAATCTCGCAGCAATCAAGGGCTGCAACAGGTGTAAGACTACAAAAGCTTGATAGTGGGGACCATCTATCAGAAGTTGTTTTAGTTCCACCTGAAGCTGAAGAAGAAACACAAAAAGAACTCGACTCTGAGACAAGTAAAGAGACCAAAGTCGAGAAGGCCCCCCCTGAGTCAAATTGAGAAAGCATTCCGATGTACTAGTTATGGGAGCAGGGCCAGCAGCTCTGTGCATAGTTGCAGAATTAGTGCAACAAGGTTTAGATGTCACGGCTATTGCCTCCCACACACCCGACAAGCCATGGCCTAATACCTACGGAATATGGGCAGAAGAACTCGAACTTCTTGGGATGGCTGATCTACTAGGTCATCGATGGGAAAATACCGTTAGCTATTTTGGTAACGGTATTACTGTTGAGGGAAGGGAGGCAGTAGAACATAATTTCGACTATGGACTTTTTGATCAAGAGGCCCTTCAGAAGGCCCTTCTTAAACGGTGCAATGATTTGGATTGGAATCTTGATACGGTTAAAGAAATTCAAGTCCTAGGAGATGAAACCGAAGTAATTTGCATTTCAGGTAATCGCTATAAAGCTCGCCTTGCAATAGATGCAAGTGGACATCGTAGTCATTTTATTAAGCGCCCGTACCATGGTCCAGTTGCTCAACAAGCTGCCTATGGGGTAGTAGGGCGCTTTAGTTGCCCACCCGTAAACAAAGGACAATTTGTTCTAATGGATTTTCGACCAGACCATCTAAATGAGTCTGAGCGAAAGCAGCCTCCCTCCTTTTTATACGCAATGGATTTTGGTGAAGATATTTATTTTGTTGAGGAAACATCACTCGCTTGCTCCCCACCTATGACCTTTGACCAGTTAAAGGAACGCCTAAATGCACGACTATCAAAAAGAGGCGTCGAGATAAACGAAATAATTCATGAAGAGCATTGTCTATTCCCGATGAACCTTCCTCTTCCATACAGAAACCAACCAGTTCTAGCATTTGGTGGGGCCGCAAGTATGGTTCATCCTGCCTCAGGGTATATGGTTGGAGCTTTATTAAGAAGGGCTCCAACTTTAGCAAAGCAATTAGCAATTGCTTTAGCAAAAGAACCGTCTTTAGATTCTGAGTCATTAGCAAGGGAAGGTTGGAATGTTCTCTGGTCACCAGAGTTAGTGCAAAGGCATAGGCTTTACCAATTTGGGTTAAGAAGACTAATGAGTTTTGATGAAAAGCGTCTACGTGCATTCTTTGCTACCTTCTTTTGTCTGCCTAGAAAAGATTGGTCGGGTTTTCTAGCCAATACACTCCCTTTGCATAAACTCATTGTTGTGATGATGAAGCTTTTTTGGATATCCCCATGGGAAATTCGTATGGGGATGATTTTCGGAATGACTACTTCTACTCAGGAATAGGGGCCCAATCACTTATCTGAATCTCTGGGAAAAGGCAGTCCTCCTCTTCTAGCAAAAGCAAGTTTGATTCAGTTAAATCTACCTGTCCGTCAATAGCTCTAATTAAAGACCAAAATCTGTCTAAATGTCTATGAATTCGAGTCTTTGCTAATTCGGTTGTAGTCCCTGCACGAAGAATAAAGCTCCAATCAGATGATTGAGACAGAAGCAGTTCTCTAGCCGCTTGTTTTAAAACTCTTAGTTGAAATTCATTTTCAATCCCAGTACTACATCGATCAACCATTGCCTTACCCGCACTACTCCATTCAGGAACGATCCAAGAATTAGTTTCATTCAACCAATAGTCATGAAAACCTCCCTTTCCCCAACTTGAAGGAGAAGGATCGCAAAGCTGTAAACGGGTTCTAGATATCAAAACATCTTTGAGCGTTGTAAAGGATATATCGCCCTCGCCTCCTTGCCTAAAAAGCTCCGCTAAAAATTCTGGCCCTTCATACCACCAATGACCAAAGAGCTCTGCATCAAAAGGAGCAACTAAAAGGGGAGGTACTTCCATCTCCAAAGATTTAGAGAGTTGTTCAAATTGAGCTCGCCTACCCTTTAAGTACTCAGATGCATGTTCTTTAACACGCTGTGAAGCAAGCAAATGGTCATAAACCTCTTTTGAATCAAGATCTGAAGCATGATCCGTCACTCGAAATAACTTTAAGCAAAGAGGCCTACTCTCATTAATGCCTAAGTGTCTTAACTCCTCCTCAGACAGGACCCAACCTAGGTCCTTATGGAATTCTCTATAAGCAGGATCGCCTGGGTAACCATCCCTAGCTGACCAAACAGGAAGGGTTGAACCACTGTCCCTACCAAAGAAGGCCACACCATTTCTTGTAGCTATAGGTGCATATATCCCATAACGTGGTCTTGGAGAAGCGTGTAATAGTCCATGGCCATCTAGAACCGCATAACGAAGCCCTGCTTCAAAGATACAGCGATCTAATCCTTCGTAATAAGCACATTCAGGCAGCCATATTCCAAGAGGAGGGGCACCAATTATTCTCGTATGTTCACGAACAGCGGTTAAAAGCTGTCCGCGAACAGATTGAGGATTCTCTCTAAGAATCGGCAGATAACCATGGGTAGCCGCACAAGTAAGCAAGTCAACGACACCTTCCCTCTGAAGATTGGCAAAACGAGCAATAAGGTCACCGTTGACTAGGTTCCATTGATCCAACTGATGAGAAAGCCTTTCAGCAAGTTCATAAGCTACAGAACGAAAACGCACAGGCACTTTCCCAAGTAAATCAACCCTTAAAGAAAGCCATGAAGGAAATTTCTGCTGAAGTTCTTTATCACTAAGTAGAGAAAGAAGTGTTGGAGAAACTCCGATGGTTATTTTTGGATTTTGACAGGGAGCTTTATGAGATCGCTCCAAAAGCTCTAGAAGAGGTAAATAGCACTCCATCAAAGCCTGGAAGAACCAATCTTCCTCTAGAGATCCAGCCTCAAGCGATCTCACATAGGGGAGATGGGCATGAAGAACAATGGCAAGTTCGCCTTTAGCCAAATTGCTTAGTCTGGGGAGACAAATCTAAACTGAGTAAAACATAATTCAGAGGCTTTCTAATATCACTGTATTTACAAGGGATCTCAAAGTTTACTTAACTTCTTTCTTCCCGAGTCCAAATTAAAAGCAATTAACCATCTAGATTCTCCCTTAGAATTGGCATTATTAGTCAATGCGACTTGATTTAATGAGGATGCCTTAATGGCAAAAGATCCAGGCCGAGTTCTTATCTTTGATACAACTCTGAGAGATGGAGAGCAATCACCTGGTGCAAGTTTGAATCTAGAAGAGAAGCTTGCTATAGCTCATCAACTAGCAAGACTAGGTGTAGACATAATTGAAGCCGGTTTTCCTTTCGCTAGTCAAGGAGATTTTGCTGCTGTTCAAAGAATTGCCGAAAGTGTTGGAACAAATGGTCAAGGTCCTATTATTTGCGGCCTAGCAAGAGCATCTGAAGCAGACATAAAAGCCTGCGCTGAAGCAATCAACCCAGCACATAGAAAGAGAATTCACACATTTATCGCTACAAGTGATATTCACTTGGAGCACAAATTACGTAAATCTCGCGCCGAAGTTCTCGCAATAGTTCCAGAGATGGTTAGTTATGCCAAAAGTTTTGTAGATGATGTGGAGTTTTCTTGTGAAGATGCGGGAAGAAGCGACCCCGATTTCCTTTTTGAAATCATAGAAGCTGCTATCTCTGCTGGAGCAAACACAATCAATATTCCTGACACAGTTGGCTATACGACTCCGACAGAGTTTGGAGAATTAATTGAATCGATCAACAATAATGTCCAAAATATAGACGATGCGATCATCTCTGTTCACGGCCACAATGATTTAGGACTGGCAGTAGCAAACTTCCTAGAGGCTGTAAAGAAAGGTGCTCGTCAACTTGAATGCACCATTAATGGGATAGGTGAACGAGCAGGCAATGCTGCTCTTGAAGAATTGGTAATGGGTTTACACGTAAGGAGAAGTTACTACAACCCATTTTTTGGTAGAGAGCCAATCAATCCAACGCCATTGACTGCAATACGAACTGAAGAGCTCACAAAAACATCCAGACTTGTATCCAATCTGACAGGGATGGTTGTACAACCAAACAAAGCAATCGTCGGAGCTAATGCCTTTGCCCACGAATCAGGGATCCACCAAGATGGTGTACTTAAAAATAGGCTTACTTATGAAATCGTTGACGCTAAGACTGTTGGTCTAACAGATAATCGAATCTCTCTAGGAAAATTAAGCGGTAGAAGTGCTGTTAGAGCCAGACTTGAGGAACTTGGTTATGACCTAAGCAGAGAAGATCTCAACGATGCTTTTACCCGCTTTAAAGATCTCGCAGATCGTAAACGTGACATCACTGACAGAGACCTTGAGGCAATTGTTAGTGAGCAAGTACAACAGCCAGAAGGGCGTTTCCAGCTAAAACTCGTTCAAGTGAGTTGTGGTAGCAAGTTAAAACCCACTGCAACGGTAGTTCTTAATGACCAAGAAGGGAACGAACAAAGCACCGCAGCTATTGGGACTGGTCCAGTCGATGCTGTATGTCGTGCATTAAATGCTCTCGCTGGTGAGCCCAACGAACTTGTTGAGTTCTCTGTGAAGTCAGTTACTGAAGGCATTGATGCTATGGGTGAAGTCACAATTCGCCTGCGTAAAGACGGCAAGCTTTATTCAGGTCATTCAGCCGATACAGATGTGGTTGTTGCTGCAGCTCAGGCCTTTGTTAATGCTCTAAATAGACTTGTATCTAGACAGAAACTCGGATCACTTCACCCTCAAAAAGACGATGTAATCGAAATCGCTCGAAGAAGCATTTAGGCACCAACTCACCCAGAGATGCTTATGCCTTTAAAAGACTAAGAATTGAAACGTTTCTTCGACTTACAAAGCCATAGAAGTCTTGCTATTACTAAAAAAAACCATTAAAGACAAAACTTAAACCCAAAAACCTCGCCAAGGACTAACCTGAAGAGATAAGGTGACAGTTGGGAAAGAGACTACATATGGAACTCCAACAAAAGCTATACCGGCTTGCAGGACTTGATGGCAGGCCTCATCCAGTATTAGATACGCCTTACGAATCAATGGAAGCAGCTCTGGACGCTGCGCAAGACTGGTGCAAAGGCCAAGGCCTTAACTGCTCCATTAGAGAAAAGGGAATAGGAATTGAAGTAATGACCACTAGCGGTGCATGGAGAACAATTAGATATCCAAAAAAATGCCTAGGCTAATTATAATTAATTGAATTTTATTTATGCAAAAGGTAGATGCAAGTAAGTGTTGACCTATGCATCATCCCAATTGGAGTGGGAGTATCACTTTCACCATTTATAGCAGTCTGTCAAAAAGAAATAGAGAAGGCAGGTCTTGAATATCAGCTAGGGCCTAATGGGACGGCAATTGAGGGGGAATGGGAGAAGGTTTTTGATTGTATTAAGTGCTGTCATCAAAGAGTGCATGCTCTAGGGGCTCAACGAATACATACCTCTATAAAAGTAAACACTCGCACGGACAGGGAAGAGATATTTAGAGAGAAAGTTCAAAGAGTAGACGCGGCTAAAGAGCTAAGTTAATCTCTAGTAGAGAATGGCAAGAGAAGGCGGTGGTTAACTTTTATCAGCGGGTAATCAACACCAAAAGCAATTAATGAGAGTAATCTTAATAGCAAAGTTAGCAATGGTTCTCCCTAATGATTAAAATGGCTAAGGGATATTGGGTTATGACTTGGGTAGGCCTAATAGCAAATGTAACTGCTATTCCCCTAATAGGAGTAATAGCTTTTGCTGGTCCACCTTTACAAACAGCAAATATTAGTTTGGCGATCAGTCTGGCCTGGCCTGCCTCAATAGTAGGAATAGTTGCTTCTGCAGGTCTACTTGCTGAAAGGCGCTGGGGTGTAATTCTTGCAATAGTTGCAACTTCAATGGCTATTTCTGCATCTTTACCATATGGAATAGTCAGGATAGCTTTAATAAGAGATTCACATGAACTAAGTACATTAACTATATCTTTAGCTGTATTAAACTTATTGTCATTAATTTACTGGTGCAGACCAATCCATAGAAAGACAAGAAGACTGTGATGATCAATATAGGTGATTATTATGCTTCCAAACTAAAATAAGACTTTCTGACTGATACAAACATATAGCTCTATATCCTTTTTGCTAAATAATTAGGCTGGGTAAGCTTTCCTTGTATTTATTGGATAAGCAATCCTTCTATGGCGCATTCTTTTCCAAACCCGTGCAAATGCTCTAACTACTAATTCAACTTCTGCCCTACTTAAACTGCTTTCTCTAAGCTGACCATCCAGCTGTCTAGACTCAACAATATTTCTTACTGTTTGGCGAGCTTCTTTTTCAGTGGCATCAGGTTTCATTGAACGCAAAGCCGCCTCACATCCGTCCGCAAGCATAAGAATCGCCGTTTCTCTAGACCTTGGGACAGGACCTCTATATCGAAAACGACTTTCAGGAATATTTGGATCTAATTCTCTAGCTTTATAGAAGAAGTATCCCATTTTTAAAGTTCCTTGATGTTCTGGGATGAAATCAGCCACTGGAAGAGGTAAGCGATATCTCTTTGCGAGTTTTATCCCCTCGTCTACGTGAGCCTGTAAAACATTTGCACTTGCATATGGATCATCAAGCTGATCATGTGGATTAACTCCATCAGTCTGATTCTCAATAAACCAGCCTGGTGCGTGCAACTTTCCAACATCGTGATAGAGGGAACCAGCGCGGATAAGGTCTACATCAGCACCTATTGTTCTTGCACCTTCCTCCGCAAGTCCACAAAGCATCAAGGTGTGTTCGAATGTTCCGGGAGCCTCAATTGAAAGTCGCCTTAACAAAGGCCTTTCCTGATCAGCTAATTCCATTAATCGAGCCCTGGTAATAAGGCCAAATAGGCTTTCAATAATAGGTATTAAAAGAACTGCAAGCATTAACATCGCACCCATAAGAAAAGCCTCTGAGATCAATTCATCAGAATTAGGTGCTAACGGTCCCAATGAAGAGTCAACCGAAGAAAGCTTTGTGCTGTAGTAAATCAATTCACAGAAAAGTGCACCTAAAGGCAAGAGAACAGCCAATTGAAGCAACTGCGCTCGACTTCTTAGTCGACCAGCCTGGATAGCAACAATTCCAGAAACGATGCAAGCAACAAGTACTCTCCCTTGACCAATGTCATTTATAGGGAATGGCCAAAGAAGACTGCATATGGCCATCCAAACCAACCCACATGTTGTTCCTAGCCCCTGGGAAATTAATAACGTTGGAGGGACGAGTACTGCAAGAGGGCTCACCGCTGCCCCAAGCCAAACTTTACTAATCTGAGCAATGGCCAATAAAGTCAAGGAAAGCAAAGCTTGTCGAGCTTGAAGACAAGGTCGTTCTCGTCTCATTATTAAAATTAAAATCCAGCAACTTGCTAACGCCTCAAAAAACTTTCCAAACCAAGAAAGTGGACGAGAACTCCTCGTAACCATTCCAAAATAATCAAGTACGTCATAAGCCTGGGGACTAATTGGCTCTCCTTTTCGAGTAATCAAGTCTCCTTTACTAACTTCGATTATTGGAATACCTTGCTTTGTAATTAGTTCCTCTATTAATCGCTGAGTAAGAGCCGGATCAGTTTTTAAATTACTTCTTCCATAAAACGTATTTGATAACAACTTGCTGCCAAGAGTTCTGGCAGGATCACTAACATCACCAAGATCTATTAATTGAACGGAGGCTGCATTATTTAAAAAGTTACGAGCCAAAGTACTTATTATCCCTTGACTAAGCATTCGGTCAGCAGCAAGAAGTACTGTCCTATCCCAGTTCTCCCGAAGAGGGCCAGTCCGCTGAGATAGCCATTTTCCTTCTTGTGTAGAAAGATTGACAGGGCCAATACGATCAGCATCATTACTTCTAGCTACAAGTTCAAGTTCTCCAAGTTGTCTCTCTAACTTTTGTTTTAAGCGTATTGTCTCTTTCTCATCTACAACTTGTACCAAGGTACTTGGTACTAAATCAGATCTCTTCTGCTTTAGGGCTTCACTGTCTTCAACAAGGGCATTGTTAGGTGCAATCGCATCGAAAGGCGCAACCACACCAGGATGCAAATCAGGCTCTACCAACCAATTCCAACTAGAGACAATTGCTATTGCCAAACAAAGAAGAAGCAGAGAAGTCTTGTAAGGAGCAGGCCAACAGAAAACCTGCCGCCGTGGCGACTCACTTCGCAACCAACCTCTCCAAAGGTTTCTTAATTTCGACAGAATGACCAAAGCAATTGGCACCTAAAAACAACACTAGCTATCCCAGCAAGGCATGCTTAATACGAAAATCAATTGGAAAAGAAAATGACATTGATCCTTGATGGGAAAAAACTCTCGAGAGAGGTAGAAGAGCAGTTAAAAGCAACCATAGACAAGAACCTTGGCTTGGTTGGCAGGCCTCCTGGACTGGCGGTTATAAGAGTTGGGGAAGACCCAGCGAGTGCCGTTTATGTATCAAACAAAGAAAAAGCCTGCAAGCGAACTGGCATTCTTACCTTTGGAGAACATCTTGAAAAAAATATTTCTGAAGATGCCCTAATTAAAAAGATAAATGAGTTAAATCAGAATATTAACGTTGATGGGATTCTTCTACAGCTTCCTCTTCCTGAGGGGCTCAAAGTAGGGCCATTATTGGCTTCCATTCATCCCGACAAAGATGCTGATGGTCTCCATACCTTCAACTTAGGGAGGCTGCTAAAAGGCGAGGGTGGTCCCAGATCCTGCACTCCTGCAGGAATAATGAAATTGCTGAAACATCACAATATTGAACTAAAAGGGAAAAGAGCAGTTGTTATAGGCCGCAGCATTCTTGTGGGTAAACCTATGGCCTTAATGCTTGAAGCTGCAAATGCAACCGTTACTGTTGCTCATTCCCATACCAAAGACATTTGTTCTTTAACTAAGCAAGCCGATATTCTTGTAGTGGCTGCAGGTAAACCCAAAATGATCGGGGCTGAACATATCAAAACTGGAGCTGTAGTAATCGATGTAGGAATTCATCGTCTACAAGACAATCAAGAAAAACCCAGGTTATGCGGGGATGTAAAAACTGAAGAGATAACAGAAATAGCCCATGCAATAACCCCTGTTCCTGGTGGAGTTGGACCTATGACAGTATCAATGCTTCTTGTAAATACTGTAAACAGTTGGAAGCAGCATTGCGGTTTGTCCTAAAGGACAACATTTATGCTCCCATAGGACTCCTCAACCTGGGAGAATCCCGCAAATAGAAATTTTTATGGTGGCAGTGGTCAACTCATCATTCGACATAACTAGCTACCTAGCTGAATCAAAGGCTCGCATAGAAGTTGCACTAGACAATTCCCTTGGTCCCGAGCGTCCAGAGGAGTTACGAGAAGCAATGCGATATTCCTTGTTGGCAGGTGGAAAGCGACTCAGACCAATCTTGTGTATTGCTGCATGTGAACTTGCAGGAGGGAAAGTTAACGAGGTCCTCCCTACTGCTGTGGCGGTAGAAATGATTCACACCATGTCATTGATTCATGACGATTTGCCCGCAATGGATAACGATGATCTTCGAAGAGGGCGTCCAACTAATCACAAAGTATATGGGGATGCGATAGCAATCCTTGCTGGGGATGCACTACTAACTAGGGCCTTTGAGATGGTCTCAATACGTACCAAAAATGTTCCTTCAGAAAGGCTTTTAAAAGTCATAGGGGAACTATCTTTAGTAGCTGGTGCTCCTGGACTTGTAGGGGGACAAGTTGAAGACCTCAAATGCGAAAGGAAAGAAGTAGACCTTTCAACCCTTGAATTCATCCATCTTCATAAAACAGGGTCTCTCCTTAAAGCCTCTGTTATTTGCGGAGCTTTGATTGCAGGTGCCGATGAAAAACTTTTAGAAGCTCTTAAAACCTACGCAAAAGGGATAGGACTAGCATTTCAAATAATTGATGACATCCTTGACGTAACATCAAGTAGTGATGTCTTAGGAAAGACAGCTGGCAAAGATCTTATTGCCGATAAAACAACATATCCAAAACTGCTAGGAATCGATGAATCAAGAAAACGTGCTGATGAACTTATAAAACAAGCAAAGGATGCGCTTAATCCCTGGGCATCAAATTCTGCACCACTTATTGCTCTTGCAGACTACATAACAAGCAGAGATAGGTAACTATGGGTGAATCATCTCCAGAATCAGTTTTGGCACTACTAAACAACAATTTTCTTACTTGGGGGCTTATTGCTTGTGGCATTGCTCAACTTTCAAAAGTTTTTATAGAGTTAGCTATTAACAAAAAATGGCGGCCTGAAGTACTTATAGAAACAGGGGGGATGCCATCAAGCCATTCTGCTCTTGTTACTGGTATTGCGGCATGTGTTGGCTGGCAGCATGGTTTTGGCTCTTCAGAATTTGCTTTAGCCGCCACATTCGCATTAGTTGTTATGTATGACGCTAGTGGAATTAGAAGAGCAGCAGGTTATACAGCAGAACGGGTTAATAAGATCCCTGAAAAAGTTTGGGTGGACGCCCCAAAGAAACCACTTAAAGAGAGCCTGGGACATACCAAACTTCAGGTCTTTATAGGTAGCATTTTTGGACCTGCAATAGCTCTACCGGGCTTTATATTTTTAGGTTCTCCTTTACATATTGCCCAACAGTTAGGGTTCATAACTGGGTGAAAGACAATTCATTAAAAGCAAATGATCATGATTTAACATCTGATCAAATTAAGGCAAAAAAATTATTCGATACATGGCTAAAGCAACGCAATAATTTAGAGCCATTTATCCTGCAGGGATATGCAGGAACAGGTAAGACTTTCTTATCAACAAAATTACTCCGGGAAGTCGATCGCCAAGAGCTCTGTTGGACAGTAGTAGCACCTACTCATAAAGCTGTTGGAGTAATCCGTGATGTATTAAGGATTGAAGGGTTAAGTCCAACCTGGTTTCCCTCCACAATTCATAGACTCCTACGTTTAAAACTTAAGAGGAAAGGTGAAAAAGAACTTTGCGAAAGAACTGAACAAACTTCAGCATCATTAGAACAACTTGATGTTGTTTTAATTGACGAAGCCTCAATGATTGATATGAATTTGCTTCAGATCACTCTCGAATGTGCTCACCCATTTAAAACCCGATTGATCTTTGTAGGCGACCCTGCTCAGCTTCCACCTGTAGGAGAAACTAAAAGTCCAATATTTGAAATGCAAAGAGCTGTTAAAGCAACTCTTCATCAAGTAGTTCGGCACCAAGGATCTGTTTTAAGACTTGCAAGTTTGATACGTGATGGTGGTTTCGGGTATAGAGCTCCTCCCTGTTTCAAGCCAGTAAGAGACGGGGAAAGTCTTGTTGGAAGCATTGATAAAGAGAGCTGGATGAAGCATGCTCAATCACGTTTAAAAGCAGCAGCCCAAGATGGAAATCCAGATGCAGCAAGAATTCTTTGTTTTACAAATAAGAGCCTGGAGAGGCTAGTTCCCCATGCAAGAAGAGCAATTCATGGAAAGATGGCAGACCAATTACCTGTTCTGCCTGGCGAGGTTCTAATTAGCCGAACTGCAGTCATGGCACCTGCTTCTCTTAATGGCTGTATAGATGGAGAGGAACCTGACATGGTGCTTGGTTCAAATAGAGAGTTGGTAGTTAATGATGTAAGACCAGAAGTTTGTGATCTTTCTGAATTTGGGATGAGTTCAACAAGCAATTTCTCTGTTCCTTTAATAGATACCCTTTTGGCAGATATTCGAGCAGGTGAATTAGATTTAACACTTAGATTACTACCTCCAATAGGTTCTTCCGCAAGAGAACTTCTAGACAAGTCCCTACAACAACTAAGGTCACATGCTAATGAGATAGGAAAAAAAAATGCAAAGCATATTTGGAAGCAATTCTTTTTAATAAGAGATGCATTTGCCTCCCTTGGTCCTGCAGCTGTACTTACAATACATCGCAGCCAAGGGAGTACATTTGAAGAAGTATTTGTAGACTCAGATGTCTTCTGGGCAAAAGACAAGACATTACAAAGACAACTAATTTACGTGGCTGTTAGCCGTGCAAAAAAAGCAGTTTGGCTTGTAGGGAACCCAAGTGCAGGAGTTCAATCTAGTCCTTTAGAAAATAGACTAAATGGTGATTAGAGAAGTTATTAAATCAATGATATTTCTTTTAAGTTTTAAGCCTTGATCTTAAACGAAGAGCAATCATTGGGTAACTTGCCCAATGCAAATGAATCCAACTTGCATGAAATAAATCATTACTCCACCCTTCTTCAACTCTCTCAATTTTCCAACCTGATACCATCCAAGTCTTCTTTGAATGCTCCTCAAACTCATAATCGTGTTTGGCTTTTTGTGATTTTTTTTTAATAGATGTATTTAATTGCCACCGGTGAAACTCATGTCCCATAAGAACCTCACCTTTTTTTATCACAAGGCTATCCTTTATGCCCTCCAATTTTCTATAGCCAACATGAAGAGATCCTCTATCTGCAGTGAATGGAAGAATTCCTGACATTGAGTGTGCTCTTCCATCTAAATCAAATAGGGTTTCCCCAAATAGAAGCATCCCGCCGCATTCTGCATAAATAGGTATTCTTCCAAATGATGCTCTAAGGGTACTCATCGTCTTTAGACATTTGCTAAGTCGCTCAGCATGTTGCTCGGGGAATCCACCAGGGATAATTATCCCCTTAGCCTCTTTAGGTATAGGTTCATCATCAATAGGTCTCCATAAGATCACTGGCATTCCAAGAGCTTCAAGACAATCTTTTGTTTCCGGATAATGAAAATGAAAAGCTTCATCATGAGCAACTGCTACAGGCAGCTCTTTGGCGAATGACATATCTCGATAGTCCTTGAAAGCATCAATTGGATTTCTAAACTCTCCATCAGGTGATTGAAGTAATGCTCTAAAGGCCAGAAGATCTAGATTCTGTTCTGCAAAAGCACACAACCTATCAAGTCGAGATTCAACTTTTTGTTCATGAGCAGGTGATAAACCCAAATGCCTAGAGGACATTGTCAAAGAAGGGTCTGTCGGGAGGCAACCCAATACCTTGACCTCAATTTTTTGAAGTACTTCGATCAACAATTCCTTATGTCGGGAAGTATTTATTCGATTTAAAACAACTCCAGCAAATGAAATTTTTGGGTCTTGCTCAATAAATCCCCTAACAAGGGCTGCTATTGAATTTGCCTGACCACTTGCATCAACAACTAAAACAACAGGGAGCTGGAGATGGGTCGCAACTGAAGCAGTACTGCCTTCCATGGAAGGTCCTACTCCATCAAAAAGGCCCATGACACCTTCTACAAGTGCCAAATCTGCTTTCCCTCCAAAAGAGAGAAAGCAATCCCTTACCCAATCAGAGCCACAAAGTAAAAGGTCCAGATTTCTGCATTGCATCCCAGATGCAGCAGTTAGTTGTTGAGAATCCAAATAATCTGGGCCAACTTTGAAGGGTTGAAGGCGAAGGCCCCTCTTCCTAGCCCAAGCAGCCAACGCAACACTCAACAATGTTTTTCCACTGCCACTAGAAGGCGCTGCAATGACACATCCCATAAAAATCAGCTGTTTGAGAATCAGCTAGAAACGGTGAGACAACTAAAAAAGCATCTGTACAGCTATAGGGGCTGCTGCTTCAAGTAAAGGACTTGTAGTACCCCGACTGGTACTTAGAAGTCTGGCTACATCCATCTCGACGGGGCCTCCTTGATCAGGGACCAATTCTTCAATTAAATCCATACTGGCCATCCCCCCAGCTTCAAGACGCATACACTCGCCAGATTCTGAACCAAGTATCACGCAAACTCCCTTTTTCTGATCTCCTTGATTTTTGCTAATCAATCTGAGTCCTGTTATTTGACCAGGGTGAACGCTCGGTCTTCCTACAGGCAAAGGGATTAAATGGAAAACAACTTTTTCGCCATCAGGCCTTAAAAATTCGGCGAATATTTGGCCCGATTGATTTTTCGTTGAAACATTGTGTTTCCAAGAAAGCCGGTCTGCAAGCCACGCTGCAAGAAGTAGTCCTTGAACTGGATGAGAACCCTCTATATCAATATCTAGTTGGACAATGTGGTCAAGACACTCTCTCCTCTCGGGAGGGTCAAAAACCATAGCTAATGTTTCTCTCCATGCACGTAAACGAAGCCAATTAAGGTCATTAACAGCCTGTTCCGTATTTATCTTTGTAAGAAGCAAATCAAGACATCGAGAAGGGTTCCCGATAGCACTATCAATAATCAACCTCCGAGGAGACCTCGCTAGATGGTCGAAAAGTTCTGTTGCCTCGTCCAAAGAACCGTTCCACCAGACCCAAGAAGGCAGATCATCAGGAACTAAAGATTTAACTATTCCCAGACCATCGTTAATTGAACTCGGATTTCCGCGCAAAACAACAACATCCCCACACGCATTCTGGCCTCCCCCTTCCTCTGGCAAAGGGCAATATGCCGCCACTAAAGTCTCCAAAGGATGATCTCGGTTCAAAGTAGGGGCAAGGGTAATTAAACGTCTGGGTTGTAAATTACTAATGGCAGAATGTACATGCTGACCTCGAAAGTCTTCACCTTTTTCATTCCCATCTTTAGCTGATAAAAAAGACTGGACAGCTTCATCAAATGGTGGAGTGCAATGTGGCAAATCCCCTTCAACAACAATATTCCTAGCCGCCTCTAGGACCTCAGCTCTTTGTGAACCTAAAATTGGGCTAGAGAGTTTTCCAGTTCTTACTAGCTCTTGTTCTATCCAAGAAGGCTGCCATACCAATAAGCAAAAAGTATTGGAACCCAAATTACCTGGACGATCATCCGACCAAAGTTGTTCTAAGTAACTACTTATCTCTTCAGGCGGTAATTTCAGAGGGGTCTGGAGAGTTAATTGCGGTGACATTAAAAGAAAATAGAAAAGAGTTATTTAGAGATACAGGACGCTTCTCAAGGGCGTCGCCAAAGCAATCCGTCCCTAGACAAGAGGGCATCAGAAGCAGCTGGTCCCCATGTCCTTGATTCATATTGATGAATTGGCAAAAACCACGGTTTGTCCTGAATCAATTCAAGTAAGGGTGTGTATAAACGCCATGCCGCCTCAACTTCATCACTCCTCGTAAAAAGTGTCGGGTCGCCTAGCATTACATCTGCCAGCAATCGGACATAACCTTCATCAGAAGGTTCACCAAAAGACTCGTCATAGGAAAACTCCATCTCAACTGGTCGGCTTCGCATACCTGAACCTGGTGACTTAACCTCAAAACGAAATTCAGCTCCTTCATCAGGTTGAATACGCAAAACAAGCTGATTCGAAGTAGCGCTTCCCCCAGCAGCATCAAAGAGATGCACAGGGGCTTCTCGGAAAGTTAAAACGACCTCACTTAAACGTTTCGCAAGCCTTTTCCCGGTCCTTACATAAAAAGGGACACCCTGCCAGCGCCAATTGTCTATAAACAACTTCATCGAAACATATGTCTCTGTAGTGCTTTTAGGAGCCACACCTTCTTCTTCTCTATAACCAAGCAAAGGTGCCTCTTTAGATCCTCCTCTCTCATATTGACCACGAATACAACAATTCCAGGGCTCTAGCTCATCAGAGAGTCGAGCGGCTTGAAGAACTTTTGCTTTCTCATTACGAATAGCTTCTGGGTCAAAATGACCAGGGGGTTCCATTGCTGTTATTGCAAGCATTTGAGTCAAGTGATTCTGCACCATATCTCTCAAAGCCCCTGAGGATTCGTAATAGTCAGCTCGATCCTCGACTCCAACAGTTTCTGCAGCAGTAATTTGAACACTAGATATGTAATTCCTATTCCAAATAGGTTCAAAGATGGTATTAGCGAATCTCAGTACAAGAATGTTCTGAACTGTTTCTTTCCCTAAGTAATGATCAATGCGGAAAATCTGACTCTCGTGTGCACAACTTTGAATAACCTTGTTAAGTATTTGTGCACTACTGTAATCACGTCCAAAAGGTTTCTCTATAACAACTCTGCTCCTTTTTTGGTCATTCAGAAGACCTGCTGCAGCAAGGCCTCTACAACCACTTGCATAAAATCTTGGTGAAACTGAAAGATAAAAAGTCCTATTGCTATGAGTTGCACGCAATCGGTCAATATCTTCTAGACGATCTACGAGTCTTCCGATGTCATCAGACTTTTGAAGATCAACAGACTCATAAAACAACCCAGCAGAAAATTGTTCCCAAGCCAGTGGATCTTCTGCAATCTTTTCTCTTAAACCAGTAGCCATTTTTTTTCGAAACTCTTCGTCAGTCCACGGTCTTCGAGCACACCCGAGCACTGCGAACTCACTAGGCAGTCGCCTTTGTTTAAAGAGCTCAAATAGAGCAGGAACCAACTTCCTGTGAGTGAGATCTCCACTAGCCCCAAAAATAACTAGGCATTGAGGCGCAACAACACGCTCTTGACGAAGACCAACTCTCAGTGGATTTGTGGCCGCCACACTCATTACTTTCTTACCCCTGCAAATGATTTAAACAACTAATGCTTAAATTCAAGGGCCTAGATCGGCTTACGCCATCATTTGTAGGCGGATGCCCAAAAAAGTAAAAGACCTAAATTCAGTTTTTTCTATCTGAAGTTTGTGCTTTAACAAGGCTATGGCTTGAATGATTAAAGATTTACTCTTTCATTCAAGCCTGATAGGAAGAATCAATAAGTCTCAACATGCCAACGTCCCGCCTTCTTGAGTTGGGGTCGTAATTCTGACCAATTAATCCCTTTTTCAGAAGCAGCCTTCGCCATTGCCTCATCAATTCCTGGTTCCATTCCCTTAAGGCCACACAAATAAATGTGCGTTTTTGGGTTCTCGATTAATCCAAATATTTCAGCTGCATTTTCAAGTACTCGATCTTGAATATACATTCTTCCTCCTTTTGAATTCTTCTGTTCTCTGCTGATAGCCTTTGTATAAAGGAAATTATCAGGGAAATTAGCCTTATATCTCTCGAAATCATCGTCATATAGAAGATTGGCCGTCTTAGGAGCTCCCATGAAAAGCCAAGCCTTGCCTTTGAATTCCCAACCATTTTTAGCTCTTTCTGTTGACTCAAACATTCTTCTTAAATAAGCCCTCATAGGAGCTATTCCTGTACCTGTAGCCAACATAATGATGTTTGCATCTTCATCTTCAGGAAGAAGCATTTCCTTGCCAACTGGCCCTGTAATCTTTACTTTTTCACCTTTGGGAATGTCACAAAGATAGGTTGAACAAACTCCATCAATTGTCTGACCATCCTTCTCATATTGAAGCTGGCGGACACAAAGTGAGATTGTATTACCTGCAAAATCATCTCCGTGGCGGGTGCTTGCTATGGAATAAAGCCTAATTTTGTGAGGCTTACCATTGGCATCTTGCCCAGCAGGAATAATTCCAATACTTTGCCCTTCTATGTATTTGAAGGCAGGGTCTCCCCCTTTTAGGTCAAAAGTGATGTGATTCACCCGTCCAATAGCCCCATCCCCCAGAAGACTGTAGTTTTCAACAACACTCCCCATAAAGGGTGATTTTGGCTTATAGAGGTTTACAGGGACCGCCTGGGTGGCAGATTTACGCGGCTTACCTACAGCACTTGGAGGAGAGCTGGAAAGAGAAGCATCAGACATTGAGGGTTTCTGAGCATTCGATGAAGCTCCAACTCCTGCTTCAGGACCAGTTTGTCTAAAGACGTAGCCCTTAAAAAGCCAAAAAACAATGATTATTAGAGGGATATGGGCTAGTCCACCCGCAACAACCTCAGCCTCTGAGTAAGCCATCAAGAACACAAAACAGAAAGCGAGAATAACAATCGATGGGCTTATCTAGTCGTTTTAGAAGATTACTAAGGTCACTTTTAATGATTGTCACAAGTCAATTAATTGGGATTTCATGACCTTTTTTGAGCCTGGTTAGGTATGGTCATGGCTATTCAAATGAAAACACCGTTGGTTTCTCTCGAAGGCCTAGAGAGTCATTTTGATTCTGACCTTGCTTCAGACCGAGGGCAATCTCTGGTGGCGCGACAAACGATAGAGCAGACAATGGAGCGCCTCCCTAAAGGGACTCGGCGTCTAGCGGCTCAGTTGAGAACAACTGTTTCGAGCAGCATGCTTTGGGATGTGCTTACTGACTATGAAAAATTAAGCACATTCATTCCAAATCTTGCAAGAAGTTCACTTCTCTCAAGATCTAAAAACAAAGTTCGCTTGAACCAAGTTGGTTCACAAAAGATAATGGGCCTGAATTTTTCTGCTCAAGTAGAAATTGAATTAATAGAGGATCCAGAAAAGAAAACCTTACTATTCAAATTGATCAAGGGAGATTTCAGACGGTTTGAAGGGGCCTGGAGAATCACCTCTAGCCCGGAAAAGGCAACCAGCCTTCTTTATGAACTAACAGTTCAGGGGTGCGTAGGGATGCCCGTTGGACTTATTGAGCAAAGGCTCAGAGATGATCTCACTACAAATCTTCTTTCAGTAGAACAGGAAGCGAACCGAAGGCAAAAGCTTCTGTGAAAATTCGAAATCGACAAAGCTTCAGCCGAAATATAAATATCTCCAAAAACTAACAAGCTGGATTACCTGCTTGAAATAAAGATCCAACGATTTTTATACCCCCAAGGGGATTCGAACCCCTGTCGCCTCCGTGAAAGGGAGGTGTCCTAGGCCTCTAGACGATGGGGGCGAGGCCGCGAACCAAAATCATATGACCTTGGCCACAAAGGAAAACTACGGGCCAGACTCTCCCTACGTCAAGAAGACTTACATCTCCTATACCTGTCCTTGTCCTTGCCAGATTGGAACCTTGAAGTAAAAACAGGCTCCTTTACCGGGTTCAGAAACCACCCAAATCCGCCCACCATGAACCTCAACAATCCTTCTACAAACTGATAAACCCACCCCAAAACCTATTGTCTGATTAGATGTTTCTGGAAGCCGTACACGATCAAGAAAAATTCGCTGTTGCTCTTCCTCTGGTATCCCTGGGCCGCTATCACAAACGCTAACTTCAACCCACTGACTAGTTCTGTGCAGCATTGTTAAAGAAATATTGCTGCCATCTTGTGTAAATTTAAGAGCATTCTCCATAAGGTTTAACAAAACTTGCCGCATGCGTCGTTGATCAGCAAAAACTTTGGGAAGGTCCGAGGGGATATCGGTATGAATATCAATATTTCTTCTTCTCCACAGTTTCTCCAATTCAAGGATCACCTCAGCCGACACGCTAGCCAAGTCAAGTTTCATAGGGTTAAAGAATGATTCCCAACGAGTAGGGCCTACCTCTAGAAGTTCTTTTGAAAGGATGTCGATCTCATCCAATCTTCGTTTAATTACACTCTGAAACTTTTCAAAGTCAATTTGCCCCAAACGCTGACTTTGCAAAGCCAACGCTGCTGCAGTTAGAGGTGTTCGAATCTCATGGGCAACCATCCGTAAAAGACGCTCTTGAGCTTCTATTCTGTTTATCAACTCCTCGTTCTCTTGTCGCAATACAAGTAATTCATCTTCAAGCCTTAGTTCTTTTTGAGTCCTACTTCCATCTAATTCAGTGGGCCTTAAGCTAAGGCCTAAATCCTTTACGACATCATCTTGCTGCCATCGCGGCATCCAGACTTCTATTGATTTAAGGATTCCAGACCCTGCAAAGATCTGCTTGGGCAATGGAGCAATTTTAATTAGGGCAGGGACAGCAATTAACCGATGAAGTTCAAGTAACTCAGGTTGCTCTCCAGGGTCAGCTACTTGTAGGCTTACATTAAAGCCTGTGTCTCCTCTCTCAAGGAAAGAGACCAAGGCTCGTACGTCACCTCTAGAAAGGTGATGTCTAGATGCGACAAGCAAAAGCTTTAGCTCTTGCTTCTCTATAAGCGTGACCGCATTCACAAAGGCTGGCGCCCTACGAAGTTAATGATGTTATAAGGCAATATATTAAGTCCCTTTGAAACACAACCTTTGAGCAACATCCTAAGAAAACTAAAAACGCTAGGAGCCAGCACTCTATTGCTAGCCCCATTGGTGCTAATCAGTACCCAGGCAATATCACAAGAAACAAAAACGAGACCTGCCACTCAGCAAGATATATATCTATATCGAGGCATTGGGTCTTCTTACGTTTGCAATGCAAGAACTGCTGGTGTCGAATTTCCTAAAGCGATCGGAATTGCAGCAGCTACTTATACACAATTACTTAATGGAAAGCATGGTGGAAAAATTGAGCAGACAGGTGACAAGCAACTTACTAATAAACAACTTTTTGCAGGGGCAGAATTTCAAGTTTTAACAGGAGCAATTCAATATTGTCCTGATTCAGTGCCTGAGGATATCAAGAAAAAAGTAAAGGAAGCAATTGAAAAAGAAAATGCAAAAAACAATAAGAAGAAGAAAAAGAAGAGGTAACAATGAAATAAAACCCGAAAAATATAACAAATAAAAATTCTTCATTTATCCAACTGCCATTACGCCAGTAAATTAATATCTCTTATGTATGCCAACTAGCAGAAAATGGAAACCAATAAAGCTGTATTTCTTAAGGATTACAAACCCTACCCCTTTAATATTCCATCAATAGAGCTTGATGTAGATATCAATCTCAATTGTGTAATCATCAAGAGCAAGTTGTATATTGAACCGAAGGATTCTCACCCAGGAGCTCTGAAGTTAAAAGGTGAAGACCTAGAGCTAAAACATATAGAGATTGATAGTTGCGAGCTGTCTAGTGAAAGCTACGAGCTTACAAATAAAGAATTAATTATTCTTGATCCCCCTGCTAAAAAATTCTGCCTAACGACTATATGCAGAATCAACCCCAAAGAAAATACATCTTTAGAAGGAATGTACATGAGTGGGGATTTCATAACGACCCAATGTGAAGCTGAGGGTTTCCGAAAAATAACTTTTCATCCTGACAGGCCAGATGTATTAAGTGTTTACACGGTTAAATTAACTGCGAGCATCGAACAATACCCGATACTTCTTTCTAATGGAAATGAGTATTTATCATCAGTTAATAAAGATAGTCCAGAGAAACATAGCATTATATGGGAAGACCCCATACCTAAACCATCTTATTTATTTGCTATAGTTGCAGGAGATTTAGACAAGTCTGAAGATAACTTTATAACAGCATCTGGAAAGAGAGTTAAGCTAAGAGTATTTGTAGAGAGAGGTTCAACAAAATACACATCTCATGCAATTCGCTCATTAAAAAGAGCGATGAAATGGGAAGAGGAAAGATACAATCTAGAGTATGATCTTGATGAGTACAACATAGTTGCAATAAGACACTTTAACATGGGTGCCATGGAGAATAAAGGTCTAAATATATTCAACTCAAAGCTTATTTTAGCGGATAAAGAGACAGCCACTGATAACGATTTAGACAGAATAGAAAGTGTAATTTCACATGAGTATTTCCACAATTGGACTGGAAACAGAATAACCTGTAGGGACTGGTTTCAACTATCCTTAAAAGAAGGACTAACTGTATATAGAGATCAATGCTTCTCGGCCGAACAACACTCTAAATCAGTAAATAGGATTGAGAATGTTTTGTATTTAAGAAACACTCAATTCAGAGAAGACCAAGGCCCAACCTCTCATTCGGTAAAACCAATCTCATACAAATCTATAGACAATTTTTATACAACTACAATATACGAGAAAGGTTCTGAAATTATAAGGATGCTTAATACAATACTTGGTGAAGAAAGATTCATGACTGGAATAGAAACGTATATTAAAAGATATGATGGATGTGCTGCAACAACAGAAGAATTTCTAGATGCGGTTTTAGATGGTGCTTCACAATTAGGTGGTCTAAATAAAGAATTTGATCTGAAAGTATTCAATAATTGGTACTACCAAGCTGGAACACCATGTATACATATACATAAGGAATGGGACCCTGAGCAGGGTAAGCTAATACTGAAACTTGTTCAAGAAAATGTTGGCAAGGAAAGCGATAAAGGAACAGATGCTATGTTAATTCCGATTAAAATGGCCATTTTTAATGAAAAAGAGAAAATAAAGCCTGAAGAAACTATTATTCTTAAGTCTAAAGAGAAAACTTTGACTATAACTGGTCTACCAAATTCGGCTACCTGCCCCTACTTATCCATTTTCAGGGGATTTTCTGCTCCTGTTAAATGGAAAACAAGCTTAGATACAAATGACTACATAAGATCTATAGAATTAGATGACGACCCCTTCTTAATTTGGGATGCATCTCAAAACATAAAGACAAAATTTATTCTGCAGAGAGCAAGTAAAAATCCTGAAATTGAAAATGAAAAAGCGTATATATCTTCTATTAAAAAAGTAATCAAAAAATATAGAGATTTGGACCCTTGTTTTCTAGCAAAGTTGTTAGCATCACCTACTTTGACTGAATTAGAGGTGGCGCAAGGTATTGCTGATCCGGTGAGCTTAAACAACTCTCTAATTTTATTCCAAAAAGATTTTGGAGTCAGCTTAGAGGAAGAACTCAAGGAAATACTTTCGAGGTGCTCGTCTAAGGTAAATTATAATTGGCCAATTGGAAAAGGTGAAAGGCAGCTAACTGGTATCGCGTGGAGCTTATTACTGCTTAGTGGAAATATTTATCAGAGAGAGATTGTTTTAAAAGAGGTGAATGGAACCTCAATGACACTGGCACAATATGCGTTAAAAGCTTTGCAACCGATTAATTGTATAGAAAGAAAGCTTGGCATGAAAATATTTTTCACTCGTTGGAAGGATCGTCCCGTAATCCTTGATTCATGGTTTGGATTACAAGCCTCTACCCCGTGGGAAGAAGGAATTAAACCCATCAAAGGACTAATTAAGCATCCGTTATTTGACCCACTAACACCAAACACAATAAGAGCAATTCTGGGCGGTTTAGCATCTAATACACCAATTTTCCATGCAGAAGATGGTAGTGGGTATGAATTCATGGTTAATCAAATTGTAAATCTCGACAAATTAAATCCAATTACAGCCTCAAGAGCTTCAAAAGTATTTAGCCAATGGAAAAGATATGAAAGTCGGTACAAAAATAGAATGAGTGAAGCTATACAAAAACTCGCATCAGCAGATCTCTCATTAAACACAAGAGAAGTAGTTGATCTGCTTATCAATGGCTGATCAGTTATTAGATATAAAAATCACATAAGAAAATAATTTAATCGATTGATAGAGATTGGATTTCATCTATAAATAAAAAGGTGAAAAGTTTGTAGTCTTATTTAGCGAAACATAGAGCTTACTGAGCTCTCCTCATGAATCCTCCAGATAGCCTCTCCTAGCATGTTGGCAACAGAAAGAACTTTCAATTGAGGGAAAGATCTCTCAGCCGGAATTGGAATGCTATTAGTTACAACTACCTGTTCAAAAAGATTTTCCTCTGAAAGCTGCTTGAAGGCAGGCGGTGAAAAGACAGCATGTGACGCGCATGCAATAACTCTTTTGGCACCCTGACGTCGTAACAATTTGGCACCAGCACAAATAGTGCCACCAGTATCAATCATGTCATCTATGAGAATTGCAGTCTTATTTGTCACATCCCCAATAACGGTAAGGCTTTCGGCGACATTATGAGCTGCCCTTCTTTTATCTATGATTGCCAAAGGAGAGTCTTTCATCTGCTTAGCAAATGCTCTTGCTCTTGCCACTCCTCCAACATCTGGAGAGACAACAACAACTTCTCCGAGTTCTTGATCAGATAAATAATCTACTAATACAGGGGAGCCATAAATGTGATCACAAGGAATATCAAAATAGCCTTGTATTTGAGCGGAGTGCAAATCCATAGCAAGAACTCGATCAACTCCTGACTGAACAAGTAAATTGGCAGTTAGTTTCGCTGTGATCGACTCGCGACCAGCAGTTTTGCGATCAGCTCTTGCGTATCCATAATAAGGAATAACTGCTGTAACCTGCCTTGCAGAAGCTCTCTTACAGGCATCCACCATAATCATTAGCTCCATAAGGCTGTCATTAACAGGAGCGCAAGTTGGTTGGATCAAAAAGACATCACAACCTCTTATTGATTGTTGAATCTGCACATATAACTCCCCATCAGCAAAGCGCTTGCAAACTAACGGACCATCAGTTACCCCTAAATAACTGGCTATCTCCTTGGCCAGGGAAGGGTTAGATGTACCGCTAAACAACCTAAGTCGTTGAGTGTCGAGGTTAATGTTCGAGCCATCAGTGCGAACTGCAGTCAAAAAGCTGTTCACGGCGGCCGTAGAAAATTCTTATCCATCTGATGCTAATGCTGAGATGGTAACTAAGACACCCTCTTCCTCTGCATAATTTCAAAAATGAAAAATCTCAACCTATTTTTAGTAGGTGCTGGCTTGATACCACTAACAAAATTGAAAGCAGGTGGTGATGCCCTAACAAAGGCATGGGGATGCGAATTAATCCATCGCAACTGCGATATGAACCCCAGAAAAGTCCTAGAAGAGATTTCCTTTGGGTCTGATTTAGTCCTTCTAGAAGGTGATGCGGCAGTAACTAGAGGAACGAACTCATCATGGTTAGAAGCCCTTGGAGCATGGAAGCAACCAATAGTCTTATTAGCATCACCATTAAGTTCTGGGGAGATTCCTGGCAACGTGAGAGCATACGGAGCTCTCTGCAAAGAACTCTGTGTCCCATTAATAGGGGTAGTACAGATTGGGGAACCCTGGGATGAGAAAACAAGGAGGGTAGACGAATTACCATGGTGTGGCCTGATAAATAACGAAGCCATCAAGGAAACTGAAAATGGGTCGAAAGATGATGAAGGGGTTCTAGAAATAGTTGAATTACTGAAAAGAAGGCTGGCTTTAAATTTGCAAGGCCTAATTGATTAATAGGTGACAACTAAATTCAATCTTTTTTCAAATCGTCAACTAATTTACTTATGAGGTAGGCGAGTTTCAAGTGAATGTTGATTAATAATTGGTGAGCCAGTCTTTGTCATTAAAATTGCAAGAAGGCTATTTAACTCTTCTCTAGTAAGATTCGTATAAATCTCATCATAAATCTCATTGAAACCAGAAATTACACGCTGGCCATAAATAGGATTACTGATATGAATTAACAGTCCTTTGAATAAAGTTACGTAATTTCCCTTCGAAGACTTGTTTTCGAATAGAACACTTGCGTCTTCTAGCAAAGTCTTTGCTTGATATCCATTAACCAATTTTAGTCGTGGTCTAAGCGATATTTTACTTTTGTAATTAGCACCTTGAATTAACATGTCAGAATCAATGGATATTTTTATCCCTCCAAGTTTGTCAATTAGTTTTTCAAAAGAATCATGGGAAAATACTAAGTATCTATCTTGCTTTAATGGGTAAGTACCACTTACTAGTGAAACAAGGTCAGAAACAAGTGCTACCCCTCCCTTTGAAAGGCCTTTAGTAATTTGTAAAGGGTGATCTAATCCTGGAATCAATAATACTTCATTAACAGGAAATACTGATAAATTCAAGGGTTTTTCCGTACCAATCTTTAAAACACTTATGTTTTCTGCTTTTTCTTCAAATAATGTATCCGTTGATTTATTAGAAATTCCCTCTTTAGAGTCTATACCTATAATCAAGATTGACACTTCATCTCTTTGAAAGGCTCTCTGACTATTAAGTTTAAAGGGTATTGAAATATTAAGTCCATAATGATCAGAAAGTGGAGAGATCACATTCAAGAAGAGGCTTCCAAACCAAACTCCCCCTATAGCAGCACCGATTCGCTGAAGGGTACGGCCAGGATATCGGCCAAACCAGCGTTTAATGAGGTTATCTTCGTTTGTCAAAAGCTTTTCATGTGAAATGTTCCAATTTTTGAAAATAATATTATCTCTAAGCCTAAAGAAATTTAATCAAGTAACAGTTAACAGCTCATAAAGCTTTAGTAAATAGAGGCAAGAAAACACATGCTATACAATAAACGATAAAGTAATATATATTGTATAAAAAATAGAAAACCGGTGATTATTTCTAAAACTGGCCTCCAATTTAATTTTTGAACCAAGAAAGAGTTTTTGACCGAAAGCAATTACAAGAGATTGCTGTTGAAATCTTGAAATTAAAACTTGGAAATAAACCCTTATGGGATAAGTAAGTCTTACCTATAGGATCATTTAAATGGATCAACCCAATCCTGCATTGGACAAAGCCACAGGTGTATTGCTTCACCCATCAGCTCTTCCAGGAAGTCCTGTTTGTGGGAGTTTCGGAGCCCCGACTCGCAATTGGTTGCATTGTCTAGCGGAAAATGGAATAGGAATATGGCAAGTTTTGCCTCTTACTCCTACTGACAAAACAGGTTCTCCTTATAGCTCACCCTCAAGCTTTGCTCTGAACCCTTGGTTCCTTGACGCCCAAGATCTTGTCAGTGACGGTTTTATTTCTTCCCAGAAGGCATCTGAACTTCCTGGATCTGCTTTATTAAATACAAAAAAGTCATTTTTAGACTTTGAACTCGCCGATCATCGAAGTGAAGAATTAGGGAAATCTTTGAGGCAAGAGTGGGCAAAGAAAAATTCAACTTCACATCTTGCCTTTAAAACCTGGTGTGAAAAGCAAGATTGGTTAGAAGACCATGTGGTTTTCACGGAGTTACTGAAGAAACAAAATGGTCTACCTTGGTGGAAGTGGCCAAAACCAATGGCTAACTACGAAAGTTTCAACCTAGATAATTGGAAAAAAGAAAATCAACATCAACTGCTTGAACATCGACTAATTCAATGGCATCTATTCCGGCAATGGCAAATAGTTAGGAAATTATCTAAACGCCTAGGTATACAAATATTGGGAGATATACCCTTTTATGTCGCAAGGAATAGCGCAGACACCTGGAGTAATCGTTCACTTTTTTCAATTCTCTCAGATGGAGAGTTGTCTGTCCAAAGTGGTGTCCCACCAGATTACTTTTCAGAAAAAGGACAACTTTGGGGAACACCAGTTTACTTATGGGAGAACCATAAACTCGACAAATTCATGTGGTGGCGTAAAAGATTTAAGCGTCAGTGGAGTCACTTTGATTGGCTTAGAGTTGATCATTTTCGAGCTTTGATTTCATACTGGGCAATACCAGGGACACACACTTCTGCAGTAGATGGAGAATGGAGGATCTCTCCAGGATCAGAATTACTTGATCTAGTAAGGGAAGATTGTGAAGGGGTCCTCCCTTTAATAGCTGAGGATCTCGGAATAATTACACAAGAAGTAGAAGATCTTCGTGATAAGTTTGGTCTTGCCGGAATGAAAATCCTTCAATTCGCGTTTGATGGTTCAAAAAACAACCCCTATCTCCCTAAAAATATTTCTGGCAGAAACTGGGTAGTTTATTCAGGCACACATGACAACCCGACATCTATCGGTTGGTGGGAAAGTCTCGACAGAAAAACACAAGACCTTGTAGAGAGAACTCTTAATTCTAAAGTGAAGTCTCCTGGTTGGCAGCTCATTGAGCAAGGGCTATCTACTGAGGCTATTTTAGTTATAGCAACACTCCAAGATCTTCTTGAACTTGATGATGAAGCCAGGTTTAATACTCCGGGAACTGTAGATATTAATTGGATATGGAGAATATCTACAGTAGAGTCTGATATAAAGACTGCTCTCAAGAAATTTGGGGAAAAATCTTCCCTCCACAACCGAAAAGGAACTATATACCCAAGTTAACTCCTATTCAATAATATAATTACCTGGGCGCTCAGGGGTATGGCTCAGAGGTTGTCCGTCCCAATTAATACTCTCTTCTTTTGTTAAAGGTGGTTTTACTTCAATAGAGATGGGAGGTCTCAACTTAAGCAACATTTTTCCATTGAATCCCTCTATAATAATTTCAGATTCAAATCCACTCCTAAGACTTAAGGAACGTGCTTCAAAGGTATTAATCTTTAATATACCAACGCCTCTAGGAGAAATTAATCCAAGCCAATTTCTAGGAAGAAGGTTATTTGCTTTTACAAGTGGTCGTACATCTTTGATAATTGAATACTCACTGTCTGTCAAAGGATATAAATCGGCAGAGATGTTGGTCATGGGAGAATTACCTTTATTGAACATAGTCTTATGTTGATAATTAAGAGCGACTGTGCTAACTAGAATGACTAAAACATAGGCAATTGATCCTTGCCATGTGGTTAAGACCTCTATATTCCCAGGAGTGAACCGTTTAGGTCTATTTTTCCATTGGTTATTCTGGTGGGTCTGTAGAGATTTAATTGCTCCATTAAGGCTGCCAGGGCGTAGCCGTAAATGTGACTCCAACAATGGAATCATGGCAGCAAGGTATGCAGCTTCAGGCAATCTATCTATCCACCCATTCTCAATTGCTTCAAGGACCGTTGTAGAAATCCTTGTCTGAATGGCCAAGTCCCGCAAAGTCAGCCCTCGATTTTTCCTTCCCTCCCGGAGACAGTTTCCAGCCTCTAATAAAAGAGTGCTCGATGAGGTCTCTGGCTCGTCGAGCACCCTAAAAGGGATAGAATTTTTAAAAAGAATAGATTTAAATCTTTTTAAAATTTTACTTTTTAGCATCTAATGATTACCTACAAAAACAAATGATTTATTTCAAAATTTGAGTCCATTCATTTTTCTCTATAGTGCGCCAAGCCCCCTCAGGCAGACCATCTAGAGAGAAGTTAGAAATAGAAACCCGTTTAAGTTCAATAACAAAAGATCCTAATTTTTCAACTACTCTTCGGATCTGCCTATTCCTACCTTCAGAAAGAATAACTTTAAGTAGCGTCTGATCTCTTTGGGATTTTATTATTTCGATCTCTGCTGGCTTAGTGAGCTTCCCATCAAGGGACAACCCATTTCGCCATTTGGAAAGTTGCGCAGAGGATAGGTTCCCTTTAATCAAAACTTGATAGGTCTTTGTATGAGCATAACGAGGGTGAGTCAATCGCAAAGCCAGTTCACCGAGGTTAGTAAGGATGAGAGCCCCAGTGCTTTGAAGATCTAATCTGCCCACAGGATAGATGCCTTTACGATAAGTTTTAGGAAGGAGATTTAATACTGTTGGCCTACCATAGGGGTCTGAGCAACTACTTAGATATCCACTTGGTTTATTTAACAAATAAACTCTTGGAGATGTTTTTAAAGGAGATATAGGCAAGTCATCGATAACTATATGATCAAAATTCAAATTAGCTTGATCACCTAAGTTTGCTATTGCACCATTGACTTTAATCCTTTTATCAAGCAAAAGTTTTTCGGCCTGTCGTCGAGAGCAAATACCAGCTGATGAAATGATTTTTTGTATTCTGCCTGATGTCATCAGTTATGAGGACTAAACATCACCGAAAGTAGTTAACAACAAATGATTTTCGATAATTTTAGCTTCTTTCTTGACTCTAGCCCAATTAAAAACTCCTTAATTCTTTTCTCTAATGAAATTGAACAAAGCTCTAGGCGACGAACACTAATGGTAGATTAGGAAAC
>QCKJ01000006.1 GCA_003215435.1 Prochlorococcus sp. AG-409-M05
GACTACGCAAGTTGGGCCTTCGCACCCTCATCCTCAACTACACGTTGGCAATGGATTGAAGATGGCAAATCCTTATCGATATCTGAAGACAAATCAACATGTGATGAAGAGAATTTAATTGTTTTGGAAGGGGACTCTATTCCGTCAAGAGCAGTTCAAGCTTATGACGCTTTACGTGAGCCTAGTCCCCGTCCACACTTTCTTAGGGATTGGCTAAAACATCCCTCAGGGAGAGTGATGGCATTAGTCGATTCATCTCGTCGATGTCATGGCTTCGGACGTATACGCCCGTGCTTACTTCAAGATGGAAAAGGTTGGCGAATAGGACCTCTTTTGGCGGACAGTCCAAAATTGGCAGAGCTGCTATTAAGAAAGCTTCTCGCTCATCATCCAGGGGTTGTTTTGCTTGATGCCCCAGGGTCTAATCCCTTTGCAGTTGAGCTTTTTAAGAAGCTTGGATTTATGGCTATATCTCAAACTGTAAGGATGTATAGAGGAGAACAGCCTCCGACATCAATGAGAGAGGTTTATGGTCTTGCATGTCTTGAACTGGGTTGAATAAATTGAAGACATTCTTACCTCCATTAGGAGTTAGAGAGATCTTCTCCCGTCCTTAAAAATTGTTTTTCCTCTTGCAGCTCAGATTCTAGTTGCTCAATTAATTTGGTAACCAGTGCTTGAAACTCAGGCTGGCAACCTCGAAAAGCAGCCTTATGTCTAATGGGTTCGTTCCGCGTTCGCAAATCTGTGAGCATTAGCTGCAACGCATCAATTCTGGCATTGTTGATCATTTGGGATCCAGATGTATATGAAGACTAATGCGATTATGAAAAAATTTCTGTTAATGCTCTATCAAATTTGATTCGAGGCTCTTCTGTACTGCTAGTTATCTCTATTATTTTGCCGATTGATGCAGGTGTTTTAAGGGCATCAATACAGCACTTCGCAACAAGCCTCCGGGGGATATACCCCTCTTCTTGGAGATTTGCAGGTGTATATTTTATATTCTCATCCAGGATATTGTCTTCCCGGTCAGATAGTCCACCTGGGCGGATTATTGTCCATTCAAGATTGGACCCTTGTATTTTTGCTTCTCCAAATTTTTTCCATAGAAGAATCAGACCGAATAGGTTGAGAGGATGAATTAAACGCCCTGCACAGAGAGAGCTAACAAGTATCAGTCTTTTTACGCCAACGCGCTCACAACTTTCTACTTGGCGTTGAACTCCTAGAGCGTCTACTCTGGCCGGACCAGTTAAATCTACGGAAGGACGAGCACCAGTAGCTATTAATAATGCATCACAACCTTTAAGTGCGTTATCTAGTTCTTTTGAATTTGCAAGAGAAACAACAAACTTTTCGCAGTTTTGAAGGCTTGATGGTAAAACAGAATTTCTTCTGATTAATAATCGAACCTTATAGCCTTTTGCTAAAGCCTCCTCGGCAATACGATAGCCTGTCTTACCTGAGGCTCCACTAATTGCCAGAAACATTTTGAATATCCACTCGATTTATTTATTGTTTAGCTAAAAAAACAGTTATTCTGCGACTTATTATTTTGTTTTTAACATATTAATGATTTTTAGAATTTAGAGGACTTACAAAAATCAGTAGGGAAAGCTAAATAAAATCTAGATAACAATCAACATCAACTAGGCCTTTTTGCATATTATTGGCTTTCGTCTTTTTGGGAATAGCTCTCGGCATAACCTGCAGGTTGTTCCGTCGCACCCCCTAGCGGTGCAATGCTCACGACCATAGAAAATCATTTGCAGGTGCAATTGGTTCCAGGTCGCTTTAGGGAAAATTGACTTTAGGTCTCTTTCAGTTTGTTTCACATTGACTCCAGATGTAAGCTCCCACCTTTGAGAAAGTCGGTGAATATGAGTATCTACGGGAAAAGTTGGTTCTCCAAAAGCTTGAGCCATAACAACGCTAGCCGTCTTATGTCCTACACCTGGTAGTGCTTCTAGAAGTGTGATGTTTTTTGGAACTATACCTTGGTGCTTTTCGATTAAAACATTTGAGAGTTCGTAAATATATTTAGACTTTCGATTAGATAGTCCTATTTGCTTGATTAAAGTTAAGATCTTTCTTTCACCTAAGCTAATCATTTGTACTGGAGTTACAGCAAGTTGGAAGAGATTAGGTGTTATTTCATTTACTTTTTTATCTGTAGATTGAGCGCTTAGTAAAACGGCAATAAGTAGGGTGAATTCATTTACATGATTCAGAGGTATATCTGGATCAGGATAGAGAGCATTCAATCGATCAATTATTTTTTTGTGAGTATGATTGGCTGACATAAAGACTAAGTAAAGTTCTTTAGTTGTGTTTTTAAGTGTGACTGAGATTATTAGCGTAGAAGAGTTTTCTTCTATATATGACACTCTTAATCATGATTGACTGTTATCTTATAAAATAATTTTTAGATCTTAGATGTCGATCAACTTATCCAAATGTAGTGTTATTCCATCCCCATAGATTGGCTGGAACATCCTTAAACTCTATATATATACGATTAGCTGGAACACCCATTCTAGACTCTATATGTCCACAGATTGCAGCACTCAGCTTCTTTGTGCTTTCATTATTAATTTCTCCAATACTCTTGACTTCTACATAGCAAGCAGGATCAAGTGTTCCAGCATGAGTCATAGATACTGATGTATTGAGTATGGTCATAACATAACTTTCTGGTTTGCCTATTAGATTAGAAAGATTACTTGATAGCTCTTTCAGGAAAGGCTCTGCATTTTCTATGCTTTCTAGTGAAGTTTGTATACTGACCAATGGCATTTTGCAATCTCATTTATTGTCTGCCCTAATAAGCTACTACCTTTTATCTAAAAACATCAGCTATTAGCCAAGAACATTACGCTTCTTTAAACGAGCAGTTAATAATGATAACGCGAATATTCCTACAAGTGCAATTATAAGGACTCTACCCCCCTCATTTAATAGGCCAGCTCCTATAGCAACAACTGGCGGATTTGATAGTAAAATACTAATTATCAGAGCAGGAAGAAATTTAATCCAAGGTGTTTTTGTTAGACCTATTCCATAACTTACAAAGTCAAATAAACCTGTCATTAATAATGCAGTCATTAAAAAGAAATTATCTTCCAGATGTTTTTGACTGAAACTCTCCACCCTGTGCATGAATTTATTTCCTACAATATTTCTAATTAACCCTCTTCCATATTTTCTTGAAAGATAAAAGCTTAAGGAGCAAGAACTTAGATCTGCTAGGCAGATTACTAGGAGACCTTTTTTGAACCCCAACATAAAACCAGAGAGGATTGAATAAGCTGTACTCGGTAGGGCAGGGATGGTTATACTCGTAAATCTAAGTATAAAAATTCCAATAGGAGCTAGAGGCCCAATTTCTTCGACTCTTGATCTAAGCTTATCTATACCAAATACTTGTAGTATGTATATAAGAATACCTACTGATATTACAATAAGAAAGAATTTAAAAATTTTTTTTAAATCAAAATTACTGTAAGACACTTTTTCTAGAGAGCATACACTCTATTTTCGGTTACTATAACTTATCTATTGAATATTTTGGATCTCGTTAAGTTCTCGAACTATATGATTTTATTAGAATCTCTCTAATCAAAATCTATTACTGGCTTTTATATGCCTAAGCTTAAACCTAGCTGTTTATTTATCTGGGATGCATAAATCAGAAAATGACTTGCCTGTACAAAACGCAGTTAATCGCTTCCCCACTTAATTCGGCCGCCAAAAAGCCAAAAATAGCAAAAAGATCACATCCTGATGTAGCAAATGATTCATTCTCTTTGTTTTCTGTCGTCACTTTTACTGTTGGGAATATCTCTTTAATAAAGTGTTTTGGCTTTTCGTTTGAAATTGCTTTGAGGATACCTCCAGGCAATTGCAACTGGAAGGACATACCATTGTTTGCAGGTAATTGATTTACTTCACAATTCAATAGAACAATATCTAGTGAATGAGACTCAACTCAAAATTCATAATTTATGGCACCATTATGGTGAAACTGTAGATAGTGTCTGGACACTAAAGAATATAAATTTAAATATTAATTATGGCGAACTAGTCGGGCTTTTGGGTCCATCTGGCTGCGGCAAAACAACATTACTTCGTCTAATAGCTGGCTTTGAACGCCCAGCACAGGGAGAAATCTCATTTAACGGCAGATTGATAGCAACCCCAAATGAGATGGTAGTCCCTGAGAAACGCGGGATTGGAATGGTTTTTCAAGATTATGCACTCTTTCCTCATCTCAACACTTGGCAAAACTCTTGTTTTGGAATTAAACGAGGGCAGGATTATGCGCGTGTTGAGTGGCTGCTTGAGTTATTAGGGTTAATCGAATACCGATATAGATACCCTCATGAACTTTCCGGTGGTCAACGTCAAAGACTTGCTTTAGTAAGAGCTTTAGCACCAGGGACATCATTGGTGCTACTTGATGAACCTTTCTCAAGTCTTGATGTCGAGGTTAGGCATCGTCTTAGAAGTGAGTTGCGAGGTGTTCTAAAGACTTGTAATACCAGCGGACTTCTCGTTACGCATGACCCTCAGGAAGCGTTGGCCATTTGTGATCGCGTTGCAGTTTTAAGAGATGGTGATCTTCACCAGTGCTCTACACCCAAGGACCTTGTACATAAGCCTGCCACTCCTTTCGTTGGTAGATTTGTTCTTCAGCAAAATGTTTTGCCTGTTGAAACATGTGGAGATAATTGGACAACACCTATTGGGCCTATATCCAAACCGCTTTTAAATGATCTGAAATATCCAACAGAGTTATTGGTTAACGAACAATCTTTAACTTTGAAGCACGATGCCAATGGCCAGGCACTTGTTCAGGCTAGAGAATTCCTTGGAAACTATTGGGTACTCAAAGTCACACTTGGTAATTATATTTTGAGAGTAAGACAACCGTTGGATAATAGTTTCTCAATTGGAGATAGGTGTTTAATTGGGTTCATACCTGGCGAAAACGGTATACTTTTCCCTGGTTCTATACCTTGCCTATTAGGATGATTAGATCCTTTATTATTTAGAGATATTTATAGTATTTGAACTTTGTTCAGGATAATTTACTGAATCCAAAATGTAATATTAAGGAGATTATTTATTTACTGCATTGACATTTACCACCTTTCCACTTAGAACATTTTTGTTTTTTGCAAGCTTTTTTTTTATTTCTTGTCATGATGCCTTCCCCTATTGAATTTTTAGGTAAAAATCCAATCTGAGATGTAGACATGACCATCTATTGAGATTGCTAGTGAGAACCATTAGCAATTTAGGACTAAAAAACAAATTTAATGAGATATCTTCTTTTTATTTGAAGAGGATGTATCATTTATTACATGCCTCGATGAGGTTTCCTCCTTCTAAGGTTTCTCAGCCAAAACAAGGAATTTCATCCTTATTTCTCTCATGAGTACCACCACAAAAAAATTAAATGTAAACATTGCAGTGGGCCCTGCAGGTAGGGCGATTGCCCAACCTATGGATGCTGCTCTAGTTGAGTCATTTCAATATCACTTGACTATGGAGAGAAATGCCAGTGCAGATTATTTTGCCAAAGCTATTTGGTTCGCTGAACGAGAATTAAATGGATTCGCTCTTTTTTTCAATGAAGAATCTAAATCTGAGCAAATTCATGCATCCAAATTTGCTGATTACCTTATAGCCAGAGGGCAAACAGTTTTATTGCAAGATATCCCTGCCCCCGACCAAAGTTGGAGTTCAGTTGAGGATATAATGGCAGATTCCTTCCGAATGGAGTCTGATGTAACAACCTCACTCCACAACTTGTACGCTATTGCAGAGAGATCATCAGATATGCGCACTACGGTATTCCTTGATCCAAATATTGAAAGTCAATTAAATTCTGAAAATGAATTTGCCCATTTATTGGGTAGAGTCCGCTTTGCTGATAATCAATCATCTGCAATGCTTATTATTGATGGTGAGTTAACCGCAGGTAATCATTCTCCACTGAGTTTATCTAATTGATCTTTAGAAGTGATTTTCAAATTAAGTAGTGATCATCCTACTGCTTATTTCTATTAGGAATTCAATACTTAGATCATCTTTAAGTTGAGTCTTTTCAATTGATCTAGATATTTTAAGTATATTTTTCTTTTTGTCTAATAGTTCTTTGTATTCTGATTCTAACCTTGCATTAAGATTGCAATTCTTACATGAATCAATGGATTTAGTTAGTTGTATACACCGAGAATTTATCTTACAGACTTCTCTACATAGACCGCCAATAACAGTATCTGAATAAGTAATTGTTGTTTGCATTTTTATAACCTCTAAGCAGCAATTAGAGGGGCTGATTCGACAAGAATTGGAGCAAGTCTTAATTTTTGCTCTCCGTTAGGAACATTAATTAGTTGAGCAGAACGAAGCCTAGACATTAAGCGTGTTGAGGTCACTCGAGTTGAACCAATTAGTTCTCCTATCCGTTCATGTGTAAGACGAAATGGAAGATCACACCAATCTCCGCATCGTCTTCCAAGCCTAGTTACAAGTAAAGCAAAAAGTGCTTGTAGGCGATGTTCAGCATTACCTAAATGACGTATCCGAAGTAATTGCAATGTCCATTCATTCACGGCATCGAATCCACTAGCATCACAAACCTCGGAATGATTTTTAAAGCAGAGAGGAGTAAGAGCTTCTACGCAGACACCTTCGCTACAGAGTCGATCAGTCCGCAATTGGTCTCCAGACTGTAGGAAAGCCAGTGTCATTCCTTCGGTCTCCTCACAAGGACAGTAAACACGTGCGATCCCTTCTATTACTTCAAGGCAAGATTTGCCTGAGCGAGAGGTTGGGTCAATAAGAACGGATTGTCCTGTTGGTACACGTACAGGACTAAATGGTTCTTCTGGTAAGAATCGAAAGCTCATTTAAGACAAATGACGGAGCTTGTTGAGAAGTGATCTCAACATATATCAATCAAGAGACTTTTTGCAAGCGATTCTCAATAGCAATTCATAGTTGCGAGTGAGAATCGTTCTAGATAGTGGTTTTTGTAGCTTTGATAACTAGTCGGCGTAGTGAAAATATCAAAAAAAAATATATGTCTTTGCTTGCTGACTTTTGTTCTGCTGTAGAAGTCCCTGCGGATTTATTTATTTTCTCAGTCCATCTGGGCTGGTTTTCACCGCAATGAGAGCCGTACCGTCTAGGAACTGTTGATCAAGTAGAAGTAGCGCAGCACTGTTATCACTTGCTAGTCGAAGACGCTTACGCACAAACCTTGCTTCAGCCTCTTCTTGAAGTTGCTCTGCTACAAACCAATCCAGCATTGCGGTGGCACTTCTTTCTCCTGCTTGTTCTGCAATTGAATAAATCCTATTTATTGAAGCCGTAACAGCTTGCTCCATTTCATAAACCTGATCAAACAAGGCTTGCGTTGATTCCCAACTTCTTTGAGGGGCCTCGATGCTGGGTAATTCCACTTGTTCATCACAATCAACAAGGTATGCCATTAAACGGTCAGCATGTCCGCGTTCTTCCTGGCTTTTGTTTTGCATATAGGCTGAAAAGCCAGCCAAATCCTTTTCTCGTAGCCAAATTGACATTGCCAGGTATGTATGACCAGATTGGAATTCGCAAGAGAGGTGATTATTTATGGCTTTAGTAAGTTCGTTCATCTTTAACTGTTAGTTCAGACTTTCTCAAGTTTAGACAAGCATTATTTATGGATTTCAAATTGCCCTTCATCCAATCCATTAAAATTATAATCTTAAATTTAACGCACTATATTGAGTTCTTTTAACAAATTCGATAGTAGGGCGAAACAACGATTCTATGACCCCCGTTACTTGTCCTACACCTCTTCTTGATAGATTCAGTACCAACCCATTGATTTCAACTGGCAAAAGAAGGCTATTAGTAGTTTTTGGAACTTTGGGAGACTTCGATACTCTTGAATATGCACGTTTATTGGTTGAAGTTTTACCTAAACTGAGGGCTTCTGATATTGAGCTCCTTGCTATTGGTATTGGAAATGAATATTCAAAAGAAAGGTTTTTAGACTTTACCGATTTTCCTACTGAATCTCTTGAGATTGATCTAGACCCTATGCTTCATAATCATTTGAAGCTTTACTCAGGACTTCAAACACCATTCAGTTCTTTGGTGAATTTAATAATAATGTGTACAGGCATAGGTTCTCCAGGAACTTTACAGGAGGTTGTCCGTGGATATACGGGGGATTTGAATTCTCAACAGCGTATTTCTTCAGAGGAATTTATTCAATTAGGACCTGGATTTAAATTCTCTGGAAAACTATTTGCTAGAGCTGGGGGTGAAGGGTTTTTAAGACCTTTTGAATTGGCAACTATCAGATTGGAAAATATGTTTGAAGTAATATGTAATTGGGATAAATATATGCCTGGTAATAAATATCTTACACAAAGAGGTGGAACATTCTTGATCGATTATGATAATACTTTATTATATTCATTCAAAGCAAAAGGTCTTTTGGGTTTTTCTGAAACAATGCAAAACCCATTAGAGTTTCTAGACCCATGGATCTGAGCAACTATTAAAATGAGAATTAAGACTATGCCATTTTCGAAGTATAGATAACTATACTTCCAGCATATAATAGTAAGTGAAGTGCCTAGGACAATTACTTTAGGATAACGATTTTTCTTATGAAGAAGCCATCTTGCTTGAATTGCGGTAGCCACAGTTTTCGTGCAGACAGAGCACTTGCTGGACGCTTAGTTTGCAATCTATGTGGAACACCATTAGGAGTAGGTTCAATCAGAAATACAAAAGTTTCTAGGTATAACAGCATCAAAAGATCAAGATTGAAGCTTTATCTTTTGATTGTTTTAGTTTTTTTATTTGTACTTATAATCAGTAGATAGATGCTTGGGAAACTACCTAAATTTCTTTTCACTTAAACTATAATGGCCATTGAATTCATTTACCATAACGTGGAAGTTGAATAATTTTGATAAGTTATCCGAGGTGATCATTTGTTTAACAGCTCCATCCCCTACGATTTTTCCATCGGCTAGAAATATCACCCTATCTATTTCTTCAACTATCTCTTCTACTTTGTGAGTAATCATTAATATTGTTTTACCATCCTTTGAGAGCCCATTTAGTATTTTTAAGAGTTGACTTGTTGCTTTTATGTCAAGTCCATTGGTGGGCTCATCAAGAATAAGTATATCCGGATCATGTATAAGTGCTCTTGCGATGAGTATTCTTCTCTTCTGTCCATCAGATAATTCTCCGAAATAAGACTCCGAGAACTTGCTAAGGTCTAGTTTGTTAATTAAACTAGAAACCATTTTTATCTGACTATTACTTGGCTTGTGATTCTTTCCAATTCCTATTGAGCCAAAGAAGCCTGAAATAATTATATCCTTAGCTTTCGAATAAGGGTTAGCCCTGACTTCTAGTTCAGTTGACAAAATACCAACCCGAGACCTTAAACTCCAAAGATTTATTTTCTCTGATCCAAATATACGAAGATATGAACCTTGCTTTACTACTGGATAGAGACTTCTGCTTATGAGTCGCACTAATAAACTTTTGCCAGAACCATTTGGACCTAGTATCAAAGTGTTCTCTCTAAGATAAAGATTTAGATCTATTCCATTAAGAACCTTTTTTTTATTTATAACTACCTCTACTGAAGAAAGCTCTAACCATGGATTTCTCTTGGATTGAAACAAGGCGAAAATATTTTCAGTTGTTTTATTCTAGTAGAGCTAACTAATAAAGTTAGTCTAACTAAATCTACTTGTTTAGATGTGTTATTTGAAAAAATGAATTCACTCTCAAATTATACTTTTATCGTCTCCAACTTATTAGATTAAGATCTTGATTTTAATATCTCTAGCCATTTAGCATATCTGCATAGAAACCATATAACTGCCAGCTTGACCACAAAAAGATTCCTAAAAAAGCCCAATTCATCCATATAGGCCTTTCGTTGTTTTCCATCACTATTTTTTGGGAGTTGGTTTAGATGATTAAGATTATCAGTCCTAGTGGAATCAATAACCTTAGAATTAATTGGATAGTAATCTCTCGGCTGTTCTCGTTTGAAAGCTTGGGATTCTCGGGGGGATATAGCATAGGTGCCTCTTCGTGGAAATTATTTGTAGAGGGTGCTTTGTGATGTATATCCCATGGTCTTTCATTGTTTAGTGCATTTTGATACCAGTCCCAGTAATACTGAATCATCTTATCTTCACCAAGTAACTTGACATTATCCTTTTTTATATAACCCATCTGTTCATTAAAAGACTGAGTTTTTAGCACAAGATAATCTTCTGAAAATATCTTGTAAAAAATACGATGTTGTAATGGCTTAAACATTATTAACTTCGTAAGGAATTTGTTCTTTAGGAATTTCCTGTAATGCCGAACAATTACCCGAGCTCTATTTCGACCGAGTGGAACATGGTCTAGGATTTGAATGTAGCGTGCTGAATCTGGATTGCCTTTGTAGATACAAACTCTTCCGGGGGGAATAAATTTTAATGTTATAAACTCTTCTTTGTCACCAGTTTTGTGACTATATTTACTTTCTATTTCTCTTTTACTTCTCTTTATTGTTTGATTAAAACTCGTGATAGCCTTTCTATTTACATCTTTGTCAGGGATTGTATCTCCATGTATCCAGAAGATATGAAGAATATCTAAGTGGTTTTCAATGATTCGTGCCCAGTCACATTTGAAATCAACATAAACTTCTTCATATTTATATTCATTGGGTTTAAATCCATAAGAACTGGGTTGCGAGTCCTTAAGGGATGATTTAATTTCAAAATCTTCAAGATTAGTTTTAGCAGTCCCTGAGTAATATATATATATATAGCCCTCTTGCTCAACACATGGATATTGATATAAGTGAATTCTTTTTGCATAATTATTGTAGTTAGAGTCGATTATGTGTTGACAAGTTAGTCGATCTAGATTTGTACACTCTCCTTCTGCTGAGAACCTTCCTCCATGATATGGACATACAAGCTCTCCTTTAACAATCTTTCCTCCAAGAAATGAAGCTCCTCTATGAGGGCATAGATCTTTTATACATCTAACTCTTGAATCTTTATCCCGATAAATAATTAATGGTTCATTATACATTGAAAAATGATATAGCTCTCCATCTTTAATACTCTTACTGCTTAAGACTGAATACCATCCGAGAAGACTTCCTGAAAGTTGATTCTCAGGCTTTGATGAGGTCTTCTCTTCTGTATGTTCCTGAGTACTATTATCTACGGAACTGACAACAGCAGCACCACTTTGTATCTCAAGAGCTTTTGCTTGTTTCAGTCTTTCTTCACTCATAGCATGTCTGCTCTGATCAATTGACCGAAAAAGGTTCTGTGATTAAAACCATCCTAAGCCATCAACACACTAATTAAGCTTGGTGATGAAAATCGCTAGGTTCTGTCGCATGAAATGCGGTTTCTTCAAATTTGCTGTGTCTATTGAGCCCTTGTTATCAAGATAATTTCTAATGCCTTGCTCTGATTGGCTTCTTTCTTACTTGTTGGTCCAACCACGTGTTTCTATCATATCTTCCTTTCTCCTATGCTCCTTCATATTGCTCTATGCCTTTCTCAAGGATTACTTAGGCTTTTTTAGAGACATTTGTGGAGCCTCTCTTAACCACAATGAGTATGGCGAGTATTTCAGTGAATGCGCTTACAAAAAACTACAGCGTTTCACGCAAAACACCTGGTATCAAAGGAACTCTGAAGCATTTTCTGTTTCGACGCACTGAAACAATTACCGCAGTAGATGAGATTAGTTTTTCCATTCAGCCTGGAGAGATGGTTGGTTTTATTGGCCCAAACGGTGCAGGCAAGACAACAACGTTAAAGATGTTATGTGGTCTTATTCACCCCACAAGTGGTGATGTGAGCGTTATTGGTCACAAGCCCCATTCGCTAGAGCCTGGATTTTTAAAGCAGATAACTTTAGTGATGGGACAAAAACAACAACTTCTCTGGGACCTTCCACCCTTGGATTCAATAAAGGTAAATGCAGCCGTATATGGCATTAGCCCTCGAGAGACAAATAATCGAATAGACGAATTGGCAAGCATGCTTGGTCTTGGTAATGAGTTAAACCGACCCGTTCGAAAACTTTCCCTAGGGGAACGAATGAAAGCGGAGTTATTGGCTGCTTTACTCCATAGGCCCTCAATCCTTTTTTTGGATGAGCCAACCCTTGGATTAGATGTGATTTCTCAGGTTCGTGTGCGTGAATTTCTTTCTTCCTATAACGAACGTTATGGTGCAACTATGCTCCTTTCAAGCCACTACATGGGGGATATAACTTCGCTTTGTGACCGTGTGATTCTTATCCATCATGGTCAGATCATTCATGATGGTTCTCTTATAACTCTAACCGAAAAACTTGCTCCTTTAAAGTCTGTTCGTCTGGAGTTAAATAAACCACAGACGCGCGAATCTATAGGGAAATATGGACTAATAGAGGATTACACAGATACATTTGCCCAGTTGTTAATTCCACGTAAAGCCCTTACAAGCAGCATCTCAAATATATTAAGAGACTTACCAGTAACTGATTTAGAAGTAAGTGACCCTCCCATAGAGGAACTTATTAGGCAGTTATTTGAATCTGGTGAAAACTTAAGCATATGAGCTATAAACCAAGACAACACAAGGTTTTGTGGTTCCTGAGAGTTATTAAATCACTACTTATTAATCAGTACGCATTAATGATGGAATACAGGGCAGAGATTGCTTTATGGGCTTTGTCTGGGATATTGCCTTTGATAATGTTAGGCCTTTGGAGCCAGACTAATATTCAAGATTTAATTGAGTTGCAAGGTTTTAATCTAAAAAGGTATTTTCTATCTGCATTTGTAGTCAGACAGTTTACTGTTGTTTGGGTAATATTTTCATTCGAGGAAGATATTGTGCAAGGTCGATTGTCTCCATTCTTACTACAGCCAGTTCCCTTGTTTTGGCGTTACTACACCTCACATATTGCAGAGCAGATTACAAGAGTACCTATAGTTGCATTAATGATAATGATTCTCTCAGTTGTATTACCAAACTCTTTCTGGCTACCTAAATTTACAGAGTTAATTCTAACGACTTTCGTAATATTTTTAGCATTTACAGTGCGCTTCATGATTCATTGGGCCTTCGCAATGTCTTGCTTTTGGGTTGAGAGGGCTAGCTCAATAGAAAGGTTGTTATTAATCCCTTATCTCTTCTTTTCAGGACTAGTTGCTCCTATAGACACCTTTCCTAAAGAAATTAGTCAAATTGCATATCTTACTCCTTACCCTTATCTACTATCGTTCCCGGCAAATTTATTGTCTGGCCATCATGTAAACATACAACTTAATATAATGATTCTAATCTTTTGGGCTCTATTTTTATTTTTAATTAGCACGCTTGCGTGGAAAAAAGGTGTGAAGCATTTTACCGCTATGGGTGCATAACAATGAAATCTAAATTTAATAAATATATTAATATTTCAATGGTTCTACTAAGGTTTTGGCAGACCAGCCTTGCAATAGAACTTGAATATCAACTAAATATGTTAATCGAGCTAGTATCTGTTTTAGGGAACCTCTTTGGAAGCCTATTTATTTTATCACTTTTTTATAAATCAGGACCACTATTAGGTGGGTGGAACTTCTTTGAGGCACTAATTGTCCTAGGAATATATATGATCTTGGAAGGGATTACGACCTCAATTCTTGCCCCAAACCTAAGCAGAATTGTTAATCACGTAAAAAACGGAACTCTCGATTATGTTTTGTTAAAGCCAATTGACAGTCAGTTGTGGCTTTCTCTACGAATAATTTCTCCATGGGGATTACCCTCACAACTGATTGGGATTCTATTGATAATTTATAGCCTAGTAAGTATTCAAGTTGATTTGTCTTTATTTAACATCTTGATTTTTTTTACCTGCCTTTTTGCAAGCTCTCTTATCCTATATAGCCTGTGGTTCTTACTTGCAAGTACGAGCATTTGGTTCGTTAAAGTATGGAATGCTACAGAAGTCCTTAGATCAATTCTGGTCGCAGGGCGCTACCCTATGTCGGCTTATCCTAGAGGTTTGAGAACAATATTTACTTTTTTAATTCCAATCGCATTCTTAACAACTGTCCCTGCTGAAGTTATTATTGGTAGAGTCTCCAATGAATATATAGCAATTATTTTAATTATAGCAGCTATATTCTTTGCTATCTCCCGTAGGTTTTGGAAGTTTGCATTACTTCATTATACTTCTGCCTCAAGTTAATTATTTAGTCGCTATTTAATAAAATCTTATTTAAGATACCTATTCGTCCGTTATGTAGGAAATCATGAAATCTTTACTCGTATTGCAACATGTAGATAGAGAAGGCCCAGAGTTTTTTGCAAATTTAGCAGAGGAATTTTCATTTAATCTAAAAATCTGTCGCGTTGATTTAAATGATGAGTTACCTCCTATCGATGAGATAAGTGGTTTGTTGGTTCTAGGAGGTCCAATGGGACTCTCTGACCTAGAAGATCCAGCATATAAATGGCTTTCAACAGAAATAGGGTTTATCGAGAGAGCTTTTTATTTAAAAGTTCCTTTAATTGGCGTATGCCTAGGTGCTCAGCTTTTGGCATATGTTGCAGGCGGAAGAGTTGAGCCTCTTATTTGTGCGCAAACAGGTTTACCACTCCCTGAAATTGGATGGGCACCTATCACAGCTCTAGAGGCCCAAGAATCAGAGAGTGTTTTGGAGGAATTTGATAGTCCTTTAGGTGTTTTGCATTGGCATTCAGATCGCATCGTTCTACCTGAGAACGCAACTTTGCTAGCGAGCAGTCATCGATGCAGAGAACAATTTTTTCGTATTGGAAAGGCAGCATATGGCCTTCAATTTCATGCTGAGGTCGATGGAGAAAAAATAAAGAGATGGATTCGAGAAGATCTAGATTTTGTTTTAAGCAGCCTTGGTAGCGAGGGTCAATCTCTTCTAATTGCCCAACAATCCGTTTGGTCGAATGCTACTCAAGCAAGAAGGCAAAATTTACTTCGAGCTTTGTTTAGGACCCTTTGGCCAGAGCAATCTCCCTATTAGCTTCTACTTAACCATGAAGGAGCTCCACTAAACCATTCACCTAGGTCGTCCTCTGGACGAAGATTACTATCTGGTTCAGGTGACCCAAGATTTAAATCATCCAAGAGATTGTCTAGGCTGTCTTTGGAGTGGATGTTTTTCTTTTGACGTTTAGCTTTGCTAAGCCATGACGCAACCGTTTGATCGATGTCAGCAAGGTTATGCAAATAGATCCTTTCCTCTAGGTCAACATCTTGATCATTGGCTAACCGAGTGAGAATCTCATGTAGACGTAGGCGTGTTTGTGCCGATAGCATTTCTCTATCACTGCTTTCTCTTTCTTAGCGAATCGAATCATGCTTCACAACTAAATCTTTTTATTGATGCCATAAACCTTTGCATCAGGCCCCCATTCTTTGCCAGATCGACCTTTCCCTAAAACACTAGAAGACTATGTTTTCACTATTTATTACTTTTGCTACAGCAGTCTTTTTTATATCGGTTCAACTGCTTCCTGCTTACGCTGCAATGGATTATTCAAAACAATCTTTGATTGAAATTGATTTCTCTGGTCAGGACCTTCGAGGCGTTACTTTTAATTTGACTAACTTGAAGAAAGCAGATTTATCTGGAAGTGATTTGCAAGGAGCCAGTTTATTTGGAGCAAAATTGCAAGAAGCTAATCTAAGTAATGCTAATTTAAGAGAAACAACGCTTGATTCAGCTGTATTTGAAGGAACTGATTTAACTAATTCGGTTTTGGAAGATGCCTTTGCCTTTAATACTCGTTTCGAAAATGTAAAGATCACAGGAGCTGACTTTACAAATGTTCCTATGCGAGACGATGTCTTGAAGACACTTTGTTCTTACGCAGAAGGGACAAATCCTGTGACGGGGAGAGTTACTAGAGAAACTCTAGAATGCTAGCTTAATATATGAAATTCTTATTCTTATTAATATCGTAATATATTACATATCCCTAGATTGTTATTAGAGGCTTAATGATTTTGAACTTTAATACTATTCAATTTAAGCTAGTAAAGTGAGTAGAAGCGAAAATATTATTCTTGAACATCATTAGTTGCAGTTAAGAACATAAGCTTAAACTCTTCTACACCACCTTCTCCTGCTAACCCTAATGGGTAACCACATTTACTAACAACTTCTGATGAGACTAGCGAGATAAGTCTATCTTTATCAACATTATTGATCTCTTCATTTCCATTTAAGGCGATTTCGAACCATAATGACGGATTAAAAGAGGCTTGTTTGTTCTCACTAATTGCCATTTTTAAAGCACCATCTACTGACACTCCTATTCCAATAGCATTGCAAAATTTATTGGAATATCCTTTGGCAACTTTATATTCTAGTTTAGAATAATACTCCTGTCCTGTAGTCACCTCAGCCAAGACACCTGCAGGCACTAATGTTTGGGATGTCACTAAAAGTATACTTAATACTATATTTAATAGTGATCGAAGTAACTTGTTTGCATTAGACATGAAAACTCCTCATAGAGGCTAACTTTAAATGCTATATCCCATCATTTTATAACCTAATACGCCAGAAATAGATCTTTTCAAGAATTTCATCGTTGATTTTCTGGCTTTCAGGTACGTATATCTAAGCCTTTTCGTAATAAAAAAAGATTATCTATATTAATTATGTGTAGATAACCTTTGCTCTGATTTATTCATTTAATCTCTAAATTCTTTAATGAAGTTTTTTCTGGATTAAACCTTGGTTGGAACTTCGAATTTGGAACGGAGGGGGTGGGATTCGAACCCACGGATGCTCTCACATCGCTGGTTTTCAAGACCAGAGCCATCAACCACTCGACCACCCCTCCTCTTTTTGTGTCGCTTGTAATAGCAACATTGATATTCTATCAACATAGATATTCCGGAGTTCAATCATTTTTTGCTGGTTGATACAACCACTCGTGGTCTGTATTTCCTATTTAGAGTAACTTTGAATTCTTTAAATTAATCAATTTTCTATAGAAAATATTTTTTCATGACATTATAGTGAAGAGCTCTTTTAAATATTGAGAAATCTAAATTATAAACTTATATCCTTTATAAGCCATTGTAAACACTATTGGTTCTTATGAAATCTAATAATATCAACTCTGTATATTTTTCTTTTTCATGTTGGTCTAGACCTAAGCCATGGCATTCAATCTTTTTATCTTTGATCAGCTTTCTCTGTTCCAGCAGTTAATTGATCGGAGCCATTTTCGATTAATCGACAAAACTTTTTAATAAAACCTGACCTTAACTCTCTTTTATGCCATAATTCTGGGATTCAAATTTACTCTTGTTATGTCTCGTTCCACAAATTCCAATAGTGGTCAGACTCGCTTTCTTGGTGACATCCCCTTTGAAGGGCAAATCGGAGAACGAGAGCGTATTAGATACACCGTTCACCTGATGTTTTTTATCGGTTGTGGCCTGTTCTCCTTTGGTATCTGGGCCCTTTCTGGCTTCACCAACTCAGCAGGTCAAACTGGACCATTCCCTTTTTAGGCAAACAAATAGCCTTTGTTGAACAGTAAAAGATAAGAATTAGGAACTACAAATAGTCATAAAAAAACATTTCTATATCTAAATAGAAATGTTTTTTTATGACTTACTAACATTAGCTTGATTAATGAATAATCCTTTTTAATATATTTTTTATATCTTTGCTTATGTTTAATCGTTAGCGTTTTTGGTTACTATTTGCTTTTGATAAAACGTCTAAAATCATTCAGAATTCTGTTTCTCTCTGCCTTGGCAACTATTGCCTTGACTGGGTTTATAAATGATTCTTCTCTATCTTTCTCTGCCAAAGATATAGAAAGGGAAGATACGAAGTTTAATCTCCCTACTAGAAAAGATCTTCCAAGGCTTGATAACGGACGCCATTATCCCTTGGTGCCAAACAGTCCTCCTAAGGTTGCCTCTCTTCTTGTTTACTTAGAGCAAGCATTACGTGATTCTTCTACACCTAATGATCAGATGCCCCTTTTAGGACATCAACATCAAGTTATTTATAGAGTTTTATCTAGAGATATTCCTTTTTCCAAACAGGTCCTTATCAATTTGCCTCTTAAATGGCGTTCTGTAGCAAAGAAGCATCTAGCTGCAAGAAGAGAATTCCTGAAGATGGGACATGGCTCTGCACCTTTTCTAACTTTGCCCGCATGGAGAATAATTGCACCAGAACCTGCAAAAAAACTTCTTGCTTACTATCAGAAGGCAGAGCTCAGTACTGGAATCGAATGGGAAGTATTGGCTGCTGTGAATTTGGTTGAGACTGGAATGGGGCGAATTGATGGAGTTTCAGTTGCAAATGCGCAAGGCCCTATGCAGTTCTTACCATCAACGTGGAATGAGAGGGGGATTGGGAATGGAGGAAACATACGGGATCCGCATGATTCAATTCAGGCTGCTGCTAGGTATTTGGTTCGTCGCGGTGGCTTAGAGAATATTCTTAAAGGGTTATGGGGTTACAACAATAGTGACTATTACGGTAGGGCTGTTTTGCTATATGCAGATCTACTTCGAGAAGACCCAAGAGCTTTTTACAGCATTTATCACTGGGAAATCCATTATATGACTGCCTTTGGGGACATCTGGCTCCCAAATGGTTATCACCAGAAAAAGCGGATACCAATATCTACGTATTTGAAAATGTTTCCTGCAAGCTCACCACCGCCTACGCTTTCTTCAAACCAGATTAAAACTGAACGTGGCTAAAGAATCAACTCACCGTGCTGACGAACTAAAGGCACTTGGCTGGTCCCCTGAGGATACTTCACGTTATACAGAACTCTGGGAATATAGGCAGAGGTGGGGAGCAATCAACTTAGAACGAGAGGACCGTCTTTTTCTAAGGAAAGCCGAGGCTCAACTCCCAAAAATCACAACAGGGAAGGCTTCAGTAAAGAAGCCAATAAAGGAAAAATCCTATTACCGATGGCTTTCTTTATACCTAGATGCAATGAATAGGGCTGAAGTCAAGTTTCATTTAAAAGAAGGAGATCATGGTGTATGGCCAATACTTTTGGAAGAGGAACTTAGAACTCTTGATTACTACCAACCAGTTTTAGGCTTGCCAGATACTTTGAAAGCCAAGGCCTTCATTCCCATTCGTGAAGAAATAGTATCCAGAGGCACTGCCTTCTCCGAATCAAATCCGCAAACTTTTGAATTTGATTTCCAGTCTCCTCTTAATGATTTAACCCCCGACGAAAAATCAAAATGGCGTCCCTTAAGAGACGAGAAATTTTCCAACGAAACTAATTACCTTGTTCTAGAAGCTTCAAAGGTAGAAGCTTTCCGCAAAAAAGTTCGATTAGAAATCGTGAAATTGATAAAGGAAACGCTCCCTTCGTTAGCAGATACAGATAAACCTGAGCCCCCAAATGAATGGATTCAGGATTGATTCAATTTAATTAGCTAGAAAGGATAGTAATTCCTATTTGGGTGGCCTCCTCTTGACGAACCATCGGTTTGAGACTCTTCAGCTCCACGCTGGTCAATCACCAGATAAATCTACTAATGCAAGGGCTGTCCCTATCTATCAAAGTAGTTCCTATGTTTTTAATGATGCGGAGCATGGAGCAAATCTTTTTGGCTTAAAGGAGTTTGGAAATATTTATACGAGGTTAATGAATCCAACTACTGACGTTTTCGAGAAACGTGTGGCAGCTCTTGAAGGCGGCGTTGCAGCTCTTGCAACTGCTTCAGGACAATCAGCTCAATTTTTGGCCATTACTAACTGTATGAAGTCTGGAGATAACTTTGTCTCAACCTCTTATCTTTATGGTGGAACTTATAATCAATTTAAGGTTCAGTTCCCTCGGCTTGGAATCGATGTGAGGTTTGCAGATGGGGATGATGTGGAAAGTTTTGCTGCCCAGATCGATTCAAATACTAAAGCAATCTATGTTGAATCTATGGGGAATCCACGTTTCAATATTCCAGACTTTTCCGGTCTTTCAGATTTAGCTAAGAGTAAAGGAATCCCTTTTATTGTTGACAATACACTTGGCGCGGCTGGAGCTTTGTTACGACCTATTGAGCATGGAGCTGATGTTGTTGTTGAAAGTGCAACCAAGTGGATTGGTGGCCATGGCACCACATTAGGCGGTGTAATAGTAGATGCTGGTACTTTTGATTGGGGTAACGGAAAGTTCCCATTATTGAGTGAACCTAGTGCTGCATACCATGGTCTTGTCCATTGGGATGCTTTTGGATTTGGGAGTGACGTTTGCAATCAGTTGGGAGTTCCTGCAGATCGTAATGTCGCTTTTGCACTTCGTGCTCGATTAGAAGGACTTCGTGATTGGGGCCCAGCACAGAGTCCATTTAATTCATTTTTACTTTTGCAGGGCTTAGAAACCTTGAGTTTAAGAGTAGAAAGACATGCCTCGAATGCGATGGCTTTAGCAGAATGGCTTGTTGAGCATCCAAACGTCTTAAGTGTTAATTTCCCAGGTTTACCTTCTGACCCTTATCACGAAAGAGCCAAGACTTATCTCACCCAGAGGGGAATGGGTTGCATGCTTATGTTTTCTTTAAGGGGGGGGTATGAAGATGCTGTTACCTTCATTAACGGACTAAGCCTGTCTAGTCATTTGGCAAATGTAGGAGATGCTAAAACCCTTGTAATACATCCAGCCTCAACAACTCATCAACAACTTTCCCCAGATGAGCAGGAATCTGCTGGTGTCACTCCAACAATGGTTAGGGTCTCTGTCGGTCTTGAGCATATTGAAGACATCAAGACTGATTTTGAAAATGCGTTTGCCACTATTAGTTGATATCGGAGTTACTCATGGCGCTGATTCTTCCACGCAGCTATCACAAGATTGCTGCAGTGGAGAGGAACCGAATCTCTTGGATTGAACCGGAGCTTGCAGAACGTCAAGACATCCGGCCTTTGAGAATTGGGATTCTGAATATCATGCCATTGGGCAAGCAATATGAGTTCAATTTGCTTCACCCTCTCGGCCTTTCTCCACTTCAGATTGAGCCTATATGGATACGCCTTAATAGCCATGCTTATAAGACTTGGAATTTAGCCCATTTAGATCAACTCTATGTAAGTTGGGAAGATGCTATGAGTCCTTCCCCTTTGGATGGATTAATCATTACAGGTGCTCCAGTTGAGCATCTTCCATTTGAAGATGTTAATTATTGGCCAGAGTTGGTTGATTTGATTCGAGAAGCTCGTGCTCTATGTGCGAGTACATTGGGCCTCTGTTGGGCTGGCTTTGCTCTGGCATATCTTGAAGGAGTTGAAAAGATACCTATTAAGGAGAAACTATTCGGTGTTTTCCCTTTAAGAAGTCTGATTCCTGGTCACTCTTTAATGGGAACTCAAGATGACCGTTTTGTTTGTCCTCAAAGTCGTTATGCAGTTTTACCTGACTCGTCAATGGAAACTGCTCAACGTCAAGGGCGACTTCGATTATTGGCCCATGGTGAAAAAGTTGGGTACACCATCTTTGAATCAACAGATCAAAGGCAATTGATTCATTTGGGCCACCCTGAGTACAACGCAGGAAGACTGGTGGCTGAAATGGAGAGAGATCGGACCAGAGGAGATGTCCCTCCGCCAGAGAACTTTGACCCTCAAAACCCACAAACTTCATGGAGATCACATAGAAACCTCCTCTTCCAACAATGGCTTTGGTTCTGTTACCAGAGAGTCAGCCTTATAGGGGGCTATGAGTAAATTGAACCATCTTTATTGCGTTTTTATTTATACTTTTTTTACTGCTAATAGACCTCCTTATTAATATTCAAACTAAATATATGATACTCCCTCTCTCATAAATCTTGATCTAATAAAATGGTTGATTTTATTTAGATGAATGCTTCAACATATGAGAATATAAGACCTTGGCATCTAATTAGAAGTTGGCTCTCTTATGAAGAATCACGCACTTTGGAAACACTGATTCTCAATAAGTTAAGTTGGCAGCAACCAATTCTTAGTCTGTACGGTAAAAAAAATCCTATACCTCGGAAAACGGCCTTTATTGCAGACGGAGGTATTATTTATAGATATAGTAGATTTAACCATAAATCTGAAGATATTCCTTTATGGTTTAGACCGTTAATTAATAAAATTAGTAAGGAATGTAATGTGCAATTTAATGGCTGCCTATTAAATTATTATCGTGACGGGAAAGATCATATGGGATGGCATTCAGATGATGAAGTTGATTTAGAAAAAACTAAGCCTATTGCCTCATTATCCATCGGCACTTCAAGAGACTTCCTTTTTAAACATCGTGCCAAGCCTTTTAAAGAAATTTTAGACTTACATGAAGGAGATCTTCTTGTCATGCACCCCAATTGTCAAAAGGATTGGATTCATTCTCTCCCTATTAGGCGAAGAGTTAAGGAACATCGAATTAATTTGACTTTTAGATGCTTTAGTCAAAATTGATTTAATTAAATTAAAGATTAAAGTATTTATTTAGTAATAAATACTTTAATAATCAAGTTGTCAACATATTTACTTATAATACTTTTCTAAATTGTATGCTTTTTGCATACTTGAACTTGAGATCAAAGATCTTGAGCCAGATATGTAATTACTCTTCAGCTGAATCTTTGGCTTTAGCGGCTTCTTTAGCTTTTGCTTCAGCTTCAGCTTTAGCTTTTGCCTCTGCTTGTGCTTTAGCTTTTGCCTCTGCTTCAGCCTGGGCTTTGGCCTCCGCTTCGGCTTTAGCTTTGGCTTCTGCTTCTGCTTGGGCTCTAGCCGCCTCCTGTTCTCTGTATGACCTGGCTGATGAGCCGTCAAATAATTTGAGTAAACCTATAACAATGGGTACATGGGCTAGACCCCCGACCACAACAGTCATCTCGCTGTAAGCCATTCTTCTATTTGCCGCTTGACCAAAGTGTACACCGAAGAAGCATATTCGTTATCTGAAGTTGTTTTTGCTTCTTATTTCTTAGAAATCGGATTTTTATGGTTGTTGGATGACTTTCTTTGGATATACACCTCGGTAATGATTTTTTAACAGGAGATTCAACAAGACATATCTGTTCCCTACATGACTTGATTTAGGAAGCGTCTACTTCTTTCCTCCTTTGCATCAATAAAAAATGTATTAGGTGATGAGATCTCTATAACCTTCCCTTCATCCATAAAAACAACTCTGTCTGAGACCTCTCTTGCAAATCCAATTTCATGTGTCACGACAACCATAGTCATCCCTTTATTGGCAAGACTTTTGATTGCATCAAGCACTTCTTTAACCTTTTCAGGATCTAACGCGCTAGTAGGTTCATCAAAGAGCATTATCTTCGGATTCAGTGCAAGAGCTCTCGCGATTGCCGCTCTCTGTTGTTGGCCCCCACTAAGTTGGTTTGGGTGCTTTCTTGCTTGATCTTCTATTCCCATTTGGATGAGCAGCTCGAAGGCTTTTGTTTCTGCTTCGGCAGCTGAGCATCCCTGCACTTGAATAGGAGCCAAAGTAATGTTTTCAAGAATTGAAAGGTGTGGGAATAGATTGAATTGTTGGAAGACCATGCCAACTTGACGCCTAATCAAGCTAACTTGCTGCTGATTTTTATCTGAGTCGAGTGGTATACCAAGGATCTCTAGTTTGCCACTATCAATTGACTCAAGGCCATTAAATGTACGTATAAGTGTACTTTTACCTGAGCCTGAAGGTCCCATTATCACAAGGATTTCACCACTTGTGACGTCTAACGAAACATTGTCTAGAGCCATATTGCCATGCCCAAAAGTCTTAGTAATTCTTTTGGCTTCAATCGCACTTTTCATAGATTTATTCTGTCAGACTTGTCTGGGGACAGGTCCTTCTCTAGTCGGTTCGATATAAGTGCCATTGCTGTACAAGTGAACCAATAAACAAATCCTATCCAAATATAAGCCTCAAGATATCTACCAATAAACTCTGGGTTGGCTAACAAACTTCTTGTAATACCAAGAAGCTCAACCAATCCAAGTATTGCCATCAGGCTTGTATTTTGAAGTAACCCTATTGCCTGGTTTGTTAATGCAGGCAGGGCAATTCTCAACGCTTGAGGGAGAACAATAAATTGCATTACATGTATATTTGACAAACCAAGAGCTTGTGCTGCCTCTTTTTGTGTTTTTGGAATCGATTGAAGTCCACTTCTAATATCTTCTGCTACATAGGCAGCTGAAAATAAAGTAAAGGCAATAATAGCTCTAAGAACTCTATTCAACTCAATATCTACCGGAAGAAATAAAGGTATTAGAAGTTGACCAAAAAATAATACTGCTATTAGTGGAATTGCTCTAACTAATTCGACATATAACTTGCATGGGTTTCTAACCAAAAACATATCACTTTGTCTTCCTAATGCCAGCAGTATTCCTATAGGAAGAGCAAATGCAGCACTGCATATAGTTAAGAGAATCGTTAAGCTAAGACCTCCCCAATAACGTGTTTGTACTGGCGCAAGGCCTATCCCCCCTGAATGAAGAATAATTCCTGCAGGAATCAATATAATCCAAATACAATAGATAAATCTTCTTACCAATTTTGATTTATTTTTGAAAAGTGTTAATAAAATAGTGCTAAATAATAATAATAGCCAAGTAAGAGGTCTCCATTGATATTCTCTGGGATAACTTCCAAGTGCATATAAATGTAAGTTCTTTGTTACTACCGTCCAATCAGCGACGAATAGAATCCAGTTAAATGCTTTGAATGAACAAACAATAATAATTAAAACTAAGAATATGTTAATTACACTCTCAATGCCTCCGTCTAGGAAATGTCCTGTCTTTATTCTTTTTTGCTTAAAAATTTTCCTCATTATCTTTCTGGGATAGTAAAATATCATTTTATATTTTTATCTATAGCAAGTTTATTCACCATTCCCATGAATATACTTATAATAAGATTAAAGCTTAAAAATATTAAAAGTAGTAAGGTAAAACCTTCTATAGCTCTTCCTGTTTGAGTGATCACAGTGTCACTAACAGCGTATAGATCTGCATAGCCTACAGCAATTGCTAAAGTACTATTTTTTGCCAGATTTAGATATTGACTTGTGAGTGCTGGAAGAATTGCTGGGAGGGCTTGTGGAATAATAATAACTCTTAAACCAATACTTTCTTGAATACCTAGGCTTCTAAAGGCTTCCCACTGTCCTTTGCTTACTGACTTTAACCCTCCTCTTATTATTTCAGCTATAGAGGCGCCAGTGAAAATTGTGAGGCCCAATACTACAGCTGAAAATTCAGCACTAAGCTTTACACCCAGTAAATTTATTCCTTGATTTGATAGCTCTATAATTGAACCTAAAGGTGCAAACCCACTTTCAGACAAATTCAGGAATCCTATAAAATACCAAAAGAAAAGTTGCAATAGCAATGGTATTTGACGGACTATGGCAACATATGCGCTACTTACTTGGCTAAGAAAGATATTTTTACCTATCCGGGCGGAACCAGCTATTAAACCCAGTATTGTTGCAAAAACAAGACTTACTATGATTACTTTTAGACTATTGAGCCACCCAATTAATAGAACTTTTACATAATTATCCGATGGACTATATTCAATCGCATGTTCTGAAAGTTCAAAACCAGTTGGATGAATTAACCAATTAAAACTTATGCCCATTCCTGTACGAATTAAGTTTATGACCAGATTATTAAGGACTACTCCTAGAAAAGATATTATGGTTAAAAGAACTAATAATTGTATAAGAAGTCTTTTATTAGAATGTATTCTTAATTTCATTTACTTCATTGGTGGAGATATTAGTACTCCACCATCTTTATATAATGCATTTAACCCTCTTTTTATAGGAACTGATGTACCTGGTCCCAGATTCCTAGTGTAAATATCTGCATAGTTTCCAGTACTTTGTATAATCTTCACAACAAAATCATTCTCTAATCCAAGCTTATTACCTAAGGCACCATCAACTCCAAGGAATCTTCTTAATGTTGTAAGATTCTTGTTAGACTTTGCTTCAACTAATTTTAAGTTTATATTTTTCTTGTTAATATTTAATTCCTCTGCTTGAATTAATGCATAGATGACCCATCTTATTGCATCGCTTAATTTTTGATCTCCACCTATTGATGCTGGAGCTAGTGGCTCTTTGCTCATAACGGTGTTAAGAATAATATGCTTCTCAGGATTCTCGAAGCCAGACCTAGCTGCCGATAGTTGTGAAAGGTCAGAGGTCATTGCCCTGCACCTTCCTTGTAAATAACCTGCAATAACTTGATTTAGATCTTGATACTTTATAGGGGTATAAGAGAGCTTTTTCTCTTGAAAAGTATCATTGAGGTTCTGTTCAGTAGTTGTTCCAGACCCGACGCAAATGTCAGAACTTTCAAGATCATCAATTGACAGCACATTACTTTCTTCTTTAACCATCAGTCCTTGTCCATCGTGGAATACCACTGGTGCGAATGTCACCCCATTCCCTCCCACAGAATCTCTACTTAGGTTGAACGTTGTGTTTCTTGAAAGCACATCTATTTCACCTGTCTTTAGAGCCGTAAATCTTTCTGGTGCTGTTAGTGGCCTGTACTGTACCTTTTTATCATCGCCTAAAAATGCAGCGGCCATAGCTTTACAGATGTCAACGTCAAAACCTTCATAGTTACCATCACTCCCAAGGAAACTAAACCCTGGTATCTTTCCGCTCACGCCACAATGTAATTCTCCTCTGTTTTGAATTAGCTCAAGCCGGGAGACACTACTTGTATCCAACTTTGCACAGCCTGTAGTGAGAATAGATACTCCCAATAGGGTTTTCCAAAAAGCTTTTACTCTTTCTAGCTGAATAACCTTTGACTTAAGTCCCACTGCATAGATGCGATTTCATCTCATTCTATGCAATCCCTCCTGTTTATCTTAAGTAAATCTCTTAATGCCTATAGCTTTGGCAGCAATTCTTCAGGGTCATATTTGGCTTTTAACTCTCTAAGTTCTGGTAACCAATTTTTAAACGCTAATTTTATTTCTCTTTCATGCCAGGTCAAGTGAGGGTGCATTTGTGCCATATGTACGCCGCTACACCTTTTCATAAGCTCATCCCATGCTATCTCTAGCCACTTCAAGCTTTTAGTTCTCATCCTTTCATCAGCTTGCGGCCAGCATGCTGTTATCCAGATTTTCCAACTACCAGACCGGTGAATAAAAGAGGTTAGAGGAGCTGTATTTTTGTTGATCACTCCACCCATTTGTTGGGCCGCGATGCTACAACTTTTATGAGGCCTATCTTGTATAAGCTTTTCTATTAGCTTGACCATACACTCACTATCTTCTCCCCACGATTTACCTATCAAGCTTATTACTTCTGAATAAATTATATCTGCATGTTGATTTTTAGAACTAGTTATATTGAATGAAGGCAATTCGTTCAAACCTGAGACTTGGCTTAGTTTTATTTTCTTTTTAAATGATAGATCTTTTAATATCGATTCGTGAAATAGTACTTTTTCATTAATAACACTTGAATTGATTCCAAACCCAATTATATTCTCTCCCCAGAACCATTGAAAGCTATATGTATCAGGTGAAGACTCTGCATGCTGAATAGCTTCTATAAGTTCGTTTTTATTGATGATTGACTGCCACAGATCTATTCTCTCTAGTTCAAAAGTTTTTATCTTTAAATGGGTTATTATTGCTAAGAAAGGTGCAGCACCACATAGAGCACCCCAGATTTTTTTTTCGGTCAATGATGAAGAACTTACTGGCTTTTTTAGGTTTAGGTATTCTCCATTACCCCATACTCCTTTGAATTCAACTATTTGATCAACAGCAAGCCCCTGGCTCCTACTTAAAGGGCTGACTCCTCCATTAATTATATAACCAATACCTGTTAACTTAGATAAGCCAATAGGAAAGCTCCTTTTGTACTTTGCAAGCTCTTTAACAAGATCTCCCATGTTATTACCAGCTCCCAGGTAAATTTCTTTCTTCTCATCATCAAAAACCATTTCTTTATAGTTTTTGCGTAGATCTAATGTCCAATGACCTTCTGCTGCACAACGTGACGTTGTACCTCCACTACATACTAAAAGAGGGAGTGGAAACAATCTTTTTGTCTTGACTAAGTTCCTAAAACTCTCATCCACCCTTTCAAGCACACCTGATAAGCAGGCATCACTTGCTATCTGATTAGGGACTTGGATCTTTTTTGAGATGGTTCTACTGCTTCCTTGATAAGCGTAACCACTTTCGCCGCGCAGCATAAGCAGTTGAGGCTTTAAGGTCTTAATAAATGGAATTCCTATTTTGAAGTTACCTATTCAATCAGCTCAAAGCGAGCAGGTAGGAATCCTTGTTTGCGGACATGGTAGTAGAAGTGAGTTAGCTGTTAAGGAGTTTTCACTGCTAGTTAAGTCCATAAAGTATCAATTAGAAGGTATTCCTGTTGAATATGGATATCTTGAGTTTGCTAAACCAATAATTCGAGATGCACTTAATAGGTTAAGAGCTAAGTCAATTAAGAGGGTCCTTGCTGTTCCTGCGATGTTATTTGCAGCAGGCCACGTGAAAAATGACATACCTTCAGTTCTCAACAATTACACTGCAGAAACTGGACTCTTAATTGACTATGGCAGAGAGTTAGGAATTAACCATTTAATGATGGGGGCAGCCGTAGATAGGATTAAGGAAGTTCTATCCCAATCTAAAGAATTGGATCCTTCAGATACGTTACTAATCGTTGTAGGTCGTGGTTCTTCTGACCCGGATGCCAATGGCAATATTGCTAAGGTTACAAGACTTTTAGTTGAATTATTTGGTTTTGGTTGGGGAGAAACAGCTTATTCGGGCGTAACTTTCCCTTTAGTAGATCCTGCGCTAAGAAATGCCGCCAAGTTAGGCTTTAAAAGGATTATAGTTTTTCCCTATTTTCTTTTTTCAGGCATATTAATTAATCGGATTCAAAACCATACTGAGATGGTCTCTAATGATTACCCCAATATTGAGTTTGTTTCTGCAAAATACTTAGCTGATCATCCATTAGTAATTGAAACATTTTTAGAACGAATTAATGAGGTTTTTGTTGGTGGTAATACTTCTATGAATTGCTCTTTATGTAAGTACAGGTCTCAACTCCTTGGTTTTGAAGGAGAGGTAGGTCTCCAGCAGAAGGGCCATCATCACCATGTGGAAGGTCAAGGACACAGTCATGACCATGACCATGACCATGACCATGACCATGACCATGACCATGACCATGACCGACCGATTTACCCCCACTCCAAACATCCCTTTGGACCCGAAACGCTAAAAAAGAAAAACTAAACTCAATCCTTAAAAAAAATAGTGGATTTGAGAGGCTCAGCTGTCTCTTTCTAACTAAGTCTAAAGAGACTTAGTTTTGATTAGTAGTGCTAATGGTTTAAGGCCTATGGATTTTCCCCTGACCTTTCCACAGTTCTAGGTGGTTTTTCCACATTGGATGTCTTAAATAAGCCTATTGATGGTCTTACTGTGAGTTTCTGTAAGGGTGCTTTTTGAGTCTTGACAGATGAGTGTTTGACCTACTCATTAGACGTAGTTTGTTTTTCATCACTCAACAACCTTTGCTATGACTTGAGTCTTGAACAGTCTCGCAAGTTTTTACTGAATGACTCATAACTTTGACGTCTGGGCTTTGTCTGACGATCCTTGTCTACGAGAAAAACAAATTCTGAGCTTGCATGAACCTGAATCATCTCGATCCCTACGTTGAAATAAATACAGCCAACTCATCTATAGAGACCACTTCTCTGTCTTGTATAAGTCTTGAGACTGAGATCCCAGAGGTTCTTTACAGGTCCATGCAAGAGTTCATTCGTTCCAATCCAACTTGGGATCAATACACCGTATTGAAGTCTGCTCTTGCTAACTTCCTTTTTCAAAATGGTTGTTTGGATAGAGGCGTGACTGAGATTTATTTAAATGATCTTTTCAGCCGATCTGATGCTTGACCGAATGTAGACAAGCCCTCCTTGTGATAGCCATCATTGTGAGAGTAGGGCTTTGCCATCCAGAGGTGGGCCAACATGCTCCATCTACTACAAGCACGTTTTTAGAACGCCATAGACGATTCCATTGATCGACAACACTTGTTTTCTCATTCCCCCCCATTCTTGCTCCTCCCACTTCATGAATGTAATAGCCGGGAGGAGGTGGTGGCCCTTTAAGAGCAACCGCTTTATCTAATATTGGATTTAATAAAGGAAAATTTATAATTTCTTTTACTGGTAGAACTTGTCCTCCTGCCAATTGAATAGTTCTTTCTATTGTGTTTTGCATGTGAGAGGCCATGATTATTTCATTCTCATTCCATTGACATTCAATGTTCGGGATAGGAATACCCCATCTATCTGATTTTTCTGAGAGAGTCACTCGGTTATCTTTGTTAGCTAGCACTTCGCCATGACCAATTAAGAAGCCGGTTTTCTTATCAGGATATTTTTTTAGATATTCAGGAGGCTCGAATCTATCTATTCCTCCCCAAAGACCATAACTCCGAATGAAGTTATTGTTATCAATCAATTTCTCTCCTATTGGAATCAAAAAGCTACCTGCTCCGGACAACTCATTCTTTAATCCGTTAGAGATACTTTTTGGTTGATTGATATCACTAGAGAGAGTAAAGAATCGACATGATGAAATATGATCCATTAGATAACATCCTAGTTCTCCTGAAGTATCGATAAAACCTTTATCATTGGACTTCTCTTCTGAACTTAGTAATATCCTTAATGTGTGAATTGTTGACGCACAAAGAACAATTAAATCTCCACAGAGCTCATTCCTATTACCAGTCAACTGATCTACAACAATTACTCCTTTTGCTAAACCTTTCTCATCATTGAAAATTATTCTTTCTACCATTTGATTACTCATAATTTCGACCTTACCTGTTGCCATTGCTAGCCTCAGTGTGCTCCCAAGGCTGCTTGACCTTGGCCATTTATTTTCAGATGTGGGTTGATGAGGCCCAAAGCCTCTTGAATTAATAACAGGTACCTCAGCCTTTCTCTTTACAATTGAGGCAAATTGATTTTCTATATCTGTCAGAGGTAATGGGTCGATGTATTCCCCATCTGGGAGCCCAACCAATCCGTCTTTCTTTCCATGTATTTTTAAAAGTTTTTCTAATGACGAATAGTGATGATCGAGGTCTTTATGAGCTATTGGCCAGACGGGGCCATAACCATCTTTTTTAGAGGCTTTGAATTCATTGTCTGAAAGTCTTAGGGTTATACCTCCCCATGTAAGGCTTTTACCTCCTACTTGCTTTCCCTGAGTCCAAAGAAAAGGTTTATTAGGTGGGTGAGTGTAAGGAGATTTTTTCTCATTCGCATAGAGGATGGGATTTGCTTTCCAGTAGCCAGGGTGCTGGGCTTGACGTCTTTGTTGACCAGTTGCTATTCCCTGCAAACGTCTAACCATATTGCAAGCATCTGTCCCCTGTGCCTCTTCTGCGGAAAAATGCGGGCCTGATTCTATGACAAGTACTCTTACTCCTTGCTCTGCAAATGTCAGAGCTGCTACTCCCCCAGTAGCCCCTGAGCCAATCACTATCACTTCATAGGGTTTATTTATCAAGAGACATCTACCTACATTTCGTTTCTCTCAGTACTGGATTCAGATTTAAATGACCCACTTTTAGGGACTTTGGTTGAAAAATGCTTTGGCAATATCAATTACTAATTAGTCTTTCAAATTGGTGGCGGGGGGGAGATTTGAACTCCCGACCTTCGGGTTATGAGCCCGACGAGCTACCAGACTGCTCTACCCCGCGATGGACCTACTAACAATGATACATCTGGACAAGTTATAACCTACATGTTTTTTAGGTTTCCTGAAAACGAAGTAACCCTTGAACCTCAAGTTGCACCCCAGGTCCTAGCAAGAGAAATTTTTCTTCCAGTTCTTCTAGACCGCTTGGAGTCATCCATTCAAGTTGGCGTATGAGATGAAGTGCCACAGCATGTTTTGCACGTTTTGAACCATCTTCAACTTTTATCGCGATACCAATACCCTGACCTTTCCGTCCAATGCATTGAATACCTTCTGCACCTCCTTTGCTAATGATTTGTTCATGTCCTCTTCCCATTATCTCGGTATCGAACCGACCTTTACCCGCAACTAATTCTGGATAGGCAAGCATCGCTCTAGAGACTTGCTCAAGTTCTGCCTGAGTTGAACCACTTAAAGTTGCGTATAGCAATGCAATCTGACTTAGTCTTAGGAAGAAGGTTGGAGCGCCGCAATCATCTCTCGCGGCTAGCAGTTCTTCCGATGGGAGGCCAAGTAAATCAGCTATTCGACGGGAAATCTCTATTTGGAGAGGGTGTTCTCCTTGAAGGTAGTTATTAAGTGGCCAGCCTAACTTTTTGCATGTAGCCAGAAAGGCCGCATGCTTGCCTGAACAATTATGTTCTAGAGGACTTTTTCTTCCTTTGGGCACCGGACACTGCAATTCATTTACATCTATATGTGAATTCCATAACAATCTAAATACTTCTCTTGCATGGTATGCAGAGCCAGAGTGAGAACCGCAACAAACCGCCAAGCCTTTTTCACTACAGTCAACTTTCTCTGAAGTTCCACTGCTTATAAATGGAAGTATTTGAAAAGGTTTAAGTGCAGAACGAACAAATGTTTCATGTTCCTGATTCCCTGCACACATTAAAACTCTTCCTTTGCTATCACAAATAACAGCATGTACACGATGAATTGATTCAATACTTGAGTTTCGTTTAAGGTTAACAATAAGGGGAGGATTCCTTGGCCTTCTCTCTTTATCTAGTTGATTTAAAATGTTCATCTCAAGTCCTTTCGCTTCCATTAAATAGAATCATAGCTGAGGAAAGACAAGTTAGTATTAATATTCTTGCCAAAAGTTTCTCTATATTTTTAATTACTGGCTTTACTTCATGATTGGCGATGAGAATATCTTGCTGCCTTGAAGTGATTGATTTCTCCCATATCTGTCCATCGTACCAACCTGTCTCTTCATACTCTACTTTTTGGGATATTAATCTACTTAGTATATATCTCCAGCCTAACCATTGCCTTAATAGCAAAAATATTGGTGAAAGAAGACTTGTTATTGAACATATCATTATAGTTAAGATGGGGTTATTTCTAAATTGAACACTTTCTCTACCAACTAGAACTGTTAACGGAAACATGATTATCCAACTGATTATTAGTGTAATGTATAGATTGTTTATATTTCCTTTTGCTTTTGAAAAAAACCATGAATTACTTAATGCCTTAAACTCTTCAATTGGCCTTTGATCAATTGGAACTGGGCAGCAGTTATTTATAGTCATCTCATTAAACTAACTTTGACTCCATCGAATTAAATGAATGACATTCTCCATTACTCCAGAATGCCTCTAAATCGTAATAACTACGTTCTTTTGGCTGGAGGATATTGACAATAAGCTCTCCATAGTCGAGAAGTGCCCATTTGGCTTCATTAATTCCCTCTCTTCTAAGAGGTGAACGGTTTGCTTCATCTCTTAATCGGATCTCGACAGATTTAGATATTGCTCGTACTTGCACATCAGAAAGTCCTTCGGCAATAACTATCCAATCAGTAATACTAGAAACTTTTTCAACATTAATTAGCTGAATATCTTTTGCCTTGCGATCATCGCAGGCTTCCGCGGCTAGGGCTGCCAACCGCTCACTATCCATAGACATTCTCACTTGTTACAGATTGACTGGAGCCTTCTTGTTCGGCCATTTCAGCACGAGCTTTTCCAGCACTTTTCCTAAGGGCTTCAAGGCGGTCTTCAAAGAAACCTCGTTTCTTTTTCTTACGTGTGTTCTCTAAAAGCTCTTTTAATGCTCCTCCAAGGCTTTTGTAGGCGTTCGGAACGCTATAGCCAAACCTGCATGCCAAATCTATAGCTCTCTCGTCAGCTGCAATTGCATCTTGTAGGCGTTTTTCTGAATTGTTCTTTAGGTATAAGCGGTAGCCTGCAAAGCCAGAAAGTCCCAATGCCATGAGAAGCAATAGACCGTCTTGAACCCATAACTCACCGATTGCTCCACCAAGGCCAATTGCTAATGCAGCCATTTCCCACCCATCTCGTGGAATAGTGTCGTTTTGAATTCGCCCTACTTCATGCCAGAAAAGGAGGTTTCTGTGATCTATTGCTAGCTTCTCCCATTGATCAAGATCAACTTGAATTTCAACTTCATCACGACCAATTTCCTCAAGAGTAATTAATGGGGGTTCTACTGCTACAGCAGACTCCACGAATACCCAACTTTGGTTCTCCGGCGGCAATAGTCCTTTAAGTCGCTGGAGTTCACTCATGATCCCTAAATTCCTTGATTCCAAAGTTAGCTAGTTGCCCCCGCAGATTGTTGTGATTCGTTTTTAAACTTTGGTTCAGCTTCATGGGAAGCTAGAAACATCTTGCTATCAACCTCAAGCCTATGCCCAGGCGGACCGATTTGCGTCGAATTCTGCTACTTGGGTCTGGTCCGATAGTTATCGGACAAGCTTGCGAATTCGATTATTCAGGAACGCAGGCCTGTAAGGCACTACGTGCAGAGGGATATGAGGTGGTTTTGGTTAATTCAAACCCTGCCTCGATCATGACTGATCCAGACATGGCTGACCGTACATATTTAGAGCCATTAACAACAGAGGTTGTTACGCGTGTAATAGAAGCAGAGAGGCCAGATGCGCTCTTGCCAACAATGGGAGGGCAGACAGCCCTTAACTTGGCAGTCTCGTTGTCTGAGCAGGGAATACTTGACCGCTTTGGCATTGAACTGATTGGGGCTGATCTTTCTGCGATCCGTAAAGCAGAGGACCGCCAGCTTTTTAAAGAAGCTATGGAGAAAATCGGAGTAAAAGTTTGTCCATCTGGGATAGCTTCTACTATTGAAGAAGCAGAAAAAGTTGGTTCAGAAATTAATAGTTTTCCAAGGATAATTCGGCCTGCATTTACCCTTGGGGGAAGCGGTGGCGGAATTGCATATAACCCTGAAGAATTCACAAAAATCTGTAAAAGTGGTTTAGATGCGAGTCCTGTATCTCAGATCCTTATTGAAAAGTCACTGATTGGTTGGAAAGAATTTGAGCTTGAAGTTATGCGAGACATTAAAGATAACGTTGTCATTGTTTGTAGCATCGAGAATATTGATCCTATGGGAATTCATACTGGTGATTCTATTACTGTTGCACCAGCCCAAACACTTACTGATAGGGAGTATCAACGACTGAGAGATCAATCTATAGCGATAATTAGGGAGATTGGAGTAGAAACTGGGGGAAGCAATATTCAATTTGCAGTTAATCAGGATGATGGAGAAGTTATTGTTATTGAAATGAATCCTCGTGTAAGCCGATCATCTGCACTTGCTAGTAAGGCTACTGGATTTCCTATAGCAAAAATTGCTGCAAGACTAGCTATAGGATATACATTAGACGAAATAATCAATGAGATAACTGAAAAAACACCAGCATGTTTTGAACCTACTATTGATTATGTAGTGACTAAAATTCCTAGATTTGCTTTCGAGAAATTTAAAGGAAGCCCAGCTTTATTAACAACTTCTATGAAATCAGTTGGCGAAGCAATGGCAATCGGGAGGTCATTTGAAGAGTCTTTCCAGAAGGCAATTAGATCTCTTGAAACTGGCTTTGCTGGTTGGGGGTGTGACCGCCCTGAGCCTGATTTAAACTCTTCAGAAATTGATCGCTTACTTCGTACGCCATCACCCAATAGAATAATGACAATTAGGTCTGCAATGTTAAAGGGAAAGTCAAATGAAGAAATTTATTGCTTAAGCAAAATAGACCCTTGGTTTTTATCTAAACTTAGAAATATTATACAAGCTGAACAAGATTTACTCTTGTCTAATGCATTGGCAGATCTTGATGCTGACACATTTTTATATTTGAAGCAACTTGGTTTTTCAGATCGACAGATCGCCTGGGCTACTAACTCTGAAGAGATTGAGGTGCGCACTCAAAGAGACTCTCTAGGTATAAGACCTGTTTATAAAACAGTTGATACATGTGCAGCTGAATTTGCATCTAATACTCCATATCATTATTCAACTTATGAGAGATTAATTAACAAAATTGAAGTTACAGGTGAAATTAAAATACTTCCACCACAAACAGAAATCAATCAGGATAGTCGTAAAAAAATAATGATTCTAGGTGGAGGGCCTAATAGGATTGGTCAAGGAATTGAATTTGATTATTGTTGTTGTCATGCATCCTTTGCTGCTCAGCAAATAGGATTTGTAACTGTGATGGTTAACAGCAACCCTGAAACAGTTTCAACTGACTATGACACAAGTGACAGACTTTATTTTGAGCCACTTACACTTGAGGATGTCTTAAATGTTATCGAAGTTGAAAAACCAGATGGAGTAATTGTTCAATTTGGTGGTCAGACTCCACTAAAGCTAGCTATTCCTCTTCTTAAATGGCTTGAAAGCTCGGCAGGCAAAAAAACAGGAACAAGGATTTGGGGGACATCTCCAAATTCAATAGATATGGCAGAGGACCGAGAACAGTTTGAGGCAATACTCCGTGAGTTAGATATCCAACAACCAAAGAATGGGTTGGCTCGCTGTGAATCTGATGCCAGACTTATCGCTGAACGTATTGGTTATCCCGTAGTTGTTAGACCTTCTTATGTTCTTGGAGGAAGGGCTATGGAGGTCGTTTTTGATGAAAATGAACTCAATAGATATATGTCTGAAGCAGTAGAAGTTGAGCCAAATCACCCAGTTTTAATTGATCAATACCTTGAAAATGCCATAGAGGTTGATGTCGATGCTCTTTGTGATTCTGATGGCTTTGTTGTTATCGGTGGCTTGATGGAGCACATTGAGCCTGCTGGGATTCATTCAGGAGATTCAGCTTGCTGTCTTCCTTCAATTTCATTGGGTGAGAAAGCTCTTAAAACTATTCGCTCTTGGAGCGAATCTTTGGCAATCGCTTTAAAGGTAAAGGGGTTAATTAACCTTCAATTTGCTGTACAACGAGATGAATTAGGTAACGAAAATGTTTTCATTATTGAGGCAAATCCCCGAGCTTCGAGGACTGTTCCTTTTGTAGCTAAGGCCACAGGAGTTCCACTTGGTCAGATTGCAACCCGACTTATGGCAGGAGAGACTTTGTCAGAGATCGGACTGTTAAATGAGCCTTTGCCACCCCTCCAATCTATTAAAGAAGCAGTGCTGCCATTTCGTCGCTTTCCTGGAGCAGATAGCGTTCTTGGACCAGAAATGCGTTCTACAGGTGAAGTTATGGGTTCTGCTCCCGGTTTTGGGATGGCTTATGCAAAGGCTGAGTTGGCCGCAGGAGAGGGCTTGCCTGTTTCTGGAAGAGTTTTTATTTCTACCCATGACAGAGATAAGCCTGAATTAGTGTCTATAGCAAAAAGGCTTTTTGAACTTGGGTTTGAATTAATTGCTACCTCAGGTACAGCAAGTTATCTATCCAGGTCTGGACTAACTGTCCAGAGTGTCCTCAAGGTTCATGAGGGCCGACCAAATATTGAGGATGTAATACGTTCTCGACAAATTCAATTAGTTATCAATACTCCTATTGGACGACAAGCTGCTCATGATGACAAATATCTTCGTAGGGCTGCGCTTGATTATTCTGTTCCTACAGTCACTACTCTTGCTGGTGCTAGGGCAGCAGTAGAGGCAATTGCTGCTCTTCAGGGGGAGCAGGTTTCAGTGGCTGCACTTCAAGATGTCCATTCTTATAACTAATCTTTAGATTTTTCTCGTGATCATTAAACACTCTGCCCAAACAGATGAAGTTCCCACTCCAGGCTCTGATTGCAAAGATTCTTTTCGCTCAGCTTATGAGAACCGTTATACCTGGGACGAACATTTTTCTGGATATCAGGGCCGATGCTTTTTAGAGGCTGGAAGTCGAATAGCTGAGGGGATCTTTCAAGTGACCCCTGATTTGATCCCATCTATTAGTGATATTAGTGATGAATTTATAGAAAAGATGTTCCTATCACAATTAAGGGAAGTTGCCATACATCGTGTCCGTCGCTCTTTTAAAGATACACATAAGAATAATACTTTTACCGTTGGAGATGTTAATAATATAGGAACAGAGATTATAGTTGGAGGAAAGTGTTTAGGGGATCGCTATAGGATTAAGAATAATATTATTACAATGGTTCACCGGCATATACACGGCTCATTGATTACCATTTATACAAAAGAGATTATTGATACAGGGAATGGATATTTAAGTAAAAGTTATACAAGTCAATATAGCGACCCAAAAACTGGAAAGAGCGTAGGAGCATTGTCCTACTTTACAGATACGTTCGTATCACTATCTGATAATGGTCCATGGGTTTTAAGTGAGAGAATTATTGTTCAGGAACCTTATCAAGACACCCCTGGAAAGAACCAGACATTTAGGTTCCAGGATATGAAGCCCTTATAAGGTAGTTGTTGCCATTAAAAGAAGGCTGTGACACGATCTGTTTCAGCTTCTGATGAGTTTTTAGTGCATCTTTCTTTGAGTCTTCTTGGGCTACCTTTTCTTTTTGGTCAAACCCCTTTGAAAATTGAAAATATTGTTGATGCAATTAATACCCCTATCAATAGTTTTGCTTGGGGGTGGCCCACTGTCATCTTGATTGCACTGACAGGAGTTGTCCTGATGGTTGGGCTTGGATTTTTGCCGCTAATTCAGATTCCTTATGGCTTCCGAATGATGATTGGCTCGAAATCTGACAGCAAAACAGAGGGAGAAATTACACCATTCCAAGCACTTATGACTTCTCTTTCGGCGACTATTGGAACCGGAAACATCGCAGGTGTAGCTGGTGCTATCGCAATAGGGGGACCTGGGGCCGTCTTTTGGATGTGGTTGATTTCTGTATTTGGGATAGCAACTAAATATGCAGAAACTGTCTTGGCTGTTCACTATCGCGAAATTGATTCGCTTGGGAACCATGTTGGTGGCCCTATGTATTACATAAAAAACGGTCTTGGGACAAGCTGGCAATGGTTAGGAGGTGTATTTGCACTTTTTGGGATGTTAGCTGGATTCGGTATTGGAAATGGTGTTCAATGTTTTGAAGTTTCTAGTGCACTGCAATCATTAGGAATTCCACGTCTTATGACTGGGATAGTTCTAGGAGCACTTGTCTTTGGAGTGATAATTGGAGGAATTAAACGAATTGCTAAAGCGGCATCAGCAATTGTGCCGATCATGGCAATAGTTTATATCTGCGCTTGTTTGATAATTATCTTTTTAAATATCTCGGCTGTTCCAGGAGCTTTTTCAACAATATTTTCAAATGCTTTTACAGGTAAAGCTGCCGCTGGAGGAACTTTTGCTCAGGTCGTATTGATGGGTTTTAAAAGAGGTATTTTTTCAAATGAGGCAGGATTGGGTAGTGCTCCAATAGCCCATGCTTCAGCCAATACTGATAATCCCGTTAAGCAAGGAACAGTTGCAATGCTTGGGACTTTTATAGATACAATAATAATTTGCTCATTAACTGCTTTGGTGATAATTATTACTGGAGCCAATCAGAATGGATTGTCAGGTTCTGATTTATCTATAGCAGCATTTAATACTGGCCTTGCTGGTACTGGTTGGGTGGTTACTTTTGGGTTGGTTGTTTTTGCTTTTACTACAGTGCTTGGTTGGAGTCTTTATGGTGAAAGGTGCACTGAATTCTTATTTGGGGTTAAAGCAATTTTGCCGTTTAGACTTGTTTGGGTTGCCGTGGTTGTAATTGGTTCGGTTGCTGGGGATAGAGGCGTTGTATGGGCAGTTGCTGATACTCTAAATGGCTTAATGGCTTTACCTAACTTGATTGCGATTCTTTTGCTCTCTGGGACTGTTTTTAACCTTTCTAGACAACATCGCTTCAATTAAGACATTCAATTAGATAACTTCCTCTTATTGAATAGGGTTTACATTTTTAAGTTTTTCCTTTAACTGCATTGCCAAACTTTGTCGACCAATGGCTAGAACCTTCAGTGTGTCTTCATGCATTCTCAATTGTGCATCAGCAACCTGCATCCCGCGAACCATTTCTTTTAGATCGTCTGGGAGTTGTTTGAGGTCATAGCGTTTACCCTCAAAGGTAAGCACGGGTTCATTAGCTTTTCCGAGAGAGTCAGTCATTTGAGGTCCTTAAGAGCAGTTGTTTTAAAGGCAGGAGTCTGATTTGCCGAAAAAACGAGCAATACAACTTTTAGCCGTTTTTATTTGAAGAGTTTATATGCAGATTAGTCAGATTGAAAATCTTGAATGATTTGTCGTTCGCATAGTTCTCTATATCTCCCCGGGTGACTCATTAGCTCTGTATGGCTTCCTTCTTCACAAATACTTCCTTTGTCCATAAGAACAATCTTGTCAGCCTCTTGCACTGTTGACAAACGATGTGCAATCACAACCACTGTTCGACCATTCATTGCTTGCTTTAACCCCACTTGAACAGCTTCCTCAGATTCGGCATCTAGAGCACTGGTAGCTTCATCTAGAAGCAATACAGAGGGGTTTCCCAAGATAGCTCTTGCTATAGCAATTCTTTGTAGCTGCCCGCCTGAGAAGTTACTACCTCTTTCCTCTAATTGGGTGTTGTAGCCTTTTGGTAATGCCATTATGAAGTTATGGGCATTAGCAGTCTTTGCTGCCCTGATGACACTTTCGTGTGTGGCATTGCGACCAAATCTTATCGCTTCAGTAATACTTCCAGAAAAAACTATATTTTGCTGAGGAACTAGAGCGATTTCTCTTCGAAGATCCTTCGAACGTATTTGAGAAATGTTTTTATCACCTAATATTATTTCTCCCGATTGTGCATGGTTAAATCTTAATAGTAGTGAGAATAATGTACTTTTCCCAGCCCCAGATGGCCCTACTAATGCTAACACCTGCCCTTGTTTTATCGTTAGTGTTAAATCGTTAATTACTGGTTGAGTTGGTTCGTAATGAAAACTTATTTGATGGAAAATTAAGTCACCAGTTATTGAGTCCAATTTGTGAGCATTTGGTTGATCAGCCGATTCTCTTGGTTGAGTTTCGATCTCCCTCAGCCTTCTGAGTGAAGCCTGTCCTTGTTGAAATTCATTGAAGTTTGTAGTCAGGTGGCTTATAGGGTCTATTAACATAAGCAACGCTGCTACATAGCTGCTAAAGCCTTGTGCATCGAGTACGCCACTTTGGATTCTTAATGCTCCAATGGCTAAAATTGTAAGAATTCCTGTTGCTTCAATTAACCCAACGACAGGGTGTTGGAGAGCTAATAGCCGAAGAGTTTGGTATCGAGCATTTCGATGAAGATCTATCTCTTCATTGAACCTATCTTGCAGCCATTCTTCAGCGGCAAATGCTCTTACTAAAGGAAGGCCTTGAATTGCCTCTGCTAGGAGCCCCGCTAGATCACTGACCTTCTTTTGACTTCGCTCTGCTGCTTTCATTACTTTTGCTCCAAATTGACTTACAAGCACAACAACCACAGGAGCTAAAAGGATAGTGACGCTTGAGATTTGCCAGTCGAGCCAAATCATGTATCCCAAAACGGCAATCAGCTGGAGAACACATGGGATAGTGTCTTGAATGGTTTTGTAGACGACTTCTCCGACCCTGTCAGCATCTTCTGTAAGTCTGTATGTAAGGTCTCCTGATGAAAGTTTTTCTAAAGAACTTAGGTCTACTTTCTGGAGTTTTTTAAATACGTCATGCCTAAGTTTCTGGCTAACACGTAGAGCAGGGCCAGCAAGCAAAATGTCTTGTCCAAATTGAGCTATTTTTTGAACAAAGAAAATCCCCAATGATTGGCTGATTACCTTTATTACAATAAAAATCTTCCCTCCACCTATTGCCGGTATTAGTTGTCCTGCTAGCCAGGCGAGCATCGGCCAGCAACTTACGTAAATTGCCATGCAGCATCCGCCAGCGATCAACTCTCGTATGTACGGCTTAAGTAGTGGGATTAGCCTTCGGAAACCGGCTTCTGATTGAGCAAGCATTCCGCCAGACTATCAATCTGATGAAATATTCTGGTTTTAATGAAACTAGATCAATTTTTGAAATGGCAGGGTTGGACTTCTACTGGAGGGGAAGCCAAATCCCTTATCAGAGCAGGATTAGTTACCGTTAATGGCCTGGTTGAGACAAGACGTGGACGGAAGTTGATAAATGGTGATCAAGTTGTATTAGGTACCAATGAAGCCTTAGTCTCCGAGACTTATGCAACAGGATCGTAAGTTATCCAGAACTTACACAGGAGGAACTAAGAGTGCGTAAACCGGTCATAGCTGGAAACTGGAAAATGCACATGACCTGTGCAGAAGCCAGAAAATATATGGCTGATTTGGTTCCATTGCTAAATAAGTCAGTAGAGGATCGCCATATTGTTCTTGCGCCAGCGTTTACAGCTCTTTCAACTTTGGCAGAGGTTGTAAAAGGAAGCCCAATTGAACTTTCTAGTCAAAACGTTCATTGGGAGGATCAGGGTGCTTTTACTGCAGAGGTCTCACCAAAAATGCTGTTGGAGCATCAAGTTAAATATGCAATTGTTGGCCATAGTGAACCTAGAAAATATTTTAGTGAGAGTGATGAACAGATAAACCTCCGAGCAAGGTCTGCACAAGCACATGATTTAATTCCAATTGTCTGTGTGGGTGAAAGTAATGATCAAAGAGAGAGAGGGGAGGCTGAACGAGTTATCAGGAGGCAAGTTGAGCAAGGGCTTGAGGACATACTCCCTGAAAAAGTTGTAGTTGCATATGAGCCCATTTGGGCTATAGGAACTGGTAAGACTTGTGATTCGTTTGAAGCAAATCGAATTTGTGGATTAATTCGAAAATGGGTCGATTATCCTGACTTGATAGTTCAATATGGAGGTTCGGTTAAGCCTGGAAACATTGATGAAATCATGTCTATGACAGATATAGATGGAGTACTTGTTGGTGGAGCCTCTTTAGACCCTGAGAGCTTTGCACGAATAATTAATTATCAAGTTATTTGAGGTGATTTGGCCAGACTTTTGGGGCGAAAAAACATGTGTAATGGGAGTAATTAATGTTACTCCTGATTCTTTTAGTGATGGTGGACTTTTTTTAGATTCCGCTAAGGCATCTGAGCATGCTTCAAATCTTCTAAGAGAAACTGCAGATGTACTTGATATTGGAGCGCAGAGTACTCGACCAGGGGCTGAGGATATTGGCTTAGAAGAGGAATTAAGAAGATTGATACCTGCTTTGCTCGCTATTAGGAGTGATCACGAACACGCATTGATTTCTGTAGATACTTTTCATCCACAAGTCGCATTGAGGTCACTCCAACTTGGTGCTAACTGGATAAATGACATCACTGGGGGGAGAAGGAATCCTGAAATGTACAGAGTTGTTGCTGATGCGAAATGTCCCTTTGTTTTGATGCATAGCCGAGGAGATAGTAAATCTATGGATCAGCAAACTTCCTATTCGAATGTTGTTGATGACGTTCGAGATGAATTACTCAGAACAACTGATCTCGCATTGGCTGCCGGGGTCTTACCTGAGAATTTAATATGGGACCCTGGTATTGGTTTTGCAAAAACTACTGATCAAAACCTTGCTTTGATTAGAAATTTAAAAACTTTAAAGAATGAAGGATTTCCTCTGCTTGTGGGATCATCAAGGAAACGTTTTATTGGCTCTGTTACTCATGAAAGCTTGCCTAATGCGCGTATTTGGGGAAACATTGCTGTAGCTTGTAAATGTTATGAAGCAAAAGTAGATATTCTTCGGGTTCATGATGTTGGCCCAACCGTTAAAGCTCTTCTTATGGCAGAGAAGCTTTGGTTATAAATATTTGTTTAGTTATTAGCTTGATCGGGAGAATCGACACCTTCAATACGGTCTTCTACCTCTTGATAGAGTTCTTTTAGCTGTTCTATATTTTCTTCAGAAGTCTCCCAATATCCTCTCCCATTAACTTCTAATAATGTGCCAACAATTCTTCTGAAACTATGTGGGTTTAATTCCATTAATTTCTTACGCATTTCAGGATCATTTATAAATGTTTCGTTCGACTCTTCATAGACAAAGTTGTCGACTTGTCCACTTGTGGCACTCCATCCAAGAGTGTAATTAAGACGGTTTGAAACCTCTCTTACTCCTTCGTACCCAGATTTAAGCATGCCTTCATACCACTTCGGATTTAGTAATTTTGTACGTGAATCAAGCCTGATAGTTTCACTTAAAGACCGTACCTGCGCATTAGCAGTTGTTGTGTCGGCAATGTAACTATTTGGTGTCTTCCCATCGTCTCTTAGGTTTTTAATTAGATTTGTGGGGTCTGAGTCAAAGTAATGACTTACATCGGTTAAAGATATTTCAGCTGAATCCAAATTTTGGAATGTTACATCGGCTGTCTTCATAACAGATTCAAAAACTTCTCTGTTCTGATTCATCTCTCCAGGATTATCTGCATTGAAAGCAAATGTTTTTCTAGATAAGTACATTTCTTGCAATTCATTTTCTTCTTCCCAAGTAGAGTTTTCAACTGCTAAGTTTACATTTGAGCTATAACTTCCGCTGGAATTAGAGAACACTCTGCATGCAGCATCTCTAATACTTGTGCCTTGTTCCTTTGCTTGCTCTAGTGAATGTTTCCTTACAAAGTTATTTTCAAGAGGTTCATCTGCTTCAGCTGCCATCTTTACACCTTGGTCTATTAGAGCCATTTGATTAATAAATAGATCTCTAAATACACCAGAGCAATTAACAACAACATCAATTCTTGGTCTCCCTAACTCCTCAAGTGGTATTAATTCCAGTTTATTTACTCGTCCAACAGAATCAGGCTTTGGTCTTACACCTATGAACCAAAGAATTTGAGCTAATGATTCTCCATAAGTTTTTATATTATCTGTTCCCCAGAGGACACAGGCTATAGTTTCTGGCCATGTCCCTTGTTCTTGTTTTTGGCGTTCAATCAATTTATCTACTACTCCTTTTGCTGCAGCTATTGCTGCAGTTGTAGGAATAGATTGTGGGTCAAGTGCATGGATATTTTTACCACTTGGTAATACTCCTGGATTCCTTATTGGGTCACCTCCAGGACCAGGAAGTACATAGTCTCCATCTAGTGCACTTAGAAGGCTTTCCATTTCTTTATCTGCACATATTTTCTCCAAACATACATTTAGGTATTCAAATAATTTATCGAGTTCATCTTGATTAACATTGTTGAATCCAGATTTTTTACAAACTTGCACCCATGGGGATGATGATGAAAGCCCAAACCGACTAAATAAGTCATTTAATTGACCAAATATATTTCGTCTCATTGTTACTCTGCCGTCTTTTCCAGTTAGTGATTTGAGCATCGACCCGATGGCTCCTCTTGATGTCTCTGTGATATTTCTGACCAATTCGACGTCAGCCAGAATGCCATCGTCACTACCTTTGTAGATATCATCTATATTCCGGTTAATTGATTCAGCAAGTATTCCCGGGAGAGAGCGAAGCTGATCTTCTTCTCTTTCCAAGGCGGCAATACTTACAAGAGTCGCAATAGCTTCCTCAGCAGTAGGGGGTTTACCTATTGTATGAAGACCACAGGGAAGTAATCGACTTTCAATTTCCATTAACTGGCTGTAAACAGCTCCAACAACCGAATCTCTGCCTTCTTGGTCAAGCGATGAGGCCTCTCCTTCTGGAAGATTGACATCCTGGTCAAGATTGCATTGACGTGCTGTTTCGATAATTGCATTGACAATTTGTACTCCTCTGCCACTTTCCCGAAGCTGTTGATAAGAACCAACTAATTCACCCAGCTCTTTAAGTCCTTTATAAAGGCCTGCATTTTCAGCTGGAGGTGTTAAATAACTAATTGTGGATGCATAACCTCGCCTTTTAGCAATTGTTGCTTCTGATGGGTTGTTTGCAGCGTAGTAGTAAAGGTTAGGAAGGCCTCCTATTAATGAATCTGGATAACAAGTTTCGCTCATACCCATTTGTTTCCCTGGCATGAATTCGAGTGAGCCATGGGTTCCAAAGTGAAGTACTGCATCTGCTTTCCAGACTTTCTCTAGATATGTGTAGTAGGCAGCAAAACCATGGTGGGGGCTTGCGCTTCGTGAATAAAGTAACCGCATTGGATCACCTTCATATCCAAATGTTGGTTGAACACCTACAAATACGTTTCCAAAGTGTTTTCCATAGATCAATAAGTTTTGACCATCACTATTTAGGTTCCCCGGTGGTTTGCCCCAGTTTTCTTCTAGCCGTGAAGAGTAAGGAGTAAGTCGTTCATACTCTTTAACGCTCATCCTATGAGCGATTGAAAGCTCAGGTGCCCCCTGGAGAGCTTCTGGATCATTTATGAGAGCCTCCATAAGTAACTTGGAGTCTTTTGGTAAATCTTTTATTTCATAACCTTGCTTTTTCATTTCCTGTAAGACTCTGTGAATTGAACCAAAGACATCTAAATAAGCGGCAGTTCCTACATTTCCTTTGTCAGGTGGAAAGCTAAAAACTGTAATTGCTAACTTCTTTTCATTCCTTGGCTTAATTCTTAAAGAAGACCAACGAATTGCTCTTTCAGCAATTGCATCGACCCTGTCTTGAAGAGTATGAGCTTTTCCAGTCGCATCATCACGACCAGATAAAACAATTGGTTCAATTGCTCCATCCAACTCTGGAATCGCAATTTGTAAAGCGACTTGGACTGGATGAAGTCCCAAGTCGCTTCCTTCCCATTCTTGAGTAGTTTGAAATACAAGAGGAAGCGCAACCATGTATGGGCGATTTAGCTTTTTCAGAGAATCAATTGCCTTTGGATGATCCTGTCTTGCTGGTCCACCTACAAGTGCAAATCCTGTCAATGAAACAACTCCATCGACAATTGGGGCATCTTTTTCTAGAGGGTTATAAAAGAAAGCATTTACAGGTTTTGAGAAATCAAGACCACCACAAAATATGGGTAAAACTCTTGCGCCTCGATATTCAAGTTCTTGGATAACTGCTACATAATGAGCATCATCTCCGGTAACAATGTGACTTCTTTGGAGTACTAGTCCAATCATTGGACCTTTTCTGGCTGAATCATTTAGGTCACTTCGACTTTCAGTCCAGTTCAAATATTCTTTTATGTCTTCAAACATTGAAGGAGCAAGTGGGTGCCAGATTCCAAGATCTGGAAATACTTCTGGATCTGCAACCTTTAGATCAGACCTCTCTTGCCCTTCTACCGCTGGGAAAACATATTTGTCTGCCAACATCAACAAGAAGTTCTTTAAGTTCTCAGGAGTACCCCCTAACCAATATTGAAAGCTCAGCATGAAACTTCTTGCATCTTGAGCTTTGTCAACGGGTAGATATTTCAGAATTGTTGGCAATGTGTTCAGTAACTTCAGCATTGAGTCTTGAAATCCAGCCCCCCCAGACTCTTTTCTCTTCTTCATTAATCCAGAAATCACACTATTTCCTTGTCCAAGCTGTGCCATTGAGAATGTCCCTAGCTTGTTAAGGCGCATAACCTCTGGCATTGAGGGAAAGACAACTGCGGCTTTTAAACGCTCTTTATGCGGAGTTACTACTTCAACTAATTTTTGAGCAAGGTCTTCAATAAAGATCAGCGATGCTACAAATACATCTGCTTTAGCTATATCAGCCTGAAAATCCTTGAAATTATTTGGATCTCGAAGTTCTTCAATTAGGTAACCACTTAACTCGATGCCGATTTCTCCATTTTGGGCATTAATTGCTGTAGCTGCCTGGGTTAAGGCATTCTGGTATTGAGGTTCAAGCACCACATAGACAGTCTTCATTACAGACTTATGGTTATTCCCCTCACTAGGTAAAACTCTGCGATCGGCCGAGCGAACCTGAGTGAACATTGCTTTAAGTAAGTATTTACACTAAGACTATTAGTCTTTTGTCCTTCACTGCGAGTGTTGCCACCGGGTGTTACAAGTTACAGGTACAGAACTTCTCTAAATTCCAAGATCCTCAATGAAGTCACTTTTGCCAAATCCTATTCCTGTTGTAGTTGCTGGTGCTTTAGGGCGGATGGGAAGGGAAGTTGTGAAAGCAACCCTTTCAGCTCAAGACATCAATTTAGTTGCAGCAGTTGATTCTATTTCTGATAAGGACGGATTGGATATCGGAGAAGAACTAGGTCTAGGCCCTATGAATATTGAGTTGACTAGTGATTTGGAAGGATGTCTTTGTTCAATTAGTCAATCTGTAAGGGATTTAGGTCCTGGAAAGGGAGCTGTTTTAATTGACTTCACTCATCCTTCTTCCGTTTATAACAATGCTAGAGCATCGATAGCTTATGGAGTTCACCCAGTAATAGGAACAACAGGACTTACTGCAGAACAGATTTGTGAGCTTGCCGATTTTGCATCGAAGGCTTCGATTGGTTCTGCTGTAATTCCGAATTTCTCAATAGGGATGGTTTTACTGCAACAAGCAGCAGCAGCAGCAGCTCGCTTTTATGACAATGCTGAGCTTGTTGAGCTTCATCACAATCAAAAAGCTGATGCACCTAGTGGTACATGCATCAAGACTGCAGAGATTATGGAAGAGCTAGGCAAGACTTTTAATGAAGGTTTGGTTAATGAACATGAATCACTTTCTGGAGCTAGGGGGGGGGGTAAGGCCAAGTGGCCTTAATCTTCATTCCCTGCGCCTTCCTGGATTGGTCGCTCACCAAGAGGTAATATTTGGCTCTAAAGGTGAAACTTATACTCTTCGTCATGACACAATTGAACGCTCTGCATATATGCCTGGTGTCCTACTCGCTGTTCGTAAAGTGAGAGAGTTAGAAGGGCTTATTTATGGACTTGAAAGAATTATTTAGCCAGGGATCTTGAAATGTTGGTTCCCCTGCGGCCTGGAGAATTAAATAAGCTAATACCTGCAGTTGCTTCTAGCGATCAGTTCAGATCTGCGTTAGGTAATCCTCAAAAGATTTTGCAGAGAGTGATGATTTCATCTATAGGGGGCATCATTACCCTTTTAATTTATGGTAGCCAGGTTGGCTCTTCTTCTTCAATATGGCTTGTTATTGGTGTCTGCCTTTTACTTTATTTACTTTGGGGGCCAATATTGGAAGCGAGTCAAATGAATGCCCAATTGAGACGTTACCCTTCTGCAGCTTTATTTGATGGAAATATTAGAGATGTTTTTACTAAAGAGAGAGTCGAAAAACGTCATGAGCAAGCTAATAAACTAGGCCAATTAGAGTTGGTTGAGAGCCGACGAACATGGATGATCGTCGAGTTAGAGGACGAGGATGGTTATCTTGGAAAAATCAGCTTTCCAATGGATAAGAAACATCAACTCATTCGAGAAGGGTTAAGAATAAGATGTTTAGCTTTAAGTCATAGAAAGGACTTTAGTCGAATAGATGATTTGAGTGATGCGTGGATACCATCACATCGAATATGGATAGGCGAGTATCCATTTTTATTGCGGCCAGCTTTTGAAGAACTTTGCAGTCTTCGCCTAACATCAAGAAATTAATTAGGCAAACCTCCTATGACCGTATTTAAGTTTATTTTCGAACTTCCAATAACGAGATAATCTTGTCTTAAGTGACATCTCATTACCTAATTTAGTTTTATATCTCTTTTGCTTACATTCAAAGACTCCACTAACTTCTCTCGACACTTTTTATGAATGTGAAAGTTCTTGGTGCTGGTCCAACTGGATCAATAGCTGCAATTGCACTTGCTTCTTTAGGGAATGAAGTTTTAATCTGCGATCCTTTGACTACAGAAAGGTTGATTGGAAGGAGTAGGGCCTATGCGATAACTCACTCTTCTAGAAGACTTCTTCAATCAATTCATTTATGGGAACCACTTTTGCCCTATATGGTCCCTTTTACTTGCTTGAGTATTCATGACAGAGTTCTTGATTTGACAGTTTCCCTACATTCTTCTGACCTTCTCCCTTCAAATAAAAAATATGGGTCAATTGGATGGATTGTGGATCACAAACCTTTAATGGAACTTTTGTTAAATCGCCTAACTGAGAATAAAAATATTTCTTCTCGGTTTGGATCTTTTGAAGACCCTGGAAACTCTCTAGAAGATTTGATTATTGGTGCAGATGGACCAAGGTCGCCATCTCGTGAATTTTGGAATATCTCCACTAGTAGTTTTCTTTATAAACAGGGATGCTTAACAGCAAAAGTTCTGCTTCGTGGGGTCCCGACACATTGTGCTCATGAGATCTTTAGACCTGAAGGCCCGCTGGCTATTTTGCCCATGGGTGAGGATGTCTTTCAGATTGTTTGGAGCGCCCCTCTAAAGAAATGTCAAGAACGTATTTCTCTAAGGCCCTCAGTTTTTTTAGATAGTCTTGCTGCTGTTTTGCCTGAAAATATCCAACCAGATTCGCTTCTCGATCTTCCTTCTTGCTATCCACTGGGTTTTTTGATTGCGCATAGATTTCGTTCTGAAAACTTCCTTCTGGTTGGCGAGTCTGCCCATCGGTTTCACCCTGTTGGAGGTCAAGGTCTGAATATCTGTTGGAGAGATGTTCATGCACTGATGAACGTAATGAAGAAAAACAGGGGAGGTGATAAAGGAACTTTTGATATACCAAGGACTTACTCTCTTATAAGGAGACCGGATGTTCTCCTTATGGGCCTTATAACTGATTTAACTGTGCGGTTGTTTTCAACAAAAAGTTCTTTCCTATTGATTTTTCGTATTCCCTTGATGCTTTTTTTGAGGAGATCTAGGCGGTTCAGAACTCTGTTACTGAGAATAATGACTGATGGCCCAACGACAATTTTTCGGTCATCATTGGAATGATCATTTCATTCAAAAAATTTGGTCATATCTAGTCAAAACCAAAAACCTCCTTCGCAGCATTTAATTCAATTCCTACAACAGAGGATTGGTGTAAGTGAGAATGCGATCAGTCTTGGTATCCGACAGGCCGATTCAGAGCAAGCTCCTTTACCGATAGTGCTATGGAGCTTTGGTTTGCTAAGCCTTAGTCAATATCAGCAGGTACTTGATTGGCAAACAAATCAGTTGTAGGCAATTAAAGATTTCACTGGTATTCCACTAGGGAGTGCTTTTCTACCTAATAGTCCACGGAGTTCAACAACAAATCCAAGCCCAACTAATTCCCCACCTGCTTCTTTTACTAAGCTTGAAGCTGCGGATGCTGTACCTCCAGTAGCAAGAAGATCATCTAAAATCAAAACTTTAGATTTATTCTCAAAGGCATTAGCCTGAACTTCCAACTTATCTTTTCCATATTCAAGATCATATTCAATACCTAATATTTTTCCTGGCAATTTCCCCTTCTTTCTAATTGGTACAAAACCAATGCCTTGATGTGCTGCTAATGAAGCCCCTACAATAAACCCTCTCGATTCAATCCCTGCTATGAGATCTGGCTTCATTTGATTAGTAAATTCGCTTAACTCACTCATTACTTGGCTCCATCCATTTGGATCTTTAAGTAATGGATTAATATCTCTGAAAAGAATTCCCTCTTTGGGAAAATCAGCAGTTTCTGTGATTAATTCTTTTAAATCCACTTTTTTGATAGGAATTAACAGTAGTGTGCGCTTGCAGAAATTTAGCCTGGATATGGTGACTTAGTACCAGGTTCCTGGCATCATCGCAATCATGACTAACGATGCAATCGCCAGTGTTGAAAAGCAGTCTTCTGCCACTTTAAAGAGAGGTAGAAATTTGGAACTATCTGTAAACCCATCGAAAACCAGCCTTGGGAGAAGAGGCATTGAACGTCTTGATATGCTTTTGTTAGTTGTAGAGGCTTTAGATTTAAATGCAGGTGAGGGAATGCTATGGATCTCCAATCAATTAGGTTTTCAGGATCAATTCCCCAATCGAGTTGAGCTCTGGAAGAGTCGTTGTTATAACCCTTTAAGAAGAACAACTCGAAGAGGCCAGTTAGCAGCAGTAGATACTGAGGCTTTGATTCAGGTCCTTTGCATGATGGCTGATCGTCTTTACCCTCTTCTTCATCAATTACTTTCTTCTAGAGAACCCGAAAGTTTAAACAAACAAAGATGGACTCTTCTTGAGGACCGTCTAAGAGACCTTTTAAAAGAACGAATGAATCCTAGAAGAGGAGCTGTGCAACGTCTTTTGTCATCAAAAGATAGTGAAAACATCTTCAGAGAATATATCTTTAGCCTTTCTCTTGCTGCAGGACCAGGAGGGTTTGATCGGTTAAGAGCAAGTCTTCTCGATCCAATCCCATAATCAATGAATAAACTTTCCTATTGCTATGACCAGTCAGCAGCTCGCCTGCAAATAGAGGGGTTGCCAGATTTTTCTCAAGGACACACTAAAGATGTCATGGGAATCATTTCTTTTTGGAGGCTTCAATTTATTGGTTCTCCCGAACTTGAAGGTAAAAGAGATCATCTTCAAGCAATGATGTCGATAGTGCTTCCATATGCAAGACACAGACTTTCGGGAATTAACCGTTCATTTGGGCATTCTTCTAGTCCAGTCTCAATAGCTCCAAATGGGAATATGCATCAACTTCTACTCAGAAGTAGTCAACCAGGTGTTGAACCCCTTACTCTCAATCTAGATGACGCGGAATTGTCTGACTTGGTGCGCTGTTTGGATTCTTTGAGGCTCGATCCTAGAGTCCAAATTCCTTGGGATATCCCTTTGGATAGACCTTTGTCTCGTAGTGACTTGGTTGGAAGATTACCTCTAGCAAAACGATTTACAGCACCTTTTGCTGGAGGACTAATTTTTATTTTTTCAACTTTTATAGCTCTCTTATTCCCTATTCCCAACACTATCGAATTGCCACCCTCAACTTCTCTCCAAGAAGGAGCTACCAAGATTGAAAACAAGCGTACAAACTAGCATTAGTCACATATTTGACTCTTTGTACAAGAGAAGCATCTCTTTTTTCGTGAAATATGTTCAGTCTGAACAATAACCCTATGGATTAAACCACTTATTATTTTAGGAGGTATAGTTTGTATTATTATTATTATGGTCAAGGGCATTAGTCTTGGAACTAAAAACTAATCCTTAGCCTTAGCTCACTTTTTCTGACTTCATCTGCTAGATACATGAGCAATTCAAATCGACGATCTAGCAAAAGGGATTCTCTTAAAAAGGTTTTCAGAGCTAGTCGCAGACAGCCAAAAAAGTCAATTATTAGGCAGTTCTTTGAAGCAATACTTATGCTTTCAATTGGCATTACTCTTTTGTCTGGGCTTAATCAAATCCCTCAGGAAGTTGACATACTAGAAAAAACTAGTGATACATTTTCAGCACTTTTATCAGGCTTAATCGAAGTGTTTACATCTCTGGTAACTATAGGTTCAGGACTTATCCTTGGAGGCCTTATGATATTTGGACTGGTTCTACTTCTTGGAGGATTATGGAGGCTTCTAAGGGTTATTTCCCTATTTATCATGATTTCTTCCTCAACTAATAAGAGTAGAAGAGTCTCAAGTCGTCTTCGTCGTTGAAAAAATAACCCCAATATTTTTTATACTTAATAGGCTACACTTTCTTTACAGATAGGTAATATATTTTTCTTATGATTTCATTCTCGTCGAGACACCATTGTAAAAAGCAATTTTTTCATAGCCTCTTATTTCTGCGCTGGTGATAAAGTACTGAAAACTTGATATTTTTATCCATTGTGAATTGATGTCAAACTCATTATTTTTTCAATTAACAACTTTTTTATCGTATATATTTTCTATTTATTCGATGTGGATTTTATATGTTAGTGGTTCTCTGATATGGATTTGTCTAGGTTTATCGCTGGTAATTACACTTTTATGCATTTTATATGGGAAGTCAAAATTAAACAAAATGATTTCGGCAAATGAAGTGCCCAGAATTTTCTCTTCACTTATATATCTATTCTCCGGCTTAATTTTCTTTTTGTCTTCTATCGCTGGCTTTGTTAACTTCTTGTCGAAACTGCCTCTTAAGGATATGAGTGTAATCTTTTTCCCAGCATTAATCGCTGTATTCATTTTTGGCGGATCGACTCTTAGTTTATATATGGATGAAGATAAGGGAAAGAAGGACACGATACTATAGAATAACTCTAGACTTGATATGAAGAAATACCTAGGAATCTATATCTTTCTAAGACTATATATTCTTTCTGTTATGTTATTATGCATTGATGATAGGATAGTTCTTAAATCTTTAGAATAATCGTTAAATATTTATGCGGATGCTACTAAAAATGAGAAACTTTAACAAGTTTATTGAATCGATTAAGGTTCTAAGATTGCTTGTTTTTAGCATTGTTGAAGAATTAGGAATTAGACACCAGACTTATTCCTCATATAATTTACCCCTCTATGCACGCACAAATGGAAGAGTGCAAGAATTTATATTTAAACTCCTTTGTAAGGATAATAGCCATAACTACCAAAAATGCTTTGAGAAAGTCATAGATTCGTCAATGGACTTGTATCATTCATCCCTTATTGATAAACCTATAACTCAGATTGAGTTAATAGAGTTGGTTTCTCACTATAGATCTTCAGGTTATGTATCACTTCCCTTCAGGTTAACTCCTAATCTGTTAACAGAAATAAGAAACGAATGTTATCAACTCCCTTGTAATGCTATTAATTTAGGATCCTCTAAATCATTTAAATCAGTTTCTTCTGTTCCTGATAATTACGGGTCAAAGCTTATTACTGATGACCTGTTAACTACACAGATACCAACAATGACAAAATTACTAAGTTCTGATTTCTTTTATCTTTTATCTAAACTATTAATGTCTTCTAAAAAAGCCTACCTTGGTGTTTGTCAGTTCTGGCTGTCTAACCCTTTAAATACTCCGGATACATACGCAGCTCAAAACTGGCATTGGGATTGCGATGGTATCGCTTGGGTTAAATATTTTTTAAACTTATCAGATATCGATATAGATTCGGGACCACACCAGGCAATACTGTCTACACATACACCTGGCGCCAAGAGTCAAGAATTACTAGATCTTGGATTTTGTGGATGTGGAGGTGTAGAAATCACACTAGATATGATAAAACCTACTTTAGAAAACCATTCTGAACAGAAATTAGTTACTTTCTGCTCTGAAAAGGGTTCAATACTTGCCGGTGATACAAGATGCTGGCATAGGGGGATGCCACCAACCTCAAAGAAAAGAGAACTTATTGAACTCGTTTACTTTGGCCACACAGCAGGAATGGAAAAGATCCTTTAAAGTAAATTTTAGCTCTTCATCACTCACCAAAAAGTAGAATTCTTTATCTCATTAACCAATAATATTAATGTTTAAACCTATTCTTACAGATGAACAAAGAAGTAAGTTAGATGAATCAGATGATTGTTATTTTTACTCTAACCCTCGACTAGTACATCATCTTGACGGACCTTTTAGACAAAGGTTAACATCTTTATATCAGGCTGAAATTCCAAAAGACTCTGTTGTACTAGACCTTATGAGTAGTTGGGTGAGTCATCTTCCCTCAAATGTAAGATATAAAAAAGTTATTGGACATGGCCTTAATGAAAAGGAACTAACGACAAATAAAAGGTTAGATAGTTATTGGATTCAGAACTTAAACACTGATTTCAAGTTACCTTTAGAGGATAATAGTATAGATATCAGTTTAATTGTTGCAGGTTGGCAATATTTACAATATCCTGAATATATTTCATCTGAACTCTACAGAATAACGAATGCAAAAGGAAAACTAATTGTATCTTTCTCTAATCGTGCATTCTGGGACAAATCCCCAAAGATATGGTATGAAGGTGATAATAGAAAACATATAGAGTATGTAAAAAGTATTTTGTCTTCCCAAGGATGGTCAAATATTAGAGTTATTTATGAAAAGACTCCTTCGAATCCAATATTCAATTATCTAGGTATAACGGGTGACCCATTTATCTCCGTTATCGCTATGCGTAATTAACTCCTCAAAAAACATCTTGTCTTGTTTCAAGTCACTACCCTATCCTACGTATAAAAAACAGAATAATAACTACAGTAAGATATGTGGATAAGCACCTTCACCTTTTTCTATAAGAGTTTTAAATGATGAACGACTTACTAAATAGCTCATGGATAATTCCGATGACACCTTTATTAGCAGCAAGCTTTCTAGGTGTTCTTTTGCTTTGCTTTAATAAAACTATGAATAGGTTAAGCAAACCCGTAGGAGTGATTCTTTTTTCTAGTTTAGGAATATCAGCTGTTTTTAGCTTTTTTCTTGCATTAAAATCCAACCAAATTCAAACACAATATAACGACTTGTTTACTTATGATATTGCTTTTTCATCAGCCAAATTACATGGAGGGCTTTTGATTGATGAGATTTCAATGAAAACTTCCTTTTTGGTGAGCGCATGCCTTTTTTTGCTTTTCTATATTTCACATAATTATATGTATCGTAAGAATAAATATGTTAAACATTTTATTCTTTTAGGCTTTTTTACTAGTTTTCTTTTGTCTTTTTTGTTTAGCTCTAGTCTTGAGCAATCGTTTCTACTCTATTTTTTAATTATTCTATTTACTTTTTTTATTCGAGATATATGGTCTTTTTCAGGCTCACGTGAGGAGAGCGAGAATAGACTTATTAAAAACTCAATTGAAATTGAGATAATCTCTCCATTAATAGGTATCCCTTTATTATATTTTTACTTACCAGTCCATACATATGTAGGTATCCTTTCGTCTGATGGCTTTAAATACTTAAATGAGACAGGGAATATAACCTTGGCTTTCTTTACTGTCGTGTTATTGTTCTTACCATTCTTTCTTATTCCTAAATCTGCTTTTTCAATTCTTACTAACTCCCAGAAAATCAATAACTTAAGTCTTTCTACTTTGATTTCATTCACCGTCCTTATCAGCTATGGGGCTTTCCTATTTACATTGAAACCTGTGATTTCTGAGTTGTTGAAAACTTTATCTGGTTTAAGTATTAGCAATCTTTAAAATACCTTTTATATTTGACTTTATAGCTGAAAATATTAAACTTTATGCCTTGTTAAATATCAGGTTTCTCTTTACTAGGTCTCTATGTTTACATGAGACAGCTTTTGCCAAATCTTTAGCAAGCTCTTCTTTAATTGCTCCCATTGCTTCGTCTATCCTAGATGCTGTACTTTTAGTCATCGAAACTGATTAATTAATCTTATTCATATTAACTGGCTTTTTTATTTATGCATTTTCAAGCAAACAATTCAGTGTATGTCTTTACTTATTGTGGCACGATTAAAATTCAATAGTAATAAAATAATAATGAATATTCTGATCAAAAACAGAACCTTCTTAATGCATATTTAACAAGGCTTGGCCTGTCCTCCATCCAGTAGGCCTCGTATTCCTTAGCTCTATTCCCTGATAACTTTGTCGAATTTTCTAGCGCAGTATTTTTATTTGGGCTGAGTTTCATCTTGTTTATATTAACTAGATTTAGAGTTTTCCCATTATTACAAAACTGAGCGACATGAACAGCTTCGTGCCTCAGAGCCCTGTTGATATAAATGGGGGTCAGATCGTTTCTTCTATCAGGCACTCTTGGGTGTCTTCTACCTCCAATCTTTATTGCATTTTCGGTACAAATTATTACAGTCTTATTTCTTTTATCAAGAAATCCAAAGTACCTTCTTCCAAGATTACATACTGATGCATTTTCTACTACAGAGAATCTAGCTTTATAAATCAAATCAAGTATTTGTCTCCCCTCTGAAGTTAATAATGGTACAAATTCCATTTCTTTCTATGGCTTTTATTAGCGTACTATAATGTTTTTTATAATAAATTGACTAGTCTATATATACAAACTCTAACCCTACATAAATATAAAATCAAATGAGCTTATACATTAACTATTCATTCATTAGGCTTTAAATGATAAGGGGGCTATTTAGGACTTGCTAGTGGAAGCAAGCATTTATCCGAATCACAACCTGCTGGGCCAGCTTCGCTCATTTCCCCCTTGTCATATTTGTAAAGTGCCTCAAAGAAATTGGTACAGGAGTTCCTTCCTTCCACCTCTTTCTTGAGTTTCTTATAAGTTTCAGCATTTATTGGCTCAAATGGTAAACGTGGAAATGTTGCATTTGCATCAAATCTTGCAAGTAAGGCTGCAGATATGTAGCCTTTCCCTTCCTCAATTGCCTTGTGGATGGCATCCGCTAGCAAGTCAATTTCATTCTCTCTGAACTCAATAGTTGCAGATGTGTTGTGATCAGTGTAGTTACTTTGAACTTGCATATAAAAGTCAAACTGAGCCAATGCGGAAAAGTTATTGATTTCCACTTTGTCGGCACCTGGCAGGTTTGCCCAGCTCACTTCGGTAGGAATTTCAACTAACCATTCAGTGCAGCGTTCGTCAAAGGGGTTGTCCAGTAGAAGGCCATTCTCATCTTTATCTGATTGAGATGGAACTACGTTATATCCATAGTCCATACAAGCTAGTGCTACGGGATCTTCCTTCCTGAATGTGATTCTTCGGATAAATCTTTGTGCTTTTGGTGGATGCCACCCTGGAGCTGCCCCTGTAAGGAGACTTTTTGTTCCAGCAGGTTGGACTGTCGTACATCTGCTTGGTCTGCGAAGTTCGTGGCGATCGCAGTAATCCCAAACTGTTTGGTTGACAATATTTCTCCAACTTGATAGGTATTCAGACTCTTTTATCTTGAATTGTTTCCCCTCATCTGTATCAGGCCTTCCGGCTTCCCACCATTTCAACCAGTCCGTTCCAAAAGCATGTACAAAGAAATCAAATAGTCCAGTAAAACTTACTCCAACTATTGGATCCCAAGCTCTACTTTGTCGATATCGTTCAACTTCGAAGCGATGGTTGAGTAGGCAAGCTACAGATAGTCCAGCAGCTTTAAAAGCATCTTCTTGGCTTTGCTTATCTTCTGGATCTATCTGATTTAAATGAACTTCGGCAAGATTGCAATGAAAATCAGCTCCAAGAATTTCACCGCAAGGATTTAATCCATATCTACTGAGTCTATGTTCAAGTTCTTTTTCATCGATTGGACCATATTTCTCTTGAAGCCATCTACCAGCTTCTGCTTTTCCTTGGTAAGAGTATATTTCGATAAATTCCTTTTTAAGCTCATCAGTTTTTAGAAGATCACCGTTTGACCTTGCAATAGCTTCTGGTGCAAATTGAATAGCACCTTCGCCTGAATGGAATTGTTTTTTGACAGCATCTAACACATCTTTTTTTGATGGTTTTGTGTGATAAACACGCGTATGGTTTGCCATCCTGAGAGCATCTTTTTCAGGATCTATTCGCCAGTTACCTTTGTCATCTTGTTCCCAAAGGTTTTCTTTAGCGCCGAGAGCCGACAAATCATTTGCGGCGAATTGCCTCATGCCTGCACTTCTTCTAATGTTGCCTGCAACGATAGTTACTGCTGCTTCGTCAATTAATAGACAGCACTCCACTGAAGTTAAACGACGTCCAAGGGCTTTATTGAGGAGTCTAGTTATTCTTGGGTACAAGTCTTTTAGCTTTACAGGATTAGCCATACCACCAAACCCTTTGAGACTTTCACCTACTGGCCTTACATCTGAGAGGTCAATTTCTACATCTATTGTCTTTCCTTCGAATGATACATCGCTGCTAAGCTGAAGAATTGATTGATAACTATCAACCCAACCTCTACGGCTATCACCAACTTTAATTATAACCTTATTTCCTTCAACTGTTTGAGAGGTTTTTTCTTGACGATTTTGTGGATCAGTTAAACCAATATCACTAATAGTTTTGATTTCTATCTTGTTAGTAATTACTGGTAACTTTTTAATTAAATGGGGCTCAATAATTGCTCCTGTTCCACAACCCATCATTGCTAGATCCATCATTAAACCAAATGCTTCCCAGTCGATCAGATTTGTTGAAGTGCAGTTATAGGCCCCTGAGAAGTTTTCTTTCTTGTTGATCCATTCAGTCCCTCCTATCCAAAGCCACCTACCTGAAGGGAGAGCTTTTTTCTCTTTCTGCATTCTTGCCATTAGAGATACTTCTCTATCGTTTAATTTCCCAAGGGCCCTTAACCCTTCGAGGTTCCTCGTGCCGACTTCATCCCAGCTTTCTCTACAGCTATCTGTTTTCCTGCTATAGGTCCTATAAAAAACTGGATGAGCTGCAGGGGCTGATGAAGGGAAATCACCATGTCCATTGCTTGTAAGGAGCTCTTTCACAGTTATTTGGGTTCTACTAGGAGTAAGGGTCACAACTTAAGTAGGATTTGTAAGTAAAGGCACGCTAACGCCACAATTGGTGTCTGCAAGTTTTTGATACACCATCGACAGTGCCTCTCCATGGCCTTTAAGTAGCCTGCTTTCTCTGCAATGAAACGAGTTCCAGAAAATGAACTAATGAATGAGCCTCAGCAAGTAAAGGTGTATTCAGAGGCTGATTTTTCTTGTTCTGACAACGCCTTTCTCCAAAATCTAGATGAATTTCTGCAGAGTGTTAACAAATCACCTGTTGAGGGAACCAGGATTGTTGATCTCGGTTGTGGGCCTGGAAATATTACTCACCTTCTTTCAAAAAGATGGCCCCTATCGTTAGTAAGAGGTATTGACGGCTCTGAAGCTATGTTAGATATTGCTAAATCAAGGCAAAATAATATTTGTTTAAATAACAAATCTATAAAATATGATTGCATTGATATTTCTCTTTTGGCCAATAACACCAATTATATTGGACTTAATGCAGATGTAGTTGTAAGCAATAGTTTTCTACATCACTTACATGATCCTTCTTGCCTTTGGAAAGCGATTAGGAAACTTCTAGTCCCAGGCTCATTTTTCTTTCATAGGGATTTACGAAGACCTTCCTCGACTAAAGAGGCTATTGAACTCCAGCAAAAACATCTCCCTAATGCGCCGTCGCTTTTGATTAGAGATTTTCTTGCATCTCTTCACGCTTCCTTTACGGTGTACGAAGTAAAAGAACAACTTCTATTAGAAAACTTTCAAAACTTCAAAGTACGAGAAGTCGAAGACAGGTACCTTGAAATTTATGGTTCTGTCTGAGACAAGAGCCGAACTTTAATCATTACAACTACAAATAAATAGAAAAAATGACATCATCTTTATCAAAATCTGAAACACCCTCAGGTGACGCATCTAATCGAAATATACTTGCAACAGAAGTTAGTCGCCGAAGGAATTTTGCAATAATTTCTCACCCTGATGCTGGTAAAACAACTCTCACTGAGAAACTTCTTCTTTATGGCGGTGCTATACAACAGGCTGGTGCAGTTAAAGCACGTGGAGAACAACGTAAGGTTACTTCTGATTGGATGGAACTAGAGAAGCAACGTGGCATCTCCATAACATCTACAGTTTTACAATTCAAATACTCTAATAATACTATTAATCTTTTAGATACCCCTGGGCACCAGGACTTCTCAGAAGACACATATCGGACTCTTTCTGCCGCAGATAACGCTGTCATGCTTGAGGATGCAGCAAAGGGTCTTGAGCCTCAAACACGAAAACTATTTGAAGTTTGTCGAATGCGAAAGATACCTATCTTTACCTTTATTAACAAGATGGATAGACCTTGTCAGGAGCCACTTTCTCTCTTAGATGAAATAGAAGCAGAACTAGGCCTTTCAACTTGGGCTGTAAATTGGCCAATAGGAAGTGGAGAGTTTTTTCGCGGTGTAATTGATCGAAGGACTAAGGAAGTTCTTCTTTTCTCCAGAGCAGAGAGAGGTCAACAGGCTTCTGAGCTTAGGCTTAATTTGAGTGATCCAAAATTAAAAGAACTAGTTGAAAATGACGCATTAGACAAAGCATTAGAGGAGCTAGAACTATTGGAGGAGGCGGGCTCAATTCTTGACGTCGAACTTGTACATGCGGGTGAGCTAACACCTGTATTTTTTGGCTCGGCGATGACAAATTTTGGCGTTAGGTCTTTTTTGGATGCCTTTCTTGAAATGGCACAACAACCAGTTTCACGTAAAACTTCTCAAGGAAATATAGACCCATTAGACCCTAATTTCAGTGGATTTGTTTTCAAACTACAGGCAAACATGGATCCAAGACATAGAGATAGAGTCGCCTTTATCCGTATATGTAGTGGATGTTTTCAGAAGGACATGACTGTCCATCATGCAAGAACTGGAAAAACAATAAGGCTATCAAGACCTCAAAAGATTTTTGGACAGGACAGATCCGTTGTTGACAATGCATACCCAGGTGACGTTATAGGTTTAAACAATCCAGGCATGTTCTCTATTGGAGATACCTTGTATACAGGACGTCACATAGAATATGAAGGAATTCCATGCTTTAGTCCTGAAATATTTAGCTGGTTACGTAATCCTAACCCTTCAAATTTCAAGAATTTTAGAAAAGGTATTAATCAGTTAAGGGAGGAGGGTGCAGTTCAGGTTTTATATGATGTTGACCAAAGCAAGAGAGACCCTATTCTTGCTGCCGTTGGTCAGTTACAGCTTGAGGTGGTTCAACATCGGTTGGAGAATGAGTATGGGGTTGAGACAAGACTTGAAGACCTAGGGTTTCAGGTAGCGAGATGGATCGACGGTGGTTGGACGGCCTTAGAAAAAATTGGACGAATCTTTAATTGCAAAACAGTTAAGGACTCATGGTCTAGGCCAGTCCTTTTATTTAAAAATGAATGGAATTTAAATCAGCTAGTGGAGGATCACCCAGAACTTGAGTTGAGTTCTGTGGCACCTGTAGTAAGTGGAGTAGAACCTCTCAGACTTTGAGATTAGTCAAATCATTTAAGTTCCAAAAAGAACATTTGTTCTTGCTTGCTTCTATTTTGTAAGAATGTAAATAGTCTTCTACAACAGATAATTTCTTTTCACGTTCCTATATAGCATTTTATTCTTTTCTATAGATCTCAAAGCATATAGCATATATCCATGACTTCGGATATTAACTCAAGCCCTAACCCCGACTCTCAGGACCCCTATGTGCTTCTAGGGTTGACTCCTGGAGCTGGATTTGAAGAGGTACAGAAAGCTAAAGCTAAGCGCCTCCAAGAAGTGGGCGATAATGAGCAAGCTAAAGCGAAAATAGAAGCTTCTTACGATGCTGTCCTCATGACGAGTTTAAAGGCTCGACAGCTTGGCAATGTGAGTAATGCAGCAATCAATGCTTCTCAGAGGGAGGAAAGTAATCTTAAATCAGGCTCTGGAATCAAGGCCTCTACTCAATCATTAATGTCTGGTATAGGTAGATTTGCTCCTTCCTTCTCAAGCTCTAACTCTCAATCTCAATCTCTGATTCCAGATATAGGTCTGCCAGAAGGACAAGGTTTGACAATAAGATTATTTATTGGACTGTCAGCATTATTGCTTTTAATATTTTCTCCAGCAGAAAGTGTCGAACTTATTCTTTCTTTATCAACTATATTATTATTTATCAGTTTAATTAAGCGCGGAATTCGCCCTTTACAGTCTTTAGGTTGGAGTGTTGTTTCACTGTCTGTTGGACTTATAATTGGTGGTATAGTTCAAAGCAGCTTTGGTATTGAAATAGCACAATTCACTAATCTAGTAGGCGACCAAATTCAAGCCATACCAGCCATTATACTACTTTGGATTTGCTCACTCTTCTTTTCATGATAGATATGCTACTAGTAGAAAGTGCTGAATTGTTAACACTCTTCGATTAATTTCTTCAATTCATCACTACCTACTATATATATATTATTACAAAAGTGGCATCTTAGCTCCGCCTGTTTGTCCTTTTCAAGAATGTCAATTAGTTCATCCTTTTGCAAAAGTCTTAATGTGTTAATACTTCTTTTTCTATTACATTGACAATAAAACCTTATAGGCATTATTGACTCTCTGAACTCTAATCTTTTAGGCACTAATTGTGGGAAAACTTCTTGAAGTAATTTTGCTAGGTCACCTTTAGACTCTGCAAGTTTTTCTGAAAAATTATTTATATTCTTACAGTTTTTCTCTAATAGATTCACCAGGTTGCTCTCATTTGCTGCCTTTGGCATGATTTGTAAAAGTATTCCTCCTGAGCATACAATCCCAGATTTATTTATCTTTTCGCCAAGGAAGACAGCAGATGGTGTTTGCTCAGAGTGTAAAAGATATGAAGCCATGTCTTCGGCAATCCCTCCTCTAACAACTTCAACAGTGCTGCTATAAGGGTCTCCCTTCCCTTCGTCTCTAATCACATGCAGGTATCCTTTTCCTACTGCTGATTCGAAGTCAAAACAATAATCGCCATTTGTATTCTTTATCGGATCTAGTTCCAGACTTGGTTCTCCTACATATCCCCGAACTGTCCCATCACGTCCTGCATCCACCATTAGTCCCCTTAGTGGTCCATCAGATGCAATCCTAAAGTTAACTCGACCATGCTTCACTTTCATTGAACTGGCCAACAAAAGAGCAGCGCTCATAGATCTACTAAGTAATGCTGTAGTTAGATAAGAAAGATCATGCCTTCGTCTGCTCTCTTGTGCTGCTTCAGTAATTGAAACAGCTACTAATCGAATACCTCCTTCCGCAGCAGTAGCTCTTAAAAGGTGGTCAGATATGACTTGGCTTGTAGGCAAATTGATTTTGAATTTCCTTTAATAGAGTTGTCCACCTATGAGCTCAAAAGAAGAACATTTAATATTTTTAAATAGCTCTGGCTCATGAGTAACGATTATCAATATCTGATCATGAGCGAGCTTCTCAATTAAATCTATTATTTCGTATCTTACAGACCAATCTAGACCTGCTGTAGGTTCGTCAAGCAACATAACTTGTGGTTTCCTTAGTAATTGGACAGCAAGAGCTAATCTTCTTTGTTGACCACCGCTAAGTCGTTCGGGAGACTTTTTTAGGTCTAGTGTTTGCAGCCCAACGTCTTTAAGAGCAGCTAGTAGGTTTTGATTCCCAAGTCTTCGATGACCCAACCTTAACTCTTGCCCAATTGTTAGTCCTAGGAAATGACGTTCAGGGAACTGAAAAAACGACACCACTAATGCTACGTCTTTGACGAGTATTTAAATTTTTACCGTGTACATAGATACTCCCTTTTTTGGGAGAAGAGAGTCCACTGATGATTTCGATAAGACTTGTTTTGCCGGATCCGCTGGCTCCAGAAATAACTGTGGGGGTTCCATTTGATGCTTTTAGAGATACACCGGCTAGAACAGCCTTGGTTAGAGTGGCCGGGTGGTAATGAATATCCCTTAACTCAAGCATTGATGATTGTCTGCTCTTTGTTTGTAAACACATCATCCTTGATTTGAGGAATTTTTTAAATAGTTTTTTTCACTCCAAAGACGATCTAGTAATTAGGCCCTTTTTATGAAAGTACATTTTCGAGAGATTGATCCATTCAATTGCTGGTTATGGATGCGTTTCTCTGAATCTCCTACAGAGGGAGAAATGAGTTACGTCAACGGAATCTTAGATAGCTGGTATGTGATTGGAAGGCTTGGAGGATTCAATTCGGAAAACTTACAGGCGCATGACTGTGGCTCTGATTTGAATTGGATGCCCTATGACAATGAGTACACTGTTTCAGCCTCGTCCTCATTAATGCATAACATTGGCGAATTGGAGTATCAAGGAGAATGGGTAAGGTTCTGGGTTGATCTTGGCACTAGTGATGCTATTGCTTTAGATGTTCTTATAAATACTCTTTACCAATTAGATAAAGACATTGTTCAACTAGAAGAGGTAATAATAGGTGGTGTCAATGATGATTGGCCTGTTGAGGATCACCCTGATGCAGTTTTTTCTTAATGATTAGATACCTTTATGTCAGAGCTTAGAAGAATTCAGATAGAACAAAGTCGTCTAAATTTTATTGACCCTCTTGATAGATCACTACTACTATCAGACGAAGAAGCTCATTATTTAAGACGTGTTCTTCGGCTCAATCACGGTGCCTCCTTTGAGATCGTCGATGGTGTTGGACATCTTTGGGAAGCCCAACTTAAAGGTCAAAGTATTTGTCAATTAAAATCCACTTTTGAGGATCCTAAATCAGAGGAGAAGAGGCCTAAAAAAATGCTTGGACTTGCAGTCGTTATTCCAAGAAAAGGGTTTTATGATTTAATTCGGATGTGTTGTGAACTAGGGATTGATTATATTCAACCTCTACGATCAAAAAGGAGCACATCAAAAGGGGAAATACGAACTACCAGAGCTAACGCTATTGTCCGTGAAGCTTGCGAACAATCAGAAAGGCTTTGGTCTATGAGAATATTTGACCTTTTAGATGCAGAGGATTGGTGGAGAATTCGTTCATCTAATATCCCAGTTGCTTTAGCAACGACAAGAAAGAAGGAATTAATAGGATTTGATAATTGGCTTGATAAATCCCATAACTTTTCAAATCAGATCTGGATAGCTATTGGCCCTGAGGGTGGATGGACTGATTTTGAAGAAGCATCTGCAATTAGCTCAGGTTGTAGCCTTGTGAGTTTGGGAGATTTGATTCTGACAACTTCTACAGCTGCAGTTGCTGCATCGAATACTATGGTTAGGTGGAGAACAAATAGTGTTAACAGCAAAATTGAATCTGATGATTAAACCAACTACTCTTTGATATTAGATTCCATAAAGAGATGTTCCCTTTTTTCTATTTTGATTTTTCATTGTTAATTGCCTTCGCAATTAATTTCTGCTTGATTCTTTTATTCCATCGAGTACCTGTTTTAACTAGGAGTGGATATCTACATGCAGGTGCATTAGGCACCATTCTCCTTGCTTCTATTGGATTACGAGCATGGTTATCTGTTGTTGTTTACCTAATTTTAGGTTCTGCGGTAACTAAATTGGGTTTTTATAATAAGCAACAACGGGGATTAGCAGAGAGTAGAGGAGGTAAAAGAGGGCCAGAAAATGTTTGGGGATCGTCAGCCACAGGAGCTTTTCTGTCAATAATATATACATTACATATCTGGCCTGAATCTCTTGTCTTGATTGGTTTTGCTTCTAGTTTTTCAGCTAAACTTGCTGATACATTTGGTAGTGAGATTGGAAAAAGATGGGGTACAAAAACATATCTAATAAGTTCACTGCGTAAAGTGCAACCTGGCACTGAAGGTGCTATTAGTCTCGAGGGTACAATCGCAAGTCTTATTGGTGGATTTATTATGGCGATGGTTATGTGGATATTTAAAATTATTTCTTCATATGAGTCAATAATACTTATTACTTTTGTAGCTCTTTTGGCTACACTGCTTGAAAGCTTTATTGGTGCTTTGGTTCAGAACCGTTTTCGGTTACTTAATAATGAAATTGTTAATTCAATTCAGACATCTATTGCTGCACTTCTCTCTATAATCATTGCTAATAAGTTAGATGTAATTAACTAGTACAAAAGTATAATCAGTGTTTGTTAGTAGTTAGTGGTATTGCTTACTATCGCTTCAAAACCGGCCCAGTTAAGTAATGCAGACCAGTTTAGAATTTTTTGATAAACCCAATTGTGTCCATCTGAATTCAGATGGATCCCATCAGGCTCCAGCCAGCTTTCCCATTCTGGCTCTCGCAACATATCTTTTAGTAGAGGTAAAAAAGGTACATTTGCATTTAGGCATGCTTCCTCTATTTTTGCCTCATAAAGAATGCTGACAGTATTTGAATACCACAAACATTGGGCAAAAGGCATCATGTTCTCATTTACAGGGGTTAGACCTATCATCATCACCCTCGCCTTATCCTTGATTTCAGATAGTAATTGCTCTAATCCAAACTCATATGCTTCGGCAGATAGCTGAGGCCGCCCATTAACTGAGCCTATTTTAGCGGTATCATTCATACCTATTGACAGTACAATCGCTTCAGGGAAGTTCCTTCTAAGCTCTCCTCTTGTCAACCATTCTTGTTGCCACCTTTTAGCGACTTTCTCTAGACCATCACCTCTTATTCCTAGTGGATATACAACTGGTGCATTAGGTATGTCCATCCAGTTAAGTCTTAATCTTTCAGCCCATCCTCCATTAACCCGATCTCCCCAGCCATAAACACCGCTGTCACCAATAATTAATAGTTGTTTTGGTGACTTACTCATTGAGACACAGTAGTTAGATCGATAATGTGTGCAAGGAATTACTCCTAACAATTGTAATTGAGTCGGCTAGGCAGTGGTACCTAATTGAATCGCTTATCATTTCTCCAATGATAGTTATTAGGGAGTAGATACTAATAAGAACAGTTACTTCTGCCCAGTTGAATGAAGTTAGGGATTCCTTTATAAGTTGCCACCCCAAACCAGCTCCACCGACAACTCCTACAATTGCAGTCTCACGGAAAATGACATCTGTCCTATAAGCTGCATAGGCAAGATAAGCTCGACTTTCTTTAACAAGAAAGCCATATATCCAGGCAGCACGTTTGCCTACACCAGATGAAACGAGGCATTCCCATGATTTAGTGCTTTGCTTTTCAACACTTTCTTTTAGGAGCTTTCCCATTACTCCCATGTTGTATAAACCAAGGGCTAATGCCGCGACTGAAATGCTCGGACTTACGCAAAGTAAGATTAATAATGCAGATAGG
>QCKJ01000007.1 GCA_003215435.1 Prochlorococcus sp. AG-409-M05
GAGATATCGAAGCAATTTCATTTTATGAGAGACCACTAAGTTCTTTTCTTAATCCATTGAAAATAGCGGCTCTAAATATACCTAAAAGTTTGCCTTTAATATCACATCAATGTAGAAATTTTGACAAAAGCTCGATATCAGGATATTTAGATATAGCTAAAATTTACCCAGGTCTTGAAAAAAAGTTAATTTACTTGGATCACCATCTTTCACATACACTTACAGCTCTTCCATACTCTAATTATCACAAAGATATCTGCTCAATAGTTGTTGATGGGTTTGGTGATAGGAGTACTACATCAATTAGTCAAATTAATAATTACTACGATATAAAGGAGACTTGGGCATGCAATTATCCAGTTTCTTTAGGTTTATTCTATTCAGCCATTACAGATTTCCTAGGGTTCCAAGTTAACGAAGGAGAGTTTAAAGTGATGGGCCTATCTGCATTCGGAAATTCACAAGCAGAATCAGCTCTTTCTGTATATAATTTAATAAAGTGGGATGAAGAGTCCAAAGAAATAGTTGTGGATATGGAATACTTTAGTTATCATACTTCGCCTACAAATTCATTTAGTGAGAAATTAATATCTCTACTAGGGAAACCTAGAAATCCATTTATTCCACTTCTTCCTGAGGATAAAAATTTTCAGTATTATGCGGACATTGCGAAAGGAGCACAAGATGCAATTAGTCAAATTTTGTGTCGTCTATTTAATCACGCTCACTCTCTAACTGGAGCAAGAAGGTTTCTTTTCTCAGGTGGGGTGTCAATGAACTCTGCATCACTAGATCGACTTGCTACTCTGGCTTTTGTTGACGAGATAATTGTTCCACCAAGCCCTGGAGATGCTGGGTCTGCAATTGGCGCTGCTTATTATGGTTATTTAAAAGGTCAGAAAAATCGAGAGGCAAAGATTCCTAAGCCAGATTTATTTCCATCAAAATTTAATAGTCAAAGTCAAAAGAAATTAGCTAGTAAGATAATTTCCAAAAAGTTCAATATTCTTTCCTCAAATGAAGAAGAGTCTATAGAAATTGCAGCAAATTTAATAAGGCAAGGTGATGTTATTGGTACTATTATAAACAATTCTGAGACAGGACCTAGAGCTTTAGGTAACCGTTCTTTGATATGTGATGGTACCAATCATAAAGCTGTTAATATTCTCAATAGAGTAATCAAGAATAGAAGTCCATTCAGGCCAACGGCACCATGCATGAAGTTAGCTACAGCTCGAAAATATTATGTATTACGACCTGAGCTTATGGGGTGTTATGAGTCTATGAGTGCTACTTGTAAGTGCAAGAAAGACAGTGTATCAAATACATTTCCTACTACACATGTCGATGGTACAGCAAGATTACAGATAGTAGAAGAAGGAAAAGTTCTTGATAGAATATTGAACAAATTAGTTGATTGCGAGATAGAAATATTAGCAAACTCTTCTCTAAATGTAAGTGGTGACCCAACCTGCTTCGATCTAATAGACGGCCTGATGATGTGTTCCCGTACTCCTTTAAAATATATTCTTACCGACTTTGGTTTATTAGAGAGTAGGGTTTAAAATGAAATTCCTAAGCCTAATTAGCCATTTAATTATATCTACATGGAGAAATGCTTCACCTTTGCAAGCATTTCTTATTACCACTTTTCTAATAGTGATACTAATAATACTTATTATCAGTGTTGTACAGGTTCTTGTGCCATTTACATATATAGCAATATAGATAATCCATGATTTATCCGAAGTCTAACACTATGTTTTTATCAGAAAAGAAACATTTCTCCTGAACTAGTTTTATGATTCAGTTGAAACATATTTTTTTGAAATCATTACTAATTAACACTGGAGTAATATTCATTGGCACACTTTTTACTGGTCAAATCTACAGTGTTTATAGACAAAGCAGACCTTTATTTGTAGTCAATAAAGATACTATTACGTCAGACTTAAAGCAAGCCAAGAATAGTAGCCATGAGAAGACTGGGTGGCCAAGCAAAAAATTTGCTTATGACAACCTGGATAAGGATGGTTTCCGAAAATACTTGGAATATCCAACTAATCCATGTATAGAAGTTTATGGAGGTTCATACGCTTATTCATTTAACTCCGAATCCCAGGAAGAGAGCTGGTCAGCTTCTCTAGGGAAAGATCTCAAATGTTCTGTGCTTAATTATGGTGTCCCAGGGTTTGGATCTGATCAGGCTGTTATTCGTCATAATAAATATGCATCCGGAAAGAATTTAGCTGTTCTTATGTTTGTTGACGCTAGCTTGAAGCGCAATATGCTGCCGATGCTCAGTCTTAGTTACGATGGAATAAGTAAAAGCTATAACAAAAAGACATTTAAGCCTAAATTTAAAATAGATGGTGACGCTTTAACCATAGAGAACCCAAACTCTCAAACTATATACAATCATATCTTAGAAGAACGTAAAAAGATTTGCCTTGGACCAACATCATTATTATGTGTAGCCAAGAGAGTTTTTAATAATATAAATAATTCAATTATATCGAAAGGAAATCTCTATCAGAATATTGCTACACTATCTCCTTATTTAGCTAATAATTTAATTCCCGAGATAGAATATAAAAGTGATCTATTCTCTAATGAAAATATCAAAATGCATCTTTTCATAATCAATAGATTCCTTGATAACTGTAAAGATATTAACCAAAAATGCTTGGTTTCAAGATTTCCATACATGCTTGATATTGCCTACCCAGAAAGGGTTACAATGAATCCTGTTGAGATTGTTATGAAAGAAAAATACAATAGCATATATATTTCATCATATAAAACTGCTGTATGCATGAGATCAAAACTTGGAGTACCTATTAAGGGAAAGAAAATAGACCGTGGTGTTATGAGATTCGAACACCCGCAAAACAAACACTATTTAAGTCTTGCCAACCAAGCTTTTTCTAATTGTCTATATGTCGAATTGAAAGATAGAAATTCTCTTTAGTCATGAAAATGCATTAATCCTTCTAAATAAATAAAAGAGATTATAATTACTGTGTGCATATATTTGAGTATTAAATTGATTAAGTAAATTCATGTCGATATATTCTCTAGCTTCAGCTGTGCAGTTAAAAAGATATTGGATTTGATTGCAAGTTAATGGAAGTGTTAAAAACGGAGAAGGTGAAATATAGGTTAGGTACTAGAGACCAGTCATGAACACTCCTAAACAAGTCTTTTAAGCAAAACGAAGAAATATGCCCAACATATTTTGCCTAAAGTTGAACTATCCTGAATACTGGTGAATACTCTTCGTGCTTACAACAGTAGTTACTGCACCGTATTCACGTGAAAGTGACACGTCAAGGCAACTCCTGACAAATTAATTGAACGGAGAGGGTGGGATTCGAACCCACGGACGGTTGCCCGTCAAACGATTTCGAGTCGTTCGCTTTCGACCACTCAGCCACCTCTCCAAGATTAGGTCCTTATGATCATAGTCCGAAGTAAAAACAAGAATCAACTTAGATGACCAAGTTTGTATTTGAAGTGGATGACTAAAAGCTATTCTACTCAATACAATCGTTAATTAGATTGATACTTATTAAATTAAGCATGTATAATTGAATAATTAATAGTTCCAGTCATCAACCTCCATGCCAAAGAAAGGTTTTGATAAAAACACAGGCATAAATAATTCTAGAATAAATAAGTTAGAGAAGGATAAAGTCGCTGCACAAATATACATGATCAAAGGAAATAATATCGAGGCCAAAAGGATTTACCTTAATCTAGTCAATGAGGGGCTAGGCTCTTATGAAATATATTTAAACTTAGGTATTATATTTAATAAACTATCATCAATTCAAGACTCTATAATTTACTATAAAAGAGCTCTAGAAAAAAAGCCAAATTCAATGATTTGTGTTCTCAGCTTGGGAGCACTATATCATGATATTGGCAGTAATAAAATAGCCTTAAAATACTACAACTTGGCACATAGAATCAATCCTAATGATAATAAAGTAACGACAAAAATTGCTGATATATTCTATAATTTAGGAAACCAGGAAGCTGCAATAAAATTCTACAGGAAATCTCTATTGAACAATCCACTGGATCCATATTGTATGACAAATATAGGGCTTTGTTATCAAATAAGTGGAAGATCTGAAAAGGCAATTTGTTATTATAAAAAGGCATTGGAAATTGACAGTAATTTCATAACTGCTATATCTAACCTGGCAATTACTTTAAGAGATATAGGCTTATATAACGAATCTATTATATGGTGCGAGACTGGTGTATCTATATCTAAAAAAAGCAAGAAGTCTCTCTTAAATTTCGCGAATTTGCTGCAATCACTTGGTTCTATAAATAACGCATTAAATGCTTTCAAGTTATCTCTAAATATAGACGCAGAAGACCCTCAAATACATTTCCAAATTGGCAACTTATATCATGATATAGGAGAAAGAGATAAAGCAAAATCTAGTTATGAAAAGGCTATTAATTATAAGAAAGAGTTTCCTGAAGCATTATGTAATTTAGGCCTAGTTCTTCATGAAAATGGAGATCCTATAAAAGCACTAGGTTTATACAAAAAAGCACTCTATCAAAAACATAATTATGTGGAGGTTATTAATAATATTGGGCTTGCGATGAAAGATCTAGGAAAGGTAGATAAAGCCATAGAATATTTTTTAAAAGCACTAGCAATAAAGCCGGGTTATCCAGAAGCAGAAAGTAATCTTGGCGTTGCATATATGTATAATGGAAACTATCTGGATGGCTGGAATAAATACAAAAAGAGATATGAAGCAAAAAATGATCGCGTAGGTTTAGTGGCGAGACCTAAAGGAGATCCAGTATATAAGATAGATATCAACAGAGATCAAGATTTAATAGTAATTGCAGAACAGGGTTTGGGCGATACTATACAGTTTGCCAGGTATTTAAATGAACTAAGTGAGAAAGAAGTTAAATTTTCATTCTGTGCCGACGAGAAATTATTTAGCTTAATTAAAAGCCTAGGTATTGTTAGTAATTTCTATAGCCCAGATGATCTCGCTCAAAAACAAGACTATTGCTGGACTCCTTTATTTTCACTGCCTGATATTCTCGGGATTAGGGCATTAAATACTATAGCCTATAAACCATATATAAAAGTAAATAAAAAGCTAAAAGAAAAATGGAAAGAGATCTTAAAAGAAGAAAATAGACCTGTTATTGGTATAAACTGGCAAGGGAACAAAAAAGCAGAAGTATACAATTTAAAAGGACGATCAATGAGTTTAGCTACGATGTCTCCTATTTTCGCTGATATAAATGCGAATCTATTATCACTCCAAAAAGGCGCTGGTTCAGAACAACTAAAAGATTGTAGCTTCGAAGATAAATTTGTAGCTTGTCAAGAAGAAGTGAATAGAATATGGGATTTCGAAGAAGTGGCTTCAATAATATCTAACTGTGATATTTTAATCACAACTGATACTGCTATAGCTCACCTATCAGGCGCTATCGGCCATCCTACTTTTCTGCTGTTAAATAAGATTCCAGATTGGCGGTGGGGATTGGTTGGCGAAGACACTTTCTGGTATCCATCAATAAAAATCTTTCGTCAAGATGTCGAAGGAGACTGGAGTAAAGTCATAAAAGAAGTCTCCAAAGAGATAGTCAATGGTCTAAAAGAAATTTAACTATTCAAACAAGAGAGGTATCAAATGGAAATCATTCTAGCTCCAGTATCACTAGGAGAGCTTATAGATAAAATTACTATTCTGAATATCAAGATCAGTAAATTAAAAGGTTTTCAGTTGGTTCATGCAAAAAAAGAACTTGGTTTACTAAATGATATTTACAAAAACCTTGCATTCGAAGTTGATGATGACCTTGTCGAGTCACTTCAGAAAATTAATCTAAGCCTATGGCAAATTGAAGATGCAATAAGAGAGAAAGAGAGTCTAAGCGTATATGATCAAAATTTTATTGATCTGGCTAGGAGTGTCTACATAGAGAATGACAAACGTTCACAATTAAAAAATCAAATAAATAGTAAATATGGTTCCATTATTAGAGATCAAAAAGAATATAGTAATTACTGAGTATAAATCAGATGCCTTTAAATAGTTAAATTACTCCCATCCACTCTGTGCCATTAACTTAATAGCACGTGAATTATTTTTACCTAATTGTGAAATTGTTACCCCGTCAGGAGTAAATATACCAAAACTCTTTAGTTCAGGTGATTTTCCAATTTCGCGGAGAGGATGTTCAAAGGTGGGGCCTGCGAGTCCTTTACTTCCGTCAGGAGATGCAAGGTATTCTAAAAGCTGGATAGCTTCTTTTTTATTCTCCGCATACCTAGCCAATCCTCCAGCACTTACATTTACATGTGCTGGTTTTGGAGTTATAACCTTAATCTTTTCTGCAAGAATCTTGTCCTTAGAGCCATTAATGCCTGCAAGCATTCTTGCTACATAATAGTGATTTACAATACCTACACCACATTTACCTTGAGCAACTGCCCTGGCTAAAGAGATATCACCACCGAAATAAGGCTGAGATACATTGTTAATCATTCCTTTTAACCAGGATCGAGTAGGTACTTCACCTTTAAGTGCTATTTGGTTTGCAACAAGAGATTGATTATAAACATTATTTCTCTTTCTAAGACAAACCTTTCCTTTTAAGGAAGGACTAGAAAGATCTGAGAAGGATTTAATAGAAGTTGTATCTACAGTTCTTGGGTTAGCAATTATCACTCTGACTCTTCTTGTCAACCCATACCATCTTTTCTTCGGATCACGGTATTCTTGGGGAACTTGGTTGTCCAGTTTGGCTGACCGGTAAGGTTGAAGCAATCCTGCTTCAGCAGCATTATAAATACGGGCAGCATCGACAAGAAGAATGATATCTGCTTTAGAGTTTTTCCCTTCTCTCTTCAATCTTTCCACTAAAGATATTCCTGTAGCCTCAATTAAACGAACTCTTATTCCTGTCTCCTGAGAAAACTTCTTATAAATCTGTCTATCAGTATTATAGTGGCGGCCTGAGTAAACCCTTACCTCTCTAGAGTTTGCATTGGCCGGCCCTGAAATAAATAAAGCTATGGTAAGGCTTAGAGAAGTTTTGAACCAAGGGATCAATCCTTTTCTCTTCATTTAGATTTACCTGGAACTAACCTAACAAGCCTATTCCCAGAACAAAGGTGATTCTGTGCATTTCATACCAATGGAAGTATCAATTGTTATTCCAGGTCAAAGAGCATTTTCACAGTGACAGTTACCTCTTAAACAAAAAATGGAACACCTTGCATGCCAATTATTTTCTCCTGAAGAGGTAACAGAACTACGTGATTCTCTCCTCAAAACAACCTCAAAATGGGAAGACGGTAAAACAACAGCGGGAACATATGCTGCAGCAGGCAAAAACAATTTACAACTCAATAGAGAATCAAATCTTTCTATCCAGAAAAGCGAAAATGTTGTAAATGCAATAAAAGCAAATTCTCTTTTAAAAAGTTTTACTTTGCCCAAGTTAATTCATGGACTGATGTTTACTCTATCTAATGCTTCTCATGGCTATGGCATGCATATTGATAATGCCTATATGTCAACGGGTAGAAGCGATCTATCTTTTACTTTATTTCTAAGTGAACCCAAAGATTACCAAGGAGGTGAACTTTGTATACAGGAGTTGCAAGGAGAAAAAAAGTTTAAATTGGAAGCTGGCAAAATACTAATTTACCCAAGCACAACACTACACGCTGTTGAAACTATTACTGCTGGTCAGCGTCTAGTATGTGTTGGATGGATAGAAAGCTATGTTAAAAACAGTCAAGACCGTAATATACTTTTTGGGTTAGACGCTGGTGCAAAGGGGCTTTTGGCTAATCATGGCCGTTCTGCAGAACTAGACCTAATTTTTCAAGCTTACTCAAACTTACTTAGAAGGTTAGGAGACTAGCCCTGCATCATTCGATACAAAGGCTGGTATCTATTGGCAAGCAAAAAACATAATCTCATTGCAAAATAGATCCTATCTCGAACACAAATTAAAAGTGTCTAAGAAATCACCTGTAGCGATATTTCTTGCTGCATCAACGCTTTTGGCAACAAACACCCTTAATCCCTCACAAAGTTTTGCTGGTGTTGATGCAGACAACCCTGGAAATATGGGCGGTCTTAAGGAGTGGACAACAGACCAAGATATTAATGAAGAGAGCAAATTGGATAAGGATGCAAAAAATGCCAAGAAGAAAGCCAAGAAGTCAAATATCTGTATCCCTATTGGGGAGGGTGAGAATTGTTGGTAATTAAAACTATGTAAGGGAATAGGGTTTTAATAACAAATCTGGGATTTTTAGTAATTAATAATAACTTGCAAATAATATATATAAATAAAAAAAAACGCCCACAAAATGTAGGCGTCTCTTTTGTTAAAGCAAAAAACTAGAACTTAAAGGTGGTCTTAACCAGTCCGCCCCAGACAGCGAAGTGATCAGCGTCATGTCCACCAGTGGAAGCGCCAAGATCGCTGTTTTGAGTGTCCCCTGTTTCTGCACCGAATGGATTGCTCAGATAGAACACTGCTGGAGTAACAGTAATGTTGTCTGAAACTTTAATGTCGTAATAGAGCTCCATTGCGACATTCTCTTCCCCTTCGGTGTCAGTACCGTCAAACCCATTTGAGTTCTTCCTTTCTGTCGCCCACTGAAGTCCTCCAATAGCAAGGCCCAGTCTGTTGCCATCAATAAAGGCGTCCTTCCAGCTCATCCCAAGGAACCAACCAGCACTGGCTTCACGAGTACCCTTGGCGGCATCGCCTGGAAGACTGTAATTAGTCCAGTCAAAACCAGCACTAAATGAAGGAACCAATCCATTCTCTTCAGGCTGCCAGAACCCTCTAATAGCAAAGCTATCGGAAGATGATTCACAACTACCCGTTGTGCAATCTACGTTAGATGCACCACCAAGCTCGGTTCCGAAACCTTGCGTAGCCTCATCACCCTTACTTGCATAAGCAAACGAAACTTGCCACTGAGGGTTCCCGTAACTGACCTGAGTCAACCAAATGGAATCAGCATCAGCAGTGAACATTCCACCGCTGGATGGTTTACCAACCTTTCCATCCTCAGCTGTATAGCCAGTACTAAATCCAACGCCTGGAGTCATTGGATCATCTTTCAGTTCCTGCCAAGAAACACCAAAACCTGCACCGGTGCTAGCACCATAAGTGCCGTAGTTCCCGCCAAGTTTAAAAGCTTTTAGTAGTGGCTTATAGATAGAAGGGCTTCTCTCAAGCATGTAGTAGTTCTCAATCTTGGGACCTACGTATGCGGTAAAGCCATTTGTGACTGGGAATTGATACCACAGCTTGTCTACCTTCAGGGTGTCCTGGTTGCTATTTGCATGCTCAAGGTATGCAGGAGTGACATAAGCATCCTTACCTCCAAAGGCACTTGTTGAATCATTACCAGTCTTCACACGTGTATAAAGAAGATCCTCTCCGGTAAAGCTGGTGTTCAAATTCAGCTGATAGGCATACGTCAAAGTAGTTCCATCAGTGCGCTGACCATCGGGAATAACATCCTTCTGACCGTCCATGTCATAGCCAGTTGCACCTAAAACCATAGTGGCTTTACCACTAAGTTTTGTCGTAGTTGAGAACTGAGTTGCATCGAGCTCTCCTACACGGGCCAAAAGGCCATCCATGCGGCCTTGAATTGTCGCCAACTCAGTGCTGAACTCACTGGTAAGGCGGCTAACTTCATCAGTGACTTCAGTAACACGCTCAAGGCATGAATTCAGAATTGAAGCTGCTTCAAAGCGACTGAGTACTTGATTGCCTTTAAGGCCTTCAACACAGTTGTAACGCTTAGCGAGTTTAGAAAGTTCTTGGTGTGTCCAATCAGTTGGTTGGACATCATTGAAGTTGTTGATACTGGTGACCTGTTCAGTAGCGCCCGAATACTCGGATACACCATCAATATTCAGATCTGAAGCATTTGCCGCTAATGGAGCAACTAAACCCAAAGCAGCAGGAGCTACCAGCAATTGCTGGAAGAGTTTCATGGTTTCCTCACACAGAAAAACCCTAAAATCAGGGTTGGCTAAATATAGATTGAATAAGAAACTTTTCTAGAGAAAATATCTGCCTTCAAGGATAAGTTACTTGCAAATAGTACAAATGATACTAATATAACTGGCTGTTTATACTTTGACGGTTGTTTTTTTTTCTCCTAGTGGATGTGCTAAGCGAAAACTTCAACTTGTTTGGGGTTCAAGAGATTAGTTTTTGAAATAAAGTTTTTTTATAGTTGATTGATCTTACTCTTTATAATAGATTCATTTAAGTAAAGGAAAATCCATTTCCGCTCTCTCCTCAAGCCATTTTTCTGCTACTTGACGCGCTAAATCTCGAATACGAGCAATAGTTGCAGTCCGTTCTGTAACTGAAATAACACCTCTTGCATCTAATAGGTTGAATGTATGGCTGCATTTCAATACGAAGTCAAGAGCTGGTGCAGGGAGACTTTTTGAAAGTAGTTGTTTAGCTTCAGCCTCGTAAAGTGTAAACAATTCTAGATGTCTTTCTGAATTAGATTCCTCGAAGTTAAATTTACAATGTCCTTTCTCAAACGGTAACCAAATATCTCCATAACTTAGAGTATTATTCCAACTCAACTCCCAAATGCTTTCAACATTTTGTAGATACATTGCTAATCTTTCTAACCCATAGGTAATTTCAATAGAGACAGGTTTGCAATCAATTCCACCACATTGCTGAAAATAAGTAAATTGTGTGACTTCCATCCCATCTAACCAAACCTCCCAGCCAACTCCCCAGGCTCCTAATGTAGGGGACTCCCAATTGTCTTCTACAAATCTAATGTCGTGATCAGTCCTAGAAATTCCTAACTGCTCAAGAGATGATAAATACTTCTCTTGAATTCCGTCGGGAGAAGGTTTTATAAGTACTTGATATTGAAAATAATGTTGAGCACGATTTGGGTTCTGCCCGTAACGACCATCTGTAGGCCTGCGACATGGCTCTGGATAGGCCACTGACCAAGGTTCTGGGCCAACCGCACGAAGAAAAGTATGAGGGCTCATCGTTCCTGCTCCTTTCTCAGTGTCATAAGGCTGAAGAAGGACACATCCTTGATTAGACCAGTAATGGTTTAGTTGCTCAATGATGTCCTGAAAATACATAGGGTTATATACTCCAGTTATTGCAAGGGTTTTCAGCAGTGAGATTCATTGATAAGTCATTGATAAGTCTCCGAAAGCCCAGTAAAATGGTCCCGAATTGATAACTTCGTTGATAAGTCAGATTCTGCATACCCCATTGTCCCAAATGATTGGAGTTATCAACAGGGTGCATAGGTGAATCCATACCACATCTCTTGGAAACGAGTTAAGAGAGAAAAGTCAGCTAAAGTCGAAAAAGGCAATAAAACAAAGTTTTTAAGAGAAATAAAATTCTTTCTAAAGCATTATTTGGTGTGGGTGGATTTATCTTTATCAGTACATTCATTACATCTGAACAATCAGAGTTACAGGGACAATTAAATTCAGATGAAGCCAGAGCAGCCCAGAAAAAAGTATTTGTACTTTGCAAACTAGATGAAGTTGAATCAGAAAAAAGATTAGAAAGAGAAATGAAATATATGCTTGATTCTCATAAAATTGATTATGGACTAAGCAAGAAGAAGACAATCATAGATTATGCAATTACACTTCAAAATTAAGTTTTTTGTCTGACTTTTGAAGGTTACAAATGTATTATAGAATTAGGTAAAAATGGCTAAAAGCAGGGGAGATTACTGTCTGGTAAAGTTTCTATAATATTGAAGAATCGCGTTGGCTGCTCTTTCTGACGAGAAACCATCTAATTTATAGAAGATTTTTTTCAAAGTCTCCTCCCTCTTCAGTTTGTACTTATAAGGGTCTTCTAATGCTTGCTTAACGCTTGAAATCAAGTCATCCATAGAGTCGACTACTGGTCCAGCTCTAAAATCCTTAGGTAAATCGTTGATATCCCAATCTATTTTTTTCCCTTCTGAATCAACTTCAGGTTCAATATAGATAATTGGTCGATTTAAAACCATGAAATCAGTAATTATTCCAGACATGTCACTAACCAAAATATCAGTAATAGATAGGAAGTCATAGACAGTATTATCCAGATGAGTTATTTGTTTTTTGTAGAATAGGCAAACGTTATATTTTCTAGCTATAGAATTAAGGTTCTCCTTTTCTATTAACTTATGAGAGCCCGGATGGAGTCTAATTACTAAGTTAATATTTAATTTCATCATTTCTCTACAGAAATCCTCGAATGCTTTAGCCAAATGTCCAAAAGAGCGAGGGAATAAGCCTTTGTCATAAAAAGCATTCCAAGTAGGTGCGTATGAAACAGTTTGAAGCTCGGGATCAAGGTTATATTGTTTTAGCAGACTTTTTTTTTGGTCATCGCTTAGAGGCTGTGTAATCAGTTTATCAGTTCTAGGCCAACCAACAGATTGTAATTTCGTGGCATCTTTTAGATTAAATCTATCTATAAAAGTCTTCCTATGATACTCACCAGGCAGCAATATCAAGTCATAGTCGAGCGCTTCAGGAAGGATGATATGGGTCTTGTATGGAACAGAGTGGAATAACTGAACTTTAATAGTTCTGGGATTATTTGGTATATATTTTTTAAGTAAGTAAACAGTATTTGTGATTACAATGTCAGGGTCTACAGATTCAATTATTTGAATAGTATTTCGCACATATCGTTCATGTGCGTCAGGCAAGAAAGAGTTGATTTTCCTAAAGCTCTTACCAATAAATGCTCTGACAAGGTCAAATTGCTGCTCATTTACAATATTCTGACAGCCAACCGATTTTAATTCTGCATATACATTTGGATGGGGTGTAACCCAATAACACTCAGCACGATCTTTTAAGAAGTCCCAACACTCCAAAAGGAGAGATGTCGAGTGAGCAGCATAAAAGACTATTGTTGGCTTAGACTCTCTATTCACATCTATGCACCTTTTGGATAGTACCTGAAAACGAAGTGATGAAATGAGTGTAACTATAAGATTATTTTGAGCATGCACAAGGGATAAACTTTAAGTACTACAATAATTCATTAGAATGAATTATTGTAGTACTTAAAGGAAAACTTATCAATTTCGGGAAAGGGATAGTTTTACCGAATGACCAGCCAAAAAAGCTAGCTATTTATTTTATCTATAAATTATCTATAAATTAAATGATGAAATAACTCAAATTCAGTTGATTGCTAATACGCAAGATGCTAGATTTAGATATGAATAGAAATTAGACCGTGTTTGACCCAATAAGGTTTGGCATAACTTTATCACAAGCATTGAATAGTATTAAACATACTCCAGGGTCATTTAGCTCTTTATATGGAATCGATAAAGATGAGGTGAGTGCTGTTATTGATGGCATATCTGAACCAAGTGCAAGGTTGATCTCAATACTTGAAAATCACCCTGTAATAGATTTTACGCTATTTTCCGATGATCTATGTAAGTTTAAGAATACATACATCCCTAAGAATCTTTTTTTGCAATCCAAAAAGGTTAGTAATAAGAGCAAAAGATCATTTGTACGTGGAAAAATTAATTACTATACCTACAAAGATCTAGCAGCATCATTTGACTCTCCTTTTCTACCAGAGCACATAACTCCTAACCTTAAATATAATGTTGAGGATAAGGTTGAACTCGACAACTGTTACTTTAACAAAGGCCATCTTGAGCACCAAATCACATTGTTTATTGGTGAAGTTAATTTCCACTGGAAAAGAGGCTCCAAGAAATACATAAAAGCAATGAATAATCTAGACTTGAATTATATAACTCCATATGTTCCGCATACATTTACCACAAGAAAAAAAGGCTCCTACATAGTAGCCATAACCTATAAAAGTATTTATAGTTATTTCCCCTCAAATGAATACAAGAAATATGCCTCTGACTCAACACAAGTGGAAGCTATAGAGAATAGCAATAAACAAGGCGTTCCAGCAGTAGAATTTTGGCAAGGTTCTCATTTTAATTCACCTAGAAAGTTAATAAACAGAGTACGTACACCTGAAATAACTCTCCACAGCACTGATTTTAGGACTTCTAGTTATGAAGGTGAAATCCATTCTTGGTTATATGTAATAGAAGGAAATGCGGAAATAAATGATTCAAATTCAATTTATCAATTGCTAGCTGGTGACTCACTACTAATAAAAGCAAGCGGAGTAATTGTTGAATTTAAATCTCCGCTTACAAGGATTGTAGAAATTTGTTTATCAGTAGACAAACAACAATATGAAAGGTTTGTAAAACTAGAAACCAGTCAACTGGCAAGATCACATACTAATGCTATATTTGAACGTATGTATAATGATACACAAACTTGGTTCTAAGATGAGCGGTGATAAAAAATTAGTCCTAATACCTATGGTCGCAGACTATTTGCATTATGGTCATATTAATATAATTAATATTGGCAAGAAATATGGCGAGGTCTACATAAGTTTAATGACTGACGAAGCAGCTGCTTCATATAAGCGTTTACCACTTTTAAACTATGACGAAAGGAAGTCAGTACTAGAGGCTATAGATGGTGTAAGTAAAGTGGTTCCTCAAGAGAGATTTGATTATGTATTTCAAATAGAAAAATATAAACCTGACTATTTTATTCATGGTACAGATTGGCGAACTGGTGTTCAAAAAAGGGCTCGTGAGCGTGTATTTATCGCAATGGAAAAAATATCTGGTACTGTGATTGAACCAGAATACACAAAAGGGATATCATCCACAGATGTAACAAAGCAGATACTTGCTTCAGGGATTTCACCAGACAGAAGGCTAGAAATGCTGAGAAAATTGCTAAATGCCAAAAAATATCTAAGGGGAATTGAAGCACATAATGGATTGACCGGCCTTATTGCAGAAACCGTTCAAGTAGATGTCGAAGGAGCATCATTAAGTTATGATTTTCTATGGCTCTCATCATTGACAGATTCAACGGCTAAAGGGAAGCCAGATATTGAGTTGGTTGACTCAACTTCAAGGATGCAAACCTTGCAAGATATCTTGGAAGTTACTACAAAACCAATTATCTACGATGCTGATACAGGAGGAAGGTTAGAGCATTTCCCATATCTTGTTTCTTCGCTTTCACGTTTAGGAGTGTCTGCATGTGTAATAGAAGATAAAACTGGTCTAAAAAGAAATTCACTTTTTGGCTCAGATGTGCCCCAGTTACAAGAAGATGCGGAAGTCTTTGCTAAGAAAATCACCCAGGGGAAACAATCAGCATGTAATCCCGCCTTTATGGTTATAGCTCGCATTGAGAGTTTAATACTAGGAGCGGGGATAGAAGATGCAATTCATCGCGCAAAGGTTTATATAAGTGCTGGTGCTGATGCAATAATGATTCACAGCAGGAATAAAACTGTAGACGAGATAAAATTATTCTGTGATCATTATAATAAAATTAGTAATAGACCTCCGCTTGTTGTGGTTCCTTCAAGTTTTAATACCTCATATGAAGGAGAGCTCTCAGAGATGGGAGCAAATGTAATTATCTATGCGAACCAACTGCTTAGAAGTGCTTACCCTTCAATGGTAAGGTGTGCACAATCAATTTTACAAAATGGTAGGTCATATGAGTCAGATAAGGAGATGATGAGTATCAATGAAGTTATTAACTTAATCCCTGGAACAAATCTATGAAATATTCATATTAAAATAATCAAATCGGAAAACAAAATACAAGGATCAAAGCAAGTGTATTATTTACAATATTTATAATTCCCAAGCATTACATCTACCTTGCTGTACGATAATTTTAATCATGTGTTGATCGATGATTTCATCATCACAGCTTATTGAATTACTTGCAAAATATAAAGTTGAGACGTTTTATGGTGTACCTGATTCACTCCTTGCGAATTTCTGTTCATACCTTACAGGTCATTTTTCATCTAAAAAGCATATTATTACTGCCAATGAAGGGAATGCTATCGCACTTGCATCAGGACAATATCTAGGGAGCAATGAACCAAGTCTTGTTTATTTACAGAATTCTGGCTTAGGGAATGTAATAAATCCACTAGTTTCCTTGGCAGATAGAGAGGTATATAGCATTCCTATGGTTCTATTAATCGGATGGAGAGGAGAGCCAAGCCAACCGGACGAGCCTCAACATTTAAAGCAGGGACGAATCACAAAAAAAATCTTAGAGGATCTAGAAATTCCAAGTTATACGATTGGGCCATCAACAGAAAATCCCTTATTAGGGATTCAGGATGCTCTTAATACTATGGTTAGGTCATCTTCGCCTGTCGCGATATTAATTAAAAAAGGTACATTTGCAGATGAAGTTTCTAGTACTTCCAAAAGTAGTACAAACCTGCTCCTCAGAGAAGAAGTGCTTCAATCATTAATCCCTATTTTACCAAAGAATTCTCTCGTGGTTTCATCAACAGGAATGTTGTCTAGAGAATTATATGAATTGCGTGCTAGAACAAATAAGCAACATTATAGAGACTTTCTAACTGTAGGTTCTATGGGGCATGCATCATCAATCGCAATGGGACTAGCGTTAACACAAAATTCTCGTGATATTGTTTGCATAGATGGTGATGGTGCTCTCCTAATGCATTTAGGCTCTCTTCCAATAATAGGCTCTACAGATCTTACAAATTTTGTTCATATAGTTTTAAACAATGGTGCACATGATTCAGTCGGTGGTCAACCGACTGTTGCAAAGAAAATAAACATTCCATTAATAGCAAAATCATCTAATTACAGACAAGCTATTACTCTTAAAACTAGATCTGAAATTAATCAAATAGTCCCAGATTTAATTAATAAAAGAGATGGGCCTACCTTAATTGAAATACAAATAAGAACAGGGTATAGAGGAGACTTAGGAAGACCACTCTCTAGTCCAAAGCAAAATAAAGAAAGTTTCATGAAGTATCTTATGGAAGATAATTATGAATAATATTCATTACATGCCTACAAAATTAATTTTTGATGGGTGGAGAAAATCGCTAAAAGATAATCTAATAAATGGTAATTGTTTATTAGTGACAACTCCGGGTTTTAGAAAAAGAGGTCTCGTCGATGAATTGTGTAAAGTCGTCAATCCAGATCGCATATGTATTCATGATAAAGTAACGGCAAATCCTGAAATATATGATGTTTCAAATTGGCTTGATTATTATAAGAATGAGGACTTTAAATATATTATCTCTATTGGAGGCGGAAGCACTATAGATGTTGCAAAGGCATTTTCATTTTTTTTGGCATCAAACTCATCTAAAGATATTTTAGATGACTTTAATGATAAAGGTCGCTCAAAGGGAAAGTCTAATGCATATCCAATTATTGCAATACCTACAACATCTGGTTCAGGCTCTGAGGTTACACCTTTTGCCACATTATGGGGCAAAAGGTCTCATAAAAAATATTCACTCTGTCATGATTCAATAAGACCCTCTATAGCTATCCTTGATCCAATACTAACAACAACTTTAAACTATGAATCTTCACTAATATCGGCCCTAGATCTAATTTCCCATGCTTTTGAATCCATATGGAATAGAAATGCAAATTCACTCAGTATTTTAAATGCAACCAATTCTCTCTCCTTAGCTTTTAAAGCCTTACCGAAGCTTAAAGAAAATATTAATGACATCAATCTGCGATCGCAACTTCAAGTCGCAAGCTGTTTGTCAGGAATGGCAATTAGCACTACTAAAACCTCCCTCGCGCACTCTATCTCTTATCCTCTCACAACTCATTTTGGTATTCCACACGGTCTTGCGAGTAGCTTTACCCTCCCTAAACTATTTAAATTTAATCTAGCCGAAGATGATGGTAGACTTGTAAAACTTTCTGAGCAACTTGGATATAAAAGTGTCGTAGAATTTGAATTATTCCTTATGGATTTATTTATAGATCTAGAAATAAATTCAATAATCAAGAGCTATCTTCCTAATAACCAAAACTGGATCGAAAGTATATGTGATGATATGTACACTCCAGAAAGAGCTGAGAACAATCTGCGTGCTCCAAAAACAGAGGATATAAAAGCATTGGTTTACCAATCATTATATTGTTAAACAAGGGTAAACTGGTTCTTGATTAGAATTAAGCAAACACCAAGTTATTATCATTTCAATAATTGTATACACTCAAATATCAACTCATTAATAATCTCTTCTATGTCTACAAATAAATTGTAATCAGATAAGATCCAATAATATAGAGTGTCAAAATATTCCTATAGTGTCTTGCGTCAAAGTAGTCTACCAAGAAGTTATTTTCGTCTTAAAGCTTACTGAAATGCTTACAGAAAAAATCCTCTGGAGCTTTCCAGAGGATTTAGTGTTGTCGCTTTTGTGTAATCGATGTACCTTGTCGATTAGCCCAAAAAATATTAACTCATCTCTTAAATTATTACTGTATAAGATGGTAAATATCTTACATCATATATTTGCAAGTTTAGTAATCAAAAGTCACCTTCAAATAAAATGACATTCAAAATATAAACCAACACAAAATACAGTATGAAAAGATACACTATCTTTTCATTTAACCATGTAGGAGTAAAACCTTATTCATTTTGCTCCAATATCTATTTGTATAGAAAAACTCATTTTTCAATGATCTTATCATCTTTAACCACTGGAGCTCCTTCTGCAATTACAGAGTTATCTGCCCCAATCTTTGGTATTTTAGGTCTTATTGGCTTCGCAATTTTTGCTATTGGTGGCAAAAAAGATAACGATGGTCAAGGAACAAATTCATCGCCATATCTTAAAGACTAAATTTGGTCGAATCAATTCAAGCATCAAACTACTTGCCTATAGCCTAATAATCATGCCAATCCACTTCCCTTTCATATATTAAGTAAGGGGAGGAGATTGGCAAATAAAGGCCATGAAAAAGCCCCTTTATGGGGCTTTTATATAGTTAATTTAAAGAGCTTAGTCACCAGAAGTGATCTTTACACTTTCCATGTTGTCAAGGGCATTCTGGACTCTTCTAAAGTCAAAACCCATTCCTCTTAAGGCATGCCACAGGTGACCTTGTAGGAAGAAAAACCCTAGAAAGAAATGAGCATTTGATAGCCAGGCTCTAGAGGTATGTACTTCAGCGGGCAGGTTAGAGGCCGTGTCAGTAAAGTAAGGGAAAAATTGGAAGCTAATATCCAATACATCTCCGTAGAACTCAGTTGGATAAACAGTTGTATTAGTAGAGCACCAAAAGGCAGCTACAAATGCCATGTACCCAACCCCAGCAAGAGAATAGGAAAGAACAGATTCGGCAGACAACAATCCTTTGCCTTTGAATTTGGTGTAATCACCAAATTGTTTAGTGGAAATGTGAAATGCTCCTCCACTTATAAGAATAAAGGCCAAAATTCCATGGCCTCCCATTACATCCTCCAAGCTACTTATTGATAAAAAGTCAACTTGGTAGTTCCAAACCATTGCGGCGCTCAGATTAGGTTCAACAGTTCTAACTACACCTTGTGCGCTATCCCAAATTCCATGGTATTTCGCCCATTCAACGAATTGAATAGCACCTAGCCCTAAGAAAATAAGATGATGACCAAGAATAGAAGTTAGCCGGTCAGGATCATCCCATTTAAAATCAAATTTCTTAGGTCGACCTGCTGCTTTAGATAAATCACCTTCGAACTTCAAGGAATGAAGGAGGCCTCCAGCGCCAAGAACTCCTGAAAAAATAAGATGAAGAACTGCAATCACTGTACACGCATACAGATCAGTGATAATTCCACCTTCAATTCCACCAATCCCAAGACTCGCTAAATGAGGCAAGCAAATCAAGCCCTGATTACCCATAGGCAAAGAGGCGTCATATCGAGCTAATTCAAACAGTGTGAAAGAACCAGCCCAGAACATCATTAAACCTGCATGAGCAGCATGCGCAGCAATGAATTTTCCAGAGCGATTTGTCACCCCAGAATTTCCTGCATACCAATCGTAGGTAACGTTTGGATTTCCGTAGGTCTGCACGAAGAATGTATATATAGGACACTGAAAACCTATTAAGGTTTTGACTATGTTTTACCACTATCTTCATATGGTTTAGTGATTATGTTCATTATGGAAATCATCTCAATAACATAAATAACATTCTTCTGTGATTTACAGTAAGATAAGAATTAAATACTGGGTTCTACAGAAATGATTCATTTCATTGTTACAAATTGCACAGTCGTATTCGATAGGTTTAACTTTATCTAATCAGATGTAATAGTAGATGTATTTTGGATGGAGTCATTCTAAAATCTCAAATGAGCCAGTATCAAATTGATTTATATTTGATTGTTCTAATCCACGCTGCCATAGGTATACCATTAACGATAAGCATTATGAGAGCTAGGAGCATGGCAAAAAGGGGAATAGCCCCAGCCCCAGCGGGGCTTAAAAGTTGGTAGATCATTTAGATTTTTTGTATGATTGAAAGGTTAAAACGTATCCCTATGAATTAATCATCATTGCAAATATGCTAAAAATCGTAAGAGTGATGTTAGTTGCAGCATTCTTTTTAGCAACATAAGCCCCGTGAGTATCATGTAAAACAGGGAGGCGTAAAATCTGTACGTTGCTTACTAAGCCTATGCATTAGAAATAAAGTGTTAATCATAAAAACAATGTCTGTAGGAATCTACTTCGCAACAACAACTGGAAAAACAGAGGATATAGCTGATAGGTTACATAAGCTATTGAAGGGTAGCAATCCGCCTAAAGATCTAGCCGAACTGTCTGATCTCAGCGAGTTCTCAAGCTTAGATGGAATTATCTGCGGTATCCCAACTTGGAATACCGGGGCCGATTCTGAGCGTTCCGGAACAGCATGGGATGAAGTGCTTGAAGAAATTGGAAGTTTGAATCTGAATAATAAAAAGGTTGCTATCTTTGGCCTGGGAGATTCCTCCACTTATACAGAAAATTTCTGTGATGCTATGGAGGAATTGCACTCGTACTTTATAAAAGCAGGGGCAAGTATGGTTGGCTATGTGAACAAAGATACCTATACATTTGATGAGTCAAAAAGTCTCATTGGTAATTTCTTCTGTGGCTTACCATTAGATGAAGACAGTGAATCAGATCTAACTGATTCACGGCTTAATAGCTGGGCTGACGAACTCAAGATTGAAATGCCTGGTCTAGAATAGATAGAACTAGTGTTATTTATGCCTACGTAATAATCAAGTCAAGTCATAGTCTGAATTTGAGACTACAAGAGCATATTAACATCAAGATTGTAATTTGTAATTCAATTAAATGATACATATTTAAAGCGGTAATCCTGAACTAGGCATATAGTACGGAATAGTTTCATATCTACTAATAAGCGAATGGAAATTCAACGAGAAATTAAGCCATTTTTAAAGAAGAGTCATCAAAAAGTATCTGAAAAGATAGAGATGGGCGAGAGCTTAGCAAAGGCAATCAGATTTGAAAGAGCAACAAGATTATCAAATCAACTTGTTTTGCAAAAGAAGCAAAGGTGAGTTTGTGTTCAGGTTCTTATAACCAGTAACCGACGAGATAAGGTAATTAAGTATCTTGAATATATCCGCCAAAAAAATTATAGAGATATAGCCTGAAAAACTTACACGGCAGTAAATTAAAATTATTTTGTTATTATAGATGCTTTGAATAGTCGATAAGGCTATTATAGGAATTGATATCTACAGGGAGTTGAAATCCCTTAAAGAGTAAACCCATGTTCGAATCAACTAAACATAATATCACAAAAGAAATAATTTATTCACTCAGATCTCTTTCTTTATGGTCGAGAAGTTCAATATCAAGTCTGTTTAAAGATAAATATATATTGATAATTATTTTAATAGGGCTAGCAAATCGAATATATTATATAAATCAGCCAATGAAATATAATGAGTCATTTACTTTCCTCAACTATATAAATCAAGCCAATCCAATAAGAACAATTTGGTATAGCGTAGCGAACAATCATGTATTAAGCAGTATTCTGATTAAACTATCGACTATTATTTTTGGTAGCGAAATTATAGCAATTAGGCTGCCAGCACTTATTGCGGGAATAAGTTGTATTGTAATAACTTATTTAATCTGTAAGCAACTAAACCAAAACGGGCTCATTGGTTCACTTATAGTCGCAATAAGTCCTTACATGGTTTCATTCTCTAGTAATGCAAGAGGGTATACATTGCTTACTCTTTTTTCACTTCTGTTATTTGGGATTGCACTTAAAGTCAGGAAAACTGAAAATCCAAATCATGTCTTAGGTCTATCGGTCATATCCTCTTTAGGGATGCTAGTAATGCCTACAATGCTATTTCCTGTTAGTGGGATATATCTTTGGATTATAATTTGTCTGTATAGGAATAATTATGGATTTAAAAATATCACTCGTAAATTTATTTTACCCTGCTTTTCCCTGACTTCTTTAATTACATTGAGCCTCTATTCTCCAGTATTCATCGTATCAGGGGGAATATCTTCAGTAACAAATGGTTATGGTGTAAATTCAATAGGGTTTTCTAACTTTCTTCAAAAATTATACCCGAGTCTTTTAAGTACTTTCTCAACTCTTAAAAGCGGGATTCCATCAACTTTAGTTATATTATTTTTGATATTGAATATTCTTGGTTTATATTTTTACAAAAGAAATTCACAATCAGATTTAATAGTATTTTTACCAATAGTTCTCTTTTCATCTTTTACAATAATTCTATTAAAGCAAGTCATTCCTCCAGAAAGGAGTTGGATCTTTCTAATTCCATTTTTAAGTATCTATGCAGATGCTGGCTTTTCTTTTATCACAAGATTCTTAGATATTAATTCCAAACATAAATTTATTTGCCTAATACTTTTATTTTCCTTATTTGTTTCTAGAGCCTCGCTTCAGCTCGATGGAGTCTCATCAAATGATGAGGATGGATTTCCAGAAGCACCTGTAGCAATAAAGTACATAGCCTCAACTATCAATGAGCCAACCAATGAAAAAATAAACGTAATTACTCCTGCATCTCCTGAAGCCCCACCATTAACATTTTATCAATGGTATTATGACGCTCCAATATCTATAAATGGAATCTCTCTGGAAAGGAAAAGCAATAGCGCACTTAAATCAATAGGGAAAATCACTGATGATTTTTTAAAGTTTCTAAAAATTAGACCAAGGACTAGCTTCGATGAAAGCCTCGTGAAATCAAATCTTCTTTATATTATAGATATAAAGTATCATAGTATTGAATCTTTAATGCAAAGTCCATCAGACAAGTTCACTCCTATCTTCAAATATGGAGATATGATTATGTATAAAAAATCATAATCACACTCTTTCTAAGATAAAAAGTTTAATTAACGCTGCAAATAAATTAAAGTGTTTAGACTTGATTCTCTAGGTTTTATGCTTTTGTTAACTAAGCTTCGTAAATTGAGCCAAGCATGCAAACATATTCTTAAATGGCGTTTAACAAAAGGGTTTACATGGCTCAAGAGATTAAATGATTAAGCTATCAGTAATTATTCCTGCTTTCAATGAGGAGGAAACCATCCTTCAGATACTAGAAAAAGTCGCCATCCAAAATATAAATGGCGTTAAATTCGAGGTAATAGTTATCGATGATTGTTCTACTGATAAAACAGTTTCATTACTCAGAAGCCATCCTGATCTCTATACACTGCTTATAGAGAATGTCGCTAATGGAGGCAAAGGAGCTGCTGTTAAAGCTGGTTTAAAAAAAGCTACTGGTGATTACATACTTTTTCAGGATGCTGACCTTGAATATGATCCCTCGGATTACATTAAACTTTTAGAACCCGTACTAAGATTTAATGCTGATGTAGTTATGGGCAGCCGATTAGTAGCTTCTCAAATCACAAGGGTATCCTACTTTTGGCACCGAGTAGGGAACAAAGTATTAACCTTTCTTTTTAACATCCTAAACAATACAACTTTTACTGATGTATACAGCTGCTATCTTCTCTACCGAGCAAGTCTTATCGATCCAGAGAGGCTTGTCACTGAAGGATGGGAACAGCATTCAGAGATACTTTCGATTGCGACAGCAAAAGGGACAAGGTTTTACGAAGTCCCTATTAACTACTATGGAAGAACATACGATGAAGGGAAAAAAATTAGAGCGCATCACGCCTTACCAGTTATCAAAACAATGATTTTCAAACGCTTATTTCCCAAGTAGACTTCTTGTAGTTCCTACTTCTTCCGATTAGCAACCTAGATCCTATTACTGAACTAGAGCGCTCAGACTGGCCTAAAGAACCAATGGTTTCTCTAGAGAAGCCATTTGTCGATAAACGCGGTGCCATTCAACCTTTAGTAGACCGAATAATGAAAAGTGCTGTTTTGATCGAATCTAAAGCAGGCTCCCTAAGGGCTAACCATTACCACAAAACAGATTGGCATTACTGTTATGTGCTATCTGGATCAATTGAATATTTCCATAGACCTACTGGATCAAATGAAGAGCCCGAAAAGCTCATAGTCGAAGCTGGGCAAATGGTATTTACTCCACCGATGATTGATCATGGAATGAAATTCCCTGAAGACACAAGGTTCCTAACACTCTCACGTAATCCGCGAGACCAGAAAACCTATGAAGAAGATGTGGTGCGAATAAACATGATCGATGATGCAGGAACAATCTCATGGCATCCTGATAAGAATTAAATAAATATTCTCTGTAAAAAGATTTTTGATTGGTATTGTCCTGGAATGAAAAGCATTGGTATGAGTACTAAACTAAATTCAAACCCTCCAGAGATCTCTCAGGATTACTTTCGGAAAAAGGTCACTTCAATCAAACTTGCCACAATCTATTGGGATTTCGAAATAGATGAAACTAACTATAAATCACTTGCAAGAGTAATAGATTCCTCTAGCAAGGTCTTTCTGAATATAAATACCTATAATAAAAATCCCAATGACAACTCTAATTACATTAGCAGCGTCAATCAAAGCAATATTTCCTTTCAGAACTTTATCGAGTCAAACAACATAGATAATAGCAAGGTAAGGAGGCTACATATGAACTTGGGGGATAGTCTTAGTCGAGTAATAGAGAACATGCCCAGCTTACTTCCTGACCTAATTAATAATTATGATTACTGTATGTTCCTAACTAAGAATGATATTTGGGAGCCTGACCAGCTGAACAGATTTCTATATTGTGTTGACAACTCAGATAATGAGTTTTTGATCTCAAAGAAGCTTACTATCTTGAATGATTCATTTTTACTTCCTGAGAATCCAGAAGAAAATGGTGTTTTAATTTGGAACCTAAAGTCATACAGAAATCGTCCTATCAAGCAAAAAAGACTAGGCCCAGAACTTAAGGGAGAAAAGATATCTGCTTTTGTTTTCAATTATAAGGGCAATGAGTTATCAATAGATGAAGACCTTCAAAAGGGTCATAAAGAAGGAAGCTTAAAAAGGTCAATCCCCTATTATCCTTTCCATCGAGACATCTACTGTAATGAGAAAAATATCAATAATATATTGGTATCATATTTAATTCCAACCAGAGGCAGGCCAGAGCGGCTACTCAAAATGGTTGATAGCTTGTACGAAACCGCAAGCAATTCTAAAAATTTAGAGGTCCTCATTTATATTGATCACAATGATCCCAAGATTAATGAGTATTGTTCAATCGCAGGGAATTCGAAAGAACGATATCCTGATTTTGGAAGGATTCGGTTCATTTTTGAAGAGCAGGTTACTGTCTCATACGCATGGAATCGCCTGGCTTCATGCGCCAAGGGTAGATATCTTGCGATGGGGAATGATGATGTAATATTCCGAACGAATGGGTGGGATAGGATTCTGAAAAGTGAGATAAATAGTTACAAGAATGTTGGCAGGCAACTTACATCTATATTTTACTTTAATGATGGAATACATACTACAGGTTATAGAACAAAGTATCAAAGAGGTGTCGATAATGAGAGACCTCCCTTCTGTGCATTCCCTATAATCAGTAAAGAATGGTATAACACTCTTGGATATTTTGTACCAGAAGTATTTAATTTTGGGTTTAACGATGATTGGATCCATGACATTGGGGATCAGATTCACCGATTACACCCTATAAAAAATGTATTTGCTGAACACATGCATTTATGTGTAGGGAAAGCCTCCTCTGACCAGACATATCAAGAAAATCAGGGGGAGCATGACTCACTTTATTCATTAGACCGTCCAATCTTTCTGAAATACAAATCACTAAGAAGAAATCATGCCTCAAGATTAATAAGTCTAGAAAATAAATATAGAGATTTTTTCAAGAGGAGAAGCTGGTTTATTATTAATTTCACGAACAATTTGTCTATAAATCTTTCAAGATCAGAGAGGTTACTAAAGAAATCATATCGAATACTCTTAAACCCTAAAGAACTTCTGCTAAGACTTAAAAGAGCTCCTTCAACTAACAACTGATCTGCCTAAGCCTCTAATATTATAATTAGAGTTAAATGGTAATTAACCATTCCACTGGTTTTTACTTTCACATTTACAGAGCCTCCTGCTCATGCGCGTTGCACTTGCACAAATAAATCCCCTAATTGGAGACCTTGAAGGGAATGCCTCCCTAATCCTTAAAGCTGTAAATCAAGCGGCTCAGGGCAATGCTGATCTAGTTGTAACACCAGAATTATCCTTATTGGGATATCCTCCAAGAGATTTACTGCTTCAACCCCGACTCGGCCATTCTCAAATCCAAACTTTAGAAATGCTCTCTAAAGAGATGCCTAAAGGTATAAATGTTTTAGTTGGCGTAAGTGAAAGGGGTGATGATATGGGCCAACCAAATCAATTTAATTCTACAGTTTTAGTTAACTCAAAGTCATGGGAAGTGGTCGCCAGAAAGAGATTGCTCCCAACATATGATGTATTTGACGAGCGTAGGTACTTTCAACCTTCATGCAAGCCATGGCTAATTGAACTTAAGTGTGATAATCGTATTTGGAAAATAGGGTTGACTATTTGTGAAGACCTATGGGTAAAAGATGATATTCATATCTATCGAACTTCAGGTAATGATCCTATAAAAGATTTTGAAAATTTACATCCTGATTTACTTATTAACCTTTCAGCTTCCCCTTTTAGCCAAGGAAAAGTTAAGTTGAGAAGGGAACTAGTCTCATCTGCGGCCTTAAGACTAACGTGTCCAGTTATATATATAAATCAAGTTGGTGGCAACGATGAACTCATATTTGATGGAGGAAGTTTCGTAACTGGGAAAGATGGTGGAGTTGAACATCAGCTCGCATTTGCTGCAACGGATCTAAAATTATGGGACTCAGAACAAAATGAAAAGCAATCACATAGAAATATTATTCAATCAATACCAGCTCCTGATGAACTACTTTTTAGATCATTAGTTCTTGGGTTAAAAGACTACTGTTTAAAATGTGGCTTCAAAAATGTATTACTAGGTTTAAGTGGTGGTATTGACTCTGCTCTAGTTGCTTTAATAGCAGTTGCAGCTATTGGGCCGGAAAAAGTTCAGGCTATTTTGATGCCCTCACCATGGAGTTCAAAAGGCTCCTTAGTAGATGCAAAAGCCCTAGCTAATCGACTGGAAATAAAAAATTCAACTGTTCCTATAAAGCCAATAATGGAGTCTTTTCACACAGCCTTATCTCCTGCATTAGGGCAGGAGCTGTTTGGTATCGCAGCAGAGAACCTCCAGTCAAGGATACGTGGGACTCTCCTTATGGGAATAGCCAATCAACAAGGGCAATTACTTTTAACGACGGGAAACAAGTCAGAGCTTGCTGTAGGTTATTGCACACTTTATGGCGATATGAATGGTGGCTTGGGTGTAATTGGTGATCTATATAAAACAACAGTATTCAGATTATGTAATTGGATAGATTCAAACGATTCAAAAGATTTCCGTAAAGAATTTGGGCTTGCTGAGGACTGTGAAATCATTGGGGAAGAGATTCGTAAAAAGCCGCCTAGTGCAGAGCTGCGTCCAGACCAGCTTGACTGTGACTCCCTCCCCGACTATCAGGTCCTAGACCCTCTTTTAAAATCAATAATAGAAAGCCATAAAACATATGATGAGCTTATAAAGCAAGGGTTCGATAAGGATACTGTTATAAATACAACTAGACTAATTAAGCGTTCTGAGTTTAAGAGAAGACAATCGGCTCCCACATTGAAAGTTAGTCAGAGAGCCTTTGGTAGTGGATGGAGAATGCCAATTGCATCATCTTGGTAAGTAATTATTTTTTTTCATCTTGGTTATATAGACATTATTGATCAATAAAAAATATTCAGAGTTAGCTATTAAGAAGTATATTGTAGTCAATCAAGTAGAATTCAACCTCATTTACCCCATTCCGTTAATAGCTATGTAGAGTAAGGAAATAGGCTAGAGGGAAATGGCAACCTTTTTCCCCCTTTTTAGTGGACTCCCAGGTTGTAAGGGGAAAACGACAGTACACAATTTTGCTCCAGACTTTCTTGAAAAAGAAGTTATGAGCAAAAAATACTTAAGTGTTTTATGGCTTGAAGAGAAAGGATGGCAGTCTAAAGGTATTGCTACCTTGGAGCCTCTAGAGAGCAGAGTGGTAACTTCAGAAGAAGTGGAAAGTTATATAGATGGAATTTCATTTAGCATCCTCGCACTGACAGATGACCGGTTAAAAGAAAGATTAACTAACTTGCCAAGCAAGACAGTCCCAAACACAGTGCCCTCCTGGAGGGCGACAGTTAGTATTAAGATTGGAAAAGCTGAGGCTAGTTACCAAGGTGAAATTAAACCTTTTCCTAGCAAGGCCAATTTAATTTCATTCTCACCATTATTCCAAAGTGGTTATGAAAATCAACATAAATTACTCTTTTTGAATCTAGAAAATGATCCTACTATTAGAGAAGGGACAATAAAGTGGGCATATGCTGATGAGCCTAAAAAGATTATCGGGGAAAAGTCTATATACTCGAACAACTTGAATCTTATAGATATTGAGAACAAAGTAATTACTTCAAATAGGATACTGATCTTCTACTCTAAAGAGATTGCTGGTATACCAATTTATATCAGCTATTCATCTAAAGACAACAGTATTAGCATGGAGCATTCACATCCACCTGCATCTATGACAATTCATGGGAATAGAGGTGAAAGTCAATATAAGATTAAAAATAGATGGAATAAAATTCTTACATGAATATGCAAGAAAAACTATTTAGCTTCCTCAAGAAGAGCCGAAGAATTTTAACTTCAGCCAACTACCGATACGCTCCGTTAGCAGGGTTAAAGCCAAATAAAGAAGGCTATTCATATAGTGATCTTTTTCTATGGAGAAGTTCTAAGAGTTGGGGTACAAATTATTGTCTTCTTCCATATGCTGATTTAATTAAGCCTGAGATAGATAGATCCGGCGGTAAAATCAATCGCTCAAGAATAATAATACTCTCAAACGAAGGACATATAATTCAACAAAAAATCATAGAAAATAAATCTTTTCTGTATAAGGATATTCTAATAGAAGATCTATTATCTAAGAGTTTTAACTCCTGTGAGCATGGAACATTTGCTGTTTTTCATGAATCAATTCCCACTCGAAATGAGCTTTCAAATGGATACATGTCAGACAGGGGATATGTTGGTTATCGGTACTCAACAAATACAATCTGGTCAAAAGTACATGGGAACCTAGATGCGATCTCAAATAGCTTTAAGGAAGTTGATTTCAAAAGCTGTATTGCAATGCGTTCATCATTATTCAAGAGGAGGTTAAAGATCCAATATTTATTTAGTGGCAATGAAAGTTTTGAGCTAGGTTTCACAAACCCAACGAAGAAAAAACAGCTTGTTCAGCTAAAGCTGTTTGATAGACATAAAGAGTTGATCAACATTCTCAAATTAGTTGTCTTACCATTTGGCTCAAATATCTGTAGTTTGAGAGGGCAAGGTCAAGTTTCAACAATCGAAATCAGGAGCAAGCTTCCATTCCCAAGGCCTCTGATATTTAAAATTGGTTCAAACTCGTCATATGATGTTTTCCATGCTTAATTAGACAATAAAAGCAAATCAGCATTTATTAACACTGCTGATATTTTACTTGCAAGAATCTTATAGAATATTATGTAAAGAAGTGAAGTTCAAAACAGGAGTTTCATAGTGATCCTGAGTTTTCTTAGAGATTTATTAGCAAGTGAGCCAAAGCAACACTTAAAAAGCATAATGGCCAAAACAACAAAAATATCTGCTCATTTTATTTATGCCCTGTTACCCAAAAAATTAATAGACCATATACGTTCAAAGGCTATAAGCATTTACTGCAACGGTAAACCTATTTTTTTAATAGAAGACATGGGTGAAATCACAAGATACCGAGGTAAAACATTTGAGACAAAAGAGCCAGAGACTATTAATTGGATTAACAGCTTTGATGAAGGGGATAATTTACTTGATGTTGGTGCAAATATAGGCCTATATTCACTATATGCAGGAATAAAAGGTCATAATGTTATAGCCATTGAACCAGAAGGACAGAACTTCTGTCTGCTTATTAGAAATATTTCACTAAACAATCTTTGTTCAAATGTTATGGCTTTTCCTGTTGCACTAGATGAAGAGCTTTCTATTTCAGAACTAAGTTTGAATAGAGATGGAGATGAGTTTGGTTCTGCTCTTCATTCATTTAGAAGGAGTATTGACCAATATGGTAAAAAGTTTATTCCTATTAGGATACAAGGTGTAATTGGAATTGAATTAGACAAGGTTGTTAAAGCTAGCAAAAGAAGAATTAACCATATAAAGATCGATGTAGATGGCAATGAATATCTTGTCCTTCTGGGAGCAAAGAATACTTTGTCTAGTTTAGACCTGAAATCTATACTAATTGAGCTTGACAGAAGTCATCCAGAATATGAGAGATCAATAGAACTACTAAGCGCGAATGGCTTTACACAAACTTACCCTAACAAAGAGATTCAAGAAAAATTTCCCGAGAGAGAAATCTCACCGTTAAGCACAGTAAACCATATATTTACTCGTAGATAAGATCACTAGGGCAATTAAATAAATACTATATAATAGATTATATTCTGAACCTAACCGTCAGCGAATCAACCTCAGTGGTTAATATAATTAAGTTTTGGGGTTACTGCTTGTATAAAATGTTCTCTAATATTATCTATAAAGTGTCTTGCAATAGAGTGGCTTCTCCAAGCTATCAAAGCTGCTTCGCATGGATTATTTTCGGCCCACATATATTGATCATATAAATTAGAGAAATCATTATTTATAGGAATATAATTTTCCCATGGTGTCATAAACTTATCATAATAGAAGTTGCGCGCATGATTAGGCCTGAAGACCAGGTTACCCCGTAGATACTTCTTTATGGTGCCCCAAGAGCCACAAGAGAGGTTATTCCCTGGGATGTCGGGATAATACATATATTTGCCAAAGACAGACTCTTTAACTCTCCTGCCAATAATTCTATTTTTTCTAAGCCATTGAGTGATTATTTGCTTAGGCATATCATACTGAACTATATTACTAATACGAAGATCAAATCCTTTACAGGATCTTAAGTTTAAACATACTTTAACCCTTTCAAGCTCTTGTAGGTTTCTTAAAGAGGTTATTTTCTCAACGCCAGTAGTGCTACCCCGCCAAAACATTATGTTTCTTCTTGATAGCCAATTATCAATAAATTCTGAATAGTCCATGTGTACAGATCCGTATTGAGATTTACTACTTTCCACCATGGAATATTCATCAGGGATAAGGTTATAATAATTTGCACTGTCCATAGATAAATAATTATCATCTCCATAGTCACTAGCATTTAAACATAGTGAAAAAGATTTCTTCTTCCTCCTTAAAATTTCAATGCAGTAAGGTATCCAATAGGTTAAACATGTACTAAGCCTAAATACATGATTTGAATTATCATCCAACTCATCAGAAATATCCAATTTGATTGACATCTCACTCCTAAAATCATTAATCAAAGTTATCCTAATAATCAGATTTTTTAATGATGGATCAATATTAAATGAAGGGTTTTTTATCATATTCCGATTCACTATGCCCTTATAGAGTCTATAAGTATGTGGGTGTGAGTGATCCATTCTTACGACAGACAAAAGATAAGAATTTTCATTCCTAAACATAGCATTAGCTGAAGGTCATTAAAAGTATTTGTATCAGTGCTTACTTTTGAATTCTATGAGAACCAAATAGACCTATCCCGTAAATTGATGTAGACAACATACTAGAATTTATTCACTCTATAATAAATTTATTACAATTTCTTTCCCACCTGAAATGGCAAGGTGAGATTCTGAATCTACACAGCACTAACAGGCAAAAGATTGGGCTTATTTATAGGTTTCCTTAGAGTCTCTGCTGATATCATTTGCTGTGGCATAGCTTATAAATGTACTCAAGAAGTCAAGACTTGATCTACTACTTCTTGATTTCATCTCAATGGAATCATACATCACTCCTAAAGACATCAGTCAAGACAACTATTCTTCTGATTTCCATTTCTGACCTGTTGAGATTAGTAGCAGAAGAGATGAAAAATTCTTTAAACTTCACACAGACAGAAAACATTTGTCTTTACATCAATTATTTTTATCTAGAGCAACACTAATATAAAAACTATCTTAGTTATTAAATAAAGTCTCAAGAACACACTTAAGGCTCTAGGGTTGATCTGGTTAATAACTAGATTAGGCAACCTCAATTATCTCTAAAAGGCTTCTCCACTTATGACTCATGATTAGATTAAAGGATTTTGAACCATGGCTAATGTGGATATATAATCAATCTATCTTTTTTCGTCATCCCTTTTCTCTATGTCAGAGCTTAAAGCTCTAAATGTACTAATAGCCCCTATTGGGCAGCTTAGTGGTAATGGTCAATTACGTGAGACAGTCAAGGAGAGACGTAATCGAAAAGGAGAAGATGTCTCTTTCTGGTACCTTCCTCCAGAGCTCGTCAAGAAGTTTGGGCTTCCTGGAGCAGGTGTTGAGGCAGTAGTTGCAGAAGATTCCACCGCAATAGACTGGTTAATGCTTCGTTTTGGAGGCGAGAAGTCCATGGTTAACCTTAATATTGCTCAATTGCATGAAGAGGCAAAAGGGTTGCCCCCAGGCCCCATTGAAAGAGATATAAGCAATTGAGAGGTTAAAAGACTAATATCAATGTAAAATGCAAACAACTAACTTTGAAATGCATATTCCATTTTTACATTCTTTATCAAACTCGTTTTAGTTATTTAAAAGTCTTGATCCAAGAAAATTCCTAGCCATGAAGACTCTCCACAAAATTATTATTAATCATAGACAAGTTGGAAAAAAAATAACTCTAGAAGTACCTGATGGTGAGTATATAATGAGATATTTTGAAGCCAATGGAGAAAAACTCCCTTTCTCTTGCAGGAATGGGTGTTGTACTACTTGTGCCGTAAAAATAATTTCTGGGGGAATGGATCAGACTGCAGGTATTGGCCTCTCAGCAGACATGATTGAAAAGGGTTATGGTCTTATTTGTATCGCTAGAGCCACTGGTCCACTAGAAGTTGAAACACAGAATGAAGATGAGGTTTATGAAATGCAATTTGGAAAGTTCTTAGGGGATGTCAAAGCTCAAAAAGGGAATCCATTTGAGCTTTAGGATGAATCTCATAAAAACATATTTTATTTAAAAGATACCCGTTTCCCCAGACTTATAAGTTTGCCTGTGAACAGAAATATTAGTAACGTTGTTAATTGATTTAGGAATATCTAACTGAGTTTGTTTTATCCATTGGAAGAGCAAATTGTCTCAGGATTAAAGAAACAAACTTACCAAGAGCTAATGGTTTTGCAATGCCAGTAGTTTTTCTCCACTTTCGAAAAGCCGCCAAGATCTCTAATCTCATCTCAAGGAATTTACCATCATCAAATTTATAGACCCATGGGAAGGCATTCCGAGAAGTGTTATTAGTCTGGATTATCACCTCCTCATCAAACAAGACCGGGTCTATGCCCAACATCTCATAGAAGTCTCCGCGCTCACAGACAGTAAGTGTGTGGGTAAGAAAAACAGTCCACAGGAAAAATCGACTAAGTAGTTTGCCCCTTATACCTTTTGTCATCCCAGGCCAACAACGCATCATCATATTGATGCAATCGCCATGACGATTTTCGTCCTGGCACCATGGCTCGAAAAAATCAAAGAGAGGAGCACATGCCTTCTCTGGGTGTGCTTTGAGGTGCCGATTAATTAGAATATAACGCCAATATCCTATTTTTTCTGACAGATACAAGGAGTAGAGCACCCAACTTAAGGGGAAGAACGTAGCTGATCTTTTTTTACCCAAGTTCGGTAGATCAACATTTATCCCCTCCGCTTTCAGTGCTCGTCCTAGGAAACCAGCATGGCGAGCTTCATCCCTTGCAAGAAATTGAAAAAATTGTCCTAACTCCTGTCGACCAGCTTTCTTAAACCTGTTTGAAATCTCCTTGAAAAGCAAAAATCCAGAGAATTCCGAAACGACTGAGCGAACAAGATAACTCTCATATACAGCCTTATCTCCAGGCGAGAGATCATTAAGACGCTCTAGTGAAGCTTTGCGATCAAAATGCTTAAGGTTGTAATCAGCCTCCATCTCCTTGAACATTGCTTGGAAATCCTTCCGAGCTTTGTCAAGGTCCGTTTTGGCTGCCTTTTCAAATTCAGTGGTGTAAAACCTTGGTGTAAGAAGGTTTTCATCAAGATGTGGAGGGAGCTCGTTCCTGCCAGCTCCTCTCATTGCAGGTGCAGTAGTAGCAGTGGCTGTCATTACCTTTTCCTAACCAGACTCTGATATTAAGCCTTTGGCTTAAATATTCGGAAATTTCCTATTATAAGTACATAGACCATATGTGCTCCCTATCAGCAAATCAGTTGCAAGGCAGTCTATGTCAGAGGTTCATATACAGGTTTTCCTCGTAACGTTGGAACTCTTAATCATCGTTTTTCTAATCAAATCATCAAAAAAAAGTCCAACGTGCAAAAAGGGCAAAAGCATGCGGCCTGCTCTATTGATGATTGAAAACTGTGGTTAGTATCAAATGACACGGAACGAATCGAAAATATAATAAATAATTTTTCTTTTAAGTCTCATAATGATTTATGAACCAGGAAGTGCAAAGTGTAGGGTCTTAATCGCTGTTAAGCATAATCTTGAGGATTCAATTAAGGCATTAAATAGTTTTGATGATATGAGTCACATAGAAAGACAATTAAGAGATATACATAAAGATTTAGAGTGTATGCATGAATTACAACGCTTCAATCAAAATTCGATCTAAATCTAATGTCTTTTTTTTAAGGTGGCTTATTATTTTTTCCTAATTCAGTTGAGATGAGAAATAAAATTTCATTATTGGCTTTTAGCTAGATAAATTAATTTTCTATATCATCTGGTTCAAAGGATCTGCTTAAGAGATATTAGAACTTCCTGCTAAAGACAAGTCTTCCTGGAATCTAGGCTGGAATGAAAGTAGCCTTGACCAGGATGGGAGTGGCTCAGTAATAGGTGCCTTATAAAACTTTTCAATAGAAGGTCTTAGTAAAGCACTAAATTTTTGAACACAAATTTCTTCCTGGTGTCGATTATAAGGGAGTTGATTAACAGCTGAATCTAATCCAAATTGCTTTACTCTATCTTCCCCAACACGCCGGTATAAAACCTCAAGTGTTGACAGTTGGGTAATAGAAAGAGCCTCTGCCTGATGTTCCATTAACCCCCTAAGAATAGTCGCTAAAATCTCACTACACATTCTTTGAAGGCCTTCATTGGGTTTAGAACCTATTGCTTTATGTTTATGGTCAAAAATCCCTAAATCAACTTGAGCTATTCGTGTGCTAGGGACATGTCGATAGACTTCAGACAAGAGTCCTATCTCAAGCCCCCAATCACAAGGGATCCTTAGATTCATCGCAAGGTCCCTTGTAAAAGCAAATTCACCTGCCAACGGATACCTAAATGCCTTTAAATACCTAAGGAATGGACTGCTACCTAAAAGCTGTTCAAGGCTTGTAAGAATTGGTCCTACAAACAAGCGAGTGGCTCTTCCTTGCAAAGAGTTGTTATCTAATGAAAGTCTGCTATAGAAAGCTTTTACATAAGAAATCTCATTAGATGGGTCAACCAAAGGTTGTAACATCCTTGCTGGATAAGAAATATTGAACGTCCTTATATCTCCATCGAATAGCCCTATCACTTCTGCGCAGCTAGTAGCCACTCCTAGTCCCTGCCAAACAGCCCAGCCTTTTCCAGGAGTTCCACTCAGTTCAAGTCCTTTCTTTTCCTGGCCTTTAAGCAGTTCCAAGACCGCAGGACCATTCGTCCATTGGATATGAACTGGAAAAGGCATTTCAGAAAAGAATGATCTTGATTGCTCTACTTCCTCTATTGATTGTGCAGAAAGAGCTATTACCAAGTTTTCAAGACCCTTTAGCTTTGAAAGGACTTCACGAATAAGAGTAAATGCCGGGCGTCGAAACTCCTCGAAAAGGCAGGGAATAAGAAGTGCGGTTGGTCTTTGTCTTAACCCATCAAGCAACAAGTCAAGAGGATCTTTGGTCTTCCCATATTCATGAATGGTTGTAATCAAACCCTGTTGAAAGTCCATTCGTTGATAAAAGCAACAGAATTAAATAAGGTCATAAAGGAATCTTGCCAGCCCAGGATACAAATAGGAGTATCAGTGTTAACAAGACAAGTAATTGAACTGAAAAGTTTACTGAGAAGTATCTACAAATCAGAGTCTGCCGAATTAATCGACTCTGTGACGTCAGAATTGATGCGGATTTTGGATTCCAATTCTGCTTACGAAGAAGACAAATGCGCAGAGAAAGGAATATGGGATTCTTCTTCAGCAGTCCTAATTACCTACGCAGATGGCGTCTCAACAGAAGGAGAACCGACTTTGAGGACCCTGAAAGGCGCAATTGATATTCACTTGAATGGTCTTATATCAATAATACATATTTTGCCATTCTTACGTTCAACTAGTGATGGAGGTTTCGCCTTGTCTAGTCACAAGGAGATTGATCCCCATTTTGGCAGCTGGGCAGATCTAAAAAGCCTTTCTAAGAATCACATTATAATGGCAGATTTAATTCTCAATCATGTTTCAGCCTCTCATCATTGGGTAGAAGAGTTCAGAGATTCAAAACTTCCGGGTTCTGCCTACATATTTGCTCCTTCCTCTGAGAAAGATTGGAAGAAAGTTATACGGCCAAGAAACACTTCTCTATTTACATCTTTAAAAACTAAACAAGGCAAGAAAGATGTTTGGACAACATTTGGTCCCGACCAAATTGATTTAAACTGGAAAAATCCATATCTATTAATCGAGTTTTTAAATATCATTATACGCTATTTAAAAAGTGGTATCAGATGGTTTAGACTTGATGCTATTGGGTACATATGGAAAGAAGAAGGAACAACATGTCTACACAGTTATGAAGCTCATCAAATTGTTAGAGCAATCAGGTTTGAACTTAATTTGCTAAGCACAAAAGGGGTAATAATTACCGAAACAAATGTTCCTCATCGAGAGAATATTTCATACCTATGTCCTGGGAACGAGGCCAATCTTGCCTATAATTTCTCACTACCTCCTCTTCTCCTAGAGTCTCTTCTAAGTCAAAAGGCCGATCTAATTAATTTATGGCTTAGTAAATGGCCAAGATTTCCGAAGAACACTTCTTTTCTAAATTTCACTGCTTCTCATGATGGCATCGGACTTAGAGCAATTGAAGGACTAATGGATAAAGATAGATTAAATAAATTACTTATTCATTGTGAAAAAAGAGGTGGATTAATTAGTCATAGGAGACTAGAAAATGGTAAAGATGAGCCATATGAATTAAATATAAGCTGGTGGAGTGCAATGGCCGATGACGGACGAGTTCCTACAAGGTGGCAACAAGAGAGATTTTTATTAAGTCAACTATTTGCAATTGCTCTACAGGGAGTTCCTGCTTTTTACCTTCAGGCCATTCTCGCATCTGAGAATGACATGGGTACTTTTTTAAGGACAGGGCAAAGAAGAGATTTGAACAGAGAGCGCTTCAAAGCAGATTATTTATTTGGCATCTTAAATGATTCAAACTCAATTCCTAGCAAAAACATCAAGAGGCTAAAGTCAGCAATGAAAACTCGTTCAAAATTAAAAGCTTTTCACCCTGAGGAACCAATGAATTGCGAAAGTGTCGCAAGAGATGATATTGTAATTTTCACAAGGGGTGTGGGGCCAGAGAAAGTGTGGGCAATTCACAATATGACTGACAAGAAGATAAGTCTTTCTACCTTAGATTTTTCTAAAAAAGAAAGAGAATATCCCGTTTCTTTATGGGTAGATTGTCTCAACAAGAAGTCTTTTTTTTATCCAATTATTCAACTTAATCCATATGCTGTTCACTGGCTAGTTGAAGGTAGAAGAGATCATGAATGAACTCAATCAATGGTGGGTCGTAACAGATCTAGATGGAACATTACTTGATGATGAATATAATCTAGATCCGGCAAAAGAAATGTTAGATTTTCTAAAAAATAACAAAGTTCCTATTATTGCATGTACCAGCAAGACTGCTTCTGAGGTTAAAAAATTCAGAGAAGAAGTTAATATTAAAGATCCATATATCGTAGAAAATGGAGGTGCAATTTATGGCTACAAGAAGCAATCTAAATACGATTGGGAATTAGTTTTAGGGAAAAGCTATAAAGAGCTTCAGCCATTTCTAAAGCTCATTTCAGAAGACCTTGGCTATCCACTTCGGGAGCTGAATGACCTTTCTGATCACGAGATTGAAGTACTTACAGGTCTAAAAGGCGACTCTATAAAGCTTGCTAGAGATAGAAGGTGGAGCATTCCTTTTCTTAATCCACCTCTAAGTAAAATCAAAAGTCTTAATAAACTTGCTGAAAAAAATAATGTTACTGTTTTACAAGGTAATCGTATGAGTCATTTACTTAGTAAGGGGAGTCATAAAGGGAAAGCAGTCCTAACTTTAAAAAAATTTCTTAGCTCACCAGATATAAAAATATTTGCACTTGGTGATTCTCCTAACGACATCCCATTGCTAGAAGTTGCTGACAAATCAATAGTTATTCCAGGTATAAATGGCCCAAACCCTAATCTTATAAAAGGTATTGAAAATGGATCATATGAGTTAGCACCCTCTCCACATGCTTCGGGTTGGGCTGCATCTATAAAAAATCATTTTTTTGCCTCTTAAAGGAAGTAAGTTTTATGGGCAAGAACATCAGCAATAGGTTGCTTGAAGAAGAGATTCTTACTCCATGGTCAAATCCAAAACACCCTGACATCCATTTTTCTAGTGAGGGTCTGGAGAAACTTTTGACTAAGTTGGGGTGGCCATTAACAATTCATTGGGTTGAGCATTGGACTAAACGAGGTGGTGTTTCATTAGAAGCAACTAAATGGCCTTTAGGAACTAAATCTGACTGGGTTTGGGGAATTGGCTTCCCCTTAATGTCAGATTTAGAGCGATTTCTCGAAACTCAAAACGAACGAGTTCTATTTGGCTTATCTGGCTTACCTGGTTGTGGCAAAACCAGCCTAGGGAAATGGATTGAAGCCGCTGCTCAGAAATTAAGCCTCCCTATAAATGTAATTTCACTTGATGACTTCTATTTCCCTTATAAAGAACTAAAGAAAATAATGGCTGGAAATCCATGGGGAGTTCCAAGGGCTCTGCCTGGAAGTCATGATATTGATTTAATGTGGGAATCAATATCCACCTGGAAAGAGACTGGCAAGCTTCTAGTACCACAATTTGACAAAGCCCTCCAAAATGGAAAAGGTGACAGATGCGGATGGAGAGAATCCAACCCAAAGGTTTTAGTTATAGAAGGTTGGTTCCTAGGATGTCAGGCTAAAAATAGCTTAGAGATTAAAGATGCTCAGGCGGATGTTATTAGCCCCTGCGAAAAGAGCTACAGAGTGAAGATTCTGGAAGAGCTTTTAAAGTATCAGAAAATATGGGAAGCTTTCGATAGGACATGGCACTTAAAAGCTACAGATTTCTCTTCCACAAATAAGTGGAAAAGGGAGCAAGAGAGAAACATGCAACGAACAAGAGGTTCATCTCTGAAAGGGACTGAATTAGACGCCTTCCTTAGAATGATTAATACAGCACTCCCAAAAGCAATACTCGAGAATTTAAATGCAGATGTGATTGCTCATATCAGTCCTGAACGAACCATTAATTGGGTAGAGGTTAGAGGACTTGAATAAGACTTAAAGAATTATTTTTAATCAATCTAAGTATTATATATTTGCTATCTCTAACTTCTCCAAAAACCACTTTCTCAGGTGATCACTCCCTCTAATGACCCGAAAGTTATTCCCCTGAAAAGCAGGGTGTAGTTTATGACCACCATTGGTATGATCGTACCAAATGCTTCTACCTCTAGGTCCATACATAACAGGAGAAGTAAAACACATTGCAAATAAAAAATCAGATTTCCTTGCCAGTTCAACTGAGGAAGCAGAGTCAGCTTCTATATAAAAGTTGCTGTACCTCTTTCTTAGGTTTTCCAAAAATATTTTGTAATCTGCTCTTAGAGGTTTTGCACTTCCTTTAGGTTTGACAACTACTGAAAAACCAAATTCCTCTGCAAGTTTACATATATCGGAATAAAAAATATTATAATACTCAATTTCATCTTTATAGCTATACTTTACTTCTTCCCATATGTCTAAGGATAGCCTGGCTGTCGATTTTGGTGAAATATCAAAAACACTAATTATCCTATTGGAATTATATATTTCTGATTGAAGTCTAGTTAGAGACGAGGGGAATGTCCATGGCAATGTATAAGGCAATCCTGGTTTTGGATTTAGAGCGGGAATCTCTTTTGGAAACTGAGTTACAGTTTCCAGCTGCTGAATAAAATCATCTTCTTCTGCAATTGTATTTAAGCTATAGTTATATCTATAAACTAATGGACCTTTCTTGCTTAGTTTGATTAGAAACTCATCAGGGAAAAAAACCCCCAAATAGGGTGTTACTATTATATCTGGGGTATTATTAGAGGTAGAGATACAGTCAAATACCTTCTCCATTATTATCCTAGTAAGAATATGTGGATAAAGATTTTCCCTTACCTTTGTCTTACTCAAGCTACTTATTAAATTAATACCAGAGGAAAAAGATAGATTTAGAATTTTTATAAAACTACTTAATTTTTTTTCATCTATAGGTATTAGTTCGGTTGATTTTGAGATATAGAAGCCAGCGTCCTTTGGCAATAGAGAATGTAAATTCGACTGTGTACTTAATAGGACAAAAATACAGTCAGGGAAAAGATCTCTAATGGTTTGCAAAAAAGTGTTCTTTAATTCAACCTCAGCAATTAGCTTATCCAGTACCGGAACTTTATCTATCACTACAATTCGTTGACCAGGAAGTTCTGCCTTAATCTCTCGAATCAAGCCTGAAAGAGATTGGTCCTTTACTATAAAAAATTCATAGTAAAAGAATCTAATCATTCTTTTAAGCGGGGCTAATGTTATTAATAAATATATTTTTGGATCAAGAAGAATTTTTCGTGTTATGGCAGAAAGTCCTTTACGGGACTTCCAAAAAGAGTGTCGGCTAGTTTTTTCATTTCCATTGACAATGGTTTGAGTGAATTTCGCTTTTCCAATCTCAGTTTGTATCAATTCAATTATAATTTTAGTGCTTAATTTTTTCTTTCGTCTGTATAGTCTAAATAAAGCATTTCCCAAATCTCTATATTTATCTAGACCACCCAAAGCCGATAATTTTGAGTGTAGCTTTTTAAACTTATAAGACGCATCTAACTCGCTATCATAATTCTCCTTACCCACAATAAGCCTCAAACATTTAGGTCAAAGCACCTCTGGAGATGTGCAATTGTTTGATGATACTCGGAATGCTTACCACTTATACCAATAACGCCAAGCCAAAAACCCCCATCACGATTCAAAACGAGGACAGGCTTGGAAGCTCCATTTGCATTTGACTCCGAAAGTGAAATGCATAGCTTCTCTGCAAGGACTGACCCTTTCGGATGCCCTCTTAAACGCCCCAAAAGTCCTCCCAGCTGAGAGATCGATACAAATGAGGTTCTACGAGATTCAGTAACAAGTATCAATCCTTCCAGCCACTGCACTTCATAAAGGAGCTCTTCTATCGAGCAGAGTAAGGATGGTAGGGGGAAGGACATGACTACCTCTTCTTAATATTTTCTTCATAGTCCATCCTGTGGTGTTCGCGCAAGAGTCTTTTTGCTGAGCGCTATCTATGCCGTAAGTAACAAGACTCCCATTTGCTTGCCTGCGAGGGTGGTATGGACTGCCTTGTGAAAGCCAACCTCCAAAGCAAGTTTTTCTTGCCCCTCTCCATCGGGGAAACAATTCAAGCTTTTTTCCAAATAGGAATACTCCTTACCTAGCCCAAAAACAGAAGCTATTGGGACAACCACTTTGCGCAAATAAAATATTTGAAATCTAGCTGGAGCAGTCCCCTTTTTTATAGGGTTGAAATCCAATATTCCTGCTCTTGCTCCAGGTTTCAAAAGGCGATGGATCTCTCTCAACCCCTTGCTCGGGTCTGACAAATTTCTTAGCCCATATGCCATAACGACACCGTCAAATTCACCGGAAGGCAAATCAGTTTGCAATACATCCTTATTCAACAAAGAAACCTCTAATTCCGGGTATCGCCCTGCACGCTCTCTAGCAAAATCAAGTGGTCTATCTGCAGAGTCAATCCCTAAAACTGTCCCACTGGGGAAGACACGCTTAGCAAGAGGAATGGCTAAGTCACCAGTTCCACAGCAAAGATCTAACCAGTTCTCTCCTGGAGAGGGCTTTAAGTCATCCAGAAGCTTTCTTTTCCAAATCCGGTGCAAACCAAAGCTCAAAAAATCATTCAACCTGTCATAACTAGGCGCAACACGGTCAAAGAGCGCCTGGACGTCTTCAGGGTTATAGGGGTTTAAAGCCATATTTCACTAAGCAAATTGAAAAGTTTCAAATGTACTTTTGATGCAAAAAAGATTCAGCCATTAATTGGCCTAATGGGCAATCCCGCTCTAAGAAGATCAGCCTTAATTTCTTCCACTGTCAAAACACCATCATGCAATAAAGACGCCAATAGCGCCGCTGAGGCTTTCCCTTTCGTAAGGACATCTTCTATATCTTTTATTGAACCAGCCCCTCCAGAGGCAATTATTGGAATAGAGAGTGCTTCTGAAACCTTTCTAGTCAACTCCAAATCATATCCAGATTGAGTTCCATCACCATCCATGGATGTGAGAAGAATCTCCCCAGCGCCCATCTCTTCAACTTTCTTTGCCCAAGCCAACACATCTAAGCCTGTGTTCTGTCGCCCCCCCTTGATGTAAACATCCCATCCCTTGCCAGCTTCAGATCTTCTTCTTGCATCAATTGCAACCACAATGCACTGACAACCGAAGCGATCAGCTCCCTGTGATATCAATTGAGGGTATCTAACAGCGGTAGAGTTCAAACTGACCTTATCTGCCCCTGCTCTGAGAAGCTCTGTTATCCCATCTATTGAGCCAATACCCCCTCCAACCGTAAAAGGAATTGTTACTTCCTCAGCGGTTCTCCTAACAAGATCTAAAAGGGTGGCTCTGCCCTCATGACTAGCTGCAATATCCAGAAAAACAAGTTCATCCGCACCTGCATGGCTATACCTACATGCCAGCTCTACTGGATCACCAGCATCCCTTAGTCCCACAAAATTCACACCCTTAACAACCCGGCCATTAGCAACATCAAGACAAGGTATTAGACGGAGAGCAACCATTGGTTTAAATACTGGCGACTGTTAAGGTTGCGCCACCGTCTAAGACTTTCTGGCAAATGTCAATTGCTGCGACTGACTTTAAAGTTGGCTCAAATGTTCGGGTTGATCTTGATCGAGTGCGGGATCGAATCCCAAACTCTTTAAAAGAACTACTCAAAAAAGAGCCTCGTTGCAAACTCCTTGATTTCAAAATGACTGATGGGAGGGGCGTGGGTGTGATAGTAGAACTCAGCAATGGCTCAAAAAGCTGGTTCTTTGACGATGAAATAGTTCGCGCATGAGGCCTAATCAGTGAGTGATGCAAGGCAATTACTTGGGCTAAAGGATGCCCAAGAAACCACCAATATTTGGAAGCTCAGGCTGCAGCTGATGAAGCCAGTCACCTGGATCCCTCTTTTATGGGGGGTTGTGTGTGGAGCAGCTGCAAGCGGTAACTTCCATTGGCGAATTCAAGATGTAATAGCTTCGATAGCTTGCATGTTGATGAGTGGTCCACTTTTAACGGGTTACACGCAGACGATAAATGATTATTATGACCGTGAAATTGATGCAATAAATGAGCCTTATAGGCCAATCCCTTCAGGTGCGATAACTATCCCGCAAGTAATACTTCAAATCTGGATACTTCTTCTCGGTGGATTAGGAGTTGCTTACAGCCTTGATCTTTGGGCAGGTCACTCCACACCAGTATTGCTATTACTTGCGTTAGGTGGATCTTTAGTAAGCTTCATTTATTCAGCGCCTCCATTAAAGCTCAAACAGAATGGATGGATTGGAAACTATGCCTTAGGCGCAAGTTATATCGCTTTACCCTGGTGGGCTGGCCAGGCCCTATTTGGCCACCTCACATGGGCTACAGCTCTACTGACATTGGCCTATAGCCTTTCAGGGCTTGGAATCGCAGTGATCAATGATTTCAAAAGTGTTGAAGGAGACAAAGCTCTTGGTCTTGAATCACTACCGGTTGTCTTTGGAATAAAACAAGCCAGTTGGATCAGCGCAGGAATGATCGATCTATTCCAATTAGCTATGGTTGGCGTCTTAATTGCAATTGGTCAGCATTTTGCTTCTGTAATTCTGGTATTACTAATCATTCCCCAAATAACTTTCCAAGATTTTTGGTTACTTAGGGACCCATTAACTTTTGATGTGAGATATCAAGCTAGTGCTCAACCATTTCTAATACTAGGGATGCTCGTTACAGCATTAGCAGTAGGTCACAGCCCACTTATTCAAAGCTTGTGAATCCGGAGATTAAACGATGGACTTTCCTTGCATTAACAACATTCACACTCGGTTCAGCTTCTTCACTTATAGAAACAGGTATTAGCAAATCTATTGATTCATTTCTTCCTGACGGAAAAGCGATAGCAAGCTTTCATCGACCAGGAACTATCACTATCCTTTCTACTGATGGTGAAATAATTCAAAAGCTAGGTCCAGCTACTCGCGAAAAGGTTGTTTCAAAAGAAATGCCAGTAGTTTTAAGGCAAGCTTTTATTTCAGCCGAAGATCGTCGTTTTTACTCTCATAATGGTGTTGACCTATGGGGGATTAGTAGGGCAATCATTAGCAACCTTCGTGAAGGTTATGTCAAAGAAGGTGGAAGCACGATTACCCAGCAATTAGCTCGCTTAGTCTTTTTAAGTCAAGAGCGAACTATTGCTCGCAAACTGAAGGAAGCAGCACTTGCTTACAAACTTGAACGTCAGCTCAGTAAAGAAGAAATCCTTGAACAATATTTAAACAATGTCTATCTAGGGTCAGGTGCTTATGGAGTTGCTGACGCAGCATGGGTATATTTTTCGAAGAAAGTCAATGACCTCTCACTTGCAGAGACTGCACTAATAGCTGGGCTACCACCAGCACCCTCTCTTTATTCCCCACTGGTAAGTCCTCGTCTAGCCATTCAGCGACGCACATTGGTTCTTCAAAGGATGTATCAATCTGGCTTTATCTCAGAGCAAGAAGCTGATCAAGCTAATTCCAGCGAATTAATTTTAAAGCCCGCGATTCCTAAATACTTCAATAGTGCTGCACCATTTTTCTCAACTTGGGTTACCAAAAAACTACCTGAGATCCTCACCCCTGAGCAAATTGAACTCGGAGGGCTAAAAATTCGAACGAGTCTGAATTTAAATTGGCAAAAAGAGGCTGAAACAATAATCCGGTTATATAGCCCTGGGGAGACTGAAGGGTCAATTGTTTCTATTGAACCAAAAACTGGACTAGTAAGAGTAATGGTTGGGGGGAAGGACTTCAGGGTCACCCAATTCAATAGAGCAACACAAGCATTACGCTCCCCTGGATCAACTTTCAAACTCTTTCCTTATGCTGCTGCAATTAGTGCAGGGCTAAAACCCGAAGACAAATTCCTAGATGCCCCTCGCTGTTGGGATGGATATTGCCCCCAAAACTTTGGGGGCAAATACATGGGTGTTGTTTCTATGACTGATGCCTTCAAAAATTCCCTTAACATCGTTGCAGTTCAAATTCTTGAAAGAGTTGGCTTTGAGAAAGTAATTGAAACAGCTAACAATTTAGGTATAGGTAATGAAAGAAAGTTAGGCAGGTACTTCCCCCTAGCAATAGGAGCCTATGAACAAACAGTGCTTGACATGACAGGCGCATATGCAGCAGTGACCAACCGAGGAATATATATGAGACCAACTCCATTTGAAGAAATCTTGGGGCCCAAGAACATTTTGCTATGGGAGCGAAGGGAAAATGGCTATATAGGGAAACGAGCCCTTAAAAAAGAGGTTGCAGACACATTGAATTGGATGCTTCAAGGAGTAGTCAAAAGCGGAACAGGTATAGCCGCTTCTTTAAAAGATAGGCCTGTGGCAGGCAAGACAGGTACATCAGAAGGAGGAAGGGACCTTTGGTTTATAGGCTCCATACCTCAGTTAACCACAGGTATCTGGTTTGGTTATGATGACAACAAAGAGACAAAGAGTGGGAGCGGTGAAGCGGCCTGGGCATGGAAGCAGTTTATGACAAAGATAAAAAAAGACTTTCCAACTATTCTCTTCCCCAAAAGACCTAATTAATAAGTCTAAATAATAATCAAAGAAAGAAATTCAAAGCACTGTATACAACACTTAAGGATGTATTAATGATGATTATATATCCCAGAGAATGACATTTTCAAAATTGGACGTTAACCCAAGTCCATTACAGCGGCATAAAATCCATCTCCTGGCTTCTTTGTATTTGGCCAAGTCTGTCTTTCATAATGCAACCTTAAATTTCCATGACGTCTAAGAAAAGCTTGGATTTGTCCGGAATTTTCATCTGGATTAATTGTGCAAGTCGAATAAACCATACGACCTCCAGGTTTTAAAAGTGAAAGCAAGCTTTCTAATAGATTGGCTTGCAAAATCACTAGTTCCTTAATTTGCTTTGGAGTAATTCTCCACCGTGCATCTGGATGACGAGCAAGGGTCCCTAGGCCAGAACAGGGCACATCCAAAAGGATTTTGTCAAAAGAAGTCGGACTCGTCCTTATTTGATGCAAAAGCATTGCATCTACTGCAAGTGTTCTTACAGAAGTCAAAGCTAATCTCTTTGCATTTTCTGTGACACGTGTCAACCGCTCAGAAGATCGATCTACCGCCCATAATTCTCCCTTGTCATCCATCAACTCCGCCAATTGAGTTGTTTTCCCTCCTGGAGCAGAGCAAGCATCGAGAACACATTCTCCCGGTTTAGGGGTTAAAAGAGGAACAATCCATTGGGAACAACTATCTTGAACGCACCAAAACCCTTCCTTATAACCAGGCCATTGACGTATATCCCCAGAGCCTGAATCTATTCTCAGGCCATAAGGGCATCCTTCTATAAAATTGCAACCCAAGCCGACTGCTTCAAATTTCTCCATTAAAGTTCTGGGATTAGATTTAAGACGGTTCACTCTTAAATCAATCGGCGGAACCTCATTAGATGCTGATGCAATATCTTCAGCTCCGTCTATCCCTCTCCAATGAATAAATTTCTCCACCAACCAAACTGGCATTGAATGTTTTTGGGACAATCCTTCAACATCATTGGTTGAAATAGGCAAATTAACTCCAGAGGCTTTTGCTCTTAATGCAGCTCTAAGGACCCCATTTACAACAGGTGCGAGCCTAGATAATTTCCCTGATTTAGCCAACTCAACAGAAGTATTAACTGCCGCAGCTGCAGGTATTCGATCCATATAAAAGATTTGATAAAGGCCAACATGAAACAACCATCTCAACAATGGAGGCTGCTTAATGGAAGGAACCTTTGCAAGGTAATCGACCCAACTATCTAGAATCTGACGGTTGCGAATCGCCCCAAAAGAAATTTCCTTAACCAAGGCTCGATCGGCAGTTTTTAAAGAGTATTTCTGAAGCTTTCTTTCAAGAGCAACATCTGCGTAGGCACCTGCAGCCACAGCCTGCAAAATCTCCCAAGCAACTTTCCTAGGCAATAGTCCTTGAAACTTCAACTCAAGTAATTCCAAAGATACAAACCAACCAAACCTTAAAGGGATGTAATTTGTATAACCCAGTATCTATAAAAATCCAAAAAAGCATCTTCATAAGAAATGTTCTTACTTACTGAACGTACCCTCCCTCCATAAATACTTCTGCAAAGGGACTCTCCATTTATTGTCAACTGGAATACCTTCAACAATCAAAAGCTCTTTCTGGATCCAATCAGTCCCTTCCCTGCTCTCACTGGTCGATATCATCCCTCGAGCATTTACAACTCTGTACCATGGCACTCTGGAAGGCAATGGCAACCGCCTCAAAGACCACCCAACTTGTCTAGCGCAACCATAGGCGCCAATTAAATCAGCAATCTGTCCATATGTTGCAAGCTTCCCATATGGGATAGAAGAAACAGCCTCTAAAACATCTAAATCAAAAGATCGCTTAAAACTCATGCCGATACTCACAAGAAGATTTGAAAGAATTAAAACTGTACTTAATCAAAGAATGTTTGACCTAACTGTTGTACTTGACCAGGTAGAGAAGCCTCATAATCTTTCCGCGATTCTAAGAAGCTGTGATGCTGTTGGAGTACTGGAAGCACATGTAATTAGTAAAGAAGAAAGACTTCCAACATTTAACAGTACAGCGCAAGGGAGCCAAAAATGGGTAGCTTTAAATAAACATAAAAAGATAAATACTACATTAAGGAGGCTAAAAGAAAAAGGGTTTCAAGTATATGGAACGACTTTAGAAAAAGATGCACGAGATTACCGTGAATGTAATTTTTGTGAGCCCACGGCTTTTGTTCTTGGCGCTGAGAAATGGGGCCTAACTAAAGAAGCAATTGAATTGGTAGATGAAACAATCTTTATACCAATGAGAGGAATGGTGCAATCCTTAAATGTCTCTGTAGCAGCAGCAACATTACTTTTTGAAGCGCTAAGGCAACGCCAAGATGCAGGGTTAGTACCTAAAAATGGTGAAGGTATTGATGAGGAGACCTATAGAGAATGTCTATTTCAATGGTCATACCCCCAAGTAGCAGAGTGGTGCAAAATCAACGACAGACCATACCCTGAGCTTAATGAGAATGGTGAAATCATTGAGGATCTTCCTCGCGATGTAAAGTTAAGGTATTAGATATTACTCAAGAAGATTTTTCGACCAATTTAATTAATTTTGTACAGGCCTAATTCTCTCGGAATAGTTAACACTGCTAATCCACGCTTCAAGACCTTCCCCAATGAATGAAAGCGCTATAACCAAACCAAACATAGCCAAACCTGGGAAAAATGCGGTCCACCAAATGCCAGTTGGCAGTGCAGTGAGGGCCATATTTAAATCACTTCCCCATTCTGGAACTGATTCAGGGAGGCCTAACCCTAGAAAGCCCAGACCTCCAAGGACTAGAACAGCATCTGCAGCATTTAGAGATAAAAGAACTGGGATAGAAGTTATTACATTGCGAAATAAATACTTTCGCATAATCCACAAAGGCCCTGCCCCAATCGACCTAGCAGCCTCTATAAACAATTCGGCCTTAACCTGCGCAGTCTGATTCCTTACAACTCGAAAATATTGAGGCACATAGACAACACAAAGGGCTGCGGCTGCATTAAGTATTCCCCTCCCCAGAAGGAAAGCCAATACAACTGATAGAAGTAAAACTGGCATTGTGTAAAGAGTATCCATTATCACAACCAACATTCTGTCAATTGCTCCGCCCAGATACCCACTAATCATCCCGGCAGGTACACCCACAAAGACAGCAAAGGTGACTGCCAGAAGAACAACTTGAAGCGCCACTCCACTACCTTCTAATGTGCGCACACAGACATCCCTTCCCAGTCGATCAGTTCCACACCAATGGCTAAGAGAGGGGGGGGCATAAATAGGGTTATTTAGTCCTTGGTTTGGATCAGGGAGAAAGCCAACCAGACTAAGGAATGGAGTTATAAATGCTGCAAGCAAATAAAATATAAGAATCAAAGCTCCCCATCGGGCGATTCTATAAGAGAGTGGGGCAGACCTAATCAAATTACTCTTAAAGACAAAACCCAAATAGACACTTCCAAAGCTAAAAGATACCTTATACGATGAATAAGCAATGTAAAGGCACTACAAAAGTAAGTGCTTAAAATCAACATGACTTCAAAAGAAAATGGGCTAACGGTTGGTGAATTAACCATTGCGATCGGGGTGTTACTAATAATAGCTTTTGCTTGGACAACATTTAGTAAAAAAAATTCTCAAAAAGAGATCTCCTTCCTATTGCCAAAATTTGAGACAAGCCAAGTTTTCACCCTTTAGAGGAATAAGCTTGGAGAGGTAAATTATTAAAGTTTATTTCTATAACATCATAAACTTAGCCCCTTATTTATTTAATTTAAGAACTGCCATAAAAGCTTCTTGAGGAACTTCAACCTTACCCATAGCTTTCATCCTTTTCTTCCCCTTTGCCTGCTTCTGAAGCAATTTCTTCTTCCGAGAAATATCTCCCCCATAACACTTTGCCAAAACATCTTTTCTCATTGCACTAATACTTTCACTTGCGATAATCCTGCTCCCTATTGATGCTTGAAGTGGTATTTTGAATTGTTGCCTAGGAATTAACTCCTTTAATTTCTCTACGAGTGATTTACCTACTCCATAAGCCTTCTCACGGTGAACAATTGTTGTTAGTGGATCGGCCTTTTCCGAGTTTATTAGTACATCTAGCCTTACCAAATCATTTCGACGATATCCAATTAAATGGTATTCCATAGAAGCATATCCCTTGGTTCGACTCTTCATTTGATCGAAGAAATCCGTAACGACTTCAGCAAGTGGGATCTCATAAATCAAAGTTACTCGATCTGTTGTTATGTACTTCATATCAATAAATTCACCGCGACGCTCCTGACATAGGCCCATAAGAGTTCCATTGTATTCATTTGGGGCATAAATCTCCATTCGAACATAAGGCTCTTCTAAAGATTCTCGCCTCTGTGGGTCAGGCAATGTTGCTGGGTTATCAATCAATAAAGTGTCACCATCAATCATATTTACCTTGTAAATTACTGATGGTGCAGTAACAATTAAATCCAAATCATATTCTCTTTCTAGTCTCTCTTGAACAATCTCCATATGTAAAAGACCTAAGAAACCACATCGAAAACCAAAGCCCATCGCACTACTTGTCTCAGGCTCATACTTCAAAGCAGCATCAGAAAGCTGGAGTTTCTCTAGGGCCTCCCTTAGGTCAGGATATTGATCTGCATCTGTAGGGAAGAGACCACAGAAAACCATTGGCTTTGCCTCTGTATACCCAGGCAAGGGATTTTCTGCTGGCTCATTTAAAAGAGTAATTGTGTCACCAACTCTTGCATCTGAAACCGCCTTAATAGATGCCGCTAAGTAACCAACTTCTCCAGCATGTAATTCTTTAACCTGACATTGTTCAGGCGCCATGATACCAATCTCATCAAGCTCATAACTCTTCTGGCTTGCCATGAGCAAGATCTTATCTTTAATGCTTATCTGACCACTAATGACTCTAAAATAAACAATTACTCCACGATATGGATCATAATAAGAGTCAAAAATCAATGCTTTTGTTTTTTCTTTAATCTCATCTTTAGGTGGTGGGATCCTATCAACTACTGCCTGAAGGATCTCTTGAATTCCAATTCCAGATTTTGCAGAGCAAGAGATAGCATGAGAAGTATCTAATCCTATTATCTGCTCAATTTCTCTTTTAATCCTTTCCGAATCTGACCCGGGTAAATCAATTTTATTTAGCACAGGGATGATCTCTAAATCATTCTCTAAAGCCAAGTAAACATTCGCCAAAGTCTGAGCTTCAACTCCCTGGCTAGCATCAACAACTAAAAGTGCTCCCTCGCAAGCCTGCAGAGATCGACTGACTTCATAAGAGAAATCAACATGTCCAGGTGTGTCAATGAGATTAAGCACATAAGACGCCCCATCTGCAGCTTGATATTTCATTCGTGCAGCCTGGAGTTTGATTGTTATACCTCTTTCACGCTCTAGATCCATGTTATCTAGAAATTGATCCTGCATATCTCTAGAAGCAACAGTCCCTGTGTCTTGCAGCAATCTGTCGGCAAGTGTCGACTTGCCATGATCAATGTGGGCAATGATGCAAAAGTTTCTCAACCTAGAAGCGGGTATATCAGTCATACTTAAGGCCATTCCCAAAGGGACGAGTTTCAATCAAATTCATGATTTTAAGGATAGAGAAAATTAAATCTCGAAATTTTCATTTGGCACTTAACCCCAAGAGCGCATCATTGCGGCCACGAGTAATTTGAAGCTGTTGAGAGTCTGAATGCAGATCTTTGTTAAAGCTAGGGAAAAGCTCTTCCAGTCTCTCTTTCCACTCATCACTAGACATTTTTTTCTCCCAACATCTTTTAAGAACTTCCAACATAATCATGACTGAAGTACTTGCTCCAGGAGAGGCTCCCAGCAAGGCAGCTAAAGATCCATCCCTAGAAGAGACCACTTCAGTACCCATCTGCAACTTGCCGCCTCTCCTAGTGGACTTGATTATTTGTACTCTTTGACCAGCAATTGAAAGGTTCCAGTCTTTCAACTTTGCATTCGGGAAAAATTCCTGAAGTGCACTAAAGCGGTCTTCTTCACTTTGAATTGATTGAGCAATCAAATACTGGACCAACCCAACATTCTTGGCACCAACCTGAAGCATAGGAAGAAGATTCTTCTTACTGACTGACCGAAATAAATCAAAGTTTGAACCTTGTTTTAAGAACTTTGTACTAAAGCCTGCGTAAGGCCCAAAAAGCAAAGAACGTTCTCCTGAGATCCATCTTGTATCAAGATGAGGGACCGCCATGGGAACAGCGCCTACTTTAGCTTTGCCATATACCTTCCCAAAGTGGCGCTTTGCTAATTCCTGGTTAGAGCAAATGAGCCACTGACCACTCACTGGAAATCCTGCATAGAAATCTGATTCTGGTACACCAGATTTCTGAAGCAGAGTCAAAGCCCCACCTCCAGCACCTAAGAAAACGAAAGGTGTCTTTACACTACGATTTCCTAAGGCCCCACTCAAACCAAGCTCCCAAAGATTTTTCCCTGCTCTAACAAGACTTTTTACCTCTGTAGAAAGACACATTTCTACAGCCCCATCTTTCATACTGGATTGGAGCAACTCAGAGGTGAGAACACCAAAATCAATATCAGTACCTCTATCAATTCTTGTGGCAGCGAAAGGTTGATTCACTTCTCTACCTTCTATTACTAAAGGCATCCATTCAGAAACCTCATTCCGATCAGTACTCCATTTCATTTCTTCAAAAGGAGGTGTTCGACTCAACTGCTTATATCGCTGATATAAAAACGAAACATCTTCATCACCAAAAACAAAACTAAAGTGAGGGAGAGGGTTTAAAAAACGACTTGGAATAAGTTTTCCGCGTTCAGATAAGGAGGCCCAAAATTCCAGACTTCTTTCGAATGATTCATTTATCGAAAAGGCTTTATCTGTAGCGACTTTGCCATCTAGTTGCATTGGGGTGTAATTGAGCTCACAGTTCGCAGCGTGTCCTGTTCCCGCATTATTCAAGCCTGAACTACTCTCTAAGCCTGGAGATTGAAGCCTCTCAACAACCAACAAGCGAAGTTCTGGATCGAGCTCATGCAACAACGCAGCCAACGTTGAACTCATGATGCCTGCTCCTACAAGAACAGCGTCATAATGGTTTTCGGAACCAGCCTCTTGAGAAATGGACAAAAGATTTGTAGCTACAGATCTATACAGATTATTAGCCAGGTCTCTAGGCTAAAGGAAGTTCGCAAGAGTAATTACCCATGAGCACAGAAGCGAGGGCCCTAACCCAAGAAAACGTCGAAACTGTTCTAGATGAACTTAGACCTTTTCTAAAAGCAGATGGTGGAGACGTTGAAGTTGTAGAGATTGATGGCCCAATAGTAAAAGTCCGTCTCCAAGGAGCATGTGGGAGCTGCCCAAGCAGCACAATGACCCTGAAAATGGGAATTGAAAGGAAGCTGCGAGAAGCAATACCTGAAGTTAGCGAGGTCATACAAGTTCTCTGAAACAAACTAATGTTTAAGATCTTGAGAAGGCCTCAGAGAAATATAAAAAGGCAAGTCCTCATAAAGTTGAAAGTCAAACATCTCTAGTTAATAAATATAAATAGAGTCAGAATAAAAAAAATAAATAAAATATCTAAGCTTCATAATTGGCGCTTGCTGAAAAAAATTAATCTGAAGTTGTCAAATAACTGTGAAAGAAAAGATTTCGATCAATTAAAACCATAAAGATTCTAAGCTATATCTTCGAGTTTATATATGCTTTCCGCTTAGGGATAGCAGAAACTAAGAAATCAAAAGAGACTAATTTAAAATTATTTTTCAATCAAAAAAACAATCCTCTGCTACATCTTGCATGTTATTTTATTTTGAACTGCATTTAACATAGCCTCTCTTTCCAAAGGGGGAACAGGCAAGCAAAGTAATTCATCTACTCGATCAATTCTCCATAATGTCTGACTATCAGGGTCCTTTGGATTCTCAAGTCTAAAGTGAATCCCTTCAACAAAAAGATTACATTGTTGATCCAGCTCGCTCCTAGTAATCCCTAAATATTCCAAAAGCTCAGATGTTGAGAACCATGACCTAAGTGCTTTTGAATTTAGAGCTGCCATGACTAACTGTTCAATTCTTTGATTAAAGGATCCCTCGAAGAAATAAATAAGCAAGTCTTAATTGGAGCAAATCACTGGAAAAACTTTATTTCTAAGTAAAAACACTTGTTTTTTCAACTTGTCCTTATTTATGGGCACATAATTTTTCTTTGGCTTTAGGAAAGCCTTTAATCTACGAAAATGAAATTAACTTAATATGGCCTTACAACAGTTATCAGGCAAGGGCTTAAGCTTATTAATTAGCCGCAACAAAGTTTCTCAAAGCTGCTGCGACAATCTCACAACGTGTTCCCCTCTTCAACATTGCTTCTGAACTGCGTACCTCAATTTGAAATTGGCACTTCTCCGCGGATGTCCAAGAGACCAAAACATTTACCCTACTGGAATGTGGAACACCCTGCACAAAAGAATCTTCTGCATAGATTTGATGATCACCTGAGGCTTCCTGCAGAATTTTCAAGCCCAACTCCCGAAAGGCAGGTTCAAATAGAGAGCGCAAGCAGTCTCCACTAGTAGAGCTTAGCCATGTATACAAAGCCATATAAATAAAGGGCTTTCTGCGTAAAAACATGATTCACCCCTGCAAAGAGGAATCAATCAGATAATGATAATGGGTGTTTTTACCTTTGCAACGAAGAGAAAGGCTAATCCATGCATTTGAATGATTTTAAACTTTGCAGGTGACTATCAATGCAAAGAATTTAGAGTTTTACAATAACCTTTAGGTGGTGATAAAGATTAGACAAGGAGAAAAGATATGATGTATATCTCACAAATACAAAAATACCGACCAAATAAATGAAGCTGTTTTTAGTAAACCATTGAAAACCCAAATTCGCTTCAAAAACCTTGCGAAAAAGAACCTTATCAAAGAATTAAGTGAAAAGGTCATCTAAAACAAACTTGTCCTATAGTTAGTTTTAGGTTTACTACTCTTCAACCTGCTTCTATTCAACAAATAGTCATTTTTCATAGATTGATAGTTTATTTCCTAAGCAAATTCCTCCCGCTATTAATACTACCTCTTAGTATAGCCATAGGCCTTTTACTAATAAGGTTACTGCGGCCTATTCGAATGGCGATACCATTAGCAATTTCTTTTCTATGGTTATTTAGTTTAGAAATAGTCTCTCAAGGTCTATGGTTTCTCATAGAATCACCCTGGGAAAGAGTTGCAGCAAAATCAGCAAAAAGTGCTGATGCAATTGTCGTCCTAAGTGGAGGAGGTATAGGCACCTTCGGAAAGGATCAAGTGGTCGAGTGGAATGATCCAGATCGATTTCTTGCAGGAATTGAGTTGTTTCGAGAAGGGAAAGCACCTTTGCTTCTATTTACAGGAGGAGTTAATCCTCTTAAAGGAAATACGAGGACAGAAGGACAGCTATATTTAAACGAAGCACTTAAGCTTGGAGTCCCTAAAAAAGCTATCAAAGTGACAAGTAGGGTTGTCAATACAACGGAAGAAGCAAAAGAGATAAGCGAAATAGTTAGAGAGAAGAAAGCTTCAATTAAGCAAAAGGTTATTCTTGTGACTAGTGCCTTTCATATGAAGCGTGCCAAAAAAGTGTTTGAAAGAAAAGGATTAAGTGTCATACCTTATCCAGTGGATTTTAGAGCCCAAAAAAACTTATTTAGCAACTCATTAAATAGCCCCTTACAATGGATGCCAAAAGCAGAAAACCTATCATTAAGTTCAATCGCTCTGCGTGAACTCCTGGGGAGAGTTATCTACAGAACTTGGTAATGGTTGTTCTTTTCCATATGACATCTTCGCAAACTTTCTCAATACAAGTTTCATCTCTTTCTCACTTAAAAGCGATGGTTCCCCTATCTGACATGACTTTAGATAAATTTCAGCCAAAGTTTCAACTTCAATGGCAACCCTGAAGGCCTCATCCAAATTTGATCCCAATGAAATCAACCCATGCTTTTCAAGTAAACAAGCAAACCGACCTTCTAGTGCTTGAAGAGCATTTTTAGAAAGTTCAGGCGTACCAAATGTTGCATAAGGGGCACAGCGGATATCAGCCCCACCAGCGACTGCGGTCATGTAGTGGAAAGGGGGAATTCCTTTCCTATGGCAAGCAAGTGCCGTCGCATTAGCTGAATGGCAATGTAAAACAGCCTGCACCTCAGGGCGACTAGCAAGAATGTCTGCATGAAATCGCCATTCAGATGAAGGACGTAAGTAAGTTTCCCTCTCTTTAGAAAAAGTCGCTTCAAGTGGAGTACCATCAAAACCTAAAGGAATAAGGTCACTAGGTTCCATTTGCTCATAAGGTATAGAGCTAGGGGTTATTAACATCCCTCCTGATATACGAGCCGAAAGATTGCCTGAGGTCCCTTGATTAATCCCTGAAGCATTCATAAGCCGAGCTATAGAAACAATCTTTTGGCGCAAGAGAACTAAATCCATTATGAGTTTCTTATAGAGAAATCATCACTGATTTCAAATTAAAGCAACGAAGCACACTTTTTCTATGAATGCAATCGAAAGCCAAGAAAGTATTCGGTCATTAATTCCAGCTCTATCAAACAAAATCTACTTCAACTATGGAGGACAAGGGCCACTCCCTAATCCATCTCTAGATGCAATTACTAATAGCTGGAAAAAAATTCAAATACTGGGCCCTTTTACCGAAGACATTTGGCCATTCATAGCCAAAGAGATCAATGAAACTAGGCAACTTTTGGCCAAAGCCTGTGGGGTAACCCCTCGCAGAATCGCATTAACAGAAAACGTTACTAGTGGATGTGTCATCCCTCTATTAGGGATTCCTTTTAACCCAGGAGACCGAATACTAATTAGTGATTGTGAGCATCCTGGTGTAATTGCAGCCTGTAAAGAACTAGCCAAGAAAAAAGGGCTGATTCTTGACAAGCTCCCTGTCAATGGGTTGAGAGAAGGAATTGACAGATATAAAGAAAATGAAAATCAATTTTTCGATCTCCTGGCGAAAAATCTTACCCGTAAATCTAGACTGGTAGTTGTATCACATATTTTGTGGAACACAGGGCAATTAATCCCCATAGAAAGAATAGTTAAGTTTCTATCAAATCATCCAAATCAACCCTACCTATTAGTTGATGCCGCCCAAAGTTTTGGTCAAATAGATGTTAGTGGTGCAGCAAGTCAAGCTGACATATATGCATTTACTGGGCATAAGTGGGCATTGGGCCCTGAAGGACTGGGTGGAGTTGTTGTGTCAGAGAGAGTCCTTAATGATTCTTCACCAGTACTCATAGGTTGGCGAAGCTTAAAGGATGAAAGTGTTTGTGATTTGATTGAAAGGAATCAGTTTCACAAAGATAGTAGAAGATTTGAAATAGCCACTTCTTGTATCCCCCTTTTAGCTGGTCTTAGGAGTTCTCTTATGCTGATAGAAAAAGAAGGAAAAGTATCAAGTAGAAAGGAAAATATTCTTAAGTTAAGTCAAAAATTATGGGAGAATTTAAATGCCATTAATGGAATAAGTCCCTTACTTAAAGGACCTCCACCCTCAGGGTTGGTTAGCTTTAAATTGCCCAAAGGAATAGAAACAAACAAAGTAGTAAGAGAGCTCGGGAAAAATAGAATCTGGGTAAGAAGCTTAAAAGAGCCCGACTGCCTAAGAGCATGTGTTCATATCACTAGCTTAAATAATGAACTAACCAAACTAACCAAATCAATTTCGGGTTTTATCTAAAAAGAAACAAGTTTAATTAGCCATATTTTACCTTTATTTAATAACTATCCTATTGAATTCAAGAGTCGTTGATCAGTTGTCTATCTATAAATTCTTCTTAGAGCACTCTTTGCCTCTTGTCTATCATCAAAATACACCTTCTCTTCACCCAATATTTGATAATCTTCATGTCCCTTCCCTGCAATTAATATCAAATCATTACTCTCGGCTTCTTCAATAGCATTAGCTATAGCTATAGAACGATTAACTTCAACTTTTATCGGCTTCCCGGCAGGGACTCCTTTTAAGACATCATTCAAGATCTTTACAGGGTCTTCAGTCCTGGGATTATCAGAAGTGAGTACCAATTTATCGGCTAATTTTGCAGCTATTTCTCCCATAAGAGATCTCTTCGTTCGATCTCTATCTCCACCACAACCGAATACACAAACAAGTTTGCCTGACACGAAAGGCATTACAGCCTTAAGTGCATTCTTAAGAGCATCAGGAGTATGCGCATAATCGACTAAAACAGTAGGGAATTCAACAGGGTCCATATCTGGCAGTAAGACTCTCTCCATACGCCCAGGGACACCGCCAAAAATTGGAATCGCTTTTAACAGTTCGTCCAGTGGGAGTCCTTGCTGGAGCAAAGCACCTACCGCCTGGAGAAGATTCATCAAGTTATATTGACCAAATAATGGAGAAAAGAATTCCCCATCCCCTCTAGGAGTATGAATCCGAGCTCCAACCCCTGAAACTGAAATCTTCATTTCTGACAGAGTTAAATCCGCATATCCATTTTCAACGGCCTCTTTCGCTAAAGAACAACGCCAACATTTCTCATTCAAATAGTTTGCGAGATTAAGACCCCATTGGTCATCGACATTTATGACCGCTCTTCCTTCACCTTCAAGAAGATAAGAGGACATGAATAATTGAGCTTTGGCATCAAAATATTCCTGCATGGAATTGTGATAATCAAGATGATCCTGCGTAAGGTTGGTAAAAACTGCCCCAGAGAACAAGCAACCTGCTACGCGTTTTTGATCGAGGGCATGAGAACTCACTTCCATAACCCCTATTTTCGCCCCAGCATTAACAGCCAAAGAAAGATTTGATTGCAAGCCATCTGCAAAATCTGTTGTATGTACTGAATTCGACGTCACACCAGGCCAACGATTTACCAATGTGCCAAATAAGGCTGTTGAACAGCCCAACGCAGAACTTAGATGCTCAATTAAATGTGTTGTTGTCGTTTTGCCATTCGTTCCTGTTACCCCAATAAGAGAAAGCTTTTCAGAAGGTCGTCCAAAAAAAGCTGCAGCCAACTGACCGACCCAACTCGCTACTGGGTCAGGTACAACTACAACTGCATCTTTTGGTCCAGGAAGAGTTGTTGATGCTGAAGCTTTCCCAATTACAGAAGCTACAGCACCTGCCTTAATTGCATCGCGCCAAAAGATACCTCCATCAACCCTTCCTCCAGGCAAACCTAGAAACAAACTACCTCTCCCCACCAAGCGCGAATCAGTTGTGATGTGTTCAATCACGGGATCAGGCATCCCATGAGGAACAACTAAACCCACTTCTCTCAAAAGATCATGGAGTTTATAGGTCACGATCGCTTCATTAATAATGTGTTTTCCTAATCAAAGAAAAACGAATTTCTACAGGCCTTTTGTAGCCAATTCAACAACGCCTCGCCTTTTAATCGAGGTGAAACACGCGGGAGAGTAACTAAATCCTCATCCAATCTCCTCCCAAGTCCAAGGACAGGAACCTCTAAGTCAAAACGTTTGCGAAATTTTTTTGGTGTAGTTTCATCATCAATATTAATAACCTTTAAGTCCAATGATGGAGTGATCTTTTGGAGGTCAAGGCAGCGTAGTTGTTGCTCTAGGCCTTCACAAAGGCAACACCCTTTCCGAACAAACACAAACAGGATTACACAGTCCATCAATCAGGCACCGGGTCGCATCCACATGGAGTAAAAGGGTGACAACGTGCAAGCCTGCTCAAAGTAAGCCAGCCGCCTTTCCACGGTCCATGTCGAGCAATAGCTTCCAAGCCATACTCACTACAGCTAGGAATAAATCGGCACCGAGGTCCAATTAAAGGAGAAATCCACCGCCGATATGCCCCGATCAATCCAAGAAGAACCGAACTTAAAACCCGATTAAGTCTTGAGGTGATGCGGAGAGATAGACTGGTTGTTTGTTGCATGGTTAGTCACCATCATATGGAACTCTTTGCTCCAGCCATGGTGTGTCTCTCATGTAATTGTTCTCTTATCTCTTAATTATGTCTAGATACCGCGGCCCTCGTTTGAGGATTACGCGGCGCTTGGGAGACCTACCAGGTCTCACTCGGAAGGCCGCTAAAAGGTCTAATCCGCCAGGTCAGCACGGCCAAGCCCGTCGCAAGCGCTCTGAATATGCAATCCGCTTAGAAGAGAAACAAAAACTCAGATTTAACTATGGAATTTCTGAGCGTCAGCTTGTTCGTTATGTAAAAAAAGCGAGGTCTCAAGAAGGGTCGACAGGGACCAATCTTTTGAAGCTATTAGAAAACAGGCTTGACAATGTATGCTTTCGTCTTGGCTTTGGACCAACGGTTCCGGGATCTCGCCAACTCGTTAACCATGGACACGTCACGGTTAATGGTCATGTATTAGATATCGCAAGCTATCAATGCAAAGCAGGTGATGTCGTTGCTGTTCGCGAACGCAAAGCGAGCAAAAAGCTCACTGAAGCAAATCTAGAGTTTCCTGGGTTAGCCAATGTCCCACCACATCTTGAACTAGACAAATCAAAGATGTCCGCAAAAGTAGCAGGAAAGTGTGAGCGAGAATGGGTAGCACTTGAAATCAATGAACTTCTTGTGGTGGAGTACTACTCCCGTAAGGTCTAACACCTGATTCATAGGCTTTGAATTCTCGGCGAACCACAAAACCATTACTCCAGCATTGCTCCATCCCCTGCCTAAACAGGGGATTTTTTTTTGCAGAGACTCATAAAAATCAAAGTGAAGCTTTATTTGATTGGTTGATTATCAAAGTCTTGAAGATGTCCAGACTGAGATAATCTTTCAAAGGATGCACTCAACAATGATCGATAGTGTCTCCAGCCACCTAAAGACTTCTTATTTATTGGAGATCTAACTTGTATAGCACTTGCTGTATTAACTGATCTTAAATTTAGATGAGGAGTTAAATATGCATTATCCCAATCCCAACCAAGCCAACTAATTAGTTTTTTAATCTCATTCTCTGGTGAAAGGACGATGCTGTCATAGTTCAAACTATAAATGTGGCCTATATTCCATTCTTTATACATTCTCATTATATTGTGCGAATTAATAAGCACATCAGTAGTATCTAGTATTGATGAGGAATATCTATTAGAGTTTGCAAAATGGGCTCGATAGATCGACAGTATATTATCAAGTGGATTTCGAAAACAATGAATTATTTTCGCCTTAGGAAGTTGCTTAATGATAAAGCCTAAATAAATATAATTTTCCAATTGCTTATCAGTAGTATTAATGTAATCTCTAGCTATATCTTTACGTCTTAAGTTGTAAAGCATAGATAAACTTTTTTTGACGGTTGAATCATGAGGTGAAGTCCATTCCTTAATTGCTCTCTTGAGAATATTTACTTCGCCTAAATCTGAGACATTTGAATTTACACTTAAAATCGACTCCAAAAGAGTTGAACCACTCCTAGGCATACCAACTATGAAAATAGCATTTGACATATCTATGTTCACATTAGTTTCTAGAGGATGTACTATAGACTTTCGAAAGAAGCTAAGCGATTCTCTTATCTTTGATTCAGCATCAGATTTATACAAGTTAAGTTTTAGATTATTAGCCTCTATTAACAATTTCGAACTTGCTTCGTATTCTTTCTCAGCATGGAAGATATTTGACTGTGAAAAACACAAATCAATTTTTTCTTTTATTGTATTAAAATCTGAGGGTTTTAAATTAAGCAATTCTTCTCTTAATTTTTGATGCTCGCGAAAACCACTCTGCTTAGTGAGTAAAAAATGTGCCTTAACCAACTTACTATCAATTCTCAAAGCACTTTCAAAAGAGCCGCAGGCATTATCAAAATCTCCTAAAGACTGCTGAATTGCCCCTCTAGATGTATACGCATTTGCCGAGCTTGGATCCAACTCAATCGCCTTACTAATAGCTTTCAGCCCCTTATCTAAATCGCCAGTTTGCTTGTAAAAATTACTTAAGTTCAAATAAGAGATTGCTAAATTAGGATTTAATTCTATCGCCTTATAGGTTGTTTTAATAGCCAAATCTAATTTCGATTGTTCTTGATAAATAAGAGCTAAATTAATATATCCATATGGGTTCTTAGGATTAATTTGAATGGCTTCTTTTGTAAAAAGTTCTGCATCCTTGTAACGAGTAGCATCGATCATTATTGATCCCATTGTTATTCTTAATTCTGCATTCTTAGGGTCTAAAGAAATCGCTTTTTGCATTGCATCAGTTGCCTCTCCAAATCTTCCTAACTTGTGGAGTATAAGAGATAGATTCTTATGGGCTACCAATAAATCATCTTTTATCTCAAGAGCTCTTTTTATAGCAATTACCGCCTCACCTAAATCACCTAGATCATAATAAAGGTGTCCAAGGTTAATAAAAAGCTGAGGACTATCTGGGCTTATATTGATCGCACATGTAACAAGTTCAATGGCTTCATTTATTCTTCCAGTGACTCTAAAAATACTGGCAAGCCTAATTAATGCAGTCATATTTTTCCCATCTAAAGCAAGAGACTTCTTATACAAATTCTCGGCTTTTGATATATCACCTTTCTTGTGTTGCTGAATCGCTTCACACACTAATCCTTGAGAATCCTGCTTTGGCCTTGTTTTACCAGAGGTTCTTTTTTCAGAGTTCTTCTTTTCACCAAACCCTTTCATATAAATCTTATTGTTGATTTAAAACTATAATAAAGCCCTCCTAATGGGGCCCTTTTAATTGAACTCCTTAAACTTATTGAAAGAGCTCTTTACACCTTTTGGAAGTTTTATTTTTACATTACCAAGAAGAATGCATGGTGGATCCACTGATGCAATGGTCCCCCCCTGTCTAATGACGCAAATTCTAAGAATTACGAATAGCAAAATAAGTATCTCTAATGACATTTCTTTCTGATGAACCAATAATGGTTATAACGAAGGAGTCGAAAACATGAAACCACTCAAGTGGAATCGATGGAGGGCCCAGGCTTCTAAAGAGAAATGGGATATAAATTCCCATATGCTTCACATCTGAATTACAGAATCTATCGCTTCAGCTTTTATAGCTTGGCGAGTATTCTTCTAACCAAGCTATTATTTAAAATCAATTCAATCAAGATGTGTTGCCAAAAACCATCTTTCTGGTGGGCTTCAGACAAAAGGCTTGGGTCAGCAAAGTCTGAGTAAGACTTTCGCTCATTCATTTAACTTGTGGCATCCTGAGATATTCTTTTCTCTCAACCAAAAGAGAATATTCCAATCTTAACCATCCCACGAGATGTGCCTCCCTCAAAGGATGACTAACAACTTTCCTAAATAATCTCCAACACTTTTCAGATAAAAAGTCCCCCTGGATAGGGGGACTTTTTTGTTTTAGTAATGATTTCACAGAATCATTAGTTTTCAAGACTAGTCAAGATGGACTACTAGAAACTAAAGCGAAGGCCTGCTCGTCCTCCCCATGCAGTAATCGTCCCATAGTCAATATCTTTAGCATCTACATGACCTGTTCCTGCATAGGTACCCTCTAGGAAAAGATCAGAGTTATCAGCTACTTCGTAACTTACGCCAAGTTTAAATTGATAAACAACAGTCTGATGAGCGTCTCCATAAACCTCTCGGCCACCGATGTCTCCATCTACAGTATTGACCGTACCAAATCCTGCTCCTCCACCTATATAAGGGGTGATTTGGGAATCAGTTTTGAAGTCATAATAAGCAGTAGCCATCGCAGCACTTACATAGATGTCGCCCACATCAGTTGTGCTGTAGCTACCAGTTGTATCTACGGTTGAAGAATTAACCTCACCACCAAAGGTCAAGTAAGTGGCCTCTAATCGGAATTGGTTTCCGAAGTCATAACCTAGCCCACCCTCAAAAGCGAATCTGGAGTCATACTCAAAGTCACCTTCGAACTGTTTCTTGCCTTCAACGGCATAGTCCCAATCATTAGATGTTATCTGGGAAACACCTCCTCCAACACTGAGATAAAAACCACCTTCATCACTGCTGTCGAACTTGTGTCCGCCTGCAATAGCTGGCGCTGATGATGAAGCTAATAGTAAGGCAAGGGCAGGCAAAGCTTTAGATAAAGAGAATGCCATGTTTAACTCAAAAAATCTGAAGAATTCTAAGCTTGATTTGATAGCCTGCGAAATAAAAAAGACAGTTAGAAGACAGTTACACACCACCCTGAAATCTATCTTTAGTTTGTTTGTTCATCTGATTCGGGACCAATTGTTATACAAAAAGAAAGCTCTTAATAAGAAAGTGGAATAGGGAGGAGGCAAGAGAAATATCTAAAATTTTTCTGCCCAACCAATTCATCTAGAAGCTAGACATATCATTGTCATTAGAGGCCACTAACGTAGACCAGCCTCTCTCTAAAGCCGGTTATTCCTGCCTCTGGACTCTTTTACAGCTATCAACCCAAAACGAATTGCCAACCCAAATAGAAGTAACGCAAGAACTGGAGTGCTGTTACTAAAGATCTCGATCAACACAGATCAATCCTCCTTTGATGTCTCTGAACCTTGAAAATCCTGCAAATTGTGCGATCAACCAAGATTATTTTCTGCCTGTACTTTCATACACCCAACTAATTACCTCAGTAAGACTTTGGCACTGACTAGATGTACAACTTCTCAAAGCTTAATGATTTTAGCCCGCACAAAAACTCGGCAACAGCTCTGAGCTTTTCTAGTGCACCTGTACTGTCGTTATAGCCGCATGGTTCTCCCCAGGCACCATATAGTTAATTCTGGACTTGAGAGCTGGGGTTCCTCTTTCCCTTCTCCTATGGGGCTATTGGGACTGAACAAAGCTGGTAAAGTCACCCAAAAATCTCCTCCCAAGAAGATCAATGGGGAGGGGTTGGGGCTCAAGAAGGTTCCTTAAAAAACTCACATTCGGCTTGCGTTTGCATGACGTGCCAACACTTCGATTATTTATGCGATGAGCATTACAGGACTCTTCGATCATCTCGAGTTCATAAACGTCTCATTCATCACAGCGAGCACCTAAACAGGAGAGATCCTCTTGGACATCAACACATCGAGGAAGAAATCGAATGGTCTCCATAAAGTTCCTAATGAAATTCAACTGTAGGGCTGATTAATCAGCCCAAATCACTTGTGGATACAAGCTTTTCTCAGGTACCAATCTGCTAGTAATTTTTTTTTCAGAAAGGTTTGATTTCCAAATAAAAAGTAGCCAAAAAGCCAAGGGGTATCATTAATTCAAATCATCTAGATGTCACTTAAAGCCTTGACACGCCAACATGAGGTGAGTCGACTCAACACCATTGGCAAATAGTCAACTATCCACCTCTGAGTCTAAAAAACTTGCAATTTAATTTGCCAATGCCATGCAAAACACCACTTCAATAGACAATTTGCAGCCATATGTATTTCCTAGTGGGAGACAAGCTATTTGTGAGGGTTCAAAAGTGCGGAGTCAATAGATATACCAACGTAGCTCGGGGATAGGTGTTCATCCCTCGAAGACATCTTCCATTTTCATATCTCAAGGCATCTCGTTAACACGAATAGTCGATAATTGACCGAAGTCCCCTAACTTTGCTAGATGTAGAGGGTAGGAATTAACAAGCCAATGGCTCAACTAACGATCAAAGTAAGCGCCAAGGCAGATGCCATGATCGCTCAGCTACAAAAAGAAATTTTCAATCGTCGGCGAAAGAAGGTAACTGCACAAGGGGTCGTCGAAACCCTTGTTGAGAGTGGTGCAAAGTCTCAATCAGACAAACGCTTTGCTACTTCCTGGAAAAATCTAATCAAGGACATCGAGAAAGCAGCAAAGCAGTCAGAGGTTCATGGTAACAAGCCGGCAAATCTAACTGCTGATGAATGGGCACTTGTATTGTCTCACCGCACTCGCAAGGGCACAACTACTAAAAAGGTAGCTCCCAAAAAAGCAGCCAAATCAACCAAGGTAAAGGCTACAAAGAAGGCTTCTGCCGCTAAGAAAGTTGTCAAAAAGACAGTTGCGAAGAAAGCTGAAGTGAAGAAAGCACCTTCCAAAGCTACTGCTCCAAGAAGAGCAAGGCGTGCAACAAGGGCTACTGCTCCTGTCGCTACTGCAGCAAAAAAAGGCCATCCGTCAGACCGTAAAAGCGGCATGAGAGGTGCAATGCCTCTCCCTGATCTATGAACACAACTTCCGAGAACAAACCTCCAGGCTTATACGGGATGGTTGTCGAATGCATTTACACACCAACAGGGTTGGGTCTTGTCAACTACCTAAGAGTGAACTAAAGCTTCCAGCCAACAGAAAGGACTATTACGAGTACTACTACTTAGCCAAGGCCTCTTTCTACGCCACCTATTCAGCAACCTGCCGTCAAACAGGAGGGGGAAGTATTGAAAAGAGCCTTTAAGTGGTTATTCGGAGAGAGAGATTTGATCTGAACAGCTTATCCGAATTAACCGCTATCAAAATATAAATACAGAGACGACTAAAATGATTAGAGTGATAGAACTATCGATTTAGGTCAAAAAATAAGGGAGTTTCGTACAAGTTGATTGAGATAGTTATTTAAATTGAGTTCTATTAGTAAAGGAATAAGATAATTATGCCCTAAGGGA
>QCKJ01000008.1 GCA_003215435.1 Prochlorococcus sp. AG-409-M05
TAACTGCCCTATTTAATAACTTATATACAGTTTCTACAGAGCTGTTTTGGTTGATCACTGTCTGTGTCTCTTTGGTGTGTTTAGCCTTTGTTAAATTGACTCTTGTATTTCTTTAACCGTTTGCCATTGCCCATAGTAATAATTTGCTTTTGCCCTATTTGAATTGTCCTGTAGAGAATCAATAGCATCAAAACCAATGTTTCTCCACAATTCGTGCTCACAAACCCTATCAAGTTCTTCTGCAGCTTCCTTTGACATGTTTTCAAGCCTGCGCTGAATGTTCTTTAACTGGAAAGCAGACATCTGGAAAGGGTTTCGTAGGTGAATCGATAGTACATATAAACCACTCTGTCCGCTAGTGCTTGGTGTGTGTTTTTTAGAAAGGGAGTTTTTTCTTTGCTTCTTTGTCTAAATCGGCTTCCATTTCACGAAGCCTCTTAATTATCATTTGGTAGTACTCCTTTATGTAATTTTCCAAAGTTGTTGTCTCGATTGGATCAAGGTCAAAAGCTTTATAGGTTTCGTCCATAGGAGAATCTAGAGAAGCCATACCCCCTGTGACTTCTGCAAATGCAAGTCTTTCTGCAACATTTACTGTTGGCTCAAAGAAGGAAACAATATTTTGGGTGACTTTTATTAGAAAGGGTGATACACGAATTGTTTTTGCTGTTTTCCCACTTTCTTTTTCACATAGCTTTACTACCTGTTCTGGCTTCCAAGCTTTTGGGCCAACAACAGGAAAACTTTTTCGTATTGTCTGCTCCCTGCCAAGTGCAGCAACCGCAAATCTAGCCATGTCTTGGGTATTCATATATGCAATTTTGGTTGATCCTCCACTTATCCATACTGTTTGACTGTCTAGGATTGGAATTGCAAATTGACCAATTACACCCTGCATGAAGGCTACCCCTTGAAGGATTGTGTAATCAAAGGTGGATTCTTGTAAAAGCCGCTCAGTACAAAATTTGATATCCATTAGAGGGACGTTCCTGTATTGATCTGCCGCTAACAATGAAAGAAAAACAATCCTTTTTATCTTTGCCTTCTCGCAGGCATTGAATAAATTCACTTTGCCATCCCAGTCTGTTTTATAAACACTTTTGGGATCATCTGGGCGAGTAGTAGCTGCATCTATAACAGCATCTATCCCCTCAAGAGCGTAATCAAGTTGTTCTGGTTCGAGGAGGTCACCCTTCGTTAGCTCACATCCCCATTCTTGGAGGAAAGAAGCGTTTCTTGGGTTACGAACCATACATCTCACACTATGGCCAGCATCAATAGCCCTTTTAGAGATTTGCCTACCAAGTGTGCCGGTTCCACCAATTACAAGAACCTGCATAGGGGTCTTCATTTCAATCTTCTGAGCCTAGGAGAATCCACTTCATAAGTGTGGACCTAGTCACCCTGGAGCTTAAGTAATAGAGCACCACCAGCAAGCCCTATTGGGATCAATACCCAAAAAACTGCTGCTGTTCTAAAAATTTCTGATGCCATTTAACTAGTTTAAACCCTCTTTCTATTAAACCTCTTCATGCTCTAGGTAAGCCAAATTAGTAGCACCCTCTTCAACTGACTTTGTACTAATTCACTAGGAGTCACCTTTGCCTTTTCTATGGATTGCAAATCTAAGTTCTGAAACATGCGTTGATAAACATTGGGCCAACTCTCTAAATTCTTGTTTTATATGGATAATTCCATAACAAAAAAGGGTTTTGCCCCTCATGAATTTCTACTGGCCCTTTGGAAACTTCTACTCTCGACAGTCTGCGATCTGTGAAGTTGGTTAATACTCTTGATTGGGGAGAGTCAAGTTTTTGGCATTGGCAAGGCTTTCGTTGCCACTGGAAAGTACTTGGTTCAGAGCTTGGTAAGCCTCTTGTCCTTATTCATGGCTTTGGGGCAAGTAGCCAGCATTGGAGAAACAATGCACCATTTTTTGCCAGGGCAGGATATCGCGTATATGGTTTGGACTTGATTGGATTTGGCTTATCAGATCAACCTGGAATTAATCATTCTCTAAACATTGATAACCTTTTTTGGGCAAAACAGTTAATAGCCTTTTTGGAACAGGTTGTTGATGTAGATCAACGAGGTAGAGCAGTATTGGTTGGAAATTCGCTAGGTAGTCTTACTGCGCTTACAGCAGTTGTTGAAAGAGTAGACCTTGTTGCAGCAGTTGTTGCAGCGCCCCTTCCTGATCCAGCTTTATTGAATAAAGCTAAATATCAAATCACACTATTACCTGGATTTTTAAAAAGAATTTTTGTCAAAGGTTTTTTCTTCCTATTACCAATTGAATTGATTTTGTGGGTCATTAGCAGGACATTTCTTTTGAAAGTCGGATTGCAAGCTGCTTACAAACGTTCAATCCATTCTGATAAAGACCTCTATAGAATTGTTAGCAAACCCGTAAGGAGGCCAACTTCAGCTCGTTCTTTAAGGGCAATGTGCATAGGGATGACATTACGTCCCTATAAGGCAACAGCTAATTCTCTTTTGGACCGATTGGCTGCAATCACTAATCGGAGACCCCCTTTTCTTCTCCTTTGGGGTGAAGATGACAAATTTGTTCCTTTGGCTCTTGGGGAATTAATTCAACGTGATAACCCTTGGATCGATTTTTTTGTAATTGAAAGCTCAGGACATTGTCCCCATGACGAATCTCCAGAACTTTTCAATCGATATGTTCTCAATTGGTTGGGCCTTAAGTTGGAATTTGATCTGCACAAAGTATGAAGCACACACTTTCGGTGTTAGTTGAGGATGAATCTGGAGCCCTTAGCCGGATAGCAGGTTTGTTCGCCCGAAGAGGTTTCAATATTGATAGTTTGGCGGTTGGTCCTTCTGAAAAAATGGGACAGTCTCGCTTAACAATGGTTGTCGAGGGAGATGATGGCACTCTTGAGCAAATGACAAAGCAATTAGAAAAACTATTGAATGTTCTTCAGGTGTTAGATCTCTCGAGGATCCCTGCAGTTGAGAGAGAGTTGATGTTACTCAAAGTGTCAGCACCAGCGGAGAGAAGAGGTGAGATACTTGATCTGGTACAGGTTTTCAGGGCCAAAGTTGTAGATGTTGCTGATGAGGCTCTCACTCTTGAAGTGGTGGGTGATCCAGGGAAATTAGTTGCACTTGAAAAACTGTTAATGCCTTTCGGGATTTTGGAGATTGCACGTACAGGTAAAGTTGCATTAGAAAGAGCTTCAGGTATCAATACCGAGATGTTGAAGGCTGCTTCATCGGGGAGTGGATTGCCAGCCTAATTGTTTTAATTAGTTGAGACTTTGTCTTAAAAATTTAGCAGTAGCCTTTAGGATTTTGTCCCCTTTTTCTATTGATTGAATCACGTTCATCCCTTTTGTTACACGACCAAAAACTGCGTATCTTCCATCTAACTCTGGTAATGATCGAAGGGCTATATAGAATTGTGCACTTGCAGAATTTTCAGATTGAGCTCTTGCCATCGCAATTGCACCTTTTTGATGGGTTAACTCCACTCTTAGAAGATCTTTTGGTTGTGTGAAAAGTTTTCCATAAGCCGGTAATGGTTCATCTTTTAGCTTTATCTCTAGGGGGATAAACCTCGCTTCTCTTGTAAGCGGGTTAATAAATTGCCCTCTTCCATAATGCTCCACAGGGGTATTACTTTTTTTTGTAGAGGGATCTCCTCCTTGAACAACAAATGGGATTGGTTCTTTTATTACCCGATGGAAGATTGTGCCTTCATAGACCCCTCTCTTGATCAAATCAACGAAATTACCAGCAGTTACTGGTGCAGCATTGCCATCCACCTCTAGTGTTATGACCCCTTTTGTAGTAACAAGATAAACAAGTGCCTTCCCCTGAAGGCAAGGACTCAATAATTCCCTACATCGACTAGAAAGATTCGGTTTTGTTGAGTTGGTGCAACTTGATAAAAATGGTAGGAGAAGGGCTGAAGCAAAAATTTTTAATGAGTTTTTTAGTGCCTTGGAGGAATTTATAGAGCTAAATCTGTTGAGATCAAAGACCTTCAAGGTTTACTCCTAAAAATCGAGCAAGTTCTGCGCCGTCTTTTTCTAATTCTATTAAAGGGACAGGACTGCCTGGACCGGTTAGAGGGATCTCTGGTTTTCCTTTTACTCTCAAAGAGATTTTTCTTTTTGGATTGATTCCGTCTTTTGATTCAAGTTTGACTGATTGAACCTGATCTATTGGCATCTCAAGCATTATGGTTTTTAGGAAGCCTTTCCTTGTAATAGTTATTAGGCCCTTACGCTTGTCAAAACGATTGTTTCCTGCTCCAAAATTTATTACTATTAGAGTCCATAAATAAATTGACAGAAATATTGCTGCAATACCGTATAAGCCCATTATTAGTCCTTGTGGAAGGAAAATTAGAGTTGAAGGGTGACCAATTGGGAGAAGGTCTTTTCCGTAATAACTCGAAAAGGAAGCAATTGTGAAGCCACATCCTCCAATGGTCACTATTAGTCCTACTAATAAGTTGGATAATTTGCGTGAGCCGAGGACCTTTTTCTCTAACAGCAGCTCGGAGTCCAGTCCTGAACTGGAATTTTCTTGAGGTTTTTTTGACATAGCCCTGTCAGATCAATTCTTATTTTGGCCTGAAAATAGCTATTTTTTGCAGTTTTGAGTAATGCATTTAGGCGATTAGCAATACAAGGGGTTTCATCTCGATAAAAAAATCCCCATATAACGCTTAGAGATTGTTAATGTCACCGGGTATCCCACAGCTTGGTTTATTCCGCACGGTTTCCTCCTATGACGATCGCTGTAGGACGCGCGCCTCAGCGAGGTTGGTTTGACCTCCTCGATGACTGGCTAAAGCGCGACCGCTTCGTATTTGTTGGTTGGTCTGGCCTTCTACTTCTACCAACTGCCTACTTGGCAATTGGTGGGTGGTTCGTCGGTACAACTTTTGTTACCTCTTGGTACACCCATGGAGTTGCTAGTTCTTATCTAGAAGGCTGCAACTTCCTTACAGCTGCTGTAAGCACCCCTGCAGATGCAATGGGGCATAGTCTTCTTTTACTTTGGGGCCCTGAAGCCCAAGGTGATTTTGTTCGCTGGTATCAGCTAGGTGGACTATGGAATTTTGTTGCCTTACATGGTGTTTTTGCGCTGATTGGCTTCATGCTTCGTCAGTTCGAGATTGCTCGCTTAATTGGCATTCGCCCTTATAACGCACTCGCTTTCTCAGCACCGATTGCTGTCTTTTTGGCTTGCTTCCTTATTTACCCATTAGGTCAGCACAGCTGGTTCTTTGCTCCATCTTTCGGTGTAGCAGCAATTTTCAGATTTATTCTCTTCATCCAGGGCTTCCACAATTGGACTCTTAACCCATTCCACATGATGGGTGTTGCTGGAATCCTCGGTGGTGCTCTTTTGTGTGCAATTCACGGAGCAACCGTGCAGAACACCCTTTATGAGGATGGCAACAGAAGCACTACTTTTACAGCTTTTGACCCAACCCAGGAAGAAGAGACCTATTCAATGGTTACAGCTAACCGTTTCTGGAGTCAGATCTTTGGTATCGCCTTCTCCAACAAACGTTGGCTTCACTTCTTTATGCTTTTCGTGCCTGTAATGGGCATGTGGGCCCCATCCATTGGCATTGTCGGGCTTGCTCTTAATTTGCGTGCTTACGACTTTGTTAGTCAAGAAATCCGAGCTGCTGAAGACCCAGAATTCGAGACTTTCTATACCAAGAACGTTCTTTTGAATGAGGGGATGAGAGCTTGGATGGCAGCTGCCGACCAGCCCCACGAAAACTTTGTATTCCCAGAGGAGGTACTACCACGTGGAAACGCCCTCTAATAGAGGCCTATTTAGCCTCGAGAACGCAAGTTTCGAGGAATCAGGCTATGCCTGGTATGTAGGTAATGCTCGTTTAATCAACCTTTCTGGACGCCTACTTGGTGCTCATATTGCCCATGCTGGCATCATGGTTTTCTGGGCAGGTGCAATGTTGCTTTATGAGGTGAGTCACTTCACCTTTGATAAGCCAATGTGGGAGCAGGGACTCATCCTTATGCCACATGTAGCCACATTTGGTTACGGTGTTGGCGTTGGCGGTGAGATAACAGATGTTTATCCCTATTTCGCCGCAGGTGTTTTCCATTTAATTGCTTCTGCTGTATTAGGCCTTGGCGGTGTTTTCCACGCTCTTTACGGCCCTGCAAGATTGGAGGACGGAAACCCCTTCTTCTCTCAGGATTGGCGTGATAAAGACCAAATGACCAAAATCCTTGGATATCACCTATGTGTCTTGGGATTAGGTTCTCTTGCCTTCTCTGTTAACTGGGTTTTCTTAGGTGGTGCATACGACACCTGGGCCCCAGGCGGCGGTGCTGTGCACTTGATCAGGCCTACCCTTAACCCAATAAAAATCCATTATTGGCTTTCCAGCACTCCTTGGGGTGGTGGAGGTTGGATGGTTGGCGTTAACTCAATGGAAGATATCGTAGGTGGTCATATCTACCTAGGTATCGTTCAACTCATTGGTGGCCACTTCCATATCCTTACTAAGCCATTTGGCTGGGCTCGAAGAGCCTTCATTTGGAACGGTGAGGCCCTTTTGGCTTACGCTCTTGGAGGATTGTGTGTAGCTAGCTTTGTTGCATCAACATTTGTCTGGTTTAACAACACCGCATATCCTTCAGAGTTCTATGGTCCTACCAACGCTGAGGCATCACAAGCGCAAAGTTTCACTTTCCTTGTCCGTGACCAACGTATTGGAGCCAATATTGGATCAGCAATGGGTCCAACTGGTTTAGGTAAATACCTGATGCGTTCACCAACAGGAGAGATTATCTTCGGTGGTGAGACGATGCGATTCTGGGATTTCCGAGGGCCTTGGTTGGAACCTCTTAGAGGTCCTAATGGATTGAGCCTAGATAAGCTTCAAAATGATATTCAGCCTTGGCAGGTTCGCCGAGCTGCTGAATATATGACCCATGCACCTAATGCTTCTATCAACTCAGTTGGTGGCATCATTACAGAACCAAACGCAGTTAACTTTGTTAACTTGCGTCAGTGGTTAGCTTCTGCTCATTTCTTCCTAGGGTGGTTCACATTTGTTGGACATTTGTGGCATGCCGGAAGAGCACGTGCTGCAGCTGGTGGTTTTGAGAAGGGAATCGATCGTAAGACCGAACCTGTTCTCGCGATGCCAGATCTGGATTAATTTCTTCTAGATTCCTTTCTAATAAGGTTTCTATTAAATTAGCCCCTTTCTATTTATAGGAAGGGGCTAACTTTTTATAAATTAGAGAATGCCATTACTCTTTAACTTTTCTCTTAACCAAGGAAGACTTAACCCAATAACATTTGAGTAGCAACCCTCTATCCGGTTGATAAATAAACCGGCTCGCCCTTCGAGAGCAAAACCACCAGCGCAGGTGAAAGGCTCATCAGTATCTAAGTACTCTTCTATTTCGGCTATGTTTAGATCGCCGAAGAAAATTTTAGTGCTAATAACATCAGATATCTCTCCTTTCAATTTTATTGGGCAGTTTGTACCTTCTGTTTTATTAGTGAGAATTAGTGAATAACCAGTATGAAGGTATCCACTATTAGATGACATTCTTTTCCACCTCTCAAGGGCCTGATTTCTATTAATAGGTTTTCCAAAGGCTTTCTGGTTAAATTCAAACAATGAGTCGCAGCCAAGAATCGCAGTGATCTGAGAATGTTCAACGTCAGGTGAAAGAGTTGAACCAAGCATTTTAAAAACGGCCTTTGCTTTTTTCTTTGCAAGAATCTCTACAGTTTTTTTTACATCCAGCCCTTCTAAATCATCTTCTTTCACGGAGCTTTTTATTACAAGATGCGCAACTCCTGCTTGATTGAGCAATTGATGCCGAGCAGTAGATCCTGATGCTAGTACAAGCACTCTTTTTAATATTTTTATTCAGCTCATATAATAAATTGCCACTTTTTCGTTGCCATCCAAATTTCTTATAGCATTGTCTAATGGAAATACTTGACGATCGTAGTAAAAAACGAGCTGTACAAGCTTTTAGATGCCTATCATTCAATTCCACCTTTTATGCGGAAATTAGGACTAAAGGCTTAAACGCGGTTTCAGTATCTCAAAAACAATGCAAATATTTTGATGGTTCAAGGTCATATAGACGTCCTGGAACTATTGAAGCAGACTTTTCATGGTTGATTAAGGTTGGCATACTTCGTCGAGAAGTAGATGGGCAAGGCCTTACTTCGCGAGTGAAACTTACTCCTATGGGACGTCAAATAATTGATCAAAACCCATATCTTCCTGATCAAAAAGCAAGCTTCATTGTTTATTTGAACTATCTCTTTAAACGTAACTTGATTTTTAGATGAGACCAAACCTATCTCCATTAATGGTCTTAGGCACTACAAGTGGTTGTGGTAAATCATTAATGACTACTGCAATTTGTCGAGTTTTAAGACGAAATGGTGAGAGACCTATTCCTTTTAAAGGACAAAATATGAGCAATAACGCATGGGTCGATGAGTCTTGTGGAGAAATGGCTTACTCCCAAGCATTACAGGCTTGGGCAGCAGGAGTTACACCTAATTGTGCTATGAACCCAATACTCCTAAAACCAAAAGGTGATGGAAGTAGTGAGGTTATTCACTTAGGACGAAGCGTTGGTATTACAAAAGCAGAGAATTATTATCAAGACTGGTTTCTACCTGGATGGAATGTAATTCGTAAAGCCTTATTAGAGTTAAATTCATTTTATGGGGACTCAAGATTTGTATTAGAAGGTGCAGGTAGCCCAGTTGAAGTAAATCTGCAGAAACGTGATTTAACTAATCTCCGACTAGCTCAGTTTTTAAATGCAAAATGTATTTTGGTGGCCGATATAGAACGGGGTGGTGTTTTTGCTCAGTTAATAGGAACACTATCTTTACTGACAAAATCCGAGAGAAAACTAATAAAAGGAATATTAATTAATAAATTTAGGGGAAATATTAGTCTATTCGATGAAGGGAGATCATGGCTAGAGGATAAAACAGGAATTCCTGTATTAGGAGTAATGCCCTGGTTGAATGATGTTTACCCTCCGGAAGACTCACTTGACCTTTTTGAGAGAAAGGTCATTAAAACATCAGCAGAAATAGAGATTGCCGTAATTAAACTCTCTCATATTAGTAATTTCTCTGACCTTGACCCCCTGGAGTCAGAACCATCGATTCAATTAAAATGGATTGACTCAGGAGCCTCTTTAGGCAGCCCGGATTGTGTAATTATTCCAGGTAGTAAACAAACTCTAAAAGATCTAGAATTTATCAAAAAATCTGGTTTAGATGGAAAGTTGAATGCCTATCTTAAAAACGGCGGACATGTTTTTGCTATCTGTGGAGGAATGCAGATTCTTGGCCACACGCTATCAGATCCAGAGAATTTAGAGGGATGTGGAACTAGATCAAAATATAGTTCTTATTCTGGCTTAGATCTAATTCCAGTTAAAACAATATTTAAGCCATATAAAAACCTCATAAAAAGAGAGATTTCAGTTGATTGGCCCAAAAAGTTACAAATAAAAGGATTTGAAATTCATCACGGATTAACAGAACCAATTGATGGATGTTGCCCTAATTTGCAACCAATATCTAGTGAAGGTAATGTTGGATGGTTCATGAAAACTGAATATAACTCTTATATAGTTGGAACATATCTACATGGGATCTTTGACAATGGAATCTGGAGAAGGACTTGGATTAATATGTTAAGAGAAAAAAAGGGATTACCACGCTTAGATGTGAATCTTTCAGATTACAGTAAATACAGAAATGATATACTCGATAAGTTAGCTAATGTTTTTGAGCATAACATAGACATGTCAAGAATTATCTAATGAAAGACCTCTCACATATTGAATTAATATGGCCAGACGGAAAAACAACAATAGAGAGTCTCGGCTCGGATTGGCTTAATGCAGCACTAAACGCTAATATCGAAATTCCTGTAGGGTGTCTTAAAGGAAGCTGCGGTGCCTGTGAAATTGATGTTAATGGTAGGACAATTAGAGCTTGTATATCAAAAATAGATATACAAGATGGTTCAAAAATAAATATTGATTTTACATCAGATCCATATTGGTAAAATTGTCCATAAAACATATTTTAATACCAGATATATTATCTCTTAATTCCACTAGTTAAACAAAGGTACAAATCTATTATACATAATTTGATAGACATTACTTCCCCACATAAATATCAGAATAACTATTAGCATCTTTATTGGTAAAGGGAATTTTAATCTATTTTTTCTAACAGAGTTAACTAATGTCAAAACTAACAGAATGCTATATAAGAAACCTATTATCACACCTAACCCCTTACCGATCAACAATACAAACGTAACCTCCATAAGTATTTGAGAAATCAAAAGTTTTAAGTATGAATCAAGCAAATTTATTGTTTGTTTATTAGCTTTATATACGTATCTTGAAATTAGAGGAATCATTAAACAGATAATAAAAAAAATTGGAAAATATAATGTGGGTAATGGTCGCTTTTCCATTACGCTTATCATTAAAGTATTAACTTTTAGTAAGTTGCCCGTTATGAATATACAGCTGATCAGAAATATGGGTAATAAGTTGATCTTAATTTCCGGGAGTGATTTTAGCTTTGACATAATTAGCATATATACACAGATATCTTGCCTAGCATTTGCTTGCTAGTCTCTCTTTGAGAATAAACTTTAAACAAACACAACCCTGGTGATCCCTTATGATCACTAAGTATGTGATCTGTCTATGGATTAATGATTACAGCTCACAATCGATCACTTGCCATTTAGTAGCCTAGTTGCGTAAATAGATAAGCACAAAATAGCTTAGTCTCCAATCAGACAACCAATCTATGTCCCTTTGATCTATGAACCTCTTTGATTATTTACATTTTCTCGAGCCCGTTCAAGAAAATGTTTCAAAGGTATATTCAACTACCTCCGGCATAATTACTGTGGTTCTTGTCCTATGGGCATTGAATATTTTGGTTAGTTTAACCCAAAGGACATTTTCTACAGGGCGTGCCGTTGGTTCATTTTATAGAAATTACCTTCATAGATACACGAGTATCTTTTCAAATAGCTTATCAAAACTAATAAAAAAGAAAGAAATCCAAACACAAGATAATACTGCAAAGAATCCCATGAGTGCTTTAAGGTAGCCTTTTATATATCTATACACCTTGTTGACCAAATAATTCAATTAATAGAATATATTTATTTTTCGAGATTACAATTTACTTTTATTTCAAAAGGTACTGAACTATTTGGAAGCTGTAGTAAAAGAGATGTTATTGAAGCTATATCTTCAGGCTGACTCATTTCTTCCTTTCTGATTATATTAACTTCTGAGGCCATCTGAGTGTTTACCCAGCTAGGACATATTGCTGTGACTCTGAGTCCTTTGTTCCAGCCTTGATTCCTAATTGTCTGGCACAATCCCATTAGAGCAAACTTACTTACGCTGTATCCAGCCAAGTTTCCTTTCGAACGAATACCACTCATAGATACTAGAACTATTACTCTTGAATTATCTGATCTAATTAATTCATTCCATGCTTCTTTAATTAGATACCAAGGTCCTTTTACATTTGTTTCCCATAGATCATTTATATCTTTCTCTTCATGAGAATCAAATAAAAATGGTGTCTTCTTAAATATACCTGCACAGTTTATTATCGTGTCAAACTTTTTGAACTTAGATATTGTGTTATTTATCCAAATTTTTGCAGACTCTGGCTGATTAGCGTCATATCTGCTAATCAGTATTTGTTCATTAGATCCTTTTTTAGGTTCGAGTTCTGTTCCAATCATCATCTTTGGATCTCTAACCCCCAAGCTTATTCTATGTCCATCTTTTAGTGCACGTTTTGCTATCGAGTATCCAATACCACGATTTGCACCACTTATAAGGATAGTTCGCATTGAGATAGAGAATTTATTTGATTATATTAGTTCACCTTTATTCTGTAACGATAACATAAATCTATCTATTAGTTGTTCCCCTTACTGGCTTAATGAACCTCCATAGTAATTTCAACTCCCTTCCATGCATTATCATTAGTCCAAGCTTTACATCCCAGTCTGCCTTTACAAACATTTTCCACATTGCTTTTACTAAGTCTTGAACATTAAGAGTGTTAGTTAGAAAACCATACCAATCTTCTTTTTTTAGTCCAAAAAAGCTTATAAAAAAACTTCTTAGAAGCGGTTCATCAAAACGCATTAATTTTTCTAAACCAAATTGATATAAAGCCTGTTTCCGTCTTAATTCACGAGGCCAAAGGGTTGACCATCCAACCTCCGCTAATTCTGCTGGTGAGGCTGTTTTTTCCTTCATTTTTGATGATAAAGCTTTAGCGAGTAATGGGGCTCTCCTTAACATGCCACCAACCATATAACCAGAAGCAGGGTGAACCATTGCGGCAGCACCACCAAAACCCAATATTGGCTGATCTAAATTTGGCAAAGGCATGTTCATTGGTAAGTAAAGCCCGATCTCTTCATGTTCCATTTTTGTAAGTATTAATCCTCTACTTTGTAATCTTTTCTGAAGCCTTGCTCTTAAGGTATCTTCGGACAAAGGTGGGAATAATCCAAGTGATGTTTCTTCCAGAAAGTAACTTCCTCCCCCCATATCCATAGCATATAAAAAAGTTGGTGGTTCTTTCCTCTCTTCCTGTGTTAAGTGATCGCAGCGATAATCCATTAAAACAAATTGTCCCTTTTCAAGGGGTGGCTTATTAAATTGTCCTACTATTCCATAACAAGTCTGAACAGCAACAGGGGGCTCATTATTATTTGATTTTAGAAATACTGGCTTATACCCTGTCGCATCGATTATAATTCTTGCTTTAAACTCTCTGCCATCAGTTGCTATTACTGTGCTTTGTGTGTTGTCTATTTGTAGTTCTTTAGCAATACCTTTATGCCAGGTAACACCTCCCATCTCGCACTCTTTTAACCAATGTCTTTGAAGTTTTACTTTGTCAAATAGACCATAATCTAGTCCATGTCTTGTTAAGTCATTAGATATGTCTTTTGGATCCTTACTTCCTTTACCAAAGTAACTCACGGTGTTTTGCCAACGATGTTCAAGTAAATGGCCTAGGCCAAGTTCGTCAACTTCTTCACCCCAGATTCCGTAGGTATAGGGCCAGGGTTCTCTATGGTCTTTCGAAGCCAACACAGCAATGCTTGTGCCTTCGTTTGATAAAGCTGCTGCTATAGCTAGTGCTCCAGGGCCTGCTCCGAGAATTAAAACTTCAGGCGATCCATTGTTCATGCTCAGAGAAGCCTATTAACTACGATGAATTCCACCACCTGCACCGATGCGCCCGCTACAGGATCCGTCAAACTCTTTATGTGGTATAGATCGTGCACCTTGCATCCTGGGTCACAGCCATAGAGATTACAGTGATTTGCACCATATGTTTCACTCTTTACAAAGGACATCTTTTTTATTCAAACTAAGTGAGGGGTTTGAGCGGGTTCTATCGGTATAGCTAATATTCAAAGAAATAACGTTTGGCTTGGTAATGTGGTGCTTGGGAGATGGTTATGGAAATATTAGTTTTTTTACTTTCAATAGCATTATTTTTAGGATTAATTATTATCAGACCCAGGCTTTCTGTCTCTAATGGCCATCCAATGTATTTGGTATCTTGTAGAACTGAATGGTCGTTTCATTGGTGGGGGCTTTTTCGACGAGGCAGCTTGTTTGGTTTTTACTCTCTAGAAAATGCGTCTCAACTCATTACAACATTACATCCAGAACTTAACTTTCTCGCATCATCAGAAAGCCTCAATATTGCTCGGGACATAATTATCCGCGATTGCAAAAAACTTAATTCTAATTAAAATTTCACATGAGTAAATATCCAACCAGAAATGAAAAAGTTAGAACTATCCTCCTTACGGGAGCTTCTTCAGGAATAGGTTATCAGGCTTCTATTAGACTTTTAAAATCAGGTAACAAATTAATATTGCCCTGCAGGGATGCATCTACAGCAAAAGAAACAAAAGCTAAGCTAGTCTCTTTAACAGGAAGTGAATCAGTTTCTACAATTGTATGTGACTTGGCTGACTTAAAAAGTATAGAGACTATGGCTTATAACCTTAAAAATTCTGAGAACAATATAGATACTATTGCTCTAAATGCAGGTTTACAATATACCGGCTCAAAAAAAGTTCTTCGATCAGTCCAGGGCTTTGAATTAACAATAGCAGTGAATCATCTTGCAAACCAGGCAATTGTTGAGTTACTTCTACCATTACTTTTGAAATCTGCAAACCCAAGAGTAGTAATAACTTCTTCAGAAGTACATGATCCTACTAGCGCAGGAGGTTCCATTGGTCAGCCAGCAGGACTTGGGGGTTTGGCTGGAATAAAATCTGATAAAAACTTTGAAATGATAGATGGAACATCAGCATTTAATGCTGATAAAGCATATAAGGATAGCAAGCTGTGTAATATCTTATTTGCACGTCAATTATCAAAAAAATTAAATGAGATTGGCAATGAGATGCCAGTGATTGTTTGGGCACCTGGTTTAGTTATCCCACCAGTTAAGAAGAGTTTTTTTAGGTATAGTAGGCAATATAATGAACTAGGACAAAGGATTTTTGGATTTATAGCTAGAGATATTTTAAGAATCACCGAGAATGTAGGCAGAGCTGGAGATATACTTAAGAAAATTTGTATTAGACCAGAATTTAACCAAGCTGGATTCAGTTTTTATAGTAATAAACTTATTGCACCTGGTAGGTATAGGTTAGTGGAATCCAGCACTAGTGCAGAAGCAAAGGATTTAGAAGTATCATGCAAACTATGGTTATACAGTTCAAAGCTATTAGAACTACAAAAAGGTTGGGATAGTTATATCATTTAATGTCTTTACACAGTGTATGTAATAAAAACTATTCGTACTCTTTAACTACATTGACTGTGCGCGTAGGGAATGCGAAATCTATTTTTTTATCTTCAAATTCACGTATAATTTCTAAGTTTATATCTTGCTGAGCTTTCATTGCTTTTTTATATTCCTTTGTAGTTATATAGTATACAAATTCTATATTTAGACTGCTATCACCAAAGCCTACAAAATGACATCTATCAAACTTTGCATAATCCGTATTATCTATAATTAATTTTATGATATCCGGTATCGTCTTCATTAGTGTATAAGGAGTAGAGTAGACTACTCCTATGGAATGAACAAGTCTTCTACTTTCCATCTCCGCATAATTAGATATCACTCCTTTAGTTAATAGGCTATTACTCATAACGATTATTTCTCCATTTAGACTTCTAAGTTTTGTGGACCTGACTCCTACCCTTTCTACTGTTGCCCAGATATTATTTACATTTATAAACTGTCCATTTTGGAATGGTTTGTCTAATAGAATAGTTATGTATTCAAAGAACTCTTGAACTGGGTCTTTTAATGCTAAGCCTGCTCCAATTCCTCCTGCACTAAGTAATGCCCATAATGCAGCCATTTGTACGCCGATATTTTGCAAATAAAAGATAAAACCAATTCCCCAGATTAAAGCCCTTACCATTGGCCCAGCTGAATTCAACATTGTACTAACAGCTGGGTCATCAATACGAAGTGACGCTGTTTGGACCAATCTAATAGCAACTTTATTTGCAAACCTTACAATTATTATTAGGAACAATAGTTTGAATAATGATAATCCCGCATTGTCAATTTGATTCTGGATTGGCAGTATTTGCCATGCAACTGTAGAACTTATCAGCCAACCTATTGGTTTGATTGTTGATATTGCTGAATTTACAATATAGTCATCAGTTTTGGATGCAGTCTTTGAAACAAGTCTCCCAAGAATAGAACGAGCAACTCTAGCGAGGATGATTGATAAAAAGATACCAATTAAAAGTACAGCTAATGCTGTCAGTGCAGTTGATGACCAATTTTGCATATTTTGCATTTTTAATAATTATAATATTTATTTTATTTTGACCGAGAAATCTGTGATTATCCACCCGTTCCGCAGTTATGTCTTGAATCTAAAAGATTATCTCATTTGCCTTTAATAAGAATACTGATTTCTTTGAATTCTTTTCTTTCAGAGGTTCTACACAACTCAAATATAACGGCTTCTGTCGTTGTCAATATTGCCCCTGATTGACTCATCCTTTTAATCGCTACCTTATGGTCTATTTCATGTCGGCTTGACATCGCATCAACAACGACATACACCATAAAGCCGCTTTCAAGGAGATCAATCACTGTTTGTTGTACACAAATATGAGTCTCTACACCGCAGATAATAAATGAATCTGTATCTTTACTTATGATATCCTCAATAAAGTTTTTATTACCTAGACAGCTAAAAGATAGTTTCTTAATACATTTACCATTGACTCTCTTAGCTATATCTACAACAGTTGATCCAAGTTTAGTGGGATTTTGCTCTGTGTAGTGACTCTTAAAGCCCAATATTTTAGAAGCCTCTAGGAGTTTCTTTGTGTTATTTATAAGAATATTTTTGTTCTCAACAAGAGATAGCAATTTCTCTTGATAGTCTATTGCAATTATTGAGATTGTCTGTTCTTTTTTCATGGGAAATTTAAATGAATAATTTGTAAACACTAATTCGAATATTACTGTAACTATTCACTGCAAGCATTTATACGAAATCAAGACGATTACAGAATTTTCGCATTTATTGCCTCTCACTCTCATTAGAGACTACTATTGAGAAGAAGGTTTTGCATTACCAGTGCCTCAATTTTCTCCTTTGCCTAAATCATCGCAACCACTTGAGAAAGGATTGCATAAGGACGGCAGAAGACTGACGCCACAAAGACTTAGAGTTTTACATCTATTTGAGGACCTTGGCTCTGGTAGGCACTTAAGCGCAGAAGATGTTCATCATAAGTTGGTAGAATCAAATACGAAAGTTTCTCTAGCAACCGTTTACAGGACATTACGACTGCTCGTAGAAATGGGCTTTCTTCACCAATTAGAACTAAGTGAAAATGGACATCGATTCGAATTAGCCAATGATGATCACCCCGACCATCACCATTTAGTCTGTATCAGGTGCGGTCGTACTGAGGAGTTTGAATGTGATGAAGTATTAGAAGCCGGTAAACTTGCGGCTGAGAGAATAGGGTTTCAACTTGTTGAATCTACACTAAATGTTCGAGCAATATGTCCTTCATGTACGCCTAAATAGAACCATTCTAATTTCCATTTTCTTACTTAACTTAAATATTGATCTATATGTTCTAATATAATAAGAGAAGAAAGTATAGATAACTTTGTTACTAATATTAGTTTTAAAGGTGCTTAATCTTATCATCATCATCTTTTCGGAAAGCATTAATAATCTTATAAAAAGAAAATAATAGATTCTTTATTTTATTTCCGAACCAACACTCTAAAATAAACTACGTTTAAAAAGCTAATTATTCTGTCATGCCATCTGAAATTATAGCTGTTGCTTTTGGAGAAATAGATATCTCAAAAGGAACAATATATTTGATTGTCTTTTTAACGGTATTTATGTTTTCTGCTGTAGGTATCAGTACCCTGAGGTTATTCAGTTTTAGCGATACAGACTCTGAAAACGAAAAGAATAATGATAACTAATTTAAAATAAAATCTTTTAATTAATTATTTAACGAAGCTTCCTTTTACTATCAGAGCAGTCAGGAAAGTAATGACCGGATATTGACCATAGCTCACGAGATGAAGATGCTTTAATTATTTCCGAGTAAGTTATAGTAGTATTTTTAGCATTATTTGCAGGTTGAAAATCATTTAGAATCTTTGAATATGTATTGGATTTCATAACTTTAATCCCTTTTTTATGATAAAAGCGCTAAATCAGAGTAAGTCGATAGCTATAAATACTTAATTAACAGGGATTACCCTCTTTGCCTCTTGATTTGAGGCATTAAAGTATGTTCTGATTCATTTAAAATAATTTGTGAGCAAAAATGATTATAAAGATATAGAGATACTTTATTGATAATATTTATCTACTCCTAATTTGTTCCAGAGAAACCTCGAAAATCTCGGAGCCGCAATTATTGCTGATAGCATTAGTGGAACTATGACCCAGTAAGTATTATTTATCACCAACAAATATGTTATGTAGGAAAGTGCGGCAAGTTGGGCAAGGCCTAGGAATGTAAAAGTAGTACCTCTTGGGTATCTTAGAGCTTTATAAAGCAGTACGGTTGTAATACCAAGTGTAAAGGCTGATGGTATAGCTTTTGCTATTGTTACTATCCAATGGTTAATTAAAATCGGAAAAAAGTACAATGCAATTAATAAAATAATTACTGTTGAAAATAGAGATTGTTGTCTACTCATGAGTAATATTATGTTCCTCAATCTTAGATCTATGTATTAATATAGCTGATTTTGCTTGTTCTAGCTATATAAATATGCTATTTCGGCGGCTTTGAGTCCTTCCCAACCTGAGTCAATAAGCTTTTTATTCAAAGTATCTTGGTCATAGTGCTTGGCACCTGTCATGATGATCTTTTTTCTCATAGCTACCCTTACCCTGCAAACCCTGGCAGCCTCTTTTTCCATTACCTCTTTGTAGAAGGTGAGCATTTCATCAGGGAGTGGAACTCCATTCAGGTCTATTCCTTCCTCAATGGCCCGGTTAATCGAGTCTGGACTTGAGTTTACATCTACTACATCTAGAGGTTCAGCAAATGTCGATTGCATGATTCCCAGGAGTTCATCTTAACTTTCCCCTTATAGCTTATGGAGCTTATTAGGGTAGTACGATGTTAAGAGAAGTAATAGGTGATTGACTTTTGAGGGCAATCATTTGTTATCAGATAGGCATATTACGTTGATTGATTTGAAAGTCTCTATTTTTTCATGTCTTATAGTTAACGTATTTTGTTATAGAGCTCAATTTGAAATTATATAAACAATAATTATAACGATTATTCCAATTAGTAAATAATGATTTCGATTAAGCTTTATAGGTAGATCGAGGATTATATCTTTCTTATTATTTTTTAAAGGTGATGGTATGCGTACATACTTGCCATTTTCATCAAAAGGGCTCATGAAATCTAACGATATTTTAAGTAAATATATTATACCCTCAAGCCACTAATGTCTCATATTTTTTGTTGTGTTACACATCTTCAACCGCAATGATCTTATTTGTTGTAGTCTTTTACCATTGACTCGCTATTCAAATGGCTAGGAAACGAAGAAAACTGTGTAAAGAAATGGAAAAGCAGATTTCCATAATTCTTCAACAAATAGAATTAAATACAGCTCTGATTAATGATATAGATGACGAGGAATTACTTGGCGACTATTTACAAGCTTTTACTCCTATTAAAGTTACTGCCCTTACTCTTGATAGTGAGTATAAATTACATGGGATATCTGATTTGGCGCAGAAGCTGCTAAATCAATACAATGAACAGATAAAGCACTTTAATGAAGAATATGAATTGTAGACTTGTGATTTAGTTGTACTTAATAGGCGACAGTCCTTGTTTTATCGATTTCTTATCTTTGTATTTCCATGGGACAACTTTTATAGCTATTGGACCTATTGATGGTATCGATTTAATCCTATGCACGCATCTATACCTTCTATGTTGAGTAGAGCAGTTTGGACTTACTGGGTATCTGGGGTATGCCGATGCAGGTAAAAGGTGTACTAATAATAATAAAAAAATATAGATTGATTTAAACATATCAATTAGATATTCATAGTCTATTTATTTTAGTGCGATTAAGCGACTAGTCAATATATTTAATTTAACGAGGATCTTAAACTTTCTATTTATCTTCATCTGAGTTCGGCTCCTTAATATCTTGATCATCATTTAAAGCTCTTATTGTATCTTCCATTTCAATTGAGTCTTTAGAGGGTTTTTCAAGGGAGGTTTGTGGTTCCTTAATCGTATTTTCTATTCCAATATGTTTTAATGCCTCTTTCTTATTTGCTATAGGTACCTCCAATCTTTTTTGTGATTGAATTGTTTCATATAGCTTTGGATGAGCTGTAATACCATTTTCACAGTACCTACAAACGTTGCCATCTACCCTGAATAAGTTTAGTGGGTAAGGGTTAAGGCAATTTGTGCATTGCCTTTGCTCAGCATCTGGGATTTTCATATAAGTCTATGATTTTTTCACATTAACCTGGAGCTGCAGTTTTCATGTACATGAACAAATCATAGACTAACGCACCTTCTTTTGCATAAAAAAATAAACTCCGAATATACATAGGAGAATGGGTAGTGCATATATAGCTGTTATTACACCTATTACTGCTACCCATGCCATGAGTACTCCAATCAGCAAAATAAAGCACAAATTGAAAATTCTTCTAATTCTTTTATACCAATAAACTCCTTTCAGCTTATCAAGAGTATCTACAACTTTCTTCCTCTCATTAATAAGCATTTTTATCTGCTTACTGTGCCAACTAACAGATTCGTTTGCTGCTGCTGTATAAAATTTATTTTGAAGACTGCCAATTAGTCCTTTTCTACTATCAAAACCTGACTTTATTCTTACTACCTGAGCTTGTAATAGACGACTGGTCAGGTCACTCAACTCAGCGTCTATAGTAATCAGTTTTTCTTCAAGATTTCCTATCAAGGCTGATTTAGGATCCTTCCCTCCTTTTTTTATTATCGCAACATTATGTCTAGAATTTGTCAATATATCTTTCAGCATTTATTTTTTTTTTTGATAGGTTTTGCATTTTCCTATACATTAACATATTTTTTGTTTTAATTTAATTAAAATCATTTATCTTGTAAGGGTGAGTCCATATAAAATATTAGTTGTTTTGAGCACTGTCAACACGGCTTAGACAGTAGATGCTAGTAGCTAACCAAACAAGTTTCATTATAGAGGTTCTCTCATTGTCATTATCATCCATTAATTGTTCTTTGATAACACCGGTTTCTTCGATTAAGATGTCAATGTCATTTTTGAACTTTGAGTATAGGAACTCTAGTTCTGCAAATTCCTTAAAGCCATCAAATCCTGACGATATCCCATATTTGTTTACTCTTCTAAGCTCATCTGTATCTGCAAAACGGTTATCAAGAAATTCTATAAAGTCCATTTTCTATTTTATAAGTTTAAGCCAGTTTAAAGTACAAAAAACATGAGGCCTTACCTTCCGATACTAACGGCTTGTGGGTAAAGTGTAAACTACAGTTTTTACCATTTACGAACATTATCACTTTTAATAGGTATCATCAAACCCGAGTCTTCTGAAGGGTGAAGACAGTATTTATTTTTATCAATTGACACCTCTTGTTGAATGTGTTGATCTCTCCTGGCATTCCAGTGGGATCTCTCTATTTGTGCCCATCCCGATTTCCACTTTGTTTCATCCTGAAGTTCTTTCCACGAAACCTTAAGGCTAATCCTCCCATCTAGTACAGATACAAGCTGAGCCCAACGGTAGTCACTTTTACCACCATAATTGATTGCAACATAATATCTGTATCCACTAATTGCCTTTTCACTAGTCCAGGCTTTTCTTGGAGGCCATGAATTTTTCATAGTTAGTAGTGATATCTTTTAATTACTATGGCTATATTTTTTTCCTCTGATTCATTATATAGTAACCATTGTCGAGTTTCTAAATCATGATCACAATCATATTTTAATTCACTTGTATTTCTTATATATAAATCATAATGACATGCCCGATCTGCTTCAAAAGCTGATTTGTAATCAAGGAAAATCAGTTTTATTGCGCTTGCAAGGCAATAAAAACTTACCAAGATACAAACTAAGATTATTAATACTTTTTTGTTCATAAAATTCATTAAAGCGTTATTACTTTAAACCTATTTTAAAAATCAGTTGCATATTACACATATTGTATCTCTCTTCTTGCCAGCAGCACAATCTCCATACTATATAATTATAGGGCATTTAACGTTGTTAATAGGGTTATCCATGATGTTTACTCTATTTATAAGTCCATTCCAAACTGCTACCTTGTCTTTACTGACTTGTGCTGTTTCTGGTTATATATTTGCTAGGCTTCTTCGAGCTAAGTTATTGGACTGGGAAAACAATAGGATTTCACCACTACCTATTGCTAATGCTAAAACACTTTTCTCATGGGTCGTGTTTTTTCTAGGCATTACAATATTATTTACGTCTGCATTGGTTATATATGATTTTTCTATAAAGACTTCATTTGTTTTTTCCATTGTTATTTCAACAAGTTCGTCGGCAATTATGTGGTCTTTAATAAAAAGTTTAATGACTGAGGTCCAAAATGGTACAGTCAAAGAGCTAGATCAATTCTTTTAGAAGCAGGTTTAGGCTCTTTTCCCTTTCCTTAGACTTTCTCGATAATCACTATCGGTCCAATAATCATCAACGTAAAAGGAAAATACAGTTACCCCAACGCCAGCGGTGAGCATTGCACCCAAAATCAATACTACGTATAGAAAGGGCTGGGATAAGAGCCATTCGTTGTTAGCAGCTATCGCTAAGATCATAAATATTCAGTGTTTTGATTAATTAATACCTTATTTTTGATCATCTATAGACAGTTATCAATAAGTGTTTATGCTGCTTTGTCTATAAGCTTTGAGTCTTTTGCTCGCCAATACTCTATCTCTTCTTTGCACCACTCTATGTGGTATATCACCTCTGGATGCCATGGTTTTCCTTTTTTCCTCAATCTGATCAGGTTATTGTCTGGAGCGCTTCTCCAGTGAGTGCCAGCTTTTAGGTAGCCGAATTCCCTCCATTCAGTTAACTTGTCCTCACTTACACCAAAGACTTTACTTGCTTCAGTTGAGTTGACCCATTGGTTTTTATTCATTTCTATTGATTGGCTATCCTTTGATAACTTCTTTTATTTTGTCCAGCAAGTTAACTACAGAATTATTCTGATACCCTAACACTTTCCTAATAAGCATAATTACTTGTATAAAGCTTAATTATTTTTTCTATTTGTACTCAGTGTAGGATGCTTTATTGCCCTAACTTAAATCGACTAATTCACTATTTATGTTTTCCCTAAAATAAATTAGCCCCAGTTCGATGCCTTCATTCATTGACAAGGTTGATAGCTCTTTATTTACTGATTTATCATAGAAATGATCATAAGTTAATATTTGCTTTTGGACTGATTTTATTAGTTCATCAAGCTTGAAAATATATTTTCTCTTGTTTACCTTAATAGCAAGTTCTCGTAATGTAATCGCTAGTGCGAGCTTGCGTGTATTTATTGAATTAAGAACCTTCATTTGATTATTTAAAGTATGCTCTAGTGGCATAATAGGAATATCATAGCCTAGTTCTTTTTGATCTATTAGTAAGTCAGTCTGTAAGTTCTTTTTCATCTCAACTTTCAACTCTGTAGAAATCGCTATTGACTGTGCGAAATTTATTAACTTTTTCCTCCTGACCTCTTTCATCCTCAAAAGGCTCCTCACGGATGCCTTGATTGATGTTACATTTACTAAGGTGTTATTTATTTTATCAACCAGAGAGTTAAGATAAATCTCGTTTCTTCGATTAGTGCTATTTGATTTATTGCAATTATTCTCTTCCTCCTCAAGTATCCATTGTGCAATCTTATTTTCAATGTCATTGGTGATTGACCAACGAACTTGACAACCAAGTAAAATAGTAATTTCGTAAATATATTTCTTATATATCTTATCTGTTTCTCGATCCATATCCATTGAGAAGCTCGAATTACATCAATTAAATCATATCAAAAGACTTCTCATTTTTTTGGTTTTGTCTCTTTAATCTTTCTAAGCAAGTCCTCTTTACTTAGCTTAGATAGAAGAAAGACTTCTTGAACAGTTTTCCCCTTTCTTGCTAACAGCTTATATCCTCCCTTTATTTCACAAGTTATTTTTATTTGCATTGTAGGAGATCTGCCTTTAGATCTTTTAATTACTCCAGGAGTAATAGTTCCGATTCCATCTTTACGAGAGAGTGCCTTTAGCCATGGGATTAAGCCATCAAGGTATGTACTGTGACTTATAACTAATCTCCCCACTATCAGCCTCTATGAATATGTGTAATGATTACTTTTTATAAGCTACTCCAATCATGATGCTTTTAGTCTAGTTAACTTGTTTTCGGATATTTAATTTACTAAATCACTTATATATAATTACTGTCTTTATTAGTCTTTTTTCCATTAGCTGCCTTTATTATTCAGCATTTTTCTATTGGCGCCATTGTTAAGCCTTCTCCAGCAAGTTGTTGATGGTATAGCTCGGCTTGCTCTAGTGGTCCACACCAGACCTCCGCTGCACCATCTTTGTCTATTTTGTGAGCAATTTCCCAGGCTCTTTTTTCCTTCATGCCTGGAATAATTTTTACAAGACACTCGACTACATGCTGAAACGTATTTACATCATCGTCTAACACAATTACTCGCGCTTCTGGATAGCGCACGAGCTGCTTCGACCGCTCTAGAGTGGTTCCTGGGCTGGATCTAGTCGCAAATGCCATTTCTGTCATGTGCAATGGACGTGTAACCTTGTAAAAGCCTATATGCTAAATCACGATTAAAGGTAAAAATCATGCTGTTTAGCCTTGCGTGGGCCTCACTAGCCTTTGTTTTCACTTTCTCTATAGCGATGGTTGTATGGGGGCGTAATGGGGATGGGTCTATCAACTTCTGATTTGACACAAGCGATTACATCTCTTTCGCTTAATGGCCTATTAGGGCTTTTAGCAGCAGGGCTGCTTGTTTTTGTGACCATAGCTGTCATTTATTTATCCATAATTGAAGGAAAGGACAAAAGACGACGCAAGAATATTGATTAGGCCACAACCCCTGAAGGTTTTAATTGGAGTGCTTAGATCCTTTTGTCTCAGGTTCATTTGCTAAATTCCTTTTTTTCTTTTCCATAGCAATTGATTCATTTAGTAGCTCAATGGCTTGATTTAGTTTGTTTAAATTTGATTTATATAAACTTAAATCTTTTTCCACACGAATTTTTGAAAAGCCAATATAATCAGTTAATTTAAGCACTGCTTCTTCTGTAGTTTTATCCTGTAGGCTTTCAGTGATCTTTCCTTTCGAAAGTAACGCTAATGCTCCAATAGTAGTTAACCTAGAATAATAATTGTCATTAGTTTTAAGCTTAGTTATATCATTTCCTAAAGACTCTGGAATGTCCAGCACTTCTTTCTTCTCAGGGTTATTTATCTTTTCTAAATCTATTGACCCAGTGTCTGACATTAATTTTTTGGCAGCCGACCTTAAATCATTTGGGTTAAAGCCTGTACTCTGACACAAGGAATCAAACAATCCAGGTAGATGTTCTTTTGGTTTGTAGCCTTGGGTAAAGGTTTCAAAAACATTTTGTAGTCCCAGAGCAAATAGACCGCTTGGCTTGAATTTTTTTTGGTGGCTTAGTAGGTGCAGCTCTACCAGTAGCTCATCTGCTAAACGCCTATAAAGAGCTGGTATGACGTTTGGGAAGGACTTATGAAAAGATTGCTTGCTATCTGCAAGTGTCTGGTTAGCAGTCAATTAAATTGGCCTTTCATTCTTTTTAGACCTTAGCTCCGCACTTGCTACCAGTAAGATCGAGAAAACCGTGCAATTCAACATGATTCCCATCGTTATTGAAGAATCTGGCAGAGGTGAAAGAGCTTTTGATATCTATTCCCGTCTTCTACGAGAAAGAATCATATTTCTTGGTGAAACAGTTACGAGTGATTCTGCGAATAGAATTGTTGCCCAAATGCTTTTCCTAGAAGCGGAAGACCCTGAGAAGGATATTTATCTGTATATCAACTCACCTGGTGGTTCGGTTTACGACGGCTTTGGAATCTTTGACACAATGCAGCATATTAAACCTGATATTCATACTGTTTGTGTTGGTCTAGCTGCAAGCATGGGTGCTTTTCTACTTTGTTCGGGAACAAAGGGAAAGAGAAGTAGTCTTGAGCATTCAAGAATTATGATTCATCAACCACTTGGTGGTGCAAGCGGTCAAGCTAGTGATATTCGAATACAAGCTGATGAAATTCTTTTTATAAAAGACAGGTTAAATAAAGAACTGTCCTTTCGTACCGGTCAACCTCTTTCTAGGATTGAAGAAGATACTGACCGAGACTTTTTTATGTCTCCTGTAGAAGCGCTTGATTATGGTTTGATTGACTCTGTTCTTAGTAAGAAACCAGTTCGATCAATAAGTTAATCCTTTATTGTTTTAACCCTGTTCATTCAAAATAAAATATATAGAGAAGGCTAATTTAAGACAGGTTTTGTTCTTTCTTTCTTTGGAATTGTGGTGTAATCAGATAAGATTTTTTCAAACTCTTCTCCATCAATTGTCTCACATTCAACAAGTCTATCAACCAAGTAATCCATAGCATCTCGATTATTTTTTACAATTTCATAGGTTTCTTGATAGCATTGTTTAACCATTTTTCTGACTTCCTGATCAATTTGATTTGCTATAGCATCAGAGATATCATTTCTTGTCATTAGATCTCTTCCAAGGAAAACTTCTTGACTTCCATTTTCAAGAGACATTGGGCCAAGTTCACTCATCCCAAACCTTGTAACCATTTGTCTTGCCATTGATGCAACCTGTTGTATATCTCCTCCAGCTCCAGTAGTTACCTCTGCTCGACCAAACACTACATCCTCTGCTGCTCTTCCTCCTAGTGCGCCCATTATTCTTGCTTTTAACTGTGCTCTACTAACCAACATTTGGTCATCATCAGGTGCAAACCAAGTAAGTCCTTTCGCTTGACCTCTAGGAATCAAGGTTACTTTCTGAACAGGGTCATGGGCTTTTACAAGAGTACCTATTAAGGCATGCCCAACCTCGTGATAGGCAATTAGTCTTTTACTTCTACCATCAGTAAGTGGTTGTCCTTCCATACCTGCAATTATTCTATCTACAGCATCATCTATTTCTCCTAATGTAATTGCTGACTTTCTTCTTCTAGCTGTAAGTATTGCAGCTTCATTTAATAGGTTTGCAAGATCTGCTCCTGTAAAACCTGGTGTCCTTCGAGCTATATTTTCAAGAGATAAATCACTTTCTAGTTTTTTATTTCTAGAATGAACTTTAAGAATAGAAAGTCGTCCATTTATATCAGGTGGATCTACGCTGACCTGCCTATCAAATCTTCCTGGCCTCATCAGAGCTGAGTCCAGTACATCTGGTCTATTAGTTGCTGCGATTATTATTATTCCACTATTTCCTTCAAACCCATCCATTTCAGTAAGTAATTGGTTAAGTGTTTGTTCACGCTCGTCATTTCCCCCACCTATACCAGCACCACGTTGACGTCCTACTGCATCAATCTCATCTATAAAAATTAGGCAAGGTGTATTTTCTTTTGCTCTTTTAAATAAGTCTCTTACTCTACTAGCTCCTACACCAACAAACATTTCAACAAATTCTGAACCTGAAAGGGAGAAAAAAGGAACTCCTGCTTCGCCAGCAATTGCTTTGGCAAGAAGTGTTTTTCCTGTACCCGGTGGTCCTACTAAGAGAACTCCTTTTGGGATTTGTGCTCCGACTGATGTGAACTTTTCAGGCTGCTTTAAAAAAGTTACGACCTCTTCTAAATCTTGTTTTGCTTCTGCTACACCTGCTACATCATCAAATTTGACACCGGTTTCGGCTTCCATCGCAAACCTTGCTTTGGTTTTGCCAAATTGCATTGCTTGGCCTGGGCCGCCAGGCATTGAATTAGATCGCCTAGCTAGGAGGATCAAACCCCCAATTAAAAGTAGTGGAAAGAAAAGATTTCCAAGAATTCCTAGGCCTGGCGGGGCTTTTTTGGGTTGATGTATGTCAAAGCTAATTCCTTCTTCTTTTAACCGGTTAATTAACTCAGGAGTGAGTCCTGGTAGCTCTACTCTCATTCGTTGAACCCTGTTATCAAGGTCTGGGTCTATTGCTTCCACAACTGCATTCCGACCACCTTCGTAGATGTCAACAGAAGTTACCCGACCTGCTTGAACATAATCAAGAAAACGACCATATGTCATCCTCCCTACAGCTGTATTTGTGGTAGGGGTTAATTGCGAACCAGAAGGGTTGATGTTGCTGTATTGAGTAGTCCCACTACCTAGAATCTGCCATATAAGAAGTCCCGCTACTAGAACAGGCAGTAGCCATAATGCAATAAGACGCCAACGCTGATTCATTCGCCGTAAGAGGTTTTAGAGACTCTAATTGGATTGCTTTTAACCTGTTGGTCTAAAGAGGTACGTATGGTCACAAAAGTAAGTGACTTTAATCTAGGCTAAAAACAGCCTTTTGTATCTGGGCTATAACCTAAATTAAAGGGTTGGATCTCTGTGAATTTATAAAAGAGACTATAAACGTATTGTCCTTGTATTATTTTATTGAGAAATTAATAATTATAAGCTCTATAGTCAGCAATATTCTAATCTTTTATTACCATTAAATTATTTTAAACTTGCTTTTTTAATCTCTAATTATAAACTCCTTAACGCTATTATTGGGTCTAGTTTTGCTGCTCTTTTTGCTGGTATAACGCCGAAGAATAAACCAATTGTCCCTGAAAGACTTACTGTAAGTAATATAGTTGAAGACCCTATAGTTGCTGGTAAAGGGGTTATTGTTGCCACAACAGCCACAGCTCCTACACCAATACCAGTGCCTATAACACCACCCAGTATTGCTAGTACTAAAGACTCTACTAAAAATTGAGTTAATACATCAGCGCTTCTTGCTCCAAGGGCTTTTCGTAGACCTATTTCTTCCGTTCTTTCACTTACAGAAACTAACATAATATTCATTATTCCTATACCACCAACTAAAAGCGAAATTGCTCCAATAGCAGCAAGCATAAGTGTCAGTCCTCCTGTAATTGTGCTGACAATCTTTAGAGCATCTTTTTGTGAACGAACCGCAAAATCATCATCTCTAAGTATCTTATGACGTTGTCGAAGTAGATTAGTAATTTGGAATTTTGCAGGTCCAGTACTTTTTTCGTTTATTGCCTCTACGCTAATAAAACTTAAGCTGACACCATATGTTGGATCTCTTCCAGTTAACCTACTTACCATTGTCGAGATAGGGATATATGCATTTTCATCCTGATTAGTTCCAAAGACCGCCCCCTTTGGAGCCATTACACCAACAATCTGAAATGATTGGTTTTTAATTCGAATATTTTTGCCTATTCCATAACCACTTGAGAATAATTTTTTTTTAAGGTCAGGGCCAATCACAACAACATTTCTCGCAGACCGAATATCTTGCTCAGAAAAAAACCTTCCTTTTGATATTTCAAAGCTACGGACTTTTAGGAAATTTGGAGTCACACCTAAGATAGAACTTGCTGTACTTTTTGATTCATACTGTATAACCTGATTAGTTGTTATTTGTGGAGCGACTCGCTTAATACTAGGAACTTGTTCTTCAATGGCTTCTGCATCTTCAATTACTAAGTTTTTTGGAAATGCAACGCCCCTTCTCCTCGTATCGTTATTACCAGGCACAACAAATAATACATTTGCACCTAAGTTACTTAATTGGTTCTCAGCAAGATTCTGTGCACCTCTACCAATCCCAACAAGTGATATAACTGATGCATTTCCAATAACAATTCCGAGCATCGTTAAGAGACTTCGCAATCTATTAGCCTTTAATGTTGACAAGGCCATAGTTGCAGTTTCTATCAGTGGCAATTTCCTCGCCATATTATAAATTAGATTAAATTATTTAATTTTATTGACTTATTATTACCCTTACCTCTGTGAACGATACCTTCACTTACTTGCATAGTTATTAGCTCACCATCGCGTAAATTTTTAGTTGCATTTTCGATCCCACTAATAACAGGTATCCTGTATCGTGAGTATATTTCTAGTGAGTTGTTATTGAGATCATTCTCCTCAATTATTATTCCAGCAGCATTAGTTAACTCTAGATCTTTTATATTAGAGTTTTTTACAACTATTATATCTCCCAATTGAACTTTCGATAAGTTATTCGACGCTGATTTCAGATTAACTTTTCCTGTAACTATCCCTGAGCCAATTCCTTTTCCCTTTTTTAGAGGTGAACTTACGATCGCAACCTTTAGTAGATCCGTTGAGCCACTCACTCCTGATAGTGTTCCTGCTGTTTGTATGACAAGATCTTGATCTTTTAATAAATCAATATCCTGGGCGATTTTCATTGCTTTAGCAAATGTGCCAGATGTCGTTTGTTGATTCTCTATTAGTAATGGTGTTACACCCCATGCCAGTTGAAGTCTTCTGGCAACTTCTATCTCACTTGTAATTGCAAGAATAGGTGTTGCTGGTCTGAATTTACTTACATTATTAGCAGTTGCGCCACTTTTTGTTAATGGCAAAATTGCTGCGGCATTTAGTTGTCTTGCAATATTGCTAACTGCACTACTTATTGCATTTGGAATAGTACTAGCCAGATGACTGTCAATTGGCCTTTGTGGATAATCTCTTTCGATTCTTCTTGCGATTGTTGCCATTGTCATTACAGCTTCTACTGGGAACTCTCCTACAGCTGTTTCGTTTGAAAGCATCACTGCATCAGTCCCGTCTAAAATTGCATTAGCTACATCACTTACTTCAGCCCTTGTCGGCCTTGGGCTTGATGCCATTGAATCCAACATTTGAGTTGCTGTAATAATTGGAATGCCCAAACTGTTAGCTTTACTAATTAAATCTTTTTGTAAAAGAGGAACTTCTTCTGCTGGCATTTCCACTCCAAGATCCCCTCTGGCAACCATCACTCCATCACAGAGAGGGAGGATCGCATCAATTTGGTCAATAGCTTCAAATTTTTCTATTTTTGCAATTACTGGGGTTCTATGCCCTTCTTTTTGAATTAGTTGATGGATTTCTGACATGTCTGATGGATTGCGAACAAAACTAAGTGCTATCCAATCGACATTTTGTGATAAACCAAATGAAAGATCTTTTTTATCTTTTTCCGTAAGAGCTTTTACTGAAAGTTGTACGTCTGGGAAATTGACCCCTTTGTTGTTTGAAAGTACTCCTCCAACCGTAACTTCGCACTTAAGAGTTTGATTATCTAGGTCAACACCAATTACTTTCATTTCCACTCTTCCATCATCAAGAAGGATTCTGCTTCCTGTACTTACTTCTTCGGCAAGTTTTTCGTAGGTAACTGTGGCAATTGATCTGTTGCAGCTTATTTTTTTAGATGTAAGAGAGAAATGCTCTCCATTGCATAATGTTATTGGACCATCTTCAAAACGTCCTAAACGAATTTTGGGACCTTGCAGGTCTTGAAGAATCCCTATGTGTATTCCTAATTCACAAGAGACTTCTCTGATTGTATTAATTCGCTTGGCATGCTCTGAGTGATCTCCGTGAGAGAAGTTTAATCTGAATGTTGTGGCTCCAGCTTTCACTAGTTCCTTAATGCGAGTCTTCGACTCTGTGCTCGGACCAATTGTGGCCACGATCTTGGTTCTTCTGGTTAGATCGAATTTGGCCATTAATCGGAATTAAACATCGCAGAAACTACCATTAAGGGTTCAAGTCTTTCACCTGTCATCTATCAAAATCGGTTATGGAACTCAATGAATATCAGAGCAGAGCGAGAGCTACAGCTCTATATCCAAAAGTTGGTGATAATCCAATTTATCCAACCTTAGGCCTTTCAGGGGAGGCTGGTGAAGTAGCAGAGAAGGTTAAGAAAGTCCTTAGGGATAAAGAGGGTCGTTTTGACAAGGCCTCTTGTGATTCGATCATGTTAGAACTTGGTGATGTCCTTTGGTACATAGCTCAACTATCTACTGAGTTAGGCTTCTCACTCGATCAAGTTGCAGAAGCTAATCTTTTGAAGCTCTCAGAGAGGGCCTCTAGAGGAAAGCTTTCTGGAAGTGGAGATTATCGGTAGTTGTCAATAAAACTATCAATTAATAAATTGTTAAATGTTTTACACAATTGATCTCTAAGAACACTAAGTAAATATCTACTTTTTATTCTAATATGGCATAGAACCATTAAGGAATAGAAGGCTAGAGTTATTGAGTAGACCCTGCATAACACTGATTAAGATAAAGGCTAGTATCGCAGAAAGGTCTAAACCTCCTATTGGGGGTATCAGGCCACGAAATACATTTAAATATGGATCGGTAATTGAGCTAACAGTGCTTAGAATAGGGTTAGACCAATCTAGGTTTGGGAACCAACTTAGAAGAACACGGACAATAAGAATTAGTGAATAAATTTCAAGAGTTTGTGAAAGTACTTGTAGCAATGTAGCGATAATGTCGTTCATTTGAAATTGGTGAGGTTCTAAAACTCTATGCCGCTTGTGGTGGTTCGACTTTACTAAGATCAGGGATTACTGAAAAAGTTCTGTGAAATTTCTCTGAAAGTGTTAGCCAGTATGACCTGCCCTCATGTTGTCTTTTTCGTTCTATGAAATTCTGTGAAACTAATTCCTTAATGTGATCGTAAGCACCAGACCCTCGAAGATCAACAAGCTCTGATTGCAGAACCCTCTTTTTTAAGGCAATAGTTGCAAGGGTCCTAAGGGTTGCTATAGATAAATCAACGGGTAGTAGGTTCTGTACAAGTTCCCCTAATCCAGGCCGGAGCTGGAGACTATATCTTCCATTGTGTTCTTGGATGTCTAGAGCCGTGTCTCTTTGGGCATAACCTGCCATTAATGTAAGCATTGCTTGCTCAACCTCAGCTTCACTTTCTTGAGTGAGCTCAGCCATTAATGAAATTTCGACTGGCTTACCTTTTAAGTAAAGGATGGCTTCTAATCGAGCTGGTAACGAGATTGTTAAAGCCTCATCCGCTTGGTCTGAGGAAGCTTTACTCATAGGAGGAATTACCTCAATCGTCACCAAGTTAACGCGATCAACTCGAGTGCGCACCTAGAAATAATTCGTATGCAGGATTTTTGCTTTCATCCCAACAAGGATAACCAAGGTTCTCAAGAAAAATCTCCCACTTTTTCATTTCGTTTTTAGGTACTACAACACCAACAACTATTCTCCCTACGTCAGATCCATGATTACGGTAATGAAAAATGCTGATACTCCAGTCCGGATGCATAGTGCTTACAAAATTCATCAGAGCACCAGGCTTTTCTGGAAATTCAAATCTATAAAGTAGTTCTATATAGTTTTTCCCAAAAATTGCTTCTGTCTTGCCTGGAAGTCTTCCCCCAACCATATGACGAAGATGGGATTTGGCTAATTCGTCTTGACTTAGATCTAGGCACTTGAAATTAGCTTTTTGAAGTAGATCAATGAGCTGCAATCTATCTTTATGACCTTTAACTTCTACTCCCATAAATATTTGCGCTCTTTTGCTGTCTGACATTCTATAGCTAAATTCAGTTAGGCTTCTGCTCTCTAGGAGAGTACATAAGTCTCTTAGGCTTCCTGGTTTCTCTGGAATTTCAACAGAGAGCATTGCTTCTCTTTCTTCTCCAAGTTCTGCTCTTTCAGCGACAAATCTTAGTCGGTCAAAATTCATATTTGCACCACAAGCAACCGCAACTAGATTTTTATTTTGTGTTTTTCTATCATTTACATCAGCTTTTAAGCCAGCGATTGCCAAGGCACCTGCTGGTTCAAGTATTGAACGAGTGTCTTCAAAAACATCTTTAATTGCCGCACAAATTTCATCGGTACAGACGGTGACCATACGATCCACATATTTTTGTGCTAAAGGAAAAGTTTTTGCTCCAACTTTTCGTACGGCAACACCATCTGCAAAAAGCCCAATTTTGTCTAGTTCAATTATTTTTCCTGCTTTTAAGGACTCGGTCATTGCGGCAGAGTCTTTTGGTTCTACCCCAACTATCTCAGTTTGTGGCCATAGACTTTTGACATAGGCTGCTATGCCACCAATTAAGCCACCTCCCCCTACTGCTACATAGATTGCCTCAGGAGGTTCTTTAGCTTGTCTAAGTATTTCCATGCCTATGGTCCCTTGGCCTGCAATTACGTCAGTATCATCAAAAGGATGTATAAAACTCATTTCACTTGATTTTGTTAGGCGTATGGCTTCTTCAAAGGACTCGTCATAGTTATCCCCATAAAGAATTACCTCTGCCCCATGATTTCTTACGGCTCTAACCTTCACCTCTGGGGTCGTGGTTGGCATCACTATCACAGCACGGCAGTTAAGGAACTTTGCACTTAATGCAACGCCTTGAGCATGGTTGCCGGCACTTGAAGCAATTACTCCCTTTTTAAGGTCTTCCTCACTAAGTTGGGCCATTTTGTTAAAGGCCCCTCGTAACTTGAACGAAAAGACAGGTTGAAGATCTTCTCTCTTTAGCCAGACCTTGTTGTTCAGCCGATGACTCAATCTTTTTGCAAGTTCCAAAGGGGTTTCTTTGGCTATGTCATACACACGAGCCCGCAAAATTTGTTGTAAATAATCTTCCATAACGCCTTTTGAGATAGCAATCAATCTTTAATTTGGCAACATTTATGTGCTGCATAACCTGAGAAACATCGTGAAGTAAGCCTTAAAGGACTTAGATTGTACGTATTGGTTGATGACGAGTATGCGTCTCAGCGATTTAACTCATCCGAATCAGCTTCACGGGCTAAGCATCGCCGAACTAGAAGATGTTGCATGTCAAATTCGTGAAAGGCACCTTCAAGTTGTTTCAACGAGTGGAGGTCACCTAGGACCTGGCTTAGGCGTGGTTGAACTTACACTTGCGCTTTATCAAACGCTTGATCTTGATCATGATCGTGTTGTATGGGATGTAGGGCATCAAGCCTATCCCCATAAGTTGATCACAGGAAGATATTCAGATTTTCATACTCTCCGACAAAAAAGTGGGGTGGCTGGTTATTTAAAAAGGTCAGAGAGTACTTTTGATCATTTTGGTGCAGGTCATGCAAGTACCTCTATTTCTGCAGCCTTAGGAATGGCCCTCGCACGTGATCAACGTTCTGAAGATTTCAAATGTGTAGCTGTAATAGGAGATGGAGCTTTAACAGGTGGTATGGCCCTTGAAGCTATTAACCATGCGGGCCATTTGCCAAATACCCCATTAGTTGTCGTTCTAAACGACAACGACATGTCAATCTCTCCACCGGTAGGTGCTTTATCAACTTATCTAAATCGAATTAGGCATAGCCCACCACTTCAATTCCTTTCTGACAGCGTTCAAGAAAGCGTTAAAAACCTTCCTTTTATGCATGGAGAACTACCAGAGGAGCTTAAGTCTCTTAAAGGAAGCATGAGGCGACTAGCAGTACCAAAACTTGGAGCTGTATTTGAGGAGCTTGGTTTTACTTATATGGGACCTACAGATGGCCATGATATTTCTGAAATGATACGAATTTTTCAAGCCGCTCATAGAGTTGGCGGACCTGTTTTGGTTCATGTTGTTACTACTAAAGGGAAGGGTTACCCTTATGCCGAAGCTGACCAAGTTGGTTATCACGCACAGTCAGCATTTGACCTAACTACAGGAAAATCATTACCATCCAAAAAACCAAAACCACCCAGTTATAGCAAGGTTTTTGGACAGACCTTGGTTAAACTATGTGAGCAAGACAGCACTGTTGTTGGTATCACGGCCGCAATGGCAACGGGAACAGGATTGGACCTCTTGCAGAAGGCAGTTCCTAGTCAATACATAGATGTCGGAATTGCTGAACAGCACGCTGTAACACTTGCAGCTGGAATGACTACAGAAGGTTTAAAGCCTGTTGTGGCGATTTATAGCACTTTCTTGCAAAGGGCTTATGACCAGCTCATACATGATGTTGGTATTCAGAATTTACCTGTCACTTTTGTATTAGATCGAGCGGGAATAGTCGGTGCTGATGGACCTACTCATCAAGGTCAATATGACATCAGTTATTTAAGGTCCGTTCCCAACTTCACAGTAATGGCGCCAAAAGATGAGGCGGAACTTCAGAGGATGCTCGTTACAGGTATTCAACATAATGGACCTACTGCTCTTCGAATTCCTAGAGGTTCAGGAGAGGGAGTGCCTCTTATGGAAGAAGGATGGGAACCGTTGAAGATTGGCAGAGGAGAGGTACTACAAGAAGGGGAAGACTTGTTAATTGTTGCTTACGGATCAATGGTAGCCCCTGCAATAAAAACAGCTGAGATTTTAAAGATGTCTAATATCAACTCCACTGTTATTAATGCACGTTTTCTACGTCCTTTAGATCAGGCCCTAATTCACCCTTTAGCTAGAAGAATTGGCAAATTAGTAACAATGGAAGAAGGTGCCCTGGCTGGTGGTTTCGGATCTTGTGTTGTCGAGTCATTAAGTGATGAGGATATAGTTGTTTCTACTTTAAGGATTGGAATACCTGACAAATTAGTAGATCATGCAAGTCCAGATCAAAGTAAGGAAAGTCTTGGGCTCACACCCCAGCAAATGGCCTCTCGGATCCAAGATCGCTTCATTATTTCAAATTCAAAATCACTTGTACAAACTCCTTCTAAAAGTCCAATTCAGGGATAAACCACGTTGAATGTTCTAGTTGCGGGTGGAGGACCTGCTGGATCTCGCATAGCAGAAAAATTAGCAAATAAAGGTATCCCTGTAACTCTGGTTGAGTCGCTTAAAAAACCAAATCAAAATGCATTTTCTAGTGCGGCTCTGCCAATAAGTTCAATCAATGAACTTAATATTCCTTCTTCTGTTATTTCAGCACGCTGGAAGTGTTGGCAAATTTATGATCCAGATGGGACAAAGTTTGAATGGCATGAGGGTAAAGATATAGGAGTAGTTCTTGACTTTCCTAAATTACGTCAAAACCTTTGGAAAAAAGCAAAGAGTTCAGGAGTTGAGTTCCTTCTGGGTTGGAAAGTTCAATCTGTAAAAGAAGTAAAAAAAATCATTCACGCAACCTTAATAACTCCTAGCGGAACTGCACAAGTCAGAAAATTTGATTGGATTATTGACGCGACAGGTTATAAAAGAACTTTTTTAGAGAGTCGTCCCTCACCATCTTTTTCAAGAGGGGATCAATTTCTTTCTGGCATGGGACTTGAATTCCTGGTTCAGGCAGACTCAAGATCATTTTCAAATTGGAATGAAAAAATCACTTTCTTTCTTGGTACTAAATGGATCCCTCATGGTTATGGTTGGATATTCCCTATGAGTGATAATCAGTTGAAAGTAGGTGTTTGTAGGTTGCCACCACCCTCTTCAGATCAATTGCCTTCTTTAAAAACTTTGTTAGATCAACTTTTAGCAATTACTGATCTTGATAAATTGCATGTGTTGGATAGACATGGTGGATTAATAAGAAGTTCATTAAAGCGTAGTGAGATACATTCCTTTGGGCGAATAGTTGGGGTAGGTGATGTTATTAGTTCTGCAAATCTATTGGGAGGAGAAGGTATTAGGCATGCAATACGAACCGCTGAATTGTTAGCACCACTTCTCACTAAAGCCTGTTTGGCAAAAAAACTAACTAGTGATATTGAGCAAAGGCTTCTTTGGAAATATAGAAAAACTATTCAAAATGATATGGGTTGGCGTTGGCAAGTCTCTAACAGATTGGCCCGGCGGACATGGTGGGGATTATCTGATAAGACAGCAGATGAACGCATAAAAAAAATCATAAAGGGTCTATCTCAAAGCTCGAGCGCTGTTGATCTCAGCGCTCTGCTCTTTGATTACCGCTTTGAGAGATACGGAATTCGATTGCTTCCGTATATTTTTGGGTTGCGTTGATTAAAGGCTAATACTTTTTAGAGCACGCCTCTTGCTGCAAGACCAAGGATTGTTCCTATACCTAGTACGTGACCCAAGCAGTTAGCAGCAACTACAGAGGCGTGACTCATACCTCCAAAATATTGGGAGTTAGGTATTTCGAACCCTTCGTTAGGTAGCGCGATGTTTGCTCTAGCAATGGCGTAAGCGAGCACGTTGCAAGCGATCATCACTACGGCCACCTTTGGAGACCAAGAGAATGTGGCTGGTGCAGTAGCAGCCAAGAGGGTTGAAAACATGAAGACCGATAAGCGACAACATATTTTCGTTGATTTCTGGGATTTATGTCAGAAGAATGTCTTCCTCTTAAGAGTTATTTACCACTAATTTTTTTCTAGCCATAGCAAAACCAAGTACTATCAGTGCGTCGCTTAGTGTTAGAAAGGCTTCTGCGGCACCATGTAGGGGGTCGACATCTGTTAGTTCACCGTCATAAAGCTGCTTGGCAATTATCGCAAAAATGATCGTCATTAGGACAAAAAGAAGAGTCAGCCTGAACCCCAAAAGTGCCAGGTTTGGAATAAAACTGCTTTTTTGAGCCCAGTAAAGAAAGAAAAGGTAGGGAATCAATGAAAAGACAAAAAAGAGGCTAGGGTCTATTAGACCTATGTTTTCTAGAGCCTTTTGGATTAGGGATGAAATCATGTCAATTGCTTTTCAGATCTAAAAAGATTCCATGCTGCTATAGCTAAACAGGTGTTACCGAGCATTGTCAAAGCAGCTTGGATTACAACCAGGCCATATAACTCTTGAGAATTGTCATAGATATGCCAGGTTATTGCTGCCATTGCGCTTGCAAGGTTTGGCAGCATTGCAAGGGCGAGCCACCTCAATGATTTGTTCTGAATGGTCTGTCCCCACTTGACAATCAGAATTATTGCAAGAGACCACTCAAACAATGTTGATAGGTGAATCCACCAAGTCCCAAAAGACAGTGCATGCATATTTCTTCTCAATAAAAGAATTCATATAGATGAGAGATCAATTATAATTTACTACTTTGTGAATTGATGTTCTGAATAAATCACAATAGGTTTATTGATCGCTATATTTTTGCAGGACTTAATAATCTAGCTCAATTAAATAAATGCAGTAAAAGATAAATCTCGAATTTTCTACGCATATCTTTAATCTTTTATTATTGCTTCTTTAGAGTCTTCTCTAAATAAGTGCTCTTTAGATTTTGACCATGTAAGGTTGATATCGCTTGGAATGTCCATATTTGCTTTTGTTATCATTCTTATCTTTCCAAATTTTGAGTCTAATAGTAATAATTGATTACTACCGTGCCATTCTTTATGAATAATTTTTGAGGGGAGACCATCTATAGAGAATTTAACATCTTCAGGTCGGATACCTACAATTATCCCAGGCTCTCTTTTTATAAAATTAATTTGCGGTCTACCTATAAACCCAGCAACAAATGTTGTTCTTGGCCTGAGATAAAGTTCTTTTGGTGTACCTATTTGTTCAAGTCTGCCTTCTTTTAACAAAGCAATTCTATTAGCCATTGCCATAGCCTCTTGTTGGTCATGGGTCACATAAACAACAGGTTGTTTATTCCCTAGTATTAAGTTCCTTAGTTCGGGACGTAGATCTTCTCGTAGTTGAGCATCTAGATTACTCATGGGCTCATCAAGAAGATATAAATCAGGGTCTCTTAATAATGCTCTTGCTAGAGCAACTCGTTGCCTTTGTCCCCCAGAAAGTTGTGATGGCATATAGTTTGATAGTAAGTCTAATTTCAGGAGACCTAATACATTGTCTAACCTATGCTTTTGATCCTTAATACTAATACCTCTTATTTTTAATCCCAAGGCCAAGTTATTATATACATCAAGGTGTGGGTAAAGAGCATAACTTTGGAAAACCATTCCAACTCGCCTTTTTAAGGGTGAGATATTTGTAATATCTTTCCCTAAAAGATATATAGAGCCTCTAGTAGGTTTGTCTAATCCTGCAATTAACCTTAGAGTGCTACTCTTACCACATCCACTAGGCCCTAAAAGAGCCAAGCATTCTCCAGGATCTACATTTAGATTTAGGTTTTGAATTATCCATTTCTGGCCAATTCGCCTCGCTAAATTTTCTAGGTTTAAACTCATCCTTTAACAGCTCCTTGCGTTAGACCAGAAACAATTTGCTTTTGGAAAATTATCATAATAATAATAAGAGGAATTGATCCAATTACAGTCGCTGCAGCATAGGCTCCATAGGGAACTGAGTATACAGAAGAACCTGCCAACCTTGCTATTGCTACAGGTAGTGTAAGCAATTCATCTTTACTTATCCATGTCAGTGCAATTGGATATTCATTCCATGAAAATAAAAAAACAATAATTGCTGTACTAGCGCAAGCTGGTGCAATTAATGGGACTAGAATCCATCTAAATCGTTGCCATAAATTTAGTCCATCTATTTTTGCAGCTTCTTCTAAGTCAGCAGGCAAATCTTTTATTGCAGATGATATTAACAGAATTGCTAGTGGCAGCGATAGACCAGAATAAGGTATGCTCAAAGCTAAAAGATTATTCCCTAGATTTAAACTTCTTGCAAATTCAAGTAGTGCTAGAAATAAAAGAACATAGGGAAATAATGCTACCGAAGTTAAGACTAATTTTGATACATTGGCAATCCTTCTTGGTAACTTAACTAGTGAATATGCTGCAGGTATAGAAATTAATAGAGTTATAAAGGTTGTATATATTCCAACAAGGCTACTATTTACAAGGTATCTCCAGAAAGGAGGATCTGCCTGAAATACTTGCCTATAATTATCAAGTGTCCACCTTTTCGCTATATTTTCAAAAGGACTTATTAGTGCTTCAGGACTACAAAATGATGTATATAACTGCCATATTAAAGGAGTTATGGACCATAGAATAAGTAACAATATAGTTGTATTTCTTCTATTTAATTCTGTCATTAGTATATGACCTTTCTAAAGAAGTTTATAAGTAGGAAGGAAATGGTTCCTGCGGCAACCAGTAGTATGAAACTAGCTATCATTATAGTCGAACTATATCCAAAATCTAAAAATCTCATTGCGTTGATATAGGCATACATAGCTAAACTCTCTGTACTACCAGCAGGACCACCCCCTGTCATTACTTGAATCAGATCAAAAACTCCAAAGGCTTGTGCTAAACGGAATATAATACTTATCAGAAAGTATGGCTTTAAAAGTGGAATCGTAATTCGAAATATTGCTTGTCTTTTAGTACCACCTTCTAGTCTAAAGGCTTCATATAAATCGTTAGGTATTGTTTGTAATCCAGCAAGTAGAATTAAAGCGACAAAGGGAGTGGTTTTCCACACATCAGCTACAACTGTGGTAATCCATGCAATATCAGGGTTTGATAAGAAATTAGATGATTCAATATTACTATTAAATAAAATCAGTAGTTGATCTATTGGGCCGTAGGGAGAATTAAAAATCCATCTCCAACCAAGAGCCATGACTGTAGTTGGTAAAGCCCAAGGTAATAAACTTATAACTCTTATAGAACCTCTAGCTCGAAAACGCTGGTCCAGTAATAAAGCAATCGCGAAAGCTAATACTATTTCTAAGGATACAGATAGTGTTGCAAACCTTGATGTCTGAAGTGCATCTTGCCAAAACCTATCATCATTTATCAGTCTAAACCAGTTTGCTCCATAGTTTGGTAATGCCTCTAGACCGGTTACAACTGATGACGCATGGAGACTTAGCCAAAGATATCTAATTAGTGGGACACAGAATATTAAGATAATTAGTACTATGGCCGGAAGCAGTAATAATATAATCATTATATTTTGCCAGCCGATAATAAAATTTTCTGTGTATTATCCTCGGCATCACTTAACGATTCTTCTATACCTTTTTGCTCAGTAAGAATAGAACTCAGTTCACGTTGTAAAACATCACTAATTTGAGCATATAAAGGAGTTTTTGGTCGAGCTTTGGTTACAGATAGTGCAGCTCTTAAAGATTTTAAAATAGGAAATGACTTATTTAGTTCTTTATTATTAAAGATCTCATTACTAGTTGGGGTATATCCATAACTTTTAAATAAATATTTTTGAGAGCTGGGTGATGTTAGAAATTTAATCGCTTTAGCATCTTCATCAGGATGAGTTGAATCACTTGTTATCGAGAAACCCCAACTGCCTAATGTTGATGTTGGTTGATAACCATCTTTAGCAACCATGGTTGTGACTCCAACTTTTCCTTGTACTCGGCTTGAAGATGAATTTAATTCTGTCCAAGCATATGGCCAATTCCTCATAAAGGCAGCATCACCATCCTTGAATGATTGGAGTGCCTCTGGTTCTGAAAAATTTGTGACTGCTTTTGGGCTTATCCCTTCTTTTATGAGCTGAAGCAACCACTCTGAAGCCTCTTTACTTTGAGGTGTGTTAAGACCGATTTCGGTACCTTCAATCCATTTCCCTCCAAAACCATTTAATACTTCAAGAAAAACACAACTTAAACCTTCATATTGTCTACCCTGCCATACATAGCCATATTTGATTTTTCCATTTTCTTGTAATTCTTTGCTTATTCGTATCAGCTCATCAGGGGTAGTGGGTGGATTATTCATAAGGTCTGTTCTCCAATAAAGTAATCCAATATCTGCTACTAATGGCCATCTATATAAGTTTCCCTCATAGTCATTACCTGTTGCTGCGCCTTCAACAAGCTCTGATTTATCTTCCTTAGAGAACCAATAATCTATAGGTGTTAGCCAACCCGCTGCTGCATATTTTGGAAGCCATGTTACATCCATTAAAATTACATCAAATGTACTTTTACCAAGGAGAAGACTACTTATGCCTAAATCTGAAACGGATTCTGTTTCCCTGGGACCTCTAGTTACATTTATATGAATATTCCCTCTGTTTAGTTCATTGAATTCTTTTACTAGTACTTTGGTTGAATCGGCAAATGGTGCTGGCATTAGGATATTTATATTTCTAGTTTTAGTAGATAATGACTTTGCTGAAAAAATCGAAATACTTATAATAGAAATAATTATAAGTATCTGATTTATTAATTTGTATTTCACGTCTGATTTAACCTTTGATTATTGATCTAGTCCTTTCATTTGTTCATCAGCCCAATCTTTAACTGTATAACTCTCAACTGCTTCTACCATTAAATTCATTCTTTTATTTTGCTCGTCTTTTTCCATATTTAAAGCTGTCTCAATAGCATCATCCATCCTTCTATGTGAATATGGATTTGTTAATACTGCCCCATCAAGTAGGACTGAAGCTCCTGTGAATTCAGATAAAACAAGTACTCCTCCTTTGTTTTTACGAGCTGCTACATACTCTTTTGCTACCAGATTAAGACCATCTCGTAAAGGTGTTATCCAACAAATATCAGCCTGGGTAAACCAAGCTAACATTTCATCGTACGGTATTCGTCTGGTTGACAGTCTAACTGGAACCCAATCTATCAAACTATACTTACCATTTATTCTTCCAACAGTTTCTTCTATAGACCGTTGAGTCTCTTGATATATTTTCATCCCACTCGTTGCAGATACACAGGCAAGCATTAATACTACTTTTCCATGTAGTGATTGGTCTCTTTCAAGAAGCCTTTCATAGGCAAGAAGTAACTCTTCATTTCCTTTTGTATAGTCAACTCTACTTGCTGAAAGTATTAATTTCCTAGACTTCTTAGTTCCTGTTTTTATTTCGTCTATATGGGATAAAACATTAGCTTGTTTTATCATGTCTTGAATTATGTCGGGTGATGTACCTACTGGTGACGATACTAGCTCAATCTGTCGTTCATTATATTTGAGCCATGGTGTGACAGTTGGTTCTGTAAGTGCACTGCCAATCCCAATAAATTTATTGTCAACTTTCCTCTTTGGACCTCTCTCTGCACCTAGTAAACAATTAGCAGCTCGGGAGAAATTCTCTGTATATCTTGGGATATGAAATCCAACCTTATCGCAGCAAAGTAGACTTTCAATTATCATTCTTCTCCAAGGAAGAATTGCAAATACGTCATTTCCTGGAAATGGTGTGTGATGAAAGAACGCTATCTTTAGGTCAGGTCTACTTTTACGTATATATCCTGGTGCCAACCACAAGTTGTAATCATGAACCCAGACAGTACCACCAGGAGAAGCTTCATTGCATGCTGATTTAGCAAAGCGTTTGTTTACTTCTTCAAATATTGACCAATCTGCATTATTAACATCAAAATAAGTAGGGAATGTATGAAGTATTGGCCAGAATGACTCTTTCGAGGTGACATGATAAAAACTTGTGACTTCATTTTCAGTTAAAGGTATACGCTTGAGAGTAAATGGAGAAGGATTACTCATTTGAATCTTCTCGTCTTCTGCTAATTCAAGACTTTCAACTTGTTTCCATGCAATCCATGTGCCGTTTGTTTTGTTCCTAAAGAAATTTCTTAGCGTTGGTATAATTCCGTTGGGACTTTTTTGATCTTGCCATATCCTTTCACCATCTTTGTTGTAGCTTTCATCAAACGGAGTTCTATGATAAAGAATAATGAATGGACTTTTCCCTAAAATTTCTGGCATAGAGTTGCTAAAACGTACTTATCTTCATGTAAAAAGGATTAATATATTAATATAGAAATTTATAACTTGCTTAAGTTAATACCTAGCGATTTTGCGTAAGGTCCAAGGCCTTTCTTTTGAATTGTTTTTAATGCACGAGTAGTTATTTTGATATTTACCCATTTATTTCCTTCTGCCCACCACAGCCTTCTTTGCTGGAGATTGGCTTGTTGGAGCTTTTTCGTACGTATATGAGAATGACTTACGGCCATTCCATTGTTTGCTCGAGTACCAGTGAGTTGACAGACCCTAGACATATCGTGTGACTTTATTGATTCGGAATTATTCTTTATTCTACCAAATCAAAATGTCATAAGGCCTTGTCAACAAGTTTTCCCATGACTTCAGCCGTTCTGTGTTGAAAGCTTGTTAACTCACTAGGATCAAGCCCTCCTACACCAAGGCGGGCCATATCGTAGACATATAAAGCGATTTGCTTAGCAAGTGTCTCAGAAGGTGATTCAACATCACCTTCAATCAGGACAGATCCTGAGATTAGTTTTTGTAATCCCTTAATTAAGGGGTGCCCTAGATTTATAAGGAGTACATGATTTTCAGGGAGACCAGGCAGTCGTTGCTCCATGAGAGCGCCCATATCGTTTATTCGCCTCATTTGCTCTGGCAAGAGAATAATTGCAGGTGGTGATTCGTTACCTTTCAAAGCTTTTACCTGAACAGTTACTTTCTCATTTTTTATTGATTTCACGACTAGACTTTTTATGTCATCAGAAATTGTCTCTCCTTCTGGCCCTTTAATCTCTGATTTAGTATCATTTAGATCTTCACTAAGTTCTGAATCTACACGAAGAAATTTATAATCTTCGCTTTTCGATTCTAGCCAAGGTATTAGTTGTGTATCTATAACTGTGTCCGCATTGATTACTTCATTACCCTGTGAAACCCAAAGCTTTAATGCACTTGCCTGCGACGTTTCATCAGTACAGTAAAGAATAGTTTTTTGTTCACTATTGATCCTATTTTTATATTCGCTCAATGTTGTATAAACAGAATTACCAAAATTTATAGTTGAATTCTCATCATATTTTTTTGATTCTGGTATTGTTGTTTTAAACAGAATCAAATCTTCTACTTGTTCGGAAAATTTCTCATCTTCCATTAGACCTATTTTTATAAAAGGAGATATAGAGTCCCATATCTCAGCATAAAACTCTGGCTTATTACCTTTTAATTCCTTTAGCCGATTAGCAATCTTTTTTGCTACGAAATTTCCGATTGATCTTACTCTACGATCGGTTTGTAATGCACTTCTACTAACATTCAATGGTATGTCTGGAGAATCGATAACTCCCCGTAGCGGTAGTAAGTAACGAGGTACTATCTCTTTGATTGAGTCGCTTACATAGACTTGGTTGCAGAACAGTTTAATCTCTCCATTCTCCCAGTCTGCTCGTCCAGTTAACTTTGGAAAATAAAGGATCCCTTGTAGATTGTAGGGATAATCTGTATTTAGGTGAATCCAAAAAAGTGGGTCTCCTTGAAAAGGATAAAGATAATTGTAAAGCTCAATATATTCTTTGTCTTCAATATCTTGTGGATTTTTTCTCCATACTGGTGATTGCTTATTAATTGTCTCGCCTTCAAGCTGTATCTTTACAGGCATAAAATCGCAGTATTTAGTTATTAAATTCCTAATTCGAGCGGTGTCTACGAATTCAATTTCTTCTTCCATTAAATGTAATCTTATAACTGTACCCACCTCATCTTTGCTAACTTCCTCAAGTGTGAAATTTGGAGATCCATCACATGTCCATTTTACTGGAGTACTGTTTGGAATAGAAGACAATGTATACAGTTCAACCTTCTTTGCAACCATAAAACTTGAGTAGAACCCTAGACCAAAATGACCGATGATTTCATCAGAGTTCTTTTGGTATTTCTGTAGGAACTCTTCAGCACTAGAAAAGGCTACCTGGTTAATATACTTTTTAACCTCATCTGCCGACATTCCTATCCCATTATCACTTATAGTTAAAATATTTTCTTCTTTATTTAGGGTTATTTGAATTACGTATTCATCTGCATCATCACTATCACCAGCCATTGCTGCCATTCTTCTTTTGCTAATAGCATCAACGGAATTACTAATCAACTCTCTCAAGAATATCTCATGGTCTGAATAGACTGCTTTTTTAATTATTGGAAAGATATTCTCAGTATGGATCTTTATTTGACCCTCTTCAAGTACAGACATGCTTATCTATCTAATATTGTTTCTAATTATAAGTTTGCTATTAGACTTACTCAACCCCTTTGATGGAGAGTTGACCGTACCTTTAATTCTGTTTCTGAAGTTCTTTTCTCTCTTCTGGTATAACAGCTCCTTCAACCGGGCATACTTGCAAGCATATACCACAATCAATGCATGTTTGAAAATCTACAAAAAAATAGTCAGTGCCCATTTGATTTTTTCCACTAGATTTCTTAATGCATCCAACTGGGCAGGCATTGGCACATTGAGCGACACCTTGGCATTTATCTGAAATTATTGTGTGCGGCATGTTTATTTACGAATAGTTCTCTTAGCTATTTTAACCATTCGAGTCTATTACATCTTCGAGCTTTAAGTCTAAATCTTGCTTCGTCTTCTGTGTTGCACTCTTCCAATTCTACAAGTGCTATTTTCCCTTCATTATGTAATTTCCTTTGAAAGTCCAAAGCTTTTTCAAGGTTTGATGTTTTACCATAAGCAATTAAATATATATCTTCAACTGGTTCAGATTCCAACTCTTCCGACATCAGTTCTCTTATTTCATCTATAGAAAAACTAAAACCAACACCTGCAGCTTGATCTTTTTTTTCGCCAGATTTATAAACCAAATTATCATATCTACCACCTCTGGCAATTACAACAGGTGAAGCAGCACCTCTGCAGACTAGTTGGAAGACTAATCCAGTATAAAGCTCAAAATGAGGTTGAAATGTTGGATCTAATTGTAGATCAATATCTTGACCTCTTGCTAGAGGAATCATTTGGGTGAATAATCTCATTAGGTCGTCTATTACTTCCTGATCACCGTAAATACTTTTTAGTGTATTTAATACTTTAGATGTTTCACCTCTGCATTCCATTACTTGGATTAACTCGGCTTTTATTTCATCAGACTCATCTATATCTTCAATAGACAGCCGATCATATTCAATAAGATATTTTCGTACATTGTCTTTTATGCTTGGTTCTACTTTTGAAAGTAGTAAATCCATTAGACCTGTATGGCCTATTAGTAATCTTGGCTTGTGGTATTTATTTAATTTGACTGTTTTTAATGCTTCAAAAAGCATTGATAAAAGCTCTAATTCTGCTGTTATCCCTTTTGATCCAAGTAACTCCACACCACTAACCAGTTTTTCTTCAATTAAATGACCACCTTCTGCAGCTTGACGACTTTCGAATATTGTGCCTGATGCCCATAACCTTAGTGGGCGCGGAATTTCAGAAAGTCGAGTACAAGCCGCCCTTGCAATTGAAGCGGTCATTTCAGGCCTTAAACCTATTGGATCATCTGATACAAGCTTGATGATGTCAGTCGATGGAATTGCTCCTCCAGCCATAAGGGTGTCAAGTCTGTCGACTCTTGGTGGTGAAACCTCGCTATAACCCCATAATCGATAGACATCTGCAAGGTGTTTTGTGATCCGGTAGTTTTTTGCTACTTGTTGAGGATTTAACTCTGTTAGACCGGAGGGTGGTTGCAGGGCCATAAAGTATCTGTTTGGTTGTTGTTCAAATGCCAATTAGTTGTTCTTAATTGACGCCAAAACAATGTTTATCAAGTGGTTTCACCTTAGCGAGAACATCTATTAGATCTTCTCTTATACCTTCTGTACAGGCTAAAACTCTTCCACTTAGTAAATCAAATGCATTACCACCGTAATCGCTAACTATTCCTCCAGCTAGTTCTACAAGGCAGATCCCTGCTGCTAGATCCCATGGAGAGAGTCCCCTCTCCCAATATCCATCTAGTCTTCCACATGCAACAAATGCTAGGTCGACTGCTGCTGCACCCCCTCTACGCACACCTCTTGTTCGATGAGTAAGCCAACAAAATTCAGCATAATTATTGTCAATGTTAATTGTTCTGTCGTAGGCAAAACCTGTAACTAGAAGTGAATCTTGTAATTTATTTGATGATGAAACCTTTATAGGTCTTTCATTACAGAAAGCACCTAACCCTGGAGCAGCCCAATAATGTTCATTTAGGAAAGGTACTGAGATTGATCCAAGTACAGGCATGTTACTCCAAGTAAGACCTATAGATGTTCCGAAGAAGGGATATCCATGGGTATAATTTGTAGTTCCATCTAAAGGGTCGACACACCAAGTGAGTTGTTTATTTGGACCTAAGCTACCGCTCTCTTCAGCTAAAATTGATATATCAGGTGTAGACTTCCTAAGATAATCAATAACTATTTCTTCAGCTTCTGTATCAGCATTAGTTACTAAGTCACCTATTCTTCCTTTGTTTTCAATTGTTGAAATCTTACCATAATTTTTCATTAGTACTTTACTGGCTTCATGAGTAGCAGCTTTAGCGACTTTCGTTAGATAATTAATATCTGACTTCTCTAGACCTGCTGCTTTAGAAGATTTTAAACAAATCAGATCTTTCATTTAATTAAATAAGTGGTGAAATTACAGGTTAGTTGATCAGGTACCTACTTAACCTCCCTTTAAATTATACATTAAATCAGATTATCTGACTAATAAGATTTTCTGGTTTTCAATATAACCTTCAATAGGTTACTGGATATTTACACGTTACTAATTGTTGATCACAAAAACTACAACGAATAAAGTCTTTAACGAATATAAATTCGATAATCATGACATGGATTTCAAATTCTTTTGAGATGAACTGATTGATTCTCTGTATTTGCAGATTTGTACGTGTGATTTTGCAAATTCACCATATAACATGGTAGTTTAAATGATGTCATCACACTTTTGGAGAGGTGGCCGAGTGGTCGAAGGCGCAGCACTGGAAATGCTGTATAGGGGCAACTCTATCGAGGGTTCGAATCCCTCCCTCTCCGTACTTTGCTAATTAGAAGTGTTGATTTTTACTTAGTAAAGCCAATTTTTTTAGCAACGGTATAATAATCTGTATCAGCCAAACTTTCCTTGAATATAGTCTTGTGTAGCTTTTTCTTTTGGCGAATTAAATATCTTCTGAGTCTCACTAAATTCAACTAAATAGCCAACTTTTCCTGACATTCCTATTGTTTCTTCAGCATTATAAAAGGCAGTCATGTCAGAGACTCTAAGGGCTTGTTGCATGTTATGAGTAACAATAACTATGGTAAATCTACTCTTTAACTCATGAATTGTCTCTTCAATCTTTAGCGTAGAGATTGGGTCTAATGCAGAGCATGGCTCGTCCATAAGGATAACTTCTGGCTGTGTAGCAATTGTTCTTGCTATGCATAATCTCTGTTGTTGGCCACCGGATAGTGAGTAGCCACTTTCGTTTAACTTATCCTTACACTCCTCCCAAACCGCTGCTTGTTTTAGTGATTGCTCAACTAAGTTATCCATGTCACCTGTATAACCGTTTATGCGTGCTCCAAATGCAATATTTTCATAGATACTTTTTGGGAACGGATTAGGTTGTTGGAAGACCATGCCAATGCGCCTCCTGACTTCTACAGGGTCAACATTCTTAGCATATATATCTTTGCCTTCAAATAAGACTTTTCCTTTTAGGGTACAACCCTCTATTAAATCATTCATCCTATTAAATGATCTTAATACCGTTGACTTTCCACATCCTGATGGGCCTATTAGCGCAGTAACTTTTTCAGATGGAATGTCACAATATATATTACGAACAGCAGGAGAACCATTGTATTCTATTGTGACATTCTCCATGCCTATACATATTTGTGGCGATGTATTGTGAGTTGCTTTTGAATCCATTGACCTTTAGTTGATAGTTAGTTGATTCTTTGTAGGTATCAAATTGGTAGAGTAAACTTTCACTAGTGCTTTCCCCTTTTTCCTATCCACCTTGTTAGTAGATTGATAGATAATACAAAGGCAACAAGCAAAAAGGATGCGGCCCAAGCTAATTCATTTTGAGCTTTATAAGGTTCGATGGCGAAATTGTATATAAGTACAGATAATGTTGCTATAGGCTGCAATATTCCTTCAGGTGAATCTAGCCAGTAAAAGGAGAACAAGGCAGTAAATATTAAAGGTGCTGTTTCACCAGCTGCTCTTGCTAACGCTAAAACTATGCCAGTACCTATTGGTGTAAATGCGGCTGGTATTGTTATTTGTGAGACGGTTACGAACTTTGATGCTCCTACTCCTAGAGCAGCTTTCCGTAGATCATCGGAAACTAGTTTGAGGCCCTCATCTGTTGTTTTAATTATAGTAGGTAGCATAAGAATTGATAATGAAATACCACCTGCTAGAGCGCTAAAATTGCTTCCTAATATGATTCTAGTTGAAACAATAACTGAATAAATACATACCCCAGCAATGATTGATGGAACACCTGATAGAACATTTGCGCCAAATCTGATGAATTTTGAGAACGTTCCTCCTCTTGAATATTCTGCTAGGTATATCCCTCCTCCAACTCCAATTGGTATTGCTATAAGTGATGCTATCCCAGATACAACTATTGTCCCAATGATTGCGTTACCAATCCCCCCTGCTGATGGTAAGTCTTCACCAGGTGGCTCTGGTAGTTGAGTTAATACTGCTAGGTTTATTTCTGATGCTCCATTGATAACTACATAAGTGAGCACTAATATTAGTGGGAGAATAGCAATTATTGCTAATATTCCAGAGATAAAAGTTAGGCTATTATTATATAAATTCCTACTTAATAGACTATTATAGTAAAGATCACCCTTCTTCTTATAAGTGCCAGAGTTAGACATTCTTTCCATTCTAGTACTTTAGGCTTAGTCTCTTTACTAACCACTGAGCCACTACATTAACTGCCAGAGTTAGTACCATCAATACGAATGCTGCATACATAAGTGATGATACTTGGGCCCCATCTGCTTCTCCAAATTGGTTAGCAAGCATTGAGGCAATTGTATATCCAGGTGAAAGAATTGACCAGTTAAAAGCATTTGAATTTCCAATTATCATTGTTACTGCCATTGTTTCCCCCATAGCTCTACCTAGTGCAAGTAAAACTCCGCCAGCTATGCCTGAAACTGCAGCAGGGACTATTACTTTAAATATTGTTGTCCACCTTGTTGCTCCAATTCCATAGGATGCTTCTCTTAACTTTTTAGGAACTTGGTTTAGTGAATCCCTTGATATAGAAGTAATTATGGGCAAAATCATAATCACTAAAATTAGAATTGCCGGTAAAGTTCCTGGCCCGATAGGTTTTGTACTAAAAAAAGGAATCCAACCTAGATACTCATGCAAACCACTCAATAGGGGTCTTAAGAAAGGCTCCATTACATATATCGCCCATAAACCAAGAACAACAGAAGGTATTGCTGCAAGAAGTTCAACCATTATTCCTATAGCTTCTCTAATCCTTGTAGGAATTATGTTTTCAGTGATAAATATTGCGGCCCCTACCCCAAGGGGAACAGCAATTAATAACGAAAAAGTTGAGGTTACAATTGTTCCATATATTGCAGCAAATGCACCATAGTCATTATTTACAGGGTTCCAATCCGAGGTAAATAGAAACCTCAGACCATACCTGCCCATTGATTCAACGGAACCTGTAAATACTAGAACTAATATTCCAAAAAGAACTACAGCAACCATCGCAGCCATGGATATGACCACATTCCTGAATGTCAAATCTATTAATTTCTCAGAGGGAGGTCGACTCCTTAGTAGGTACAGGTCTGTAGTCTTTGGTAACACCAAAAATTCTCCATATATGGACATAATGGCCCATGTATTAGATATTTCATTATGGATGGCTTAACAAGTCAGCATTACCACAGCAAAAAAATTTGGCGAATGTTTTTTGCGAGTTACCTTTAGGTTTCAGTACTTGAATTTATGGGGCGGATTGTTGGAATTGATTTAGGTACCACCAACTCAGTGTTGGGTGTGTTGGAGGCTGGCAGGCCTCAGATTATTGCCAATGCTGAGGGAAGCAGAACTACTCCTTCAGTAGTCGGATATACAAAAGATTCAGAATTATTGGTCGGTCAGCTAGCTCGCAGACAGCTTGTTCTTAGCCCTAGAAACACATTTTCTAATTTGAAACGGTTTGTTGGGAGGGATTGGGATGAATTAGATGAAAACACCCTGACTGTTCCTTATTCGGTAAGAGCAAATTCAGAGGGTCAGGTTCGAGTCACTTGCCCTTCTACTGAAAGAGAATATGCACCTGAAGAATTAGTCGCCAGCATCCTTAGGAAATTAGTGGATGATGCTGAGACTTATCTGGGTGAATCAGTAGAGTCTGCGGTCATCACAGTTCCTGCTTATTTTAATGACGCCCAACGTCAAGCAACACGTGATGCAGGTCGTTTGGCTGGAGTAAAAGTTGAGAGGATTTTAAATGAACCTACTGCCGCTGCCCTTGCCTATGGTTTTGATAAAAGTTCAGACACTCGTGTTTTAGTTTTTGACTTAGGTGGAGGCACCTTTGATGTCTCTTTATTGAGTATTGCCAATGGTGTTTTTGATGTAAAAGCAACGTTTGGTGATACTCAACTCGGTGGTAATGACTTTGATCAACGAATAGTCGATTGGTTATCAGAGGCCTTTTTGAAGGAATACAGCATTGATTTACGTAGGGATCGTCAGGCATTGCAACGATTAACTGAAGCGGCTGAAAAGGCTAAGCAGGAATTGTCTGGAGTCAAAAGTACTGCTATCTCTTTGCCCTTTATTGCCACTAGTTCAGATGGGCCACTCCACATAGAGACATCTATTGATAGACAGACATTTGAGGGGCTTTGTACAGATCTCCTTGATCGTTTACTTTTACCAGTTCAGGGTGCATTAAAAGATTCTGGCTGGGACCCTAGTGACCTTGATGATGTTGTCCTGGTCGGTGGGGGTACAAGAATGCCAATGGTTAAACAACTTGTTAGAACCCTTGTTCCAAAATCACCCTGCCAATCAGTGAATCCAGATGAGGTCGTTGCTGTTGGAGCTGCAGTTCAAGCAGGAATCCTCTCAGGCGAATTAAGAGATCTCATGCTTAATGATGTAACACCACTCTCTTTGGGTTTGGAAACTGTTGGTGGGCTAATGAAAGTTTTGATTCCTAGAAACACTCCAATACCTGTTCGTCAGTCTGATGTATTTAGTACATCTGAAGCGAATCAATCTTCTGTGGAAATCCATGTTTGGCAGGGTGAAAGGCAGCTTGCCTCTGACAACAAATCATTGGGACGTTTCCGCCTCTCAGGTATACCGCCTGCTCCCCGTGGAATTCCGCAAGTTCAAGTGGCGTTTGATATAGATGCAAATGGCTTACTCGAGGTCAGTGCAACAGACAGAACTACCGGAAGGAAGCAGGCCTTAAACATTCAGGGAGGATCTAATCTTAATGAGGATGAGATTCAATCTTTGATAGCTGAAGCAAAGGCTAAAGCAGGAGAGGATCGACGTAGAAGAGCATCTATTGATAGACGTAATTCTGCCCAGACTTTGGTTTCACAAGCAGAACGTCGCCTTAGAGATGCAGCGCTTGAGTTGGGCCCTTATGGAGCAGAGCGCCAGCAAAGGGCCGTTGAAGCAACAATGCGTGAATTGCAAGAGATCCTTGATCTTGGGGACCCCCAAGAATTGGAGTTGGGAACAGCTGCTCTTCAGGAGGCTTTGTTTGGTCTTAATAAACGACTTGCGGCAGAGAGAAAAACAGAATCCAACCCCTTGCAAGGAATTAAGAATACATTTGGATCAATAAAAGATGAACTATTTTCAGATGACTTTTGGGATGATGATGATCCTTGGAATAGTCGCAGTGGCTCGTATCCTTCACGAGGAAATTATGAAAGAAGGGATTTAGATCCATGGGAAGATGAACTTTACCGCTAAACCAGACTATTGGTCGTTATTAGGACTTTCACCAGACTGCAACTCTGATGAATTAAAGAGTGCTTTTAGAAGGGAGGCTCGCAGGTGGCATCCAGACTTAAATGGCAATGATATTAATGCTGAGGAAAGATTTAAGCTTGTAAATGAAGCATATGCAGTATTAAGTGATCCACGCAAGAGAGCAATATGGGAGGAATCCAATGATAATCAATATGAGCAGATTAGAGACCCCTTTGAGCGAGGGTTTCCCGATTTTAATGACTATATAAATACTATTTTTGGAAATGATCTTGACTTAGAAGATTATGACGATTCCCGAGAGCAAGAGACTGAGTCGATAGATCATGAATCTGAGAATGATGATTATTCAAATGCTCAACAGAATTTAGATTCAGATTTTGATTGGCCTACAAGAGCTCCAGTCTCCCCCCCACCTATTCAAGCTTTTGAAGATGAAGAGACAACAGTTGATCTATCAACTGATCAAGCTTTGTACGGCACAACTATTGAACTTGAGCTTGATGATGGTGCAATCGTTGAGGTTAAAACTCCGCCATTAGCGGGTGATGGGTGGAGACTTCGGTTAGAACGTGTTGCTCAAGGTGGAAAGGATCACTACATTCAACTTCGTGTTCAGACTGAAGAAGGGCTTCGAATTGATGGCCTTAGAGTTCTTTATCGCCTTGAATTACTGCCTGCCGATGCAGTATTGGGTTGTGCAGTTGACGTCCCGACAATCCTTGGTCCAGTTACTCTTCAGGTCCCGCCTGGTTCATCTTCAGGACGATTGCTTAGATTACGGGGTAGAGGTATGGAGCTTGATGGCCGTAGAGGAGACCAATTGGTTGAAATTGCTGTTGTTTTGCCCAGTGAGATTACTGAGTCAGAACGGGCTCTCTATCAAAGACTTCAGGAGCTGGCAATTGATCCTGAAAATATTTGATAAAAGACACAGACCTTGTGATGAATTGCTCCTTAAATTTTCTTGATTAATGAATGTACATGTTCTCCTTTATGACGCTGGCAAAGACAGTGAGGGTATTCATTCCCTTGAACTGCAAGGCAAAACAATTGTTTTGATGTTTGAAAATTCTGATGATGCCACTAGATATGCAGGCTTGCTAGAAGCTCAAGACTTTCCAACGCCCTCCATAGAGATACTAAGTAAAGAAGATATAGAGCATTTTTGTCAGCAGGCTGGTTACGAAGCTAGATTTGTTGAGTCTGGTTTTGTCCCAAGCAATGAAGACGATTTATTACTTTTATCACCACCACAATCAAATAAAGATGTTAGCAATTGGGACAATAAGTTAAATACAGAAATCGTAAATGAAGATTCAGGTCATAATCAGGAACATCTCTCAGATATACGAAAGAGACTAGAAGAACTATTGTGAATATTAATAGCAAAACTCCGCGTGATTCTTTCCCATTACCAGACATAGATCGTGGTCACCTTATTACAGAGACTGACAACCCTAATAGTAAAGATATTGATCTCTTAAGTACCTATGAACTTGTAGAGTTATTCAATCAAGAGGATATTCACCCTCAGCTTGCAGTGTCAGAGTGTATTGAGGAGATTTCTAATGCTATTGATCAGATAGTAGATAGAATAAAGCTCGGAGGAAGACTTTTTTATTTGGGTGCAGGTACGTCAGGCAGATTAGGCGTTTTGGATGCTGTTGAATGTCCGCCTACCTTTTGTACCCCGCCCGAATTAGTTCAAGGAGTTCTGGCTGGTGGCTATCCATCCTTAGTACAAAGCTCCGAATCTATGGAAGATGAAGAGAAACATGGGAAAAGAGATCTAGAGTTAAAGTCATTTAATAGCAAAGACTCTTTAGTTGGGATCTCAGCAGGTGGTACAACACCCTATGTAAATGGTGGCCTTAAATATTCCAAGAGTATTAATGCTTTATCAGTTGCTATTTCATGTGTACCTAGAGATCAAGTTTCTATCCCTTGTGATATTGACATTCGACTAGTCACAGGCCCAGAAATAATCTCTGGATCTACAAGATTAAAAGCTGGTACAGCAACAAAGATGGCCCTAAATATAATATCTAGTTCTGTTATGATTAAGCTAGGCAAAGTTTATGGGAATAGAATGATAGACCTCGCGGCAACAAATAAGAAACTGGTTGACAGATCATTACGTATCCTTAATGATCTAGCGAATGTTGAGAGACATACAGGATTACGATTACTACACGAAACAAAAGGATGTTTAAAAACAGCTATCCTGATGGCGCTAACTGATTTGAGTATTAAAGACTCAAAAGCGCTTTTAAAAAAGCATAATAATCAATTACGCTCAGCATTAAACAGTTAATTACTATAATAATATTTTTTCAATTTAAATGATGAAGCTCAAATATATGCTTAATTGAATCAACACCTCTAGGATGTTTCATGTTAGGGATATAAGCATTAAGCAAGCATTATCATCTGTTATTCTAGAAAAAATTTAATTTATTTCCTGTGACTCACGTATTAATGGAAACCGATAAAGGTCTTATTGAAATCGAGCTTTTTGATAAAGACGCTCCAAATACAGTTGCCAACTTTTTAAAGCTAATTAAAGAGGGTTTTTATGATGGGCTGGCATTTCATCGTGTAATAGATGGTTTTATGGCACAGGGAGGTTGTCCTAATACTCGAGCAGGTGCTAAAGGCATGCCAGGAACAGGTGGGCCTGGATACACAATAGATTGCGAAATTAATTCAAATAAGCATCTACCTGGTTCACTATCAATGGCTCACGCTGGTAAAAATACTGGAGGCAGCCAATTTTTTATCGTTCATGAAAACCAGCCCCATCTTGATGGGGTTCACACCGTTTTTGGGAAAACAGGCAATATGGATGTTGTTTTGTCTCTTTCAAATGGTTCTCGTATCACTAGCGTTAAAATAAAAGATTAGGAACCCTGGTGTTTATACTGTCCAATGTATAATTTTAGGCTGTCCATAATTATTTAGATAACTATTTAAACTATTCACATTGTTACGAATTTCATTTAATGAGCGCTCTTCTCTATTTAGATCCTGTGATGGGTGTTCTGCATTATGGTTTTGTTTAGTAAACATTAGCCCTAGCCTTTTCGTTTCATCCCAAGACGATATTTCGTTTAAGAAGTTAATAATATTTTTGCGTGAGTTATCGTCTATTTCGGTATTCTTTTGATTCACAATAAGAACACGCCATAGGAATATTGGACGCTCCCATATTGCAAGCAATCGGGGAGATTTTTCAGGTTTTAGCTCAATATTGCTTAATTCTGCAAGTTTATCTATTCGATTTTGAGCTGAAGGAAGTTGATCGAATCTAAGATTTCCATCCCAAGCAATTATTATTACATTTTGATTCTTCCTTGCATCAGTCTTGTCAATAAGATGACCTAACTTTTCTCTTTTAACTTTAAGATAGGCTGCATTATGGTCACCTGGGCAAATAACTAATGGAATCCTTGTCTCTACAACCAATCCATAGCCCCCCAGACCAGCTATTTTTCTAGGGTTGTTAGTTAACAGCTTTAGTCGATGTATGCCCAGATCAGTTAATATTTGAGCTCCTACACCATAGTTCCTTAAATCTGCTGGAAACCCAAGGTGTTCATTAGCTTCAACTGTATCTAGGCCACCATCTTGAAGACTATATGCTTTTAATTTGTTTATAAGTCCAATTCCTCTCCCTTCTTGGCGTAAGTAAACAACAACACCTTCACCTTCTTGTTCAATTCTTGCTAATGCTGCCTCAAGCTGTGGTCTGCAATCACATCTTAATGAGCCAAATGCATCACCAGTTAAGCACTCAGAATGCATTCTTACTAGCACAGGCTCTTTAAGTGAACGTGGGTTTCCTTTTACTAATGCAACGTGTTCTGAACCATCAATTTCGTTTTTATAACCAATTGCTTTAAATCCACCAAAAAGTGTAGGTAATTCAGCAAAAGCTTGTCTCTTTACAAAACGTTCGTTTTCAAGTCTATATCTAATTAAGTCCGCAATACTTATAAGTTTTAATCCCCATCTTTTAGCATAATCTTCTAGTTGAGGAAGTCTTGCCATTGAACCATCAGTATTTTGAATCTCACAAATCACTCCTGCAGGAGAAAGACCTGCCAGTTGAGATAAGTCAACGGCTGCCTCTGTATGTCCGGCTCTTTTGAGTACACCTCCTTGCCGGGCACGAAGTGGAAAAATATGACCAGGTCTCCTTAAATCAGTTGGTCTGGTTTTGGAATTAAGTGCAACTTGTATTGTTCTAGCTCTGTCTTCAGCTGAGATTCCTGTTGTTACGCCATCTTCAGGTCCTGCATCAATGCTAACAGTGAATGCTGTTTGATTTGAATCAGTATTTCTATCAACCATTAAAGGCAAATCTAGAGCATCTAGTCGTGATCCCTGCATCGCAAGACAAATAAGTCCTCTTGCTTCTGTTGCCATGAAATTAATTTGTTCTGGAGTGGCAAATTGTGCAGCGCAGATTAAGTCACCTTCATTTTCTCGCCGCTCGTCATCGACAACGACAACGCATTCACCATTTCTTATGGCTGCAAGGGCATCGGATATATGATCGAAGGAGATATGCTCCAACCCCTTAAGTGTTTGATTGACCCTTGGTTTTTTATCCATCAAGTTTCCTTAGGAGATTATCTAAACAAATTGGCAGTTTGGATTGCATATAAATATCATGGGGGAACTGAAAGAGGAGAAAGCTACGTCATACCCTAAAACTAGTCAGAATAAAGTAGCCATTATTGGAGCAACTGGTTATGGAGGGCTTCAAAGCGTCAGACTCCTTGAATCTCATCCTGACTTTCTTATCACATATTTAGGTGGTAAACGATCTGCTGGCAAGAGATGGAGTGAAGTTTGCCCCTTCACATCAATAACACAAAACCTTGAAATATGCGATGCAGTCCCGGAAAAGATAGCGGATTCAGCTGATTTTGCAATCCTAAGCTTGCCTAATGGCGAAGCATCTCAACTTGTACCCGAACTTTTAGATCGAAATGTAAGGGTTGTTGATCTCTCTGCTGATTATAGATACCGTTCTTTGACTCATTGGAGTCAGGTTTATGTTCAAGAATCCCTAAAATTTAAACGTGGTGATCATGACCTTTGTAAGGAAGCCGTATACGGATTGCCAGAATGGAAGCAACATGAAATCTCTGAGGCAAGGCTCGTTGCATCTCCTGGTTGTTTCCCCACAGCTAGCTTGCTAGCGCTTCTACCTTTTCTCAATCAAGGATTGGTTGAGAATGAAGGAATAATCATTGATGCTAAAACAGGAACTTCTGGTGGTGGGAGGATTCCAAAAGAGGCAATGTTGTTAGCTGAAGCCTCTGAGGCAATCTCACCTTATGGAGTTATAGGTCACCGTCATACATCTGAGATTGAACAACTTTCAAGTGAAGTCGCTGGAAAATTAATTCAACTTCAGTTCACTCCACATTTAGTCCCTATGGTTAGGGGATTGTTGTCAACTGTTTATTGTCGTCTTAGAGACCCCGGACTTACAGCAGAAGATTGCAATACTGTCCTAGAAGCAATTTATAAGGATTATCCCACAGTTGAGGTATTGCCTGTAGGTAGATATCCATCTACAAAGTGGGTGAGGAATACAAATAAAGTAATGCTATCTGTCCAAGTCGATAATCGAACTAGTCGGCTTATTCTAATGAGTGCTGTAGATAACCTAGTAAAAGGACAAGCAGGGCAAGCAATCCAAAGTCTTAACATTATGGCAGGGCTTCCACTAGAACGGGGTTTACCCCTAGAGACGTACTATCCATAATTAATTAGGAACCTCGCCATCTCATACCAGCGAGAGCTATGGCTTTTGGAAGAACTTTATGTTCTTGTGCTTGTACACGCATTCTCAGGGAATCTGTGGATTCATTTTCAAAAATAGGTAACGCTACTTGTGCAATAATTTCACCAGAGTCAACACTTCTTTTAACAAAGTGCACAGAGCACCCTGTTATTTTTACACCTGCTTCCATAGCTTGTTGAATTGCATTTACCCCACGAAAACTTGGTAGAAGTGATGGGTGTATGTTTAAAATACGGTTTTGATATTTATCTATTAAAATATTTGTTACTATTCTCATCCAACCTGCCATAACTATACCTTCAACTTGAAAATATTCAAACGTTTTAACCAATTCATTGTCTAGCGACTCTCTTGATTTGAATTTAGTATGATCAATTACAAGACAAGGGATGTCATACTCTTTTGCCCTCTCTCTAGCTCCGCAAAAAGGTTTATTTACAACTAAAACAGAAACCTCAGCAATTAGTTTCTTGTCTTTTATTGACTGAACAATTGAAGAAAAATTTGTTCCTTCGCCAGAAGCCATAACAGCTAGTCTTAATGGAGGGCTAAAATGAGGCCAAACAATTTTATTTGGCGACTGCAGAGAGAAATTGGGTTCCAATAATTCACATTAGTTCATTTCATTATACAGTCTTATATAGAGGTTTAAGGAATAGAGAGTATAAACGTTATCTTATTTTTAAGTGATCTAACTCTATTAATTATGTACTTGTGCCTCAGTAATAAATTGGAAATATAGTCGCACTGTATTAATACCTGATCTGTTAAGGATAACAAATATGATATAATTAGTTTATTAGATTAAAAGCTTATAAACCGTGTATCTAGAATCTAAAGATGTTAGTGTTTCCATATCTATAAGTGACCCGTCAACCCAATCATTTTCCGTAGAGATCAGTTGGGTCCCAACTTCCCTGACTCAAACGATTATATTGCCATCATGGACTCCTGGCTCATACAAAATTAGGGACCATGTCCAAAATCTCCATAGTCTTAAAATAATTCAAAAAGACACACTTCTAATACCTGAACGTACCAAAATAAACTCATGGCAACTTCAACTTCAGTCTTTAGATTCTGTTACTATTAAATATATTATAGAAGCTAAAACATTAACAGTCAGAACATGTTATATCGACCCTGATTTTGCCTCCCTTTCATTATCGGCAGCAATTATACAAATTGTAAGCCATAGATATAACAAACATTTACTTAATATAACTAAGCCGTCAAACTGGAATATTGTTTTACCTACTCGTACTGATAACACTCGTCTTTTTAATAATTATGATGAATTAGTAGATACTCCAATTCACGCCTCTGAGTACTTACCTGTAGAATTCTGCGTTGAGGAATGCAAACATAAAGTTTTAATTATTGGGACTACACCGTTTCAACTTCCAAATTCACTTATTTCAGACTTTATTTCCATATGCCAAGCAACATGTAAATTAATGAATACAAAACCACCATCCTTAGATAGTTACTTATTTGTTTTAATTCTATTAGAGAAAGGTTATGGTGGATTAGAACACGATAACGCATCAGTAATTCATTATTCATGGAAAAACTTGGTTACTGAAGATGGCTATAGAAAATTTCTTCAACTAATCGGACATGAATACCTTCATCAATGGAACGTCAGACGTCTACGGCCTGCAGAATATACAGTCTATGATTATTCATCTGTTAAAATCTCAGACTCACTGTGGTTTGCTGAAGGGGTTACTAGTTACTATGACCTTGCTTTGACATTATTAGCCGGTAGAAGTGATACTAAAACTTTTATAAAAGATCTGTCGGATGAATTTTCTAGTTTATTCACATCACATGGCAGATTGATACACAGCCTCTCAGATAGTTCTAGGGAAGCATGGGTCAAACTCTATAACGCAACAGCATCATCTATTGACACCCAAGTTAGCTATTACAGGCTTGGAGCTGCTGTAGCTTTTTGTCTTGATGTAAGACTTCGTGAAAACAACTCTTCATTAGCTTCAATTCTTCGAACTTTATGGAATCAATTTAAATACTCGTCAATTGGCTATAAAAGAGTTGATATTATTAATGCTATAAAGGATGTAGATGGTATGACTGCAGTTGATTTGGTTAAATGGCTAGATATACCAGGTGCTTTACCGATACAACAAATAGCAAAATCTATTGGGCTTGATTTTCGTCCAGCCAGTAAAGTAGAAATTAATGCTGGACTTACATTAGATGATAAATCCGGCCTTGTTCGGATAATTAGGGTTTTGCCAGGAAGCCCTGCACAAATTGCTGGGTTAGTATTAGATGATGAGTTGATCTCCATAGGAGGTTTTCGCTTGCGTAAGGCTAAGGACTTATCTGTTCTCCTATCAAAATCCGATGAGAATTCTGTGATTTATTGTCGTCACGGTCGTATAGGTGAATCAAAAATCCAGTCATCTAAGGAATCAACAAATAAATGGGAATTTACAATCGACCATAATTCAACTAGAGATGTGATTACTTTACGAGAAAAATGGCTAGAAATCATTTAGTCAGAACTAGCAAAGTGATCTGAGTCTCCTCATAATAAATAGATTTTCAATAACTCTTGAAGATATACTCCTATTATCACTATTGCTTAGTATGATGTGAACAATTGATGCAAATCTACTTTCTGTATCAATTGTGAGGTTTCAACTATTAGTTATCAGACCAAATGAACTTTCTTTATGATGCCGTTTCCTGACTTTAATTCACAAAACATAGATCTTCAATGGCAGAGATTTTGTAATCTTATTTGGCACAATGATGAATTAGGTATCTGGCTTGATATTAGCCAAATGCATGTAAACTCTTCTGACTTATTAGATCTAGAGCCTGATATTCTAAAGGCTATTAGCTCAATGGATTCATTAGAATCTGGTTCAATAAGTAATTTTGATGAGAACAGACAAGTAGGTCACTATTGGCTTAGAAATTCAGGCTTGGCTCCTACAGATAATATAGCCAATAATATTACACAGGAGATTAAATCTATTTCAACATTCGTAGAGGATATATTAACTGGAAAACAAACTACAATCCAGTCTAGAAAATTTACAGATGTACTTTGGATAGGTATTGGAGGAAGTGGTTTAGGTCCAAAGCTTATTTTGAGTTCTCTTGAAAAAGGAAGTAGAGCCTTAGATTTTCATTTTATAGATAACGTTGACCCTGTAGGTATTTCAGATACTCTTTCCAGGTTAACATCAAGAGCACCAACAACGCTTGTATGTGTAGTAAGCAAATCTGGGGGAACTCCTGAACCTAATTTAGCAATGAAAATTGCACATGAGTTTATAGATAACAACGGAGGTTCATGGTCTAATCAAGCAATAGCGGTTACAATGAGAAATAGTAAATTAGATAAGATTTCAATAAACGAGTCATGGCTAAATAGTTTTGATCTTCCAGAGTGGGTTGGAGGAAGAACTAGTATTACAAGTGCTGTAGGTTTACTTCCTATTGCTCTTATGGACTCAAGCATTCATTCCTTCCTAGAAGGAGCCTCTAGGATGGATAAACTTACCAGGGCGAAAGAGATGTTTAATAACCCAGCAGCTCTATTGGCAGCATCTTGGTTCACATCCACAGACGGAAAAGGGAATAGAGATATGGTTGTTTTACCTTACAGAGATAGATTGGAACTTTTTAGCAAGTACTTACAACAATTAGTTATGGAGTCTCTAGGTAAGAAATTAGATCGTCAACAGAATGTAGTCAACCAAGGACTAGCTGTATACGGTAATAAGGGTTCTACTGATCAACATGCATATGTCCAACAACTTAGAGATGGTATTGATAATTTCTTTATTACATTTATAGAGGTATTAGAGGATAATGATGAAGGACATAAGTTTGAGGGACTGGCAGATTATCTATCAGGTTTTTTACACGGTACTCGTTCTGCAATATCGGACGCGGGAAGACAGAGCCTTACGATAACTCTTAAAAATCTTACCCCACTAACAATGGGTGCGCTGGTAGCTTTATTCGAGAGAGCTGTTGGTTTATACGCAGAATTAATTGATATCAATGCATATGATCAACCTGGTGTTGAAGCAGGTAAATTAGCCGCTGCAGATATATTAAAACTGAAAGAAGATATCCAAACGGTTATGTCCGATGGAAAACCAAGAACAGTAAAACAAATATCGGGACTGATTGAAAATTCAAGCCCAGAAGCTATATTTTTAATCCTTAGACACTTAACATTTAATATGAATTCATATATTGTAGAAGGAGACTGGTCATCTCCTAATAACATTCATTTTATAAAGAATGGTTAGGGAACTAAATTTACTAACTTTCCTGGTACAACTATTATTCTACTAGGCTTCTGACCATTCAACCATTTCTTAGCTACTTCACTATTAAGCGCTATCTCCTGTAGTCTTGACTTTTCTAATGAAGCTGGTACTTCCAATTTGCCTCTGACTTTTCCCTTTATCTGTATAACAATTTCAACAGTATCTGCCTGGGTAGCAATTTTATCTACTTTTGGCCATTGTTGTATATGAACACTTTCACTATTTCCTAATAGCGACCATAGTTCTTCAGCAATGTGTGGTGCAAATGGAGCCAGCATAATTAGTAACGTTGATAGCCCTTCCTCTGCAATAGATTCTCTAACGTCAAACATGAGGGTTACTAATGAATTTGTAAGCTTCATTAATTCTGATATTGCCGTATTCAGTTGAATGTCAACAAGGTCTTTATTTATCTCCTGAATTGCTATATGAATTGTCCTTCTGAGCTTTTTTTCATTTTCGCTAAGTGGTTTAGTTATGGTTTTGGTGTATTCAGGTTTAGTTGTAGTTTGCGATGACTTTTCTTTGGTTTCTATATATTCGGTTGTTAGCCTAAAAATACGTTGTAGAAATCTATATTGTCCTTCTACGTCAGAATCACTCCACTCTAAATCTTTTTCTGGAGGGGCCTTAAAAAGTATAAACATTCTAGCAGTATCAGCTCCATAGATATCAATCACTTGTGCGGGGTCTACACCATTAAACTTAGATTTTGACATCTTTTCATAGAATACCTCGAGTCTTTCTCCAGAATTTGGATCTACAGGATTGTTTTTGTCTATTACATCTTTATTGTCTACATAACGCTTAGTTTTACTATTTCGATATGTGATACCTTGAACCATTCCCTGAGTAAGAAGCTTTTCAAATGGCTCATCTACAGGAATAAGTTTTTGATTATGTAATACCTTAGTTATAAACCTTGAGTAAAGTAGGTGTAATATTGCGTGTTCAATACCTCCAACATATTGATTGACAGGTAACCAGTCCTTGATTTTTGAATAGTCAAATGGTGAATTACGGTTTGAATTATCTGCGAATCTTAGGTAGTACCAAGATGAACACATAAAGGTATCCATTGTGTCACTCTCTCTGCTTGCATTAGAGCCACACTTTGGACATTTTACTTTTAACCAATCTTCATTCTTACTAAGTACTTCGATATTATTATTTGAGCCTATAATGTTGATTGGCAGTTTAACAGGTAAGTTCGACTTTGGGACCGTAACAGTTCCACATGAAGGACAATGAATAATTGGTATTGGACAACCCCAATACCTTTGTCTTGATATTAGCCAA
>QCKJ01000009.1 GCA_003215435.1 Prochlorococcus sp. AG-409-M05
TAGTATTTCCTATCAGATAGTTGCTTTCTATTGACTCGTACGAGTTCCAAGATGTTAATCCAAATCTTAAAAATATTGAATTATTGAGAATGTTGTCAACGGAATTAATTACTCGCTCGGTATGATATGGCCTCCACCCTATACCTAGCTCAGAATGATGACTCATAAAAATAATGTATGAAATTACAATTAACGTATAAAAGAAAGATCTAATTGCGATTGGATAAATCTTCATAATATAACAATGTGTACTTAATAATAATAGCTTTGATTTGTATTATATCCTCTATTTAACAAAAACCTACTACTTATAAGCATGTTATCCGTTCAGAGATATCCTTTGCACCTTTTTTAATTGCTCTTTGATAACCTACCATCTGCTTGACCTTAGGGCTAAAGCTCTCCATAGACTTTTTAGGTATTATAGAAAGATGCTCTTCCTCTCCGCAGATTTCCATGAAGTAGCTAGCAGCAAAACTAAGCATTAAACCTCTTCTCTTTTTATTAGTCTTATTTGCTGAACTATGATGCCATGTGGCTCCATTAAACATTATTAATGAACCAGCATCACAACTTATGATATCTCCATCCCCTATACTTTGTATATCCTCCGGAGTAGGAACTTTTAGCTTATTATGTGATTCTGGAACAAAGGCAGTTGCACCATTTTCTGAGGTGAATTTATCTAGAGAAATTATACAAATAAAACGTATCATATGAGCTGGTATAGGTTCTGGGAATATTGAATCTAAATGCCACGGAATAGCTGAAGCTCCAGGTGCGACAATGTGAGCGGTAAGACTATTTAGGCCATATTTTTCGTGAAAAGTAGGCCTTTCAAATATGTTATTACATAAAGTAGTTAGATAAGGGCAAATTAGAAGATCATGAAAGACAGGGTGCTTTGACAGTAAATTGTATATCCTTTGATTATTGCCTTCTTGACCATATAAGTATGCTGTCCCATTGTTTTTCTCATAGAGACTAATCTCATCAACTATCATCTGAAGCTTAGATAAAACTTCTTTACTTAGGAAATCATGTTCAACTGCATAGCCTTTTTCTTTTATCTCTCTGTATATATCTTTAGATGGACTAGATAAAGACGAAATATAATTTAAACCTGAATCTTCATTTATCCTTTTATTTATAATTGATACTAAATACATAAATGAGATTGGCGGAGTGATTCGTTTTACTAAATGATCGAATCTTGCCTCGCTCTTTAAAAGATCTGAATCAACTTTAAACTTACATAGACGTAATATAACTTTTTCGAGGTCCCGAGAAAATCCTTTTGAATTAATATATGAATATATTAATTCAGATGATGGTAAGATGTCAACTTCAATAACATTACGGAGATAATGATTTGCGTAGAATGTTTGTATTGAATTAGATGAATGTGCTCTATGGTCAAACTCTGGGCAATCAATTAAAAAGAAAAATGAAAATGCTGTTTTAAATGAAATATGACTTTCTATCCCATCCATTAACGAATCAATATATGCCAACGATTCTTTAAGTGACATATATGTCCTTCGATGGCCTAGCTCTAAATCAAACTCATAGCCAGCCATAAGAAAGGACATTTTCTAACTTGTAGCAATTATATCATGAAGCTATGTTTTTGCTTGGTGGGATATGAATCGCTATTTTAATAGCTAAATAAAATCGGATAAAAATAGATTCAGCCATTATTACCATTCTGCAAGTTAATTAATTTAAAATTAATCCTAACTTTATTAATGTAGGTTCTTAGTTTACTATAGTTACGTATTAGGTAAATATTTCCAAGATATCTAATGATTAGTTGTATTAAAATAGACTCGTCTGATGCTTTGATAAAGTTTTTATATAAACGCTCGCTTCTGTAGTAACTTATTAGCGCAACAGATCTCTTTCTCGCTACCACGTCATCTATTGATATTTTCGAAAGTCGAATTATGTATGAACTTATTTTTGAAGCTAGAAAGGATTTTTGCAATATTTCCATTGATAACTTATCCAGCCGTTGCGACTTTTTAATCAATGCCAAGCATTTGTTCGATATTAATACACAGTCTTTTACTGTCCTTAAATCTATTCCAGCGATAACACTTAGCCTGTTTGGATTATCATTCTGAGAATGATAATAAGTAGGAAATGCAAGTATCTGTATAGACGAACAATACTTTAAATATTCCAAATTAAATAAAACGTCTTCCAACTGAAACATATGAGTGTTAAAAATAATATTATTTTTAGTGATAACTTCTTTCTTGTATATCTTACCCCAGCAATGTTCAAACAAACAATATTTGCGGGGCATCTTTAGGTAATTTGATAGATACTCAGAAAAACATTTTGAAGTCATTGAGTGAGTTTTTACTTTTGAAACTTCTAAGCCACAGTCATTGAGTCTTCTTGAATTAATTTCCCCTGAACTTTTAGTGTGGATCTGGTAATGAGAACTAGCTAAGTAATCAGTGCCATTCCTTAGTGACTCGACGATTAAATCTACATCTAGGTAAATATAATCGTCTGAGTCCACAAACATTATATATGGACTCTTCGAGTTTTTGATCCCTACATTTCTTGAGTAGCTAGGGCCTTCTCTCGCTTCATTTTTAAGAATGATCAACTTGGGACACCCGATCTCAGCAAAAGCCTTTACTTTTTGAACAGTCTTGTCGGTAGAGCAGTCATCTACAATGATTACCTCGCTTACGATATTTGTATATGAACAAACCGATGCCAAGCACCTTTCAATTGTTTTCTCTGAGTTCCAAGTAGGGATTATTACGCTTAATTGAAACATGCTAGCCAAAAGGTTATATGCTAATGTTAGCTTAGTTTTCTAATATGAAAATTGAGATACGAAGGATTCATTATTGAAGAGTTTAATAGCTATAACGCAGAGCAGATAATAGAAATGATTAAACAGCAGAATCATTGCATACATCTATATGGAGCTGGAATTCAATCCAGAACTATAATAACAATACTTGAAGAACTAAAGTTGGCCGATAAAATTCAACTTTATGACAGTAATAAGTCTAAGCAATATTCAAAGTTTTGCGGCTATGAGATCAAACCCCCTAAAGATATAGACAACTTAGACTCAGCCTATGTAATAGTTACCTGTTGTTTCCCAACACAGATACTAAGGGACCTGAATCCAAGACATAAACCAATGAGTGCCCTTCCTTTTTACTACCAGTATAAATGCTTATTGAAAAACGATAACCTTCACTCTGAAGGCCTTAACTATAGTAGAAGCAAATGTGATATAGAAAGAGAATTTCTTCTTTATGAGACAGAAATAAATAAAATGACTGCAAAATTGGACCCAGGAATTCTTAAATTAAAATCTGTTGACGCTGTTGTCACCGAAGGGTGCTCTCTTAAATGCCAAGATTGTTCAAACTTAATGCAATATTACAACAAACCTAAATCAGCAGATATCAACTTACTCATTGAATCTACTGATAGAATTCTACAATCTGTTGACCACGTATATGAATGGAGAATATTGGGCGGAGAGCCTTTTATCTATAAGGACCTCTCAACTTATTTAGACTATTTATCTGAAATCCCTAAAATCGGCTCTATTATAATTTATACTAACGGAACCATTGTACCTAAGCCTGAATTACTCAATTCAATTGCGTCTAGCAGATCTTTTGTAGACATCTCAAATTATCTTGAACTGTCAAGAAAAGCTCACGACCTTATTCAAGCTTGCAAAAGTAAAGATATACAATATGCATTGAAAGACCCTATCTGGACTGATTCAGGCAGGATACATCCACATAAGGGTGAGTCCAATCAACAACTAAAAGAGAAGTTTTTTAATTGTTGCACTAATGATGTTCTCACTCTTCTACATGGTTATATTTACCATTGTCCATTTTCAGCAAACCTTATTAACTTATCTAGTAAATATCTGAACGAAAAAGACCGGATTTCTGTATTAGAGCATGATCCACAAATACTGCGAACTATGCTAACTAGCTTTTATAAGGATGTTGAGTATCTCAACTCCTGTAATTTCTGTAATGGTAGAGACTATACCGTTGATTTGATTGATACTGCTATTCAAACAAGAAAGGTCCTTGATCTACCTAAATGAGAAATGATTCGATCAACAAACAACTTTAATTAAAATTACTCACTATATATTGTATGAGCTTTAAAATTCGTTTAGCCAATACAATCTACTGCTAATTTCCTTTCTTAAAAACCAATCGGCTCATGATGTAGCCGAATACTATAGTCACTAATGTAATTACTATGGTAAGCGACTTCCTGCCTAGATGATAATATAATACTTCCACGCTCGCTAATCTTAGAGTGAGTGTTGGTAATTGTGTCAGAAGATACCCTCTTTTGGTTACATTAAACCCTTTCTCTTTAGGAAATACAAATTGCCTAAAGCTTTTATATCTTAGAGTGTGTATGATTAAATCACTCGTGAGAACAGAAAACGTTGGACCTAAAGGGTAGCAATACCAAAAGATAGTAGGACCTAGTAAAGTGAATATAATTCCATTGCCCAAATAAGGAACAAATCTTCCGTCCCTACTTGTATTGCTCATTTCATTAATAAACCTTGTTATTTAGACTAATAGTTTTAGGATAAATATTGTAAGCATTTAATCTCTTTTAACAAGCTAGGTAGGGAGCTTTTTCTAAATGGATCTTGAACAAATCTCATACGCTAAAACCGTTTACGGTCAAGACGAAATTGATGCAGTCGTCAGGTGCCTTTCCGAATCGACACAAATGGGGAAATATTCACAAGAATTAGAACAAAAAATAGCAAATCTATTTGAGAAAAAATATTCTCTATACGTTAATTCAGGATCATCAGCACTGTACATAGGTATAGAAGCATTTAGCTTTCCACATGGATCAGAAGTTATAACACCTTCTCTTACATTCTCTACTACAGTTGGATGTTTGTTAAAAAATGGACTAGTACCTGCATTTGTCGATGTAGAACCACTCACATATTGTATTGACACTAAGCAAATAGAAGAATTGGTTTCTGAGAAAACTGTAGCAATATTGGCACCAAACTTACTCGGTAATATTTGTGATTGGCTTGAAATCAAAAGAATAGCTGCTAAACATGGCCTGAAGGTTATAGAAGATTCTGCAGATACTATTGGAGCCACTGTTAATGGTATTTCTACAGGACATTATTCCGATATGTCAATTACGAGTTTTTACGGTTCTCATATAATTAATTGTGCTGGTAATGGAGGTGCATTAGCGCTAAACGACAAAACACTGCTTGAAGAGTCTAAGTTGTTAAGGTCCTGGGGCAGAAGATCCTCTTTGTTTGACGAACATAGTGAGTCGGTTGAAAATAGGTTTAATGTTAATCTAGAAGGGATAGAATATGATTCTAAATTTGTCTTCGAGAGAATAGGGTACAATCTTGAAGGCAATGAGCTAGGCGCAGCCTTTGGATTAGTTCAATTAAAGCAATTAGCTGAAAACATTAAAAATAGACAGAAAAATTTTATAAAGCAATATAAGTTTTTTGAAGGACATAGTGATTTTTTTATTAATCCTAAGCAGCTTGAAAATTCTAATACCGCTTGGTTAGCATATCCAATATTGTTAACACCAGAATGTCCATTTACTCGACGAGAATTACAAATCTATTTGGAAACAAGAAATATTCAAACCCGAGTTATATTTACAGGTAATATATTACGACAGCCTATGTGTAAAGGAATCAACAAAGTCAAGAGAGAACTTGGATACCCAAATTCTGATTCTGTTATGGAGAGAGGAGTACTTCTTCCAGTACATCATGGCATGACTGAACCTATGTTTGAAAGATTGCATTCAACAATTAATGACTTCTTAAAAGATTACTTATAAGACAAATTAATAAATCGTTAGTTTATATTTACCTGAACTACAATCTTTTTTATGATAAGTAGCCTTTTGATATTTGCGTCTTTTGCTCCCTGGGCTAAGCTTATCATGCATACACAATAATATCTTGTGAAGACTGTAATTCTTGCTGGAGGCTTAGGGAGCAGAATTAGTGAGGAAACTCATCTAAAGCCAAAACCAATGATTGAGATTGGCGGCAAACCTTTGCTTTGGCATATTCTTAAACACTATAGTTACTATGGATTAAATGAATTTATTATATGTTGCGGTTATAAGGGAGATGTTATTAAAAACTACTTTGCTAATTTTTTACTCTATAATAGTGATGTTACTGTTAATGTAAAAGACCAATCTCTTCAATTCCATCAGGCTGATAAAGAACCATGGATAGTAACTCTTGTCGATACTGGCAATAATACTGCTACTGGTGGTCGTTTAAAACGAGTCAAAAATCAGCTAGAAGACACTGCATTTTGTATGACTTATGGAGATGGACTTAGCGATATTAATCTAGACTCCTTGTTAGATACACACAGAAGAAGTGGCAATTTTGCTACTGTAACTGCTGTTAAATCACCAGGTAGATTTGGTGCTCTTTCTTTAGCAAAAGATGGATTGGTCACTAGTTTTCATGAAAAGCCTAAAGGCGATGTTGGTTTGATTAATGGAGGTTTTTTTGTACTAGAGCCTTCAATATTTAATTATATCGATAATGACGAGACTGCATGGGAAGATACGCCGATGAAGGAACTTTGCATGACAGGTTGTCTAGGCTCTTATCAACATAATGGTTTTTGGCACCCCTTAGATACACTTAGGGATAGGGTGTATTTAGAGGAGCTCTGGCAATCTGGTCATCCTCCATGGAAGATCTGGGCATGATAAGTAAAGGCTTTTGGAACGGGAAGAGAGTTTTGATAACAGGCCATACTGGCTTTAAAGGCTCTTGGCTGTCTTTTTGGCTGTTAAAACTAGGTGCTGAAATATGGGGGTTTTCTTTAGAGCCAAAAGGTGAATGTAATTTGTTTAATATACTATTTTCAAGCCATTTAAATGACACGCACTCCTCTAAGCAACTACATCATTATATAGGTGATATTAGAGATCCTGAAGAGGTACGCAAAATTGTTGAAAAATCTAAACCAGATGTTATCTTTCACCTTGCTGCACAATCATTAGTTCGTTATGGATATAAATATCCATTGCTTACCTGGAATACTAATTTAATAGGAACAATTAATCTTCTAGAGGCTTTAAAAATATTAGATAATACATGTTCAGTGGTTATGGTGACCACAGATAAAGTTTATAAAAATAAAGAGACCAATTATTCCTATCAAGAGAATGACGCTTTAGGAGGATATGATCCTTATAGTGCAAGCAAAGCTTCTAGTGAATTAGCGATTGATAGTTGGCGAAGAAGTTACTGTGGGTTAGGGTCTAATCAAAAGAAAAATCTATTCATTGCATCAGCTCGCTCAGGAAATGTTATAGGAGGAGGTGATTGGGCGCAAGACAGAATTGTTCCAGATGCTGTTAGAGCTCTAAGTGCAAAAAAGACAATTAAAATACGCAATCCTAAATCAGTTAGACCATGGCAACACGTTTTGGAACCACTCTCAGGATATATTTTGCTAGCGGAACAACTTTATCAAAAGGATCAGAATTTATGCGAAGCATTTAATTTTGGTCCTGACATGCAATGTAATAGATCAGTAGATGATCTAATTAAAGAAGTTTTAATACATTGGCCCGGTGAATTCATCTGCGTTCCAGATAATGCAAACCTACATGAAGCAGGTTTACTGAGCTTAAATAATGAGAAAGCTAATAAAGTTCTTCGATGGAAACCTAAATGGGACTTCCACAAAGCAGTAAAATATACGATCGAATGGTACAAAGCCCTCGAAACTGGTGAGAATGCCAGGCACACTACCGATTATCACATAAACAAATTCTCATCAGATTGTTGACTAATATATAATGGAAAAAGCACTAGAGAATAGCCTACCATCATATTTGATATGTCAAAGTCAATTTCCAATTGCAGACTCTGCACATCAAATAATATTGAATTAATATGTATCTTAGAAGGCGTTCCTTCGGGAGCTCAGATATTCCTTACTCAGAATAATAAGATTACAGACGAATCTATAGATCTGTATATTGGTCAATGTAAGTCCTGTGGTCACGTTCAATCTTTATCAGAAGAGGTAACTTATTTTAAGGACGTAATAACTACAGCCTCTACTTCTAAAACTCTCATGGAAGAACGTCTACTGAAGATCAATGATATTTTGAAACGCAGTAAGTTCAACCAAGTAAATATTTTAGAAATTGGTTCTGGGAAAGGAGATATGGTAAAAACAATCAAGGAAAGACTTGATTTTCACATAACAGGATTAGAAAATTCAAGTCAGTCCGTTGAAATAGCTAAATCTCAGGGTATAAATCTGATTCAAGGTTACATTACTGACGAGAACCTAGAGCTTCCCTCCCGGAACTATAACCTGATACTTTGCTATAACTTCCTTGAACATTCACCCCAGCCTGCTCAATTTGTTAACTCTTTAAAGAATTATATTACTGACTCTGCAAGAATTTATTTTACTGTTCCTAGTTTTGATTATATTCTAAGAACTTCATGCATTCATGAATTTATATCTGACCATACATCCTACTTTACTAAGGAAAGTCTCTCAAAACTATTCTCTGGACTAGGGTTTAATGTCTTAGAAGTAAACCATATTAATGATAATAATGATCTTGAAATACAAGCTGAATATGTACATCCAAGCCTGTTTAGACTAGACCATTCTCCGTATAATCAATTAATTCAGGAGCTTAATTACATCCTTACTACTAATAAGAAAGTTATTTTTTGGGGGGCAGGTCATAGAGCTTTAACTTTAATATCTCAATTAGACTATAAAAATATTCACTCTATTGTTGATTCAGCTAAATTCAAGCAAGGTCTTTATAGCCCAGTATCTTCAAAGGCAATCATTTCGCCTCAAGAATTTGTTGATAAACACCTTGATAGTACATTGATTGTCAATTTACCAGGAATCTATAATTCCGAGGTTATCAATTTTCTGAGGTCATGTAATACGAGCTCTTTAAACATCTTTGCTGTAAGCGATAACCTTGTTGAAGCTGTAGATTTTAAGCACTGTTAACAGCGTCATAATGATTTCTATTGATTAGCTCTTCTATACAAGGGGTTCCTGTGATAAAATCAATTACCTGCGGAATGCTCTTGTCAACTATCAAACCCAGGGTTTTCCATCAGAAAAAAACTGAACTCCAAAATGTTCTTCCATTAGACACCCCATTCTCAGTACACATTGATGTATGTAGCGTTTGTAATTTTAAATGTACATTTTGCTTCCAAAATGACAAAGAAGGCATGAAGAAGTCCGGAGTGAAATGGGGGATGATGGATATTGATACATTTAAGCGTACAGTTGATGATCTAAAGAAATTCCCACAAAAGATAAAGAAAGTTAAAATTGGCAATCATGGTGAGCCTACTCTTCATCCCAATTTACCAGAGATGATCAAGTACATCAGAGATGCAAAAGTTTGCGAAATAGTTGAGATCTTCACTAATGGCTCTAAGTTAGAACCTACTCTCAATCAGAAACTGATAGACTCTGGCCTCCAGCGAATGAATATATCAGTTGAAGGACTTACCGAAGAAAGTTATAAATTAGTGGCAGATTATAATATTAATTATAACGAGTTTTTAGCGAATATTCGTGACCTTTATCAACGTAAAGACGATTCTTTATCCCTTTATATAAAGGTTGTTGATCATGCCGTTTTAAAATCAGAGCCAGGACGCCCTACAATAGATTTAACAAAGGAGCAAAAGGATTATTTCTACAATACTTTTGGAGAAATTTCTGATGAAATGTCAGTCGAAAATATTGTCCCACAATGGGCCGAAACTGACCAGAACGAACTGAACGATGTAGGAATGTATGGGCAGAAGATTGATGTTTTGAAAAAAGTGTGCCCATTTCCTTTTATGTATCTACATATCAACAGTGATGGTACAGTTGCTGGCTGCACTCTTGACTGGGCAAGGAAAGTCTTAGTAGGAGATGTACGTGTTAGTACCTTGATAGAAGTTTGGAATGGTGAGCAAATGAAGAAGCTTAGACTTCAGATGCTAAAGGGGCAAAGAGATCAAATACCAATGTGCAACACATGCAATGCACCTAATGTATGCGTAATTGATAACTTAGATCCATTCGCTAAAGATTTAATTAGCAAGTTCGAAAGCAACGCATGACCTATAAAATTATTATCGCTGGTTCAAATGGCTATCTTGGCAGAAATATTTATGAATATTTTCTAACTAAACCTAATTTTGAAGTTAAAAATATTAATCGCTCTGACTTTGACTTGACTTCTACTCAAAAACTACATGACTTTGTATCAGAATTTAAGCCAGATTTCTATATTCATTCAGCTGTAAATATTAATGATTTTGAAAATAATATCAAAATGCATTATTCACTAGAAGCTATATCTAATGTTTGCGGAAAAATAATCACTCTAGGATCTGGTGCCGAGTATAACCCTAAAGCCTATAAGCCTTTAATGAAAGAGGAATATTTCGGAAACTCCGTACCCGAGGATATATATTCATTATCTAAATATACGATAGCAAGGTTAATCAATGAGGGATCTGCTAATATCTATAATCTAAGACTGTTCGGCATATTCGGTAAATATGAAGATTACACTAGACGATTTATCTCTAATAATTTAGTCCGCCATTTAAATCATTTGCCATTAAAAATGAATAGGGATATAGCATTTGATTATTTATATGTTCCAGACTTTCTTCAATCACTCGAAGCCTTTTTACTTACTGACCCACCTAGAAATACATATAACTTATGTACAGGTAAACCTCTTTCTTTTCTTTATATGCTACACGAAATATGCAACGTACTAGAAATTAATAAGGATGAAATTATCATTGTTGATCAAACGCCATCTGAATATGAATACTCTGGGGATCCATCTCTGTTTAATAGTGATATCTTACCAGTAAAAATCACTCCCTTCTCCACATGTATCCAGCAAATGTATGATTGGTATATCGAACAAAATTTCTCTTTTATTGAGCAATAGATGGATACCCTTTTCTATGGGTTCAGAAAACTCTCTCATACATATGTCCAAATCTTGAAGGACGACTGTTTTTAGCTCATCTTTTCTTCTTCAATATCCATTCCTAAACCTATAATAGAATGAGTTAAACCTTCACGAGACTTTTCCTTCAGCTAAGTTATAATAGAAAAATCAATACATTAGATCTTCTAGCTAATTCCACCTCCGCAATTAAATAAGATGTATTTTGGCAATAATGATTTCTTAGTACACATTCGAGAGCTTATCCCTAAGGGCTTGCTAGCACTCAAATCGGAGTACGAAGCTGAGGGAGTAAGAAGAGATGAATTTCAGGCAATAGCTCTTGTTTGCAAGTCACTTTCTCTTCCTTTATCTTTAAAGATTGGTGGATGCGAGGCAATTACAGATTTATATGATTGCCGCAAATATGATGTTGATTATATAATCGCTCCAATGATAGAGTCATCCTATGCAGTAAAGAAGTATGAGGCTGCTATAAAACGGATTTTTCCTGCTCAAAAGTGTTCTAACAATTTCCTCATAAATGTTGAGACCATCTCTGCTTACAATAATCTTGATTCAATTTTAGAACTTATATCGGAAAGTAATTATCTTAAAGGAGTAGTTTTTGGCCGAGTAGACTTTTCATCCTCTTTAAATAAAGGAAGAGAATTTATTGATTCAGATTATATTAATAAAGTAGTTATTGATGTTTCAAAAAAATGTAAGGAAAGAGGTATTGAATTTGTTTTAGGAGGAGGAATATCATCTAAATCAATAGATTTTCTACTTCATTTGTCAGATATTCATTTGACTAGGTTTGAGACAAGAAAGTGTATATTTGATCCACTTATGTTGAAAAATGATAAAGCATCATCAGTTTTACTTCAAGCTGTCCATTTAGAGTTGTTGTGGTTGAATGCCAAACGAAACTATTACAAAAGTCTTGTCACAGAGGATGATCAACGAATTGATATGTTAGAAAGAAGGCATATTTACGAAATTACAGATTAGTTTGCCTGCAATAAATGTTGATTAAGATCTACTTCTTATAAATATTAGTTAGACGGCTATCATTTCCTATAAATCTAACTTCTTGGTTTCCCTTCCTTCCCTTGCTTATTATAGAAACATACCTTTTGTGATTAATAATTATGTTATCAGGAGCCTCCTTGAAAAATCTAATTTCACTATTTAATGAGGAGTCATTCTCAATGAAATCACATTCAATAAGAAAAGATATGAAATGTCTTCTTGAGATTCTTATAGGTAAAATTGTTTCTGTAATAGCAATAATACGCCATGAATCTATATTTACACCAAGTTCTTTTTCTGCAGTTTTTTTAACTCTCTCTTCAAGAGTCTCTCCGATTCGAAAAATCCCACCAGGAAGATGCCATCCTGCGATTGGAACATCCTTTGACTTTTCTCTCCAACTCATAGCAACTTTCTCCTCTTTATTATAAACCAAGAGTTCAATATTCACTAAAGGAAGCATATATGAAGCCAATTTAAACATAAAATAGTTCAATCCTTGTTCTGGCTTTTTAACAATAAATGGTAAGAAAGCGTCAATAATATCGTTCACTAGCAAGTTAAACTTGTTTGCCTTATGATTAGCCATTAACCTAGGTAATGAGATTAGAGTGTTAACCCTAGCTTACAAAGTATTGGCCACAAGTAAGTCTTCCAGCTTATTAATAAATTTCTTTGGCAATTCTGAAATAGGCCATTTGTAAAACCCATACCTTGCCGCAATAAAATCTATATTTAAAGATTCACAAGCAATCTTATCACCTAATGTATCACCTATATATACACAATTATGATTGACTACGCCAATATCTATTAGCTTTGCAAGGGCTTCCTTTTTTGAAGTAAAGATATCTCCCTTCTTAGTAATTAACTGATAATCAATTCCAACAATCAATTCAAAGTACTTCTCTAGGCCTTCTAGTTCAATTATTTTTCGTGCTAGAAGTGTAGGTTTGTTTGTTAATATTCCAAGTTTTAATTTCTTTTTGTATAGGAATTCTGTTAGAACTTCCCTTAGCTTAGGATAAATTTTGTAATTATAGATCCCTTTATTGTCATATTCAGACCTAAAACTTTGAGTAATGGAATTCATTTTATCCTCCGTTATTTCAGGGACTAGGTTTTTCACCAGCTCACCTATAGGAGGACCTATGTAATTCACTATATCTTCTCTATTATTTATATCAAACCCGCAGTTTATACACGCACTTCTCAATGATTCTATTATCCCTTCGGATGAATCCACAAGCGTTCCATCAAAATCAAATAAGATATCTATCGTGCTCCTCATATGCTCATTCCCTCTTCTCTAACACATTCAAGAACCTCCTTCTCTAAAAAAGGATACATATCGTCTAAATCGCTACTAGTCATAGTTCCATCTTCATTTTTTCTACTACTTACTTTAGGACTAAATTCTTGAGCTTTATCAAGCACTATTTCATGTATAATTGGTCCTCGATAGGATAGAGATTCTTGAATAGCTTTCTTCATTTCTTTTCTACTAGATGTTTTCATGTAGTGGATTCCGAATCCTTCACTAATAACTCGGAAATCCGGAAAATGAAGTCCAGATTCATTTCCACATCCAAATACTCTGCCAAAATAGTTACTCTGAGTTTGCCTGATTGAGTGATAACCTTGATTATTTAGGAGATAGATTTTAATTGGCAAAGACTTTCCTCCTATTACAGAAAGTTCTTGAATATTCATCATCATCGATCCATCTCCAGCCAGGCATATTATTTCCTTATTACTTACAAGATGAGCACCAATAGAAGCGGGTATTTCGTAGCCCATAGAAGCACAACCAGAGTTGTGGAAAATCCTCTGACCTTTTTTAATTATTGTTGCCTGAAATCCAACAACACAAGCTGTACCATCTCCGCATACAGTTGTTGAACCTTCATCAAGTTGACTAGTTAACTCCTGTATGAAACTGTAGGGATTGATTCCTTGGACCTCTGATTCATTTCGTGGGAATCCTACCGGAAACTTTACTAGATTTGATTTGCACCAGCATCTCCATTTATCCCAATTTTGATTTCTAATTAAATACTTTTCTGACTTGCCATGATTAAAATTTAAAATCCTTTTAGATAACGAGAAGAAGAAGCCCTTCGATGTTGCCTTTATCTTAAGGTCAGTCTTTAGACTTGGTTTGTTTAATTCATCTTGATCAATATCTACATGGCATTTCCAGGCATTCTTGGCAAAACTTTTCCAATTAAAACCCACTTGTCTAATATTTAGTCTACAACCAACAATTAACAGAAAGTCTGCTTGCTGTACGGCAAAGTTTCCTGCTCTATTCCCTACTGTACCTGGTCTACCTACATAACAAGGGTGATCATCCCAAAGCAAGTCGTTACTATTCCAACCTGTAACTGTTGGTATTCGCCATTCTCCCAAAAACCTCAATAGTTCTTGATAACACTCTCCTATTCTGATCCCACTTCCAACATATAAAATCGGACGTCTAGATGAAGCCAATTTTTCTATTATTTGATCTAGATCTACTTCCGAAACATCATGTCTCTTTATCTGAACATTGTTTATTCCTTCAGCTAGATACTCTACTTTAAATCCACTTTCAATTTCATCTACTTTCATACCTTGAACATCTATTGGCACATCAAGCCATACTGGACCAGGTCTATCACTCTTTGCGATCAGAAAAGCTTGATCTACTTCATATTTAATATTTTCTGCTACATCGATTGATCTGATTCTTTTACATATCTTTGCCCCCATGCTAACAATATCTACTTCTTGATCACCCAACTGTCGTAGTCCTTTTAAACCTGAATTCTTTACTAAAGTTTCTCTTTTAGCTTGGCCTGATATGACTATCATAGGAATCGAATCAACGTAAGCGCCGAAAACCCCATTCAAGGCATTTATTGAGCCTGGCCCAGCTGTTACATTTACTACGCAAGGAATCCCTGTTATTCGGCTATATGCCTCTGCTGCCATTGAGCAACTCTGCTCGTTATGCAAATAATGGACATCTTCTCCAAAGACATCCCCAAAAGCATCATTTAGGTGCATAGAAGCACCACCAGTAACAGTAAAAACTTTCTTGCAGCCTAGGAACTTCAATTGCTTAGCTATTAATTCAGCAACTCTCATTGAGGTAACTTCGTCTATGCCTTTCTAGCTATTTTAACTCTTGATTTGTTTTTTTTCAATTTTATAGTTCTATTATAAATCTCTGCATATATTAAATGAATAAAGACTATCAGCTTAATGAAGCCTAGAATTCATAAACTTTCTTTTAACTCATGGATCAATACTCGATTAAACACACTAAGATTTACTCACTATGAAAATCTTTATCATTCCTGAAAAACGATTCAAATCTTCTTTATACCTCGCTTATTTCACTTTAACCTTCTGCTAGATATTCTTCTTCTAATACCATTGTTTTGCGACTCAACTTGTCTTGATACTAGTGAAAGCAATAACATATTTATAGCCGAAGTAAATACTGTAACTAACCCTACTGTCGCTATTCCAGGTGCATAACCTGAATTACCTGACAGTTGATTGATGAGGATAAAGCTTAGGACAATAAAGGAAATGATCAAGCCAATCACTCCTACCCTTAGGCTTAATTTACTTGCAATTGACTTGCTAGTGATAATTGAACTAGTCGCTTCATTTATATAGCTCGATAATGAATATTTGGATTTTCCATATATTCTTTCTGCAGACCTATACTCAACAATTTTTGGTGACACGCATGCACTTGCTAAGCAACACCTTATATTCATATTTGTATTATCCCATAAATAAATAGCCTGTTTTATAGTCTCGCTACTGTAACAGCCAAAGCCATGGAAATCAGCTACAATTGAATCATCTCTGTTAGAGAAATCCATTATTTTATAGTATAAGTATCTCCCGGCTTTGATGATGAACCTCTCTTTCTTAGACCTGCTTTTCCTGGCGATAACAGCATCATGATCTTCACGGCTTATAATCCACTGCTCCAGCATATCAATTCCGAACTCAGGAGGATCTTGTAGATCAGAATTCAGAAATATAATGGCGTCTTCTTTTTCGATTTTCTTTAGGCCGTGGATACCATTTGCATCTGGGCCATAGTTCATCATATTCCTATAACCTATAACCTTGTTATCCTTTTTCATCAGCTCTAAAATTCTTTGACTGGTTTTGTCTTGACTGCAGTTATCAATGATGATCAGCTTCCAGTCTATACTTATACCCTTATTTCTTATTTCAAGAGATTTGATGGCTTTAGAGCAGGCTTCATATAGAGGAAATATGTTTGATTCTTCATTATAGGCGGGGCTTACAAATGCAATATCTAGGTAATCTATAGATGAGCTCAATTTGCTTTTAATTTACATTATAAAATATTTTATCTCGATTTTGCTGAATCCACTCATTATGTTCCATTCTGTGAACCAACTTAACCATCTCTCTTCCCCTAGGCTAATCGTTTAAACCGGCTTTATCTGTACTCTTCGGCCTGAACAAGTATTAAATGTAGAATAATAAAATATTTTACCTTAAGTATTGTCTTGCTAGTTTTTTATAATCAAAATAATTGCTAGTAGAGTTATCTTTGTAAGCCTTCTATATGGCTGCAAATATGCTTTTTTGTAAGGTAACTCTCACTTCTTACAAAATGCCTACTAGTGCGAGATATCTCACTAAGAATAAAATTCTTATGCCTTACCCAATTTGCGTTAAGATAAAAATTATACCTTTTGAGAGTGTCCATCCGATCAATAAACAAACCAAAACTGTTTTTAGGGAGTCCATTTTAATAGCCTAAGAAAATTACAAATTCATTTTAGATAGTTCTATTGCTTATGAAAATTTCTTTTAAAAGAAGTAATTATTTGCATGAAAGAAACTCTAATATCAGGTTGGATTAATTTTTAAACTCTGCCTGATCTTTGCAAACCCACTAGTGGGAGAATAGTGGTCTCTTATAGCTTCTAGAAAATCATATATAAATTCATCAGGGCAGTTGAGCTCTCTTTGTAACCGCTCCATTTCCTCGTGGACCGATACATAGGAATGGTTAATGATACCTTCCTTTTGTTCTTCTGATGGGAACCATTCAGCCATTAAATAGCCTTATCTTAAGAAGGTGTCACCATGTTGACAGAGATTGTCGTAACTAAGCATTCCTTACGTTGGTCCTTCATTAAATGTTGATCGATAGCTATTAAGATCATAAGGACCAAAAGATTTCCCTTTGCATGGATAATAAAATTGATTACTTCTATAGTCATTCAATGTTTAGTAGACTTAACAGATTTCATCTAATGGCCTTTTTCTCTTAAACTCCTTGTAAAGTATTCAATGCCCAATGAAAATTTATTGAATGCTGCAGAAGGGATCTTACGAATTAGAAAACATGTACAGCCCTGCCTAATGAAGCTATTTGGTTGGCTTATAATGTCCCTCGGTTTTAAAGTGTTCAATATCGCTCATTAGATAAACACGCGATCTTATGGCTACTAATCTCCCACCTTCCAATGATCGACTGGGTGATCAGTTGCCTTTGACTCCTTCAGGTAAGGATGTCCCTACGGCTGTGTCAATGATGGTTGATTCCATGACGAGCATGCTTCAAAGGGCCAAGCAAGACCTAGAAAGTGTTGACCAAAGAGCGAGAGCTGATTTAGAGCGAGTTGACCAAAGAGCCAGAGCTGACTTAGAACGAGTTGACCAAAGAGCCAGAGCTGACTTAGAGCGAGTTGACCAAAGAGCGAGAGCTGATTTAGAGCGTCTTGACCAAAGAGCGAGAGCAGATCATGAACGGCTTAAAAGGGATTGAAATTTGATCCAATATAAATAATTCAAATTGAAATTATTTATACAGCATTAGTTGTTGGCGAAACTCTAGTTAGTTTTATGATGAAATGACAAGTTTATTTATTGATATTAAGTTAACTTGAAATTTCTACTTAGTAGTTCCATGGGTGGCGCATGGCATCCATAGATCACCCATTTTATGCACACCTAAACATCCCAGTTCTCTAGCTTTTGTCTCTGCTTTGGCTCTTGTCGGATAGGCATAGATGTTTTTTTTAGGTGAACTATCTTCATTAAAAGTTTGTTGAAGAGCTCTCCCTTCTGGGCTCCAAACTTTAAGTCCCATTGTCGTGATCCCAGCAGAGAATATTCCCATCCCGACTATGGAGGCGTTCACGACCCCCATAGCAACTACTCCAAGAGATACAACCCCCATAGGCACTATCCCAATAGTGACTATGCCCATGGGGACTATCCCAATAGAGATGACCCCAAGAGGTGCTATCCCTATTGCAATGGTTTTAGGCTTACTGCCGCAATGTGCAGAACCTTTTGAATGCTGCTCATCAGAGCTATTAATAGTTGTCATGTATTAGTGATTATGTTGATGACTATGACTGTCATGTTTGTTACAAGGCATCCATTTGTCTCCCATTTTATGGGCACCAGTGCAGTTGAAGTGTTTGGCTGCCTTTTCTGCTTCTGCTCGGGTAGAGAAAAGAGCAGGAGTACCACTTTCGTTCGACTTGTTAAAGCAACCAATCAGAAATGCACCAGTGCAAGCGATTAGGAGGAAAGTTTTTTGATTCAATGTCTTTTTGATGCTTGTTGAGTGTAATAGGTGAATTATGGTAGAACTTATATTTGTTTGGGTTTTCGCATTACTTTATAAATTGATTTATTTGAGTTCACCCTTGATTTGCTTCTAAACCTAAACAGCTTTTTAATAGCTAGATTTGAAAACATTAGTTACAAATAAAATTACTCTTTTAATAAGATCAGAGCATCCTAAATGCTCCTCTCAATGTGGTTTTACTTATTATAATTAAAATTTAGTTCCAAGCTTTAATTTGTAAATATGCTCTTCATTGGGTTCTTTGATCTCATCATAGATATTTTCATAACTTAAGGATGCATAGAGATCAGAAAAATTACTAGGAAAGAACCTTATCGCAGTCAAAAACTTGTTGCTTGCATAGGCGTTTTCTGTTATTTGAGTGTTATATTTATTTTTAAATAATAGATCTATCTTTTCATTGAGTGACAATTTAAAATCAGCTCCAAATGAACTGCCTGGCGTTATATCCCCGCAGTTAGATTCTTTAGAACAGTATTCTCCCCCATTAACCCATTCTAGTGAAGGGCCGGCAGATAATCGAAGTGAAGCACGAGAATTTTCAATTAGCTTATAAGCAATTCCTGCAGAAGAGCTAATGTCATTTACTCCTATCTTGTTTAATGCATTGTATTCATAATCAGTTAATAAATAAGAAGTCCAACCTTTTCCAATTGAGCGATCATGCCTTATAGTTGCCAAAGCTTTTTTGACTGCTGTTATATCCCCTTGACCAGTTTTTGAAGTTTTCTTGAAATCATATTTAGTACCGATATTGAATTCCTCGAATTTGTCTTTGTATTGTGTATTTATTTCTAAGAGGTATCCCAATGAATTTCCTGAAGCGGTACTTGACCCATCAAGACCTGCTTCTAAGTTGTTGTTCCATGACTTTTCTTTGGGAAAGACAATAGAAGTTGATTTCACTTCTATTCGGCCTAGGTATTTGTGCAGAATGACCTTTAACTTCTTACTACTCTCTTCCTTTAACAACTTCCCAGAGATGGAATCACCGTTCAGAAGTTTATATTTAACATGTTCAGCCCTTGCTGGTCCTTGTAAGACACAAACAAAACTTGCTGGAACCAGAGACAGGGAAAATGTTTTTAAGGACATCAAAGATTAGCTCGCTTCTTGTCTATCAAGATGCGACATGATCTCATCAAGAGCTAGCCCCTATATCAAAAAAAGTTTTGCTAAACTTTCTTTGAACCTTATATAAACCTAGATACTGGAATTATTAGATACAACAGGATGGCTAAATACTGATTAAGAAGAATTGGATGGGATGCCTTAACAATTCTAATTAGGGATCGATCTATTCAAATGGAGCCTATGTCCTCAATAGCTTTTATTTTGATTAGTCAGTTGTTAATTTCCCATATCATCATGCCTTCATCATGATTCTGCCTAAGAATCATGATGAAGGCATGATCACTTCGTCTGGCTGATGTTTCTTATTCTCATTTCACTTGATATACCTTTGAACGGCCATTGCATTTCCTTACACCCCATGAAATAGGGGCCTTGGATTTTAGAGTTTCTTGCTGAACGCAAATGTTTTGATTACTCGCCCATTCTGCAACTGGGCGTAGACTTATCGCAATAAATGCAAGGCAAAAGGCACACAACAGCAGAGCAACTCCATTGAGAATCTTCATCCAATCAATGATTTTGGAGTCTGGAGTGTTAGTCATCAATAATTAACTGCATACGCCTAGTTAAAAGATACATTAGCTTACTTGTCTTAATAGATCTGTCAGAGATTCAAAGCCCAACTTCTTGATAAATCAACCCTAAAAGCGAGATGCTGGGAGAGACCTAGTTGAATCGATTCCATGCCTTCTTTTGTGACTTTGCTGATATACATCCTTGGGGGAGCAGCCTTGGGGTCATTAATGCTTCTAACTGGAATCCCTGCAGCTCCACTTTTAGGGGCGATTTTAGGAGCGGGTTTCTTAAGCATTAGTGGTCAGTTTGATGTAGCAGTTTGGCCTCCAGGGACAAAAACCATACTTGGGATAGGGATAGGGACGGTTATTGGGACTGGAATTAATCGCGATACATTAGGTGAATTGCAATTGCTTTGGAAGCCTGCATTATTGATAACTTTTAGCCTTTTAATTACAGGGATTCTGGTTGGATTATTGATTAGTAGATTCCTTGGAGTAGATAGAACTGTAGCCCTTTTAGGGGCGGCACCTGGTGGAACAATAGGGATGAGCCTTGTTGGTGCAGAGTTTGGTGTTGGTGCTGCTGTTGCAGCGCTACATGCAGTTAGGTTGATCACAGTTTTGCTTTTGATACCTGCAATAGTGAATCTGCTAACCCCTGGAGGAAGTATTGATCTCACGAAGTAACTAATGGCTCGAGGCCCAAGCTTGACAGACCATTGCTATAGTATATGTGTACTATAGCAATGGTCTTGATCCTTTTGTTCTATGAAGTCTTTAGTTCACAGGGCTGGATGGTTCCAGCAACTCTCCAGGAGTGATCATGCAGAGTAATGGTTGGTTGCAAGATCCAAAAACGCAAAACACCAAGCGTTTTCATCGTGATGAAAAAAGCTGGAGTCGTTACCCGAAGGTCTTTATTGATTCAGGAAGACCACTCCCAAATGAGCATGCTCTTCTGAAAAGTAGAAGTTATGTTGACATGAGTTACGCGAAGAAAGAATGGGTAAAATTGCAAAAAGAGGGATGGAAAAGAGTGAGTCCCCAATGGGGTGCAGATATAGATGTTTAGTTGGTTAAGCTAGTCAATAATAAGCAAGAATTATAGCTGGCACTGATTAATACTGGCAATATAAATCCTTTTGGTCTTCTATATATTTACCTTGTTAGGTACTGTAGACATACTTCGCCTTACCTTTATGATGGTTATCTGTTCTTTTCTATGAAGTTTTCCTCAAACAACCTCTACTAGAAGGTGTAAATTTCGATTTTTCTAATCCTATCTCCAAATAAATTTAAAGATAAAAAGGTGTTTTAATAAGCCCTCTTGTATCTGAATATGTTAGATATAATCTGCGCTTAAAAAAACTCGCAAATAAGGCTCTTAGATAAATAGAGAGATTTTTTTCTTAACTCTGCTAAAAACATTTAAAACTTTTATTGGTACAAATAACAGTAAGTTCGCAATTATATTAAGATTATAGTAAAGATGGAGCCTGAATAATGATCCCTTTACCATTTGAACATAGTATAATCTCGCTTTGTAATCCGGGGGGTATCGTAAAATATTATTAGGTTTATATTCGCTCAAACTTGGTGGGATAACACCAACTTCAACATTTGGATCATAATATAGGGATATTTTTTTTTCTTTTAGCAGATAACTACAAAAGAAATCTTCTAAATATGCTTTTCCTTCGAATGGATAGTTAAAATCCAATAACAAGTTCTTCCTATATTGAAGAATACACCCACCTGGTAACCATTCGGCCGGCAATGGATGTTTTGATGAGATATTTAAAGGGTAGCGGTAACCAAACCCATTAGGTGTAATTCTCCCATAAATCTCTAAATTCCAAGGGATGCCATGAATAAGGTGGGCTTCTAATTTTGCTTTGATGCTCGCTAATGTATTTATGTTGGGAGTTGATGTGTAAGCTTGACCAGATGGATAAATGTATTTACATGGAGCAACTGCTATTTTGTCCCCAAGAGACTTTGCTGTTTTTAGTAGGCTGCTAATACCCGTTAAAGTTAGTTTGACATCATCATCCATTTGTAATACAAACTCCGTTTTAGTTGATTTAAAAGCAAAACATCTTTGGTGAACTTGTCCAACTCCTGGTGAGATTAAAATATTAATCATATTATGGTCTAATCCCTTTGGTAAATCATTTTTGGAGTAGCCTGAGGGAAGAGAAATAAATACACTGATACCTGCATTACTATAAGAATTTATTTGTTCTACCCACCAAGATTCATAATTAGAAGGCAAGGTCGCTATTACAATTGATAAGGAGTTAAACATTACTTCTATCCTGTTGGTTGATTAATAGAAATCGAGTTTTGCTTTTACTTTATAAGAATCGTTGGTTTTTATACTGTTTCAGCAGATAACATAGCATCGCTTGACGGCAATCGATCTTTAATTTAAGGAAGTCTTGGTCCATTAGAAGTTAGGTCCTTTTGGCAAGATTCTTATCAAGCCTTTTAAACAGTAGTTAATATGAGAGTATTGAATGTTTTTTAGAGATTACCGGTTAGTGATTGGACACTGAGATATTGGTTTGGACCTCGCTAGGTCTAACTGTTGCCTCGCTGCATTGGAATGATCTAAAGTAAAGGATGAATAAGCTTTAAAGACTATATGCTAGAGAGTAATTTTGATTCAAAGCTTATGAATCAATTCACATCCACTCATATTAGAAGAACTTTTAAAAGAAATTCATGAAAATATTTTCTTTATTACTAAGTGTTTTTCTAACCATTACACCTTCTGCCTATTTTAATTGTGATGGTTCAGCTCTTAATGCGACAATTAGAAATAATTTGAATGGTGACTTTTTTCTTATTACTGACCTTGAGAAAGTTGATCAAGGTTCCTTTGTGGTACTTAATTGGAAAAATATAAACCTAATGCTTCCAGTTTCATTTCAAAAGGGTGAGATCAGCTTTACAGACAGGAAGTGGCTATGGAGCTACCAAGACAAGAATGGCTTACATGTAGATACCCCAAGGTTTGCGGAACGCATTCCCAGTGGCGAAATTGTAGAGCATGAATGTAGGCTACCAATAACAAAATCTTCTTAATACATACCTCTTTTAAATGACCCTTGCCAGATTTCTTCTTATAGATGCTGCCCTAATCTTGGTTGGGGTAAGCTTGTTTTTAACTCTTCAATCAGAAAGAAAGAAAACTAAATTTTCTGTAAGCTTGGAAGATAGTAAAATACGAGGTGAATCTTTTGTTAGTACTCCAAATTTAGAACAGCTTTTAGAACTTGAGAAATTGGCTCGAGATAAGGGTAGTGGGATTGAATTTGATTCCTTAATAGGGCTCTGGAAATTTGAATCTGTCTGGAAGCAGGGAACAGATAAAGAAGACGCTATATCTAGTTCATTGCTTCGACTTTTCTATGCAAGCCTAGAGTTAAAAAGAGATTATTCTAAACAAAACCTTACTGGATTTGAGATTACTAACTCCATTCATTTTGGAGTTTTATCAATAAGATTTGTCGGTTTTGGTAATTTAAAAGGCTCGCAACCTCTTTTGCCTTTTTTCTTTGAGCGGATAGAACTCAAACTAGGCCAGAGTGTTTTGTTCAGGCGTTTACTTGAGGTTCCAGAGGAAAGGAATAGACCGTTCTTTGCTCTAATTTCAATTGATGATAGTGGCCAATGGCTTGCTGCAAGAGGGAGAGGAGGAGGCCTTGCTCTTTGGTTGAAAAATTAAGCCCTTGATTGGCAAATGTGAAAATAATTCCTTACCTTGTGATGTCTTTCTATTCCAACACAGGATTTCTTCAATTACTTTATTTAGGGTTTTCTTCTACGTTTTGGATTTGGTGAGTAGCTTTTTCATCTAGATCAAAAGCTATCTGTAGGTTGTCAGAGCTATTGGGTGAGTCTTTAGACAAAAATATCTAGGACTATTTAAATTCTCTAGACAGCCGATCGTTATTTAAAGTAGCTAAAAATACAGGCATGAAAGAGAATTAATTCTAAGTATAAAATTGGTTTCCATAAAAAAAGAGATTTTTAGAGGTTCAATAGGTGGTTTGTTTTAGAGAATAGTGATTAATTAGATATCTACTTCTAGCGAAAAAAAAACTTATTTAATTCTCCGCCTGATCACTTTCGAGCAGTTCCAATACTTTGGAAGAATCTTTTGTTGTGATATTTTCTTCTTTAGGGAGATATTCTTTTCCACCTTTTAAAAGCAGCTCTTCAGACTGGTTAGGGAGCTCCTCATCGTTTGACTGGGTTTGCTCGCTTTTAGTGAGACTTTCTTCTTCGATTATGAGAAGTTGCTCTAATGACTCTTCTAGATAGTTCTCTTGAGTTGTGATTTCATTGGAGTTGTTTTCAGTTAGATCCTCTTCAACCTTCTTTGTAACTTCTTCTGTTTCCAAAGTAGGTTGAAGAAGGTCTATATCAGTAGCTACTTGAGGACTTTTGAAACCCTCATTTAAATCCTCACTAGTCTGTCCTTCTGATTGAACAGAGCTCCTCTTAATTGCATCTTGAATTAAGAAGGAAGAGAGGTCCTTGATATTTATTAAGGTAGCCTTTTGGTGGATGAAAATCTCCCTGACAGTTTCTTTTATTTCATTACTTAGAGGTCCTTTTTTATAGATTGCAAATCCAGTCCAGACCGACATAATTAAGAGAAGGCTGGCCAAGACAGCAAAAATAGAGATAAGTCTTCGGATGAAATTAGTCACAATATTCCTTACTCATATTCATTAAGGGCATAAACATATCTTATGGAGTTTTCCCTGATAGGGGCGAACTTGAAATCTTTTGTTCTATTACTCTTCCTTTAAACTGTTTAAAGTTGAAAGGATCTCTTGGCTACTTACTTAGTAACAGGCTCTAATCGTGGGATAGGTCTGGAGTATTGCCGGCAATTAAAAGAGCGAGGTGATGAGGTTATCGCGACATGCAGGTCATCTTCATCAGAATTAGAAGCTCTAAAGGTAAGGATTGAGTCTGGAATTGATGTGAGCTCAGGAGCATCAGTGTTAAGACTTAAAAAAAACCTAAAGGAAACTCCTATAGATGTAATGATTCAAAATGCAGGAATAGCTGAATTTAATTCTTTAGAAAACCTTGATCCGGAAAGTATTCTGCGTCAATTTCAGGTAAATGCACTAAGTCCCTTATGTTTTACAAAGGCATTTATAAGTAATTTAAGAAAAGGTTCAAAAGTAGTTCTTATGACAAGTCGTATGGGATCAATTGATGACAATACATCTGGGGGTTCTTATGGATATAGGATGTCAAAAGTGTCACTTTGTATGGCTGGAAAGTCTTTGTCTATTGATTTAAAATCTAGTGAAATTTCTGTAGGCATTTTGCACCCAGGGTTGGTTAGTACACGAATGACGGGATTTACCTCTAACGGCATCACTACTCAGGAGTCGGTTAGGGGGCTTCTTGAAAGAATTGATTCACTTACGCTTGAGAATTCAGGAACTTTTTGGCATTCTAATGGACAGATTCTTCCATGGTAGAGAATGATTAAATGGTTTTCAATTAATAGTGGAAGGAATAACTCATTATTTACTAGCGGATTGATATTTGATTTTTAAAGTAAGAAATTGAATGCATACTTGCTTGATCCTTTTGAATACTTGATTGACTCAATATGTCTATTTGAGACTGAGTTGTTCTGAGATTAGTTATGAGATTGCTGAGAATAAGTTTCAGGGCTTGGTGTTTGTGGCTATATTTTATTCTCTTTTTGATATGAACCATGTCAAATTGCTTACTAATGAATTAAATTAATGGGTTTCAAGCTATTAATTGATTAGTTGGAACTTCTTGGATGGGTGATCAGTGGAAAATTATCTGGCCCGGGGCCATTGTGGTGTTAGTAGTTTTTTTAGGGGTTATAGGAATAATCCTTGGTTTAATTGACCCCAACGTATTGATGATTTGACTCTTTTCGGTTTGGGCTAACTTACTTAAGAAAGTTAGCCTCACGTTTTTCAGGGCTTTACTCCCCTCCCATTACCTGAAGATGTTCTATCTGGAAGGCCTGCTGATTTCTGGTTTTGCTGGGACCTCTAAAAGTTATCTGTATAGAAAATTTTTTATGCAACTATTTAGGTTTTAAAAGTAAAAGCTTCCCAGCAAAGATGACTTTCATTCATTAGTAGATGATCTTCTGCGAATAAGCCTCCTACCTTCCTGGAGCTCGTTTTCTTTTTCGCTTTCAGGAGTAGTTGAGTTTTCGCCTCCGTCTTTAGAGCCTTCGCCTTCTGCTTCCATTTCCAGGTCTAAGGAAGTCCCAACGACCATTGCAGCTTCAATTGGATTTGCAAGGTCGCCAATCGTGATGAGGGCTTTTAGTACGAGTTGTATTCGGGCTTCCTTGGGGAGACCCGGCCGTAGTTTTTTAACTGATTGCCAAAGTTCTTTTGATACTTCTTTCAGCAGTTCTTTATCAGTAACCAAAGCAATTAAAGTTTAGGTGGATCATTAATTTATTCCCCTATTCGCCAAAAGACCAGTTTTGGGTGGCTCTAAGAGCAATTCACAGCACATAATGTCAGAGTTAAATCATGATTTCTTTCTGCTCTAACGGGGGTAAGTAAGGCTAATTTTTTTCTAGGCTTGTAGCTGATAGTCAGTTGTGTCAAGGGTTCTGCATAAAAAAGGATGGCTTGAAAAACTTTTAAGAGAGCCTTGAATTGAGAAGCTTCTTAATTCCATTGATGGATTTCTAGTTGTGTTGCGTTTGATCATGCTTTGGAATTTTCTTTAAAGAAGTTTTTTCAGAAGATCGATAAGAGTGCTTGAATAAATTTATATCTACTGGGTTAATCAGTGGCAGACAGGAACACGGCTGCACAGCAGAAGGCAGAAGCTGAGAAGAAGGCGGCTGCACAGAAGAAGGCAGAAGCTGAGAAGAAATCAGCTGCACAGAAGAAGGCAGCATCACAGCAGAAGAATGCTGGTGCTGCCAATCAAGTTGTACCAACTACGAAAGAAAGGTCAGTCGCACAAAAGAAAAGAGATGGTCGGAGTGAGCTCTTAAAAGTCTCGGTTTATCTTGATACAGGTAAGGTCCTTGGGATTGCCTCCCTTGGGGTTGTTTCTGCTGCAATCCTTGTGGCAGCCTTGGCTTTCATCGCAGGCTGATTCTAAGAAGATTCCGAGGATTTTTCTTTTTCTATAGATGACTGATTGAAAATCAAATCTCGACCATTCTTCGGTGCTTGAATGGTTTTGCATTTGTAAGGTTCGATCAGTGCCAGCAGAGAGAATCCAGGAGATTGTTGATTTTGCAACGACTGAATCACCGTATCGCTCTGCCAATAAAGGCTGGCTTAGTGACGATATTTATTTGCAATGGTCTTCTACAGAGGAGAAGTCCTCCCAAAAATTAGACCAGTTAGCAAAAGTGTCTGTTTTTTGGAGGCCAATAATTGAAATCATTTCAATTATTTTTGTTGTCATCTGCATTGCCTCAACTCTTGCATTCATGCCACTTGCTTTTTCTAGTGGAAGACTTCAATCAAGCATAGGAATTTTTCAGTCAAAACCTTATGAGTCCACAATCCAAGAAAACGCCAATCTGGAGTCAAAAAGCATAATCCTTGAATCAAGTCTTGAGGTGACTCCAGCTGAAGGGAAAATTGTTGATGCGAAATTAAATATTGATTCGGCTCCAATTGAGGAAAAAATTGTCACTCCAAACTCAAATAGCAATAGCTTAAAAACAAGCTCTGAGGGAATTGTTCAACTTGAGAAGAAGAATGAAAAGACATTTCCTGACGACAACCCCACCCCGTCCACAAGAAACCTTCGTGATAGTTCTCCTTTGAGTAATCGTAGAGCCATGAAAAAGGTGAAGACGGCTACAGACCTCTTTCAACCAACACGTAAATAAAAAAACAAGACAATCAGACCCCATTAACAAAAGATTGCTTGAAAGACAGGACCATATCTATACCCTATTAGGCTTTTGTCTTATGACATTTTTGAGCTTTTTAGGTCCATAGTTCAAAAGCAATAGAGATAAGCTAAATAATCTTTTAGGCTTCAATTAAATCCAAGTAACTATAAATAAAAACTTAGCTGAGAACTTTTTGAAATAAAGATTAAATCGCCACTTGATCTCTAAGAGTTAAAGACGTTTTTTTGAATTTATTGGAATAAAAGACTTTTGAGACTCTCCTGAAAGGTAATTGATTCCTATCTAGAGAGTAGGTGTTAACATTAGAATTTCTTTGGTTAACTTTTAATCAGACCAAAGAGCTCAATTGATTTAATTTCGTTTTGGCGAAAACAAAGTTCATCTTGCTATTTGATGGTGGATGCCCTCTTTGTCAAAGAGAGGTCTCCTTCCTTCGCTCAAAAGATGATCTTAGGAAGATTTCGTTTGTAGATATTGATTCCCCTACATACGACCCAATGAAATATAAAGGGATCTCTTACCGCCAGGCGATGGGAACCATTCACGCAATCACAACTTCTGGAGAAGCCCTTAAAGGAATCCGGGTCTTTCGCGAGGCATACCAGTTGGTTGGTCTTGGTTGGGTTTATGCGCCAACTGGGTGGCCTGTTATAGGGCCTTTTGCTGAAATGTTTTATCAGTTGTGGGCATCTTTGCGTCTACCTTTTACCGGTCGCCCATCATTAGACAAACTGTGCAGCAATAAAGGCAAATATCAAATAAATAGGGAATAAGCCTTTTGGCTAATTTCTTTTTTTGGGATAGTTATTTTTTCAAAGGTATCCACTGAGGCTCAGAACAAATTTTGCAGATGTGCTTTTTTTTACATTAATGAAGGCCAATTTAATAAGGGTCTAGTGTTTTTTGTTACTAGACAATGTCTAGATAAAGTTGGACAAATTCTTCAAGTACCACTTAATGGCTTGCTCTCTAAGAAGGTCTGCCTTAGTAGCAGCTCTAGCACTTTCCTCTTTCATTGCTCCTGCGGCCATCGCCGGTGAGAATAATAGGGATGATGGGAAAGGTTTCTACGCAGTTCTTGGAATAGGTGTGGAGGATAAAAAGGATACTGACTGGGATACAAACATTAGTTCAACAGCATATGGTGGAGAGGCTCATTTTGATACAGGTTGGGTTGGTGACGTTGGTGTCGGTTATGACTTAGGTGGGGTTCGCCTTGAGGCGAGTTACGTGAAAAGTGATGAAAACTTTGGTGACTGTACAGATGAAAAACAAAGTGCTTCTGTTGAATGTGCAGGAGCTCTGAAATCAGAGGCACTAATGGGCAATGTTTATTTGGATATACCTATTGGCATTGACAATAAGCTAGAGGCTTACGTAGGTGCTGGAGCAGGTGTTACTAAATTGAAGCCTGTTGAAATTAATATTGCAGGAACTGATTATTACCCTGGAGATGAAAAAGCACTGACCTATCAGCTTAAGATGGGTCTAAGTTATTTGTTAACTGAAAAAGGTGATGTTTTCCTTGAGGGAGTATATAAAAGGATTGATGCTTCATCGTTTGATACCGATATCGCAGATGTGGTGATTGATGTTGATCCTCTTGCTAGCTGGTCATTGAGGGGAGGTGCGCGTTTAAGATTCTGATCATATAACGCTTAATTTAAAAAAAAGTGCTCTGAAAGGAGCACTTTTTTTTTTAATTCTTCGGATTTTGACTTTGGCGAGGAGTCTTATCCCAAATAGAGAATAGAAACTGATATTTATTCTTAATAAGGAACTATAGTTTAAGTGAGTTGACCCATGAGATATAAAAGCTATATAAAGACCTTTAACTATTACGAGAAAAAGATTAAAGCTCCTTGTAGTGTTCGTGCGTACTGACTGAAAATTATTTATGCAGACCTATGGAAATCCAGACGTCACCTATAGCTGGTGGGCTGGTAATTCTATGGTCACCAACCGCTCTGGTCGATTTATTGCCTCGCATGCTGCGCATACAGGAATGATCTCTTTTGCGGCTGGTGCCAACACTCTTTTTGAGTTGAGTCGCTTTGACCCTTCTTTGTCTATGGGTGCTCAGGGATTTGTGAGTCTTCCACACCTGGCTGCTATTGGCATTGGCTTTGATGAGGCAGGGGTGTGGACTGGAGCTGGTGTTGTCACTATCGCCCTCCTTCACTTGGTCTTTTCAATGGTCTATGGAGCTGGCGGACTTTTGCATGCGCTTTATTTCCCAGAAGACATGCAGGAAAGTCAAGTCATCCAGGCTCAGAAATTCAAATTGGAATGGGACAACCCTGATAACCAAACTTTTATCCTTGGACATCATTTGATTTTCATGGGTGTTGCATGTATTTGGTTTGTTGAATGGGCACGAATTCATGGGATCTATGATCCAGCTATTGGTGCAATTAGGCAGGTCAATTACAACCTTGATTTGACTCAAATTTGGGGACATCAAACAGATTTCCTTACCATTGATAGTCTCGAGGATGTCATGGGTGGTCATGCCTTTTTAGCTTTCTTTGAAATTGGTGGTGGAGCATTCCACATTGCTACTAAGCAAATTGGCGACTACACCGAGTACAAAGGGGCTGGTCTCCTTTCTGCTGAAGCAATTCTTTCTTTCTCTCTTGCAGGAATTGGCTTCATGGCAATTGTTGCAGCCTTTTGGTGCGCGACGAATACCACTGTTTATCCAGTTGAGTTTTATGGCGAACCTTTGAAGCAGGTATTCCTGATTGCACCAGCTTTCCAAGATACAGTTGAACTCAACAACCTTGTTGGATTTAGTCAGTTTTCTGGGCGTTGCTATTTAGCGAATTTCCACTATATAGTTGGATTCTTTGCTCTTCAGGGGCATCTTTGGCACGCACTTCGTTCAATGGGTTTCAACTTTAAGGATATTGGCGAAAGGTTGCCTCTTCCAACTAATTAGTTGATTCAACCTTATTTCAATTCAAAAAAGCCTCGTTATTTGACGAGGCTTTTTTTTCAGCTTTTCTCTATGCATGATGGTTGGTTTTGGAGTTTTTAAAAACGTCCCAAAACTATAAAAATTGAATGAAGAGATTTGAAACGATAAAAAGAAATCTCTTGAAAACACTGGCATAACATTTTCGGAATTGTTTAAATAGACCGGTCTTGTTGAAAATCTTTAGCTATAACTTTATTGAATTCTGGAAATATACACTTTTAGGAAAATTCACAGAAAGTCAAATAAAAGTCAATTTTTCTCCCGAGCTTATTAGGTCTATACACTCTCAGGCAAAGACAGTGGGCCTTACTATTAGCGAGTTTGCAACCAAACCTACTTGTGCGGGAGAATTATCTTCTCCTTGAGAAGAGGTTGCATTAGAGGAACTTACTTCTATGCGGACAAGTTCCTAGGAAGTCTGTTTAGTGACTCTTCGATTGTAGGGGAAAAAGAAATTGCTGATAGCAAGGCTGAAATTTATAGCATTGAATTAGTAAAGGCTTTTCGCAAAATTTCCTTTGATCGAAAAATTACAATCAGAGAGTTTTGGATGGAATTCAAAGCATTTGAATACATAGCTTCTAAGCCACCTGAATGGTTAAAGACCGCTAAGGAGGTTTTTAAGTGGTAATAGAATTCTTACTGGACAAGAAACGGCTGAGTGTATAAGTACGTACGATGACTTAGATTGTTTTTTCGCGGTTAAATCTATGTCGGAGTCTGGCCTCCCTGAATTAGAGAAGGCCTATACAGAGCTTAGGGAATGGAATTAATTGCATTGAGAATATTTTAAATGATTTTGATATAAATACCGCATACATTCTTTTATCAAAATGGTCAAATTTGAAGGGTGTTTTTTTTAAGAATGAGTTGCTTGTATATTTAAGATTTTGATAGCTCTATCTATTCTCTTTACAGATGATCAGGCTTTCATCTCATTAGGAGAAGGAAGCCCAGGCTACCTTGAAATGGTGCTAAGATTAGGTAAATGTGCCTATCGCCAGGGCTTCCGGCGGGGCCTAGCCCTGGCCCTTATCAAATTGGGAGGTAGTTGTGGTAACTCTTTTAGAAGCAGGAACAAAGGTAAGGATTTTCCCTGAAAAAGTAAATGATCGCCTTCCTGGTGAGTTAGCGGAACTCCTTAGGCAAGACCCCTATGGAATATTTTTGGGCTACAAGATAACTGATGGGAAAGGGGTTGGTATGGTTTTGAAGCTTAGGGACGGATCAAAAAGTTGGTTTTTTGATAATGAATTAGATGTTCAACCTTCTCAGCACGCAGACTTGCCTTCTATCTCTCATAAGAATGAATCAATGAATAGGAATCCACAAAAAGATGGGGATTCAATTCTTGAGTTGTTAAACCCTTTTTATTTCTTGGAATGGCTTACTTACTCTCTTAAGGACATTTTTTAGGTCGACTTTAACCGGAAGCCTTGTCATTTTTCGGCATACACCTCACTGATGATTTAACAAAGCTGATGAAGCCAAGACCTTTTACTCCTCTAAGAGCCTTTGATAAGGCAATTGAAAACTCTGAACTTACAAAGGTAGAAAAAGAGTTAATTGACCATATAAGGCATGTTGGGGTTTTTACTCAAGTTAGCCTGACCCAGCACTTACGATTAAGCTCAAAACCTCCTGCTTTGTCTGTTCTTTGCACGGCATGTAGAAAGTTAGGCGACAATATGCCTGAACACTTTGCAGCAGTTCGTGAATGGTCAAAGGAAGTTAGTGAGCATGGCGTCCATTGGGATGGTGATCTTATATGCAGTTTGGCCTGGAACGTAGATGGAGAAAGGCTAACTCCAGAGTCATCCACAACTCAATATCATACTTTTGTAGTTCATAAGGAGCTATTCCAGGGGCTTGATTAAGCCTTAAAAGTCGTTAGATATGGGAACTATCGAAGTCCTCTCTTCTGACAGGCTTTATATGAGTCTTTGATGCCATAGCTAGCTTTTAGGACCTTTTGCGAATATGCAAAACAATGAACCTGCTGGTTAGATTGCGCAAATGAGCATTAAGACGGGTTGCATTTTGTAGCGATTGATACACAATAGCCTCTACTCTCTCTCCTTGCATAACGTTTATGAGAATCCGAGAAGGCTCGTGAAAATGCAAGTATTTTGAATCTCCTGCTTTCTTAGAGTTGCTTTGCTACTCAGAGACTTTTCCTAGTCTTGCATGAGATTAACCCCTGATTATTGTTTATCAGGGTGCTTCTATTCTGATAACATTTCATTCGTTATCAGAGAAGCTATTTGATGGTAATTTAATATATTTAATTGATAAAAATGTGGTTTATATTTATTAACCAGAACATCCATAACTTAATTCTTGATGTTATAAAGGACCCCACTTTAAGGAGGTACAAATTATCCCAAACAAGCAAGAGAAGTTGCCCGTTTTCAAAAGGATTAATGTAATTGGTGAATGCTTTGAATATTTTGCTACCTCTTCCTTCTTGAATGGGTGCAGTACCTCACTCAATGTGTACAGTTTTACATTAAAGAGCAACTAAAATCATGATGCAAACAATTCCTTTTTATGTAAGTCCAAAAGGCGGTTCAATTACATGTCTTCGTGGAGACTTCGGCCGTATTTTTAGATCTTGTCTAGATAGTCGATGTATTTATTCTTCTGACTTACATACCGCTAAGCTTTACTTAGACACCCTTGAATTACCTAAGAGATCAACTAGAAGTTTTTCCGTATGTTCTGCACAAAGGAAAACTACCCTTAAATGGAATCCTGATGGTGAGCTTTCTTCAGTTGACATGTCAAGAGTTCTTGACCGGCTTGCTGACCCAGCTTTAACACAATGTGAGGTCTCTTGTGAATATAGTAGTCCAAGTAAGACAGTTGGGCAGCCATGCTTATACTTGCCTGCAACTTCTTGGCTACCCTGAAATCGACTTCTAAATATTAATTACAATAAAGACGGTAGAATCTGTTTCTAGATGTTTAGTTTAGATGAGTCAATCCTAATGAATAGCTAAAGTATTTACTCTAGCTCTTGTAATCTGTAAAAATAGACTTGGTCTATAGAATTTGTTGATTTAGTATGGAACGCATAAATGGTGGATACCTTGCATTAATAGTGGTTGGACTTATTTTCTTTGGCCTACAAGTTTGGTGGATAGGTATGACGCTTAGAAACGGAATTAGTAAAAGAGGATTGATTAACGATAGGAAGACTTCTGAAATGAAGAAGAAACTTGAGAAGATATTTCAAAATAATTCTTAGGCTTTTTGATATAGGACTGGAGGTGATTTAGATTATACAAAAATCAATCTTTTCTTGTATGGATAGCACTGAATAAATGCTCTAGACGAAGCTGTATAGCATACATTCGTGTTTTATTAAAAAACAACCTTTCCCCACGATCGTTTTTTAGCCTTTCACTGATCCTTACCAGTTGGACGCAAAGGATAATGATCGTGGCAGGGATTAGAACAATCAAGGCTTGTAAAATTCATTAATTACAAACAAATACTAGCTCAAAACTTTTGTAAATGGATGAATCGACCATAATTAGATATTTCAGATATGTAGACTATTAGTTGTATTTAATGCCACTTGATATTACCAATTGCTAGGTGAATTATTCATGAGATGACAGCCAGTTCACGCACCAAGCATCAATCGAATAATAAAAGATCATCCTTTTCATGGCTTCTTTTTGCTTGGTTTGAAAGGAGTTAACTTTGCCATGACTCTAATAATGGGAGGAAAGCAACCTTTTAGCGTGCCTTTGAGCTCTTTAAATCTTCCTTAAAAATAAACAGGAGCTCCCTACAATGAAAAATCTAACTAGATTTAGTTTTTTTCTTGGGATCTGATTTTATGCAAGCGATTTGGGCAATTATTAATTAAGCCTAGAAATAATCCTGGATAGCATGATTCTGCTTCTCTATCACTTATGATTAAGAGATGGCACTTGACCAGTTAAAAGAGTTTCTGCAGAAGATGCAGAATGATCCAGCTTTAAAGGATGAGGTTATGTCGTCTTCAACGGCAGATGATGTAGCACTGATAGCCTTTAAGCTTGGCTATGAATTTTCAGGTGATGAGTTGCTTAGGTTCTCCGGAAAAAAAGTAGGGCGAGTTACGGTACATAAGAACGATGTCCCTGGTGAATATAACTAGCAGAGAAGCACTGAAAAGCTTTTTTCATTATAAAGAACGTAATACTTTTGTTTTTGCTCCTAAAACTAAATAATAATGATTAGTCCCTAGAGCTGCAAAGGAATGCTAATTAAGAAGTATCTTCCTCTCCTGCCAGTCCCATTTATTTTTATCTTATTGCTTCAGCTGCTAACAAAAGAAGCACAGAAAATCACTTATGACTCACAAGAAGAAGCGGCAGAAGCATGTAAATTATGGAAACATAAAGGAGGTGTATGGGAAATTAAAGTTAAAGAAACTGGTTTCTCTATAGGGGAGAAGCCGTCTACGAAGACTGCACTCCCTATTAAAATAAAAAGAACAAATCCTATTCCAAAGATTGACCCTAGCTATCGCCCTGAGGAGGATAAGTTGACTCTTAACCTTCCTCTTTTAACGACTGGCAAGAAACCCTTTGATGATAGCAATCATAATCTAATTAAATCTACAGCTGATCAATGGACACGATATGACCGTAGAAATTGCAGACCAGGATTACTGTCAGATCAGGTGGTGTTAGGTGAAGAGTATGCAGTAAAGGAGTCCGAAAGAGTTGAAGGTTACAAAATGCCAGTTTTAAATATAAGAAAAGCTTTCCCTTTTAGAGAAGGACTTTAGAGTTTCTTTTTTAATTAATAACATTGATCTATGATTATTTGAAGTACATGTGACCACAATAAGCCGCTGCGGATTTGTCTTCATTACCTTTATCTAGAATTAATTCTAAAGTGCAGTTGCACCATTGCTTTAGCTCGCTTTCAGGGGCTCCTATAACAATTGGAGATTGCTTGATTCCAATAATACATTCTTTTAGATAATTCTCTGGATATGCAACTGCTATTTGCGCGAAAGATAAAGTAAAGAATAAAAGAATAATTATTAATTTCATTGACTCAATGCATGTTTAGAGGACGACAATTTTTAAGAGTATTTTTTTAAAACCATTCATTTCATACATCAGCTTCAGATTCTGGCGATCGGCTTAAGAAACTAAAAAGAAATCAAAGCTTGGAGCCAACTTTTGCCAAGTTGAAAAGAGTTGGTTATGAGTTTGTTGCAGAAAGCTCTTAGTACAAGAAAGTTTCAATGCTTAGATTGTATCTATTCTTATGACCCTCAGCGTGGCGACCCTACACAAGGGATACCTCCAGGAACAAGCTTCGAAGAACTCCCTTCGAATTGGATTTGTCCAATGTGCAGCGTTAGTAAGAGAAGGTTTAAGCCCAGGCGTCATTAGATCCTAAGGATCGCTCTAGCGACCAAAACTTTATTCCGCCTTAAGAGATTCTCTTAGGACGGAAATATCATCATTTTTATACCCTTTGATGATAAGGCTCTCTTCTATCTCTTTGACTTTCTTTGCTATTGGAAGTTTTAACCCTGACTCTTCTGCAGCCTTTAGTGCAATGCATAGGTCTTTGTGATGTAGCTCTAGCTTAAAACCTAATGGATAGTTGCCTTTAAGCATTGCCTCTGACCTATTTGAAAGAGCCCACGAACTAGCTGCCCCTTTTTGAAGTGCTTGGATAACCTTATCCATAGGTAGTTTTAAAGCCTCTCCTAAAGCAATTGCCTCTGCGACGGCTGCGTAACTTCCTGCTACCAAGATTTGATTAATTGCTTTTACTGATTGTCCTTTGCCTACAGACCCAAAAGCGTAAATAGCGTCCCCAATTGAGTTGAGAATATGAGCTACCTTCATTAAGAAGGCATTATTGCCTCCGAAAAAAATTGTCAAAGTGCCTGCTTCGGCCCCTTCTGTTCCTCCACTAACTGGTGCATCTACATAACTAATATTTTTTTTAGCAAGTCTAGTTGCACATGACATGGCTTTGCTTGGACTAATTGTAGACATATCTATAACAATGCTGCCTGCTATCAGAGATTTTTCGGCTCCATCCTTTCCAAACAACACCATTTCAACAGCTTCGTCGTCACTGACACAAATCATCAGCACATCAACCTCTGCTGCGGCATCTTTAAAACTTTCACAGGGTTTTGCACCTTTAAGTCTTTTGCTCTGCTCTGCTTTTCGGCTTCTTGTATGTACCTTTAGATCGAATCCTTCATTCACTAGCTTCGCTGCCATGGGCAAGCCCATGGCTCCTAGGCCAATAAATCCTATTGATTCTTTTTTGTTTGATTGTGCTGGTGTCATTTCCCTGGAGGGTTGTAAGGGGTAGACCTTTCTCATCGTTTTAGGACTCAATGGCCTCTTTCACTAAAGGATGTAAGCCATTGAGGGGTGTTTGGCTATGGATTGCCATAAAGAGCTAGTTAGAATGGTGGCAATAGCTTCATCAGACCCTCAGGAAAACACCTTGGATTCTGATTTAGTGATTACTATTAATTAGTAGGTGATTTAAGCAATTTAATGGGGAAGCAGGTTTGGCAAGCTAAAGATGGTGCACTCTTCGATACCGAAGAAGATTGCCTTAGGCATGAAAGGGGTAGTAGCTTTTTGATTGATATGCATAACAGCGAGAAATATGAGGAGAATGAACACCGTTGGGGGCTTCAAAAGAACTTCAGTCGTCATTTCCTAGAAGGATTTCAACGGCTTGAGAATTTCTGGAATTATGCAGATAGCTTTAGAACATTGGCTGATATTTTGGATGGCAACAGACCTGACCTCCCATTGGCAGCTGGCTCTCAGTCCAAGCGCAAGCTTTTGCCTGCTGCAAAAAGAAAGCGCACAAAATAAACTTGTTGGAGTTGAAAAGACTTAATTTCTGACCTCGCTACAAACGTTATCTAATGATTTTTAGGTTTCTAAGCTTAATTTATTTTGCATTGGAGTATTGCCAGAGCCTCATTTGGTAGATCAAGAAAAGTGTCTAAGAAAAGATTACCTGATGGTGGTATAACTGCAATTCCTACAAGCTTAGTTGAACCATCTTTCTGTAGAGGTTTCCCTTTGGCAAAATGTAATCCAGATTTTGCTTTTCCACTAGTAAGACATGTCTTAACAATTAAGTCTGGGAAATAAAAAGAAGGGAACATTGTAAAAACAAACCTGGACTCGAAATCAAGTTTTATTTCACCCGTTGACATCTCAATAGTTCCTTGAAGAGTATCTAAAAACATTTTGATTTCTAGTCCAGGTGGCATAGGTAGGCCAAGTATTTTTGTAGTTTTCCAATTAAGAGGGGGGATGTGAAAAGTATTGGGATTAAACCGTATCTTCTGTAGGTGCCTACTTTCACTCTGAAGTAGATTAGCCTCTCCTCCCCCGCCTCTGGCGTCATAGTAAAACGTTGGATACCTGCCAATTGCCAGTTGACACCCTTGAAGGCTTTTGAGAAACATGAAGCTTTTAAAGGCTACTTATTTTATGATCTTTATGGCCTTTAATGAGTTGGATTTATTGACAGGAATAATTTTTGAAGTATTTCCTCACTAGTTAATAGACTATTTCACTCAACTAGAAGTATCTTTTGAAAAGAAAGGTCCGCCTTTAAAGTTATCACTCATGATTGAACACCCATATTTAATTGCCTTTGCCTTAATCGAGCAGAAAACAACAAGAGCTATGCCTCTTGGTGGAAAGTCTTTAAAGCACGTAATTCCCTCAGAATTTCAACCTGGGCAGGCTGGAGAGGGTTTGGCGATGGAGCTATTAATGAGAGTTTTTCAAAGGAGTGAGGATGCACCATTAAGAAGAGCCGCTGGTGAAAACAGTCTTTTCCTTGTTTTGATTCCAATGGAGTATTTACAAGATAAGATCCCTTTAATCAAGTCTGAATGGCTTAAATCAGGGGATAATAAGAAATTTTTCTCTCAGCTATATGACCTATGCGAAGGGGTTTGGGCTTTGAACTTTTCAAAGGGCCATGGGATTCAGTTTTCTAGGTTAGACAAAGATTAGCCCTATTATTTGGATTTCTGAATGGGATAGTGTTTTCCAGAATGATTGACCATTGGACTTAAATTTATTAATACCTCTAGTGCAAAAACCGTATTTTTGTTTTTGATATTGGCAATGTTGCCATACATAAAACACCTATTAGAGGACCTGGGGATAGGTTAAAAGCAATAGCAAGAAAAAAACCTCCAAGTGCCAAACATAATCCAAAAATGGCAGAACGGGTCATTGCTATCCCAAGGCTTGGAGATTCGTCCAAACTCAATAAAGCAGGAGCAGAAAGTAAACCTATTACTAAAACTACCCCTACAGCTGCCATTGCACTAACTACTACTAATGCAGTGACAAAACCAAGAGCCATTCTTAAAGAAGAAACTTTCAGTCCACTCGCATGTGCCCCTTCAGGGTCTAAGCCAATAAATACTAATTTTTGGTAAGAAGTTACTAATAGGATTAATAATGAAATTCCTGCAAGTAACGTCCTAAATAGATCTGTAGGTCCTACAGTAAGCAGATCGCCAAATAAGATAGCTTCTAAATCGACTCTTATACCTAGTAAGGGAATAATGAGCACTCCCAATCCAAGTGACCCTGCAAGGACAGTATTAGTTATAGCTTCATTTTTATCATTTCTTTTGTGAGCAAGTCTTTCTGCAACTAGAGCTCCAATTAGGCCACTAAAGACTCCCCCTAATGCAGGGTCTAGTCCTATTGCTGTAGCTAGAGCTAATCCGGGAAGGACACAATGCGAGATCAAATTTGCCTGCAAAAGCCGTCTATGTGTGACCAATATCGTGCCTGTAGCAGGGCAAACCATGCCAACTAAAAAAGTAGTAATTAGAGGGAAAAACCACCAATTTGAAGGATTTAGAGGCATGGAAAGCTTTAAGGATTAGGGTTTGAGTGTTTAGTTCTCAAGAAATTTTCAAATGGTCGGGAAACCTCCACAACTTTCGGCCCGTCAGCAGCAGCTTTTGGGAGAACTCTTTAAGTGTGAAGATGAGATGAGTGGTCAAAGATTGCATCGTGCCATTCAGGATGGGCCCTTTACCATGGGCCTGACTACGGTTTATCGTAATCTCCGGCAACTTCAGCAAAAGGGATTGGTGCGCTGTCGGCATCTCCCTACAGGGGAGGTACTTTATGCACCTGTAGAGAGAGATCTCCATCATTTGACCTGTGTTGACTGTGGTCAAACAGAGCCTTTGAAAGGCTGCCCTTTGAGGAATATTGACTTACCAAGGAACCAAAGCCAGGGCTTTCAGTTGATGTTTCATACTCTTGAATTTTTTGGGTTATGCAAAAACTGTTACCAACGTCAGAACTTAAGTGGAGGTTAAGTTCTGGTTAACCACAACAGTGATTCCCCATGCAGGAAATTTCTTGGAGTTTTCTTCGAACTTCTACAGGAGTGCCAAAAGCCATCACAGTTTTATTTAGTGCAACCACGTTGTCGTATGCATTCAAAGAATCTCCCCAGTCGTGACTACTTACTAATAGGGTTAAACCACAATCTGCTAGTTGACGAATAATTAGCAGAAACTGCTCTCTAGCAGGTGGATCCAGCGCTGCACAGGGCTCATCCAGAAGAAATATTTGAGCTGGATGCATCAGAGTCCTTGCTAGCAACGCACGTTGTTGTTGACCTCCAGATAAAGAATCCAGTCTCCTTTTGGCCATTTTAGACAAGCCCACTCTTTGGAGAACGGCTTCCTCTTCACAACATGTTGATCCAATGCCATTAATTTTCCCAAGACTGATTAAACCGCTGACAGTTAGAGGGAAATTCCAATTAATAGAACTCCTCTGTGGCATTAGTGCAATCTCAGATCGGCAGCCTTTTAGAGGCTCGTTTCCTAATAGAACTTCACCTGATTGTGGTAAATACTGCCCTTGAAGTAACCGAAGCAAAGTTGACTTACCAGCACCATTTGGCCCCACCAACGCAGTTAGTGTGCCTGGCTTGAAATCAAGAGAAATATCTTTTAAAACCTTTTGGCCACAATAAGAAAATGATAAACCTTTGATTGAAAGAACTTTCACAATTCAGGAGGAAATTTAAAGCCAGTTCGGGCTGTTGAAGTCAAAAATGTTATCAAAAACCACTATGGGGAATCCCTGTTACATCTTAGTGGGGATTTAAGTTTTTTGCTCAAGATAAAAAAATAATAATAGCACCTGATAAATTTTGAAGTTTAAAGTTTTATCTATAAGCCCTTGAATAGTTTTGAGAATAAATTTTCTGCCCAACCAGTTTGAATTCTCTTTGAGTTATAATGTCATAATGCTCACTTAGGGTCTTACCAAATAGTCTTAATTGACCCTATAGATTGTCTTCTTCTTTGATTAGTTTAAGCCAATCTGTTGCTATTTAGTAAACCCAATCCCTGAGGAAAATGAGAAATTCTTTTGAAGGAAGAAAATATCTTCCATATACGATGTTGCTGGCAACCATGGTTTTTTCTGCATATACCTATTTGACTCCATATATTTCAATACTATCATTAAAGAATGCTATAGAAAAAAAGGACTCTGAATCTGCCAAAAGCTATATTAATTTCTCATCCTTGAGAGAAAGTCTCAAGGTTCAACTTAAGGATGCTTTGTCTGAAAGTGCATCGAAAGAAACAATACAGACCCCTCTAGGCCCAATTAGAATGATGGTTTTCAGTCCTGTTCTAAATGCAATTGTTGAGTCGACAATTGACTACACTATTACTCCTTCTGGATTGGAACTGTTGTTAAAAAGGGGTAAGTTATCTCAGGCAGAGTCTAGAACTATTAGCCCTTCAGGTCAGGCAAAGTCTAAGACAAAAGATGACCAACCTCAAATAAAACTTTATTATAAAGGGATTAATTTATTCATCCTTGAGAGTAAACCAAGTGGGAAAGAAGAGCCTATTAAGGCTTATTTGACTAGGAATCGAATTTTTAGATGGAAATTAACTGCTATTCAACTGCCCTCAGAACTGCTAAACACCATTAGGAGGTAGATAAGTTTATTCAATAACAATCTGAATATAAGCACTAGACATTAATTCTAAAGAATATTTATATTCTATTTTAACTGCTTGACTTAGTACTCTCTTCGTTAACAAAAAAATTTGACTTTTTATTCTTTAGATAAAACCATTGAATTATCTTGAGCTAAAAGTTCTGTTATTAGTTGTGAAGCGACTAGTTCAAGTGATCTTTCCTGACTGATATTGCATAGCGGATCTTCACCGATAAAGCAATCATCTACAAAATCATCGAAAGGTGATTTCTTTACTGCCATTATTTTAGCAAATTATTGTTTAATCTCTCTATCTCAGCAGATAAGTAGAACTTGTCAACCCCCTCTCTCCTAGCATTAGAAAAATTTGATAATGCTAAATAAACAAAGCTCTAGCTTGTTACAAACTGAACAAAACATATTTAAGGTTAATTTCTATTTGATTTGCGTTGGGAAGAGTTTAGTGTTACGCCTTCCTCTCCTCCACATGATGTATACGGTTGCCGTTTCTTTTTTCGGTCTACCAGTTGCTTTTTCTATAAGTATTGGTCCTAGTCCTAATGATTGGTGATTAGATTTGTCATGGTCCCTGGCTAACTTGATAGGTGGCTAGCTAAGGAACAGTTCTTAGCACCTCTCATATCACTGTAAAAAAGAATATGATTGTTTTATACCTGCTTTGAGGATTTGATATGGGGCCAGGAATGCCTTCGGCTTTAGTCGCAATTGCTATCTCCGCTGTATTTGCGGCAGGTGTTGGATTGCTTGTCCTTAGGCTTATACCTTCATTAATCGGGTGAGTTTTGCCGAAGTAAATATATATATTTACTTTCCCTTTTCTTAATCTTAGCAGTTATTTAATTTTCCAGATGACTGGATGTTTTTCATGAACGTTACAGAAGTGATTGTCTTAAGTTATCCCTAGTTGTCTGAGAGGATCTTTGCTCATTTTAGATGGCTTAGTCTTAGCCTGCGTTGGACCATTCATGATTAATTCAATTAGATAGTTGTCAAGCTCTTGCTGGCTAAAATTCATATCGTCACCACATCCAGAATATATATTTTTCGACACAGACAATGCAAGAGCTTCTTTAGGGGAAGATGTGATTTCTTTCAAAACTGGTGAGAAGATTAATCCCCTAGCAATTTTCTTTGCTGCCTTCTCACCAGCTATTTCCGGAGTTGCACCATCTAAAACTTCTATACAAAACATGTCAGAGTAATCTTTACTAACACTAGCGACTTCTGGGCTTAAGCCAATGACTTCGGCAACTAGTACTGTTGGGAAGAATGTAGAACAGAGAATTATCAAGTAAAGAGATCCTATTAAGGGAACATTTAAAAACCTCTTGATAATGTCCATTGGTTGCATTTATCATTGGAAAATTAATCATAAAATAATAAAACTCGGAACAGGCATTCATTAGTTATGAAATAAACTTTTTGCAATATGCTTGACTTTGTTACCCTACCCAATAAAGGATAGACATATAACTTCTTATCTCCTAACCGACCTTGTCAAACCATTTGAAATCAACTGCTGATTCCCTGCTTTCATTAATCTAAAACATTGATTGACCAAAGACTTTTTTTTCCTGCTACAGAGAGGAACAGTAGGCCTATAAGAGAGCTTCTTCAAAATCACTTGCCAGCATATGGAACTGTGCTTGAGATTGCTAGCGGAAGTGGGCAGCATGCTGTTATGTTTCAAAAACACTTTCCAAACATTATTTGGCAAGCTAGCGATCCAAATCCATTACATAGGAGAAGTATAAATGCTTGGATCAGCTATGAAAGACTTGGTGATGTAATGCCGGCGCCACTTGATTTGGATGTTGATATAGAACCATGGCCTTTTCTATCTAAGGGTGAGCAGACTATTTCAGCTATTGTCTGCATTAATCTTATACATGTTTGTTCATGGGAGTCAGCAAAAGCTCTTTTTAAAGGTGCTGCAAAAACTTTAGACAGTAGTTGCCCTCTTTTTCTCTATGGTCCCTTTATGAGAAAGGGATACCATACAAGTAAGAGTAATGAGATTTTTGATAAATCATTAAGACTTAGCAATTCACTTTGGGGTGTTCGTGGAATTGAAGAACTTAAAAAAATCTCTAAAGAAGAAGGATTTCTAAAGCAAATTATTTATACAATGCCTTCAAATAATTTTTCGATTATATATTATAAAAACTAGGCTTATGTCTAATAAATTCATAGATTTGAACTTCGGAATGATTGGATAATGGTTAGTTCTTGCCTGTTTAAAATCTGATCAAATCAAATTACGGACTTATATCTATCTAGACTTGATAACCAGTCATGGTGATTCTAAGGTTCTTTATAAATGGCTTGAATATCTATTTGGGGCTAACTCTATCTTGATCAATACTATGCAGAACAAACTTCTTACTACTAATAGTGGCATTATGTTTTCTCAGGACTAATACAAACTACAGTTAAAGAGAACGGAACTGTTTTTTATTCGATTTACTAAGTAAGGATGATTGATTGCTCCAACCTTACTAATTAGAACCAGACTTAAGCCAAGATTAAAGCTGATTGAGTTAGATCTTTCTCTTCTCTTTTCTTCAAGGGCTTTAGATTCAGCAACACAATACATTTAAAGCAGGCATCCTTAACCGAGATATGCTATGAGAAAAATTATTTCAGGAACTGATGACGTCAAGGTCAACATGGAACTTTTTGACACTCTTAGTCATCAGATCCTTCGAAGTAGCCTTTTAAAGAGCTCGGAAGCTACATTAATTAGCCAGCGCCACCGCATTTAAGGACCGCACAGGCCACTGAGGCAGCTGCAATCACAACTCCCCCCCACTTAATAACCTTTTGCGAGGCATTAAAGGTTGTTCCTACAAGGATTGCCGCGAGGTTGATGACGACTAGTTGATCAGTGTTCATGGTGAACCTTTTAGGTTGTTGAACCTTAAGCCATTTTTTAAAATTGTCATGTAAACGTAAACTTCAGTTCATCATTGCTTTGTAGTAGAGCATGAAAGGCTCTTTTTGATAGGTTAAAAATTCAGGAGAGATTTTTCTCTTTATTCGATTTAGTCAGAACGTCTTTTGTTTTCGTTATAACAACCTTAATAACCAAAAATGATTTTCTTATCTTTGGGTGTGTAGGGAACGGCTTATTTCTTTTTGACCTTGCTCTTCAGAAGTCTGTCCTGCTAGATATGACTGAGGTTTTAGCTAGTGCTTAAGCACTCTATTTGTGAGAAAGGGTGCTAATGCTAAAGATATTCAAGGTCATGTATAGAGACCTTGTGATGTAAATGATTTTTCCTTAGATGTTAGAAGTTTGTTTTTTTGCGTTTGGCTGCCCATCCTCGGGTCCTTTTCTAATACCAGAATTTGTTTCGTCCTTGAGAGTCTTTAGTATGAAAGGCTTTTCATGAATCAAATCTAAAAGACTTTCAAGGTCTACTTAAATAGATGCAAAAAAGCCCGCCTAAGGCGGGCTTTTCGGAGATCTTGAGCTCGTGTTTCCTTGTTTCCACTGCTCGGAGAATCTCAACTCCTCACAAATACATAATGCCAATATTTAATCACAAATGGACCCTCCTGCTACCCATAATCTCAACTGGCACAGTGACGATTGATTAATAGGAGGACTGGACCATTGACAGCTTTTCTTGAGGATTATTTGAATAGCAGTTCTGTAGCTGGAAAGATTTCAAGCTTTATTAAGTGGCCAAGTATAAATTACTTGGCCACTAATTTATCTCCTTATAGAGAAGGCCTTACAAGCTTTTCAGATGAACTTATAAAGGGACCTTTTGTATTGATTAATTGCTTTTTAATAGCTTTAAGAAGTATCTCTAGAGTTTTTTTGAGTTAGATCTAAAAGGAGCCTTATTTTTACGATGTTCGCTAGGGATAATCACTTGAGCGTAATCACTGAGGCAAAAACACTCTGGCGTTAAGACGCATTTACAAGTTCCCTGTCCCTTGGTTAAAACTAAAAGGGGCTTTTACAGGGCTCTTATGAAAAACAGTTATAGGAACCTATAATGAAAAGCCACGCTTCAAAAACAAATCTTCCCCAAGAGGACTGTTACACCAGTGATAATGCTTTAAATGGTGGTCATCGAGAGAGACGGAGAATAGAACTTAAGAGAAGGGTGATGGCCCTTCAATCAAGGCGTGTAAATTTAGAACGTGAGCTTGAGAGAGTTAAGAGTTGTTTGTTAACACTAGATAAGCAAATTAACAATAATGTTAACTTTGAAAGGAATCAAAATAGAGTCATAGAAAAATATTAATTGACAGGCCTACTGAATTAAAAATTAAATAAATTTCAATTCGCTTGGTACTTTGTTAAACGAACTAGGTACTTTAATTTTTACTTGAGATTAAGAGGTTAACCCCAGCCATTTGTTGACATTGATTCCACATATGCAGCAACATCATTTATTTCTGAAGCACTTAAAACATCCTTGAATGCAGGCATTGGCCCATTGCCATTTGTTACCTGCGTGACTATTGCGGCCTCATGGCCAGAGTTGTAATTAGCCAGATAAGACTTTAAATCTGCTTGGCTGAGGGTTCGCTCGGGGTTGACCAGATTACCTCCGCCAGCATGGCAAGCTGCGCAATTTGCTGAAAAAACCCCTGCCCCATCAGCCAAAGCCATCCCTGGTGAACAAAGGCTTAGCAGTAATGCGATGACTCCCGATAGAACTATTCTCATGGCTTAGTAGGTACTCAACTATACATATTGGTGTATTTTTTGATTTAGATGGGCGGTATGTAATTGAATTTTATATTTTCTTGCTAAATCCGAGGCCATGCCTTTTACTCAAGTCTGGGCAAGGTTTTTCAGTTAAATGAAAGAAATATTCTCATGAGCTTTCTGTAGGGATACTCTTCTTCTAGCTGGGTAAAACTAGTCTTATTTAGAAAGCTAAAAACCTTGACATTAAAAATCTCTTCTAAATAAGGCTGCTTAACTTAGTTGTAACCTGATTAACTAATTTCCGATCGCTAGAATTGAGAGGGTAAGATCAATCATGAAAAAAAAGTTTTCACAGAAGACTTCAGGCAAAAAACGAAGATTCCTTTTTTATGGCATTATCAATGTAATTATAACTAATTTAGTACTTCAGGGACTATTGTTAGTAACCTCAACTTCCTTATCAACTTTCCTTAGTCAGATTGTTAATGTAACCCTAGGATTTTTCCTTTATGGGAAGCTGGTTTTCAAAGTAAACAGCTTTAAAAGAGTTTCTGCGATCCAATATGCATCTCTAGCTGTTTTGATATGGCTAATTAATTGGTCTGGAATATCAATACTTACAGAGCTTGGACTTTCTCCTAACTTTTCAGCAGTTCTTCTCGTGCCAATTCTTGCAGCTTTTTCCTATACTGCTCAGAAGTTTTTGATCTTCAAGATCCACACATGATACAAAGAATCTTTAGGTGAAACTTGTCAAAAGTAATACTATGATGCATTAATATACTATAAATTTAAACTGAAGGAATGGCCGAAGAAAAGCCCTTGCTGTCCGTTATCATCCCATGTTTTAATGAGGCGGCAACTATTTTGGAACTCATAGAAAAAGTTCAGAATTCTCCTGTAAATCCTAAGCAAATAATCATTGTTGATGATGGCTCAACTGATGGGACTAGATCTCTTCTTAACAAGATTGATCAGGCAAATATAAACATTATTCTCCATGAAAAAAACATAGGAAAAGGTGCTGCACTATCTACAGGCTTCCAAGCTGCAACTGGAGAGATCTCTATTGTCCAGGATGCAGACCTTGAATATGACCCTGCCGAGTATTCATTTTTAATCGCACCTATTGTTCAGGGAAATGCAGATGTTGTTTTTGGCAGTAGATTTCAAGGGGCAGCTCCTCACAGAGTTGTGTATTTTTGGCATAGAGTCGGAAATGGATTGTTAACCTTATTAAGTAATATGCTTACAGATATAAACTTAACTGATATGGAGACTTGCTATAAAGCATTTAAGACTGATATTATCCGTTCAATTAATATTAAGGAAAAGCGATTTGGCTTCGAGCCTGAAATAACAGCAAAGGTTTCTAGAATGGGCTGCAGAATATTTGAAGTAGGTATATCTTATTATGGTAGGACATACGAGGATGGCAAGAAGATAGGGTGGAGAGATGGAATACGAGCGATTTGGTGCATTCTAAAATACAATCTATGGGCTCGTTGAGCAAAAATGGATAGAAAAATCCAGTTTATTCTAAATCCTATATCATAAGCCTCAAATTATGATTCAGCACATAAGGAAATCTATGCATATTCAATCAGATACAAAGGAGCTCTTTTTGAATAAATCGGACATGTTAAAGATATTTGTTTTAGCTTTCTCTGTTAGAGTTTTATGGGCATTACTTTCCGGAATACCAGCAAGTTCTGGACCTGATTTTTTACGTTATGACAATTTCAGTAATAACATTTTAAATGGAAATTTTAATCTCAAGCTGGATTCCTTTATTGTAGCGCCACTATTCCCTTACCTTTTAGCTGCATTTAAATTTGCTTTTGGAGAATCATGGAGTTACCCTATATCAACATTCCAAATAATAATTTCATCTATAGCTGCTATATTTTTAGGGAGTACAAGTCTAATTCTTTTTGAAAAAAGATCGATAGCGATCACATCAGCACTTTTATATTCTTTATCTCTGCCTACATTATATTTTGTTCATACAGCCTCTCAAGAATCTTTTTTTCAGTCAGTTTTAGTTATATCAAGTTACTTTGTGACACGCTTCTGTATTACTCGCGATAGGAAGAACCTGATAGCCTTCTCTATATTATTCACTTTTGCTTTACTTACAAAGTCTCATATAATTTTGTCAATACCGCTTTGGCTCATTTTTATCTTCTTACTAAGAAAAGATATTAAGAAATCTCTGATAGATTCATTAATACTTTTGTCTACAATCTTTTTCATTACTTTACCATATGGAGTTTACAATCTACAAACTAATGGTATGTACATTATTTCTTCTAGTGGAGGTGGGTTCCATTTCCTTACAGGACATAATGAAGACTTCTATAAGTTTATGGTTAACACACCTGAAAAGAATAGTCAGGAGTACAATAGACTATTAAGTATGGAGTTCAAGATCTTTGATAAAACCAAACTAGACAGTAATACTTCTCATAAACAAGGTCAGAGTAAATATTTTAAGGCTGGAAAGGAGTGGATCACAGCTAACCCTTGGAAGGCAGCTAATTTACTAATTTATAACTTTGTTAATCACTTAAGGCCCGGATATTCTCTTAGGTATCACCCTTTTTCTGCATGGTTAGTAGCGTTGATTTTTCAACTTCCTATTTATTTCTTTGCTTACATGGAGCTTTTAGTTTCTTTAAGGAACCCTACCAACCATTTCCCAGCATATGTTTTATTTATCACTATGCTAATGTTTGCACTTATTTTTTATTCTCAAAGTAGATTTAGGGCCATAACAGTTGAACCAGTATATTTGCTTTATGCATCCCCACAGATAAACACTATCTTTCGGAAAATCTTTAAGGTCACCACAGTTCAATAAGTAGGTGATTGCAAATATCTTTTTATTTAGCTTATTACAGATCTGAAATATCGATATATTACCTGAACAAAAAAAAGGAAGACAATGTAAATGGTTGCCTTCCCTTTCTCTTTGCCTAAATGGTGAGGATTACTTTCTGTAGTGAACTCCTCTATAGCTCATTTCTGGATGAAGATTCTTGTTGTTTGATGTTCTGCAAGTGTTGTAGTGCTCTCTCCTATAAGTGAGCTCTACGCACTGCTTCTCAGTAGCAGGCTCTTTGTGTTGTACGTAGTCATGTCCGCGGTAAAGAAGCGTTGTCATGATTCAGAGTCCGAGAATCGCCCAAGTCCCCGTTCCTTGGCTTGGGTCGAACTGCGCCCAACATGAGTTCAGTTGGGTGAACGTTTTTGTAGCGATTGCTACATATTTTTTCTAGCACTGGAGCTTCGTATTGTGCAACTCTTTTAAATAAACGCAACTTTTTAGCTCCCCCAGGATTTGTACAACCATTGAGCCATCACGGCTTTAATTGTCCCTTGGATCTAAAAAATGTATCGATAGATACCCTTTTTCCGTCAAAACCCTGTAAGTTCTCCTGATTACTATGAACTGACATCTTGGGAGATCATCAGCAACTAGTCTTTTTTTGGTCATTGGTTGCCTTGGCTTTTGTCTGGTTGTTTCTCAATGATGATGGCGAGGATGATGATGAGGGAGGTGGTGGGATGCTCCAGCCTGTTTACCAAGGATTAGGTTCTTAACCCAGTCCCCTTTGCTTAGGCCTTAGCCTCTTCTTTAAGGCTTTCTTCTTCAAGACAGAAACCTGTAATCCCGTTCCATTCAATTTTTGATCATTTCTTGAGTCGATGATCAAGAAGCTTGTACAAGATTTTTGAGCTATTAGCCTTCATGCTTGAAGGCTTTGGCAGAACTTCATACGTCAAAGCCCCTAACCTCAGCTGCTCACTAGGAAACAAGCGACTGCTTCACACTTCTCAATAAAAGGCTTTACAATTCTTCGCATGTGAATTTTATGGGTGCTGGTCAATGAGACCAAAGGATTCGTTGGCTAAGAAGTACAAGCAGGCCAGTCTCTCGAAGGGGGTTTCTGATTTTGCGTTTGCTTTAAGTAGGAAGTCAGCTTCAATCCAACCTTTGCAGAAGACTTCAGCCAACTCATGGGGGCAATGAAAGATGTTTCTTCGAATTGTTGCCATTGATTTTGTGTTCACACTTTCGGGCCTCAATCTCAATCAATTTGCAATATTGCTTGGTTTTGCACCTTTATTAGGTTCGACAACGCGTTAAAACTTCAAGGGCTAAAAATTTTTATTATTTGTAAATTTAACCTTTCTGGATAAAATCACACCAGTAATCTTTTCTTCCCAAAAACTCTTTAACTCCTTCTAGCTCATATGAACCTCTACAACCATCCGTTATTAGTTGTCAGCCTGGTTTTAATAACTTTAGTCTACATCTATTTTAATGAAAATGATGAAGATGATAATGATCAAGGAGGTGGAATGCTTCAACCAGTTCATGATGGGATTTAAAATTAATTTAAATCATTGCTATTTGCTAGCTTGAAATAGGACTTATTATTTCAGTAACTTGAAATGTATAAATTGAATTGGATTTATTTTTCTACCCTCAATCCAAGCATAAAGATTTTTTTGGGTGTAATCGCTATTCTTGGACCTTTAGCTATCTGGTGTGTAGTTTTGCTCTTGAGAAGCATTGAGAGAAAAGACCCAGAAAAAATAAGATGGCGCTGAGTTCAAATGATCTAAAAGGATGAAAAATACTATATCTCCAGGCAAATCAAGCATTCCTTTGCCCTTTTTGACAGGCTGGGCCTACACGTTTTTCATTATGACTAGGTAAATAACTTCCTTTTATTAACTTTCAATAGCTTTCAACCCAAGTTAGTGGAAAGATAAAAGGGTTTCTGAATGATCAGTTAATGGAAGGCTTGCTGCTTAGGCTGCCACTTTTAGGAGTAGTCGGATCGGCGCTGGCAGGAATCTCCATCGTTTCTGTGCTTTTAGCAAAGCAAGCGTCTAATGATCCTCAGAAAAAAGCTGAGAACGATAGGGTCCTTCTTAAAGAGTTGCTTGAAGGATTTGGTTTAGATGTCCCAAAGGAATTGGAGGATTCAGAGGCCCAAGCAATTAAGTCAATAAAGACCTCTTAAATGGATACCGAACTACTCATTCCTATTTTTTGGACAGTTGTTTTTGGCGGCTTGCTTACTCTTGGTGTGAGAAAGCTTACTAAAAAAGTTCCAGTCAATAAGAAGTGGGTTCGCCCGGAGCCTAAGAAAGAGGACCCTAAGGTAATGAATCAGTAAGTATCTTTCTAGGAAGAATGCTCTTTTAAATTATTAAGTAATAGTCTTTACATTGGAAATAATTCCTGTCTAAAACAAGCAGAATTCAACAATATTTTCGAAACAATAGCTCTTATGCAACTAACTATAACCATGTTACTTTTGGAGAAGAAGATTCATTTGCGAAAAAATAATTAATATTTTATATTCTATTTTTAGCTAATAGCTATCCTTGTCTTTATTACAGGTCTTTAATTCTTTAAAAGACATCAAGCTAGCTACAGCTTGGCTTGACTGTTAGTAAAATCTCTAAAGGAAACATGTCAAAAGAAATCATCCCCTATCCACTTGACCTTATTGAGTTCTTTGAGAATTTTGACCCTGGAGATCCTTATATGAGGGCAGCAATATCTGAACTTCAGGACTCTCTCCCAAAAGAATTACTTAGCAGCGATTCCTCTTGGTTTATTACTTGGTCTCAGGCTGGGAAGAGAATTATAAAAGCTGCCTAGAAACGATTCCTAACATACTACTTCTGCAAATAATACTACTTAGCCTCTAGGTAAGGTCAGCTTTAGAATGTTGAATCTACGTTAGCTTTTTTGTAGGAACTCTCCATCAAATATAAATTTCAGAATTAATATGGATAGTCCGAGTATGAATGTGATGACATTAAATAGTATTACTGGCAGGGAATGTATTCCCCACCCATAAATTTCCCACAAGACTATTCCAGTAACAAATAAAATGAACATCCCATAGGATATATCCTTAGCTGACTTTGATTTCCAGACCTTAATTAACTGAGGGACAAATGCAATTGTGGTTAGTGTTCCTGCAATTAACCCTAGAATGTCTATTGAACTAATTGAGTCCATAAGTGTCTTCTCTTTTTTTGGACTTAGACTATTAATATACATATAGGGATAGCTCTAGGACAAATTGCGGTGTGAAAACTGTTTTTTGACACCATTTTGAAAACATATATTCCTAAAGGGCAGCTAATAGTTGAATCTTAGATATCTACGTAATCTCAATTTAATGCAAAGATCTTCTTTAATTGCTTTTATAGTTTGGCCAGTCTGACAAAATGTTGTTGGCCATCCAAATTATTTTTTAGGTTGCTTAATGAGAATGGAGTCTATTGATGAATAGATATGAGGCTTTCCATTTGCTTTTTTTGCTCGCTCTGCCCGTCATATGGTTTACGCCTGGCATCTTGTTAAGAAGATGGCAAGACAAGAAGCTAAAAGAGGCAAAGGAACAGGAACAGGCTCGCGCTATTGCAAGGCTTTATCCAAAGGATGAGTAGTTAAACCCTCCAAAACCCACCGAGCTTTCTTCTTCTAGACATCGCTATATAACAAAACCCCAAAATTGGATTGGTTGAAATTTTGTGCCTCATCACCGGATCCCATGAGGACTTTGGCTGAGAGAACCCTCTCTAAGAACCCAGTCATAACGGGCTGATAAGAGATTTATACTTTCCTGAGTTTGCCCAAAGAGTGAAGCATCCTGAGCTCGCCGGTTAGAACCCTTATGCCGCAGTGTTTTACGGATGCTTATTCGCCCCGTCTCAGAAGCACCAGTTGAGTGTAGTGTGCCAAGCGTATTGCCTTCTTTTACTCTTCTCAAGTTATGCAGTCCTATGGAAATCCAAACCCTACCTATGGGTGGTGGGTTGGTAATTCTGTGGTGACCAGCAGAGCAGGCCGATTTATTGGCTCTCATGTTGGGCATACAGGATTAATTTGCTTCGCAACAGGTGCAAGCACCCTTTGGGAACTTGGACGCTTTGACCCCTCTGTAGCCTTAGGGCATCAGAGCTCGATATTCCTTGCCCATTTGGCATCAATGGGCATCGGGTTTAACGATGCTGGAGTTTGGACTGGGGAAAACGTTTTCTTCGTTGCTGTTTTCCACCTGATCTGCTCTACGGTCTATGCAGGGGCTGCGCTATTGCACTCACTTGCGTTTGATCCAGATAACGCTTCTGGTCCACTCCCTAACACTTCTAAATTCAAATTAGAATGGGATAACCCTGATAACCAGACATTTATCCTTGGACATCATTTGATTTTCCTTGGTGTAGCAGCCATCTGGTTTGTTGAGTGGGCAAGGGTTCACGGAATTTACGACCCAGCACTTGGTGCTGTTCGTCAAGTACCTGTCAGTTTTGACCTTGCGGCTACAGGCCGGATGGTCTGGAGTCACCAAACAGACTTTTTCTCTATAGATAGCCTTGAAGATGTCATTAATGGACATGCGACATTGGCTTTCCTTGAGATAACCGGTGGTGCTTTCCATATCGCGACTAAACAAGTTGGTGATTACACCAAGTTCAAAGGTGCAGGCCTTCTTTCTGCAGAAGCTGTTTTGTCTTGGTCATTAGCTGGCCTTGGCTGGATGGGAATCATCGCTGCTTTCTGGGCTGCAAGCAACACCACTGTTTATCCAACAGAGTTTTTTGGTGAGCCATTGCAATTGAATTTTGGTATTTCTCCTTACTGGAGTGATACTGGTGATATTTCAGATTGCAAGTACTTCTTAGGCCACACAACTCGTGCGGCTCTAGTAAATGTTCAGTACTACTTTGGATTCTTCTGCATTCAAGGCCATTTATGGCACGCCTTGCGTGCAATGGGCTTTGACTTCAGGCGCATTGCAACTGCTATTGGAAGCCTTAGTGGTGCAACAGCAACTTCTGAAGGCTAGTACTTATCATTTCAGGCCTTAATAGGCTTCGAGCCGTACTATCAGAAACCACTTACCTAAGCCTCGTCATATGACGGGGCTTTTTTGTCAGGGATTTTAAAGAAGTTCGTTTTCTGCTCGCACTTCTACCTTTTAGTCCCTATAACAAAGCACGTATAAAACAAAGATGAAAATGTTTCGTAAAGACGAAAAGAAGGCTCTTACAAGAATCGCTTTGCTCACAGTTGGCTGGGGAGTAGGGCTTGATCGTTTTTATGAAGGAAAAGTTAGGGATGGATTTCTGTCAATCATCGGCTGGGGATTGATTTTTACAAGTCTGATGCTTCTATCTCCTTGCCATGGCTATGGAGATGCTGGAAAAACAATGACAGAAATGTCATTAAATCCTTTGATAGTTGCTCCGCTAGGTCTAGGGGGCTATGGAGTGATATTGGTTCTAAGAAAGGCCTTTCGTCTCTTGCGTCAATTCGAAACTGCAGAGGATTAAGCTGGCTTAGATGTGTTGATCCCTTAAGAGGGATCAACACATCTAAGCCTTATTGGTGATTTAAGTAATCTAGTTTTCATGAGCGAATAGAAAATCTTCACCTGTTTATTCCTATTCTCTTTGACTGAGATTCTTTTTAAATATGATCATTAATACTGTTTGATTTGGTTGGGAATATTGCTTTTATGGATAAATTTACGTTCCAACGGCTTACATTCAAAGACTTTTTTAAACCCTGGCTTAGCCCTATATCCTCTTTGGCGGGCTTGATTGCATTAGGGGCATTTGGTTACCGCCTGACCGAAGGGTGGGATTTGGGTGATTGCCTATGGATGGTGTTGATCACTATTAGTACAATTGGATTTGGGGAGGTTGAGCCCCTTAGTACTGCTGGAAGATTCGTAACAGTACTGATAATTGGAGGCGGATTAGTAGTCGTTCAATTAACCCTTCAACGACTCCTACGTCTTTCTGAATCTGGTTATTTCCGCAGGATGCGGGAAATAAGGTTTCTTCGCCTTTTACGAAGCATGCAAGATCACGTGATTCTTTGTGGATATGGCCGCATAGGGAAAGAAATTTCTCAGCAGCTTCAATCTGAGGGAGTACCTATTTTGATTGTTGAAGTAGAGGCCTCTCGTAAGGATGCAGCAGAGGCTAGAGGGTTAAATGTTTTACATGCCGATGCAACTTTAGATGAGACTTTGCTTCTTGCGGGTATAGATAAATGTAGGAGTCTTGTTGTGACTCTTCCTAATGATGCTGCCAATCTCTACGTGGTTTTAAGTGCAAAGGGCATTCGCCCTAAATGTCGACTTATAGCAAGAGCCGAAAGTGAGGAAGCTGCTAACAAGCTGAAGTTGGCAGGAGCAACTGTTGTGGTTAGTCCTTATGTAGCGGCAGGTCGAACCATGGCTGCGACAGCTTTGCGCCCAATAGCAGTTGATTTTATGGATTTACTAGCTGGCTCTCAATGCGAGATTGAAGAGTTCTTCCTTACAACTGACCTAAACAAATTTATGGATTTTAAGAATAGAACTTTGTCACAATTGCAGCTAGGAAGGCAAAGCGGTGCAATGGTACTTGCAATTCGTGATGATACAGATTTGACCACAAACCCTGGAGGGAACTTTGAGATAGGCCCTGGTCAGGTCCTTATCGCATTAGGGAGCAAAGTTGAACTAGGACGTTTAAGAGGGTTGCTTAGTGGGATTCTCATCAATGTAGAGAAGATGAATTGTTGAAATAATCACCTTTTCCAATGAGGGGGGGGTAACTAAATCTCTTTTTAAAAATGGCTTATTAAAGCTTCTCATTAACCTTTACCGTTGAAAAAAGATTTTTTCAACGGTAAAGGTTAATTTGATAACTCTAAAGCTTCTTCTCGTTATATAGAAGACATCATCCTTTAGGCATAGGTCTTTGTACTTTTTAAAGTTAGATTAAGCCAAATCTATACCAAGTATTACAATCTAGAGATCTTACTCTTTGAATGATTAACGTCAGCACATTAGCCGGGTGATGGGGATCAGCCGGTTCTAAATATCAGCCTAAAACTAAGTAAATTTACCTGGTTTTACTGGTTAGCACTATCTTTTTTTTGCTATGAACCTTGGTTTACTCTTTCTTGAAACCATTTCCACTGGGGTAATTACTAGTGAGGAAATGGAATGGGTTACAAGTAATCAACGTTACTTTAGTCGACTTGAAAAGGCTACTGCCATAAGGCTAGGCAGGCTTGTAGACCGAGGGGCGATTCAATTAGGTTGTCGATTAAGGCTTTCTGGGGCTTCTTTAAAAGTCAACTAAGACTTACGATTAAAAACTATAGATCTAAACTATAAGTACTTGTAGTTTAGATCTACCTTCCGAAAGGCATTGATTATCACGAGGAATGCCTTCCCTAGAAAAACATATGTGAATCTTTCGTTTTGTTTATGGAGATTTATCTTGAGACAGTTTTCTCAAGATGATTCAGCCTTTTGCAAGATATTTTTTCTTGGCTGATTATCAAGATGGTTCACTCAGTGGATTAATCTCAAAAAAATATTTCTGACATAGAAAGACTATGCTCCACTCTAAGTCAGAAACAATTAACAATTTGGTGAAAATTACCCTTTGAATCAGAGGGTTTTGTCCATTCTAAGCTGATTTTTTATTCCTTGGTAGTAAAAAAGTTATGAAAACCATCGTTGCTAAAACTTGTAAGAGAATGCTGTGAAACATTGAAAAATTTTAATCTACAGAGATTTAAACTTATCTCTAGGAACTCAACAATCAGACAAATTACCTGTTTTTAATTTATTAACTGCTAAGAACATTCTATGTTTATATCTTGCTACTGAGCACATTAAGTGCTAGGCGTAAGATGGTCTGAATTATTAGTGATTAGGTCTTGTGTTTTTAATTGCCACGACAGCACAGGCAGACTTCTTATATGCGCTTGCAACAGCAGGTTTTCTTGTGGGAAGCTGGTTTTTAGGGAGGGCTGTAACAATAATCACCAAAGGGGCAAACCCTTTGGCTTTCAAGATTAATCAAGCCAAGGATCAAGAGGAAAGAACTCTATGAAAGGTTTCACTGCAATTTTAGGTCTAGGTTTTTTAAGCCTAAGCTTCACTCTCCTGAAGAATGAGAAACGACTTTTACATAGGTGTCTGGAATTGGAGATGGCATTAGAAGAGAAGAAAAGAAAAAGACGACGCGAACTCCTTTTTGGGAGATAATCCAGCCTGTAATGGCTTTAAGCTCTCTCGACGGTTCTCTTGCTGGCATGTCATTAAGCCATCAAACGCAAAATTAAATATTGTTTTTCTATCCTCTTTTACTTGTTGACCAATGCAGTTTTACGTTGTTACTTGCTTAGTCCCTGCTGAGACCCAAGATGAAGGGTATACCACTTTCATTAAATACATGGAAGATGGGGCGGAAATGGATAGCTTTGAGGGCTTTGAGCTAGTTGCAAGGTTGCATATGCCTGAATCAGGAGAGTTGTGCATTATTTGCAAGGCGGCTGATGCAAAGGCTCTTTTCAAGCATTTTATGTTTTGGCGATCTGCATTTGGTTGCGACTTC
>QCKJ01000010.1 GCA_003215435.1 Prochlorococcus sp. AG-409-M05
TATTCTTGGCTGTTTAGATCGACCAACTAGTGGCAGTTATCTATTAAATGGCCTTGCTATAGAAGAACTTGATGATGATCAGCTTGCTGATATAAGGAATCAAAAGCTTGGTTTTGTTTTTCAACAGTTTCACCTTCTTCCACAGGCAACTGCATTAGAAAACGTAATGTTACCAATGATCTACGCCGGAATGCCTGCAATACAACGCCAAGAATTAGCTAAACATGCGTTGGAAGAGGTAGGCCTAAAAGAAAGAATGGGAAACCGACCAAACCAACTTTCTGGTGGTCAACAACAACGAGTAGCAATTGCTAGAGCGATCATTAATAAGCCGTCCTTGCTTCTCGCAGATGAACCAACAGGCGCACTGGACTCAAGTACTACTGAAGATGTCTTAAATATTTTCACTACACTGCATAAACAAGGAATTACTATTGTCCTTGTTACTCATGAAGATGATGTTGCTGCAAGAGCTAAAAGAATTATCCGTTTTAAAGATGGCAGAGTTTCAAAAGATACAACCCGTTGAATTAATCAGATAAATCCCAGCGTCTCAAGACAGTTGTTTTAGAACCTCTTGTTAATCTCAAAGCCCCATCAACCTCTAATCCATCAATTTCCCAAAGTTCACCATTAATAGGATGCTTTAAAGGCTTTCGCCACAGCCGCCTCCCAGCAAAACGGCATAAATCATCTGGGCTAAGCAAGAGCTTCATGGCTCGGTCGAAGGCAAATAAAGCTTCTACCTTCCAATTCATAAAGTCACATTTAGAAGACTTAATAATTTGATTAAGTGCAATGGCCCCATTAGGAACTTGATTTAGGACATTCAAGCCAAGTCCTATACGAGCAAGTCTTAATGTGCCTCCTCTATGAATCAAACTTGGGAGAAATCCAGCAAGTTTCAAGTCACCAACCAAAAGATCATTTGGCCACTTTATAGATACAGAAACACCATATCCCTCAAGGGTTTCAGTCAGTGCTGCAGCTATTGCCAAGCCCAACAATTCTGTGGATCCTTTCAACCGAACCCTAGGGATCGCTGCACTTACCCATACACCACCTTTAGGAGAATGCCATACTCTGCCTTGCTGTCCCTTTCCATGAGTCTGACGATCAGCAAAGATCGCCCTAGGTTGATCAAGAATCAGTGGCTTGTCACGAAGCCATTGAGCCATAACCACCTCAGTACTTGCGCATACTGGCTGCCAGCGAATTTGCCAAGGCTTCTGACCCCTTTCATCCATCCGCCATTTATTAGCAACGGCTCCTGCCCCTCTAGATCTCTTAACGAAATTCATTGAACCAGTTCGCGACTCGACCAGTCGCGACCTCCAACTCACAAGCAGGGCGCACCAAAGCAAGACGAAGCCATCCTGATCCAGCCGAGCCAAAACCTGAACCAGGGGTCAAGGCAACCCCTGTCTTCTCTAATAATGCACTTGCAAAAGACTCATCATCAATACCTTGCTGTTTCGCCCTCTCAGGCAAAGGAAGCCAAAGATAAAGAGCCATCGAAGGTGGTAAAAACTCCCAACCATGCTTTTTGAAGACGGCCAAAACGCGGTCCCTCCTATCTCTATAAATATCAAGATTCATCATCGACCAGTCTGGCGAAGTTTTTAATGCAGCAATAGCCCCATGCTGCAAGGCTAATGATTGATTAAAGTCCACAACACCCTTTAATTCCTTTAAAGCTTTAATCAAAGAGGCTGCCCCAACAGCAAAGCCAAGTCGAAACCCACCCAGGCACCAACCTTTCGAAAAAGAAAAAAACTCAATCCCAGATTCTCTCCAACCTGGAGAACGCAACAGGACAGGAGCCTCTCCCTCCAAAGCTAAATCAACATAGGGATTATCGTGAGCTACCACAAAATCATTTCGAAGACCTAACTCCATAGCCTCATCAAGCCAACACTGCTTACCCACCTGAGCGGTTGGGTTATGTGGAAAGCCAAATATCATCATTCGTAATTGCTCAAGCTGGCTGTTTGTCAATGACTGGAAATCAGGTCGCCAGTTATTAGAGGGGTTCAAGACAAGTCGTTCAACATGTGCATCTGCCAAAACCATCCCTCCCAAATGAGAAGGATAAGAAGGGTCAAGGACTAACCCGGTCTCTCCTGAGTTCATTACTGCCAAAGGAAGATGGGCAGTGCCTTCTTGGGAACCAACCAAAAACAAAACTTCCCGGTCTGGATCGACATCTACTCCTAAACGAAACTCACACCATTCAGAAACAGCCTCTCTAAAAGGCTTGGTTGAAGAATGCAGTGAATAAGAAGAGCTCTCTGCTCTCCGTAATGAGGACTCAATTACATCAAGAACGACCTCAGGGGGGGCTAAATCAGTAGACCCCAATGACAAATCAACAAGTGGTTGTGGCTTGTTTTTTAAATTTGACCTATAAATTTCCTTCCTTTTGTCATTTCGTTCAAACACCCCACTACCCAATCTTTGCAGGCGTAGAGAAATAGCCATCAAAATTTCTCTCTAACTAAATGATTGATAAAGGTAAGTATCTACCTAAAGAAAAGATTCTCCCAAAAAGGCAGTAAAAACAAACACCCATCACACTCTCGAAAGCATTCAATCTGGGCATAACAAATCACTTGGAATCCATGGTGCGCTTGAGCTCTTCTAAATCTGCATCAACCTCTGACACCTTTACGGCTTCAATTTGAGTTTTCGAAAGGTCCTTCGCCGATTGAGTGAAAGAAGAGTTTTCAGCGGCAGGTAATGCCACTGCCTCGGCACCAGCTTGAAGCTTTTGGCGAAGGAGAGACAATTCCTCATCAACATCACTACCACCTTCTAACACTGCAAATTGACTTTCAAGATCTGCTCCAGCTAATTCAGCCGCTGCTTGACTACTTGCTTCTAAAGCTTGCACTTTATCTTCCATGCGATCAAAGGCAGCCATTGCTGAATCTGTTCCAAGACTGCCAACAGCACTTTGGAGTTGCTGTTGGGCCTGCGCTGCTTGAGCCCTTGCTTTAAGCATATCTTTCTTTGTTCTGGCTTCTGCAATCTTTCCCTCTAAAGCGACAAGGCTGCGCTTAAGCATCTCTACTTGACCTTCTTGGGCAGACAATTGACTGGAAAGTGATGTAGCAGTTTCCTGAAAGGTCTTTCGGCGAGTCAGTGCCTCTTTGGCCAAATCTTCTTCACCTTTCTGCAATGCCAACTCTGCCCTTTGATACCAAGTTTTAATTTGAGCCTGGGCCTGGTCAGCCTGGCTACGCAATCTCTTCTGACTAGCTATCGCCAACGCAACAGCTTGACGAAGCTTTACTAAATCAGATTGCATGTCAGCAACAGACTGATCAAGAATCTTTACGGGGTCCTCAGCCTTGCTAACAAGATCATTGAGATTCGCTCTAAGGAGACGGCTAAGACGATCAAAGAAGCCCATTTGCTCAGTATGATAAGGCTTACCAGAGGGTAGCTGGGTCAACAAAATACTCCACCTAAAGTAAGGAGATGGCATTAGCTCCAGACAATCAAAGAAAGTCTTTTGGAAAAGGGGAGGTGCTGCAAGCAGCGCCTCCTGCCCCTTTAACTGAAATCTCTAATTGTCTTGAAAAAATAAAAGTCGGATGGAAAAAGGAAGGATATTTAGCCGCTCTTTGGCATGATTGGTCCAAAATTGCTGGTTCGAAATTAGCTGCAAATTGCCGGCCTATAAGCCTAAAAAGGGGCGTCTTAATTATTGGTGCAAGTCATCCTCAATGGAGACAAGCTCTGATCTATAACAGATCTCGCCTACTAGCCAGCCTAAAAGCAGGGGGACACAAGATCAAAGAGTTGAGAATCCAACAACATCATTTAACCGAAAACAAAAAAATAGAAAGCGAATTCAATATTTGGGAAAGGCATCCGAGCAGAGTCGATGTTCATGGTGTTAACACCTGTAATACATGTGGTAGTCCTGCGCCAGCCGGGGAAATAAATCTTTGGGGAAAATGCGGTTTTTGTAGGCGGAAATGTCTTGAAGGGCATCAGGGTCCATCCCTATAGGCTGACCACTCTCAAGGTTAATAACGTTCTGACCTAGGCAGCTTCCAATCAGGATTAATACCTGTTGCACGTAATTCTCTAGCCCGATACATAAGGTCGGTTGTATTAATACGCCAAATTTTGTAGATACTGAATTCTCCAATTTCTTCTGGATCAAACCCCTTCCAATAACTTCGATTAGCCGTTCCATGATCAATCAATAGCAAAACTGTTTTAATACCTCTTGCCTTCCTAAGTTCGGGTAATGCAAGTCCGTCTCTTAGATCTTCACGCAGTCGCTCATCAAGATTTACTAGTGCCTGTCTTGACCGCCCTTCATAAAACACAACCTGATTCAAGTAAAAGTGAAGAGATGGCTTCATAACACCAACCATGGCGACAGGTTCTGTTGGTTGTTTTGCTTGAAGAAGCAACTCCGCAGCCTGCCTTACTGGCAAATGTCTTAATTTGTCGGCCAGCCTGGATACAGGAAGGAACGTAAACAAATGAAAGGCAATTAATGGTACCTGGACAGCCAAAAGACGATCTGATCGATTTTTAAAGCCAATCAAGATTCCTACAAATGAAGAAATTGATAGAAAAAAGGCACCTCTTAGGACAAGCCGACTTTCTATTAATTCGCTCGCAAGAGTAGGCATCTCAGGGTCATATATCAAAGGGATCCAAAAAGGGGACATCCAAAGAGCTATTGCTAAAACAATCATCAAGAAGACTGATCCCGTCCAGGCCCAAAAAATCAAAGTCTTTTCTCTAGCTTGTTCTGACCCTTTAGCCCCAGTAAGTCCAATCAATAAAGCTGCTGCAGGTGTCGCTGGAAGCCAATAACTAGGAAGCTTTGTAGCAGCAAAAGTGAAGAAAATTAAAACAGCAATCAGCCAACAAGTTGCGAAAGAGCTTAAAGATTCACCATCTGTAGATTGAGAGATATCTTGCTTGCTCTTAAAGGAGAGGAGAGTCTGATAAAGGCCAAGTATTAATAATGGTGTAAACGGTAACGAAGCAATAATCATCACAGGTCCAAAAAACCACCATGGCTGTAAATGGCTATTAACAACAGAGGTAAACCTTTGTAGATTGTGATATCCAAAAAAGCTATCCCAAAAAGGCTTCCCTTCAATAATCAATTCAGCAAAATACCAAGGGAGACTTATCAGCCCAGCAAGAGAAAGTCCGCTTAGTGGACGAAGTCTTTGCCATAAGCCAACAAAATCTCTCTGTGCGCAAGCAAACAAAGCAAGAATTAAGCCTGAAAGGACTACAGCGACTGGCCCCTTTGTCAGTACAGCCAGCCCTAAAAACAACCAAGCTGGCCACCAAGGATATGTTGAAGGAGAAACGTATCTACGCCACTGAGAGAGAAGGCTTACTCCCAATGTCATGCAAAGCAGTGAATCGCTAACAGCAGTCCTGGTCCAAAGCATGACCAAGGGAGACAATCCAAACAACAAAGCAACAGCTATAGCTGTACGTCGTGGAAATAAGTCCGCTTTCTGAGGCCAACATAAAACTGTATCTCCAAGAGCCAGCATCATCAGTAACGATGCAATCCCTGAGGGTAGCCTGGCCGACCATGTGCCCAAAGGATCCCAAAGATCACCTCCTGGGATGGCATAGAAAAGTCCCATAAGCCAATAAACCAATGGAGGTTTATCAAAGCGAGGTAACCCATTAACCCTTGGAGTCAACCAATCTCCGGTTGAAGACATTGCCCTGCTTGCGGCAGCAAACAAAGGTGGGGTTTCATCAACCAAGCCAGTTGACCCAAGCTCCCAAATACACACTGCCAATCCCAACGAGAGGATTACTAAAAGTGCTCGTAGACGTTTAGATCTGGTCACCAAAGTAATACCTCAAACTTGCTTAGATTCTTGAAACACCTCGGGGGTATCAATACCTATATCAGATTGAAGCCATTTAACAACTTTACGTGCAAAAACATGATGCGAAGCACTGTCCTCAACCCATCGACGACAAATCCTCCTGTCAATCTTAGCTATAGAGGTTGTTGCCTTTATCAAAGCTTGGACGTCATTAGAAGGGACCAACCAGCCAGTACGGCCTGATTCAATCAACTCCCCTGGGCCACCACGATCATATGCAACTACAGGCACACCACATGCCATTGCTTCTACTACTACATTTCCATAGGCCTCATTCCATTTTGGGGTATTAAGGAAAGCCCTACATTTCCCTAGCTCGCTCTGAAATTCGGCCGTAGGGAGGAAACCCCTCCATTCTATTGTTCCATCTGGCACTGACGCCTCTATCTGTGAGGCGTAGGACTTATCTTCTATTACACCCCATACCAACAATCGATCATTTAAGGCTGCTGCAACTGCAACCGCATCTTCTAATCCTTTCTCAGGTGCCACTCTTCCTGCCCATCCTAATGGCCCTCCAGTTTCAAGTCCTAGTTGATACTGACTAAGGTCAAAACCATTACCAACTACCACCGGTTCATCAACAAGAGAGAAATCAGATGCCTGTCGGTGGGAATGAAAAGCCAATCGACCTGGGCTTGTTCTTGCCAGCTCCTCTATTAATGAGCTCATAACTCGCGAGACAGCTCCCATACTGATTAAATGAAATATGCGAGGTTGCACTCTTGTGGTTAGCCAAAGAGGTAGCCAGTCATAACCAAAATTAATCAAGGCATCTGCTGACTTTCCAAGCTCCAAGGCCTGCTCCCACAATTTCGGCAAGACCCCATCTGAAGGAATTACTACAGGTGCATCATTTTGCAAATGTTGCCAACTTGGTTGATCTATTCCACTCACAAACTGCAAGTTGTTACCTGCAGAGCCATCAGGGAAAACAGAACCTTCTGGCACGACTAGTGTTACATCATGTCCCATAGACAAAAGGCCTTTAGATAAAGAGCTCAAGGTCAGTTCAACTCCTCCACCTCTACCGCTACCTATTGCCCCAATAGGAGTACTAACTAAAACCAACTTCATTTTTGGAGAACTCATGAGTTTGCTGAGCTCCTAAAAGATTGCCTAGCAAAAGAAGGTTCCCATATTCGGCGGCGCTGACTCACTAAAAACACCGAACAGAGAACCAATACCACTCCTATCCATTGAAGGACTTGCAGCCGTTCACCTAGCCACAAACCCCCGGAAGCCAAGGCAAATACTGGTGTAAGGAAAGCAAGACTGCTAAAGGTTGTGAGTTCCTCACGATTTGCGAACCAAAAGAAAAGTCCATAGGCAAGAGCACTCCCCAACAAACTGGCATAAGCCATCAATCCCCATTCAAAAGGGCTCCAGGCAGGTATCAAGAACGAACTCTTATCAAAAACATGCCAAGCAATCAAAGGCACGCTTCCTAGAACCATATGCCAGCCGGTTACAGCAACAGGATCACTATCTCTACAGGCATACCGAATGAGAACTGTACCCAATGCCATAGCTAAAGCTGCTAAAAGCATCCAGCCCTCGCCATGATTCCAAAGGGTTGATAATGCCGCAGGCTTGCCAAGTAAATATAAATTTCTAAGCAAATCGGGAGGAGCCCCTAAGCAAATAATCCCAACCAAGCCAAGCATCAGTCCTAACCAACCAATAGGATTTATTGCTTCGCCAAACAGACTCCTCGCAAAAAGGGCTACTAGTAATGGTTGCGAGTCAATCAAAACTGAGCCCAAGCCTGCACCTGTTTCAGAAAGGCCCCTAGCAAGGAAAGTCTGAAAGAGGCAGGCATCTACTATTGTGAAGACAAGAAACCATGCAAAGTCTGTAGACGCAACTTCCCATCTACGCCCTAGAGTAGGAAGCGCCAAAAGGATCACTAGGCCAGCAGGCAAAAGCCTTAAAGAGGCAACCAAAACAGGTCCTCCCGAAACAACCAGAGGAGCCATTGCTGCCATTGAAGTACCCCAAAGAGCAAATGGCAAAACCATCAGCAACCAATGCCGGATTAAAAACATGAGGTCAGATCCCTATCTCCTTTTTAAGATTCGATAAAAGACACAAAATCAACATGATCTGGCCTTGGCGACGAAAATCCCGTAAAAAACTTGCTCGAATCAGCATTGAGGGTCCTATAAGCGGTTCAACTCGTAAATGGGTTCTGAAAGCACTCAAGCAAATTGAGGAAAGAGAGTTTCCAGCCTTACTTCTAAGGATAGATAGTCCAGGAGGAACAGTAGGAGATAGTCAAGAGATCCATGCTGCTCTCCTAAGGTTGCGTGAAAAAGGTTGCCATGTTATTGCCAGTTTCGGAAATATCTCTGCTTCGGGGGGCGTTTATGTAGGAGTTGCTGCAGAAAAAATCGTCGCAAATCCTGGCACAATTACAGGTTCTATCGGGGTAATACTTCGTGGGAACAACCTCTCAAAACTTCTTGAAAAAATTGGCATCGGCTTTGAAACAGTAAAAAGTGGGGCATTTAAAGACATTCTTTCTCCCGATAGGCCTCTAACCCAAAAAGAGAGAGAACTTCTACAGGAACTAATAGACAGCAGTTACAACCAATTTGTTTCAGCTGTCGCTGAAGGTCGCCAGATCAGCCTCGAAAAAGTTTGTGCCTTTTCTGATGGCAGGGTATTCAGTGGAGCTCAAGCTAAAGAGCTTGGACTTATTGATGAACTAGGCGATGAAGAGCATGCAAGGCAACTTGCAGCAAAATTAGCTGATCTTGATAAAGACTCTGGGAAACCAATCAATTTCAATCCACCCAAGAAAAAGCTGGCTGGAATCATCCCTGGTGGAAGCATTATTTCTCGACTAATAGACCTACTAAATCTTGAGTTTTCAAATGAGGGGCTTCTTTTATGGCTATTCAGGCCATGACAATCGATGAGGCCCCTAATCCATCCCGTGAGTTAAGAGCCTTAAGAGGAGCAATTACTTCTGCTGAGAACTCGTCAGAGGCTATAGAGGCTGCAGTAGTAGACCTAATAGGTCAACTCTTAAAACGGAATGAACTTATACCCGAGAGAATTATCTCCATAACTTTCTCCGTTACGGCAGATCTCAATGCTTGTTTTCCCGCCTCAATTGTTCGCCGCCAGTCTGGTTGGGATCAAGTTGCATTTCTTGATTGTCAGCAAATGGCTGTTGAAGGAGATTTGAAACGTTGTATAAGAATGCTGGCATATGCCTGGCTTCCATCAGATCACCTCCCAAAGCATCCCTATCTTGGTGAAGCAAGCGTCCTTAGGCCAGACAGATGACCAAAGGCACTGCCAACTCAAAGGGCGTAACAACCTAAGGCCTCTGAAATAAATGGCAAAGGAGAATAAAAACACTTTTTTATTCTCCTTAATCCCTTTCATTTAATTCCAAATGATGAGAACTTCAAAAATTCATTTCCCAAGGAGAATCAGCTCTTTAGGTCTAGCTGCAGGAATAATGGTTTCTGGCGGTCTGTTAGCCAATTTCACCGATAAAACAGCTCATGCAACGCCTTCTCTACTGGAGTTCCGCTGGGAAACCTCTAAAAACTATCGCAAGCTTTATTACTACCAAAGCAGTTCACGAAAGCGCGCAAAAGCAAGATATTTCCTGGTTTTGAGACCTAAGGATAGAAATACTGCAATCCTAAAACTAACGATTACTGTTCCAGATCATTTCCACTCAAGCATCAAACCAAGGAAGTTAAGTCTTTGCAAAATGCAACTTGGTGGAATGCTATCGAAAACAAAATGCTTAGAGAGAATACCTGCAGTTTTTGAAGTCTCTGAAAATCAAAAAACCATAGATGTTTACCCAAACAAGCCGGTATCAATAGATGGTTCCGTGGCAGTTGAAATGCGCATCTTCAATCCACCGAAAAAAGGAATGTTCCAATTCAACGCGCTCATCCAGGCTCCAGGAGATGTCCCAATGTCAGGCTATGTAGGGAGCTGGAATATTGATATCGACTGAGCTGATAAATTAGCCTTCTATAAGGAACTACTTCTAAGTTGACTGAAATTAAATGACTAAGCGAACATTTGGCGGGACTAGCCGTAAAAGGAAACGTGTTTCAGGTTTCAGGGTAAGGATGCGCACGCATACTGGCCTGAGAGTAATTAGAAATCGACGCAAAAAAGGCAGGGCAAGGCTTTCTGTCTAACAGTCCTGTGGTGTTCAACCTCAATCCTTGAGTTTTTAATCCCAAGGCAATGAAAATGGTTCTCCCCTCATCAATGCGTTTGAAAGGCCATAGATGCTTTAACCATCTCAAGAGGAAAGGGTTGAGATTTCACAGTCAATCCATGCTCTTAAGTGTGGCAAAAGCAAAACCCGCATTACTTCAGCCACAAAAGAAGGACCAAAATTCCTGTATCTGTCGTTGTGCGGTGGCAATTAGTACAAAAGTAAGTAAGCGGGCAGTCACTCGTAACAAAATACGTCGAATCATTCATGATCATCTAAGAAGCAAACTTGAACACTCCCAAAAAGGAGCCGGCCACTGGGCTCTGTTCATCCTAAAACCAAATTCTTCTCAAAAAAAGATGTCACCATTACTTGATGAATGCGACACTCTGCTTACCAAAGCAGGCTTCATTTAATGCAAAAAAGCTCTGAAGAAATTTTTTATGAAGGTGGTCCTGCTAAAGGAGATTTGATACTGAATCTTCTTGCTGGTTTTACATTAATTGGCCTCCCTTTTACAATTGGTGCAGTAGTGAGGGCTCTCTGGCTACGTTTTGTAATAACGAGCAGAAGAGTGTCCGTTACTGGAGGCTGGCTAGGTAGAGACAAAACTCAGGTTGCATATAGCCAAGTAGGTGAAGTTCGTTCCGTACCAAGAGGTTTTGGATCCTGGGGGGATATGGTCCTTGTAATGAAAGATGGTGCGCGCCTCGAAATGCGCTCAGTTCCTAACTTCAGAGAAACTGAGGAATACATTCTTAAACGTATAACCCCGAAGAAAGAAGATGTCACTCAAGACAAGAAGGGGTTTTCCCCTGACTAACTGAACGTCGATTGAATAAACTCTATCCAAAGTCTTTCATGCAACCCGCATGATCTTCATCCCTCACCTTTAGACAACCACCGTGATTGGATACATCTCGGACAACCTATTAATCCCAATCCTGGATTTCTTCTATGGATTAGTGCCAAGCTATGGCTTAGCGATTGTTGCCTTAACAATCGTAATTCGACTTGCCTTATTCCCTCTGAGCGCAGGCTCTATTAGAAGTGCTCGCCGAATGCGAATAGCACAGCCGGTGATGCAAAAACGCCAAGCCGAAATCAAATCTCGTTATGCAAGCAACCCACAGAAGCAACAGGAAGAACTTGGAAACTTGATGAAGGAGTTTGGCAGTCCCTTAGCAGGCTGTCTGCCTCTACTGGTTCAAATGCCAATACTGTTTGCCCTTTTTGCGACTTTAAGAGGGTCACCTTTTGCAGATGTCCCATTTCCTATCAATCTCAAGGTTTTACCGTCAGAACAGGTCGCTGCAGTTGAGCCAAAACCTTTTACTAGTCCCCGTCATTCAATTTTTGTAACTTCAAACGATCATTTTCCGATCGTAGCTTCCCTTCCTGGTGGCACAAAAATAGGCACTGGCGATACAACCCAAATCAAACTTCAAAGTCTTTCTGGTGAGAGCTTCAACAAAATCCTTGGAAAGTTTGATGAAGGAAGCAAATTCAATCCGAAGTGGAAAGTCACTAAAGGAGCAGAAGTAGTCAAAGTCTCTGATGAAGGAACTGTTACTGCCCTCTCTGAAGGGGATGCAACTGTTGAAGTGAAAATCCCAGGATTAGCTGCTAAGAGTGGCTTCTTATTTATAAAAGCACTAGGTCAAGTCGGGTTTTATGTAAATGGAAACATCAATTGGGATATAGCAATTCTTGTTGGAGCTTTCGGCCTGACCCTTGTCGTTTCTCAAGTCCTTGCAGGGAGAGGGATGCCTGCCAATCCACAGCAATCAACTGCCAACAAAATCACACCAGTAATGATTACTGGGATGTTCCTCTTTTTTCCACTACCTGCAGGGGTATTGCTCTACATGGTTATAGCGAATGTTTTCCAATCGCTACAAACTTTTCTCTTGAGCAGAGAAGCATTACCTGACAATCTCCAAAAAATTCTCGATCAACAAATGAACCAACAAGGCCAACCAGAACTGGCAACATCCCCTGCCATGTCTTCAAAAAGACTGCCTTTTGAGCCTAAAAGTGGGAAATAATGATAGCTGGACTTGATCCAATACCGATTCAAGAGTTAAGGATCTCATCTTGTCCAAAAGTATGGTTAGTTGATGGTTATTTAGATGATCTTCAATCACTTACCCCTATCAGAGGGGAAGTGACCGCAGAACACCAAGGCGACATGCTCAGTGTAAAAGGGGATATTGAAACTGTAGTGAATCTCTCGTGCGATAGATGTCTCAACAGTTTTAATCAGCAACTAGGTTTCACTGAACAAGAATTAATTTGGATTCGGGAAACCTATCCCAATCCCAATCCCAAGGGGATTACTTCATTTAAAGAGCTGCGTTTCACTCTTCCTGATTCAATGGTTGAGATCATTGATCCAAGTAAAGAGTTTGATCCAGAACGATGGATCTTTGAACATCTGAACTTAAGACTTGAACCGATCAATTTATGTGGAAGCAACTGCCCAGGCCCAACAAACTTAAGCTCCCCAAAAGCCAATCAAAACATTAAACACACTTCACACTCATCAGAAAATTTTGATCCGAGATGGTCAACCCTTAAAAAACTAATTGCTTAATGAAAAACTGGGATAATCATTTAGACCTTTTAATTCGTGCACGGACACCATTGATCTGGATCCGTAGCGGTGAAGAAGAAAGAGTTGAAGTACTTCTTGAGCAAGCCGCACAAAGGCTTGCACCGCGGCGACTTGCTGTCTGGGACTTCATCAAGGGCCTTAAGGGTGTAATCAACTCAGAAGGTCTTGGAGCCAGGCAACCCATGATTGTTCTTGAGTGGTTACAGAAGCTTGAGTCAAAAAGCCCAACAATATTGTTAGTCAAAGACTTCCATAGGTTCTGTGAAGACCCTGGAATCTCACGAATGCTAAAAAACTTATCTGCTCAATTACGCAATAAGCCGCACAACATCGTCTTGTGTTCAGGCCCTTGGACACCTCCAAATGATCTAGAAGACTCATTAACTATTCTTGATCTGCCATTACCTCAAGAGCCTGAAATCCGAGGTCTACTAAGCAACATTGCTGATGCATCTGGCACTCCTTTAAAAGGTTCTGTTCTTGAAGAATTAACCCACGCCTGCAGTGGACTTACCGAAGCACGAGTCAGAAAGGTAGCCGCTCGAGCATTAGCCCAGCGAGGTCAAATGGGACTTGAAGATTTAGCCGAAGTACTTGAAGAGAAGAGACAAACAATTGCTCGAAGTGAAGTACTTGAATACTGCGTTACCAATGCATCCCCTTCAGACATTGGTGGCCTGGATGCTCTAAAGAACTGGTTAGACCAGCGGCACCAAGCTTTTTCAGACGAGGCCCGCAACTTTGGCCTCCCACTCCCTCGTGGGGTTTTGCTCGTCGGACCACAAGGAACGGGAAAATCTCTAACAGCAAAAGCGATTGCACATAGCTGGTCAATGCCACTTCTTCGCTTAGATGTTGGAAGATTATTTGCTGGTTTAGTGGGAGCTAGCGAGGCACGAACTAGAGAGACAATCCAACGTGCCGAAGCAATGGCGCCATGCGTGCTTTGGATTGACGAAATTGACAAAGGGTTTGGGGGCGATGCGCGTAGTGATGGAGGTACAAGTCAAAGAGTCCTGGCAAATGTTCTTACCTGGATGGCAGAAAAAACATCTGCTGTATTTGTAGTTGCTACTGCTAATGGAGTAGAACGACTCCCTGGCGAGCTTCTTAGGAAAGGTCGTTTTGATGAAATTTTTCTACTTGACTTACCCAGCAATGAAGAAAGATTCAGCATTCTCAAGCTGCACATTCAACAAAGAAGACCAAACTTAGATATACCTCTTGGCGCTGTTGTTGATAGAAGCGAAGGATTCTCTGGTGCAGAACTAGAACAAACCGTTATTGAGGGGATGCATCTTGCATTTGCTGAAAAAAGAGAGCTTCTTGAAACAGACTTGATACTTGCTGCAAGTCAATTAGTCCCTCTTTCAAGAACGGCAAAAGAACAACTAGATAGCCTCAAAGCCTGGGCTTCCAGTGGCAGAGCCAGACCAGCTTCTTTAGGTTTGAGTAATTTGTTGGGGCCCAAATAATGCCTCAAAGTCAAGCTTCATTATTTGAATGCGATATTTCAAATGGTGAGAAAGCCAAATTAACCAAAAAATTTCCTAGACATTTTTTAGCCAATGACAATCACTTCACAAAGGAGCATTTAAAAAGATTAGGCTGCACCAGTAAACAAGGATCCTCGTGCTTGACCAGAGAATAGTTCGTGAGAGTCCAAACCTGATTGCCCAAGAGCTTAAGAGAAGAGGCATTGAGGTGGATCTAACACCTTTGCAACTCATAGCTCAAAATCAGCAGAGTCTTGAAGATCAGCTAAATAAACTTCAGGCAGAAGGCAATCGGATTGGGAAAGAAGTTGGTAAACGCATTGGGCAAGGGACTGACCCAAATGCAAAAGAGATAATTGACCTAAGAGCAGAGGGGAACCTCATTAAGCAAAAAGTAGCTGATATAGATGCTGAGGAAAAAAAAGTTGCAGCAAATTTACGGGAGAGACTCCTTAGCCTTCCAAATCTTCCTTCTAAAGAATGTCCTAATGGAAGAGGCGAAAGCGAAAACATCGAGATAAGGCGATGGGGAACTCCACGGAGAGAGAAACACTTAAAAGAGCACTGGGAAATCGCCGAAAACCTTTACCTATTTGATACAGAGCGCTCTGCTCGAATAGCACAAAGTCGCTTTGTCACTTTGTTCAATATGGGGGCCAAGCTAGAAAGATCATTAATCAACTTCATGCTTGACCTTCATAGGTCTAAGGGCTATACCGAAGTTCTCCCGCCCGTATTGGTAAATACATCAAGTCTTACAGGCTCTGGGCAGCTACCTAAGTTCGCAGAGGAAAGTTTTCGGTGTGTTGATGATGATCTCTGGCTCACACCTACCGCCGAAGTGCCGGTTACATCGCTTCATAGAGATGAAATCATCCCAGTCAATGATCTGCCCATTCGTTATGCCGCTTATAGCCCTTGTTTTCGGAGAGAAGCAGGTAGTTATGGAAGGGACACTCGTGGGCTAATTAGACTGCATCAATTCAACAAAGTAGAGCTTTATTGGTTCTCACACCCTGAAGAATCCCAAAATGCTCATATACAAATTACTGCTGACGCAGAATCGGTTCTTCAAGCACTTGAGCTTCCCTATCGAGTTATTGATCTGTGTACCGGCGATCTTGGATTCTCTGCTTCTAGAACTTTCGACCTTGAAGTTTGGCTCCCGGGCGCGCAAACATTTCGTGAGATTTCAAGCTGCAGCATTTGCGGTGATTTTCAAGCTCGACGCTCATCAATCCGTACAAAAGATACAAATGGAACAAAACTTGTTCACACACTTAATGGCAGTGGCCTAGCAGTAGGTCGCACAATGGCAGCACTCCTTGAAACAGGACAACAGTCCGATGGAAGTGTTGTTATCCCAAAAGCATTGGTACCTTATTTTGGGCATGAATCTATCCAACCAGAATTACCAACTCAGTAAGAAGTAAATGAATGTACTGGCATCTCTGGTAGTTCTAGGAATCCTTATCCTTTTTCATGAGGCTGGACATTTCTTTGCAGCCACTAGTCAAGGTATCAGAGTCAATGGTTTCTCTATTGGCTTTGGGCCAGCACTAATAAAACATGAATATAAAGGTGTGACTTATGCGCTAAGGGCTTTGCCATTAGGTGGGTACGTTTCATTTCCAGAAAATGAAACCCAAGCTGGAATAGAAGAAAACGATCCCGATCTACTACAAAATCGACCAATCCCCCAGAGATTGCTTGTAATTTCTGCAGGGGTAATCGCAAACCTTCTGCTCGCTTGGTTTGTACTCATAGGTCAAGCAGCATTTATAGGTCTTCCGAATCAACCAGAGCCAGGGGTACTTGTTGTTTCTGTTCAAAGCGATGAGGCTGCCGCTGCATCAGGGATAGGGGCTGGAGATCAAATACTTAGTATCAATGGAGTTCCTCTTGGCCAAGGTCAAGAGGCAGTTCAAAACTTGGTTGAAGCAATAAAAGCAGCCCCTCAAATTCCTTTAAAGTTAGAGAAGATCGAAGAAGACAAAAAAATCACTCTCACCATTACCCCAACAGAGAGAGAAGGGATTGGAAAGATAGGAGCACAACTTCAAGCCAATATATCTAAGAGCATGAGACCTCCCAAAGACTTATTAGAAGTATTTGAGCATGCAGATAGCCAATTCTTAGAATTATTAAATAGCACAATCAATGGCTATAAGGGGCTTATCACAGAATTCAAGAACACAGCAAAGCAAATAAGTGGTCCTGTAAAGATTGTAGAAATAGGTGCTCAATTATCAGGTCAAGGCAGCTCAGGGTTGGCTCTATTTGCGGCATTAATTTCTATCAACTTAGCCGTTCTAAATGCGCTTCCCCTTCCTCTATTAGATGGAGGCCAATTGATGCTTGTTCTAATCGAAGGGATTCGGGGTAAGCCTCTACCAGAAAGAATTCAACTCGCATTTATGCAATCAGGGTTCCTTCTAATACTGGGTATTAGTATTCTTCTGATCATTCGTGACACCAGTCAACTGTCAATTATTCAAGAGCTACTTGGCCACTAATTACTGAGAAACAATTCTAGAAGGTCTTCATTCAATCCAAAAGGCAATATCGACCCCTCCTGGAGTTATTATTAGTTGTCTAAATCTAAATTTATCTCTCTGCATGGCTAAGAAGTCAATGATCGCCCGAGATGTGAAGCGTAAAAAGCTCGTGCAGCGCTATTTAGCAAAACGTACAGCACTTCTAGAGGCATTTAACGCGGCTAGTGACCCAATGAAGAGACTAGAAATTCATAGGAAGATTCAGGCCCTACCACGAAACAGTGCCCCAAATCGTGTTCGCAATAGGTGTTGGGCGACTGGAAAGCCGAGGGGGGTTTACAGGGATTTTGGCCTTTGCAGAAATCAACTAAGAGAACGTGCTCATAAAGGCGAACTGCCAGGATTAGTGAAGTCCAGCTGGTAGAAAAAATCTTGGGATCAATACCTAAAGGGATAACTCCACATAGAAATCACTGAGTCTCCCCTTAATTACTGCGTTAAATGAAGTTGCACAAAAATCAAAGCAAGATTTTTGCGCAAGAAGGCCCAACAAAGTGCGAGAATAGTAGCTAGATAAAAAGACATAAGGAAAACGTGCAAGGTCAGACACAGTCAATCTCCTTTGATGGTCGGGAGATAAGGCTGACTACAGGGCGGTTCGCTCCACAGGCCGGAGGTTCAGTAATGATGGAATGTGGGGATACCGCAGTCCTAGTTACAGCAACCCAAGCCAAAGGCCGAGAGGGGATTGATTTTCTCCCTCTTATATGTGACTTCGAAGAACGCCTGTATGCAGCTGGGCGAATTCCTGGAAGCTTTATGCGTAGAGAAGGCCGTCCGGGAGAAAGAGCAACACTCGTTGCCAGACTTATTGATAGGCCTATGCGTCCTCTTTTCCCATCATGGATGAGGGATGACATACAAATTGTTGCTTCTTGCCTTTCTCTAGACGAACGAGTCCCTGCAGATGTTCTTGCTGTTACAGGGGCCTCAATGGCAACTCTTCTTGCTGGGATCCCTTTCCAAGGGCCAATGGCAGCAGTCAGGGTAGGTCTACTCGGTGACGATTTTGTCCTAAACCCAAGCTTTAGAGAGATAGAAAGGGGTGATCTCGATCTTGTTGTTGCAGGAACTCCCGATGGAGTGGTGATGGTTGAAGCAGGAGCCAATCAACTGTCCGAGCAAGATGTAATTGAAGCTATTGATTTTGGATATGAAGCTGTATGCGAATTAATCAAGGCCCAAGAATCTATCTTGAAGGATTCAGGTATAGACCAAGTCAAACCTGAAGCAGTAGAGGAAGACAGCACCCTGCCTAGCTATCTAGATAAAAATTGCAGCAAGGCCATTGGGGAAGTCCTCAAACAATTCAAACTAAGCAAAGCCGAACGTGATGAAAAGCTTGATTCAATAAAAAGTGAAGTCACTGAAACTATCGAAGGATTAAAAGAAGATCATGCAGTTCGTAAGGCAATAGGGACAAACACAAAGTTGTTGGGCAACACCTTCAAATCCCTCACAAAAAAACTTATGCGCACCCAGATCTTGAAAGATGGGAAGCGTGTAGATGGTAGGAATCTCGATGAAGTAAGAAAAATTGATTCTGCTGTAGGAGTACTACCTAACCGAGTTCACGGTTCTGGGCTTTTCCAGCGTGGATTAACCCAAGTTCTCTCTACTGCCACATTAGGGACACCAAGTGATGGGCAGGAAATGGATGACCTAAATCCAAATACAGAAAAGACCTACCTACATCATTACAACTTCCCACCCTATTCAGTAGGCGAAACCCGTCCAATGAGATCTCCTGGACGCAGAGAAATTGGTCATGGAGCACTTGCTGAACGCGCAATTATTCCTGTGCTTCCAGCGAAAGACACCTTCCCTTATGTGCTTAGGGTTGTAAGCGAAGTCCTCAGCTCAAATGGATCAACTTCAATGGGCTCAGTTTGCGGAAGCACTCTTGCTCTGATGGATGCAGGCGTCCCTCTCAAAGCACCCGTTGGTGGTGCTGCCATGGGACTTATTAAAGAAGACAAAGAAGTAAGGATTCTGACTGACATTCAGGGCATAGAAGATTTCCTAGGGGACATGGATTTCAAAGTTGCCGGTACAGAAAAAGGCATTACTGCTCTGCAAATGGACATGAAGATCACTGGTCTAGCTGTTGGAACTATTTCAGAGGCAATAAACCAAGCAAAACCCGCAAGGATTCACATCCTCGAGGAAATGAAAAAGGCTATTGAAAAACCTCGAGAGAACTTATCTCCACATGCCCCCAGATTATTGAGCTTCAGAATAGACCCTGAGCTTATTGGAACAGTTATTGGTCCAGGTGGTAGAACTATTAAAGGGATTACGGAACGAACAAACACCAAGATCGATATAGAAGATGGTGGCATCGTTACAATTGCATCTCATGACGGAGCTGCCGCGGAAGGTGCTCAGCGGATTATTGAAGGACTGACTAGAAAAGTTAATGAAGGAGAGGTTTTTACTGGCCCAATAACGCGAATCATCCCCATAGGAGCATTTGTTGAAATTCTCCCTGGCAAAGAAGGAATGATTCACATTTCCCAACTCTCTGAGGCTCGCGTTGACAAAGTGGAAGACGTTGTGAAAGTTGGAGATGAAGTAACTGTAAGAGTCCGTGAAATCGACAATAGAGGGAGGATTAATCTCACCTTAAGGGGAGTTCCTCAGAACGGTGAGATGGGTCATTCAGAGCCATCTCCCACCCCTGTTGCTCCTCTTAATTAATAGAGTTAAAACATCTACACAAGAAACTCTGGGGCCAAGTTTTTAATCCCCAAAAGTACTTTCTCTGACAATTCATTGTGAGAGAAACCATGACTGGCAATTAGGCATCCTTCTTGTAAAAAGTTCTTGTTGTTATAAGTAAGAGCATTTCCATTTGCATGCGTAAACTTCCCTCCTGCTGCTACCAATAAGGCCTCTGGAGCAGCCATGTCCCAATCTTTGGGTGCACTTTTACCAGATAATGACAAATAGAAGTCTGCCTCGCCTCTGAGAATAGATACCACTTTGCACCCAACGCTTCCAATCATCTTTGTACCCCCTATTGGCATCAGTTTTAAAAGTTCAACTAACCTTTCATCTCTATGGTTTTTGCTGGAGACAAGCAATAATTCACTAATTTTTTTTCGTTGGCTAAAAGTTACCTCTCTTTTCCTTCCCAACCTATCTTCAGACCAGGCCCCCAACCCAATCAATCCAAACCACAATTCCTCTAATTCAGGAATTAAAACGATCCCTAAAACAGGTTTGTTTCTTCGGACTAAAGCCAAATGAACTGCATATTCTCCTGTTCCCTGCAGAAAGTCCTTAGTCCCATCTAATGGATCAAGTATCCAAAGCCATTCTCGACCGTAAGAGTTACCAGAAAGATTCTCCCCTTTCGCAGTCTCTTCACTAATAATTGTCCAGTCAGCTAAAGGGAATTTCTCCTGAAAACTTTTCAAAAGCCATGAGTTCACTGCTAGGTCTGCAGCAGTAACTGGTCCGTCAGATTGATTATCAACCTTCAAAACCCTTTCGAATCCATATGGAGGTTGCTCTCCACGAGCGTATGCTCGAAGAATATCTGCAGCCCCCCAGCAAACACCCCTAAGCTCAATGAGCAAGTTTTCGCAATCAATGCCTGGGGGCAATTCATCAAACATGGGCATCATGTATACAAAGCTTTAGGTACATTGTGATTCAACGTCTAGAGCCTGCTCCAGGGGTCCTATATGTAGTAGGTACTCCCATTGGTCATTTGGGAGACCTCTCTCCAAGAGCCAAGTCAATTCTTATGAAAGTCACAGCAATCGCCTGTGAGGATACTCGTCATAGTTCAAAGTTATTAAAAAGTATCGGTAGCAATAGTCCTCTTTTTAGCTTTCATAAACACAATATCCAAAGTCGCTTACCAAGAATTCTTGACCACCTCGAAAAAGGCCAAAGCATTGCATTAATTTCAGATGCTGGTTTACCTGGGATAAGTGACCCCGGCGAACTACTCGTAGCTGCTTCACGGAAAGCTGGCCATGAAGTCATTTGCATTCCAGGTCCTTGCGCTGCCACCACAGCACTAGTAAGCAGTGGACTTCCTTGCAATACATTCTGCTTCGAAGGATTTCTTCCCAATAGTGGTAACACCAGAAAACAAAAAATAGCCGAAATTTCCAAGGAGCCTCGAACTACCATCATTTACGAGGCCCCTCATAAGCTTTTAAAACTTCTAGGAGATTTAGAAGAAGCCTGCGGCGCAGATCGACCTTTGCAAGTAGCAAGAGAGCTCACGAAAATCCACGAGGAACAGATCGGTCCAACAATTTCTAGTGCAATTCATCATTTTCAAAAGAAGAAACCCATCGGAGAATGCACTCTCATACTTGGGGGAGCCCCCCCCCCCCCCCCCTCTAATCCCCCTACAGAAGAATTAATAAAGGAATTAAGGACACTTATTCAAACTGGATTAAGTGCCAGTGATGCCACTCGTCAACTAGCAGCTAGTTCGGGTCAATCAAAAAGGATGCTTTATTCTCTACTCCATAAAGAAAAGCTAGACAAAGCCAATTGAACAGGCTAAAAGAATGATCTATCTCATCTAAACCTGTGCACCTTAAAGTTCGGCTATTAGTAACGAATTTTGGGGTTGCATTATTACTGATGCTTCTACTTTGCATGGGAGTGCAAAATCCAAATGATGAAAAAGTACTTAATTTAGGTTTAACAACAACTGTTCCTCTCCCCGCCAGTTTCTTTATAGGTATCTCATGCATACTTGGAGTGATTAGTGGCGGCAGTACTGCCGCCCTATTATTACCTTCAAAACGAAGGTATTAAAAATTTCCCTAAACATTAATTATTGATCAAGCGCAATCAAAGATCCTTCAAGAACCAAACGTGTAATCCCTTTTGCCAAAAGATAATCTACTGACAGCAAAAAGACCTGCGTATCAGGGATTTTAATCACGCGTTGACTTCTTCCACACTGCCTCCTTGCCATCCTAGGGGTCGTAAAAAGATAAAGCGCATTACGTTCTAATTCAGAATCAGAAAGAGGCCCTAATCCAGAAAATAACTTCAAAGGTTGAATATCAAGTTCATCAGATTTATCAACTAACATATATGCACTTCTTGGCAATGCACCCGAATTTAGAGGTTTGACCTCTATTTCCTTCTTTTCATCAAAATCAGTTATATCGCCAAAAGGCACCAGCTCCGTGAAAGGTGAGAAAGTTTGATCATCTCCAGAGGACAAGACAATATCGTCATCCTCTGAAGAATCTTCTTCAAACACATTCTCCAAATCATTTTCCTCAACCTTAAGCTCCTTGCCTCGCTCATCTGTAACCTCTGCATTACCAAGTGCAACAGGGTCATCAACTGAGGAAGAACCTAAGTCATCTAAATCCATAGTGGCAGAAGAGAGATTTTCAAAAGAATCAATATTGCTTTGATTTCCTCTCTTAGATCGAAATGCTTTTATAGCGGAATACTCCTCCGCAGAGAGGAGCCCTTTTACTGTCCTGCTAACGGTTATAGGGCTACATCCAAATTGATCAGCAAGCACTGAAGTGGATACGCCAGCCTGAAATTTTTTCAGGAGCTCACTCTTTTGTTTGTCGCTAAGTCTTCGAGCCACCGTCTAAGAAAGTGCGAAGCTAACAACCTTAAGCCCACCAGAGTAGGAATGGCTGCCAAAATATAGTAAATGCTCCCTTAGCTCAGCTGGATAGAGCAGCTGCCTTCTAAGCAGCCGGTCGTTGGTTCGAATCCAACAGGGGGCGTGATTCATTCCGTAAAGCAACCTTCGAATAGGTAAGACCTTCCTGGCTGGTGATCTTCCATGTAAGAGCGCTGAACAGAAGTCATTAATCAACTAGTGCCGTTCTTCACTTGTTTTCAATAGTAATAAAACCGTACTCCAAGGCTTGTGTATACAAACGAACTCTGATTAATGCTTTAGTCGTAAATTTCAATGTAAGTGAGAAGACGAATTATTAACACATTCAACAGAAAAATAAGAACCTGGCTTAAAGCTCGAATTCATATTTACGGACGAGGAATCGGTATCAAAGTATAACTCTGCAAGTGCTAGCCGAAAGTCAAATGAAACCATAGTTTTGTTTGTATCATTGATTTCTGACCCATGCATGCAATCAATATGATCGAAAGAAAAGACTCTCCCATATGGACACTCTAACGATATATAATTATCACTTCCAGGAAAATCTTCTGTCCTCAGAGAAGCATTTCCCTCATAGTTTGCAAGTCCTAGGTTAAAGTTAATTTCATAGTCCTGGTGATTATATTTGCTATCTTTATGATACTCTCCAACAAATCTATTGCCTGGCAAGCCTATCCTAAATGTAGGGATAACTTGATAATAAAAGTCGGTCATTACTATGGGGTATATAAACTCTTTCACGAAGGAATTGTAGATTGGTTGCAAAGTTGATGCGAAAGTAGAATAAAAGACTTTGTGTGCAAGGGTACATTGATCTGTAGATCTTTGAAACTTATCGAAACGCCCCAGGTACAAGTGCAAGTCCTCTAGATTTATTCCCAAGATTGACTCGATTTCCTGCCTAAATGGATACTTTTTTGTTGAATAACTAAATGACTTTTTATGCAACCCTGATCTAAGTGAAGATACCGAGATACTCATATCTTATGAGTGGCAGAAGTAATTATATCACATGGATAGCAATAAAAAGAATTTAAAGGGTCTATTAAGAGATAACTCTATCTAAATTAAAATCGAAACAAATTTATTTCTTTTTTAATCAAATATTCATTTTTTTATATTAAATATTTTTTTATTTGTTAGTTATTTTTTCTTCTCCCAAGCCTCATAATTCTACATATATTAGGGTGGTTATCCTCCAATCTTCCATATCGATTTAAAAGAAAGTCGATGAAGCCTAAGACCATTAAAAAGAGCTTCTTACCAACTTCTTTTTCGATTAAAATAGTCTTTATACAATGATCTCGGATGTCACACAAATAAAGAAATAATTGTTTTCTGAACTCAGGATAGTGACGTCTTATATAAAGAGAATTTCTAATATAATAGTAACGCTGGCCTGGATAGTGATTATATGAAGTAATCTCCCTCCCGAAAATCTTTTTAGTGATGGGATTCCCAATGCTATGGTGCATATAAACTTTTGGATTCACAATTATCTTATATTTCTCCCTTCTCAAACGAATACAAAATTCATGGTCGATCTGATCCATAAAGAACTTGCCTTCTAATCCACCGATCAGCCTCCAAGTTGACAGCCTAATAATGCTTCCAGAAGTAATAGAACTTTTAGCCTCAAATAAATCTGAACTAGAGATTGAGGCTACATGGCATGTAAATGTTGGCGACACAACTGCTATTTCATTGTTTATCATCACCTTCAATCCCATTTTCAAATGTCGATCAATATCATTCTCATCAAAAAAGCTATCTTGGTCCATAGTCAATATATATTGATATCCTTTTTGGATAGCCCTTGAACATCCTTCATTCATTCCGTTTGCCACTCCTGAATTTCTGCCTACAAAGAAATAAGTTACTGAGCCAAGTCCATCTAATAAATGAAAATTATCACTAGGAGAGTTGTCTATTACCCAAGTATGGTCTAGGTGTTTTGAATAAGTTTTTAAATTATCAACATAACTTTTCTTGGGGCAATACCAGACGACAACGCCAGCAACAGCATCACTTTTAAAAGAACTCATTACTATGCCTTTAAGAAAGTTGGTTTTAATGATTTAAGTGCGTTTAACTGATAAAAAATCAACAGTTACAGCATGGCTTATTCAGAGGCTGAAGTTCTAGCAGGTGGATTAGCACACATACCTGTGATTGTTGTAATCCTTTTGTTCATTAGTAGCTATACCAAAAATCGATCTAGTAAAACAATATCTAAAAGCGGAAGGGATACTTCTTCAGATCAAATAAGAGAGGCTCTTGAAGCTGCAGAAAAAGAAAAATTATCCCTTGAGAAGAAGCAAAAAGAGCTGCGTGAAGCTGAGGAAGCTCGTCTTAAAAGCCTCTCAGAGAATGAAGGCCTCCAACGAAAGCAGGGCAACTCGCAAGAAAACATAGCCACAGCTGCTGAGCCAGAGGAGGTACTTAGCAAAGTTGAAGACCAGCCCAATAATTATTCCAAGCCATCGCTAAAAGAGGGTAATGAATCTGACGAAACTAATTCGTCAGATTCATTACTAGAGGTCTCCGAAGCAGGCAAGGTTGAAGAACTACTAAAAGCCCAGGTAGAGCAGCTCGAAGCACAAGCAGAATTCAATAAGATCCAATCAAAGGCTAGAATAAATTCCAATTTCGGGACACTATTAAGCAGACCTCAGAAGAGCAAAAACTTATTGCAATTAATTGCATTTGCAACAATTATAATAGGGGGATCTGGTCTATTTTTTACACAACAAAGTTATGTAGAAGAGATTAACTATCCAGCAGTTAATGCAATTAAAAGCAGCAAAGCACTCTCTCAATAATACTATAAATCAATACGCTTCTCATGCATATTGGCAACTATTTAAGAGAGGTCAATAAAAGTTTGTAAATAAAAAGATTCTCTCAATCTAGTAAAAGGTTATTAAAATAGTAAGCTCTTAATACTAAATAAAATCATTTTCGATTATGCTAAATAGAATAGCTTTGTTTTTCTTTTGATTTATTTGAAATAGTGAATACTTCCTTTTTGGAGACTACCTCCCAACATTAATTATAAAGTCATGGAAACCCTGCACTTTGAAATAAAGAAATACTGCAACTAGGAGTAAAGCGTTTAATCCGAAAAGAGTAAAACTTAGAATCATTCTTTGCCTTCTACTAGGCAACTTGTATTTAATACCTCCCGCAAGTTTATATTCATTAAGGTCCATATCTTCCTCAACCTCTTTTGGGTTATCAGTTTTTACTGACTTTTTGGAGGCAAGTGGTGACTTCTTAGATTTTCTATCCAAAGGTTTGAATAAGTCCTTCTTAACTTTTCCCAACCCCTTAGCTTTCAGCCTTTCAGAGGGAGCGAGTTCTTCTCCCTCTGATTGTAAACGCTCGTTGTTTTCCCCCTTTGTTTTTTCCATTATTTGAATAGCTATACCTTTCGAATAAGCCTAAAAAGACAAGATAAGCAAGTTATCAAAAAAACACTGGAAAAAGAAATAGACCGCAATCCTTTAAAAACTTTTCTTCTAAAAATACTCTCTGGAATAAATCAAAGGCCTTTGCAAGTCTTCATTACATCCTCTAAAAGGTTTAATGATCCCTTGAAAATTTTTGGATGCTTCTCAGCAATTATTAGTTCTGCTCCTAATCCTAAAGCCATTGTTTGGCATGCATATCTTTGGGAGTCGCCTGCTTTCCTCTGAACAGATTCAGAGAGAGAGAGGGCACGCTGGCAAGTCTCTCTTTGCCGCGTGTTAAAACACCTTATTGCCAATGGGTATAGATCTGAACTACTTGTTGAGGCCTGCAAGTAAGACACATTGAAAGTAGTGCCTAACGGAATCAACAAAAAAGACACGGTCAATCGAAAAGACTCTCTTTGAAAGTTGCTTGGGAAGGTCACGAACCAGAGAGCTCTCATTGACGTAAAGGGGAATCAGTTCAACTTAAAGAAAGCCGTTAATGATTCCAGACAGCCAAGATAGCAACTAATCACTGGGATCTCGTCAGTTAGCAGAGCCTTTAAGTCAATCGTTTTGTATCAATCACCTTACGCAAGATCATGTAAATGACTAACAAACCTCCCTAGAGAGGACATTTGCTGGGATACTGTGTCTGGCGAAAACCCAAATTTACGAATGCATTTCGACTACCACGCGGTTGCATCTCTCCTGCATATGGCCATCCCCCTCGCCGCTGGGGCCGCTGGCGTCGGGTATTACGTTCTAAGGAGTAAAGGGATTGTCGGGTTTACCGGGGGTCACCTGCTCGTTGGTGTTCCAATGTTCATAGTTGGTACATCTGCTGCCTTGCTGTTTTACGCGACTAAGTAGAACCAATTTCTTTAAGCTGCTTATAAGGGATCTGAATTATCCCTGTGCTCAGCTTTGCATGAAATCAGGACCCTCTAACTGGCTATTTCAAGGCCAATTAGAGGGTTACTGTTATTTGATTTCTTCAAATCAATCAAGAGATCCTGTGCGCTTAAGGTCGCTCCTGTAGGAACAAATTTTAGATCGCTTGCCAACAAGCCAATTACATCATATGGCCGAAGTCCCTTATCAATAAGAGCTTGAAGCCCTTTAGAAGAATTACGTTTTGCTAGTTTCTCTCCTTTTGAGTCAAGCATTAAAGGCACGTGCTTATATCTAACTCGGTCTTGTTCTAAAGCATCCATAATTGCGAGCTGGGAAGAAGTTGAACTTGCAAGATCTTCCCCTCGCACAACTTCTGATATACCAAGAGTTAATTCATCAATAGCAGTTGCAAAGTGATAAGAGATAAAGCCGTCCGATCTTCTCAAAGCCACATCTCCACTCTTCTTAAAGAAATCCTTCCCAACCCTTAACCTCCAACTTGGGAGTCTTCCATCTTTACAACCCCAATCAAGATTCAAATGCCTGCAAGTTCCAGGGTAAATCTTCTGACTTAAACCATTCGGATTTTCCTTAGAAAGGAGGCTTCTAGTGCACCTGCATGCATACAATCGTCCATGGAAACGGAGACAAGACAAGAAAGAAAAGTAAAGGCCCATTCGTTGGCTTTGAAGGACCACAGGCCCATCCCAATGAAGTCCAAGCCAGGTCAAATCATGAATGAAACTCTCAACAGCCCCTGCACGATTTCTAGGAGCATCAAGATCATCAACTCTTAAGACCCAAGTTCCATTGCATATACGTGCTCGTAGCCAAGAAATCAAGGCCGTGCGCAAGTTTCCCAAATGTAAAGGCCCAGATGGAGAGGGAGCAAAGCGCCCTCTATACCCTTGATTTCTCAGAATATTTCCTTCTAACAATTTCTCACAGAGATGATCAGGTAGAGAAAGTGGTGAAGACATTTATTTCGACAATTCAACAGCGAGCGGATTTATGTACTAAAAAAGGCGGTCATAATTGACCGCCTTTTTTAGTACAGGGACCTTTGATTCAGCCCTGAACACGATCCTTAAACATCTTCCCTGCAGTAAACGCAGGTACTCGTTTCGCTGGGATCTTGATCTTCTCACCGGTTTTCGGATTAAGACCCTGTCGAGCAGAACGATCTCGTGGTTCAAAAGAACCAAACCCAAGGATGGAGACTTTCTTGCCCTCCACCACAGAATCGATGATTGTGTCGATAGCGGCATCAACCACTAGAGAAACATCTGTCTTGGTGAGCTCTGTACGAGCTGCTACCAAGTTGACTAGATCAGCTTTGTTCATTGGTTAAGGAGGAGGGAAGGGAGGCTTTTAGGTGGCTTTTCCAGCTAAGGATTCACTACCTAACATCCCTTAACGAGCTAATGGTATGGACGTAAGTCGATTGCGGCAACCGAAAGACACCGTGGCGCAACGCTTTATACGACTGTTTGGACAAATTGACCTAATCCGTGTAGGGGTATTGCCAAGCATCCCATGGGGCCACTCCAGTCTTTAAAAAGAGACCAAATCCTCTAGCAGAAGCCAGTACTGGCCTTGACTCTCGAGGAAGCCAATTACGTAATTTTTGCACACTTTTTTGATGACGCGGCCAATGAAAAGTACAAAATCTACGAGATTCAGCCAATCGATCAACCTCCACAGGTGTTAACAAGAGTCCACAGAACAGAACATTCCAAGGAGGAGGAGCATGGATTACACAGCTACCTGGTGTTGGTCCAGGAGTCCATAGCACCCTTAATCCAGCTTTTGTCGTGTAATCCTCGTCAAATGTTTCAAGCCCCTTTAGTTCAGGCAACAAATAAGCTTCTTGCGCCTGTACTAATACTGGCCAATCAAAAACTTGTTTCAACTCACGAACCCTGCCATGCCCGCTTCGATTGGTCAAAACAATTCGAGCACACTTCCCAACCGATTTTCGTTTAAGGAGCTCGATAGTTTCCGGGGTCATTGGTGGGCAATCAATCAAAACAGGTTCAGGATTGCAATCCAACCACCAAGATGAACCTTCTTCGCTAGCCTTTTGAGGTGGGAACACCCACAAGGAATCTGTTAATTGCCTAGGAGAACTCTCTGAATCATTTGCAGGAATGCTTGCCATGAAATTTTGAGAACCTTAGAAAAATCACTTTCTGACGATCCTTTTTCTTAGAAAGGAGAAAAACTATTGAGCAAAATCAATCTTGGCAGCCCATGGCCTCTGGGAAGCACCATAACTAAAAGAGGGGTCAACTTCTCAGTTGCTGCACCTAAAGCGGCCAAATTGCAACTGCTATTGTTTAGAACTAGCACTGACCACAAGCCTTTCAAAATTATAAATCTTGAGAACAAACACCGTTCAGGCGACTACTGGCACGTCGAAGTCGAAGGTTTAAAAGAAGGTTCTTTATATTCATATAGAGTCTTTAACTCAAAAACAGATCACAAGAAAGGTAATCTTTCCTCAAAAGTCCTTCTGGATCCATGTGCAAGGTTGATTAGTGGGTGGGAAATCTATCAACGCAAAAATGCCATCGGTCCAGAAGATAATTCAACAGCATGCTTAAAGGGTGTCGTTTCTGAACGAGAAGAATTTGATTTCAACTCACATCCTCGTCCTAAACATAATTGGAATCAAAGTGTTATTTATGAGCTACATGTAGGAGCCTTTACATCAAGAGAAGACTCAGGTGTCTCCAACCACTTGAGAGGAAAGCTTCTTGGTTTAGTTGAAAAACTTCCATACCTCAAAGAGCTTGGGATAACAACTATTGAGCTACTACCGATACAAGCCTTTGATAGCTCTGATGGACCTAAAGGACTAGAAAACTATTGGGGGTACAGCCCTCTAAATTGGTTTACTCCTCATAAAGAATATCTTTGCGGAAACAATCCTCTAGATGGTCGTAATCAGGTAAGAGAGTTCATCGCTGCATGTCATGACAACAATATTGAGGTCCTACTTGATGTGGTCTACAACCACACAACTGAAGGGAATGAGGAAGGGCCAACAATTAGTTGGAGAGGGTTCGACGAAAGTCTTTACTACTTCCAAAATAAAGAAGGTAACTATCTAGACGTAAGTGGCTGCGGAAACAGTATTGCGGCAAATCGACCAATAGTTCGACAGTTGATTCTTGAATCAATGCGGTGCTGGGCAATCGAACTTGGTGTAGATGGTTTTCGATTTGATCTAGGGATTGCTCTTAGCAGAGGGGAGAGTCTTGAGCCACTTAATCATCCACCCTTATTTGAAGAGATTGAAGCTGACCCCGAACTAAGCGACTTGAAAATAATTAGTGAGCCATGGGACTGTGGCGGCCTTTATAAACTTGGAGATTTTCCAGCCAAAAGGGTTAGGACATGGAATGGGCACTTTCGAGACGATTTACGAACATTTTGGAAAGGTGATAAAAACTGCACCTGGAAGCTCAAAGAAAGGCTACGAGGAAGCCCAGATCTCTACAAAGGTGATAACACTGCTCAAAAAGGTCCTATCAATTTTATTACCTCTCACGATGGATTTACTTTGATTGACTTACTGAGTTTCAACACTAAACACAACTATTCAAATGGAGAAAATAACAGAGATGGAGAAAATAATAATCACAGTTGGAACCATGGAAGCGAGGGCCCTAGTTCTGACCACCATTTAATAGATCTTAGAAGACGACAACAAAGAAACCTATTAAGTTCTTTGCTTCTTTCCCCAGGTGTTCCAATGCTTTTGATGGGAGATGAAGTAGGGAGAAGTCAAGGGGGGAATAACAATGGCTGGTGCCAAAATAGTCCTATTAGTTGGATGATATGGGAAAAAGAAAAATGTGACATTGACCTAAAATACTTCGTAAAAAATCTCTTAAAGGTTAGGAATCAATTACCAGAACTTTTTAGCAGCCCTATAAAAGAAGAAATGCCACTTTTAAATCGAGACGAAGCTAATCAGCAGATCTGGCTTCAATGGCACGGGGTCGAACTACGAAAACCAGACTTTGGAAATTGGTCTCACACCCTTAGCTATAGCCTCAACAAAGGTTCAATTGGTTCTGTTTTATGGGTGGGGTTAAACGCATGTAATCAACCTATGAGATTTCAAATCCCAAAACCAACCTTTAACTGGGTGCATCTAATAAATACAGGCAACAAGAGCCCAGAGGATTTTCAAATCAAACCTAAAAAATGCCCTTTACCCATTTTTGATATTAGAGAGAGAAGTTTAGTTGTTCTAATGTCAAGCGAATACTTCTCCAAATTAAGCTTTGATTAGAGGGTGTTGATAAGCGGGCGGCGGGAATCGAACCCGCATCATCAGCTTGGAAGGCTGAGGTTTTACCACTAAACTACGCCCGCACTAAATTCAGAACCATCCTAAATAATTGATGGGTCTAAATATCGCACTTATTCATTATGACTTTCAGACGTTATTGCACGATTAAATCTTGACGGAGTCCTCACACTTCAATGTGAGCTCGCGTAGGAGGCTCATGGCCGCCTATGGGCTAGGAGATGCAGGCACAGGCCTTGCCGCGGCCCAACTAGGCTTCTACTTACTACCTTTTTTCACTTGTGCCGCAGCACTCCCCGTCTGGATAGGGGGGGTGCTTTTAATGGTTACAAAGCTTTGGGATGCATTTAATGATCCATTAATAGGTTGGCTCAGTGACCATACAAATACCCGATGGGGGCCCCGACTACCTTGGATGGCCTTTTCGGCATTACCTCTAGGTATAAGTCTTGGTGCAATTTGGTGGGTTCCTCCAGGCGGTTTAGCAGAAAGAACTACCTACTATATTTTCCTCGCAATCTTATTGATGACTGCGTATACAGGGGTCAACCTGCCCTATGCAGCTTTATCTACAGAACTCACCTCTAAAACATCTATCCGCACACGGCTAAACGCAGCAAGGTTTACTGGCTCAATTTTGGCAAGCCTAACCGGGCTTGTTACCGCATCGATCCTTACAAGTCAGGGGACTAATGGTTACCTAGCAATGGGGCGTATTTCAGGGACAATCGCAACCATTGCGACTCTTGCCTGTTGCTGGGGACTTGCTCCATTTGCAAAAAAAGCTAGAAGGCCAAAAAAACATTTAGAGCCTGTATTTAAACAACTCGGACGCATACTTCATAACAATCTTTTCCTGAAAGTCCTAGGGCTTTATTTGCTGCTTTGGTGCGGATTGCAACTAATGCAATCAGTGGCCCTTTTCTACCTTGTTCAAGTTATTCGTGTACCAGCAAGTCTTTCAACTTGGCTTTTAATTCCCTTCCAACTCAGCGCACTTATAGGGCTACAAGTCTGGAGCCTTTACTCAAACCGCAAAGGAAGAGTTAAATCCCTCTACTGGGGTGGGTCTCTTTGGATCTCTGGCTGCCTTTTAGCAATGCTTGTTCCCCCTCTAACAAGCCAAGTAGACCTATCAAATTTAATTTCTAATAATTGGGCTGACTTATTCCATATGCTGTTACTTCTAGTCAGCATTGTTCTCTCTGGATTCGGAGCTTCTACGGCATATCTAATCCCTTGGTCCCTTCTTCCAGATGCAATAGATGCTGACCCTGAAAAACCTGCAGGTTTTTACACTGCATGGATGGTTCTAATTCAAAAAATACTTGTTGCTCTGAGCATGTGGATGGTCACTTCTCTCCTTTGGCTAACGGGATATCGTTCTGCCCCAGAATGTACAGGCGCATTAACCTTCTTAGAACAACCAACATCCGCACAAATCACCATTCGTCTTTGCATGGGCCTAATTCCTGCAATATTTGTAACAACAGGTCTTCTAATTATGAAAAATTGGCCTGAGAAACAAGCTCAGATGCAGGCGGAAAACTCATGACGACCCCGCGCTGGCTTAGAAGGCTTGGAAGCAGTCTCATTATTGGAGGCCAAGCAATAACTGCTACGGCAAAAGGACGCATTAATTCAATCGATCTTTCTGATCAGCTCATGGAAGCCGGCCCATCAAGTTTCCTAATAGTTCTAATCACAGGTATTGCAGCAGGGACAGTCTTTAATATTCAGGTTGCCGCCGAGTTAAGCCGTCAAGGAGCAGGAGCAACAGTTGGAGGAGTACTCGCTATAGGGATGGCGCGTGAAATCGCACCACTACTAACTGCGACCCTTCTGACTGGAAAGGTTGCGACAGCCTATGCCGCCCAACTTGGGACAATGAAAGTCACAGAACAAATAGATGCCATAACGATGCTTAGAACAGATCCTGTGGAGTACCTAGTCGTGCCAAGGGTTATAGCAATGGTATTGATGGCTCCTGTTCAATGCCTTCTTTTCTTTACTGTTGCCTTGTGGAGCGGACAAATAAGTAGCACTCACTTATACCAAATCCCCCCAGATGTTTTCTGGAACTCTGTCCGGACTTGGTTAGGACCAGATGATCTTCCCTTCATGCTTATAAAGGCTTTGGTCTTCGGTCTTCAAATTGCAATTCTTGCTTGCGGTTGGGGGCTAACCACACGCGGAGGTCCCAAAGAAGTTGGAACAAGTACTACAGGTGCAGTTGTTATGACACTAGTAACCGTCTCATTGATGGATGTTTTGCTGACCCAAATTCTCTTTGGTTAAATCAAATGAATCAACCAACACAAATAGGCCCCAGAGAAAACGTGACCCTTTCACCTAACCCACGTTTACCAATAATAATTACTTTATTTGGTGTCTTAACTATTCCATTTTCATTGCCTATATGGGCATCCATTTTAGTCATAGTTTTCGGATTATTCCTACTAGTTCAAACCTATACATTGAGACTAGAATTTACCCAAGAAGCATTAGTCGTAAATCAATTCGGTCGTGAATTGCGCCGTTTCCCCTTTAATGAATGGCTTGCCTGGCGCTTGCTATTGCCTCAAATACCTGGAATATTTTATTTCAGAGAAACAGCTAGTCCTCATTTGTTGCCAATCATTTTTGACAAAACAAACCTAACCAATGAATTACGTAAAAGAGTTGGACATCTGGAAAAGCCTCAAACCACACCATCTCAAGACCTCTAATCGACTTAATTACCACTTATAAAGGCCTAATGACTGAAGAAAACATTCAAAATTCAAACCCACCTCCGACTGAGAGTTTAGAGAAAACATCCGAGCGGCCTATTACAAAAAAAGTTGAGCCATCCAACCCAAACAATCAACTTGCTCCCCTTTTTACGCTTGCTTTTAAAGAGCTAAATGAACATCGTGCAAAGTTAGAGAAAGAAGTGCAGGACCTTTCTAAGAAAAAACAGGAGGTTGAGAAGGAACTAAAAACAACTTTTTCAGGACAATCTGATTTAATTGCAAGAAGAGTCAAAGGGTTTCAAGAATATCTAACAGGCGCACTACAAGAACTTTCTCAATCAGCTGAGAAACTAGAGCTTGTTGCTCAACCAGTAGTAGTTAAGCCTTCTCCCCTAGATGAGGAGAAAGCAAGCGCAAAAGAAGATGTTAAAGAAGAAATTCAAGCCATTTCTGAAACTTTCAAACCAGATCAAAATCTAATACGTGAATCTCTAGATCAATTTTTGGAGCAACCGGATTTATATGCTGAGCCATGGAAGTTAAGACGCAGCCTTGTAGAGAAGGACCTCGAACTTCTATCTGACTGGTTCTTCAACCAAGGAGGTCGAGGAGCTCAACCCAGCAGAGGTAATAGGTCAAGAAATATCCTAGTTAGTGCTGCATTGATTTCCATAATTGGTGAACTATATGGAGACAGTTTCCAAGCTCTTGTATTAGCTAGCCAACCTGAAAGACTTGGAGAATGGAGAAGGGGCCTTCAAGATGCTTTAGGTCTCGGGAGAGAAGATTTTGGGCCAAATAGTGGCATAGTTCTTTTTGAGAGAGGAGATGCACTTGTAGAAAGAGCTGATCGAATTGAAGAGAGAGGCGAAGTCCCACTTATTCTTGTAGATGCCTGTGAAAGGAGCATAGATATTCCATTGCTTCAATTTCCCTTGTGGCTTGCCTTTGCAGCTACCCCAGAAGAATTTTATGAAGAGGAGGAATTCCTATGAATAATTTCATCGGACCAATCATTAGTATTTTTTGTATTGGGGCTTGCTATTTAATCGGCTCCTTCCCCAGCGGCTATATCGCAGGTAAACGGTTTGCTGGTATAGATCTTCGGAAAGTGGGTTCTGGGTCAACAGGTGCAACAAATGTTCTCAGGCATGTTGGGAAAGGTCCAGCCTTAATTGTTTTTATTATTGACGTTGGCAAAGGAGCTTTAGCTGTTTTACTAGCTAGATCATTGGCCCTAGGGGAAGAATTACAGGTAGCAGCAGGTCTTGCTTCCCTAGTTGGTCATATATGGCCAATTTGGTTGAACTGGAAAGGAGGAAAAGCTGTTGCCACTGGCCTAGGCATGCTCCTAGGCCTTTCATGGCCAGTTGGACTGGCATCATTAGGTATCTTCCTAACAACTTTTGCCCTTAGCAGAATCGTCTCCCTATCAAGCATTAGTGCGGCAGTTTGCTTGCCATTATTGATATTGATGAGCTTCAAGGGAAGTGCCGTCAACCCAACATTTTTTTTAGTAGGTTTTTTTGCAATGGTACTAATTTTGTGGAGGCATAGGAGCAATATTCAACGACTAATCAAAGGAACTGAACCCAAAGTTGGTCAGTCAGAGTGACTATCTTCGATCTCCTCACAACATCTCAAGAAAACACCAGCAGGGTCTTTATCGCGAGTAATGGGCCTTCCAATAACAAGTCTTGAAGCTCCCAGAGTGATTGTTTCAGAAGGACTCATTACTCGCATCTGATCATCAGAGGAAAAGCCCTTAGGACGAATTCCAGGAGTTATTAACTCAAAAGGGAGCGGATGCTTACCTCGTAAATTCTTTACCTCTTTTGGAGAGCAAACACAGCCACCCAATCCTGCCTCCTTTGCCAATTCAGCCAACTTCTCAACCCTTTCCTTAAGTGGTTGATCAATGAAGATTTCATTGGCCAGGCGATTAGGGTCCCAGCTAGTCAAGACCGTTACTGCAAGGAGAGTCGGGGGCTTAAGCCCTGCCTCGCAAGCCGCTTCAAAAGAGGCCTCCTGGCAATCAGTTAACGCCTTAAACCCTGCACAAGCATGAACAGTGATCAATTCAACTCCGGTACTTGCAGCTCTTTGACATGCTGCCGCCATTGTTGCTGGGATGTCATGAAATTTGAGATCAAGAAAAACCCGTTTACCCATCTGCTTCAAATCAAAAATAAGTTCCGGGCCTGAACTCACAAAAAGTTCTAGGCCTACCTTTACCCAAATAAGTCCAGGTATCTTTGACGAGAAGGAGAGTGCCTCTGCCTTGTTCATGCCATCAAGCGCGACTATGAGCTTGTCAGCAGGGTTGAATCTCATTGCCTTATGAAAAAGAGTTTCACCTTCAAATCAACCTCCGAAAAGTTTTCTTCCCAAGTTGCAAGATTTTTCCAATCAGCTCATCTTTTTTGGAAAATTCAAAATTAGGGTCAATGATTTTTCGTCCATCCAATCTCACCGCGCCTCCCTTTAACTGTCGACGTGCCTCACTACTACTAGAGCAGATCCCAATAGCACTAAGTACATAAAACGCCTTTACTGGAAACACCATATTTTCAATTGACACCTCAGGGACATCTGCCAGCTGAGCTCCAACACCAGAAACCAAATTTGAAGCATCTCTCTGGGCAGCTTCGGCAAGATCTAAACCATGAAAGCTTGCAGTAACTGCAAGAGCCATTGCTTTCTGTCGATCTCTTTGCCCAGAAGGTAATTCTCCTAGGTCTAAGTTTGTAAGCAGAGTGAAATAACTGGTCACAAGTGAATCCTGTATTTTTTCTAGCTTGGAGTACATCGAAAGTGGATCTTCATTAAGTCCCACAGTATTTCCCAAACTCTTGCTCATTTTCTGAGACCCATCAAGACCCACAAGGATTGGGAGTAGTAGCCCAAACTGAGGACTTTGTTGGAAATAGCGCTGCAAATCTCTCCCAATAGCAACATTAAATTTCTGATCGGTTCCTCCTAACTCAACATCAGAGTCAACTGCTACAGAGTCAAAGCCCTGAAGCAGAGGGTATAGAAATTCATGCAATGAAATTGGTATCCCGCTTGAATACCTTTTCCCAAAGTCCTCCTTAGCGAGCATTTGTCCAACAGTTGCATTTCCAAGCAGTTCAATAACTTTAGAAAGGTCTAATTTTCCTAACCATTCACTGTTTCTATGAACTTCTATAGCTCCAGGGGTATTGAAATCAAGCAAAGAATTCTCGGGTAACTGACCTTGTCCGAGCTGAGAGAGATAATTCGATGCATTTGCTTCAACTTGCTCAGCAGTCAACTGGACTCTTGTCGTGCTTTTACCAGTTGGATCGCCTATTCGGGCTGTAAAGTCCCCGATAATCAATACCGCAGTATGGCCTGCATCTTGGAAAGCCCTCAACTTCCGAAAAAGAATGCTGTGGCCTAAATGAATTTCACTGCTTGTTGGATCAATCCCTAGCTTGATTCTTAAAGGACGATTCTTCAACTTTGCTATTTCAAGTCTTGAAGAAAGGTCCTGATCAGGGGATAGCCCTTTACCAGATGGGAACAATTCTGCCATGCCCCTCTCCAACCATGCTGGTAGTGAGGGTGACTTCTCCGACATTGGCAACAGTTACATTTATAAATTAATCGTACGTGGGTTAAGGGCAGAAGTTTATCCTTCTGCTTGATCTAGTTGAGACTTCATTCTCTCAAGGGTTGAATTCATTTGATCAAACATCTGTTCCGGAGTGATTCCAAACTGTCCTAATTGAGTCTTCAATTGCTCGACAGTCATTTTTGCTTGGAAGTCTTCAGAGAGCTCAAACCTTTTCATAAAGACTCGGTACCTCTCCATCAGCTCCTCCATAGTGTCAATAAACATTTTCTTCCCCTCACGATCAAACTTTCCGTAATCGGAGCCGAGCTGCATGAGCTCTTGATAATCAGTAAAAAGCCGCTTGGCTTCCTGTTGGACAATCTCGGACTCAAAGAATGCCATGACAGCCTCAAATAGGTTCCTTCCATTGATTTTTCAAACACCTGCTCAGAAGGAATGGTCAATCAAAGTTCATAAGACGAATCTTTGCTTATCCCTCTACCAAGAATTCACTTAAATCAATAAAAAGGGTTAGAGCAATTTGCAACCATCCTGCCTGAAACCTCGACTCATGGAAGGGGTGAGAACCACACCGCAAGGGTAAGTTCGCAAAACTTGAGTTGTTTCTAAAGTTTTGATGGGCCGTTAAATCAAAAAATATTTAAAAAAAAATATCATAATTCCATATAAATTCCTGATATTTTTAACTCCTTCAAAACATCCCAAAAGAGGCTACTTCTGAAAATTCATTATTTAAAAATGCACTCTTAAAAAAGATTTAGTCATTAATCTCTCTTACACAACGAAAGACAATTGCTTTTAAAATTTACACTATGGCTTTCCCTTAAATTAAAGTTATTGAATGAGAGGAATACAACAATTCCTTTCTGCTCCTTACATCTTTACACAGCTTTAAGTATTATATTTATCTGCAAAGAAAGTTAAAGTGAGCATTGGCCTTTAGTTTAGACCACTGGCTAGGATGTTTTTGAGGTGACTAGAAATTTGCCCAGCAAATACAAACAATTCCCTAATGAAGATTTGACAAGGCATCTACTCTCCGGAGCCCCCCAGAAGAACCAATCATCCTGCGAAGACTCGGTTAGATGAAACCCTACAGAGGTCAAGGGGGATTATTCCCCCATAACAATTTTTCAGGAGGCATCTCTGGGGCAGATGAATTAGACCTCAGCAAAGAGCTGCTAGAAAGTTGGCAAAAAAGGCTCCATGCACATCAGTCAAAGCTTTTTAAAAGTCCTAGAGGAGACCTAAAGCAAGGCTCACTATTTGAAACTGACGAATTAAAATCACTAGATACTTTAAGACCTCTTAAACTCACCCCTTTACCAATCAGTTTCTGGCGTTGGCCTAGTGCTCCGCATAGTGGTCCAGCTATTTATCTAGTAATGGATCTTCCTGAAGGGTTTAACACTCCAATATTGCTATATGTAGGTGAAACAACTTCAGCAGATCGAAGGTGGAAAGGAGAGCATGACTGTAAAGAATATCTTGCCTCGTATTCACATGCACTTGCTCAAGTTGGTCTGAAGAGTCATTTGAGCATTCGTTTTTGGATTGACGTCCCCGAATCGACGAAGGAACGCAGAAAAATGGAAAAGAAATTAATCCTTCTTTGGCTCCCACCCTTTAACAAAGAAACCAGAGCCCACTGGTCTACCCCATTCACTGCAATAAACAATTAGCTGCAGAGCTAACATCATCGCAATGCCTTTATAAACCAATGGAGTTTTCTAATACCTCATCGACATTGTTGGACTGGTCAGGATCTGTTCTTTTGGTGGGATTAGTAAAAGGACAAGTTCAAGATGTAATTGATCAACTAGAAAAGCTTCTAGATGGTTCTCTCAAACAAGAACTTGACCGACTTAAGTTCACTGCAGAATCTTCTGAAACCGCAAGCTTTAGATTTCTAAATAGCAGCCTCAAAAAGCTTGTACTAGTTGGCTTAGGAAACCCTGAAGAGCTCTCAATTAATGAGCTGCGTAAAGCTACTGCTGCAGGGGTGCGTGAAGCAATTGATAGTGATGAGAAGCTAGGAATATTTTTCCCATGGGATCAATATGAAAGAGAACAAGCTTTAAAGGCCGTTTCTGAAACTGCAAAGTTATGTGTTTTCAAAGATCTACGTTTTCAAAGTGCCCCTGAAACTAAAGCTAAGCCCAAAAAAATTGAATTTATTGGCACACAAGAACTATCAACATCAACCTTAGAGTATGTACATGCAAGTTGTGCCGGAGTTGAACTCGCTAGGGAACTTGTCGGTGCACCTGCTAACAAGCTAACCCCTTCTGAGTTAGCACGAAAGGCTGGTGAGATTGCTAAGGAAAACAATCTTGAATGTCTTGTCCTTGAAAGAAATAATTGCAGGGATCTAGGAATGGGAGCCTATTTGGCAGTCTCTCAAGGATCTGACCTAGAGCCTAAATTCATACATCTCACGTACAGACCAAATGGAGCCGTCCACAAAAAACTAGCACTTGTTGGCAAAGGCCTAACATTTGATTCTGGGGGATACAACCTTAAAGTTGGAGCCTCTCAAATTGAGTTAATGAAGTTTGATATGGGAGGGAGCGCTGCAGTGCTTGGGGCAGCAATGGGGATAGGGAAAATGAAGCCATTAGGAGTAGAAGTCCACTTCATCGTGGCAGCTTGTGAAAACATGGTGAACGGCTCAGCTATTCATCCAGGTGACATAGTTCAAGCCTCTAATGGAAAAACCATAGAGATAAACAACACAGATGCTGAAGGCAGGTTGACACTTGCAGATGCCCTTGTTTATGCATGCAAGCTTCAACCAGACAAGGTAATAGATCTTGCGACTCTTACAGGTGCATGCGTTATTGCACTAGGCGAGGAGATTGCAGGTCTCTGGACCAACAATGATGAATTAGCAAGAGATCTAGAAAGTGCCTCAAATGAAGCTGGAGAAAACCTTTGGAGAATGCCACTTCGCAAATCATATAAAGATGGACTGAAGTCCTTACTTGCGGACCTCAAAAACACAGGTCCTCGAGCTGGTGGATCAATTACAGCAGCCCTTTTTCTTAATGAGTTTGTAGATGAATCAATTCCTTGGGCCCATCTAGACATTGCCGGAACTGTCTGGGCAGAGAAAGATCGGGGAATTGATCCAGCAGGAGCAACTGGATACGGTGTTCGTACCCTTCTAAACTGGGTATTACGCGAAAGCAAAAAATAGATCTAAACCAATGCTTTTTCAATTCATAGTTCTATGAAGCAGCAGCACTGAAAACCCTGCTCTGCGCATTAATACGTCCTGCAATAGACAAGCAATCAGGACTCTCTAGTGCATGAATCTGCCATCTTGCTCTATCCGAACAAGATAAAAGTACTCTTTCCAAGTCATCAGATGCCTGCTTTGGACTTTGATATGGACCAACATGCCTAGTCACAAGGCCATCCTTAACGGTCAGTAGATACATACATTCCCCTTCCGTAAACACGAACTGATGGTAAGCAATTTTTCAAGAAGTTGGGATGGGTGAAAACCCGCATTTTTCAAGGAATAATTAGTATCACATGGCTACCAATTTTATATTTTCCTTAGATTCTGCTCTTTTACTTTTTCCATTTTTGGGATTTTCTTGCAGCATCGCCCCATACCTCCTCAAGTCGCTTATCTCTACCGCAATTAAACCTATAAAAATTATATTTAAGGCTATTTCTATTTGCAAAATCCTGATGATAATCCTCTGCAGGCCAAAACCTATCAGCATTCCGAACTTGGACCTCAATCTTTTCGATAGGAATACCTAATTCAAAAGCAGCCGAGTCTGCACTTCTTTTTGATTGTTTTTCTTGCTCGTCTCCTTGAGTGAAAATTACTGGCCGATAAGAGTCTCCTCGATCACAAAACTGACCAGATCCATCCAAAGGGTCAACATTGCGCCAATAACTCCTTAGAAGCTTTGAATAGCTGATTTGCTCAGGGTCAAAAAGAACTCTAACCGACTCCTGATGGCCTGTTTTTTCTGAACTTACTTGACGATAACTAGGGTTAGGCAAATCTCCCCCGGTGTAACCACTCTCAACGGAATTAACACCATCTAGTACCTCAAGATCATGCTCTAAACACCAAAAACACCCGCCCGCAAAAATAGCCGCCTCTTCGATAGCATCAACCCCAAGAGGTAACGACAGGAAGAAAGTAAATAGGATCAGAGAACCTAAAAAACCGAAGATATTTGAAAAAATTTTCCTCATAAACAAACCATATCAAGTATTGACCTAGCCGCCCTTTCTGTTACCCCAGATGCCCCCAGCCCCTCCTTGAGACGCTTGTAACCGTCAATCATCAAAGATCTCTTTTTAGGGTCATCAAGCAAAGGTATGGCCGCGCAGGCTAGGTTCTCAGCGGTGAAATCACCCTGAACAAACTCAGGGACCAAACGTTTCTTAAGTAATAAGTTCACTGGCGAGATGTGGTCAACCCGAAAGCGAAGTAGTCGTTTAGCTATAAAGGCTGTAAGCCTTCCCACCTTGTAACCAACAACCTGTGGAACTTCACATAACGCCAACTCCATGTTGATAGTGCCAGATTTCCCCAAGGCAAGATCAGAAGCCGCAAAAAGAACTGACTTAAGCTCATCAGATAGTTTGGCTGGAATAACTTCACCAACAACACCAGCGGAATCAAGAGCTTTTTCAAGGTGTTTTTCAAAACCTTGAATAGCTGCAGGGACAAAAACCTGGAGGGAAGGGTCACGTTTTTGTAATATCGCAGCAGCTTGAGCAAGGCTTGGCATCAAATACCTAAGTTCTTGTGAACGTGAAGCAGGAAGTAACAACAAGAGTTTGTTATCTCCCTTAAGACCAAGCTTCTTACGAGCGACCTCCCTATCTGGAAGAGAACCAACTGCATCTAACATCGGATGTCCTACCCATAGAACATCCCCTCCTCTTGCACTATAAAAATCAGCTTCTTCCTTAAAAATAGCTAAAATCTTATCTGAAAAGGTAATAAGATCTGTACTGCCTCCATCGCCTAATCGCCACGCCCACTCCTGGGGAGCTATGTAATAAATGATTGGCAACTTTGGGAAAGCTCTCCGCAATTTGTTACCAACGCGAATATTAGGTCCCATATAGTCAATCAATATTGCGCCATCGATAGAAAGTTCCTTTAGTAGGCGATCAACTTTTGACTGCACACGTAAGGTAGGCATAACAAATGGCAAGGCTTCTAGAAGGCCTATAGCACCCATCCTCGAAGTATTTGCGATAAGCCGGGCGCCTGCATCCTGCATGCGAGACCCTCCAAGGGCAAATAACTCAAGCTCAATAGATCTTTTTTGAGCCTCTTTTAATAATGACTTGATCAAAAAGCTGCCCTGCAAGTCGCCTGAGACCTCACCGGTGCTAATCAACAGTCTTACCATCAACGGTTCAAAGAGATTGATGGCATTGGGCCGCGACGACCCTTCTCAATAGATGCTTGGACAAAATCACATAAATGCTCCGATGAAGGCATCAGTCGCTTCTCTCTGGCCCGGCTAAGGCCCTCTGAGATGACATTGTCTGATCTAAACAAAATGCTCCAGACTTCCTGCAATTGTTTGAGCTCCTCACCGTCTTCTCGTTGCTCCAACCCGCTCCGACGAAGACCAACCCGGTTAAGGCTCCGAATCCTTCCTGGATGCCCCTCAACTAAACAAAAAGGAGGTACATCTCTATCAACTCGTGTCATTCCACCAACCATTGCAAGACTGCCAATATGGACAAATTGATGTATGCCAAGGCATCCGCCAATTACCGCCCGATCTTCAATCACAACATGACCAGCAACTTGAATAGCATTTGACATCACTATTCCATCACCCAAAACACAGTTGTGCCCCAAATGGCAATAAGCCATAAGAAGATTTTGGTCTCCTATACGAGTAAATTCCCCTACATCAGTTGCTCTATTGATTGTCACGCATTCACGAATAGTATTTCCATCCCCAATAACCACCTCAGTAGACGCTCCTCGGTACTTAAGATCCTGAGGTTCCTGGCCTAAACATGCCCCGGGGAAAACACGATTTTGAGACCCCATTGTTAATCGCCCGTCTAACACAACATTTGGGCCAATCCATGAATGAGCTCCTATCTTCACTTCAGGTCCGATGACAGCACCTGGACCAATAATTACTCCCTGATCAAGCTCTGCACGAGGATCAACAACAGCCGCTGGGTGTATCTGAGTTGATGTTTGTGGAGAAATAGGTGGAAGGTTGCGAAGCTCGGTCATTTTTATTAATCCACCAACGAGAACATCAACTGACCTGAACAAACCAATTGACCTTCCACAGTCGCTTCAGCATTAACCTTGCCAAAGCGTTGCCTTTTTAGGCTCAGAAGTTCACAAGTAATCTTTAACTGGTCCCCTGGCACTACTGGACGTCTAAAACGAACACCATCTATCCCGGCAAAAACAAATAGGCCTTTGGGCAAGTCAGGCATTTGAGTCACGATAAGCCCTCCCACTTGTGCCATTGCCTCAACAATTAACACCCCAGGCATTAATGGCCTCCCTGGGAAGTGACCTTGAAACTGTGGTTCATTAAGAGTCACATTTTTAATAGCAACTGCTTTCTTCCCAGGTTCATGTTCCACAACACGGTCAACAAGTGCAAAAGGGTAGCGATGGGGCAAAAGGCCCATAATTTCTTCGCTATTCAAGGTGTTAGAAAGAGAGTCGTTCAAGGTGATGATTAATCAAGTGAGAGAGAAAAGTGCCGCAGCTAAATCAGTATGAAGCCTATGGGAACCTTTATAAACAAGTATTTGAGCTCTAGGAAAACCCACTAGAGCTAGGTCCCCCAAAAGATCTAAAAGCTTATGTCTTACTGGCTCATTAGGAAACCTCAATGGGGGGTTTAACCAGCTGTCTCCATCACAAACCAAAGCATTTTCCAATCCTGCTCCTTTAATTAATCCAGCACCACGAAGATGCTCAACTTGGTCTAAAAAGCCAAATGTCCTAGCAGGCGCTATCTCCTTAACAAACTTCTCTGGAGTAAGCACTATAGAAAAAAACTGTTTACCAATTGCTCTTTGAGGGAATTCGATCACAACAACCAATTTCAACTGCTCGGCGGGAGTAGCTGTTATTACACTCCCCCCTTGAGTTAATAATATCGGCTCTTTCAAAACTATTGGGGAGGGGGGAGAACTCTTTAAAGGGACAACTCCTGCTTCCTGAATAGCTTCCACCCAACCAAGCGCAGATCCATCAAGAAGAGGCACTTCCTCTCCTGAAGATTGAATTTCTGCATGTGTTATCCCGCACCCTGCAAGAGCTGCCAGCAGGTGCTCAACAGTAGAAAGGCGCCTGTTATTTGAAAATCGAAGAGTAGTACAAAGCTGAGTATCAGAAACCTGGGTTGGGCTAAGAGTTATAGGAGGTTCAATATCATTAAACCAAGAAACATGAAAGCCAGCCTTCTCAGACGGAGACAGTCTTATTTCAGAGACCAGTCCACTGTGAAGGCCTACACCTCGCCTTAAGGTTGACTCCGCAAGAGTCCATGCACCTCCATAACAATTAGGCCAGTTAGACACTAGAACTTCCAGCCAACTCCCAAATTAAAACGCCAATTACCAGATAGACCTTGGCTAGCTGCCTCTAGACGAAGAGGACCTACTGGAGTAGTCACTATTATTCCTGTACCAACTGAATAACCTGATCCAGGCTTCCCTAACAACTCGCCTGGCCTGCCAGGAACTTTTGCTTGCGAATCAAAATCTGTTGCTCCATCAACAAAAAGTTCTCCCGCAATAATGCTCCAAATTGGAAACCTATATTCAACAGACGCCTCACCAAAAGTTCTGCCAACACCCAAATCGCAAGCACTCCAACCTCTAACTGATTGGCCCCCACCAGTACAAAATGCTTCATAAGGAGGAAGCTGACCCATTACTGTTCCAGTCTTAACTTGCATACCAATTGTCTGTCGGCAATCAGCTTTTTCCCCAGGCTTGGGACGACAGCCTTTATGGATCTTTAAAAAATTAACAGGGATAAAGTGTGTATAAGAAATTCGGGTCCTATTAAAGGTTGGAGAGTCATCTCCAACCGAAACAAATTGTTGAGTAGAAAGACTTACAAAATCACCTGAGATTGGATTACGTGGATTATCCAAAGTGTTATAAGCAACCCCTGTTCTCACTCCAAATAAATTGTTCTCTTTTGCACAATTAAAAGCGATACATATGACATCATCATTTGGAGCATGCCCCTGTTGTTTATCTCTTGTGGCTACACCATAGGGCCTGGCTTTTCCTGAAAATGAAATAGGCCTAACTTTTTGAACATTTAGACCTGCCACAACACTCCAAGGAACTCTTTTATAAGGATTACCACCATTTAATGGTCTAGAGACAACAATGCTTGCACCAGTTCTAGACAATGCAACAGCGTTACCTTCATAATCAAACCAACTATTTCCACTATCAGAATTCTTTGCAGCAGTAACTGAATCAAACTTCGTTTTCCCGTGCAAGTCTGTACCTATCTCGTATGCATTAACTGAGCCGGCATCATAATATTCAGAAACACCACGAATTGTTCCTCCATTCTGGCTTCTGAAAATCTGTGGTACATCTCTGCTAAGAAAAACAGAAGACCTAATTGCAGTCCTATATTTATCTCCTTTTATCCAAGGGTCGGCAAAGGTGACATCAGCAAGACCACCAAATTGTCCATAAGTTAGGTTTATTCCCGCGTTCCAAGCTCTCCCAAATAAATTGCTTTCCTGAAGTCCTGCTTGACCAAATAATCCCTGTGCTTGACTAAATCCAATACCTCCAGAAAGTGATCCTGTTGATTGTTCAACAATACCTAAAAGAATCGTGACTGTCCCAGGCTCACCAGCGACAGGCTTCAAAGAAACTTTAATGTCGCTGAAAAGGGAAGTTCCATATAACCGTTTAATATCTCTTTCAAGTTGATTCCTATTAAAGACCTGACCAGGCTTGATTGAAATCTCTCGCTTTATCACCCATTGACGAGTCTTCCCCTTTATCAAATCCCCATTCTCGTTTGTCGAATCGCCTTCTGCATTAAGAAACTGAACTTCTACCCCTGAAACAGTTCCCTGAGATACCTTTAATTGAACAAGTCCTTGGGGGGTCACTCTCTTAGGGCCCGATACACGAGTCAATGAATAGCCTTCATTGACATACCAGTTCTGCAACTCATTCATACGAAGCCGCAGTCCATTTAAGTTGAGTGTTTTTCCATAATCAGGGGCAAAGATTTCCCTAATCACACTCGAAGGGATCACTGCATCATTTGGTTCAAGCTCAACGGTCCTCAGCAATGGATTCGGCTGGACCTTAACCAAAAGTTGAACTCCAAGAGGACCATTAACTGGTTCAATTCGAACTCCTGAAAACCAACCTGTCGCATAAACGGCATCCAAATCACGCTTAAGGTCATTTCTAGTAGCACCACCACCAGGGCGAACACTCATAGCGTCATATGCAGCCAGCTCCAGACGCCTCTGGTCTGGATGGTCAGCCAAACCCTCAATGATTACTTCAGTAATAAGGACCTTCTTTTCTTCTGATGTCTCGTTCCCTTGGTTGTTCTGGGACTGACTCT
>QCKJ01000011.1 GCA_003215435.1 Prochlorococcus sp. AG-409-M05
CGTTAGACAATGCGACTGTCACCACTGCACACTGTTGCGTTTTGTAAAGACTACTACTAAGAAGTGTAAAGCAGCTAGTAAATCCCTGCAAAAAACTAAATTTTAGGTATAAATAACTATTTTGGTATTCCGTTTGTGTAATTCAGGAGCCAGGCGGCTGTCCGCAGGTAGATCAATACTCCAGCCACATCTGTAGCAGTTGTAATAAAAGGTGCAGACATCAAAGCAGGGTCTAATCCCATACGATCAAAAATCAGCGGTAAAGCAGCACCAGCAGTAGCAGCCAATGTAGTAATAGCCATCAAACTTATGCCTACAGCAGCTCCAACAAGAGGTCCATCCCCCCTCCACCATGCGAAAGGAACAACCACTATCAGCATCAAAAGGCCTAATAAAGCTCCAGCAATTGCTTCTCTAGCAACTGCTTTCATTGGACCGAGAGCCTGAATTCGCTGTGTACTCAAACCACGAATAACAACAGTAGAGCTTTGAGCCCCAACGTTTCCACCAGCACCTATTAATAAAGGAATAAATGCTGCTAAAAGAACTACTTGCTGCAATACAAAGTCATTCATAGCAATGACATGTGTAGTTAAGCCATTGGCTAATACCAAAACGACTAACCAAACAACTCTTCTACGAGCAACAACAAATAAATTACTCTGAAAATAATCATCTTCATCACCCGCCTGCACAGCACCGGCAGCATATAAATCCCGAGTGGCTTCCTGCTGAATAACATCAATGACATCATCAACCGTGACGATGCCTACAAGTCTCTGCTCCCGATCTACAACAGGAACTGCAAGAAAATCATATCGCTGAATAGCCCTAGCAACTTCCTCTTGATCGGTATCAGTACTTACACTCACTACATCACGAGTCATCAAATCGCCAATACAAGCCTCAGGATCAGCAGTGACCAAATCCCTTAAAGAAAGAATTCCTGTGAGATGTCTTTCTGCATCAGTAACGTAAAGGCTATAAATAGTCTCCGTGTCAGGAGCCCTTCTTCTAACAATCGTTAAAGCTTGAGCGGCAGTGTGACCTTCTTTGAGATCAACAAATTCAGTAGTCATTAACCTCCCAGCTGTCTCAGGCTCATAACCCAACAGTTGAGCTGTCACGCGTCTCTCCGAAGGACTTAATTCAGCTAACAACCTCCGAACAACCTTTGCAGGCAACTCATCAAAAAGCTGTACACGATCATCAGGAGACATCTTCTCTACTAACTCAAGCACCTCGCCAGAACGCAACCTGTCAAGCAAGCTCTGTTGAACAAGGGGGTCTAGATATTCATATACCTCAATAGCCTCATTCTTATTAAGTAAACGGAACGCTAGGGCTTGCAAGATCAAAGGCAAGCCACCTATTGCCTCAGCAATATCTACTGGTTGAACAGGCTGCAGTAGGAGCTTGACTGAGTCATAATTGCCTGCAGACAACATCTCTTCTAGCTGCTGCGAAACCACCTCAGCTAATTGAGGGTCATTTACAACTGATGTCCCAGGGCCAGGCAACCCTGTTGCCTCTTTCATGGCATCAATTCAGGGCCTCATCATCTTATGGCTATGTTGAGTAGCTAATGTGAAATTGTGAGTATCAACAGTCATGACTTTGAACACTAGTGAAGTATTGGTTCGCAAAACAGACGGAGCAATGAAGTCTCTTGGTGATTACCGGGGACAAGTACTCCTGATCGTTAATGTTGCGAGCAAGTGTGGTTTTACAAAGCAATATGCCGCTTTACAAGCTTTACAAGACAAATACGTTGGCGAGAACTTTTTGGTACTTGGGTTCCCATGCAATGACTTTGGAAATCAAGAGCCTGGAACCCTCGATGAAATTCAAGAATTCTGTTCTACAACATATGGTGTCAAATTTGAGCTCTTCGACAAAGTGCATGCGAGAGGACAGACAACCGAACCCTATACAACTTTAAACCAATTCAAACAAGGTGGAGATGTTGAATGGAACTTCGAGAAATTTCTCATAGGGAAAGACTGTAAAGTTATTGCAAGATTTAAAAGCAATATTGAGCCTGAAAGCAATGAAATCAAAACTGCTATTGAATCTGCAATTAATGGTTAAGTTTCTTTCCCAAGGAAAAGCCAAGGTAAACAGCTATCAGACCAAATATCATTGTTAGAAATAACAATTTAAAAGCCGAGAAGTAATCGCCTATCTCAATCAATTTAATACAACTAAGTAACCACCCACTAAAAGTAGTTAAAGATCCACAGAAACCAGCACCTATTAGCAATTGAGGTCTTTGCTTTAGAGAGATTGATGCTAGAAATCCAAATACGGCAGCACCAACAAGATTAGGAACTATATGATTACCAAGCTGCCATCGTATAATTGCTCCAGGAACAGCCCCAAGAGCAACAAACAAAAAATCTATTCTTTTATAAATATTAATTGACTGGGTCATGAGTTAACATATAACCAAACCTGATAGCCATTAAACCTCCTAATACAGAAGCCAAAAAAAGTAAGCCTAGATGTTTAAATTTTCTTAAAAAAAGTATCTCATAAAATTCAAATATAAAAGTAGAGAAAGTACTAAGACTTCCTAAAAATCCAACTACTATCAATAAAGCAAAAGGAGTTATAAAGAAGTTTGAATAACAATGTTCATATGACCCATAAGTTAAACCCAATAAAAAAGAAGCTAAAAGATTTATTGATAATGTAGAAAGATATCTGGTTTGAAAGAATAACTTCAAAATTGATGCTAACCACACCCTTAAAGAGGCTCCAGTTATAGCCCCTATAGAAACTAGGAAGAAGGCCGAGAAGCCTCTTAAATGAATGCATTCAGACATTCACATTCAGCCAACCATGTCTTGCCGTCGCAGCGTCACCAATAAGGTTATTTGAATAAAGCTTGACTCTAATCCAATTGCCACCGTCTTCACTTTCCCAAGAATCCAAAATATAAATAGGCGTTCCCATATCCAAAGTCCTTAAGCTAGGCGCAAACGTAATTGGACTAGAGCGTAAAATCTCATCATCTTCTGCAAGAAATAGATTGGAAGAATACTGTATTCGAATCTGTGAATACCTTCTTTCTCCTCCTCCAGCTGGCAATGTTACAGGCGCACAAAGAGCAACTCCAAGAAGCCATCCCCAACGGAGAAAAGTATTTATAGCTGGCATCAGATATCCAGCGTAGACATATCTAACTCAGCACTATGAGTCTCAATAAATTCTCTCCTTGGAGCAACCTTATCCCCCATCAGGATTGTAAAAATCCTATCTGCCTCAAGAGCATCTTCTATCTCTACACGCTTCATCATCCTCGTTGATGGATCCATTGTGGTTTCCCACAATTGTTTGGGCATCATCTCACCAAGTCCCTTAAATCTCTGAATAGTGTAATTAGCCTTTTCTCCAAAACTTGATAAAGTTTTTTGCAAGTCAGATTCGTTATAGCAATATGTATGATTTTTTCCTCTTTCAACTTTATAAAGAGGGGGACAGGCTATGTGGATATAACCACCTTCTACTAATTCTTTCTGATATCTATAAAAGAATGTTAGCAATAAAGTCCGAATATGTGCGCCATCAACATCAGCATCAGTCATGATCACAATGCGATGATAACGAAGATTTTTAGATTCAAATTCTTCCCCCTTAATACCTAAGCCAAGAGCAGTAATAAGAGATTGAATCTCAGTATTTTTATAAATCTTCGAGTCATCTGTCTTTTCAATATTTAATATCTTTCCTCGTAACGGAAGAATCGCCTGAAAGCGGCGGTCACGTCCTTGCTTAGCTGATCCACCCGCTGAATCACCCTCAACAATATAAATCTCAGATTCAGATGGGTCCCTTGAACTACAATCGGCTAATTTCCCCGGCAATGTTGAACTTTCTAAGACACTTTTACGTCTAACTAACTCTCTAGCTCTTCGTGCTGCTTCGGCAGCATTAAATGCCTGAATTGCCTTCTCTAAAATCAAGTCAATAACAGCAGGATTAAACTCTAAGTATTGACTCAGTGATTCACCTATCAAGCTATCAACAATCCCACGTACTTCTGTATTACCTAATTTCGTTTTTGTCTGTCCTTCAAATTCTGGGTTTGGAACCTTTACAGAAAGAACTGCAGTTAAACCTTCTCGAATATTTTCACCTGCCAAATTAGAATCTCCTTCTTTTCGCTTTCCACGTTTGCGTGAAAAAGTATTCAGAGTTCTTGTAAGAACCGTTTTAAGCCCCTCAATATGGGTTCCTCCATCAACAGTTCGAATATTATTCGCGAAGCCTAAAATGCTATCAGAGTAAGCATCAACACACCATTGCAATGCGGCCTCTACTTGAACCCCATCTTTTTCAGAATTCACGTAAATAATTTCAGAATGGAGGGCATCTTTTTCCTCATTCATATATGCAACATATTCTTTGATACCCCCCTCATAAAAATAAACTTCCTCATGAGGTAAACCATCTTGATTTCTATTAACTTGGCGTTCATCCCTGAAAACTATCCGAACACCACCATTGAGATAGGCCAGTTCTCTTAATCTTGCAGCCAAGGTTGAATAATCAAAAACAATTCCACCAGTAAATATCTCTAAATCTGGCTTAAAACAAAGACTTGTTCCAGTAACAGAATTTTCTGCAGAAGGTTGTTTTTCTGATCGCAAAGTACCTATTGGGGCACCCCGTTCAAAACGCTGTTTATGGACTTTTCCCTCCCTTCGAACTGATACCTCAACCCACTCACTTAAAGCATTAACAACAGAAACACCAACACCATGAAGGCCTCCAGACACTTTGTAACCGCCACTACCAAATTTTCCACCAGCGTGAAGAACAGTGAGAACCGTTTCTAATGCACTTTTACCAGTTCGAGGATGTACATCTGTTGGAATTCCCCTGCCATTGTCAGTAATGGAAGCAGAGCCATCTTCTAAAAGAACAACTTGAATCTCATCACAATGGCCAGCAAGAGCTTCATCAACAGAATTATCAACAACCTCATAAACAAGATGATGCAATCCCCTGGGCCCAGTAGAGCCGATATACATTCCAGGGCGCTTTCTTACCGGCTCAAGGCCTTCAAGAACCTGTATCTGTTCGGCGCCATAGGCTGCCTGAACCTTGGAGTCTTCGCTCATCTAGAAATCCGCAGCCAGGGTAGGTTGTTTTTGGTGGTCTAATAGACGAGAGAGTCCTCGACCTGGCGATCTAAATTTACCACTTTTACAGCAAAAAACTTGCAAGGGTTCCAGAAGCTGAATAGCTAATAAACCAAGCCAAAATTAGTTCCTGGCATGTCTAACCTGAAAACCTCTACCGTAAGGGCTCAACCACTCGTAATTGTCGTATTAGGTCCTACTGCTAGCGGCAAAACATCCCTATCAATCGAACTTGCCGAAAAATTAAATCTAAGTGTCTTAAACGTCGACTCAAGGCAGCTCTATCGAGGAATGGATATTGGTACTGCTAAACCAACCAATGAACAACAACGCAGGGTTAAGCATTTTTTGATTGATCTACGTGAACCAGATCAACCAATGACAATGCAAGAATTTCAATCAACAGCAAATCTTCAAATTCAAGATTTACTCAGCAAGGAAGGTGGCTGTTTACTTGTTGGTGGAAGCGGTCTTTATCTCAAGGCGTTGACTCAGGGATTATGTCCACCATCAGTAGGACCTCAAAAACAAATCCGCGAGCAACTGAACAGTCTTGGACAAAATATTTGTCACAATCTTCTCAAAACAGCTGATCCTCTAGCAGCACAAAGAATTCATCCTGCAGATGTTTTTAGGACCCAACGTGCCTTAGAAGTCCTATATGTCACAGGAAAACCGCTGAGTCCTCAACAGAGAACAAACCCTCCCCCATGGCGTGTCCTCGAGCTTGGACTAGACCCAAAAGATCTTCCCAAAAGAATCTCTGAAAGAACAATTGAGCTTTATCAAAATGGATTACTTAGAGAAACAGAGAAACTGTGTAACCAATTCAGCCCTGAATTGCCTTTATTGCAGACCATTGGCTATGGGGAGGCATTAAAAGTACTTAATGGCCAATTAGAGCTTGAAGATGCTATTGCCTTAACTACAAAGCGCACACTGCAATTTGCCAAGAGGCAAAGAACTTGGTTCAAAAAACAACATCACCCTTATTGGCTAAAAAGTGAGGAACCACTTAATGAAGCACTATCTGTAATCAAAGCAGCCTAATGTAAGTGCAGTAGATCTATTTGTAGTGTCCTTCCAGATCTGCATTACCCACCTCTAACCCACTGAATGCCTCCACGTCCTCGTTTTGACCGTCGCGCTCCAGTCAGAGAGCTACCAAATATCAATGACCGAATCAGTTATCCCAAATTAAGGGTGGTTGATGCAGACGGCACCCAATTAGGTGTCATAAATAGGGAAGAAGCCCTGGATGTAGCAAAGAATCGGGAACTGGATCTAGTTCTTGTAAGCGAAAAAGCAGATCCTCCTGTCTGCAGAATTATGGATTACGGCAAATATAAATTTGAACAAGAAAAAAAAGCTAAAGAAGCAAAAAAGAAATCTCATCAAACTGAAGTGAAAGAAGTGAAAATGAGATACAAAATTGACAAGCATGACTATGACGTCCGTCTAGGGCATGCAACACGCTTCCTGAAAGCGGGCGACAAAGTTAAGTGCACAGTTATTTTCCGAGGTAGAGAGATCCAACACAGTTCGCTTGCAGAAAGCCTTTTAAGGCGAATGGCTAATGATCTTGAAGAGAAAGCTGAGATTCAACAAGCTCCAAAAAGAGAAGGGAGAAATATGATCATGTTCCTAACGCCACGAAAAACCCCACTGCTAAAAAAAGACAAAGAAGAAGCTACGCATAAAGCGGTCGAAAGAAAGAGCCCTACAAAAGTCCCGAATCTAGGTAGATCTGAAAGTCAAATGCGCAACCAAAATAAATCAATCCAGAAATAAATATCTTTTTAACCTCAAATTTTGATTACTTCGGCTAGCTGGATCCAAGAAATCATGACCTAATCCAATCTCTTTTTGCTTACTAAAGCCAAAGTTTACTGAAAGGATTACGAGGCGTAACAAGGAGGTTTAATGGGCAAAAACCTAGGATTATTAAGTTTTTGCAAGGGAGTTGCAGGTATTTAAAAACAACAAATTAGTAACCTGGCCGCACAGATAATTGTCACGAGGCGGTCACTTCCTTAGTGTAGCCGCATTACGACCTGGCCCATCGGCGTGCGATTCCACATTCAGCAGGAAAGCGACATACCCGCGTCGACCCAGCTTTACAACCAAATTTGTTTTGCGATTGCTGCAAGGCACTATCCACCTGGCCACAGGCTGCCAAGCACTAGACAGCTAGCAATGCAAACAGGCCTCCATCGGAACACCATTAGTAAGGTTTACCGACAACTGGAAACTGATGGTGTAGTAGAAGCTATGGCAGGTTCTGGAATCTATGTTCGTGACCAGCAAAAGCCACGTGAAGTAAAAACGCCATTACATCTTAGAAACAAAGCTGTCACTGATATTGACCAAGAAGTTCGGAAATGTGTTGATGGTTTACTGAATTCAGGATGTACTCTGCAGCAAACTAGAGAACTTCTTACAAAAGAAATTGATTGGCGCTTACGTTGTGGTGCAAGAGTTCTAGTAAGCACGCCTCGCGAAGACATTGGCGCATCAATGCTGATTGCAGAAGAACTAGAGCCTCATATCGAGGTACCTATCGAAGTAATGCCAATGGAAGAGCTTGAAAGTGTATTGGAGAGCTCAAGAAATGGAACAGTTGTAACTAGCCGCTACTTTTTGCAGCCACTCGAAAATTTGGCAAAAAAGCATGGCGTCAGAGCTGTAGCTGTAGACCTAAATGACTTTCGCCAAGAACTAGCGATGCTAAAAGAACTTCGCAGTGGTAGCTGCGTAGGGCTAGTGAGCATTAGTCCAGGCATCTTGCGCGCTGCAGAAGTGATCCTCCACAGCATGCGTGGAAATGAAATTTTGCTTATGACAGCAACTCCAGATGTAGGGAGTCGTCTTTTAGCTCTTTTAAGAGCCTCTAGTCATGTTCTATGTGACAGACCGAGTCTATCTCTGGTAGAGCAAAGTCTAAGGCAAAATAGGTCTCAGCTAATGCGAATGCCTCAAATTCATTGTGCAGAAAGTTACTTAAGTGGAGATACTATTGAAAAATTACTAAAAGAAATCGGACTTCAGAATAAATAAGTGCAAATTTAAAATCAATGCTTAGGTCAATCAAATCGGATCTAAAGATCGTTAAAGAGCGGGATCCAGCAGCAAGAGGATTTCTAGAAATTATCCTCTGTTATCCAGGAGTCCAGGCAATTACAATTCACCGACTAACTCATCGCCTATGGAATACAAAGATACCTCTAATTCCTATAAAACTTATTGCCCGACTTCTCAGTCAAGTTAATAGAAGTTTAACAGGAATAGAGATTCATCCTGGAGCAAGAATAGGCAGTGGAGTATTTATTGATCATGGGATGGGAGTTGTGATAGGGGAAACAGCAGAAATTGGAAACAGATGCCTTCTTTATCAAGGGGTAACCCTTGGAGGTACAGGAAAGGAGCATGGGAAAAGACATCCGACTCTTTCGGAAAATGTTGTTATCGGAGCAGGTGCAAAAGTCCTTGGTGGCATTCAAGTTGGAGCAAACACCAGAATTGGTGCAGGATCAGTAGTAGTAAGAGATGTTGAAGCTGACAGTACAGTAGTTGGAATACCAGGAAGAATTGTTCATCAAAGCGGAGTAAAAATCAATCCTCTGGCACACTCAGCACTCCCAGATGCAGAAGCAAATGTAATAAGAAACCTTATGGAAAGAATTGACCAGCTCGAGAACCAGGTAAGTACATTACATAAATATCTTCAATCCTTACCCGCAGATATTGGTCCTGACGAGGTTATTACTAACGAAGCCCAAAGTCTCAAAGATAGAGAGATATTAGAATTTCTTGGCGAAAATCCAAAGCAATAAATTTAAGTTTCCTCTATATCTTCAGAAGATTGATCTTCAGTCTTGTCCTTATCTCTAACAGGTGCAGGCTGGAACATAAACATTGAGTAAATTACATTGCGCCTCATATTTGTCATCATTTCTAAAAACATATCGTAGCCCTCATTCTTGTATTCAATTAAAGGATCCTTTTGTCCATAACCTCTTAGACCAACTGATTCACGTAAAGCATCCATTGCCTGCAAATGTTCCCTCCATAAAACATCTATTTGCTGCAAAATAAAGAATCTTTCAGCCTCTCTCATTAATCCTGGACGATTCTCTTCTACCTGTCCTTCCTTAATATCGTAGGCATTACGTAATTGCTCTTGGAGAAAAGCTTTTAACTCATCTGAGTTAAGGCCTAATAATTGATCAGACTTTAAATCCTCTAAAAGATAAACAAACTCCTTTACCTTTGCAACTAGTCGGCCAATATCCCACTCTTCGGGGGGCAAGTCTGGGTTCACATAAGCATCAACAATATCATCAATTGTTCTCTCACCATATCCTATAACTTGCCTTTTTAGCCCAACCCCTTCAAGGACTCTCCTCCGTTCTGAATACACAGCACGTCGCTGATTATTCATTACTTCATCATATTCAAAAACCTGTTTTCGAATATCATAATAATACGTTTCAACTTTCTTTTGTGCACCCTCTAAAGAACGAGTAAGCATGCCGGACTCAATCGGCATATCTTCTTCTACTCGAAAAGCATTCATTAGAGCTGCGACCCTTTCCCCTCCAAAAATTCGTAGCAAATTATCCTCTAAGGAAAGAAAAAAACGTGTGCTCCCTGGATCACCCTGGCGCCCTGAGCGCCCACGAAGTTGATTATCAACTCTTCGAGATTCATGTCTTTCAGTACCAATCACATGTAACCCACCAGCATCACGCACTCGTGACTCTTCCTGATGGACTACTAGGTCATACTCATCTTTAACCTTGGCAATAGAGTCACGCAATGCTCCAATCTGAGGATCATCTGTGGGAGCTTTTTCTGCAGCTGTGGAAATTCGATCTTCCAACTCAATTACACTGAGTGACCGATCTCCCCATCCTTTAACCAAATCCTTCGCAAGTTGAGCTAACAATTGGTCGGTATCTTCATTCAAGGCACAAGGAAATAAATTACCAATAGCCTTTGATTCGCTAATTAAATTCGAAGAAGAATCAGCTGAAACTTTTGTCTTAGAATTTTCAAAGCCACTTGCTTTATCGAGATTACGTTGCAGAGGAACTGGTGGTCTATGTCCATCTTCCGGTCTTACCAATCTTGGCAAAAGAACCTCCCGTAATTTCAATCGAGCCATGTAATCACTATTGCCACCCAAGATAATGTCCGTACCACGTCCAGCCATATTGGTAGCAATAGTCACTGCTCCTGCACGACCAGCTTGAGCAACTATTTCAGCCTCACGCTCAACATTTTCAGGCTTAGCATTTAAAAGATTATGAGGAATATTTTGCTCTGAGAGTAAAGAACTCAATAACTCACTTTTTTCAACACTTGTTGTACCAACCAAGACTGGTCTTGCTTCCTTATGAATTGCTGCAGTCTCGTTAGCTACTGCTCGCCATTTTGCTCCTTCAGTTTTATAAACCTGATCTACCCAATCCTGTCTTGCTCTAGGGCAATTAGTTGGGATAACAGTGGTTTCAAGCTTATAAGTTTTCTCGAACTCAACCTCTTCCGTCTTGGCCGTACCGGTCATTCCGGCTAAGCGTGGGTATAAAAGAAAAAAGTTCTGATAAGTAATTGAGGCAAGTGTCTGAGTCTCAGGCTGAATAGTCAAACTCTCCTTTGCTTCTATAGCTTGATGTTGGCCATCACTCCATCTTCTGCCAGGCATTACTCGGCCTGTGAATTCATCAACAATGACTGCATCTCCTTCTCTAACTATATAATTAACATCTCTGACAAATAGTTCTTTAGCCTTTATTGCATTCGTGATGTAATGAGCCCAAGGGTCTGCAGGGTCAAACAAATCTCTCACTTTTAGAAGTTGTTCTGCCTTCGCAAATCCTGCATCTGTAAGAGTGCATGTTCTCTGTTTCTCATCAACTTCGTAATCACCTTCTGGATCAATACCATCTTTTCCCATTTCCGCGGCTCTTTCCAAAGAAGAAACAACTTCTGCAGCCTTTTCATATTTTTCTTGAGGTCGCTCAACTTGACCAGAAATAATTAAAGGTGTCCTAGCTTCATCTACAAGTATGGAATCAACTTCATCAATAACGCAATATTGATATTCCCTTTGTACAACTTCACTAATATCGGTAGCCATGTTATCCCTTAAATAATCAAATCCAAGCTCAGAGTTCGTTGCGTAAGTAATATCGCAAGCATAATTATTTCTGCGTTCAGTAGGATTCATATCCTGCTGAATCAAGCCAACATTAAGGCCCAAAAATCGGTGAACTTGGCCCATCCATTCAGCATCACGTCTAGCCAAGTAATCGTTGACTGTCACAACATGAACTCCCCTTCCAGTTAAAGCATTTAGGAAGCTAGGAAGTGTCGCAACCAAAGTCTTACCTTCACCAGTCTTCATCTCAGCAATTTGCCCTTCATGCAAAACCATCCCACCAATAAGCTGCACATCAAAATGCCGCATTCCTAAAACCCTTTTACTAGCCTCTCGAACTACAGCAAAGGCCTCTGGCAACAGGTCATCTAACAGTGGCCTTTGCTTCTCCAGGGTTCCAGCATTAGATAACTGCTGTCGAAAGTCAGCTGTTTTCGCTCTAAGATCATCGTCGCTTAAGCAAATGATATCTTCTTCAAACAGGTTGATATCAGTGACTATTGGCTGGTAGCGCCTCAACTTGCGAGCATTTGGATCACCCAGCAGTTGCTTGAGCATAATTTTAAGAACTACCAAAACTTTAATAGCAGCTTACTTAAAAGAGGAAGAAAGTAAGTCTCCCAATAACTTTTAAGCAGCCAAAACCCCATCTTCACTAAAGCTCATGCGGGGCTCTGACATATCAGAGAAAGACTATCCAGACAGACAAAAAAGCTTTCCAATTAAGTTCAAGAACCCAGTGAAAAACAAATATCTGTATTTTGTTACTAAAAAAACCGATTGATTGGTGGTGAAAAAACGAAAGCGTCTTTGAAGCAAATTTAAAAATTATCTTTCTGCAACAAGGAACTTAAGGAATTTGCTTAAATCAAGATATCGGGTTTGTGAAGAGGCCCTACGCGAACAGCCTAATAAGTGTCCGGCTCAAAGAACTATCTGGATAGGCATGAGTAATTTCAGGATATGGTTAAAGCCTCCAAGACATTTAGAAATCTAAGAATTTTAATGCAGACGCTCCCTTCTGAAAGGCAGCGGTCGCTAATTGCTCTACTTCCTGTTTCTATTGTTACTGGGCTACTTGATGTATTAGTAGTAGCTTGTGTACAGCGACTATTTACCGTAGCTGTAGGTGCACCAAATAAACCACAATTACCATTTACGGAATACATACCTGCAGACCCAAAAATAAAAGTTATTGGGTTAGTTATTGCCTTTATAGGTTTAAGTTGGCTCTCATCACTGTCAAAGCTTTTTTTAAGAACCTGGCAAGTGAGAATTAAATCTGAAATATGGAGAGACCTATCTGAAATGGCCCAAAGAAAAATGCTTGGGCAAAACTATGAATACTTTCTTGGAAAAAATAATAATGAGCTATCAGCTACACTTCTAGTCCATATTGATAGGGTAAGTGAAAAGCTAATACTTCCAATTCTACAAATAAGTAGCGGTATATTTGTGATTCTTTTTCTATGCTTGGCTGTACTTATAGTAGAGAAGTTAGTTGCAATAATTTTAATTGCAAGTTTACTTGTTAGCTACATTGGTTTTACATTAGCGATAACACCATTCATACGTTTTGCCGGAAGACAAAGAATAAGATTAATTAAAGAAACAAATAATGTCTTAAGTGACTCTTTGCGTACAATTCTTGATGTTCAACTAACAGGTTCTGAAACATTCTTTGAAAAGCGCTATGCGTCCGCCTGGAGAACAACAATTCCTTTTGTTTGGAAAGGAGAGGCGTTACCAGAAACTCCAAGAGCACTTATAGAGCCTTTAGGAATCACTATGATATTTGCTATTGGAATCATCCCTCTAATTAGCACAAATAGTGAAGTAAATATAGCTCAGATAGTTCCTTTTCTTGCTACAATAGCAGTATCTTCATTGAAATTAACTCCACCACTCCAGGATTCATTTAGGGCATTTACATCTATCAAATCAGCAATCCCAGACCTCGAAGAAACACTCAAAATAATATATTTACCTACCAAGCGTTTAACCCTTAGATCCTCTGGAGTTCCTTCACCGCAAGGAATATTTCCGAAATACAATATTAAAATTAAAGACCTAAGTTATAAATACCCAACCGCAGATAAACTTGTACTAAAAGATATCAACCTAACTATACCAATTGGTGGAAGAGTAGCTTTTGTTGGTGCAACAGGTAGTGGAAAGACTACAACGGCTAATTTATTACTATGCCTGCTTAAGCCAACCTCAGGTCATGTCCAGCTTGATGGCATAGATATTACTAATAAAGATATACCTGCATGGCAAGCAAATTGTGCTTATGTACCCCAATCTATAACTTTATTGAATAGTAATGTTTTAGAGAACGTAGCCTACGGACAAGATCCAAATTCAATAGATGAAGATAAAGTATGGGATTCCTTGCAAGCAGCACAACTATCTGAACTAATTTCAGAACTTCCGCTCGGTCTCTATACCAATATTGGTGAAAATGGAATAAGACTTTCGGGTGGTCAAAGGCAAAGACTTGCATTAGCAAGGGCCTTTTATAGAAATTCAAAGTTATTAGTCCTTGATGAAGCAACTAGTGCACTTGATAATAGAACTGAAGCAGAAGTTATGGATGCAATTGAGGTAATAGGAAGGAGATGCACACTTGTTGTAATTGCACATCGGCTAACTACAGTGATGAGGTCAGATTGTATTTACGAATTTGAAAAAGGCACAATCAAAGGCAGTGGTACATATGAAGAGCTTAACGAAGCATCAAATAGTTTTAGGGATCTGACTTATTTCGAGAAAAATTAATCATAGGTATTATTTGTTTACCTTGCCCAAACGCTCACCAAGATAACCAGATTTTTTAAACACCTTATTACACCAATCAAGATTTTCTAAATACCAATCCAAGGTAATGCTTATTCCTTCTTGAAAATTATGTTTAGGTTGCCAACATAACTCTTTGTTAATAAGCGTTGAGTCAATGGCATATCTGTGGTCATGTCCAGGTCTATCTTTAACAAAATGAATTAGGTTTTTATAAGAAGATTTTCTCGGTTGCCTAATATCAAGTAGCGAACAAATATCATGGACAACCTCCTTATTAGACCTTTCACCATATCCACCAACACAATAACTTTCCCCTACCTTTCCACACGTAGCAGCTAACAACAAAGCATCAACATGATCCTCAACAAATAACCAATCCCTAATATTCGAGCCGTCTCCATATAAAGGAATTTCTTTACCTTGAAGTGCCTTAATAATTACCATAGGTATCAACTTCTCTGGAAACTGCCAGGGGCCAAAGTTATTTGAACAATTAGTTAAAACAATAGGAAGTCCATATGTATGATGCCAAGCATTCACAAAATGATCGCTTGAAGCTTTACTAGCAGAATAAGGTGATCGAGGATCATAGGGTGTAGTTTCAGAAAACCGACCTATTTCTCCTAGGGTTCCAAAGACTTCATCAGTACTTATATGGTGAAATCGAAAGTGTGATTGACGTTCCTTAGACAACCGCTCAAAATGGCATCTAACTGCCTCTAATAGATTAAAAGTACCTAAAGTATTGCTTTTTATAAATGTATCCGGGCTATCAATTGATCTGTCAACATGACTCTCAGCTGCTAAATGAAAGACAAAGTCAGGGTCCGCTTTTCTAATAGCAAGATTTGTCTCTTCAGGATTTACTAGATCCACCCTTAAAAGTTTGTGCCTATCGCCTGGAAATAAACTTTCTATACTGCTTAAGTCACTTGCATAGCCACATTTATCAAGGTTAAAAATAGTCAGACTTTTATCCTTCAATAATCTGCGAATCAAGCAACTGCCTATAAATCCTGCACCTCCAGTAACAAGAATTCTTTTTCGATCTGAGAAAAGTTTGTGTAAATTCAATGAGCTTAGAGGACTACTATTCATCTAATTAAGGATTTAAATCTGATTGTTAGCGTGTGCTAAAAGGACCTGACGAAGCGCATCAACCCAATGCATAGGCTCTAAAGCCAACTCCTGCATTGTTTGTCGGCAGTCTAAAACTGAAAAGCTAGGACGCTGAGCAATCAAAGGGTATTCGGAACTACTGATTGGGATCACTTTCGCTCTTTTTTTGAGCAATCCAATGTCCAGAGCTTGGCTACCAATCAATTCTGCAAAATCATACCAACTAGCCACACCTGCATCGCTCCAATGACTAATAGGTGAAAGCGAACTCTTTGTTTTCCTAGTCGCAACATCGATAAGCCTCCAACATGCTGACGCTAAAGATAAGGTGCTAGTTGGCGAACCAACCTGATCAGCTACTACATTTATTTGACTTTTCTCTTTATGTAAGCGAAGCATTGTTAAAAGAAAATTGTTTCCAACAGGTCCATAAACCCAACTAGTTCGCATCACAAATGCCCGATTTTCCAATATCTCGAATACAGCTGCCTCACTGGCAGCTTTAGTTTGTCCATAAATACTAATAGGACTAACTGCTTCGGTAGGTAAATAAGGTTTACCCTGAACTCCATTAAAAACAAAATCACTACTTAGCTGCAATATTTTCCCGCCCCGAAGGGCGAGCTGCTCAGCAAATGTCGCAGGAGCATCAACATTTACGGTACTAACCAAATCAGGTTCATGCTCTGCTTGATCAACTGCCGTATATGCACCCGCACTAATAACCCAATCCGGCAAATATCGGTCAACAGCATTCCGACAAGCATCAAGATTGCCCAAATCAAGTTCTGAGCGAGTCAATGATATTAAATGAAAAGTCTGATCACCCAACAAAACTGGTTTTGTAGCTATCAGAGCTTGTCCAAGTTGCCCTGCTGCCCCAGTAAGCATAACTTTCATGCAAAAACCTCTTTATCACTTAGCTCCTCCAAACATGGTGCTTGACTATCCTTCTCAGATAAATGAATTAGTAGCTCATTAAGAGGCCAATCAATCTGCAGGGCTGGATCATTCCAACGAATTGATCGTTCACAAGCACGACTCCAAAAAGACGTCGTCTTATAGAGAACTTCAGCAGATTCTGAAAGTGTCAAAAAGCCATGCGCAAAACCCTCAGGTATCCATAATTGTTTATAATTAGTAGCGCTTAAATTTACTCCTGACCATTGACCAAAACTTGGAGAATTAAAGCGTATATCTACAGCGACATCAAAGATCTCACCGACCACACACCGAACTAACTTCCCTTGAGGACTAGGAGGTAATTGATAATGAAGGCCTCTTAAAACACCCATAGATGAACGAGAATGATTATCCTGTACAAAAGTCTGAGGCAATAAATCTTGCCTTTGCATCAGGACATCCCATTCATTTTGGTTCCAACTCTCGAAAAAGAACCCTCGAGGATCAGGAAAAACATTCGGTATGAGCAACATTGGTCCGTTAAGGACCAAGCCTTTATTAGTTGTTAGGGTTTCAAACTTCATTGAGAGGTGATAAAAGGTTTTGATGTTTGCAAAAGCTTCAATAAATACTCGCCATATCCACTTTTAAGCAAAGGTTTTGCAAGTACTTCAAGTTGCTCACCTGTTATCCAGCCAAGGCGCCAAGCAACCTCTTCAGGACAACCAACTTTTAAACCCTGACGTTTTTCCAATGTCCTTATATAAGCAGTTGCTTCATGTAAAGAATCACAAGTTCCAGTATCAAGCCAGGCCATTCCTCTTCCCATTAATTCAACCTGTAATAAACCATCTTTTAAGTAATCAATATTAAGATCGGTAATCTCAAGTTCGCCTCTAGGGGACGGTTCAACAGCTCTAGCCCGTTCAACAACTGTCTCGTCATAAAAATAAAGTCCTGTAACCGCAAAACTACTTCTGGGGCTTTTGGGCTTCTCCTCAATATTTAAAACTATTCCTTGCTCATCGAATTCAACTACTCCATACCTTTCAGGATCACTCACAGGATAGGCAAATAACGTTGCACCTTGACTAGATCGATTACTCGCAAGCAACTGTGGAGACAGATCATGACCATAAAAAATATTATCGCCCAAAATTAAAGCGACAGGAGCTCCAGCTAAAAACTCTGCTCCTATTAGAAAAGCCTGTGCAAGTCCATCAGGACTTGGTTGAATCGCATATGAAATCTCCATTCCCCAAGCACGTCCATCTCCCAGGAGGTGCTCAAAAGAAGCTTGATCTCTTGGTGTAGTAATTACTAAAACCTCTTTTATACCTGCCAACATAAGGGTCGTAAGCGGGTAAAACACCATTGGTTTGTCATAAACAGGCAATAGCTGCTTACTTACAACTTGAGTAATAGGGTGCAACCTAGTGCCAGTGCCACCTGCGAGAAGAATGCCCTTGCGCTTCATATTTACCAATTACTGAGAAGATGTTGACACAGACTTCACCCAATGGCTGATATCCAACTGATCAAACATGCTCCAGGGGCTCCAGGCCTTTGCTTATTTGGATTAGGTCCCAACCTAATGCCAAAAAGGGGGCTGATGAAACTTAAACACTTATTCAACAAAAATGCTTTCTGGGCAGAAGGCCGTCAATATTGGCAATTACGTCAAATGTTGCGTGGTAGTCGCGTAGTTGTCAGTGCATGGCGAGGATCAACAATGGTGGGGTTTGGAAGGGCTAACAGTGATGGAGTCTACCGGGCTGTCCTTTGGGATGTGGTTGTAAGAAATGACAATCAAGGGCTAGGAATAGGAAGAAAAGTTGTAGAGGCTTTATTGAATTCAAAATCGATGAAGAATGTGGAGCGAATTTACTTAATGACAACTAACTGCGAAGACTTCTACAAAGTTGCAGGGTTCAATTATGTTAGTGAGCAAAAGTTAATGATCTTAAAAAATCCTATCGTAAAATAGTTTAATGAGAAAGTAAAAATGTAATAACTAGAAAAAAGGAGAGTAGTGTGATTTAGCAGTGACAGATATATTTATCAAGCATGTTCTGTTGGTTCAAGTGTAATTAATACTTGAATTAATGCAAAAATATTTTTAAATTAGGTTTTGAACTCTATTTAGATAAGAGATCTCAATTGATCCAATAAAAAGTCTACACTTTGCTCTAAGGAATATTGTGGACGCCATTTAGTAATGGAATTAAATTTTGTAGTATCTGGAATCTGCAATGTTATGTCTATAGGTCTAAAAAGAGATTGGTCTGGTTGGGTTTTGATTGCTACTTTAGACTTGCAAATCAATAGTGCTAGAAAATCACCTACACTAAGTGAAGTAGTCCCACCTAGATTATATACCTCACCTAATTTACCGTACTTTGCTACTTCCCAATAAGAGCGAGTTGCGTCTCTAACATCAATCAATGTCCGTAATGATTCTAAGTTTCCATGCTTGAGTATTGTTTGCTTACCTTGCTCTATTAATATAACCTGGCGAGCAAAAGAAGTTGCAAATAAGTCAAATCTCCGAGGATTAAGATAAGAAAACATTCGGGTCCTAATTGTAGGTAAGTTATATGCTTTACCATAAGTATAAACTAATTGATCTTGCGAACATTTAGATACAGAATAGGGGTTTACAGGGTTTATTGGGCAGTCTTCAGTGATAGGTACATTTGATTCATCAACCTGACCATAAACTTCTGAAGTACTGCAATGGACCAACAGTGGTTTAGTCTTGCAGAATCGTATAGCCTCTAATAGGTTTAAAGTAGACATAATGTTATTTTGAACAATTGTTAGAGGAGTATCAAAACATGCCCTAACATTTGCAATAGAGGCCAAGTTAAATATTAGATCTGGCTTGAAATCCTGTAGGGTTCTTAATGTAGAGGAAAAATCATTTAAATCACATTCATAGAGTTTAACCTGATCAATTATGTTGATCAGGTTACTTTTATTAGTTGTACTATGCCAACGTGTAGTTCCTGAAAGTTGAATATCTTTTTGTTGGTCTAGTATTTGCTCTGCTAGATAACTACCGCCTGATCCAGCAATTCCAGTAATTAATACTCTCTTAAATTTACGCATTTTTTTTTTTTATAGAACGGAGTATAGCTTGGGAGAATTATATAAGGGTTTATATATGCTTGACTTAAGATTAAATGATATATATTTTTATAAGAGCACAGAGAGCTGAAAGACATACGAATTTCAGTCTAATCCCATCTCAGTCTCTCAATGGAGTTTTCAAATGATCATGTAAGGTACTATTGAAATAGAGAATAGCTAATAAAAAAATTAAAGGGAAACTGACAGTGTAGTAATTAAATACTCATATATACCTAAATTTAGAGCATGTTAAATTTTTATTCTGAAGGAGAATGGATAAACAATAGATTAAATGTACTATAATTAATTTAATGGAACAGCAAAAGTCGATTTTATGAAAACTACCAAGCATATCGATAAGGAAGTTGTAGCAATATTTGGAGCGACTAACTCTATAGGAGAGGCAATCTGTGATTCATTATCCAAAGATCAATATATATTGAGTCTAACCTATAATAAAAATAAAAACCGAGCAGAAAAGTTAAAAGAGAAGCTGATAAATTCTGGTTATGAAATAGATATAGAACATGTGAATTGTGAGCATCATGAAACCATCAAGCAATATTTAACATCTCTGTTCAAGCATTATATGCGCATAGATCATTTGATTTATGCATCAAGTGTAGTTGACGATAGTAGATTAACAGAAGAGGGAGTCTACGACTCTATTAATAATATAATTCAAATTAATTTGATATCAGCGATATATTCGTCAATATTATTTTCTGAGATCACCAAATCTAGTAACGCAACAAGTAATAAAACAATCACCTACATTTCATCTGAGTCTGGGAGATTTGGTGGAAACGGTATACCAGTATATGCTGCATCGAAAGGGGGACTAAATAGTTTTGTTCTGGGATACGCACGTGAACAAGGAAAACGAGGTATAAGAGTAAACGCGGTTAGTCCTGGAATAATAAGATCAGGAAGAAATTCAGAGGTCAAACCTGAAGCTGAAGAGCACATTTGTAAGTCTATACCTCTTGGAAGAATAGGTGAAGCTATGGATGTTGGAGAAACAGTTGCTTGGTTAATTTCTACATCAGCTAAATATATATCGGGGACTGTAATCCCAGTAAATGGGGGTCGCTAATGCATAAAGATAACGAAATCAAATTTTAGAATGTGTAGTGAGCGAAATAAGGTGGCATAATATATATAGAGAAAAGATAGTATGAAAATCACTGCTGAGAGCCTAAGGAGTTTTGAGGAAAGGGTGGCTGATTCTTTTAATCAGGCAAAGATCAGAGCTCCTATACACTTGCACGGTAATAATGAAAAACAACTAATCGATATTTTTAACTCTATCAAATCAGAGGACTGGATCTTTAGCTCATGGAGATCACATTACCATTGCTTATTAAAAGGAGTTCCTGAAGAACAGTTATACAATGATATTTTGTCTGGAAAGAGTATAAATCTTATTTATCCAGATTATAAAATTTATACAAGCGCAATTGTTGGAGGAATTATACCAATAGCACTAGGAACAGCCATTGGTCTAAAGCGTAAAAAGTCAAAGGAAATGGTACATTTATTTATGGGAGATATGACTTCTGAAACTGGGATTGCTCATGAGGCATACAAATACTCTTTAGCTTATAAGCTACCAATAAAGTTCATAATTGAATGTAATAATAAATCTGTATGTACCGATACTATGAAAGTCTGGAATATCAAAGAATACACATTAAAAGGGATGCCTAATGTAGAATTTTACGATTACGATCTTCCTTGGCCTCATGCAGGTGCTGGCGTCAGAGTGCAATTCTAAAAATCAATGAACTATTTTAATGAGCTAAAAAGAAGTATGGAATGGCTTGGTAAGCAAGGTAATACCATTTTTATTGGTCAAGCCGTAGGTGTACCAGGTACAGGTATGTACTCTACAATTAAAGAAATAGACGAAGCTAAACGCATAGAATTGCCGGTATTTGAAGATACACAAATGGGAATGTCTATAGGACTATCACTAACTGGCTATAAAGTAATTTCTATATTTCCAAGATGGAACTTTTTACTTTGTGCTACAAACCAACTAGTTAATCATGTAGATAAATATCCAATTAGTAGTGAAGGAAATGTAAATCCTTCTTTAATCATAAGAACAGCCGTTGGGTCAGAAAGGCCATTAAATCCAGGGTGTCAACATTTAGGCAATATGTCAGAAGCATTTAGCAAAATTCTTACAACAGTTGAAATAATTGAGTTAACAGAACCAGATCAAATCTTTGATGCCTATCAAAAAGCCTATAAAAGAAGTGATGGAAAAAGTACCTTGTTAGTCGAATTTGGAGATTATTATAATGAGAAGTAAATCTTTCAATACTTTTTCTTTAAGTATCTCATTATTCAAATATTAGCGAATTGGTTTCTTTTTAGTAAAGGAAGTGCGCTGACCAACTCCTTAACGCCCTGCTCGACACTTCTTGTGGCAGAAAAACCAGCAGACTCAATTTTTTTATTGCTAACAATGTAATTGCGCTTATCAATATCCTCACCAATTTCAGAGACAAGATAAATAAAGTTAGGCAAGACTTTTTGAATAGTTTTACATAATTCACGTTTTGAAAGGTTAGCAGGACTGTATCCTAAATTAAAGCAATTACCCCTTAAAGATGGATGGTTAATCGCAAAGTTAAATCCATCAACTGCATCTTGAATATGTAGATAGTTTCTTTTATAGTCAGCCTGAAATAAGACTACTGCCCTGTCATAAAATGCTCTATAAGTAAAATCATTAACTAATAAGTCTAATCTTGGCCTAGGACTTACTCCAAAAACAGTAGCAAGTCTGAATGTAATAGCGTTTCCCTTTTCTAATAGGATTTTTTCAGCTTCAACCTTAACCTTGCCATAAAGTGATATAGGGCGAAGAGGGGTAGTTTCATCACAATAAATATCATCCTCCCCAATTCCATATCCACTATTAGTACAAGGATAAATTATAGTTTGTTGAGGTGAACTTAAATGGGAGCACATTACTACTGAATCTCTATTTATAGATACTGCGGAATTCTTGTCCTTCTCACATAATGGGGCTCCAGTCATACAAGCAAGAGGAATTATAAAGTCTGCTGAACTAATAAGAGGTTGCATAAGTTCCTTATCCCGAGCATCACCAACAATTAATTCGCAATTTTTGTGGGTTACAGAAAGAAGCAAACTGGTTGGCTCATAAAGTATTGAATCAACACAAATAACTTTGTGACCTTCAGCTAAGAGTTTAGGAACCAAAAGAGATCCGATGTAGCCAGCAGCTCCAGTTACAAGGATTACGGACATGAGAGATTATTAATAGATAGTAATTCTACTATTTCAAGGGGTAATTAGGGTGATTCCCAACCATAAAATTGTGCTATATACAAGATTTGAATAAAAAAAATATTGATAGGTATTTTTCAATATAGATTCAAATCTAAAGAAGATCATTTTTGTACCAATAAATATAGTTTTCTAGTAAGTGTTGATGATCTTTTGCAACACGTGTGGCCATTTCAATTTCATTATCAGATGAAATCAACCATCTATTTAAAACTTTAGATCTGTAAGCAGCTCTAATATCTGTGATCTGATCACCTATGAGAACATCACGTGGAGTCCTAATGTCGATATCAAGCATTGCTGTATTAGGTTTTCGACAAGCGCACTGGGCATCAGGGTGGTGAGGACAAAATCGTATTTCGACACTAAGGCCTTCCTTTTGAAATGAGTCTAAAATATAATTATTTAAGTGATTAAATTGTTCTAAACTATAGTAACCTCTAGCAATTCCTGACTGATTTGTTACCATTACAAGTCTGTATCCATTAACTGAAAAGTATTTCATAATTTCAAAAATCTCTTTATGCCAATAAAAACGTTCTAGCGTTCCAACATAGGGTAATGAATGATTAATCACTCCGTCTCTATCTAAATAGCAATTTGGAGTCTCAATCATAAGTTAAATACTAAGGATTTTTGGAATTGTCTTTTGAGCCTTCTTAAGAGAAATTGGTATACCTATATCTATAAACATATTTGACTCAGGCAAAAGATATCCATTTATGGGTTTAAGTCCTATAAAATCAGAATCCATCATCAATTCACGATCGATATTTGACTCTATTGTAGAAGCCGAAAATAAAATATTCGGACATAAAGCATTCCAACGTTCTTTAAGATCATTATAGGATGTAAAGCATGCTCCTAATGATATAGCCTGGCAATTGTATGTAGTTGGGAACCATTTTTTACCTAATTGACTATATCCACCATATCTATCACAATTAGAAGACCTCTTTAAAATAAGTAATGGTTCATAATTAAACTTCTGATATTGAAGAAATGCTTCCTGCATATCTATAGAAAATATTGTATCTCCATTAAGAATAAGATAATGATCTGCTTTTGTTTTAGCCGCAACAAATGCAGCAGCTCCAAAAGTACCTAGGCTCCGACTTTCACGTATAGTTCTAATATGCTGGTAACGAATTTTCTGAGAATATTCATGAACCTTGTCATGACCATGCCCTGTAGAAATTATTACTTCTGGTTTCAGACTAAGTTCCCATGAGTTGATCCAAAGAATTATCCAATCTAAAAATACTTTATTTGATATAGGTGCAAGTACCTTTGGAGTATCCAAAAGAATAGACTTTATTCTAGTTCCTTTTCCGCCTGCTAATATTATTACTACTAATTTCATATTAATGAGTGAAGAACAGATGATAACCATTCTATTTCTGATTCCTTTAAGTCTGGAAAGTTTCCAATATATAGGCCATATTTATGAATATGGTCTGTAATAGGGGTTACCCTGGAAATAAAATCATCGGAAAAACTAAACATATCTTTTACATATGGCTGTCTCATTTGGTTGCCACCTCCAGCACTACCCTTTCTATATTCAATTTCGCTAGCTGTTAAGCCTTCCTCGAGTCTAATCATCAACTCTGGATCAGGTTCCCTTAGAATAAGATTAAAAGCATAGTTACTCTGACCATCTAATTGAAAATCCTTAAAAAATACATCAGGAATCAAGTCTAGAAATTTATTAAAGTTAAATGCTCGTTTCTTTATTGCTGAATCTAATCTCTTGAGTTGCTGTAAACCTATGATAGCTCCGATTTCTGTATTCCTAACGTTAAAAGCAGGGCGAGTGAAGATAAACTGTGGATTAAGATCTGGATAATTTCTACTCCAGAAATCCTTAGTAGATTCTAGCTTGGCCTCTCTAGACATTCCATGACTTCTTAGCATTCTTAGAGCTTCATAGCTATCGAGATCATTAGTGCAAACCATGCCACCCTCTATAGTACTCATATGATGTGCATAGTAAAAAGAAAAGCAAGATGTATGACCTCTAGATCCTGCTTTTCTGCCATCTTTTAATTTGGTACCATGTGATTCACAAACATCTTCTATTAGATAAATTTCATGGGAATCTAAATAGCGAGAAAGCTTTTCATCTAGACCGTTAATCCCTTGTGCATGTGTCAGAAAAACTGCTCTAACATCATTATACTTTTCAAGATTTTCTATAACTTGTTTACCATCTAGGCCAAGTGTATCTAATGATATATCAACAAATAGCGGTTCAAATCCCATCCAAAATACTGAGCTAATGTCGGAACTCCATGTAAATGCTGGGACGATTATTTTGCCTCCTTCTGGAAACCTTTCCTTTAAAAGTGCAACAGCTAATAAATTTGAAGATGATCCACTATTAACAAATAAGCTATACTTAACACCTAGCCATTCTGACCATTTGTTTTCAAATTCCTCTACCTTGGGTCCAGATGTAAGTCGGGGATCTTGAGTACTTAAAAGATCTATTACCGGTCGCAAATCTTCTGCGAGGATATTATTTCTCATTAAAGGATATTTCATGCAGGCTCCAAATACTCACAAATTGAATGATACACTATTTGTGTAACAGTTTGAATTGTTGCTGTAGATGTAGATGGGACTTTAATCATTAAATCTAAACCCTTAAACATTGTTCCACAAGAACCACATATCAATACAGTCCTAGCTCCATGTGACTTCGCAGCATCTAAAGCATATAAGACATTCTTAGATGAGCCTGATGTACTAAGTCCTATAGCGAGACCTACTACATTCTTAAGGGAATTCACCTGTCTCACAAATATTGATTCATATTCGAAATCATTTGACCATGCTGTGATTGCAGAGGTGTCAGTCGTAAGCGCTAATGCTCCGATTGGTTCTCTAGAGCGATTGCTATATATACACGTGAGCTCTGATGCCCAATGCTGGGCATCAGCTGCTGATCCACCATTTCCAAAAATTAAAGACAGTTTTCCTTGCTCATTCACTATCGAGATCCACTGGGCTAGAGTCTCTATAGAACTTAAGAATATGGGATCCTGCTCGCATTTATTTAAAGTGGAAACAACAGGGTGAGAGCTGCGAGTAAAAATCATGATTCTGAAAAAATGAGTTGGCTACCAGATTTGCCAAATCTAACGTCAACCCAAGTTTTAATATTAATGGAATCCTTGATTCTTTGATGTCTAGAGGGTGGTGCCCAACAAACAAAGAAGCCACCACCACCAGCTCCTATTACTCTTGTACATAAAGACCCAGCAGCTTCTGTCGTTTCTATAATTTCTTTTGTATTATTATTGGTGGAATCACCATTTAATTGCAATTTAATATCCCTAGTTACTCTAGTTAGTTCTGCAAGTTGGTCGATTTCTTTCTCACTACCGAAAGAATCGATGCCTGCGGAAGACGCACTTTCCAGTTCATAAAGTAAAGACTGATTTGTATCTTGTCTAATAGACTTTATAAACTTACTTGATGCTTTTTGAGAGAAGCGGTCTATACCATCAAAGCCCATCAATAATGAACTTTGAATATAGTTTAGATATTCAGGTTTTGCTATAAATCTTCTTGGCCTAATACCTTCCTTGTCTGCTTCAATTGATATAAGACCACCAAATGCAGCTGCGCATTGATCTTGGATTCCGACTTTCTCTTTCATATAATTTTGTTCTAAATCTATTGCTGCTTCTGCCAACTTTGATCTTCCTAAAAACTGACCATTCATAGCACATAAAGATAGAATCAATCCAACAGTAAAAGATGATGAGCTTCCAATTCCACTTTTTGCTGGAAGATCACCAACATGGGTTAATTCTAAACGTTTATTATCTCCATACTTCCGAAATGCCTCTCGAACTGAAGGATGGCGAATATCATCAATTTGAGAAGCCATCTCTACATCAGAGTAACAAATCCTATATCTATAATCACTAAAGAATGGAGGTAGCTCTCGAAGTGTTTGATAGCAATAATAATCTAGCCCTGCGCAAAGTATTCTTGAAGGATTATATTTAAACCACTCCGGGTAATCTAATCCTCCTCCAAATAATGAAAATCTATATGGTGTTCTAGATATCAACATCAATTCTAAGAGATCTTCAAGAAGCTTACACGAACAATCTTACAGGCACAAGCCTATTCGTTCAGGTAATCATTTGATCAAATAAATGATCTCGTGTTAAAATAAGGTATAGAGAGGTATCATGAACAATCTTACTATAATTATACCCACTATAAATCGACATACATTCATATTATTACTTGCTTCTTATTACTCATACTTCAAAAGTGAACATATTATTATATATATTGGTGACTCATCTGCGAAGGCGCTTGAGATCGATCGAATCAATGATGTTATAAAAACTTCAGGGGGCAGAAATCTTATTTCTTATTTTCATATGCCAAATATGAATGAAAGACAGGTCTTTTCAAATTTAGCTCAGAAAGTAAAGACAAAATATATATGTTATTCAGGTGATGATGATTTTTTTATTGAAGATGGTCTCAACGAAATTCTTTTAAATAATGATTTAAACAATGAGTACATTTATTTTGGAAGGTCGATTCTAATTAATATAGATTCTATTCTGAGAAGTAAAGCTAGATCAATTAAATTTGGGAAGTACTGGGATGAAAGTGATTGTGAAGATGACTGTAGCCTAAAGCGATTAAATGAGATTTGTCAAAATTATAAGGTTTTGCAATTTGCCCTTACTCCAAGGTCACAGTACATGAAGATGTTGAGCACATATGAAAACATAGAAAATAGGTGGTTAGGAGAGTATTACTCAGTTTTAGCATTAGCTTGTTTATGCAAATGGAAATACATTGAAGTTCCTTATTTGATTCGGGGTGTTCATAGAAAAAGAACATTTTCTAATACTAAAACAAGTTCGCTCCAGTTAGTTTTAAGTAGAACATGGTCTACGTCAAGTAGTGAGGTTTTTAATAGTCTGTCGATGCTTATATCAAGCAAAGGTGAGTATGCAGAAAGTGAAGTAACGAATGGGATTGAAAAATCATTGGTTAAATTACTAACTAAAAGCCTAGGCAATGATATAGTTAGGTATAGAGTAGGTAGGAATAGATATCCTCTATTTATAAAAATATGGCTAGCAAGAAAAGATATTATTCTTGAAAAATCTATCATTTTTTTCAGGAAGCTTAGGTTTCATCTGAGTATGGTTTTAGGCTTTCAAATCCAATCATCATCAAGTAAGCAGCTCTATAGCCTAGAAAAGATTAAGGATGCCAATCAATTAATAAGAAGAGTAATTAAAAAAATCTAATTTCTAAGGCTAGCAAATTAAAGATGCTAAAGTTATTTAGTTGAGAGTTGAGCTTTGAAAAAATTTATTAAATTAATTGCAATATATTTACTCTGCTGGAGAAAACTAAACGTAAAAATTCTTTTTCCATCGCAAAGGTTATTATTTCTTCTTATAATAAATTTAATGAGTCAATTTTACCGTGTTCCGCTTAAAAGAAAGAAAATTATAAATAATTTCAAAATCAATCTTTACTCTTCTAGATATGCATCTGGAAATGTAAAAGTTGACTCGACAGATATACAGAATCTAGAAAAGCCAATACATGAAACTATATATAAACAATATCATTCAATATTTTATAAAGACAATAAGATGCAAACAATTTTTCTTCTTCTAGATATTTTTCAGTGGCTAGGAAAGTCTAAGCCAACTCATTTAATTATTTCTGAACTTAGCAACAAAGACGATATTCTTAATTACAAAATTGTCAAATCTATGCAAAATTTATTAGGGTTTAGAGTTTCGGTAATAATATTTGATTCATGTTCCTTTAATGCATTAACAAACATAAAAGCAAGCAAGCCAGATTGGGGTTTTAGATTTTTCATATCTGAAAATCCAATTTATTTTCCTTATAAATCTCCTAATAAATGCAAAATACCTTATGCATATGGTTTATTTGTTCCATTACCAAAAAAAGTATATTTACCCAGCATTGAAAAGACATATGACTTCTGTTTTTTGGGGCAGGTTAATTCCTATAGAAGCTATAGAAAGGAATACATAGAAGCACTTGCAGAGCTGGCTTTAGAAGGAATGAATTCTTATATTTCTACTAGAGAAAGACAAGAATGGCTAAATTATGATGAATATAGATCCATTATGTCTAGTTCTATTTTATCAATCAATTTTTCTATGAGTGTTGATTATCATCAACTTAAAGGTCGAATATTCGAGTCAATAGATTCCGGATGTTATTTAATAGAATCAGAGGGATCTCCACTCAGCTTTTATTTAGAAAAAGGGGAAGATTATGATACTTTTTCATCTCCATCGGAATTAAAGGAAAAAATATTGCATAGAATAGTCAATAAAAAAGAAACTTTAAAGAAAGCTTTGAAAACACGTCAAAAGCTACAAGAACTTTGCAATAATCAAGATTTTTTTAATAATATAATTTTTTAATATATCAAGCTTTTTCCCTAAGGTTTTAGTCATTGGGTTTAGTTTATAAATTGTTTAATTCAACTCAATTTATTTTTCAAGCTCTTTTGCATCCATCTTGGGGTTACTTGTCCAACTTTTCAATTAAAAGCCTTATCAGGGTCTAGATCAAGGAAGTTCTAAGAATTAGGTTTATTAGGTTTTTAAAAGCGGATGAAGAGATTCGAACTCTCGACCCTCTCCTTGGCAAGGAGATGCTCTACCACTGAGCTACATCCGCAAAATCAAGATTTCTAGAGGGTTTCCACCGACTAGATCTATATAGAATGGAACAAGTAAAGGAGCTTGGACCTTTCCATATAGATTATATTGCCTAGGGTGATGCATCTAAAGAGGAAATTAAAGATGCCATCTCTAAAGCTTGTAAAGCAAAACTCCAACCTAAATTACTCTTAATCCCAGCCCTTTCCAAAGCTTGTTGCATTGTGTCAGTTGTGAGCACACCAAATATGACTGGTACAGAAGTTTCTCTAGAAACTGAAGCAATTCCTTTACTAACCTCTGATATGACAACATCAAAATGAGGTGTATCTCCACGAATAACAGCTCCTAACGCAATTACTACTTGATAACGACCAGTACTCGCCAATGTCTGAGCAACAAGGGGTAACTCAAAAGAGCCCGGAACCCAAGCAATGTCTAATTGAGAACTAGAAGAAGTTGTGTCAATACCATGTCTAGAAAGGCAATCTAAACACCCACTAAGCAACTTGCCAGTTACCAAATCATTGAAACGTGCTACCACCACAGCAACACGAAGCCCCTTGACCTCAGAAAAGCGACCTTCAAAAATAGCCATTATTAAATAAGCATGTATTTACCATGCTGCAACAATGTATGCAGTTGTTTCTCTTAGACAACAAAGAAGCTGACTAGTCCATTCAAGAGGACGATATGAAACCAGACTCCACATGCCCTTTCAATTAGCTTGATATTTCTAGAACGGCCTCCATAGGGTTCTGAATCAGAAGCAAACAATAGTGGAACCCCCACAACCAATATTAAAGAGGCCAGCAAAAGGGCATTCGCAAGAATAAATGACAGGGAATTCATGGGTAATGAGGTAAAGGAGCCATTGCTCTCTGCTCAATTATTCTCCCATGAGGGTGAGAGATCTGACTAAAAGCTAACAAGAGGTGTCGCGAGGCTTCACATGGCAAATACAATTAACTGGGGTAAGAATCTTTCTTTTCAGGGCAGGTGGAACCATGACTGCCAACGATAAACCACTGCAAGGCAGTCTATTTGGAGATTCCGAACCAATCACCAATGAGAAACCACCAACTGAAAACGAGCAATCCAATAAAAACACTGAACTTTCCAACGATGCGTTAGTTCAAGATGCAAAAGTCAGACCTCGCGTTCGGGAAAACCCAAAAAAGAAGGAATCAGAAGCCCAAATAGCAAGTAAAGGCGATTCTTCAAATAACGACCTACCGGCTTGGTACCACCACAGCTTGCTGGATGTCACCAAACTCACTCCAATGCTTCGCCATTATGTAGAACTGAAATCGGCCAATCCTGAAAGAGTCTTGCTATATAGGCTTGGTGACTTTTTCGAATGTTTTTTTGAAGATGCAATCCAACTATCACAAGTCTTAGAGCTAACCCTCACAGGTAAAGAGGGTGGTAAAGCGATTGGCAGAGTACCAATGGCAGGAATTCCACACCATGCTGTCGAGAGATACTGCGCAGAACTGATAAAGCGTGGAAATAGCGTTGCACTTTGCGACCAAATTGAAAGTAGTGCAAACGCGTCTAAAGGGAATCTCCTTAGAAGGGAGATCACAAGAGTGCTCACTCCAGGCACAGTATTAGAAGAAGGCCTTTTAAAAGCAAGGAAAAATAATTGGCTTGCAGCTGTTCTCATAGAAAGAGCCCAAGAAGGCAATTCATTTCAATGGGGACTAGCAAGCGCTGATATCAGTACAGGGGAATTTTTCATTACCCAGCAAGAAAACCAAGAGGCACTCAGTGAAGAATTAGAAAAGCTAGAAGCTGCAGAAATTTTGTGGAGTGGAGATATAGAAGAAAAAGGCCAGGTTTGGCTTCCAGAAAAAAGACATGTCACAAAGATTGCTAAAACTCCGTTCAGTTATCCAGCAGCTGAGTCTGCTCTCAAAAGAAATTTTCAATTAAAAACTCTCACAGCTATAGGGCTAGACGAAGTTCCTCTTGCGCTCCGAGCGGCTGGAGGACTAATTAACTACTTGCATGAAACTAATCCATCAGAGTTTTTAGAAAATATAGATAAAGAAATTAAATCTATCCCTCCATTGGATTTGCCCCGCATTCTCTACCCAGGTGATTTAATGATGATAGACGCCCAGACAAAGCGAAATCTAGAGATAACCAATACACAAAGGGATCAACAATTCCATGGCTCTCTTTTATGGGCAATAGATAGAACACTTACTGCGATGGGGGGGAGATGCCTTAGACGGTGGCTAGAAGCACCATTAATGGATTCAGACTCTATAAAAGAACGCCAATCAATTATTAGTGAGTTAGTTAAATCAAAAACAAAAAGAATAACTATTCGGCGATTACTTAGACCAATGGGTGATCTAGAAAGATTAGCAGGACGAGCTGGGGCTGGCCAAGCAGGAGCACGAGACTTAATTGCTATAGCTGAAGGTCTGGAAAGACTGCCACAGATAGCTAAGCAACTTGATTCATTTGTGCAAATCCCGAAATGGATGGAGGAACTAATTGATTTTAATCCAAGTTTGCTTGAAATAGCTCAGAATATTCGTAATCAACTATTGAATAATCCACCTATCAGTCTTAGTGAAGGAGGTCTTATTCATGACAATGTAGATGAATTATTGGATGGTCTTAGAAATCAATTAGATGATCAAGATTCTTGGTTAGCAAATCAAGAAGCTGCTGAAAGAAAAGAAAGTGGGATAATAAATCTTAGGCTTCAGTATCATCGATCCTTTGGTTATTTTCTGTCTGTTACCAAAGCAAAGGCGGCAGAAGTTCCTACACATTGGATTAGGCGTCAAACACTAACTAATGAAGAACGTTTTATCACCCCTCAATTAAAAGCTAGGGAGGGAATTATCTTCCAAACAAAAGCAAGGGCGGCCCAGAGAGAATATGAATTGTTTTGTAACCTGCGAGAATATGTTGGCAAAGAAGCGGATACTTTACGAAAGGCTGCACGTGGAATAGCGGCTTTAGATGCCTTAACAGGACTTGCAGAATTGGCAGCCACTAGTGGCTACTGTGCACCTACAATTCTAGAGAATAGAGCTGATGAGAATAACTCCAGGGAGCTAAGTATTAAAGGGTGTAGGCACCCAGTTGTAGAACAATTAATAGTAGAAGAGACCTTCAAAGAAAATGATATTGATTTAGGAAATGGGACTGATCTGATTATTCTTACTGGGCCAAATGCAAGTGGAAAAAGTTGTTACTTGCGTCAAATTGGATTGATCCAATTATTAGCACAAATTGGAAGTTGGGTACCTGCTAGAAGCGCAAGGCTAAGTATTGCTGATAGAATCTTCACAAGAGTGGGAGCCGTTGATGACCTTGCTGCAGGGCAGTCAACTTTTATGGTTGAGATGGCAGAAACAGCTTATATACTTAGGAATGCGACGAAAAATTCATTAGTTCTTCTCGATGAAATTGGGAGAGGAACAGCAACTTTTGATGGTCTATCAATAGCTTGGTCAGTTAGCGAATATCTCTCTCAGTCTATAAAAAGTAGAACAATATTTGCAACGCACTATCATGAACTGAATGCCTTATCAGAAAGCATAAAAAATATAAAAAATTTTCAGGTAATTGTTAAAGATACTGGTGATGAGCTTTTATTTCTATATCGTGTAAAGCCAGGTGGAGCAAACAGAAGTTATGGAATTGAGGTCGCTCGTTTGGCAGGAATTCCAAGAGATGTTGTAGCTCGTGCAAGGCTGATTTTGAAACAGCTGGAAGAAAACTAAAGTTGTGAGGCTCTCAACAAAGCATTAACAACAGCAGCAGATATAGAAGCACCGCCTCTAGTTCCATCAAGTCGAATATGTACCAACCCACTATTTTGCAAACGACTTTTACTCGCCTCAACACCTACAAAACCGACAGGCATACCAATAATCAAACTAGGTGATGGTGCACCCGCAGAAATCAAGTCAAGCAAAGCATTTAAAGCTGTAGGAGAACTTCCTATCAGAACTATTGGTAATTGTTTTTCGTAAAATTTTTGAGAAAGTTCTTTCCAAGCAAGTGTCATCCCTATTGCTGTTCTAGTCATCCCAATTGGCACATTCTTAGGTGCCCAATCAAGAGCGCTGTGAACAGGGCTTCCAACAGTTCGCATAGCCATCGGCCTCACAGCAACTGCAGACATTTGTGTATCCGTAAGAATTGGAGCTCCTGCAAGTAATGCAGCCAAGCCGATCTCACAAGAATCTTTTGTGAAATGCAAAAAAGACTTGAGATGAAAATCACCACTAGTGTGAATAACTCGATAAATGACTTGGTTTTGCAAAGCATTACAACCTTCTTCTCCTAGTTGCTTCTGAATCCTTCGAATGCTTTCAAGGAAAATAGGATGGTCAGAACTATTCACAAGATTGTTAAACCGTTCATTTCAAAACATCTCATCAAGATTCTTTTTTGAGCAATGCCGATTCATCTGATCTGGGGGGATGATTCCGCAGCTAGAGAAAATGCCATAGAAGCTTTGATCAATGAAACAGTTGATTATCAATGGAGCAGTATCAACTTAACTCGTCGTGATGGATCAGACTCATCACAAGCAAGTCTTGCTTTAGAAGAAGCACGAACCCCTCCTTTCGGCAGTGGCGGGCGACTAACAGTGCTCAACAGAAGTCCATTCTGTAATGGATGTAATAGTCAACTTGCTGAACAATTTCAATTAAGTGTTGACCTCATTCCAAAAGACAGTCATTTAGTGCTTAATAATTCACTGAAGCCTGATGGGCGGCTAAAAACAACAAAAACAATTCAAAAATTAGTAAAAGCAAAAATCGCACAAGAAAAGGTTTTCTCCCTGCCAACCTTGTGGGACGTTGAAGGGCAAAGAAAGCTTGTACAAAGAACGGCCGAGGAATTAAATCTTCATCTCGAAGGAGAAGCAATCGAAACAATTGTGGATTTGATAGGTAATGACAGTATTCGTCTAAGAAATGAACTTGAAAAATTATCCATAAATTTATCTATAAAAACAGACAAGTCAGATATTCCAACTGCTCCACCCAAGATCACGGTTGCAAAGATCAACAGTTTGATTGCGGGTGAAACTACAAATGTATTTAGAGTTGGAGATGCACTATTGGAAGGAAATACTGGGGAAGCCATTACGCAGCTTGATCTGCTTATAAATGCCGGTGACCCTGCCCTCCGAATCATTGCGACGCTATCGGGTCAAATCAGGGGCTGGTTATGGGTGAGCATGCTCGAAAAGCAAGGAGAAAAAGATGTTGCAGTTATCGCTAAAGCCGCTGGTATAGCAAATCCAAAACGCATCTATATATTAAGGAAGCAAATAAATGGCAAGAAGCCCACGGTTTTCCTCAAAATGTTGAGTCAGGTACTAGAAATTGAAGCAGATCTCAAGAATGGGAAACAACCAAATGAAGCCTTTAGAGATGGTCTAATCAAAACTTCCTGAATCATTAACCTACAAGCTGAAATAATCAAACCATTACCTTTTATATATGGATGGCCTTGCTTGTACAAAAATTCGGCGGCACATCAGTCGGAAACGTAGAGCGCATCCAATCCGTAGCTCAAAGAATTGCTAGCTGTAAAGAGCTAGGTCAAGACCTAGTAGTTGTAGTGTCCGCTATGGGGCACACCACAGATGAATTAACTGGCCTAGCCAAGTCGATAAGCAAGACCCCCCCCCAAAGGGAAATGGATATGCTTCTCGCTACTGGTGAACAAGTCTCAATAGCTTTACTATCGATTGCTTTGCATGAGCTTGGAATTCAAGCCATCTCAATGACTGGTGCTCAAGTAGGAATCGTCACAGAATCCGCTCATGGAAAAGCAAGAATTCTAGAAATCAAAACTGAACGCTTAAAATCCCTGCTCAATCAAGGGAAAGTTGTCGTTGTTGCTGGTTTTCAAGGCACAACCACTAGCCAAGGCGGGACAGCAGAAATTACAACCCTCGGAAGAGGAGGTTCAGATACTTCAGCAGTAGCTCTAGCTGCAGCATTAAAGGCAGACGCCTGCGAGATTTATACAGATGTACCTGGAGTCCTTACCACTGATCCCCGCAAGGTAGCTAATGCTCAATTGATGAAAGAAATTAGTTGCGATGAAATGCTCGAGCTCGCCAGCCTTGGAGCAGCAGTACTACATCCCAGAGCAGTAGAAATTGCAAGAAACTATGGCGTGACTCTTATAGTTCGATCAAGCTGGAGCGATCAAGAAGGCACACAATTAACTAGTGATGCCTCAAAAATCATTAAACAAGAAGGACTAGAACTTGGTAGGCCAGTAGATGGGGTTGAACTAGTTGAAGGTCAAGCTGTCTTAGCTCTTTCTCATATACCTGACAAACCTGGGATAGCAGCAAAGCTCTTTGAAAGCCTTTCCAATGGAAAGGTAAATGTTGATCTAATTATTCAATCAACTCATGAAGGCAATAGCAATGACATCACGTTCACTGTTACTGAATCTGAACTAAACAAAGCTAAAAACGTTTGCAAAGAGTTAATCGAAAAAATAGGCGGAAAACTCTCTGCAGAAGGTGGTATGACAAAACTCAGCATTAGTGGTGCAGGGATAATGGGTCGCCCAGGAGTAGCCGCTAGTTTGTTTGATACCCTTTCAAGAGCAGGAATTAATCTCCGTCTAATAGCAACAAGTGAAGTAAAGGTAAGTTGTGTTATTAATGCAAATCTTGGTAATAAAGCTCTTAGAGCTGTTACGGAAACATTTGAAATAAATGAAAATCAAACCATTATTAATCCATTGTTAATGTCTAACAATGCTCCAGAGGTTCGAGGGGTTGCGCTGGACACGAATCAAATCCAGCTGAGTGTTAAAAAAGTTCCTGATCAGCCCGGTACCGCAGCTGCTCTTTGCGCAAATATGGCAGATGCTGGAATCAGCCTAGATGCAATAGTGCAATCAGAAAGACAACACGAAGATGGCAGTCGAGATATTAGCTTCATAATGAAACGTGAACATCGTAATCACGCTGATAAAGCCTTAGTGCCTTTACTGGCTCAATGGCCTGGAGCAGAATTAGAAGAAGGCCCAGCCATTGCACGTGTAAGTGCTGTTGGTGCTGGCATGCCAACAACCACAGGGACTGCAGGAAAGATGTTTCGGGCCATAGCAGATGAAAATATCAATATCGCGATGATCGCAACTAGTGAAATACGTACTAGTTGCGTTGTTGCAGAGGCTGATGGTATTTCAGCATTAAAAGCAGTTCATCAGCGGTTTGGTTTGGACTCAGTAAATCAGGAAATCTAAAGGTTCAATGCTTTCCGACAAGCTTCTGCCGAAGATGTTGAATCTTATCTCTCAAACTAGCGGCTTTTTCAAAATCTAACTCTTTAGCAGAAGCTTTCATCTGCATCTCAAGCTGATGAATTAACTCTGGCAAAGCATCTAAATCAAGACTAGTTTCTGACTCAGCAATCATTGTTGAAATCTCAACAAAATCAGAATCCTCTGAATCATTTTGCAACCTGCGCGAAAGTTCTAAAAAAGAGAGAATTGAATTATTTATTTTCCGTACCGTAGGCTTAGGAACAATATTATTGGCATCGTTATATGCAATTTGAATATTTCTTCGACGTTCAGTCTCACTAATAGCCTTAGACATAGAAGCTGTCATCGTATCTGCATACAAAATTGCAGTTCCTTCTATATGTCGAGCTGCTCGACCAATTGTTTGTATCAAAGAGCGTTCTGCTCTAAGAAAACCTTCCTTATCTGCATCAAGTATTACCACCAAAGAAACTTCTGGCAGATCAAGACCTTCTCTTAAAAGGTTAACTCCAACCAATACATCATATTCACCTATACGCAAGTCTTGAATAATCTCTATTCTCTCGATTGAATGGATTTCCGAATGCAAATATCGAACTCTTACATCGTTCTGAGATAAGTAATCAGTCAGGTCCTCAGCCATTCTCTTAGTCAAAGTTGTAATCAATACTCTTTGTTGTTTTCTGGCTCGCGTACGTATTTCTTCAAGCAAGTCATCTACCTGGCCTTTAGTAGGCCGAACTTCAACTATAGGGTCAAGAACACCAGTTGGTCTTATAACTTGTTCAGCAATCTCCCCATCACTCTTTTTAAGTTCCCAGTCGCCCGGTGTTGCACTTATAAAAACTGTTTGTTGAGCTTTTTCCCAGAATTCTTCGCTCTTTAACGGTCTATTATCAGCTGCACTGGGCAATCTAAATCCATGGTCAATTAAAACATTTTTTCTAGCTTGATCTCCATTATACATTGCTCGTAATTGTGAGCAAGTTACATGACTTTCATCAACAAACAATAACCAATCATGAGGGAAATAATCAATCAAGCATTCAGGAGGTGTTCCTTCTTCTCTGCCAGATAAATGACGAGCATAATTCTCAACCCCATTACAATAACCAACCTCTTTTAGCATCTCTAAATCGTAAGAAGTTCTTTGTTCTAATCTTTGCGCTTCTAACAACTTATCGGTGGAATTAAAAAAATCTAATCTATCCTTTAACTCATTCCGAATATCACTTAAAGCCAATGAAAGGCGTTCTTTCGGAGTAACAAAATGTTTGGCAGGATAAATATTGATAATATCCAAATTTTGTATAATTTCCCCTGTTATCGGATCAACATATCGTATGGATTCCACTTCATCTCCAAACAACTCTATTCGAACAAGGCGATCTTCATAAGCAGGTCCTATCTCTAATACGTCACCACGCAAGCGAAAGCGGCCACGAGAGATTTCAAGATCATTTCTACTGTATTGATTATTCACTAATTCACGTAAAGAAGTACGTAAGTCCAGAACATCTCCCACTCGAAATTGAACAGCGGACTTTAAGTATTCGCTAGGAATTCCTAAGCCATAGATACAACTTATTGATGCAACAACAATAACATCACGTCTTTCAAATAATGAACGTGTTGCTGAATGCCTCAACATGTCTATTTCCTCATTTATCGAGGAAGTCTTTGCTATATAGGTATCGCTAACAGGTACATATGCTTCAGGCTGATAGTAGTCGTAATATGAGATAAAGTATTCGACTGCATTATCAGGAAAAAACTCCCTTAATTCATTACAAAGTTGGGCTGCAAGAGTTTTATTATGAGCCAACACAAGTGCAGGTCTTCCAGTTTGAGCGATAACATTAGCGATCGTAAAAGTCTTTCCTGTTCCAGTTGCTCCTAAAAGAGTTTGATATGGCTTACCTAAATCCAGTCCTTCAACCAACCTTGCTATTGCAGAAGGTTGATCCCCTTGCGGTGAATAAGGTGCTTTTAAACGATAACAATTCATAAGCCATTTTTGGCAGCTTCAGCATTGAGCTGAGGCCACCAAGAACAGAAAGGAAGTCTCATTTTTACTATTCAAAAACAGGGATTTTGAGACAGCCTAGGGCTTCCTTAATTTCTCTTACTACAGCAACCATTGATAAATAATCAGTCAAACGGTTAACGGCTGACCCTATACCCACTCCTGATGCACCTGAAGCTATTGCCATTGGTACGGTTACAGAAGAAAGGCCAGATGCACATAAAATTGGAACGTTAATCTGTTCACTCAAAAAAGTTTTTGAGATGGTATGACAGGCAGCAAGGGTAGGGGCTGCTTTCTCTATTAACCCAAGAGAGCCAGAACTAAAAGGCTTGGCACTAGTGCCTCCTTCTGTCTGTATGAGGTCAACATCAAGCTCAACTAAATCCAAAGCCAATTGAGCTTGCTGGTCTAAAGGCAAAATATGAGGGACTGTGACTGATAAAAAGACATCAGGCAATAACTTCCTGGTATCCCGAGCAAGCGAAAGTACTTTAAAAGCATCAAAGATCAGACCCTGAGAATAAAAAGCATCAAAATTACCGATTTCTATCATTGCTGCACCAGCGTCCATCGCAGAAGGGAAAAGCTCTGGATCAACCGAACTCACACATATAGGTAAGCCTGAAACATCAAAAGCAAGCCTTACAAGAGCAGGGTCACATGCCACATCAACAAAATCTGCACCGCCCTTTCCAGCAGCCTTTGCTACACGCTCTACAGAAGCCGCGTCAAAATTAGTAATGCCAGAAATAATTTTAAGCATTGGACTTTCTTTAAAGCCGCGCTTTAGTTCAGTCGAAGAAATGTGAGTACGTGGCATCAAAAAAGAACTGACTTATTTGATTCTCCCATTCACTAATGCCTTACTGTCAATTAATGGGCAACCACTTTCGTAATGGCCCAATTCGAGACAAATAAAAAGCAATGGAGTAAATGGCATGATCGACTCCACTGCTATTTAAGTAGGGATCAAGATCTTCTTCCTATAGGAGCTTCTCTACTAATTGCAGTGTCTGGCGGCCAAGACTCTATGGCTCTTCTTGGGCTGTTGATCGATTTAAAGCGGCTTTACAAGTGGAGGTTGGAAGTATGGCACGGCAACCATGGTTGGCATGCAAGCTCCGAGGAAGTCTTACAGGGTGTACATCAATGGTGTAAAAAAAACAATATTCCGTTTAATTCAAGCAAAGCTAAAAAAAATGAAGCTAAAAATGAAAAATCAGCTCGCGAGTGGAGATACAAAGAACTCACAATTACGGCTGAACAACTCTCATTGAGAACCCCAGACAAACCATTTCATCGTGTAATCACTGGGCATACTGGAAGTGATCGAGCAGAAACATTCCTGCTTAACCTTGCTAGGGGAACTGATTTAAGTGGGCTGAGCAGTATGCGGAGTATCAGACTATTAAATTCCTCCTACCATCAAAACCAACTAAAATTAGTGAGGCCCCTTTTAGGTTTCACCAGAAAGCAAACTGAACAAATCTGCAGCGAGCTCAACCTTCCTGTTTGGCTTGATCCAACAAATAATGACAAAAGCTTTAGTAGAAATAAACTGCGTCATGAGGTTATTCCTGTCTTAGAAAGTCTTCATCCTGGTTCAAGCCTTCGAATTGCATCATTAGCAAAGCGTTTAGAAAAGCATAAAGATGATCAAGAGTCCTTTGCCCTGCTAGCAATGGAACTCTTATCTAGTGAAAATTCACTAGATAGAAAAGCACTCAGCAAACTATCGATTTCAGCACGTTCTACAATAATCTACCTATGGCTAAAAAAGGCTGGTGGGCCAGCAATCTCAGCCTGTCAACTTGAAGAATTAAGTCACAAAATAGATGCTGAAAAACCTAATGGATCATTAGACATATCTAAAGGTTGGAAGATATTGTGGAATAAGAAAGTTATTAATGCTTCCTCTATCTGATTAATATTCAAGGAAAACTTAATTGCAATTAACTTAAATTCTAGGCAGCAGCAGAGCGCCTTCTCCTAGTTCTACCTGATTCAGCAACTTCAGACTCAGATTTCACCGAAACATCCGTTTTGCTTGCAGAAGAGGAAGTTGATGGACTATTAATCTTTCGTCGAAGATTACCTTTTGTGGAGGAATTAGCTGAGGTCTGCTTTGTTTCAGACTCTTCTAAAGGGAGACCTTTATAAGCCGGTGTTCCTCCTGGTGCTGGCTGAATCAAGCACAAAATCAATGGCTCCACTTGTAATTCCCTACGTATCCTTCTGCATAAACCAACTTCTACTTCCCTTTGTAATCCCATCCAATCAACCTCGGGAATCTTGGAATCTGTTTGACGAGTAAGTTGTTTCCAACGATTCTCAAGCACCCAACTGATCTCTCTTTCAGTCCAAAGTGACATCTTTCGAGCATCGACAGTAGTAACTACACCGCGAAGGTTGACCCTAGGAGGAGCAACCATTACCCCATCAGTACTAATCGGTGAAAGAACAGTAACTACTCCATCTTCTGCTAGTTGTTGACGTTCCTTGAGAACTCTTGCGTCCACGATCCCATTCCTAGATGCATCAAGCAATTCAATACCAGCTTTTACAGGATCTCCTTTAATGATTTTATCGGCAGTTAGCTCAACAACATCACCATTATCAAGAATCAAGATGTTCTCATTAGGAACCCCCATGGACTGAGCACTTTTACTGTGACAAACAAGCATTCTGTGCTCTCCATGAACTGGAACAAAAAACTTTGGTTTTGTAAGAGCAAGCATCAATTTTTGATCCTCTTGAAAGCCGTGACCAGAAACATGAATACCTTCACCCTTTCCATAAACAACTTTCGCGCCAAGCATCATTAAACGGTCAATAGTATTAACAACAGAGATAGTGTTACCAGGGATAGGACTTGCCGAAAATATAATCGTATCGCTTGTTTTAACTTGAACATGTTGATGTTCGCCACGTGAAATCCTGCTAAGTGCTGCAAGGGGTTCACCTTGACTTCCTGTCATCAACAACAAAGTCTCTCTATCTGGTAAATCGCGAATCTGTTTAATAGGAACAAACAGTTCATCAGGGGCTCTCATATACCCAAGTTCGCGAGCCTTAGCTATCACATTGACCATGGACCTCCCTAATAACCCAACCTTACGGCCGTTCTTGAGAGCCAATTCCAAAATCATTGACACGCGATGTATAGAACTGGCAAAAGTAGTGACAATTACTCTTCCATCCGCTTCAGAAATATGACGGTCTAACGATGCAAATACAGATCTTTCAGGAGGACAAAAGCCAGGAACTTCAGCATTAGTAGAATCACTAAAAAGACATAACACTCCCTTTTCACCAAATTGTGCAAGGCGTGCTAAATCAAAATGTTCACCATCTACAGGGGTATGATCAAATTTAAAATCTCCTGTAAAAATGATAGTTCCAACTGGTGAAGTTATTGCCAATGAAAAACTATCTGCCATTGAATGTGTATTTCTAATAAACTCAACCGAAAAATGCTGTCCAACTTTTACCTGATCTCGAGGTCCAACAGTCTGAATAGTTGTTCTATCAGTAACTCCTGCTTCCTCCATCTTTCCTTGAAGCATGGACATTGCTAAGCGTGGACCATAAATAACTGGAATATTAAAGTGCTTTAAATGATGAGAAATGCCACCAATATGATCTTCATGACCATGGGTCACGATCATTCCTCTAATACGTCTTTGATTCTCTCGAAGATAAGTGGTATCTGGCATTACAACATTGACACCATGCATCCCATCACTAGGAAATGCCAAGCCAGCATCAACCAGCATGATGTCGTCTCCGTATTCAAAAACACAAGTGTTTTTTCCTATCTCATGTAATCCTCCTAAGGGAATGACACGCAAAGGAGACTGTTTTGTTTTCCCTTCCTTCGGAGAAAGTGATTTCGATGTAATAGTTGAGGTGGTGCTACTAGACGTCATGGTGAGCAGGGTATAAAAAAGCTAACTAGGGAATAAGTGAGATTGATCACTAAAGCGGCCTTCACGTCAGGTTTGACGTAGGGCATTCAGGATAATTAAAAGAGAGTTTCTCATTTCATCATTTAGAGGAATCAAAGGACTTCTAGGAGGCCCAACTGGCCAACCATTTAACTCAAGGGCTGCCTTAACAGGTATTGGATTTGTCGTTGAAAAAAGAGCCTTAATCAATGGCTGAAGCTCTTCATGCTGGGCTAAAGCTTGAAAAACTTCTCCATCCAAATAAGCGGTGATCATCGACTTAATCTGACGACAAGCCACATGACTAGCAACACTAACTACACCTACAGCTCCAACAGACAACATTGGTAAAAGCAGTCCATCATCCCCGCTATAGACAGCCAACCTAGAACCACAATGCATTCTAAGCTGTGTTACCTCATCTGTGCTTCCACTAGCAGCTTTAAAACTAACTACATTTGGGCAATTCATTAACCGTGCAACTGTTTCTGGAGCAAGAGAGCAACCTGTCCGGCCAGGAATGTTGTAAAGCATTAGAGGCAAATCAGGAGCTGCTTCTGCAACAGAACGAAAGTGCCTCTCAAGACCATCTTGAGGAGGCTTGTTGTAATAAGGAACTACAACCAATGCCCCATCAGCACCACAACGAGCAGCCTCACGCGTAGCCTCTATTGCCTCAGCAGTGCTATTACTTCCAGTACCAGCCAATATTTGTACATTCGAACCCACTGCACTTCTAACCTCTTTCAGTAGTTGATGTTGTTCCTGCCATGTCAAAGTTGGAGACTCACCAGTCGTTCCACATACAACTAAACCATCAGATCCCTCTTTAACTAGATAACGAGCAAGTTTGCATGCTAAGGGGAAGTCAACTAAACCTTCTTTATTAAATGGAGTAACCATCGCTGTAAGTAAGCGTCCAAAAGGTTGAGGAGAAAAATCCATCAAAAAGCTCATGGGTAAGAAAGTAGCAATTCAGCAATTTGAATAGCATTCAGGGCAGCTCCTTTCCTTATCTGATCACCACAAAGCCAAAGCTCAAGCGCATTTTGTTCACTAATATCTTGTCTAATACGGCCAACAGCGACCGCGTCTTTACCTGCAACATCTGTTGGCATTGGAAACCGATTGGATTGTGTATCTTCAATTAAATGAATACCCTTTGCATTACCAAGAATTTGTTGAACTTCATCTAAAGAAAAAGGTTCAGAAAACTCGATATTGATAGACTCTGAATGAGCTCTAAGTACAGGTACACGAACACATGTAGCAGTAAGCTTTAGATTAGAAATTCCTAAGATCTTTCTCGTCTCATTAATCATTTTCATCTCTTCCTCACAATATTTATTTGTATTTAATGGGGAATTATGAAGGAAAAGATTGAAAGCAAGAGAATTAGGTAAAACTTCACTCTTAGGAATATCTCCGTTTAGGACACTTTGAGTATGTTGCTTAAGTTCTTCCATTGCTCTAGCACCAGCGCCACTTACGGACTGATATGTAGAAATAACTACCCTTCTAATAGGCCATCTTTCAGCCAAAGGGGCAAGTGCCAAGGTAAGTAAAATTGTGGTGCAATTTGGATTGGCAATTACACCCTTATGAGTTCTTGCAGCCTGTGGATTAACTTCTGGAACAACAAGAGGAACATCTTGTTCCATCCGAAAAGCGCTCGAATTATCAATCATTACCGCACCAGATTGAATGATTGAATCCTTCCACTTACGTGATACAGAGGCTCCTGCTGAAGCCAACACCAAATCCACATCTTTAAAAGAGCCTTGAGTGACCTCTTTTACAGAGTGCTTATGACCACTCCAAATCTGAGTGCTACCTGCTGACCTAGCCGAAGCCAATAAGCGAAGCTCCTTCACAGGAAAATCACGCTCTTCTAACAACTGAAGCAATTCCTGTCCAACAGCTCCGCTTGAACCAAGGACGGCAACAGTGAGGGGACGATCTTTGGGAAAAGTATTCGTTATCAAACTTTTGATGAGGTTTAGGCCAAAACAGTTACTTGCTTATCTGATCTCAGAGCTATAGCCAAATAGGATAATCACTACAAACTGATCTAGACAAGATTTTGTTACCACAATACTTTGTAGACCTCTTACAAAGGGTACTTAAGGTATTTTCCTGCTTACGATACTTCCACCATGAGCGCTGTTGAACTAAAGGTTAAAACTGAACCCCGGCCTAGCAGCCGTTTAGCGGTGAAAGTGGAAATTCCCGCAGAACGGTGCAAGTCAAGTTATGAAGAAGCTATCTCACGTCTAAGTAGATCCATAAAACTACCTGGCTTTCGTAAAGGGAAAGTTCCAAAAGCCGTTCTTGTCCAACAAATTGGGCAAATTCGTATAAGAGCAACAGCCCTAGAAAATCTCATTGATAGCGTATGGCGAGAAGCACTGGAACAGACTTCTATAAAACCCTTGTGTGAACCAGATTTAGATGGAGGGTTCGAAGAACTTCTGGGTAATTTTGAACCAGATAAAGACCTCGCTCTAACCCTAGAAACAGATATTGCTCCAACGCCTAAACTCAAGTCCACAAAAGGTTTAAAGGCAGAAGCAGAAGCAGTCTCTTTTAATCCTGAGCAAATTGATGAACTTATAGAGCAATCTCGCAAGCAACTTGCAACTCTTATTCCTGTAGATGACCGTCCAGCAGCAGAGGGTGATTTAGCTGTGGTGGATTTCAAAGGTACCTTTAAAGACGATGGAAGTGAAATCGAAGGTGGGAGTGCCGAATCAATGGATATCGAATTAGAAAAAGGCCAAATGATTCCTGGGTTTATTGAAGGAATTATTGGAATGGCCATTAACGAAGAAAAGACCCTGAACTGCAAATTCCCTGAGGATTACTCAAGCGAAATAGCCAGAGGGAGAGAGGCAACCTTCTTGCTCAAAATTAAAGAGCTGAAAACACGTGAACTACCTGCGCTAGATGATGCTTTTGCAAAACAAGCAAGTGATAAATCCAATATGTCAGAACTGCGTAAAGAGTTAGAAGAGCGTTTGAAGAAGGATGCACACCAACGCCATAAAAACAACCGAGATCAAGCCTTGATCACAGCATTAGTAGAACAATTGGAGGTAGATCTTCCAGAAACACTAATACAACAAGAAGTTAGAAGCTTGATAGAACAAACTGCTAGCAATCTTTCACAACAGGGTGTAGATGTGAAGTCAATGTTTACATCGGAACTTGTTAAATCATTAATGGAATCTTCAAGAGAAGAAGCAAAAGAAAACCTACGCAAAAACCTTGCCTTGCAAGCACTTGCTGAAGCCGAAAATGTTGAATTAACTGAGGATGAAATTAAAAATAAATACAATGAAGTTAAAGAAGAGTTAAACAATGTTAAAAATATTGATGCTGAAAAGTTAAAGGAAGTTGTAAGCAACGATTTACTTCAAGAAAAACTTCTGGAATGGCTGGAGGGAAATAGTACGATTACAGAAAAATCCCCCGCAAACAAATCTAAGAGCCCTTCTAAAGGCCCTCAGAAAGAAACTAGCCCCA
>QCKJ01000012.1 GCA_003215435.1 Prochlorococcus sp. AG-409-M05
AAAGTTAGTCAAAGATGGCATACAAAAAATAAAAAGAGACCCTCTTCATAAGAAGATCCAAAATGCGGTCTAGGGATAAAAGACACGGGGCTTAATTAAAGCTAATTTAATCTTTATATTTATCATTTGCTATTATTTTGATTAATGTCCTAAAAAAGGCTTTCAGCAACTATACTAGGATTAAAATTACTTCTTAAAGATTTAATTATAGAAACAAAATCTGATAAGTTTGTCTTATCTCTCTTAACCAAATACATTAATAGTTTACTCCTAAATAGAGATCCATCTCTCCCGAAGAGAAGCCTTAACCCAGCAACTGGGAGTGTTCTTTTACCTCTATAATCATAGTCAGTCTTTAGCACATCTAGTAGACTTTTGATTCTTTCTATCCTCAAATTACCTTCACTATCAAAAACTACATCTAAAAGAATGTTTAGCAGCTCTTGTGTCTCCCCACTTAGTAACCTTGCAGCAACATATGGATAGGCTACTGGAATAATCTTAAAATCTGGATTTAATCTTAGAGCGAGACCTTCCTGACTTACTACTGCTCTTATTACTAAGGCAAATCGAGCTGGTACTCTAAATGGATATTCATACATAAGCTGTGAAAACCTATCTGTAATAGCTTTAAAGTTGAATTCAGAAACAGACTCATTAAAAGAGGCACCTAATACCTCATTTAATGCTGGGATAATGGTTCTCAGATCCATTTCTTTGTTTAAAAATCCAAGGGATTGAAAATCTCTAGCAAGCTCATCAAAATCATTATTAAACAAATGAACCAAGGCAGAAGTTAAAGTAATGCGGTCCAAATCACTTATCTCATCCATCATCCCAAAATCAATATATGCTATATGTCCTATTCCTGGCTTTTTGCTTTTCAAAGCAAACATATTTCCAGGATGTGGATCAGCATGGAAATATCCAAATTCCAAGAGTTGTTGAAGTCCACTAACTACACCTGTTCTAATAATCTCATCAGGATTGATTCCATTATGTCTGAGCTCATTTTTATCTTTTAACTTTGTTCCGCAAATCCAGCTTGTTGTGATAACTCTTTTTGAAGACAATAATCGCTCTACTGTTGGGACTGTTATGGATTGATTATCAGCAAAGAGTTTTGAAAACTTCTCAGCATTATCTGCCTCAAGCTCATAATCAATTTCTTCAAATAATGACCGACCAAATTCATCAACAATCTCTTCTATTTTAAAACCTAAGTTAAGAGGTAAAAATGGTGAAATTGCAATAGAAAGAAATCTAAGAATAACAAGATCACGACGTAATATAAACCTTAAATTGGGTCTTTGTACTTTTACTGCAACCCAATAATCTGCATGAAGTCTGGCTTTATATACTTGACCAAGGCTAGCAGCTGCTATGGGTTTACTAGGGAAATCTTCAAAAAGATCAGAAGGAGTTGAACCCAATTCTTTCTTGATGATATTGACTGCTGAAGAATGATCATAGGGCGGCAAGTTATCCTGTAAATTTGTCAACTCATCAAGCCAATCTCTCCTTACAAGGTCTGGGCGTGTTGAAAGGGCTTGACCAATTTTTATAAAGCAAGGCCCTAATTGTGTAATAGAGTTTAAGATTTCTTTAGCAAATCTCTTATGAAAATCATCACCATTTATAGATCTAAAGCTCTGAAAGAGAGAAAAGAAAACAAGTGAAAGAAAACAATTAGCCAGTTCAAATAAGCGAGGCATCCAAATCCAAGGCCTCATAATCAACCAAGCAAAATCCCTCTTCTGGTCGTATTGATCCAGATTGTCAATGGAAGAGAAGGATTCGGATTGAATTGAGGTGTTCAATAGAGACGGACACTTTGGTAGAAAGAGTTTAGAAAAGGAATTTCAGGCAATGAGACTAATTGAACATTTAACTAAGGTAGATAAAAATACCAGAAATCTTTTTCTGCCAGCACATGGCAGAGGCACTGGGTTACCAAAAGATATCCGTAATCTTCTAAAACAAAGGCCTGGATTGTGGGACCTACCTGAACTGTCAGAGATAGGGGGCCCTCTCGAGGAAGGAGGGGCCATAGCTGACAGCCAAAAATCAATAGCAAAGAGAGTAGGTGCTCGTCGAGCTTGGTATGGCGTAAACGGGGCGACAGGACTGCTTCAATCTGCCCTTCTCTCAATTACAAAGCCAGGGCAAGCTGTACTTTTACCAAGGAATGTTCATCGGTCTCTAATAGAAGCCTGCGCATTAGGAGACCTAAAACCTGTTCTTTATGATCTACCTTTTATGGTCGACCGGGGGCATTGTTTACCTCCGAATAGAAGTTGGATAGAGGAAGTTCTAAATGATTTAAATCCGGTAAAAGCAGAAATAGCTGCCGCTGTATTAGTGCACCCCACTTACCAAGGGTATGCAGAAGACATAAAACCAATAATTTCACTTCTCCATGAAGAAGGTTGGCCTGTTTTAGTTGATGAGGCTCATGGAGCACATTTTTCCAGTGGGTTAAGTGGCGAACTGCCGGATTCTGGCCTAAAGGCAGGAGCAGACCTAATTGTTCACTCACTTCATAAATCAGCAGGGGGATTAACCCAAACAGCTGTACTTTGGTTACAAGGAAATCGTGTTGACCCTTCCTCATTAGAGAGAAGTCTCTCCTGGTTACAAACAACTAGTCCAAGTTCACTCTTATTGGCATCTTGTGAATCTGCACTTAAAGAGTTGCATAGCTCTAAAGGCAAAAGAAATCTTCTTCATCGCCTAGAAGAAGCAAAAGAACTAACAAGGCGACTTAGGAAGGAGGGAATGCCTCTTCTAGAGAACCAAGATCCACTTAGACTTATCTGGCATTGCTTAAACCAAGGAATTAATGGTTATGAAGCAGACGCATGGCTAATTAAAAATGGCCTAACAGCAGAGCTTCCAGAACGAGGTTGTTTAACATTTTGTCTCGGACTCTCTAAACATAAAGGACTTGAGAAGTTTATAAAAAAGAGATGGGAAAGAATATCTCTTTGCCTAGCAAAGTATGATGATATACCTGTTTTTACTCCACCACCGTTTGCAAAAGTTTCAGTCCCAGAAATGAATCTTGGTTTAGCCTGGCGTGCAAAAAGTCAAAAAATTAGTTTGTCAACAGCGGTCGACAGAATCTCAAGTGACTTAATCTGTCCATATCCTCCAGGAATCCCTGTTTTAGTCCCAGGAGAGAAACTGGATCGAAAACGCATTGATTGGCTTAGTGAACAAACCCATCTCTGGCCCAATCAAACTGATCAAAAAATTTCGGTCGTCGCAAATGAAAGTAATCTTCTAAAAAGTGAATGACTTAAATTAGTTGATTAATGAAGCCTGTTATCCCAATAAAACGAATCAGAAGTGGCCTAGCAGCAGGAGGGTTTGGCTTAATCTTTATCGGATTAGGCGGATGGTGGTTCACGCTTGCATTAGGAGTAATAGTTCATCTTGCACTTCTGGAATTTTTCCGAATGGCGCAATTCGCCGGCATTCGGCCAGCAACCAAAACAACATTAGTAGCCTGTCATCTACTTCTTCTAAGCACTCAGTGGAGTGTGGTAAGCGAAGGTTTACCATCTAATTTGTCAGCAGCTGTTTTACCCCTTTCTGGCGCTGCTATTTGTGGCTGGTTATTACTCCAACCCGTCACTGGATCTATCGCAGACATTGCCGCCTCTATTTTTGGGTTGTTTTACTTAGGATATCTACCAAGTCATTGGATAAAACTAAGAAACTTATATGATCCAGCACTAGCGCCTAAGCTTGACACTCTTCCAGATTCATTCTCTGTCTGGGCTTCTTCAGGAATGGTTATAACAATTATTTCTTGTTTGATCATTATTGCCAGTGACATTGGCTCATATGGGTTAGGAAGTAGTTTCGGCAAATTGCCCCTTTCACCTATATCACCAGGGAAAACAGTTGAAGGAGCCTTAGGAGGACTGTTTTGCGCAATGGCAACAGGCTCAATTTCCGGTGTTTTACTTGGCTGGAGCTGGGGGTTTCTTATTGGTGGACTTTTGGGAATATTGATTGCCTTATTCGCTTTAGTTGGCGACCTGACAGAATCGATGATGAAAAGAAATGCAGGCTTAAAGGATTCAGGAGATGCCCTTCCTGGTCATGGAGGTATCCTTGATAGGATAGATAGCTATCTATTTACGCCTGCTGTTATTTATTACGCAGTAACGTTAATAATTCCCTTAAACAATCTTTAATCATGGCTTCACCTCAGCAATAGCCTTTAGGTAGAGCATGCCTTCTGTTAGAGAGGCACTCTCTATGTAAATGGATGAGTCAAGTGGAACTTTATACTCTGTCTGATTATCTTTTTTTTGAATCCTTAAATCACCGCGGTTCGCATAAACATAGAAAACACCTTTAGCATGTTCTTTATCAACGCGAACATCATGAGCATAAAGTTCAAGTTGGTCTCCTTTAATATTAGATTTATAAAGAGGCATTGTCCCCATAAGATTATCGGCCATCTCGTCACCCAACCACTTCCAATGCGAAGAAATAAGTAGCTTATTTAGATTATCTCCAGCAATAGAGACTGTCCCACTAATTTTAAATTTTTCTCGCAAGGTTAGTAATTCTGTGGAGTTAGCTAGATCTAGTTTAAATTTAAGTGGGCTGCTAACTAATTCAATAGTATCAAAATATATATCCTGAAAGGTCACCTTTGAAGCATTAAGAATAACTCCATCAATTTCACCTTTTAATAATCTCATGGTAGAACCATTAAGTTCAATTTTTAGCTCACCAATTGAATTACATTTACTTCTAACCCATAAATTCAAGCCCTTAGAAACTAATGAAAGCAGTACATCCTGCCCCAAGAAAGGATTGAAACCCATTATTAATTAATTTCACCCAACCAAGTTTTTGCAACGGTGTTCGGGCAGTCCAAATGTGGAAGATGTCCACACCCTTTAATCTCTTGAACATCAGACTGAAAAAGTTCAAAAATCTCAGTTTTTTGTTTACTGCTAAGGATTCGATCATTAGAGCCAAAAATAACTTTCACAGGTTGGTTTGGTAGAGGCAATCCAAGATTTGCGATACCTCCACTTCGTGCAAATGCAGCCAATGATCGATCCCAGCCTGAGACTTTTAAATGAATAGAGGCGATTTGATTTTCTGGATCACCAACACTTTCATCAGGGTTTGCGAAAGCTTGGCGACAGAGACTTCTACGGACTTCAGGCCTACTTAAAAACCAAACGCCTAAATGATCTAATAAAGGAGGAATTGGCATAGGTTTTCCAGTTAATCCTGCTGGAGATAATAGAAGCACACGCTTTACTTTCTCAGGGTGACGACGAGCTATTTCCATTGAAACAGCACCCCCCATTGATGCACCTATGACTCCAACAGAAGGTCCAGCGACTACTTTGTGCAATATCGCATCAAGGTGGTTAAAAATATTTATTGCCCCATAAGCAACATTCTTCGGACGAGGGCAAAAGCCAAAACCGAACATATCTGGAATAATCAATTGATGATGTGCCTTTAGTAATGGAACTAATCGACGAAATTCAAGGAAACAACTATCAAAGCCATGAAGTAATAAAACTGGGGGGCCCTCACCTGTGATAACAACCGGATATTCCAAAAGGTCATCTTTAGGGGTATAGCTTTTAGAAAAGTCCTTAAGAGAAACCCAGTGGACATCTTTGACAAGCTCCTTTGCTAAAGGGTCTAAAAGATTCTTTGTGAGATCAATTAGTAGCTTATTAGAAGGAAATAGATTTTCCTTGGTATCGAAATCTTTAGTACTCAAGCTAATTTTTCTTGGTGAACATCAATAGGTTTATGATTAACAGCGTACTCATAATCACCTGCGCAAAGAATTGCCTTAAATACTTCAGAGGGGGTAACAGAGAAAGGCAATCTATGTAAATCAGATCCTTCCTGACAAGTAAGTTGACATACTTGTTGGATATCCCCTAGGCAAGCATCTGAAAGCCCAAAGGACTCAAGACTTACGGGCAAATCAAGAGCATTGAGATATTCAAGTAGTTGGCCTCTAGCCTGTCCAGCCAATTGATTTCCAGTCAAAATCTCCTCAAGTTTTAACTGCACCAGGATTCCAAACCCAACCTTTTCACCATGTAGAAAGTTGTTGCAAGCGGGTAGGTGAGTCAATGCGTTGTGAACAGCGTGAGCAGCTACTGTTCTACAACCAGGGCCACCAATTCCTCCTATTAAGCCAGCAGTTAATGCGCAGCCTTCAGCTACTCTTGTCCAGGAAGAACTAGTTGGATCATTTAAAGCGTTGATCCCTTCTAAAAGAAGTTGATCACGCAAAACACGGGCCATTTGAACGGCTTGCTGCACCAATCCATCACTACTTGATCCACTACTAACTGAGGCTTCGTACCATTTAGCTAGGGCATCTGCAATACCACTAGCCAACGTTCTATTTGGTGCGCTTTTTACAAGCCCATGGTCAAACACCAAAAGGTCAGGACATTGGCTTAAGGGAATATCTTTGAGGTAAGCACCTGATGTTGAATAAATATTGGAAAGTGCTGTCCATCCTGCACAAGTAGACGCGCTCAAAGGGACAGTTATGCAAGGAATCTCTAAGCGATCAGCTAATAATTTTCCAGCATCAAGAACCTTCCCTCCACCAGCTGCAATAACTCCATCCGAGAAATTTTCTAATGCTATCTGTTTAAGACGACTTAAATCATTTTCACAACAATCATATTGAAGTTCTTCTGAAACTGGGTTAATTCCACAACCATAAAGATCACCAACTAATGTCTTTCTTAGTTCTAAGGTTTTAGAGCTACGTCCTAAAAAAAGTGGGTTAATAGAAATCTCTTTTATAAGCCCTAAACTTTCATTCCATGCAGAGTTGCCTCTCAAGACATTTCTAGGGGATATTTTATTTGAAAATGAATAATCCAAAAGTTGTTTTATATCTCAATTATAGTTAATCAACTCTCTAAATCCGACTACTTGCTAATTCCTGCTTAGCAGCATTTTCTATCGTCTTTCTAACAATTATCTTCTTGTCTTCATCAACATCTACTTCTGCTGAGTCTCCATTACCAATTCTTCCTGATAAGAACTCTTCTGCAAGACTATCCTCAAGTAATCTCATAACAGCTCTCCTTAATGGTCTAGCCCCATAAGAGGGATTATAGCCTTCTTCAACTAACCTTTCTTTAAAGGAATTAGTAACTACCAAAGTAATACCTTTTTCTTCCATTCTTGCAAAAACCTCTTTAAGCATTATCTCAGCTATTTCTTTAACTTCATCTCTTGTGAGTTGACGGAAAACAATTATTTCGTCAAGACGGTTTAGGAACTCCGGACGGAATGACTGCTTTAACTCTTCATTAACAAGTGAGCGAATTCGATGGTATTGAGTTTCCTCTGAGTTCTCGCCAGAAAACTCGAATCCTAAACCTCCCCCTCCTTTCTCAATAACCTTAGATCCAATATTTGAAGTCATAATTATCAAAGTATTCTTAAAATCTACTGTCCTCCCTTTTGAGTCTGTAAGCCTTCCATCTTCAAGCAATTGCAATAGCAAATTAAACACATCTGGATGGGCTTTCTCTATCTCATCAAACAAAACTACTGTATAGGGTCTTCTTCTTACAGCTTCAGTTAACTGCCCCCCCTCACTGAAACCTACATATCCTGGAGGGGACCCTATCAACTTACTAACTGTATGGCGTTCCATAAATTCAGACATATCTAATCTGATCATTGAGTCCTCACTTCCAAAGAAATAGGTAGCCAATGCTTTTGTTAATTCAGTTTTCCCTACACCTGTTGGCCCTGAGAAGATAAAGCTCGCAATTGGGCGATTTGGATTCTTAAGTCCAACTCTTGCGCGCCGAATTGCTTTCGAAACTGCCTTAACAGCTTCATCTTGTCCAATCAAACGTTGATGAAGAGTGTCTTCCATATTCAAAAGTTTTACTGACTCACTTTCTGTGAGCTTCTGAACAGGAACTCCTGTCCAAGAAGCGACGATGCTGGCAATGTCGTCTTCATCTACAACTGGGGAAGAGAGATTATTCTGCGTTTCTGAATCAATATTATTTAAACTTTCATCTATTTTTTCTCCTTTTGTACTTTCCTCTTTAGTCAGAATTGATTGTTGTTCCTCTCTATTAGTCTGCAAAATCGAACGTATCTTTTCACGGAGCTCAACCTCTTTTTCTCTTAACTCGCCAGCCTTGGAAAAGTCTTGCTCTCTGACAGAGTCCTCTTTATCCTTTTGTATCTTTCTTAATTCCTTATCTACTTCTTTTGCTGCTGGAGGAAGTTTTGAATTTAGCAATCTAACTCTGCTTCCAGCTTCATCAATTAGATCAATAGCCTTGTCTGGAAGGAATCTATCAGAGATATATCTATCTCCTAAATTTGCGGCAGCATTAAGTGCTTCATCTGTAATTTTTAATCTGTGATGTTGTTCATACCTTTCCCTTAAGCCTCTAAGAATTTCAATAGTGTCTTCTATAGAAGGTTCACCAACCATAACTGGTTGAAATCTTCTCTCCAATGCTGCATCTCTCTCTATATGCTTTCTGTACTCATCTAGAGTTGTTGCTCCAATACATTGCAGTTCTCCTCTAGCCAGTGCAGGCTTGAGAATATTTGCTGCATCGATGGCCCCTTCAGCAGCACCAGCACCAATAAGGGTATGGACTTCATCTATAACAAGTATCACGTTCCCTGCAGCTTTAATCTCCTCCATGATTTTCTTTAAGCGCTCTTCGAACTCACCTCTATATTTCGTACCAGCAACAAGGAGTCCAATATCAAGTGTTAGAACTCTCTTTTCTTCGAGAATATCAGGAATATCTCCTTGCTGAATCCTTTGTGCAAGGCCTTCAGCAATTGCCGTCTTACCAACTCCTGGCTCCCCTATAAGGACTGGATTATTTTTTGTCCTACGACCCAATATCTGTATCACCCTATCAATTTCACTATGTCTGCCAACAACTGGATCCAATTTAGCCTCTGAAGCTAATTGGGTGAGATTTGTACCAAACTCATCCAAAGTAGCTGTCTTCATAGATCCTTTACCGCCGCCGCCGCCAGCGGTAACTTCTGCTGTATCTCCAAGCATGCGAATTACCTGGGTACGAACCTTGGTTAAATCAACGCCTAAGTTTTCAAGTACCCGAGCAGCAACTCCTTCTCCTTCTCGAATGAGTCCTAACAAAAGGTGTTCAGTGCCTATGTAATTATGACCAAGTTGTCGGGCTTCTTCTAAGGACAATTCAAGGACTCTTTTTGCCCTTGGGGTGAAAGGGATCTCAACCGCTACAAAACCAGATCCCCTGCCAATAATCTTTTCTACTTCTACCCTCGCGTCCTTAAGAGTAACCCCCATGGACTTCAAAACCTTTGCTGCTACACCAGTCCCTTCTCCTATCAGGCCTAATAAAATCTGTTCTGTTCCAACAAAATTATGCCCAAGGCGTCGAGCCTCTTCCTGGGCCAGCATGATTACCTTGATAGCCTTTTCGGTAAACCTCTCGAACATGGTCTAAACCACGTGATGTACATCTAACCTATCAGGATTGAGAATGGAACGTGAAGAGCATGTCTTTTAGGACATATCCCTTTGTAGTCAAGGCGTAATGTAGGGAGAAAAAGTATCAAACAAGCAATAAAAACTTCAATTTTTTATGTAATCGTGACGGTAATCCACACTCACTGAGATCTGATCTAAAAGTTGGTGCTCATCTTTAAGCGTACAGGATTGAATCAATGCATCACTTCCATTGCGATAATAGCCATTTCGAGAACCGGTTGTTTCGAATCCAAGACTTTTATATAAAGCTCTAGCGGCAATGTTTTCAGAAGAGACTTCTAACGTTGCCTTTTTTGCTCCTTTCAACCTGGCTTCTGCAAAAAGAGTCAATAGAAGCAATCTGCCAAAGCCCTTCCTCCGAAATTCAGGATGAACCACAAGAGTATTTAGCTGGAGTTCATCGACGACGACCTGACCTGTAACCAATGCCAACAAGTTAGAAGAGTCCACTATTCCAATGCAGGTAATTTCGGGATTAGAAAGTTCGTTGTGCCATTGTTGATGGCTCCAGAAACCATTGAATGCCTGCGAATCAAGGCATTCGCAGGCATTTATATTTGCCAACTCAAGGTGAGTTACCTTTATTTGAGGGTTTTTTTTATTCAAATCTGCTTGACTCATCGCCTTACTGCGAAAAGGGAAGGATTACTATCTGAATTTCCTTTGCTCTCTAACTGACCTTCTTTATGACTGAAAACCGCCTATATGAAGTCAGCCAGGACAAGTCCAGTCCTAACAGAAATCTATCTCCACTAACAACCGAGCTTGATAAAGACAAGAAGCTCATGGTAGGAGGATGTCTACTAAGCGAACTTGCTAAAAAATATGGAACACCATTATATGTAATTGATGAAGAAACAGTCAGGTCAGCCTGTAAAGCATATAAGAATTCTATGAATGATCATTATCCAGGAGAATCTCTTCCAATATATGCATCTAAAGCAAATAGTTCTTTGACACTTAGTAAGATAGTTGCATCAGAAGGACTCGGAATAGATGTTGTTTCTGCAGGTGAACTAATTACAGCACTAAATGCTGGAATAAAAGGTAGAGATATATTTTTGCATGGTAATAATAAGTCAAAAGAAGAACTCGAGTTAGGTTATAAAAGTGGGGTGAATATTGTTATAGATAATCAACATGATATTGAAGTTTTAGAAAAGATTGTTTCCCCAGGGGGTAAGGTTGCAAAACTAATGTTGCGATTCACTCCTGGCATTGAGTGCCACACGCATGAGTATATTCGAACAGGACATCTAGATAGTAAGTTTGGCTTTGACCCTGATCAATTAAAAAGCGTTTTGATTTACCTAAGCAAATGCCCCTGGGCTGAGCTTAATGGGATACATGCACATATAGGGTCGCAAATCTTCGAATTAAAGCCGCACAAAGATCTGGCAAAAATAATGACTGAGGCGCTAGTTATGGCTAGAGAGATAGGGCATCCGGTGAATGATTTAAATATTGGAGGCGGGCTAGGAATAAGGTATGTGAATTCAGACGATCCACCATCAATCAATAATTGGATAAAAGAAGTTGCTACATCAATTTTGAAAGCTTGTGAAGAAAAGAGTACACACTTACCTCGTCTAATTTGCGAGCCTGGTCGATCGATTATTGCTACTGCAGGCGTAACCATTTATAAGGTTGGTTCAAGGAAGGAGATCCCAGGCCTTCGAACATACCTATCAATAGATGGTGGGATGAGTGACAACCCTCGCCCCATTACCTATCAATCTCTATATTCCGCTTGTCTAGCTGATCGTCCGATAAGTTCACCTCAAGATAAAGTAACGATTGCAGGAAAACATTGTGAATCTGGCGATGTGCTCCTAAAAGATCTTCATCTTCCATTAACTAAAAGTGGTGATTTTTTAGTTATTTTTGCAACAGGTGCTTATAACGCTTCAATGAGCTCAAATTACAACCGAATTCCTCGCCCTGCAGCGGTTCTGGTCCAGAATGGCACCTCAGATCTAATCCAACGAAGAGAGTCATCTGAGGATCTTTTAAGGCTCGATGTTATTCCAAGGCGCTTTATAGAGGTAAATTAGTAAGTAAGGTTGCTTAGGAGTCAATTATGTGGTGGGGGGTGTTTGATCCGCGCCTCCTAATAGATATATTTTTTGCATTTGGCCTTGGTGTACTTCTTTTCTCACGAGTAAATGAGCCTAGAACCCTCTGGTTATTAAGGGGATATCTCTTTCTAGTATCTCTAGCTTGGTTTATTCAAAGACTCGGGAGACTCCCTCTTACTTCAAAACTTGTTGACGCACTAGTACTGGCATGTTCTCTGTCATTAGCAATTCTTTGGCAGGGAGAATTAAGGCGTCTGATGGAATTACTTGGGACTGGTCGACTGGCCGCCTTAATAGGGAACCCACAGAATGAGTTCCTGGCAAATGAAAGTACTGTGGCCCAACTTACTGAAGCAGCAGGAAAGCTATCTCAAAGCAGAAGGGGAGCTCTTGTAGTGGTTGATATGGGAAGTGATCTCAGACCAGAAGACTTCTTATATCCAGGTATCCCAATAGATGCCCAACTAAGTAGTGAATTATTAATGAATTTATTTGCATCTGACACCCCTCTTCATGATGGGGCCGTTCTTATCAAAGGAAATCGAATAATTTCTGCTGGCGTAATTTTGCCCTTATCTCGTCAAGTCGTGAGCAGATATGGAACACGCCATTTGGCCGCACTTGGCATCACAGAAAGATTTGATCGCTGCATTTGTGTTGTTGTCTCCGAAGAGAGTGGAACACTATCTCTGGCAAACCAAGGGAGACTAGAGAGACCAATTACAAGCAGTAGACTTGGTGATCTACTAAAAGAGTTAATTGGAGGTGGTTTAATAAGCACACCCTCTTTGAAGGGTAGCGCTAACAATCCAAAGCCATCTCCCACAAACAAAGAGACTAATTCTCTTCCAAGACCTAGCTTAAACAGCACTACCAAGGAACCGCCTAATTGAGCCTCCTTTCAGCCACTAATACAAATCAGCAAAAGGTTTGTACTCGCCCACAGGGACTAGACCCTCTAAGGCTCCCCGCACATGTGGCTGTGATCATGGATGGAAATGGTAGATGGGCCAAGGCAAGAGGACTCCCTAGGGTAATGGGACATCGTGCAGGAGTGGAGGCACTCAAAACCACATTGCGTCTTTGTAGCGACTGGGGGATAAGTGCACTAACTGCATATGCCTTCTCCACAGAGAATTGGTCCAGACCAGGTGATGAAGTGAATTTTCTTATGACACTTTTTGAAAGTGTTTTACAGCGTGAACTTGATTCACTTGAGAGAGAGCAAGTACAAATTAAATTCCTTGGAGATCTAAAAGCCCTCCCAAAGCAGTTGCAAAAGCTTATTGCAGACGCAACTGAAAGAACTAACAAAAACGTCGGTATTCGTTTTAACGTTTGCACCAACTATGGTGGCCGTCACGAGTTAGTACTTGCTGCTAAAAAACTAGCCCAGCGCTCTTGCCAAGGAGAAATCGATCCAGCTCTAATTGATGAGAAGATGTTTGAAAAAGAACTTTTTACAGCTGGAGAAATAGACCCAGACCTTTTAATTAGAACTAGTGGAGAAAGAAGAATAAGTAATTTCCTTCTCTGGCAATTAGCCTATGCAGAGATCCATGTCACAGATGTTCTTTGGCCTGACTTCGATTCCGTCGCTCTAACCAATGCGCTAGTTGATTATCAATCTCGAACCCGGCGTTTCGGAGGACTTGATCCAATGGCTACTAATTAAATCCATTGGATTCATATCTCTTAAATTGATTTGATCTACTGAAATGTCGACCAAGAAAACTAATCACTCAAAACAAATTGTTATAAGGCATGACTGGACAGCAGAAGAGATAGAAAGCCTTTTAAAACTCCCACTTATAGATCTGCTATGGGAAGCACAGCTAGTCCATAGAACAGCCAACCCAGGATATAAGGTACAACTTGCATCTCTACTTAGCGTTAAAACTGGTGGATGTATAGAAGATTGTTCTTACTGCCCACAATCAATACATAACAGTAGTGATATTTCAGGGAAGCCTGAGCTAGACATTAAATCTGTAGTGAAGCGAGCAAAAGCTGCAAAAGAATCAGGGGCTGACAGATTTTGTATGGGATGGGCCTGGAGGGAAATCAAAGAAGGGGCTGAATTTGAAGCAATGCTCCAAATGGTTCGTGAAGTTAGGTCTCTAGGGATGGAAGCTTGTGTAACCGCTGGGATGCTTTCTGAAAGACAAGCTATGAAATTGGCAGAAGCAGGGTTGACCGCTTACAACCACAACCTTGACACAAGTCCAGAACACTACAAAGAGATAATCACAACGCGTACATATCAAGATCGATTAGAAACACTACAAAGAGTTCGTTCTGCTGGGATCACACTCTGCTGTGGGGGAATTATTGGTATGGGCGAAACAATCTCAGATAGAGCTTCTTTACTGAAAGTTCTATCAACCCTTAACCCTCACCCAGAAAGTGTTCCAATCAATGGGTTAGTAGCTGTAGAAGGTACATCCTTAGAGAGTCGTCCTCCAGTTAATCCTTTAGACATAGTCAGGATGGTAGCCACTGCTCGGATCCTCATGCCTAAAAGCAGAGTTCGTCTAAGCGCAGGGAGAGAGCAACTAGGAACAGAAGCACAAATACTATGTCTACAAGCAGGAGCTGATTCAATCTTTTATGGCGATACATTGCTAACCACTGGGAATCCAGACATATCATCTGACAAGAAATTGTTAGCAGAGGCAGGAGTTAAAACAAAAGAACTAATCCAACAAAAATGAGTAATCAAATACTACCTGTAAGAGAACATCAGAAAGGTTCATTACAGGTTGCTGCTATTTATTGTTTTACCAACTTTAAAGAGGAGGTGATAAATAAATTATTGAGCAATCTAATAGAGCTTGCCAGTTCTAATAAAGTAAAAGGCACTTTACTACTTGCTAAAGAAGGTATAAACGGAACAATATGTGGCCCTAAAGAAGGGGTTCAGTTAATGATATTAATGATTAAGCAATTCACTCTTTCTGCATCATTAGAAATCAAGCTTAGTTGGTCAAAGACGCAAATATTTCGTCGACTAAAGATCAAGGAGAAAGGAGAGATCGTTACCATGGGTATTAACGGAATCGATCCATTGCAAGTTGTAGGGACATATGTTGATGCCCACAAGTGGAATGTCTTAATAGAAGATGAAAAAACCTTAGTAATTGATACCCGAAACAAATATGAAATAGCGATAGGGAGTTTTAAAGGCTCAATAAATCCAGAAACAGATACATTTCGTGAATTTCCAGAATGGGTCCATCAAAAATTAATTCCATTAATTGAAGAAAAAAAACCAAAAAACATCGCCATGTTTTGTACAGGCGGAATTCGATGTGAAAAAGCAACTTCTTATCTGAAGAACAAAGGCATCAAAGGTGTTCATCACCTCAAAGGTGGAATATTACGTTATCTCGAACATATCAAAGAAGAAGACAGTCTATGGGAGGGAGAATGTTTTGTCTTTGATAGGCGAGTAGCCTTAAATCATCAATTGCATCCAGGCATACACAAAGCATGCTATGCATGTGGTCTACCACTTAAACCTGAGGATCTTTCAAAGAAATCATATATCCGTGGTATCCAGTGTCATCAATGTGTTGATAAGTTTAGCGATAGAGACAGAGCTCGTTTTGCTGAGAGGCAAAGACAATTAGAGCAACGAAAGATAAATAAAAAAGATGCTAATTGAATCCAAAGAAAAACCAAGTCTTGATCAAATTGAGAGGGAGGCGTTTGAAAGGAATCTAATACTTCGGATTAAAGTGGGAAGACCATTAAATCTCTGGGCATTGAGATTAGTTGTCGCAGAACAAATAGAGCCTGATAAAGTCAAAATATTAGGTGAAATGAAAGCTTGGGCATATCCAGAAAAACGCGGTTTTCAACTAGACACAATGAAAGTGCTCCCTAAAGCGAGCCTAAAAGTTGGTCCTCTCATATGGGCAGCAACAATGGCCTGGGCTCGTGAAAGCACCCCATGCACAGAGGCAAGACTACTTGCCATTAAAGATGACCCTTATAAACATGCAAAATTGACTCGTTATTTCAGATGGCAAGGATTTAAAACAATTAAAGATGTTGGTGCTGGCCCTTCAGACCTTCCTCTGAGATTAATTTGGGGAGGTGCTGGTACTCTTATGATCGGCAACTGTGATGTAGTATTCAAAAAAAATTACCTTCGTTGGGCAAGTCGGGAAACTCAAGAAATTAATCAGCAATCATCAGCGTGATAACTACTTCTAACCAAAGGTCCACTACTAACTTTAGTAAATCCAAGCTCCATAGCTATTCGACCAAACTCATCAAATTCTTCAGGAGTCCAATAACGTTCAACTGGCATATGGGAAAGAGATGGCCTTAAATACTGCCCGATGGTAACCCTTTGGCAATCAACCCCTCTAAGTGATCTTAATGTGTCAACTACCTCCTGATGAGTTTCACCTAAGCCAAGCATTATCCCAGACTTAGTAGGGATTTCAGGAGCCAATTCCCTCGAGAGCCTAAGCAACTGCAAGGACCTTTTATATGTCGCACCACGCCTAACAATTCCTTGGAGACGTTCTACGGTCTCTAAATTGTGATTAAGGCAAACTGGCGCTGACTTCAAAACAAGTTCAAGCCGTTCTTTTTGTAATCCACAAGCAATTTTTATGTCAGAACTCCCACCCCAAAAATCAGGGACAAGTAGTTCTATCTCAACCAATGGATTCTTATCCCTAATTGCTGAAATTGCCTTTGTAAATAAACTTGCGCCCTGATCAGCGAGATCATCTCTTGCTACAGAAGTAAGTACTACGTACCTAAGCTTTAATCGCTCAACGGCCTCGGCTAAATGTAAAGCTTCTAAAGGATCTGGCTTAGAAGGAGGGGCTCCCTTCTCCACCTGACAGAAAGCACAACTTCTTGTACAAATCTTCCCACCTAAAAGGAATGACGCTGTGCCAGATGAATAACACTCTCCACGGTTCGGGCACCTTCCCTCTTCACAAATAGTGTGAAGACTTAGTCCCTTCACAAGGTTTTGCACATTCTCAATATCAGACGCATTACCTATTGAACGAGCTAGCCAGTTTGGGAGACGCTGACTAGGCATGGTCTCTCTATAAGTTGATTGTCGTGAAGTTGAGGACATTAGAAACAAGTCACGAGTGAATCATCCAAGAGTTTGACGTCCTTCCAAGGCCCGAGTCAGAGTAACTTCGTCTGCATACTCAAGTTCACCGCCTACCGGGAGTCCATATGCGATTCGACTGACCTTAGTAAAAGGCTTTAGCAACCTTGCCAAGTAAAGGCTTGTGGTGTCTCCTTCAACACTTGGAGTCAAGGCGAGAATCACCTCATCAACATCATCAGCATCAACTCTTTTCACAAGACTAGAAACATTCAGAATTTCAGGCCCAACCCCATCCATAGGCGAAATCAACCCTCCCAGAACGTGATATAGCCCTTTAAATTCTTTTGTTCGCTCTAAAGCGAGCAAGTCTCGTGAGTCTGCAACTACACATAAGAACTCACTATCCCGACCCTCATTTCGGCAGATCTCACAGATTGGATCAGCGCTCAAATGAAAACATTTTTGACATTGCCCAACCTGGCTTTTAGCAGCAAGCATTGCATCAGCGAAACTTCTGACCCTTTCCTCAGGCTGCCTCAGAAGATGTAAGGCAAGTCTTTGCGCAGTTCTAGGTCCAATTCCTGGCAATCGCTCGAAATGATCAATAAGTCGAGCCAGGGGGCGAGTAAATCCGTTCAGAAATCTTCCTCAACTTTTAGAAATCTAGGCAGATCTGTGGAATTTAATCCAATTCGTTGCTGGTTCCGGCAGAATGTATTGATCAAATCATGCCTAGATGCACCAAGCCATCCGTTCTACAGCTCAAGTTCTAATTGCTTGCATGCTTTTATTAATCCTCAACTCCTGTAGTGGAGCGGCAGGAGGACTTGAATCTTTTCAAAGTGTCGATGGAAGATATGCCTTCCTATATCCAACTGGCTGGTCTCGTGTTTCAGTTGACAACGGTCCTCAGGTTGTCTTTCATGACCTTATAAACAGTGATGAGACATTAAGCCTGGTGGTCTCAAAGCTCGATTCTAGTAGTAATCTAGATGAACTAGGCACTCCAGAAGTAGTAGGCGAGAGGCTAATCAAAGATGTCATTGCTCCTGAAGGATCAGGAAGAGAAGCTGTTCTATTAGAAGCAGAAGAAAGGGTCACTAGAGATCATGTTTACTATGATCTTGAGTACAAGTTAACGCTTGCCAATAGAGAGAGACACGAATTGGCTACGGTAGTTGTTGATAGAGGTTATTTATATACACTTGCAACAAGTACGAATGAAGAAAGATGGACAAAAGTAGAGGGACTATTCAATAAAGTTATTGAATCATTCACATTCCTTATCTAGGCCTAAAAAGTAAGGTCTTTAGAAACCCTAAAAAACATTTCTAGGGTTTATTCAAACCAGCTTGAACACTCCAAAGCTGCTCATAAATCCCTGGAGACCTAAGCAATTCATCATGATTACCAGTTTCTACTATTTTACCCTGATCCATTACTACAATCTTGTCAGCATTCCTGACAGTGCTTAACCTATGGGCAATTACAAGTGTCGTTCTATCAGCTGTAATCTTAGCCAGTGATCTTTGAATAGCCGCCTCTGTTTCATTATCAACTGAAGCAGTGGCTTCATCTAAGATAATTACAGGAGCATTCTTCATTATTGCTCTAGCTAAAGCAATCCTTTGACATTGTCCACCAGAAAGTCTCTGCCCACGTTCTCCAACCATAGTTTCGAATCCATCTGGGAGCGCTTCGATAAATTCTGTTGCCTCAGCTAAATGAGCAGCTTCTCTAATTAGTTTAATACTTTTATTATGACTTCCATATGAAATATTCTCACTGACTGTCCCATGAAAAAGATAGAAATCCTGGCTCACTAGAGAGATAGTGCGTCTAAGGTCTCTTAGTGGGAAATCCTCGATGTTTTGATCATCAAGAAGTATAGTTCCAGAGTTTAAGGAATAAAGCCTTAAAAGTAATTTAACTAATGTGCTTTTCCCTGAACCTGTTGGACCTACAACTCCAATAGTACTCCCAGGTGGGATTTCAAGATTAAAATTCTTAAAGAGTAAATCACGTCCATTGTAATTAAAACAAACGTTTTTAAAGTTGATTTTACCAATTACATTTTCAGGTTTTAATGTTTTAGTTCCACATGAGATTAAGACAGGCTTATCAATAAGATCTAAAACTCTATTTGTAGATGCCATGGAGCGCTGATATTCATCAAGTGTATGCCCTAACGTAGTTAGTGGCCATAGAAGTCTTTGGGTAATAAATACTAAAAAGCTATATGAACCTACTGCTAGTTTTCCTTGCCAGGCTTGAAATCCACCAATCAACAGGATTGCAAGAAAGGCAAAAAGAATGGCAAATCGGATTAAAGGAATAAATGCTGCAGATAATTTTATCGCCTCGGTATTACTGCTCCGGTAGGCTTCACTATCTAGACGTAGTTTCTCTAATTCCCAGGATTCTGTTGCGAAACTCTTTATGGTCAACATTCCTCCCAAGTTATTACTCAAGCGAGCAGCTAGGTCGCCTGCTCGTTCACGCACATCCCGATAACGTGGCTCTAGCAATTTTTGAAAATATATAGAGCCAAGCAATATCAATGGGATAGGTAAAAAAGCAAAGAATGAAATACTGGGAGCGAGAAAAGCCATTGCCCCTCCAACCAAAAAGACAGTGACAATTAACTGCAAGATTTGATTCGCACCATGATCTAAAAACCTCTCAAGTTGGTTAATGTCATCATTTAGGACAGCCATCAACCGGCCACTGCTATCTGCTTCAAAAAACGACATTTCTAATTTTTGAAGATGGCCATATGCCTTTAGACGCAGGTTATGTTGTGTGATCTGTGCCAAATTGCGCCAAAGAACTCCATATAGATATTCAAATAAGGATTCAGCACTCCATATAAAGAAAGAAAGTATTGCCAAACAAATAAATTGATTCGGCACAGAAACAATTCCTATTCCTGCTAACCAAGAGGATTGTTCTCGGACTACAACATCCACAGCAAGTCCAATCAATACTGGTGGAGCGAGGTCAAACAACTTGTTCAACACTGAGCAAGTTGAAGCAAGAATAATTAAACGCCTTTCCCTTTTAAGGCTTGAGAGGAGCCTTAAAAGAGGTGAGGCATTACGCCTATGGCCAAAGGGCATCGGGCTTACCGGCTTTTGCTACCAACGATTACCGCCTCTACCTTGTCCACCTCTATCTCCTCCTCGACCTCCTTCTCTAGGAGTTGCCTTATTAACCCTTATGTTGCGGCCCATCCATTCAACTTCTTGAAGGTCATCAATAGCTTTTTGTTCAGACTCCTCATTAGTCATCTCTACAAAAGCAAAACCTCTCTTTCTCCCGGTCTCCCGATCTAAAGGGAGACTACAATGCTTGATTTCTCCATATTGACTAAATAAGTCAACTAAATCCTCCTGTTCAGCCTGAAAGGATAGATTTCCGATGTAAATGGTCATTTTCTTAAGGGACCTGAGATGTGCTCTTGGAACCTGGGTCCAAAAAGAAAGTCCTTGTAATCCTCAACCAGTAAAGCATGAGGCTTGAGAGCGTGCCGTTTGGAAACAGTCCTCTAATTCTAAGTCACCACTAAACAACATGTAAGCCTTGCAAAAAAGAAAAAACATTCATGTTGATCGATGAATGTTCAACTCTCGATTCATAACTTTAAGCCTTTTCAAGTTTTCAAAAATATCCTTAGGCATTCCTTTCGGGAGGTCAACGAAACTATGAGATTCAAATATCTGGATTCTGCCAATCATTCTTCCCTGTAAACCAGCCTCATTAGCGATAGCACCCACTAAGTTACCTGGCTTAACACGATCCCTGTGACCCACCTCCACCCGGAAGCGTTCCATATGCTCCTCAGGCTGACGGTTTGCCCTCGCTGATCTGCGCCCTCCTTGCCCAAACCGGTCTTCACGGTAGTTGGTACGGCGAGACTGCTGAGACGACTGATCCAACCATCCTTCATCACCATGTACAAGAAAAGAATTAGGTCCAACCACCAAATTCAATGCAGCAAATGCTAATTCCTTCTCACTTACATTTTTTTCAGAAGAAATTGTCTCAATCATCTCCTGCATTAATGCAATTTCTTTTTCGTCATCTCGTCCGACAGCCAAGGAAGTCACAAGGCGACCTCTTAGCCTATTTATCCGACTTTCGTTTATGAGAGAGTTACTTGGTATCTGCATTAACTCAATCGCCTGACCAACCGTATTCTCTAATGAGCGAACAAAACGTCGTTCTCTAGGCGTAACAAATAGTATCGCTTCTCCATTACGACCTGCTCGGCCTGTTCGGCCAATACGATGCACGTAGGCCTCACTATCAAAAGGCATATCATAATTAATCACCAAGCCAATACGATCGACATCAAGCCCTCTAGCTGCAACATCAGTAGCAACAAGTATGTTCACACTGCCTTTTCGTAAGCGTTCAATTGTCCTCTCGCGTTGATTTTGAGGGACATCCCCATTTAAAACAGCTACATCATGACCACAAGTCTCTAAGGATTCAGCCACTGACAAAGTAATAGCTTTAGTTCTTGCAAAAACAATGACTCCCTCACCAGTCACTGTCTCCAAAACTCTGGTCAACGCCTTGAGTTTGAAGCTATTCTGAATAATTAGGAATCGCTGTCTTATGAGACGAGCGTCATCAGAACGTGACTTAATTGTTATCTCTGCTGGAGAATTAAGATATCTCTTCGAAAGACTTCGAATCTCCTTAGGCATAGTTGCAGAAAAAAGAATCAGTTGTCGTTCCTTTGGCAACTGATCAAGAATCCACTCAACATCGTCTATGAACCCCATTCGAAGCATTTCATCTGCCTCATCGAGGACCAAACTTCTCAAGTCAGTCGTATCAAAGGTTCCCTGTCGAATATGGTCCATTACACGTCCAGGCGTGCCGACAACTACATCAACCCCTCTTTTAAACGCCGTTATTTGAGAACGAAAATCAGCTCCTCCATAAACAGCTTGGATTTTTATACGGGTATGACCTGCTGCGTACTCTCGAAAAGAATCGGCAACTTGTAAAGCCAGCTCTCTGGTAGGAGCGAGTACTAAAACCTGTGGTCGCTTACTTGCCCCTTGAAGTCGCTCAATTAAAGGGAGTGCAAATGCAGCGGTTTTCCCCGTACCAGTCTGAGCCTGACCAACCAAATCACGCCCAAGCATCAGGTCGGGAAAGGCCGCCTTCTGGATCGGAGAAGGTTCCTTATACCCTATAGATGAGATAGTTGTGAGTAATGCATTGCTAAAACCAAATCCTTCAAAACCTTCATCTGAAGAAGAATTCTTTGGATCTATACTCGCGATATCACTGGCATCAAGTTCATCACTTTCCTGTTGAAGGCCATCCTCAACAGAGTCATCAGTACACAAGGAGTCCTCATGTCCGGGAATCTTGGACATCGATTAAAAATGCAGGGGCCTGATTAATCCTTCAAATCAGGCTGGCAACTCCCCATCGGCAAAAAACCGCGCTTTGATGCCTTGCCCTCAGTTAAAAGGTTATCCATTCAATTTATCATTTGACATTACTCAATAGGAAATTTCCGATTTTTGAACCCAACAAAATCCGCTAGCAAAACAATTGCTTTTTGATTTATTCATTAAAAAGCATCACGAATTAAAGTGTTTTAGGAAAACACTTAATAGATAGTGAAAAGACCTTTGAACATCAATAGTAAATCCTATGAAGGATAGGTATTAAAGGTCGATATGCTTATTTAAATTGAAGAGGTGATTAGGTCAACTCTATTTCTTGCTCGAGTAAGAGCTGTATACATCATTCTTCCATCATTATTATCAGAACTTTCCCCCAGAGAAGAGTCTTTGGAAATAGCATAAGAATGATCAGGCCAAAGAATGACCACTTGATTCGCCTCAGATCCCTGTGCTTTATGTACCGTAAGAGCCATAGCTGGGTCTAAACGAAGAATCCGCACTGGATGAATTAACCGCAAAGAGGCATCCCCTTCAGAAGAAATGACTCTGAAGAGCAAGCGACGCCTAGCACCTTCTCCAAGGACCAAGCCTATATCTCCATTAGCTAAATCAATTTCTGGTTGATTCTCTCCACATATAACAGGTGTTCCTTGTGGCCAGCTATTTTCGCCTTCTTCAAAGGATTTACCTAATAGATGTTTATGCACATAATCAACCCCCCAAACACCTCGTCGTTTAGGACATAGAACCATTAATTGGTCTATCCGTTGAAAAAGTAATTCAAAAAGAACTTCATTTTCACTAGTAAGTACTGATGACAGATAAAAGTCTTCAGGGACTTTCTCTAATGTTCTCAAACAAAGGGTCTCTAGCTCCTGAAGATGTGGCCTCAAAAGAGTAAAGAGAACTTTTGGATTTTTATTTAACGGGTATTGATGAAGTACTACATTCTCAGTTCTAGGCTGTGAAAGTAATCTCTCCCAAAATGCCTGAAGGCCTTGGTCACGTAAAACATTACTTAAAGAGGCAAGGGAACCTCTATTTCGATAAAGCCGATGAAGGCAAATAGCACCCTGACCAAATTGTTTACGCACATCGTTTTCTTGAAGCTTATGCCAGATTGCACAGCTACCCACAGGAGGTAATTGATTAGGGTCTCCCACAAGAACCAACTGACAGTCATCTGGGAGAGCCTCTAGTAACGCCCGTAGAAGGTCGGTGTCAACCATCGACATTTCATCAACTACCAACAAATCAACATTCAAAGGGTTTTGCTTATTACGTCCAAACCCCCCTGGTCCAGCAAGAAGCAATTTGTGAAGAGTTACACATGAAAGCCTTTTTATCTCTACTCCCTGAAAGGTTTCTAAAGATCCTGAGTTCCCTGCTTGTAATGCATCCTGCATCCGTCTTGCAGCTTTCCCTGTTGGGGCTGCAAGAGAGATTTTTAGATCAGGGTCAAAAGAAATTGCCCTTTCCAACATTTTGGCAATTGTTGTTGTTTTTCCTGTTCCTGGCCCCCCACTTAATAAAAGAACTGACTCTTTGGTAATGGCATCTATAGCAGCTTTCTGCTCCTCATTAACATCCCCTACCCTGGGAATGGAGTCATCTCTAACTCTTCCCAAAGAAAGCTTAGGTTTGGTTCTGGAACGTAATAAAAGAGAGCTTACAATTTCACTAGTTTCTATATGCCAACGACGCCAACTTATCTGATCTCCTTCAAGAACAATCGGAGCCTGTTCACCATCTAGCCATCCGCTTTCCAAAAGAGCCTTGGAATGTAATTCAGGCCATCCATCCTCTTTGAGCCCAACGGGAGGAGGGGTCTTGTTCATAGAAAGAGAGAACTCTCCTCTAGCCATTTCTTCTACAAGAGCATTGACTATATCTTCAAGGTAAGGAGAGTTATCATTAGGAGGTATGCGCTTTAAAAGCATCTGATGTAGTGCTTTAGTTAAACCTGAAGGCCAGCCCGTTATATCTTTTCGGTTCATCGACCACCCTTCCTCATTAAACGATTTAGTTCCATTACCCGGTCAAAAGGGGTCGGTTCTACAAACAATCCTGGAATCTTTTTTTCTCTGGGTATTTCCCCAAAGCATTCTCCTCCAGGAACACCTCTCAAAAATACATAGATATATCCTCCTAGATGCCTACTAGGGTTGTAATCAGGAAGTCTCCATTGAAGGAACCTATGCAATGCAACTAAATACAGATGAGCCTGCAGCGGATAATGGTGAAGGAGCATTTGCTTTTCGAGAGCTGCTTCGTGATACATAGCAGGGCAAGAAGAGTCTGGGTTCCCTTCACTATCTCGAGAACCAATCCAATTACTTTTCCAATCAAGAACCCACCAACGTGAATGAAAAGGGTCATCATCATCTGAAAAAACCAGGTCAATTGAGCCAGTAAAAAAGCCCCTACTAACAAAATTTAATTCTAAAAGTTTTTCGGAATAGGAGCCTGAGAATCTAGCCCATGAATCTTTTTTAAAAACCAAAGAAAGGTCCTCAGATCGCAAAGAACCACCCTCTAAGGCAAGAGGCAAATCAAATTTCAATTCATGAATACGACGTTTATCATGCAAATGATTCAACTTCAAATCACCTAAAGGGCCGCCCAAAGGGGTGGACAAAACCCTCTGGAGTCCCCCTTGAACCGACGACAAAAAAGTGCCGTCAAGGCCTGCTCGTTGAAGCTCTGTCTTAATAACAAATTCAGAGTGAATATCATCAAGTGCTTTGCAGAAGTCAATTTGTTCAAGAATCCGATGCAAGCAATCACCAGCTATAGGACCGCGTGGAAAATCATCAAGAGGGCCCCTAGTCGTCAAGGCTTTCTGGAGTTTTAAATTCCAACCTTCCAAGAGAGAATCTTTCTCATAAAGGGTATCAATAGTTTTATCTCTTTGATCTGTATCGCGGTCCTCTTGAGTCTCTAACGGGTCATCAAGAATTGACATCAAATTATTCTGTGGTCCTGAGATCCAGGATGAATAACTATATCGACCCCAATTAGAATCAAGCTTCCTATTTGGTGAAGCCCCCAAGCCTATTTCACCTTTAGGAGGGATAGGAAGCCACCGAAGATTGGACAAACTCGTATCAGCTGAAGCAATGTCTATTGGGACATCGTTATCAACCAACCATTTCTTCATACGCTCCGTTGATAATTCGTTTGAACTGGAATGAACAGCTTCAGGGCCAAAAAGCAAGCACTTAAGAGGGTTATCCTCTTGCTGTTTACTCCTAGCCCAAAACAAGACCAAGAAGGAGCAGGCACGAGTCATAGCGACATAAGCCAGTCTTTCAGCTTCCTGAGAGGAAGCTTGCTCTGCCGCATAAGCCACCTCCCTCCCTTCACCCCAACTCTTATTTAAAGCAATACACCAACTTGAACTATCAGTTCCACGCCATAGAGGTCCATTAGAAATTGGCGGGGACTGCCATAGGTAAGGGCATATTATTACCTTATATTCAAGCCCTTTACTTCGATGAACTGTCAAGACATTTATAGCGCTATCAGCTACATCGCTATAAGGGTGACGATCTTTCGGAATAGGATCTGTAGGTTGTAGTCGATTACGTCTCAACCACTCAGCCGCTCTTCCAACACTAAGACCTTCATTATGAATTGCCTCTTGAACAAGTTGGCCACATTGATGCAAATCACCGAGGAATCGACCGCGACCAGAAAGATCGGCCATAGTGCGTCCTTCAATAAGTTCGGCCACACAGCCCATAAGACCAAGCTTTGTAAAATTCTTTTTCCAGTGAATGAACCTAAGAGCGAGTCTATCCAGATCACCATTGACTTCTGACTGTTCAAGTCGAGATAAATCCCATTGCACTAGAGCCGAACATGCCAATAGTCTCAAACTTCTAGAATTCGCTGGGCATGCGATGCAATCTAAAAATCGTTGTAAAGCCAGAGCAGCCTCACTGATCAATACATCCCCTCTACTTACTAACTGACTCGGCAAACCAACACGCTCTAAACCAGTTCGAATACTAGAAGCTTGATCATGGCGACTAACCAAAATACAAATATCATCTAAAGATATTTGCTTTGAGTAAGTCTTTAGCAAACTCAATACACTATTTGCGACTGCAATAGGAATTAACTCTTCTATTTTTGTTTTAGACAACAAGGAATCAGGCTGACTGAATTGGCAATTCCCAGCCTGTTCAATAAACAACAACTTAAGAGGATGTTGTCCCGTAAGAACATTGAGTGCCTTCCTCTCACTACAAGAATTTAAAGAGGGTACAGAAAGGCCTGTTCGAGTTAGACCTTTACTCATGAATTGATTCAAACCATGCATTAGATCTGGAGATGTTCGGAAGTTATCTACTAAGACATCAATGCGCTTAACTTCACGTCGGACATGCAAGTATGTGTTCAGATCACCCCCTCTAAACCGATATATCGCTTGCTTTGGGTCTCCAACCATTAAAAGAAAATGGTTGGAGCCATTAGCAAATGCTCTTTTGAGTAGCCTCCACTGAACAGGGTCAGTATCTTGGAATTCATCAACTAATACTGCGCGATACCTTTTCCTTACACCACTCAACCAAGGCAGATTCTCATCAGCTCCATCAATAGTCTGGTGTTGAGGATCTAAAGAAGACAGTAGCCCCCCGTAACTAATTACACCTAATTGCCTACGTCTAGCAGACAACTCTCTAATTCCCCAACGCAAGGCGTGGCTCCATACTCTTTCTGTAGGAGAATCACATAGTTCAGCAATTGATTTTTGCAGCTCTGGCTTAAGCAAATCCAAGCTCTCATCACCACACTTAAAGGCAACGCTGCAAAATATTGCAGGATGAAAGTATTTCATTAATAGTTTCTGATCACGTACAGATATGTAGGGAGGGGAAGTATTGCTTTCAGTCTTCCGTTCAATCGACTCAACCCACCGATTAACTTCCTCAACACGATCTTTAAGGGGTTTAGGTGTGAATGGTTTTGTATTGAGACTGCCTAGAGATCTCCAGAAGTCAGCTCTAGCCCTTAATTCATCCTCTAATTCAATACCATCTCTCCTCCAAAAATGTAGAAAGTTCGCCCAACACTGATCAAAAAGAGGTCCAAATTGGCCTACTAGAGAAGCATTACTATCAAAGCAATCACTCTCTTCAACCAATGTCATGCTTGGATCGCCATCAACTGTTAGAAGTGCATTCACTAGGTTGTCGATATTTAAACCAGCGGCCTGAAGGCCACGCAGATGTCCTACTCCAAGAGATAAGATCTCATTCTCCCAATAGTCGTGGACGACCTCGTAAATAAGTTGTTTGCTTTCTACCTCCAATACTGGGTCAAGACTTTGACCACTTTCCAAAGCTTCACGACGCAAAGTGCGTCTACAAAACCCATGAATGGTAGTTATATCTGCACGCTCAATCCCTTCAAGAGCTTCAAGAAGCAAACTAGCCCAACGACGACGGAGAGGAGTATCTGCCTTCTTCTCAAGCCAATGCTTAAGAATATTGTCAGGAGGTTCATTTGCGTACCCATGCTCTATCGCTTCAAGCCCGTGTAAGGCTGCCTCTAATCTTTTAGAAATCCTTGAACGTAACTCTGAAGCAGCCGCGTCAGTAAAAGTAACAACCAATATTTCTTCTATAGAGCAGTCTCCTTCTGTAATAAGACGCAGCACTAAATGCGCCAATGCAAATGTCTTTCCTGTGCCAGCACTTGCCTCTAATAAACGAACACCTGAAGTAAGTGGATATTCATTTGGCTGAAAAAAAGGTTCAGGCACGCCAATCTAAGAATGGTAATCCGGCGAAAATAGCTGGTGTAATAGATATATAAACTCTATATTCATGATGAGCATTCAGAAGTTTTTTCTCCTCTCGACGGGCCTTTCCAATCAAGAGTGCCGCCAAAGTAATAAATAGAACCAAGTGAATCAGACTTACTAAATAGACAGCTACTCCTGTTGAAGCAATCAACAGACCTTGATATAGCGGATGTCTGCAGTTTTTATACGGTCCGCTAATCACCAGCTCAGCCCCTGGCTTGGGGTCAGGTAAAGGCGAGAGGTTATGGCCAAGACAAAAGAAAGCTCTTGTAGAAAGCCAACCACCCAAGAGAAATAGACATGTCCCAAAGAACATAAATAGCCAACTGCTTTGATTTTTCTCCATTTCAGGCAAAGCAGGCAGAAAGTGAAGTGCAATTATGAATAACTGACCAAAAAGCCACCACTCCCCCCGGCGGTTATCAATCAAACCACCCCAACTAAATCCCCAATCAGAGATAATTCCATTAAAGAAGTTTGAAGGAGGTTTCGACATTACAGTGGTTTTGCAACTATAAAAGAGCCATATGCGACCTTATGTGCTTGCTCCTAAATGAGCAAGCACATAAAGAGTTAATGTTTAATCCTGCCACTTAAAAACTACCGCGAGAGATTTTCAAGTAATGGCTCATAAAGCGATAAATATGCCTGGTTAAAGCCTTCACTATTGATAAGTTGATTAGCCTCTAAATCCTGGCCAAAACACATTTGCATCTCTAATCTTTCTCGCTCACCTTTTCTTTTATACCCTCCATTCCAAGTTTTATGAAAAGCCATTTCCTTATCATTAGTAGAAGAGCCCTTTACCCAGGCATATGCCCAACCACTTTCTGGGGGAACAGGAAAACAACTTTTTAAACCTTGCTCAGCAATCGATTTTAATCTCTGAATATTCTCAGCCGCCGCATCTTTAGGAAGAGGGTTCCATTTAAGGGCTAGCTCAAATTCATCACATTTTTCTAAGGATGGTTTACGAGCTATAACAACAGTCGAGGAGAGACTCTTACGACCAACACAGTTCTGCAAATGAGTCAACCAGCCATTAAGAGCTCCTCTAAAATTAAGCCGCCCAAGTTGCACCACCACAACATTATCTCCTGCAAGAAGAATCTGCTGAAAGCAATCATCCAAAAAACAAGTTTGAGCTCGAGGAGGACCCAACTTCACGAGAAGTGATTGAAGGTGCTGCCACCTCTTTTCTAGCTTCAGGTTTTCTAAATGAGCAGATGACCCTGGAGGAAGAATCCCTTGTCCCGCATTAAGAAACTCCCAATCACCAAAAGCTGAATCATCAAGCGAACCGCTTTGCAAGCATTCTGTCGGCTGAAACAGATCAAAGAGTCTTTCTCTCAACAATGCTTGTCTTTGAAGCTCATTTAGTTCCAATCTCTCAAGATTTTCAATAGGGTTAAATCTTTCCAATGGCTTTAATTGAAATTGTTCAAGCCACATCCGCTGAGGAGCCATCAACCAGCGTCTTAAAGACTCAGAACAAAGGGAATCATTTTTCTCTAGAGACCTTATATTCCACTTCAAAGGAAATGCAAGTGCTAAAGGTTTGGGATCTAAAGCCTTATCTAACAATCGTCTTGCCTTAAGAAGGCGCTGATCACATGCAATTGGAGAACGCCCTCCCAACTTAAGGAAGTTACTTCGGTCAAGAGGGTTAGGAGCAGGTTCAAGAACTAAACCATCAAAGCTATCTTCATCAAGTTCTTTCTCCAACTGGCCCAACAATTGCTGTACTGGACTAGCAGCAGGTAGAGATTCACCTGTCTGTTCATCACGACTATTCCAGCTGATCAATAAGTGCTGGCGCGAAGACATCAAAGCTTCCAAAATCACGTAGCGGTCTTGATCACTACTCCTTGGGTCTCCAAGCTTGTGCTGATGTTCAAGTAAATGAAATCCATGGCGTCCGGAATACCGCGGAAACACTTCACTATCGAGTCCCATCAAAATAATCACTCGATGAGGAATTGCCCTCATAGGTTCTAGAGCACTAAAAGTTAATGCTCCACTTCGATGGCCAAACCTTCCACTCTCTATAGAAAGAGCTCTGTCAAGGACATCAAAGACAACTGTCCCCTCAATGACTTGAGGGGAATCACCGGCTATTTTCTGCCAATCATCGAGTGCTGTAAAAAGACTCTTCCGCTCCCATGTCCAACTTCCACTATCACCAAATAAATCATCTAAAGTTCTCTTTAAAAGAGACACCCATTGTTCACAAGTCCTAGGGGCACGAATTTCCTTAAGTCTTGATCTGAACCTAGAAAGGATTTCCCACCACTTAGCAACCTCATTTGGTTTAATCCCTTTGGAGAATGGTGCCGCTCCAAGGAGATTTAAGCCAGCTTTATTTGGCATCACCAAACCCAGTAACCAACGGTCAATGCACCAACTAAGACTGTAAGTCTCATCTCCATTACGGTCGTCAGAGTCAAGCCCCCACCGGAACCCTGTTAACTGCAAATAGCGACATATTGCTTCAACCTCTTCCTCCTCTAGGCATTGATTTTGTTGTATAGCTGGATTACCCAGAAATGTCTGAAGAGAAGTTGCTGTTAGCCGAGTATTGGCAAGCTTTAGAAACTCAAGCATTCCATGAATTAGACCAGGTTGTTCTGTCTGACTTCGATCTGTAATTCTCCATGGGATTTCAACCCCTGTTGCTCCCACATCATTGAAAACCGAGGCAATCAATGGTGCATACCTATTTATTTGTGGAGTCATCACCAAAACATCTCTGGGTTCTAATGTTGGATCTTCTGCAAACCATTGAATAATCTGATCTCGAATTAACTGAGTCTCTCTCCAGAGGCCAGGAGAAGCCAAAAACAGCAGAGAGGAATCATGCTGTTTACGCCGTAAATCAATATGTTCTTCTGGAGCAACTAATTGCTGCTGCAACTGTTCAAGGAGTGAGGGGGTTCGACTCTCATGAGATGCAATTTTCGCAGATGCTGCAAAAAGGTCTCCCTCTTCCCATTGTCCTAATTGACTCTCTCCACTCCCTTCTAAAAGTTGTTGAAATTCAGCACCCATTTTGCCTAAGGTTGCCTCTAAACGAGGTGCTTTTAACAACCAACTACCATCAAATGGTTGTGTCCATGATTCTCCAAGCTCTAATCTTCGTTTTGAACACCTTTTCCAAAGATCAGGGCAAGGAGTAAGCAGAAACATCTGTACATCCGTGATCCCAGATATCGCCTGTATTAATTCGAGTTGCAAAGGGGCAAGGCTACTTATTCCAAAGAGTCGAATGGTACTAGGTAATTGATCTGGTATTACAACTCCTCTTCGTAGTTTTGAAATCGCCTCCTGTACTAGTACCCCAAAAGGCTCAACGTCTATCCTCTCAGCTAACAGCCTAAACAATGAGGACTGCCAGATCAAAGAAGAGGGGAGCTTATAAGGAGAATTCCCTTTTGTATCTTTTCCATGAATCCAACTTGCGACATGATCTGGGCGATAAAGAATGTAATCATCGAAGGCATCAGCAATACTTCGGGCTAATTTCCACTGTTCTTGGTTGAGTTGGTTAGGGACTATTTTCTGATAACCAATCCAGTGCTTCAAAGGTAAAGCTTCTTCTTTCTCTAAAAATTCAGGCAAGAGATCAATCAATGGCCAAACCAACCTTTCTCTTTGCCATGGATCTTCGACATCATCTTCTCTTTCGAGAACAATCCTCACTAAATTCCTCAAGTAAGAACCTGGGAAAGGGAACCTAACCTGCGCGCTAATGCCATTTACCAATGCAAGTTGCTCACCAAGCCATCGACTAGTTGGCCAAGTATTTACAACTACATTGGCCACATCAAAAACAGATGGAGGGGAGACCCTTAGCTGTTGTGCTAAGAGTTCAGCCAACCATTCGGCTCTATTGCTTCGATAAACAGTAAGCAATATTCAAACAAAAATTTGATGGTAAATTGAATACTCAATAAATTCAAGCCTTGGAAAACTCAACGGGCTCAGTAGCCAGAAGTTGTGGGCCAAGGAAAATATATTTCAAGTTTCGATAGAGGCCTAACTAAACTAGTCTTATAACAATCACCCACAATAGGGAATTCTCGTTATAACCAAACTATCTTGGAGGTACATAGAAGATGGTTATGAACCAAAAAGATTTGCCCGTAGCAGAAAGAGTTCAGTTACTTGTTAACGCCCTAGATGGTGCTGAGCGCACTAATGAGGCTCTCTCTCAATGCAAGGATGCTGAAACAATGCTAGGTGTACTATTAAGTGCTTCAGAAAAACTTGAACTAGGCCTTACTAAAGAAGACCTAACAAAAACACCGCCAATACGAGATTGGATTTGGTTCAAGAATGGAGGAGCCCTGGTTACCGTTGGAGACAGTGTTCCCCGTTATCAGCAAGATAAAAACTCTAATAATTATCGTTATGTCGGCGGAGGGCTTGTTATAGCATTCCTTTTCCTTTTCGGAATGATGGCAGGATTCTAAACTGAAAAATATAGAAATGAGCTTTATCAGGAGTTTGTTTATGAGTTCATGTGACTTAGTTAATCTTGAGTTATTGCAAAGGACCAAAAGGAAAATCTTTGCGAGGATTAACTATTAACTTCTTCATCTCCCTAACTGCTCTCTCAAGACCTACTGAGATTGATCTAGCAACAATTGTGTGACCAATATTGAGTTCTTCAATTCCTTTTATCGCTGCAACAGGTTCTACATTTTGATATGTAAGTCCGTGTCCGGCATTAACCCTCACCCCAAGGTTTATAGCTAAACAAGTTGCCTCTACCAGCCTTGCAATTTCATAGTGTTTTCCAGTCCATGACGATTCAGCATATTTGCCGGTGTGCAGCTCTACCCAATTTGCTTGTACTTCAGAACATGCCTCAATTTGATCATTAACAGGGTCAATAAACATGCTTACTGGTATTGAAGCATCCTGAAGTTTTCGAACTAAGTCTTTAAAAAAAACAATTTGCCTTACTACATCAAGCCCCCCCTCAGTAGTTATTTCCTCTCTTCTTTCCGGGACCAAAGTGACCATGTCAGGCTTTATATCAAGTGCGATATTGACCATCTCTTTAGTGGCGGCCATTTCTAGGTTTAGTCGAGAACGAATAGTTTCTCGAAGCAACTGCAAATCTCGATCCTGAATATGTCTACGATCTTCTCTTAGATGGACAGTAATTCCATCTGCCCCACCAAGCTCAGCAAGGAAAGCTAATGTGACAGGGTCAGGTTCTACTGTCTTCCTGGCCTCACGGACATTCGCAATATGATCGATATTGACCCCTAGGGTTGCCATAGGAAAAGCTAACCTGACTTGACTTTAGTAAATAATTTAAGGGTATTAAAAAGAAGATATGTCTTTGGCCGCAACACTAACTGCCCAACCGAAGATATAGAAGATCCGTTTGCCCTTTAATTTCTAATAAATTGGATAAGTCAGGGACGTTGCATTCCGCCCTACTAGATCGAGAACAGACCTTGCAACTTGCAGTGGATCCTTTCTGGAGCCCAGTTGCCATGGTGGCGACCCAGGATCTGGTTTTATCAAACTATTTCAAAGAGAGGTTGGTCTTAGGCAAGGAGAATCTCCCTAAGGAAGGGCCTGTAATTCTGGCCCCTACTCATAGATCGCGATGGGATGCTCTTATGCTCACGATGGCAGCAGGCAGGCGTGTGACAAAAAGAGATTGTCGGTTCATGGTCACACTCACAGAAATGCAAGGCTTACAGGGATGGTTTCTACAACGTCTGGGATGCTTTCCTGTAGACCAATCCAAACCATCTTTAACCTCACTACGTTATGCAATTGATCTAATCGTTGATGGACAACAAGTAGTTGTCTTCCCTGAAGGACATATAAATCGCACAGAAAAGCCCGTAAAGCTTCGGCAAGGTTTAATTAGACTTACTCAGCTAGCTCAAAAAAAAGGAGTCGAAGTAAATATTGTTCCCGTAGGCCTTGGCTATAGCGAAAAAATTCCAAAGCCTTTTGGAAAAGCAGCGATTTGTTTTATGGAATCAATTCAAGTTGCTGGATCAAGCAAGCAAACAAGAAGTTTTTTCAATTCAGAGCTTTCACAAAAAATGCATTCAGCTGAACAAGCGGCCCTAAAGGCAGTAGGAAGAATCTAGAACGCGCATTAAAGTTGTCCAAACAAGCCCTAATTTCTTTTATATGCGCTATCGCTTATCGATAATGGCCTTGGCAGTTCTTGCAGGCCTTGCCTTTTTACCAATTCCAGCAACTGCTCAAAGGTCTTCTTCCTCCTCACAGAAAGTCTTAGCTCAAAAGAGTTCGGGTTTCAATGTAAAAGCAGTAGAGGCTTTTCTAAAGCAAGGAGATGCTGCTATTTCCGCTGGAAAAGTTGATGAGGCTAGAGAAAACTATGACAAAGCCCGTGCTGCAGCGAAACAACTTCTTTCTTTTTACAGAGACTTAAGTGGTTCTTTCCGTGGCCTTGATGCTCGAATTCCTCGTGAAATGGACTCCAAAGGTCGAAAATCACTTGTACTACTTGCAGAAGTAAATCTTCGTCTGGCAGCACTCTTCAGGAGAGAGAACATGCCAGAAGTTGCAGTACCCCTGCTTATTGAAGTAGTAAAGCTAATGACTCCTGCCAAGCCAGAAGGGCAAAAGGCCTATCAAAGGCTATTGGAACTAGGATTCGTAGACACACCTTATGCCGGTGCAAGTTCAAACAATTTTTAATTAAACCTAGCCCTTGAATTGATCCACTTCAAATTCATCTGATACTTAATCAATTAATTATGGTCAATCCAGAAAAGGTAAGCGATGCAATCAAACAAAAGATCTCTGATGCAGAAGTATCAGTAGAAGATCTAAATGGAGGTGGAGACCACCTACAAGTGGAGGTTGTATCAAGTGCATTTGCCGGTTTGTCACTTATAAAACAACATCAACTGGTATATCAGGCTCTAAAAAGTGAGTTAGAGACAGAAGCAATCCATGCTTTAGCTCTAAAGACTTCTACTCCATGCTGACCTTTAAATCATTAGTTCCATGAACCCAATCACCCAACAACGTATAGAAAGCATCATCAGCTCAAGTCCAATTATGGTTTTTATGAAAGGGACAAAATTGATGCCTCAATGCGGATTCTCCAACAATGTCGTTCAAATACTCAACTCCCTAGGCGTAAGTTTTGACACATTTGATGTCCTCTCAGACGAAGAAATTCGACAAGGGATAAAAGACTTTTCAAGTTGGCCAACTATTCCTCAAGTTTATGTGAAAGGGGAATTCATCGGTGGTTCAGACATCTTGATCGAGCTTTACAATTCAGGAGAACTTCGCGAGAAGCTGGAAGTTGCTCTAGCTTCATAATCACCCCTTAACTTGTAACTACCAACCAATTTCTTTTTTGTTAAACAACGAACTTATATCCTCCCCCGGACCTATAAAACTCGAAGGGTCCATGATCCACCTATCAATTATTTGTTCAAGCCTCCTCAATTCATTACGGTCTAACTGTCCCGTTCTGCGTACAGCATGCAAGTATCCATCTGCATAAATCCTTAATTCAGACCTACTGTGGCCAAGGCTAGTCAGTTCTTGAAGTGCATCACAAATTGACTGAAAGTGCCGGATCGTCTCAGGATGGTCTAGTGCTGTCATGGTCGCCTCGGATGGCAATTTCTCTTACTAAAGTGTCTGGACATTTAACTAGCTTAATGGTGCTCCGTAATTTAAAGTGACCTCTTCCTCTCAAGAGCTCATCGCAAGTGAGCTCAATCCCTCTACCTCAATAGGTTCTGGTGCAGCCCAAGGCAATGCAAAGGCACCAGCAAAGGTTCTTGTTGTGGAGCCACATCCAACTTTGCGGACTGTTCTTGCTCAACGTCTTAGGCAGGATGGGCACCTCACTGCAGCCGTAGGATCAAGACAAGAGGCAATGGATTTATGCAGGGATCAATCTCCAGATTTGTTAGTAAGTGCTGAATTAATTGAACATGGTTCTGCTTTACGTCTAGCTCATCAACTTGGTTGCCCAGTAATAGTTTTAACTGCACGGGCAGGAATAGAACCTTTGGTAGGGCTTTTAGATGATGGCGCTGATGATGTGATGCGCAAACCTTTTGGCTTGGAAGAGTTAGCTGCACGTTGTAGGACTTTATTAAACAGAGGACGTTCAGGCCTTCAGGAGAAAGTTGAAGTGGGTCCACTTGAAGTCCACTTATTGCTTCGCCAGGTGACCTTAAGAGAAAAACCGGTAGAACTTAGCCCAAGAGAATTTGCTTTACTTTGCGCCTTATTAATGCCCCCTGGGATGGTAAGAAGTCGTCAAGAACTACTTCGAATGGCTTGGCCTCCATTTAGTGGTGGGCCACGATCGGTTGATACACAAGTTCTAACCCTAAGAAGAAAGCTTGAACAAGCCGGTCTTGGAGAAGGTGGAGGTATTACAACAGTCAGACAGCAAGGGTACAGGTTTAGTCTCGACAACTTGCCAGATTCAAGCCACTAAATCCAAAACCACTCAAGCGAATCATTCGGCTAGATATACTTGGTTTCATCAAAAGATGCTTTTGAAGCCAAAAAATTAACTAAGGGATAAGAAATTGGTCTATTAAAGAAACATCTACTTTTTCTTAATCTGGCAGTTCCCAAGCATTTATACCAAGTTGGGCTCCTATCTTGTGACCACAAGCAAAACCACTAAAAGCCACCGCATTCAAACCCTGTCCAGGAAAGCAAGAATCTCCCACACAAAAAAGATTCTTGATCCCTGTAGTATTGAAAGGCATTCTCAATAATCCAGGGAGTCTAATCCCTGGTATGGGACCATAGCTGCCATCAAAGCGACCTAGAAACCGTCTATGACTTCTAGGCGTACCAACTTCTCTATGAGTAATGCCTGCTTGAATTCCTGGAAAAATCTTTTCTAAACGGTCAAGAAGACAATCGGAATCATGTTTCTTCTTCTCTAAATATTCGGATGGACTTAAACCTTTCCAGGAATTCATTGAGGATGGAGTAAAAGCATGCACAATGTGATTGCCTGAAGGAGCAAGAGATGAATCAAGAAGTGTAGGAATTGAAACAAACACCACGCCCTGTTCCCTAGTCATGTCTTCCCAAGTTTCTAGTAATAAATGGTGGCAATGACTCCCAGCTTGAACTACTTCACTAGATACCCCAAGGTGAAGTGATAAGAAGGAAGATGATGGAACATAGTTTTTTCTCCAGACATGTTCCGAAGGAGGAACATGCTCAGAGCTAATCAAGGAGCTTCCTTCATTTTCTGCGCCAAAAGTATTCCATCTGGTCGCATTAGATACAACCTTTTTTGAATGGATAACCTTGCCAGAAGCAAGCTCAACGCCTATCGCATTGTTGCCATCTAAAAGTATCTTTCTGACTCTTTGCTTATATATAATTTGTCCGCCATGTTTCCTTAAACCTTTAACTAATTTTTCAGCAATAATGCCTACACCTCCTCTTGGATAGTTAATTCCACCTGCATGTCGATCCGAAAAGACCATCCCTGCATTAATCATAGGAGTGCGATCCGCAGGCATAACGGACCAACAAAAGCACTCAATATCAATAAACCGAAGAAGTTCTGGGTCTTGAATGTATCGTCTAGCTACATCTCCAACATTTGCAGGTAGCCACCTAGCCAAGCCTAAACAGGCCAAAGGTGCTTTGAAAAATACCTTTGCCAAATAAACAGGGTCTTCGATTGATAAAAGTGGCATTGAATCTAGACAATTAAAGACGCTCCAACAAACATCATAAAAACGACGAATGCCCCTTTCTTCATGGGGAAAGCGAGCAATTAAAGTTGAGAGAAAAGTCTCATAATCCCTATCGACGATAATATCCAGTTGTTCTGGAAGATGATAAAACAGTTGCGCAGGGTCTGGGATGGTGTCACATCTCTCTCCCACAGCAGCCAAAGCTCTTGTTAACAGGTTTGTATATCCATTTTCACCAAACCCAAAGATCATGGATGCACCGACATCAAAGGTATATCCATTCCTACGAAAAGATCCTCCACTTCCTCCTGGAATCATATATTTCTCAAGAACAAGTACTTTCGCCCCTTTTAAAGCAAGCTGCGTTGCCGTAACTAGTCCTCCAATACCAGAACCTATAACAACCACATCCCATTTCTGTTGAATCTCAAGCGGGCTAGTCACAGTATCCATTCAGGAAAAAACAATAAAGTCAAGCTAAAGGTGATGAGTGCACAAATTCAAGCATCTAACACTGGGAACAACATGTCCACATTAATCTCCTAAAGACTTGACTAATAAGTTGATTTCATTTAGTGCTCTATCCCTATATGCACCAAAACGAGCTCGTTTGTCCTTAACTCTCCGTGGGAGGTCAGGAAGCAATCCAAAGTTTGGAGGCATAGGCTGAAAATGGCCCTTTTGGTTATTTAATCTTTGATAGTTACTTACATACTTAACTAAACAACCAATCATTGTGCTCGTAGAAATAGTTATTGGGTCAAGCCCCTTCACCATCCTTGCAGCATTAGTACCAGCAAGCCAGCCACCTGCTACTGCCGCGGCATACCCTTCAGTTCCAGTAAGTTGGCCCGCAGCGAAGAGTTTTGGTCTTTTTTTAAACTGTAGTGATGGTTCTAAGAGAGCCGGAGATTCTAAAAAAGTATTTCTATGCATAACGCCAAAACGAACAAACTCCGCCTTCGACAATCCTGGAATCATTTGAAAAATTTTTCTTTGATCTGACCATCTCAAATTGGTTTGAAACCCCACAAGATTCAACAGCCGTCCATCTCTATCCTCTTGGCGCAGTTGAACTACTGCATAAGCCCTCTTTGAGAGTCTGACGTTCTTGTCGGTCAAATCACCCCAACGCTCATCCCATAACCCTATTGGTTTCAATGGACCATATCGCATTGTGTCTTCTCCTCTTCGTGCCAACTCTTCAATGGGAAGACATCCCTCAAAGAACTTCGCAGATTCAAGTTCAAAGTCCTTCAGCTCAATTTGCTCTGCTTCTATTAGTGCCTTTCTAAAAGAAAGATACTGCTCTTTATCCATAGGACAATTAATGTAATCGGCCGTTCCTCGGTCATAACGACTTGCACGAAAGGCCAACGAAAAATCAATGCTCTCGCCAGAAACAATCGGGCTTGCTGCATCAAAAAAATGGCAGTCCTCTCTGCCAGTAAAAGCTCTTAAATCCTTTGCGAGTGAATCACTTGTTAATGGACCTGTTGCTAAAACAGTTACTTGATCTTCATCTGGCAAATAAGCTTGTTCTCGCCTCTCTATTGTCACCAAAGATTGTTTTGAGAGTGCCTCTGTAAGGCCTTTACTAAAAAGAGCTCTATCAACTGCAAGAGCACCTCCAGCAGGAACTGCGTACTTATCAGCAGAGTTAATTACTAATGAGCCCAAACAACGTAATTCCTGCTGTAAAAGGCCTGCCGCCCTATCACTACTTATGGCTCCAAAGCTATTACTACAAACAAGTTCACCGAACTCATCCGTGTGATGAGCTGGTGATGAATTAACTGGCCTCATCTCAACAAGGGTTACTTTTACCCCTGCCCTGACGAGTTGCCAAGCTGCTTCAGTGCCAGCTAGCCCAGCACCAATAACCAATACTGAAGCGTTTGATCTCAAGGACGCAAGTTGCAATCCTTAAAAAAACTGGCAAAAAACCTGATTCACTTAAAAGGTCTAGGAGCTTGCTGAGTCCAAGGTCCTTTTTTCACAGGAGCAGAAAAGTAGTCACGGAAGTCGCCTAATGATTCGCCTTCGTTACCTGTGCTTGTACCAAAGTCAGAGAACTGCTCCCTTGCAGGCTTAGAGATATGAATCAACACCCATCCAATCGCAGCAAAAATGGGTAAGAAAACTAGGAAGATCATGGGCTAGTCAAAAATTCGAGTGCATCTTACGTAATAGATGTCTCTATTGCGTAATGATCTGAAGACTTGACGAATTTAGCAGCAAAACGCTATTCCTCAGAAAACTCCTCCAGGCTTTTATCAATGATGAAAAGGAAATGAAGGAGATAAGGGACCTTGTAGCGTGATAACTTCCTTGTTGCTTAAAAAAGCAAAGTCACGGGTCGCTAGCTCAGTGGTAGAGCATCCGGCTTTTAACCGGCTGGTCCTGAGTTCGAATCTCAGGCGACCCATTTCTTATTAGTACTTCTTCAAAGGGAAAATTCCAGCAATTAATTGGGTTGGATAGAAGTTTTCTAACCATTAGTTAATTTTTCAAACTGCTTTAGCTTTGCTGCATCTGGCTAGTGAAGGCTTAAAGTTTCATTAATAAATTCAGAAACTCTTGTTCGGTCTATCAAAAAAGCAACTAATTGGATGGGGGCTCCTGGCAACTGGAGTCAAGGTTGCCTTCGGAATATGGCTAATCAATAGCCTAGAACTACATTTACCTTGGTAAATCAAGACCTAAAGAAATTCCTTTGAAATTAATAACTAGCTATTGGGACGAAATCAAACCAAGTTTTAGGCCCTTGACTTCACGAGACAATTAAAGAGAAAGTCAAATTGCTTATGGCTGGAGTCATAACAGGGATGTTTTCTCTATGTCTTCATCTTTTTTGGAAATTCAGAACAGCCAATACCCATAAGGCAAGATGGAAAGGCCTTAGAGCAGTGAGTTTCCTTCCCACCAAGCCATCTCCCCGAAGCCAACTTCTAAAAGGGGTCAGACCTAACTTAAAGCTGCTATCTGGAAGACATAGGTCTCCTTACAATCGCTGTCTTCATTACAAGTACCGTCTATTAAAAAATCATCAGAAAGATGCCGCTTAGGTCTAAATGCAGTGATTCTCGATCAAGAGCCTAAGAGCAACAAATCTAAAGAGAACAAGGGAACTTTATAGCAATTAACCAAGTCCGTTGCTAAGGGTTAGTTGTACTCCCTTAGGAGACGATTATGTCAAAAAAACAATTAGAGGCTTTTTTCACTAAAGCACAAGGCGATAGAAAGCTAAAACATCAAATTGATGAGTGCGGCAGCAACAACAGTTGCATCGCTGCTGTTGGCAAACGATATGGCCATAAGTTTTCCCCAGCAAATGTTAGTCATTGGAAAAGAGACCACCAGCCTGCAACATAAAGAGAAGCACTTATTAATTTTGGCTCTCGATTTACAACAATTCAAAAATGAGAATGGTTCTCAGCCATTTTGCTAATAATTTATAGAGAATCTAAGATGATTAATCATCTTAGAGAGATCATGAAGTTGATATGAGATCAACTTTGTTCCAATTGCTAATCAAAAATATCCTAAGAGTTACATGCTTATAGATACTTGTTTTTAAAGATCTAGAACACTTTTTCGAGCAATTTTCGACCAATAATTAATCCGTTGAAAAATCTAATTTTCTTTCAAATGAGTTTCGACACAACGAGTTACGCAAATTGGGGTGTCTTCTTGGATAGAACATGCGGTTACACATTCAAAATAGGAATCAATTGCGTCTATCTCATCATCATGAGTATGGCCTTCTGGAATATTTGACATAAGTCAATTGATCTGAATTTTTAAGTATCTATCATGTTTTGCTTTTTAACCCAAATTTTATTAAGACAAGTAAATAGCGTAAGTGTATTCACCTAGGTATTAACAATTAAAGTGCTCCTTAGTTCATGCTCGCTTAATAGCTTTATGCAACTAATCTTTGAATAGTAATAAATACGGTCTGGGGGGGGGGGGGTTGGT
>QCKJ01000013.1 GCA_003215435.1 Prochlorococcus sp. AG-409-M05
TGCAGTATTTGCCGCTTCAAGAATAACTAGTGAACCATTCCTATGGAAATGCTTAAGTGTTGTACCACTTCCAGGGACAAGCGCGCTAACTACAGTTCCATTCCGCAGAGAGGATGGGTCTAATACAGGCTCCATAAGCACCACATCCCCATCAGCTATATGGGCATCCACCATAGAGTCACCATTAACAGTCAAGGCGAATAAACCCCGGGTATCTAAAACTGGCTGTAAATCAAGTCGCTCTTCAATGTCATCAAAAGTTTCCACTAACCCTCCAGCAGCTACTGCCCCCAATACCGGAATTCCCGAAGCAATCCCTCCTACTAATTGAAGGGTTCTAGCTTGCCCTTCTTGCCAAGTAATCCATCCTTTCTCCTGCAAATGACGAAGTCGACTTTGTATCGGAGCAGGTGATCGCAAACCCATTGCATTCATCATCTGACGAATTGATGGACTGAGTCTTGCTTATGTGGGTGATGGGAAAATGGATGAACTACATGAACTACATATAACTATTAATTCAAGATATACTAAAGATATTGAAGCCCTTGGCTATTTAGAACAAAAGAAGAAGGATAACTTGCATAAACTCAAAGTTGGAGAATATATAAGTGACAAAAATAATAATATAATTATTATTCATGCTTGCCCTGATAGAGAAATCTTTAAATTAGATATTAAATCTTTTCTAGATGATTTATCCATAGATCAAAGTTGGGTAGAGGAAGCTATCTTTACTGTGATCTGAATATCCATAGCTGTTTCTATATTTATTTAGAAAATCAGTGGCTTATCATTTTCTAAGATATTGCTTTTCATTTGCCACGGAACAAGGCAGCATGGTGTTCATCTGAAATAAGGATTTTGATCTCTTTGCGCATTAAGGAATGGTGGGGCCTTCCACACCGGGATATTCTCTCAGGCTTGGTTGTGGCTTTCGCCATGATTCCTGAAGCTATCGCTTTTTCAGGTATAGCCGGCGTTGATCCTCAAGTAGGCCTTTACGGGGCTTTTATTCTTTCGGTCACACTTGCTTTTGTCGGCAGTCGGACTGCAATGATTACTTCAGCGACCGGTTCAACCGCGTTGCTTATGACAGGGCTTGTTCAACAAGGCAATTCAATTGAACCAGGCCTGGGACTTCAATACCTATTAGCTGCAGGTCTACTTACAGGTATTTTTCAAATTGCGTGGGGATACTTACGCTTGGCTTACCAGATGCGCTTTGTGCCCCAGCCTGTAATGGCAGGCTTTGTTAACGGACTTGCGATTTTGATTCTTTTAGCTCAGTTACCTCAGCTTGGGCTTGATTTCATACACCCAGAGAATCAATTGATTGGGATTTCCCAGATGCCTTCAGTATGGGGTATTACCAGTCTTACTCTACTAATTATATATTTCTTGCCTCGATTTACTACTGTTTTGCCTTCGGCGTTGATTGCAATTTTTATATCGACTGGTCTCTCTATTGCCTTGCGGCTTGATTTGCCTACTGTCGCTAGCCTTGGCAGTACTCCCGAAGGCTTACCTAGATTCGGGCTCCCAGCAGTCCCTTTTAATTTAGATACCTTTGGAATTATTTTACCGACTGCATTGGCTATATCTTTGGTCGGCCTGATGGAGACTTTTCTTACTCAAGATATTCTTGATGACATTACAGATAGCTCAACTCAGAAGAATCAGGAGGCTCGAGGTCAGGGCATTGGGAATATTGTTAGTTCTCTATTTGGAGGAATGGCTGGGTGCGCATTAGTTGGTCAGTCAGTAATGAATGTTGGCTATGGAGGGAGAACGCGCTTGTCTACATTTAGCTCAGGGGCGTTCCTTTTAGCAATGATTTTACTTGCCAAGGAGTGGGTAAATCAAATCCCTATGGCAACTTTGGTTGGAGTGATGGTGATGATTGCAATTAATACAGCTAATTGGAGATCAATATTTGAAATACGTCGCATACCCAGGAGTGATAGCGCTGTAATGCTGTTGACAGTTTTTGTAACTGTATTAACCCATAACTTGGCTGTGGGTTTATTGGCTGGGGTTGGATTGGCTGGGATACTTTTCAGTAGAAAAGTAGCCAAAGTAATAGTGGTAGAAAGCAGTCTTATTGATAAAGACCATCGCTTATACAAAGTTAGAGGCCAATTGTTTTTTGTGAGCAGTATTTATTTTCGCCAGGGGTTTGAGCTACATGAGCACCCTAAAAAAGTCACTATTGATATGAAGGATGCTCATATTTGGGATCAGAGTGGAGTGAATGCATTGGACCAAGTTATTAGACGCCTCAAGTTAGGAGGCAGCTCAGTAGAAGTTTTGAATCTAAATGAAGAAAGCCTTGACCTTTTTGCTCGCATAGGGATGGCTGAAGAAGCTGGTGGAAGAGGAGGTGAGGTGTCAGCTGGGCATTGAAATGATCAACAATATATTTAATTCAGAACTTATTAAAAACAACCATCATTGAGTCAGTCACCTGCATCACATTTCAGATATTTCATAGACCATATCTCATCGTGAATAGTAACATCTGAAATCCATTCCTTATATTCACTTACAATTGCCCATCTGTTTGGACCATCAACTTGATGAAGTCGACTAATTGCATTGTCGATTGCTATTTGGATACTTTTTCTCACACTGGTGCTTTCTATAGGCATTTTAGATCATCTCTTTATAACCTTTATCTTCCATTAAATTTGTAGGAATGCAAGAGGTGGTTGAATTTTTCTAAGGAGATCAATTTTTTTTTCATTAGCTTTCCCATCAACCAACTTTTTTAACGCTAAATACTTTGAAGCTACCTTCGCTTTAAAAAGTTATGGAATCAGATTTTTATAGTCTCTTGGCATCCTCTTTAGCTTTGGTGATTTAATATCGATTTAAGCTTTTTCTTTTGGCGTTTACTCAATTTAAAAAAGTTTTTATCTAGGGCTTTCTTGCTTTTTTTATGGCAAGTCCAGTTATGAAGCCTAGACATATGACTGGAAAAATAGTTCGCACAGTAGATACGGCTAATAGAGCTGTCGCACCTATCCCTCCATATATGGCCCATTTGGGGAAGTGTCTCACAGCATCATTCCCTCGATCGCTTCTCGGAGGGATGACCTCAGGGTTTATCACTTTTTGATGACCACGATTAGGATTTGTCATGTCTTTACGCTAGGCCAATAGCCTCTCATTCGCATTAAAATAAAAACGTCAAATCACCAGTTGATTGAGAATTTGAACCTTTTAGTACAAAACAGGGAAACCAGCTAAAAGTTCAATGTATTTATATCGCTGGCAATTTGCGCTAAAGGCTTTAAAAAGAGTTTTTATTAGGAGGAGAAGTGAGCAAAGTCAATGATTCAAGCTCGATCATAAAAAAGGGCTTAGGGAAGCTATGGCAGGGTTTGGAGCAAGAGAACAAGCCAATGGTCTTGCCCAAGTCCAAGACTCAGAGACTTGCCTTACAGGCAAAGTTGGCAAATATTGAAGCAGAGAAGGCAGTCGCTAAGGCTTATCAGATTGAACTCGCAAGAACCAAAGCAGTGGGCGAGGCAATGCTGAAATCAGGGAAGGCTTTAAGAATTACCCTCGTAAGTGCGGGCAGACAAATTCTCCTGCGAACCGAAGCAATTAGACGGCAACTTGAACCTGGGTACCGTAAACCTTCTTAAAGCCTCATTAAGCCTCATTTGGAATCTTCAAAATTTTCTGGATGCCATTTCTTTAGAGATTTGGTTTCCTGAAAACTATCTATTGGCTTTAACATCTGTTCTAAAACAGAGCAGCTTAATTCTTATGTCATTTCATTTGATTATCTTTCTATACCTTTTAGCAGGAAGCCTTTTTGGGATTTTAATGCTATTCACGGGGATACCTGCTGCACCACTTGCAGGTGCGTTAATAGGAGCTGGTTTGTTAGGGATGAGTGGAAAACTTGAAGCGATTCATTGGCCTTCTGGAACCAGGACAGCTTTGCAAATAGGGATAGGAACGGTTATTGGCTCTAGCTTGACAAGAGACTCTTTAACTCAGTTGCAGCAACTTTGGAGACCAGCAATATTAATCACATTTACTTTAGTCTTAACTGGCTTGGTTGTGGGTTTGTGGAGTAGTCGATTGCTTGGAATTGATCCACTAGTTTCTCTCCTTGGCGCCGCCCCTGGTGGGATAAGCGGAATGAGCCTAGTAGGTGAGGAGTTTGGGGTCGGAGCTGCTGTAGGCGCTTTGCATGCAGTTAGACTTATTACAGTACTTATAATACTTCCTTTAATTGTTAAACTATTAACACCCCTTGGTATTATAAGATAATTGAAAGCCTTTTTGGTTTGATTACTTACTGACAAGAGAAATGAGGGATAAAGTTAAAAAGTGATAAAAGATAAATTATATGATATGACTTTTATAAGGTTTAATTATTACTTATTATATTTAGAATATGATAAGTAATTGTTAAATGATTTCGCCCTGTATATAAAATGATTGATTAATCTTTACTGATACAGCATTTACTCATTAAATGTAAATAGAAATTAGAGAAATTTTTTTTCTTGCTAATAGCTTTATCTTGCTACTGATAAGGCTAAAAAATATATTTAGATGATTAAAGTCTATTAAAAGTAAATTGATTAACACCTACGCTAGTCATAGGATTCAAATGTCTATTATAATAAATTAAATATCAAACATCTTTCATATGCAGAGAAAAGACTGGTTCGGGATTCTTTATGTCTCAGCATGGGTAGTAATTTGGGGTACGGTCGGATCACTAGTTGACCTTCCGTTATTGAATTCAAAAGTCTATTTTGCTGGATCAATTGGCCAAGCAGCAACATTTACTATTACAGCTCTAATTTCTTTAATCATCGGTGTGATCTTCTTTTCTAAGGCATCGAAACTATTTGGGATTGACCAAGAACAATAGACTTTAGTGTATAGCTTTGATTAGGCCGAATCTGATTCTCTTTGTATGTAGAAGCAAAAAGTTCAAACAAAATTAAATGCTTATTGGCAGAGAGATGTCAAGAAAAGCTAGCCAATCAACTTTGAATGTGCTTTTTCTGCCTTTTTAATTAGCTTTTGAGCTTCCTTTCTAGTTATACATCTTTCGGCTTTTGCTGCAAGCTTAACTAGTTTTTGATGAGGCTTTGACATGCCTTCTTTGCTGCCCATTAAAAAAAGATTAGAATATTCAACAACTATACTCCTGTAAGGGCTTTTAGGCAACCTTTCCGTTGGATTATTTGGGGGTTGTAAGGAAAACTTGATTTTTCTGTATCGCCTGTTGGCTATGAATAGGGCGCTTAAAGAAGACGCTATTTAATACAGTTTTATATTTAATTAGTTAACTTGTTGGCAAGTCAGGGATAAGGGTTTTCCAGTAAGAAGCTAGAAAGAATAGTATTAGAGCATTTGCCAACATGGCCAAGGCAAATCTGATTCTTAAATCCTTCACCAAGGGGAGTAGCTTCTCCCACATCTCGAGCATTGGTCCACCGGCCATTTTTAGTCTTTTTACTCTTCTTTGATATTCTAGCAACCAGCTTCACGTAGAAATCAGGAGAAGAGATCTGACTACCTTGAAATAAGTACTTTGAAAATAATAAGTAGGAGAATATTCGCAGATAGTAGTAGTACTAAACGCAGAACAGGACTCTTTGTCCCTTCTGCAACAGAAACCTCATAGCCAAGAAATGTACCTATACGCTTTTTCCCTTGACCAGGCTCTTGCTCGGCTGTAGTTGAACTAGGCTTGCTATTTGTAGGTTCATTACCAGGCTCGGTATCAGGCATTGCTATAGAAGTAGCTCATTTAATATTATATGTAGACCATCAAAATAATGAATAGTTACTCCAATTATTCATATAATAATTAAGAAGTATAATCTCATATATACTTAACATATTTTTTAAAAGAATACTTAATCTAGAAGATATTTTAATCCAGATTATGTTTTTAGAGTTACCCAAAATTGATACATGCATCTAAATATATCAGGATTCTCTTTCTCAAACTTTGACCAGTAAATCAAGTTTAATTGAAAAGGATCATCTTTATTATTGATAGAATAAGAATCTTTTATTGCTCTTGGGAGTACAAAGCCAGAAAAACTTAAGCCTGAGTTATCAAGAAGTTCTCTAAGTTGATTAATTGTGAATCGATGTTCTTGAATATGAAAACACAAGTCTATGCACATGGAGGTACTATAAAAATCAGGCCATTCATTTATCGAATATATTTCGGGATGCTTCTTGTTCTTTAAATCATTTCTAAATCGACAAACTTCATCTTTTGAGTTCCCATAACCTTTCTTTTTTATTATACTCCTGGCCTTTTCAATATCTCTTCTGGCTAACTGACTATATAACCCTAGTTTGATATATCCACCAGTGGCCAGTGAATTTACTAATTTATTTAGACCTAATTGAGGGTCTTTCATATGGTGAAGAACCCCACTACATTCAATTAGGTCAAACTTTTCATTGAGAAGCTCGAGATTATTAATATCCATTTGAATAAATCTAATATTACTAACTCCATACTCAATACTTTTTCGCTTTGCATATGAAAGGCTGCTTGAACTTAAATCTATAGCGGTTATATTTGCATTCTTATAGCGGATAGCGCTTAATACTTGTTGCCCTGTACCACAGCCTGCAATAAGAATTTTATATTGCCTTTTATTAGGGAAATTTATATTCAAATTAGGTGACGTCTCTGCTTTTATAGCAGATTCAATAGTTAACTTATGCTTTGTTACATCTGAGATGTAACGCCAACGCGGATAAGGATAGTTCTCATATTGATCTTGAACCTTCCTAGATGTCTCTTCGTCTACTGCACCTAATTTTTCTATCAACTTTGCCAATTCCTTCTCAATTAAGGGCTCTTTTATTTGAAGAAGGAGCAAATTATTGAATTCTGTGGATCTTGACTTGTAATCCTCTAATCTTTTGCATTTTTCTATCAGTGCATAACATGGTTTGTAACAGGCTAATGTTGCTATTTCAAATTCATTTATTGAATCATTCTCAATCTTATCTTCTATGTTTATAATTATACCATTTTCTTTCTCTGTAAAATTGAAGATGTATTCATTAATGAAGCATTGTTCAGCTAATGAAGTTGTTAGCCTGAACAGAGTGTTTTTATTTGTATTATTTATATTCTTTAAATTAAAGCAGATTACTCTCCTCAGCTTTGTCAGGAATTCCTCCCATAAAAAACCATGAAACTGAAATAAGCCTAGACCTTTTAGAAAAATCTCATCGTTTATAAGACTTGGAAGATTATTGAGATTAAATCCATCTTCTTTAACTAATAGAAAATTTTCAAGTGTTTCTTTTCGAAATATTTTATCTGCTATAGAGAATAGATCATGATGACCTATATCCTTTCTCTCCAGGAGGAGCTCTATTAGTTCTCTTGCTTCACTACTGTTTATTCTTGACACATCAAATTCTTTAAGGATTGAATGCATTAACAAATAAGCAGAGAAATTTTCTGGGTTAGTACTTATCTCTTTTCTTACATAGCACAATGCTTCTTTAAATTTACCTGTTTCATACAATATTGACCCTAGGTTCATATTTACATCTTTGAGATCTTTATTTAGTTCTAAAGCCTTATTAGTAGCCTTAAATGCTTCATTTAACAACCCTTTATCTTGTAGAATTGCACCTAGATTTAGATATGCATCAGCATTCTTCGGCTCTATTTCAATTAGCTCAACGGTTATTTTTTTTGCTTCATCATGCATACCCTTTTCATTTAGTATTAACCCCAAGTTTAGTTTTGCATCACTAAGATCTTTATCTATTTGAAGTGCTTTTCTAGTACTAGACTCGGCAGCATCTAAATCTCCACATTCTTTTAGTATCACACCAAGGCATGAATGAGCATTAGCTAATTGAGGATTTACTCTGATTGCATTCTTTGCTGTAGTTAACGCTGCTTCCGGTTCGCCAATCTCTAAATATAGGTGTGCTAAATTTGTTAATGCATAGGCATGTCTTGGATATTGATCAATACACTTTTTATATAACTTTAATGCTTTCTCCGTCTCCCCATTCTCCTGACAAATCAGCGCATAATTCGCAATTACATCTGGATCATTTACACCAGTTCTTATAAATGACTCGTAATATTTGGAGGCATGCTCTAGATGCCCTCTCATATGACTCTTTATTCCTAAGTCCTTTAATTCTCTTGGCGATAACTTGTCTCTTTTTTTTGAAACGTTAGTTGTTTTTGGTGTTTCACGCTTTCCGAAGCCTTTCATTATCCTTCGATAGAAATAGGATTTCAGTCTCTATACCCTTCTTGATTCTAAACGGTGAGACCTAAGGCTAAGGTCTGGTTTTTCATAAATCTAGTAAATACACCTATGGCGCTTCTGCCTAAATTGCCGCATTTTGCATGTGAGTTACTTTTTAGCTATGGATGTGAAACCTTTGTTGGTTCATGCTTCACCACATGGAGGCACAATCCATAAATACCCAATATCAGGTGGCAAACGTCTATTTGAGCGATTTTTAGGATGTTATATGGGGTCTTGTAAATTTTGTAATGACCTTGACGAGGCAAGTGATTACCTAAAAAGTGTTGGTGGTTAGCTCTTTGAGTACAACTCCTAATTATAATGCATGTTTGAGGTGCTCATTTAACTTCGTTTAATGGACTCTTTATTACTAAATCTAGATAAATAGCAAGTGATATCTTCTTTGTTTAGAATTTCTTTGCTTTCACCTCTTACAAAATAGATAACTTGTAACCCTCTAGATCCATCTACACTCCATGTGAAGATACCCTTTTTGATTTTTCTAAGAATATAGTCGAGAATTTGATCCGAAAAAAATTTTCATTTCTTAAAGATCACTTTTCCCTCTTAAGACTCTTTGCTAAAGCTGTTATAGGAAATCAGCTTCTATCCAAGACAAATCTTACTGGCCATAATTTCATGACCGAGCAGATCTACGTTTTTCGCTATGGGGCGGTCTATAAGATTGGCAAAACCGAAAGCATTAAACGATTAATCAGGGATTCAAATCCAGACGAAATAATACAAACCATCGAGACAAAAGAACCAGATCTTATTCTTGCCAGGCTTTATAGGAAATTTAAACAGTTCAGACTTCCAGAAAGTAATTACTTCTTGCTGAGAAAAGATAAACTTAACTTATGCAAGCAATTATTAAGAGGATCTGGGAATCTTCTTTTATCCAATAATCAAGAACTATATATCACACTTGTAGCATCAACTCTCATTACAGTATTTTCCTTTTATGTTTTTCAAATTTTTAACCTTCCAATATTAACTAGATTTGGCGTCTCCATGGCTTTAGGCTCTTTCCCTTTATGGCTACTTTCTCTCACAGGTAATTTCGGAGGTTATGAAGTCAAGGATCTCCCTCTTTTCTCTACTTGGGCTAACCGCATTAAAAGCCTTATCTTTGCGAGCTCTATATCTTTAACTGCATATGCATTGATTTCACTTAAGATTTTCTTTGAACATAAATAAAGATCATACTTCATTACCGTTCTTGATACTCTTAGCCATGAATTCTTTGACCATCTTCTGATTCTATGATTAGAGATATTTTGTACAGCTTTAGAAGGTGTCCTTACGCAATGAGGGCGCGTTGGGCGATATTGTCTTCTGGTCTTATTGTAGAACTAAGGGAAGTTGACTTATCAAATAAACCTATAGAACTAATATCAGTTTCCCAAAAAGGAACAGTACCAGTCTTAATAGACACCAATGGAAGAGTGATCGAAGAGAGTTTAGAGATAATGTTTTGGGCTCTTTCTCATTCTGACCCTTTCAATGTTATGCATGGCGGCACTACCTCAAGTTTGCAATCAGAGATACGAAAATTTATAGAAATCAATGACTCTGAGTTTAAGTTCCACTTGGATAGATATAAATATTCTGGCAGGTTCCCTAAAAATGACAAGAACTTCCATAAACACAAGGCTAGAAAAATTCTAATCAAAATAGAGAAAAGTCTTACCAAGTCTTCTACAGATCATAAATACTGGCTTATTAATGGCACTCAAAGTATTGCTGATTGGGCTTTGTGGCCTTTTGTTAGGCAATATCGACTTGCTGATGTCAATGATTTCGATGATGATAAAGACCTTTTAAAAGTTAGAAGTTGGTTAAATACTTTTTTAGATAGTCCACTATTTCCTAAGTTGATGATTAAATCTGAAGACTGGAAACTGAGCTCTAAGTTGACAACATTTCCAACAGAATCTAGGAGCTTAAGCTCAACAGAATATATTTACCATTTAGCAACAGTTGAAGACTGGAATTATGCTCTATCTCGTGGTAAATATGAAACTTCTACACGTGGACTCGTACTTTCACAGGTAGGATTTATTCATGCATGCTTTAGCTCACAATTGCCAGACATATATAAAAGGTATTTTTCTGACCTAGACAAGGTTATGTGTTTAAAGATTAATTCATCTTCTTTAGCAACCCCTATCCGAGTTGAATCAAATTATCAAGGAGAACTTTTCCCACATGTTTATGGATGTATACCAATTAATTCTATTATATCTGCAGAGTTTTATAAAGATGGCTATGAATAATTGCTTAGACAAGTATAATAAAAAATTGATGAGAGTGACATTTAATATGACAGCTTTGGATATCCTTTTTAAAGTCTCTAACTAATAGAATCTGTTTTTAGGATTCATTTGCGCGTTCTCGCCTGCCATCAATAATTTTAGCTAGTTCTAGGAAATAACCTGCAGTGCAATATTTTCCTAGATTTCTATCTCGATTATCCCTGTCACTCCTTAGTTCTGCTGTTTCAGCCATAATCAAATCAAGTTCATCACTCGGGATATGGTAAAGCTCTTTCAATTCTATTTCCCTACCCAATAGGTGACTCTTGTACCACTTTTCCCTTGATTCTTGAAGAGGTACTTCTAACCGTTCTCTCTGGTTCATAATCAAGCATATAACTGTAACTAATTAAAAATATAACATAAGACCAAGAATGGTTAAAGTATATTTACCCTGGAATTTACTTATTATGCAGGGCTTAACCTTGCCTCTCAATACTTTAAAAAGATTTTGTTTCGCCCTTAATAATAAAAGCAAAGATCAGTAATAAACCTGTTAAACATGCACATATTTCAGTCCATTCTGTAAGTCCAATGCTATTTACAACTAATGGTGCTATTACTGTTATCACGCCACCAGATAAAATTGGCATTATAAGTAATTGTTTTAATGAGAATATTGAAAGTGTTTTGGTTTGATTTAGTGGGTCAGCTAACCTCAATAGCAGAAGACCACTTGCAGCGACACCAGTAGCATTTCCAAACTCAGCTATGGATCTTTCGAACCATTCTTGCTTGAAGATAAACCTTGCAATTAACAGAGTAACAATTAAGTTCCAAGCTAAACCTGTAAAGGATAATACGGTTATTGGATACCAGCCTTTTAGTAACAAAGGAATATTTAGACTTGCAATTGCAGTTGTTATTAGAAGATCAGTTGCTAGAACTCCCATCTCTCTTTGCAGAATTTCAGATGCCATTTCTTCTTTCCCAATCCTTTCAAGACAAAAGCGAATTAGTAATGAACCACCTAGTGCCAGCGGAAATACTGGAAAAATATTCATTACTTGACCAACGATTTCTCCCGTAAAAGGAGAAATTGATTGTAGAAGCTTTTGAATTAAGAACCCAATGCCAACAGCCCCACCTGCTAGACCCAGGTTTATTGCTAATACCTTAATCTTCTCGACTAGATTTATTGATGACTTTTTCTCTATCTCTGGACTTTTCGTTGAGAGATTGGAGTGTGATTTTAGCCACCCTAGTGTTCTTCCAATTACTATTAGTCCACTGCCCAATAACGTAGAAGAAAGTAATCCTACAGTTGCCATTGCAAGTCCCAAGTCTTGTCCACCACTAAATCCAAATTGCCTAAAACTTTCTCCCATAATTGCTGCGGCTCCGTGTCCTCCCTCAAACCCAACTTCTATAAGGCACCCCATCAGAGGATCGATTCCTACATAACCAGACAATAAAAAAATCACTGCAATTCCTCCAACAAAATATTGTCCAAACCCAAGTAATAGGCCTAGGAGCGCTTGAGAAGCTACTGGTTTGATCAAACCTTGTGTGTTAGGTATCGGGGTGCCGAGCATCAATGTCGCAAAAATAAGAGTTAGAAGAGGAGTTGGTAGTTGCGCCCAGATTTCTTCAACGCTCTGAGGGAGTAGAGGAAGTGGCCCATATGGTCCAATTAATAAACCTATTAACCCTGCAACAAGTGCGATTGGTACTCCTAGTTGCTCTAGCTTTAAGGCAGGTTGAAGTTTCCGTCCTATACCTAGAAGAATTGATATTGGCCCCAACAAAAAAAGAGCCAGCCAAACCCCATTCATTGGGAGTAGGTGATAGTTCCCTAGCAAGCCGTCAAACACCAGACTTTTCTCTGGAGCCTACACAGAAGAGTTTATTTGTTTCCGACATTGATTTTTTGGCAATTCAAATGAAAGGTAAAGGTGAAGAGAATAAGGTCTTTATCTAATAGGCTTAATAGTCAATTTTGGACTTCGCGAGATAAAGGATAGCTTCTTTATTCATATCCTTAACAAATCAATATTTATTTAGATCTTAAGTAAAGAGAGAATTGCTTTTAAATATTTTCCCTTTAAGATAAGAACAATGCACTTCAACGCATGAATGCCTTCCTTGAGAACCTTCCGTTTATTTTTTGTTAATACAGCTTTTTAGAATGAAATTACTTTTTCTGATTATGCTCGGAGCATTCATTTTTAATCCTCGCTTGGCTTTTCAGGATGAGAAGCCAAGTCACCTTATTTCTTGTTCCACCGGATGGTCTTTACACTGGAAAGGTATAACTTCTGGGTCTGGGTTGCTAGGTCTTTACTCTCCTGAGAATGCTGCCTGGTCAGAGATTTCAGTAAGGAGAACTTCTAGAGCTAAAGTTAGTGATGAAATCAAAAGAGCCAGAATTTTATTGATGCAAACATGTGGTTAGAGCTCTAAAGAATCAAATCAAAGAAGAAGAAACAGGACTATCGCATGAATCGAGAATTCAATAAGACCTAGTTTTGTTTTGATATCTTCAGCAGAATCCTCCTCGAGCTCAAGTGGAGGGATAAAAACAGGATTGGAGTCTTCCTTGTATTCCAAAGCTAACGTTCAAAGGAATTTCTTATATAAAAACAAACAAGAAACGATCTTTCAACTACTACCTATAGTGGTTAATTTCAGGAGAGGCACTATAGCTAAATAGAATCTTGTCTCGATTCCTTATTCGTATTGATGAGCTCTGCTCCAAAGATAAAGTTCAGAGCTAGAAGGCTGTGGAGGTTGATTAGGAGCCTCCTCCTCTTGGAATTCTTCTAAAATTGAGAAAACGAACCTTAGAAGCCTTCTATAGCCATAGGGTTTTTTTCTGATTAGTACAGTTGACATAATCTTTCTCCCTTAGGCCCTAATTATCCATACTTGTCAAGGGGTGATAGAAGTAAGTGGTTTTTGTATATGTTCAAAAGCCTCTGTTTTGGCTAGTAATTTGAGTTTGTTTGATGACGTTAGTGTTTTTCTGGTTATAAACAATTCCCTTTTCGCTGTGATTCACGAAATTACCGGGGGATTAGATCTTTTTGGGGTAGGCGTTCCTGCTTGGATTGGACATAGGCAATTAGCCTTCAGATGGTTTTTCTAGCGACTGACCTTATTTTGGGGAAACCTAATCATCTAAGAAGATGAGCTGCTTCTGTCCATCTTTTGCTACCTCACTGACTAAAAAATAAATAAGCAGAAATCTCGATGGCAACCCTTCAATAGTTTGTCTAGAAAGAAGAAAGTTCATAGGAGAGATATGGAATCCATTCTTCCTCTTGCTACCGGTACTATTTTTAGTCTTTTAGCTCTTTTTGGGATCCGTGAGCTTCTTAAGGAAGTTGCTGCGGCCACAACAAAAACTAAAAAGGCATAGATGCTCTAGCTAATCCATCGAGGCCTTATATAGCTTTTTAAATAAGTAAGGTGGATCGATGAAAGGCTCCCAAACTTGCTAGAGATATAAGGAAGGATCCTGTCCAGGGATAGGGATGAATCCTTACAAAAGAAGCATTTGATTATTTTTTTTCTTCTCGGTCACAAGTTAGGTCACATTCAGTTAATTCAGAGTTTGTTAGCTGATTTAGGATTCTTGTCATATCAACTGCAGTTAGTTCCCCATTCGTAGTCCATTTCAGAGTGGTTTTACGCTGAGGGGGAATCTCTTTAGCTTTTTTAGGTTCTGGTGCATTTGAATTCACTTAACCCCTCCCCTTATAAAACGGTTTGGTTATTCAAACCTGAAAAGCTCTTTGAAAGAGCAAGTCTTAGGCAAACTTCATCAAGGATTAGGTTCTGCTGGGGTTAATTGAGTAAAAGTAACGCTGTCGCTGAGGAGCCTTGTTATAACAAGCTTTTTTAATTCATTCAGCAGGTTCTAAGTCACTTTCGTTGGGTTTTTTCTTGTATTCATTTTTCAAGGTGCTACAGGTTTGTTCAGTAGGAGGGCCTAATGGGTTATAAATACCAGGCTTTTTTATTTGTTGTTGATGATTGACTTAACTCCAATCCTTGACTTCGCCACGCAACTACCTCATCCATCTGACCTTGGCTTGGTCAAGCCCAGTGGCGGTCTTCAGCTTCTTCCAGCTATCTTTGGCATAATTGCCATTGTGCAGGTCTCCCAATTCCATTGGTATGCTCGTGATAAGAACGATCCAAGCAAGCGTTTCCAGCGCTAAATTCGTTCTTAGTTCAGAACCATCCTGAAAATGGATAACATGAAAGCAGTGCGTAAAAGCACTGCTTTTTTGTTTTGCACCTGTTCAGGGTCCTGCTAGGGCTCTTTTAGCTCGTAGTGCGTTCGCTTCTGAATGGATGAACTAGTAGATTTCGGGCAAATCAGCACTTAGACAAAGCCAAACATTGGTAGCTGATCATTCCCGGTAATGATCTTTTGTTCAAGTTAAGGGCAATAGGAAAACAAGAAAAAGTTTTGAATCTCATAGCTAGGCTTCTGCACTTAAGTCTAAATCTCTAATAAATATGTGTTTTTACAGATGCCTGTATCAGGCGATTTCATGGCTATGAATATAAATTATTGGATTTCCCGAAAAAATTATAATGATTTTTTGAACTTTGCTAAATAATTTGCTACCAAGGAGTCAAGCTCTGAGAGTTTCTTATGGCCTATTTTCATTGGCCTAGTACAAAGTCATTTTTTAAATTGCTTTTGCCATTAATGAGTGATTCTCTTTTTAAGCAGAAAATAGATTTGGGAAAATACCAAACTTTTAAATCTGAAAGCATGAGATCAAATGAGAAATATTTTTCGACTTTGAGCAAAGGTGGTTTTTGGCTTTCTTAGGAGCTACAACCTTTTTAGCTCAGGGTAAGGGAGAGGGGTGATGGGACATAAGTTAATCAAATGGCTTATATCAGCATGAAGCATGCCTCTTGCGAGGTGTGGGTATAAACCCCTATGATAGTTACATGCAAAATCAAAAAATTATTCACCCTTCAGAAAAGTACAAAGCTGTTGTGCAAGCTGAAAATGCAAGGCAACTGTGGGGCTTAGAACGCTCTAAAAAATCCAAAAGCAATTGACTCTCTAAATAATGTTTTTTAAGGATTTGATGCAAGTGAATTCAATCTAAACAAGTCTTTTTACCAGTTATTGAAAACCAGGATCCCCCTCGAACTTTTCCTATGCTTGCCAATTCAAAGAATAATCATTGGGTGTTTTTAAGGTTTACATAATTTGTGAATGGCTAAGAACATATCTATCGCTTCACCTAATTGATTTATAGGCAAAAAAGACTATTTGCTGTTTGCTCTCTTTAAGCATTAGCTTTTAATCTGAAGCAGTTTATCTCGTTTCAATAACCTTTAGGTTTATATTAGATGAACTCTGAGTTCTATCAATGTCATTGCCATCACTTCCTACACCAACCTCTGATCAATTAATCGTTGTGAACCTATCAGCGATTCTGGTAGGAACCACTTTCAATGCAAATCAGAAGGTAATCAAGTGGGGAGGGGTAGTTATTGCTGTCATCACCACAACTTGTGCTTTGTGGTGCTCTCATCACTGATAGGTTAAACCTAGGAAATCTTTGACTCCTTGAAGAGTTTCTTCTGCATTTTTTGCAATGACTTTTTGAGGATAATTAAGGTTTCTTAGGTTTAATAATGCTCAAAGGTCAAGTTGTACTAGAAAGAGAATATGACCGAAGAAAACTCTAAGAAGGATCAATCAGAGCGTAAGCGCCTGGTAAAGGAAATTCGCGATGCGATTGAGAGTGTACGCTCCTTATTCGTGGCAGCAGTAGCACTGGTGATCACAGTTGCTGAAATGCGCCCGAAATCAAACATCTCTTCGGCTTTAGGTCCCTACGAAGGCGAAGGTTCCAAAACTGAGTCTGAAAAATCTTTGTCCACTTTTCTTGAAGACCAGAATAAGGATGATGACTCTGAGCCAGTTGAGGTGTCTGTAGAGATAAAAAAAGATTTTTCCGCAAAGGAAGTCCTAACTACTTTTACCTACCCTGCTCTTGCGGCTATAAGTACTCTTTCTTTGGTTGTTGGTGTTGTGAGGCTTGGGCCAATAGCTCAATGGGCTAAGACGCAAAACGAGTGTATTGAAACAATGGCCAATGTTGAGGGAGAACCTATTGACGCTCTTCCTATTAAGGTCATGAATTGTAATGGGGGACATTCTGATTAATAGTTAATCGTTTTGATTGAAAATCAACTTTTCAGCCTTGTTGGCCTTTCATTAGTGGAATTTGAGTAGAGGAGCCCCTTCGGCAAGACTTTGGAATAGAGTTTTTTGCCCTATTCTCAATCAATGCGTTTCTAGCTATTAATAGAAGTAGTGATTATTGAGATGACACTTGAATACAGCATTGTCCCTTTAGTTGGAGTTTGTTTTTCTCCTTTTACTTTATTGTTTCTATTGGAAGTGTTAATTGATTCTGGTAATAGAAAGGATTCATTATGTAGTTAGCTTCTTTTAAAGTAATTTAGTTTCTTCCTCTAGGTATACCTTTTCCCTTTAAGACAGTTTAGATGATTCCTTTGTTGATTTGATGGAATGGCCAAGAGGCTTTTAGTTGTTATTTTGTATCTTCAACCTCCCCATCATATTTTAGGCGGATATCGAAAGTTACTACTAACCCAATACTTATAAGAAGCAGGCCTATGCAGGCACTAAGAGGGGGCATTTGCCAGCCCATATTTTTGTTGTAGATGGGGTAAGAATAACCAATTACCGTCTTTGTTGAAACTCATCGGAAATAAAGTGATGGCTTTTTTCAACACAGGTTATTGATTATTGTCATCATTGCTTTTTCCTTGTCTAGAGCCAGTTATCAATGCAACGGCAGAGCCAAACAACCATGACCCAAGGATTATTCCAATCACAACCAGGGCAATTTGAAGTGCTACTGCATAACCACCGTCATTGGGGCCATATTGCATTACAGGGTCCATCATTAGGTAATTCATTTGTAGCCCCAGTCTCTTTCTATAGATGCTAGAAGGGATTGCAGCAATTAGAGCCTTTTGAGTGAATTAGAAAGCTTCTTATCAGATTAGAGGAAATGAAATGGTTTTTATAGCATCAGTATATTTAGAGGCTATGGAAATTAATTCAACTCCAAGGCAACGTGATTCATTAATGAGCCTTTTCAAGTTCTCAGCATGCGAGTTCTCACAACTGAAACACGACGAAGGATTGAGGATGTCATTAAAAGACTGTCTTCTGGAGACCCTGTACGATTGGATGAGCGCATACAACTAAATAAGTATGCGATTCATTTTCCATTTATTGCTGGCAAGTTGTCTCAGGCCTTACGAAAAAGAGAGACACTTGAAGCAGATGGGCTTATTTAATAATTTGTTCGTGGGTGCCTGGTAAGGCTTGCATGCGCTTCCCAAAATCATATGCAGAGCATTAACTCTGCCAAGACGCAAGAAGAAAGCCTTTATCATTTAAATCTGTTCTATAAGTTTTTATACCTATCCGGCTGGACAGTTATTTAACCAGTGGTGAATCTTTAAAGCATCATCAATTAATCAAATTATGCTCAATAAGGAAATGAATGATGCAATGACGGCTGGTTTTAAAACACTAGAACAATTTTCCCAAGATGGCTCCCTGTCTGAGCTACTAGGAGATGCAAAGAGTTTTTTGAGTGGAATCCTCGATTCCATCGACAGTGTGACTCTGTCTTTTAGAAGCATCAACGGTGACCTAGTGATAGCTCAGGCGGTAGTAGGCGTCCTTGCATTGTTAGTCATTGGCATTACTGTCTTGCCTTTTGGGGCCACTCAACCTTCTATTCAGGCTTGTCAATTAAATACTGACCAAAAACTCTTAAAGACAGGAGGGGTACTCCTTGTTGTTATGACTTCTATTAGTGCAATTCTTTTTCTTGAGGTTTTGAAGCTATCAGACATGTTAGGGGGAGCGTATTAGTCATCTGATAAGTAATCTTTGGGATCTGCAAACAAAAAACTCTTCTTGAGTAGACACTTGAGTAGAAATGATAGTGCTAACTGGTTCCATTAAAGAAAGTAGTGTTCATCTATCTATCTTTCCTTTGGCATGATGGATAGATGAACACTAGGTATGACTATGGACTGGGACATTGAAAGAAGTCACTGTAAAGACAGAAATTGGAAATGGACTATGGATCTAATTGATAGATGCCAGAAAGAGATGGAGGCGTTGGAAGCTGAGAATAAAAAGCTTAAGGACCAACAGAGGGCTTTGAATCTCTACAATGCGTGTAATTACTAATTAAGTTTTCTTGGGACAGCTTTAAAAAAAAGAAGAGTTCGTCTTGTCCATATGAGAAGAGGAAACAAAAGGTTGGCTCGTCCCTTAGAGGAAAAGACGATTTTCAAAACTTCTAGTAAGGAGTCTGAAGGATTATTTATTTGCAAACATAACCAGTTGATTGCGTTTGCCCCACTTAGCATTTCATCTCCTTTTAACAGTATGGCTCCGCTTAAGTCCATGTCATATCCCAGAGGTATGTCAGCTTGGCTTTCTCTTGCATCCCTAATATGAATATTGGGGAGATTGCTTTTTAGCTCAAGGAGCTCTGCAAAATGATTGCAAAAAGGACATTGACCATCATAGATAAAAACTAGCTTGGGATGCTCTTTTAGGCTTCTTTTCATGGCAATCTTTTTTTAAGGATGGTGTTAGGAGAGTGATGAATTACTTGTCACTCGAGTTAAGGGAAAGAAAGTTTTTTCTTCTTTAAAACAGGATAGTTGTTAACAAATAATTCCAATATTATCCACTTTCAAAATTCAAGAAGCCGTGAAGTCTCTTACAGACATTGTTTACCTCTTGAAAAGATTCCTTTACTTTAGAAAAGGAAGAATTTTCCCAAAGGTTTCTGGGAATGATGCGATAACAACAAGAACTGATCCAACTACTACAGAAATTATTGCAGCATCAACTATTAGATCTTTCCATCCATAACCGTTCACTTGAAAAGAAGGTTTTGAGGGTGGCTAGTCTCGTCCATGGACGTCTCTTAAATTACCTTTGAAATTGTATTGCTCTGGACTTGACCCCAAATTTTGAATTAATTTACTGCTCGCGAATTTCCCCAGTCTCACGAAGGCAGTTTGTTTTTTAGCTGTTGCAACAGGCATGAGTGATATGTGAATTGATAAAGCCAGCCTAATCGGAGATTCTCTCGGATGGGCAAAAGACAGGTCGATAAAACTTACTAGATAAGATTCCCTAGGGCTTGTTTCGCTTTTGGATTCTCATAGAGCCTCTAGAAAATAGGAGACTGATTTCAGCGAAGGCTTGCAAGGTATAAAAAGATTATCTGAACTGAGCTATAAAAAGTCCTAATCAGAATCTTTAGGAAATGTGTGGTTTTTGGACCCATTGAGATATAAGATGGCTTGAGCATATATACCTAATCAATGGATCTAAATCCTTTTAAGCCTTTTTTTCAAGCGGGTGAAAAGCAAAAGAAGGCAGCTGCTTGGATTTTTACTGTCCTAGTAACAATCAATCTGTTTGCTTAAGCCTTTTATTGAGGAGTTTGCCTCAGAGCTGTCCTGGCAAATGATAGTTAAGAAGCTTGCCAATATTGGAAAAGGCCTTCAGGAAAGCCTTTGACCAAGGTTTGCGAGCTTGAATAACGTTCATTGATAAGCATCAACTTCTTCAGTGATAGCCATTCTGAGGAGAAAGTCATGATTTTTGAAAGCTTTTTTTTTGAAAGGCTCTCAGTTAAGTCAGCCCAGACAACCTGCAAAGCCAGTTTCCTGGAGATTTGGGAGCCCCAAGCACCTGCTTTTTCTAGGTAGTTAATCTTGTCGCTAACAACTTTCTCGTCCCTATAGACCTTCTAGGGTTGTGGCGCAGATGGTTTTAAATTTTGCTTCTTTGATTCATTTTGGGCTGTACAGGTATAAAAAGCAGTGTTTAAAAGGGATTAGGCGTTAAGTAATATCAAATAGAAATAAATGGATCAAAAAACGAATGCACCATATTTAGACCTATGCTTCGGTTCTGTTATGACAGATATTGATCCCTCAAAGGAGCCTGAGAAGGATCCAAAGCTTAGGTTGTCGACTTTATTTGCTTATATATATATGAGTTCTGTAGTGCTTGCAGCTGTTTACTGGATCATTGGGAGATTCAAACCCATATAGAAGGTACCCCTCTTAATAGATAAGAGGCTTTTGGCTTAACAAACTTCTTGCTGATCTCTGCTTATAGGGATAAAAATGGCCTGACTATATCCTCTCTTTTAGGAATCCATTGGGAATGAATGAAATCAACTGTCCAGATTGTGGAAAGGTATTCAAGATTGATGAGACTGGCTATGCCAACATCCTCAAGCAAGTTCGTGATGATGAATTTGAACAAGAACTATGTAAGAGACTGCAATTGGCTGAAAAAGATAAAATCCAGTCAATTGAGCTTGAGAAGAGAAATATAAAAATTGAGATGCAGGCAGTTGCGGCTACTAAAGAGAGAAAAATACAGGGATTACAGGCGAAGCTAGAGGCTGTTGAGGTTGAGAAGACCTTGGCTATTTCAGAGGCTAAAAGTTATGCAGAAAAAGAACGGGATGCACTTTTTTATAAGCTGGAGAAGATCAAAGAGACTAGTGAATCAACCAAAAAACTTGCAATTGTTGAGGCTGTTAATGTCTACCAAAAGGAAAGTGAAAATCTAAAGAATCTTCTTGAAAGGGCGGCACTTGAGAAACAATTACTGGAGAAATCATTGAAGGAAAAGTATGAAATTCAGATTAAAGACCGTGACGAAGCAATTGAAAGACTTCGTGACTTAAAGGTGCGTTTATCTACAAAGATGATTGGAGAATCCCTTGAACAGCATTGTGAAATAGAATTTAACCGGATAAGAGCAACAGCTTTCCCTAGAGCTTATTTTGAAAAAGATAATGATTCAAGAACTGGTAGTAAAGGAGATTACATTTTTCGCGATGTAGATGATTTTGGAACAGAGATAGTTTCCATTATGTTTGAGATGAAAAATGAAATTGACACAAGCTCAACAAAGAAAAAAAATGAAGATTTTCTAAAAGAGCTTAATAAGGATAGGGCTGAAAAGGGCTGTGAATACGCAGTATTGGTTTCACTTTTAGAGCCTGATAGCGATCTATATAATTCAGGCATTGTTGATGTTTCCCATCGTTACCCAAAGATGTATGTCGTCCGCCCGCAATGTTTTTTGCCAATGATCACGCTTATTCGAAATGCGGCGTTGAAGACACTTGAGTACAAATCAGAACTTACACTTATTAAGGCTCAAAATATAGACATTACAAACTTCGAAACAAGCCTGGATAATTTTAAGAATGCATTTGATAGAAATTATTGTCTTGCTTCAAGACGATTTGAAACTGCTATTCAAGAGATTGATAAATCAATTGATCATTTGCAAAAAACTAAAGATGCTTTGCTAGGTGCAGACAGGAACCTACGACTAGCAAATGACAAGGCACAGGAAGTCACTGTTAAGAAATTGACCAGAAACAACCCTACGATGTCTTCAATGTTTACTAATCTCAAAAATCGAAATGCTGCTTAGAATCTTTATTAGCGAATCTTTTTAGGAGAGAGTTTGACGAGGGTATTTCTAGCTGGTTCAGGCTTACTTTTAGTTTTTTTCTTGCTTATCCATTTAGCTGGCTTGGCTCTAGCTGTAATGGCCCCACTTTTGTTTGAGAGCTATGCCAAAACATTACATGCTTCTTTTTGGTTGATTTGGATTGAGTTTGGTTTAATTGCAATCACTTTGACTCATATATCTTTAACCCTTACAAAAACTTTGAAAAACTCTCAAACTGGTAACACATCAAGTTTAGTTAGTCGCAGAAAAGATCTTTTGTCTGTTCTGGCAGCACGAAGCCAGCCTATTGGTGGAATTGTTCTTTTGCTTTTTCTTTTGATTCACCTAGAACAACTTCGCTTTCCTCGTCCACCTGATGGCGTAGAGCTATCGACACTCCATTCTTTTCTGTTGCGCCCGTCAAATCTGATTATTTATATTTTGGGATCATTAGCTTTGTTTTTGCATCTTTTTCATGGGATTGAATCCTCTCAGCGAAGCTTAGGATCCTTGAATTCTCAGAATGCTTCTTTAATAAGAGCTTTTGGGCGTGGTCTATCTTTCTTTATTGGCAGTGGATTTGTTTTGTTGACGGTTTTGTTTGGCAGTCCATTAATTATCGAGTAATTAAAATGAGCCATCTTCCTGACCCATGTCTACCTACAGGTGTATGTGATGGCGCCTGGCAAAGGATACAAACAAGTCTTCCTTCTATCCCTGTAGAGAAGAAGAATGGGATGCAAATTGTTGTTGTAGGCGGAGGACTTTCTGGATCTTCTGCTGCGGCAACTCTTGCGGAACAAGGTTTTCACGTAAAGCTCATTACTTATCACGATAGTCCTAGACGGGCTCATTCTGTTGCGGCACAAGGAGGGATTAATGCTGCGAAGTCAATCGAAGAAGATAACCTTGATGGGATAAATGAACTATTTAAAGACACTGTACGAGGAGGTGATTTTAGGGCAAGAGAAGCAACTTGTCGCCGTCTTGCAGAGATTAGTGGCTCAATCATCGATCAATGTGTTGCTCAAGGAGTCCCCTTCGCTAGAGAATATGAGGGGGTATTAGCGACACGTCGTTTTGGAGGTGCAGTTGTTAGTAGAACGTTTTATGCACGAGGACAAACTGGCCAGCAGCTACTTTATGGCGCTTACCAGGCACTAATGCGTCAGGTAGCTAATCAAAGAGTCGAACTTCTACCTCGTCGAGATGTTCTTGAATTGATTAAAGTCAACGGGGTGATTAGAGGAGTAGTTAGTCGAAACTTGCTTAGTGGCAAGCTTGAGGTTTTTAGAGCCCACGCTGTAATTTTGGCAACAGGAGGCTATAGCAATGTCTACTTCCTTTCTACAAATTCACTTAAATCAAATGCAACTGCGATTTGGAGGGCTCATAAACAAGGTGCATTTTTTGCTAACCCATCTTTTACTCAGATTCACCCCACCTGCATTCCATTGGGAGATAAATATCAGAGTAAGTTAACTTTAATGAGTGAGAGCTTGCGCAATGACGGAAGGATATGGCTCCCTAAGCAAATTAATGATAAACGTCATCCTTCGGACATACCTGAACTTCAGAGGGATTACTTTCTGGAACGGTTGTATCCAAGTTATGGGAATATGGTACCTAGAGATGTTGCATCTAGAAGGGCTAAAGAACTTTGCGACGCAGGATTTGGAGTTGGGGTTGATGGACGCTCAGTTTATTTAGATTTGCGGGATGCAATCCTGAGAAAAGGTCCTCAGGAGATTAAATCTAAATATGGCAACTTAATTGATATGTATGAGCGTATTGTTGGAGAAGACCCATTGGCAATGCCTATGCGTATTTACCCTGCACCTCATTACACAATGGGTGGCTTATGGGTTGATTACCATTTAATGAGTACTCTCCCTGGATTATTTGTACTTGGAGAAGCGAATTGCACGGTTCATGGTGCTAATCGATTAGGGGCAAATGCCTTATTACAGTGCTTGGCTGATGGCTACTTTATTGCCCCGTCATCTGTAACCGCTTGGTTGGCAGGGCAGACATTCTCGCCTTCCTCACAGGAGATCGACAATGCGTGTATAGAGGCCATGGCAAAGGCGCAAAAGAGGATAGACGACTTGGTCAAAGTGAAAGGTGGAATTCCCGTTGATGACTTTCATCGCAAGCTTGGAAAAATAATGATTAACCGGTGTGGAATCATTAGAGATGAGAGAGGATTGCGATCAGGCCTTAAAGAAGTAAACGAGTTAAAAAATCAGTTTCATAATGAAGTTCGTGTTCCCTTCGAAGTTGATTGTCCAAACCCTGAATTGGAGAAAGCCATGAGAGTTGCTGATTTCCTTGAGCTAGCTCATCTAATGCTTTCTGATGCTCTTTCAAGAGAAGAATCTTGCGGGGCACATTTTCGTGAGGAATATCAAACAAAAGAAGGGGAGGCATTAAGAGATGACGAGAACTATTCACATATTGCTGTTTGGGAGTTTGTGCGAGGCGCAAGTTCAATTAAGCATGTAGAAGGTCTATCCTTTAGTGCCATTCAACCAGACAAACGTAGTTATAGATGACTAACAAGATCTCACTTGATCTACGTATTTGGCGTCAGGAATCAGTTTCTCAAGAAGGGGCTTATGTGGAGTATCGAATAGAAGATCTATCGACTAACTTGTCTTTATTAGAAGCTCTTGACAAGCTTAACGAAGAACTAGTTATGAATGGGGAGAGACCAATAAACTTTGACCATGATTGTCGGGAAGGTATCTGTGGGAGTTGCGGCTTTCTTGTAAATGGACAACCTCATGGGCCAAAAGACGCAACTACTATTTGTCAACTGTATTTACGTAATTTCAGGGATCAATCAACACTAACCCTTGAGCCATTGAGAGCCAAAGCCTTTCCACTAATTCAAGACCTTGTTGTAGATAGATCTTCTTTAGATAGATTGATTATATCTGGCGGCTTTTATTCTGTTGATACTGGTAGCGCCCCAGATGCAAATTCCTTTAAGGTTAGTCAAGATAATTCTTCTTCAGCATTTCAAACGGCAACTTGTATAGGATGTGGGGCTTGTATCGCAAGTTGCAGAAATGCTTCAGCAAGCCTATTCGTCGCCGCTAAACTTGCTCATTTGGGTCAGTTGCCTCAAGGACAGACCTTGAGATCAGAACGAGCGAAGCAAATGAAAAAGCAGATGGCAGCTGAGGAATTTGGGAGCTGTAGTAACAATCTTGATTGTGAAGCTATTTGCCCGAAAGAGATTTCATCAAACTGGATAAGTTGGATGAATAGAGAATAAAGCGGGTGAGCATTCACCCAATAGTTGTTGAATACCCCGTTCAAATCGTCTAGTTCTTGTTGACATAGCCGATCAGCAATGAGTTTTCTATTTCATTAACTTGTTTAGGTGTACAAATATTGCTGTCGTAGATATCTCCCATAATAATTAAAGCAAGTAGCGAAGAGAGCTTCTAGGTTTGACTCTCTTCCGGAGACGTTTTCCTGTAAGGAAATGTATTATTTGTATTAATCCCACTCCTCTCACCAGTAGGAGTTAGTTGGATTAGTCACTTTAGTGGCTTTTTCGGAGGGTTTTTGGCAGTATTAGCTGTCTTTGAGAATAACAGAAGGCTATGCCAAGTCATTTGCTGAAGATCAAAACATTAGATACTTTTTCTTTTCATTCAATTACTGAAAAGGTGCAGTCATTCATTAGGGATGGAAACATTAAAGAGGGCCTACTCGTGGTATCTGGGCAACATACAACTACTGCATTGATTGTTAATGAGATGGAAGAGCGCTTGCTTATGGATATAAAACGTTGGTTGTTCCACTTAGCACCTGCTGGTATTGGATATATGCATGATGATCTTCATCTACGTAAAAACATTCCGGCTGATGAACCCCGTAATGCTCATGCACACCTTCAGGCTCTCTTGTTAGGAAACTCCGTTTCTATCCCAGTGGTTGATGGAAGGCTGGCTATAGGTAATTATCAAGACATTATTTTTGTTGAGTTAGATGGGCCTCGAGAAAGAAATGTAACTTTGACTTTATTAATTGGGGTTTGAAAATAATTTGTGAACCCTATGCAGGCTAAAGTTTCTTTATAACTCTTCCATTCTTTTCATGTTTATCTGGCAATGATAGAGATATCTTATAGGTCTCTTCCTTAAATTAGTATAAGCTCAGATGATCATTATCTAACAGTTGATTGATGTAAATAATCTCTATTAAAGTTCTTTGAAAACTTCTTATTGATCAAACCCGGATTGCTATACGTTCAGAAATTGATCAACTATTGACTTGCTTAATCCACCTGTTTCTCCACTTGCAACAATACCTCCTCGCTGCATCGCATAGTAACGATCAGATTGTCGGACGAAGTGTAGGTGTTGCTCTACCAGTAATACGCCTATATCGGTTTCTCTAATGATCCGTTTTATTGCTAATTCGATATCCTTGATAATGTTTGGTTGAATACCTTCGGTTGGTTCATCGAGCAGAAGAAGTCTTGGTTCCCCCAGTAATGCTCGTGCAATAGCGAGTTGTTGTTGTTGACCGCCACTTAAATCACCTCCCTTTCTGGACAAAAATTTTTTTAAAACAGGGAATAATTCATAAATTATTGGGTCAATCTTTGAACTTCTTTTAAGTCCTCCTGGTAAGGCTTCCATCCCTAGGAGAAGATTTTCCTCAACAGTTAGATGAGCAATGATTTCACGACCTTGAGGGACATAAGCAATTCCTGACTGTGCTCTTTGATGGGGGGATCTTCTTACAATGGATTCACCATTTAAGAGCACTTCTCCACTTCGTGTGGGTAATAATCCAATTAGAGACTTAAGCAAAGTGGTCTTACCAACCCCATTTCGTCCTATTAGGCAAACCATCTCTCCAGAATCTACACTTATGTCTACACCTCTAAGAATATGACTCTCTCCATAGTAGGTGTTTAATTCATGAACTTCTAATAGAGTCATTTTTCCACCTCATCATCTTGTTGGCCCAGATAAACGTCTATTACTTTTGGGTTGTGTTGAATATCTTTCATCGAACCTTCACACAAAACATGACCCTGATGTAGAACAGTTACTTTACTGTCAAGGCGACGAATAAATTCCATGTCGTGATCTATGACCAAAACCGTGTGATCACCTGAAAGAGACTTAAGAAGATCGGCAGTAAGCTCAGACTCTTCATCAGTAAGTCCTGCTACAGGTTCATCGACAAGTAAAAGGTCAGGGTCTTGACCAACAAGCATTGCAATTTCTAGCCATTGCTTCTGACCATGGGAGAGCAAGCCTGCCTCAATATTTACGCATGATTGAAGATTGATAATGCTAATGAGATGGTCTATTTGATTTCGTTGACTTTCGGTTAATTTGTTAACTAATGTCGCCCAGGGCCTTTTGGGTTTGCTTACGGCAATAGTCAAATTCTCATAGACTGTTAGCTTTTGAAAAATACGTGGACTTTGGAATTTTCTCCCAATGCCCAGCCTTGCGATTCGGTGCTCTTTTATCCCAAGAAGTGATTTTCCTTTAAAGATTACTTCTCCTGAGGTTGGTTGAATCTTGCCAGTGATTACATCTAAAAAGGTTGTTTTTCCTGCACCATTTGGACCTATTACCGCTCTAAGCTCTCCAGGCTGGAGACTTAGATTCAGATCATTAAGGGCAAGAAACCCTTCAAAACACATAGAAATTTGACGTAGTTCAAGTAGAGGGTTTCTCATAAAATCACCTCATCTTTATCTTTTTCCTTAAGGCTTGGGTAAGTGGTTATAGGACGGGTTAGTCCTAGGCGAGCAAGTAAATTCCTAGGACCATTCCCTTGCAGCCAACCCAATATTCCTTCAGGCAGGCATGTAACCACAAGGATGAATAAACCACCTTGTATAAACATCCAGCTAGCTGGTAAAACTTCGCTAACTAGACTCTTCGCATAATTAATCATGACTGCTCCAAGGATTGCCCCAAGAAGGGTCCCTCGGCCTCCAACCGCTACCCATATAACCATCTCAATTGAAAATGGGACTGTCATGAATTGGGGAGATACAATTCCAGATTGAACGGTATAAAGAGCTCCAGAAACACCTGCTAATCCTCCTGCGATTGAAAACACAATTGTTTTAAAAAGGGTTGTGTTATAGCCGGTAAATCGAACACGTGGTTCATCATCTCGAATACCTATTAAGATCTTGCCAAAACGATCAGATACAACCCAACGAGTAAAAAACCACGCAAGAATAACTAACAGAGAAGTGATCCAGAAAAAAATACTTTGCATTGAATCAGATCCAACCATTTGCCCAAAAAGCTTTGTTACATCTGTTTTTAGACCATTAGTCCCATTGATCAGTCTCTGTTGACCATTAAAGAAATTGAAGAAGACTAATAGAGCTGCTTGGGTAAGAATTGAAAAATAAACACCTTTAATGCGGTTTCGAAAAACTAAAAAACCAAGAATCCCTGCTACCAATGATGGGATTAACCATATAGCTAAAAGTGTAAAAATTGGGGATTTAAAAGGCTCCCAAAAGAAAGGCAAGTTTTGAACGCCATAGAGTCCGAAAAATTCAGGTATTCCATTGGGGAATCCAGCAGCACTATTTAACTGCAGAAACATTGCAGCGCAATAGCCTCCTAATGCAAAGAAAATTCCCTGTCCGAGACTTAGAAGACCTGTAAAACCCCAAATCAGATCAACTCCAAGTGCAACAATTGCAAGGGATAGATAACGACCAAGCAAGTTGAGACGAAAGCTCGGCAGTAAAGAAGGAGCTGCAATTATGGTTGCGATAATTACAATCCAGATTAATAAGGTGAATAACCTTTTATTTTTAAAATTGTTTCCCATTCTTTAGTTCTCCACCATTCGTCCTTTCTGTGGAAATAATCCCGAGGGCCTAAATTGAAGGAAAACCACAATTAATGCAAAAATTAAAACCCTCGCCATACTCGTAGTAGCGAAGAAATCGACTGTTGATGCTAATGGCGTAGGCATGTCAGGCCATATTGAAATTAATCGACCAGCTCCAATGAGATCTGTCATGATCCCGATTGAAAACGATGCAATAATTGTTCCAAGCAAATTGCCAACACCTCCAAGAACAACGACCATAAAGCAACCCACAATGTAACTTCCACCAACATTTGGACCAACTGATCCAAGGAGTGAAACAGCTACTCCTGCCACTCCAGCAAGTCCTGAGCCAATGCCGAAAGTAAGTACATCAACTTTGTTAGTAGCTATTCCAAGACATTCACTCATCTCTCGGTTTTGAGTTACAGCTCTTATCCGCATTCCCCAGACGCTTTGATTAAGGAACCAGGTAACTGAAAAGACAGAAATTATTGTGATGATGATAATTACTAGGCGTGTCACAGGAAAAGTGATCCCTAGAAAATCAAATCCTCCACGCATCCACATTGGGGCTGTTACATCGACGTTCCTAGCACTAGCCCGCCCTATTCGACTTATGGATGTTGCTAACCAATTAGCAGAAAGCAATCCAAATAAAACAGATATTCCCCAAACTCCTGCCTTTACAACATAAGCTCGGCTATGGTGATGGACCTTTTTGGGAATAATTAGCGGAAGAATTAGACCAATCAAAATTGTAATTATAAATCCGCTTGCATAAGCTAAAGGTACGCTTCGAACAAATTGTTGGAGGATAAGACTTACACCCCATGTTGCAAGCAATGTTTCTAGAGGATTCCCATAAAGCCTTCTAATTATTGAACGTTCTAAAAGTATCCCAACAATTCCTGCCACTAAAAAAGCAACGATTAACGATACGATCACGTAGCAATTATAAAAAGGTTGAAGTAGAGGCGTTTTAAAAACTAGCTGAGTCACATAAGTTGAATATGCTCCCAGCATCATTAGCTCTCCATGGGCAAGGTTAATTACGCCCATCAACCCAAAAACAATTGCTAGACCAAGGGCAGCTATTAGTAATACAGATCCAATAGCTACTCCATTAAAAAGACTTTCAAGAATTAGCTGCACTATGGAAAGACTCTGATTAGTGAAGGAAAATCAGGAGGAGATATTAATCAAGATAGATATCTCCTCCATTTAGAGAGAGGTTTCGCTAGATCATTTTAGAAGCGATATCTTTCACCTTTACTGTTGTCAGTCCAGTCACATGCATAACCTTTAGAGCTTGGCTCAAACTGGTTCCAGGCTTGAGGTTGTACCGGGCCATCTGTTGATTCAAGAATCCTGAATTGCCCACTAGAAGTGATTTGACCAATGCGTACAGTCTGGGAAAGGTGGTGATTAGGCATTACTTCAACAGGACCTTGCGGGGCATCGAATTTGATACCTACCAGAGCTTCCCGAACAGAATTGTCATCAAAAGTTCCTGCTTTTTCTACGGCTGCTTTCCACAAGTAGACCATGTTGTAGGCAGACTCCTGAGGATCGGCAACAACTCTGTCGCTTCCCCACCTTCTCTTGAAGTTGTTTGCAAACTTTCTTGAAGCATCAGTGTTAATGGACATCATGTAGTTCCAGGCCCCGTAATGCCCGGACAAGAATTCTGGTCCAATAGTGCTTATCTCTTCTTCCGCAATCGAGTAACTCATTACGTAATAGCCATTGCCAGGTGTTATCCCTACATCTTGTATCTGCTTAAAGAAAGCAACGTTTTGATCTCCGTTAAGTGTGTTGATGATGACACCACCGTTAGGAAGAGCCTTTTTGATTTTGGCAATAATTGGTGCTACCTCTGTATTCCCTAGAGGCAGATAGTCTTCTCCAACCACTGTTCCACCTAGAGATTTAACTTGCTCTTTAGTGATGGTGTTTGAAGTACGTGGAAAGACATAATCAGAACCTACAAGAAAGAAAGGCTTCCCAGCCGCTGGGGATCGCTTAAACATGAACTCAGTAGCTGGTTCAGATTGTTGGTTGGGAGTAGCTCCTGTATAGAAAATGTTATTGGAGCACTCTTGCCCTTCGTATTGAATTGGGTAGTAGAGGAAAGCATCTCTAGATTCATATACCGGAAGCATTGCTTTACGGCTAGCTGATGTCCAGCCCCCAAACACAACAGGTACATTGTCTTGAGTAATTAGCTTTTTTGATTTCTCGGCGAATGTTGGCCAATCAGAGGCTCCATCTTCAACGATGTATTTGATTTCATATTTTTTGCCACCTACCTTTATCCCTCCCGCAGCATTGATTTCCTCGATAGCCATTTTTTCAGTATCAACCAAGGTTGATTCAGAAATGGCCATGGTTCCACTTAAAGAATGGAGGATTCCAACAGTTACTTCTGCATCGCAATCAGAACAACCGGAAGTTTGATTTCCTCCACCACATCCTGTGATTGATGCTCCTAGAGCAATGGAACTTAATCCGATAACAAAACGCTTGGTCAAAGTCATAGTCCTAACTACCCAGAATGAAGAATCTTTGATTACGGCGAATGAACCTAATAGCCAACAACAAGAGCTTTTTGTATCAAAACGAACCTTTTTAAGCTTTGATTTGATGAGAGCTTAAAAAGGTATCTGATTTAACAAAAACGTCACGACTTGATCTAGCCCCTCACCTGTATGCAGATTAGTGAAGCACCAAGGGAGATCTTTGCGCATTTTCGATGTGTCTTTATCCATTATTTCAAGACTCGCTCCAACCATGGGAGCAAGGTCAATTTTGTTTATTACCAGTAGATCTGAACGAGTAATACCAGGCCCTCCCTTCCTGGGGATCTTGTCGCCAGCCGCAACGTCTATGACATAAATGCAAATGTCTACTAGCTCTGGACTAAAACTTGCGGCGAGATTATCACCACCACTTTCTACAAAAAGGAAATCAAGTTTTGGGAATAGCTTTTCAAGTTCTTCTACAGCCGAACGATTAATTGAACAATCCTCACGGATAGCGGTATGAGGGCAACCTCCAGTTTCTACTCCTCGTATACGGTCAGGATCCAAGGCCCCAACCTTAGTTAGAAATTTTGCATCTTCTTGGGTATAGATGTCATTGGTTACTACAGCAAGTTGAAACTTCTTTTTAAGTCTTATACAAAGAGCTTCAACTAGAGCGGTTTTCCCTGAACCAACTGGTCCAGCAACCCCAACTCGTAATTTACTTCCCATTAACTTCTAAATAACCTGGAATACAATTCTTTGTGTGATTGTTGTGCCATGGTAGAGCCAATATCTCCAGTCCAGATATGACGGGGGTTCTTGTTTAATAATCTTTTGGCTTCTGATGATATTAAAGGTAGCAATTGGGATTGAATTGCCTGTACTTTGTTAGGCCCAAAAGGCAATAATCTCAATGAAGCACTTAGCTGATTAGCAACCCAGCTATATAAATACCCTTGTACTACGTCAATCTTGGACAAAGACCAAGAGATCCCAGCCCAAGACCAAGCCATTGGCCAGGCAAGATCTTTTTTTTGATTAGGCAATGGATGACCAAGGTCTGAGAGTAGTTGTAATAATGATGAACCCATTTGTCGATGCTGAAAACGAACTTCTGGTGAATCTCTTAAAGCTAAGAGCCAGGAGTCCCATTCATAAACTTGATTTATTGCC
>QCKJ01000014.1 GCA_003215435.1 Prochlorococcus sp. AG-409-M05
AAACCAGATACTAATGGCTCGAACCCTTTGTGGTACTTAGGCTGTCCAGTTGCACTTAGTGCGGCAAGAGTACGTCCATGAAAGCTCGACTCTGCGGCCAAGATAATTGGTTGATCGATCCCACGAACTTGATGAGCATGTTTCCTTGCAAGTTTTATTGCTGCTTCATTAGCTTCAGCTCCACTATTGCAAAAGAACACACTATCCGCGCAGCTATTTGTGACAAGCCATTCAGCTAGTTCTTCTTGTTCTGGAATGAAATAAAGGTTGGAGGTGTGTTGGATTTTCCTTAGTTGGCGGCTTAATGCCTTCCTCAAAGTGCCGTTGCTGTGTCCAAGACTGCAGGTCGCTATTCCTGCTACTCCATCGAGGTAGCGCGTTCCTTTCTGATCCCAAACCCAACAACCCTTTCCACGGACAATAGTCAGAGGAAAACGTTTGTAGGTTCCCATTACATGAGTGGGAGCGGTGGGACTTGAACCCACATGCCCGAGGGCGCTCGATTTTGAGTCGAGTCCGTCTACCAATTCCGGCACGCTCCCATATGAAGGAGTTTATGTGAGCGTAGGCTCATTATTGATGCCTAAGGATATGACTTCCTACACTGTTGAGCTTCATTTCTATGTGTGCGTATCCCCTGTCAAGGTGGCTAAGGCCTTCTACCCGACTAGTCCCATTTGCGGCAAGACTGGCTAGCAACATTGCTGCTGCAGCGCGAAGGTCACTCCCAGAAACAGGCGCAGCACTAAGACTTGGAACTCCTTCAATAAACGCAATATTTCCCTGTACTTTTATTGATGCTCCCATCCTTTGGAGCTCAGCAACATGTTGCAGTCGGTTTTCAAATATCTTTTCAGTGACAACACTTGTTCCTTTGGCTGTTGTTAGAAGTGCCATGAATGGGGCCTGGAGGTCTGTAGGAAACCCAGGAAAAGGCTGAGTTGTTATGTCTACCCCAACAATTTCACCAGGTATTAAGGTCACTCCTTCATCGTCAATCTGAATTTGGCAGCCGCAGTCTCTAAGCTTTTGCAATACAGCACTTAAATGTTCAGGAATCACTGGTGAAACCCGAAGTTTTGAGCGCGTAATTGCTGCTGCGACAAGAAACGTGCCAGCTTCAATGCGATCTGGTATTACCGAATAATTAGTCCCGTGAAGTTGTTTGACACCTTTGATTGTGATTGTTGGACCCCCTGCTCCAACAACTTGTGCACCCATTTCATTGAGCATTCTTGCTAAGTCTTGAACTTCTGGCTCTTGAGCAGCATTTGAAATGGTGGTAACTCCTTCTGCAAGGACTGCAGCCATTAGGATTGTTTCAGTAGCCCCAACGCTTGGGCAGTCCAAGACTATTGAGGCACCCTTTAAACGCTTAGATATTCCTGGTACTGAGGCTGAAACGACACCATGTTCAACACTGACTACAGCGCCTAATGCCTTTAATCCGCGGATGTGTTCAAGAACAGGCCTTGCACCTATTCGACATCCCCCAGGAAGTGGAATTTTGGCTTGACCTCTCCTTGAAAGTAATGGGCCTATAGCAAAAAAACTTGCCCGTAAGCTATTTACTAATTCGTAAGGTGGATTTAATTGACTTATCCCTGCGGCATTGAGTGTCAAGGCATCTGAATTCCTTTTTACTGTTACGCCTATTTCCAGAAGAATATTTGCCATAACATTGATATCACTCAGCTCTGGGACATTCTCAATTCTCACTGGTTCATTAGTAAGTATTGACGCTGTCATTAGAACCAGAGCAGAATTTTTTGCCCCACTTACTGTTATTTCCCCTTTTAAGCGACAGCCACCTTCAATCTCTAGATGCGGCTTAAGTGTCTGCTGAGATACTTGAACCGCGTTTGGCATATTTTGATAAATATCTGAATGTCTCCAATTGTGTCAGGAAAAAAGATTATGGCTAGCAGGCCAAAGTTGGAACTGGAAGTACCTATTTCGTTGGCCGAATTCATGCCCTCCTAATGGATTAAGGTCAACGTGCTATTTAGCGAAAGCCCTTGCGGATGTGGCGGAATCGGTAGACGCGCTAGTTTCAGGTACTAGTGACAGTAATGTCATGGGAGTTCAAGTCTCCCCATCCGCATTATCTTGACAGAGTTATTTATTGATTAATGATCAATGATTGTGTTAAAGATTACCAATGCGTCTGAGATTGTTGCTTCAAAATTGGGTCAGTTTCTAGAGGGCTTTACTCCTCAAGGTATTGATGAATCAACGGTAGAAGATCAAGTCATTAATAAGATGATTGAAAATCTTTCTATAGAAGGCGTTAAGGGAGAATTGACCGCAGTTAGTGGAATAGATCTTGACGATGAAAGTTTGATAGTTAATGAAGGATTAAAGATTCGAAAGCATAAAAAGTTTTGAGACCTTTTCATACCCCAGAAAAACAGGTTCAAGTCATTTCAAGTAGGCGAAACCCTCTTGTAAGCAAGCTCAAATCACTTGCAACTCGAGAAGGGAGAGAGTTTTACTCGCTTGTCTTGCTTGAAGGTACGCACTTACTTCAGGAAGCTTTGAGGACTTCATTTGCTCCTATCGGAATTGTTGCTACTCAGAGTTGGCTGAGTAAAAATTTTGAATTAGCTAATTCACTTCCAGAACAGACATTTATTCAAGAAGTAACTTCAGAAGTTCTTAAAGCGGCTTTGTCTACAGTTAATCCCGATGGGGTTGCCACTTTGTGGTCGCTTGATTCTCTTCCTAGAGGAGAGAACTCTTCAAACTTTGTACTTGTTTTAGACCGTCTTCAGGATCCAGGGAACCTTGGTACGCTTTTTCGCACAGCTCTTGCTGCAGATATAGGTTCGATATGGTTAGGCTCTGGCGCTGATCCATTGAGCTCCAAGGCTTTGAGGGCCTCTGCTGGATCAATACTTCATATTCCCTATGAACGGTTGGGGCCCTCTGAAGCCGATGGATTGACTCTGCTGGCACAAAAGCTTCTTAAAGCTGCAGAAAAGGGTATGCAAGTTGTGGCTACCCTTACAACAAGCTCTTTAAATAGATATCCAATAATTCCATACTGGGAACTTGATTGGACAAAGCCAACCGTCCTCGTGCTTGGCAATGAAGGCTCTGGCTTGTGCTCTGAATTGCTGGCATGTTGCACTCATTATGTGACATTGCCTCATAGTGGTTCTGTTGAGTCCCTTAACGTTTCAGCAGCAGCAGTTCCTCTGCTACTTGAGCGGCGAAGGGCCAAAATGATTGAGGTACGCAGCATTAAGGGTGAGTGAAGCTAATTTCGATTTTGATTTGATCGTTATCGGAGCCGGTTATGGCGGTTTTGATGCGGCCAAGCATGCAGCTGAGCATGGTCTAAAAGTGGCGATAGTGGAAGCCAGGGAGATGGGAGGGACATGTGTTAATCGAGGGTGTGTTCCCTCTAAGGCCTTATTGGCTGCCAGTGGCAAGGTTAGAGAACTTGCAGACTCTCAACATCTTCAGGCTTTTGGAATTCATTCGGGTCCTGTGCGCTTTGAACGAAAGAAGATTGCAGAACACGCCAAACAGCTAGTTGAAGGGATAAGAGTTAACCTCACCAAAACACTAGAGCGCGCAGGTGTAGAGATATTGAGAGGAGAAGGACGTTTGGAAGCCCTTCAGCGGGTTGGACTGAGGGAACCTAATGGGGTTGACAGGTTGATCTCTGCAAAAAACATAATCCTTGCTACTGGATCAGATCCTTTTGTGCCCCCAGGGATTGAAACTGACGGGCGCACAGTCTTTACAAGTGATGAGGCCATTAATCTGGAATGGCTTCCACGTTGGATTGCGATTATTGGTAGTGGGTATATAGGGCTTGAGTTTGCTGATATTTATACAGCCCTTGGTTGTGAGGTGACCATGATTGAGGCTCTTGATAAGGTTATGCCAACCTTTGATCCAGATATTACAAAACTTGCTTCTCGAAAACTTATTGATGGGAGAGATATAGATGCAAAAGCAGGAGTATTGGCTAAGTCAGTTACGCCGGGCTGTCCAGTCATGATTGAACTTACGGACTCTAAAAATGGAGAGCTTTCTGAGAAGCTAGAAGTTGATGCTGTTTTAGTTGCTACAGGTAGAGTCCCGTGTAGTAAATCACTTAACTTAGAGGAACTAGGTGTTGAAACTAATCGAGGATTTATTCCAGTCGATAACACTATGAGAGTTATTAAGAATGGTTCTCCACTGACTAATCTTTGGGCAGTTGGAGATGTGACAGGAAAGCTAATGCTTGCTCATACAGCTGCTGCTCAGGGAATAGTTGCGGTCGAAAATATTCTTGGCAATGCAAGAGAAATTGATTATCGCAGTATCCCTGCCGCTACATTTACTCATCCTGAGATTAGTTCAGTAGGCCTAAGTGAGTCAGACGCAAAAGAACTATCTCAGAAAGACCATTTTGAATTAGGAGTCGTTCGTAGTTACTTCAAGGCAAATTCAAAGGCGCTTGCTGAATTAGAGAGCGATGGATTGATGAAATTGCTTTTTAGAAAGGATAATGGAGAGATACTTGGGGCACATATTTATGGGCTTCATGCTGCTGACCTGATCCAAGAAGTTGCTAATGCTTTGGCACGCAGACAAGGTGTAATTGAATTGGCTTCGGAGGTTCATACGCACCCTACTCTTTCCGAAGTAGTTGAAGTTGCCTATAAGCAGGCAGCACAACAATTAAAGAAAGCTTCTAGAAATTAATGCTTTCTAGAAGCTTTCTTTCATAATTGGAATTTGTTGTTAGTAGTAAATGATGGAGATTCGTCGTCGCCCCCCCAATCCAAGCATTAAGGTTGCAAATTTGGAATATTCGATAGCTCATGATGAATCAGAGCCACGAAATATTCTTGAGAAAATTGTTTGGGAAAAAGATCGTGAAGTAACAGTTGCAAAAAACCGTATTCCTTTAGAATCCCTAAAAGAACAAGTTTCTGAATTAAGTTCTTCGAGAGACTTTATAAAGGCATTGAGAACGGCACCTGTTTTGCCGGCTGTCATTGCAGAAGTTAAAAGAGCAAGCCCTAGCAAAGGGCTTATAAGAAAGGATTTTGACCCTTGTGAGATTGCCCTTTCTTATTTGGAAGGAGGAGCAAGTTGTATATCGGTTTTGACTGATAAAACTTTTTTTCAGGGGGGATTTGATGTTCTTGAAAATGTTCGTAAAGTTGTTGACTTACCAATCCTTTGTAAGGACTTTATTATTACGCCATATCAGCTTTATCAAGCACGAGCGGCTGGAGCCGATGCTGCCCTTTTAATTGCTTCAATTCTCACAAATCAGGACCTTACTTATTTGTCAAAAGTAGCTTCAAGTATTGGTTTAACTGTTCTAGTTGAGGTACATAATCAAGAAGAGTTTCAGAGGGTTTTAAGTCTTGGTGAATTTTCTTTGATTGGAGTAAACAATCGAGATTTAAGTAATTTTGAAACTGATTTAACAGTCACACAAAGACTTGCAGGTAAGTTTGCTGAGGAGCTTCAGAAACAAGACATCTTGTTGGTTAGTGAGTCCGGGTTGTTTACAAGAGAAGACTTAGACAAAGTGCAGTCTTTTGGGGCAAGGGCTGTTCTTGTAGGGGAGTCGTTGATGAGGAAAGATAATGTGACCGAGGGCTTAAGAAGTTTGATCTTGGGCTGAATTGATCCTGAACGGTAATGAAAGATTCCTTGTGAAGCCCACACAAAATCAGAGAAAGCTCTTCTCAATCAGGCAGAATCAGTTTGATATATAGGCTTTCATGCTGATAAGCGTCCTTACAGGCTTCGTCGCAGGGGCTCTCCATGTATTAGGAGGGGCAGATCACCTTGTCGCAATGGCACCAGGGGCATTGCGAAAACCTCTATTGGCATTACGAGGTGGGCTTGCTTGGGGATTAGGCCATTCAACAGGGGTTCTTGCACTTTCTCTCTTGGCAATTGCCCTTAAGGATTTGACTCAGGTTGAGAAGTTGTCTTCATGGGCCGAATTTACCGTTGGATTGACTCTGCTTCTAGTTGGAGCAATGGCCATTAGAAATTCCCTTGGTTTGGATATTCATTCTCACAATCACAACCATGGTGATGGCTATTCGCATGAACATGTTCACTTGCATTTTCGAGGAAAACAAAAACATGCTCGGCATACACATGCTGCAACAGGACTTGGGCTTTTGCATGGGTTGGCTGGTGCTAGCCACTTGCTTGCCGCCTTCCCTGCCTTGGCATTGCCCCCACATGGTGCCATCGCTTATATGGGGGCTTATTTGCTTGGGTCACTATTTGCTATGGCGGCAGTTGTGATTACGATTTCATTAGCAACTTTGAAAGTTAGTAGAGGAGCCTTGCCTCTATTAGTAGGGTTTGCCGGTGGTTTATCTATTGTTACAGGAGTTTTTTGGTTGCAGAAAACTCTGCCATTAATTGCTTGAAATAATTTTAAAAACTACTGTTTTAGATCAGCCTTTTTATGATTTTTCCTTCTTGCTTAAAGTAACTATAAACTCCACAACCCCTTTTATACTTTCGCTACTCACTAGTCCAAACTGTCGACTATCAGTACTTGAATCTAAATTATCCCCTCTAAGCTCAACGCCCTTAAAGCCGATTTTGTGGACTCTTTTTACCATGAGCTTTTTTGGAAGGAGAGGGTGATTAGCCACCACAATGCAACCCTCTTGAAGTGATTTTCCTCTGGAGGCGTTTGTTAATGGTTTAAAGATTACAAAATCACCCGAAGCAAGAGTTGGTCGCATTGATTCTCCTTCAACACGACAATGCCTTCGTTGACCAGTTAGAAGCAGTAATAAGGAGTGTAGTTTCACTCCCTTAGGCTCATGCCTTTTAGCTTGCGGTGACCCAGGCGTCTGCACGTCCTTTTGATTTCCAGAACATGTTGTGGATTTTTTCTACTGACTTGAGAAGATCTTCAGCCTTGGATTGATCAATATTTACCTTGGATGCACTGCATAGTTTGGCTGCTTTCCAGAAAGTGTCATGCAGATCTGGGAACTGAGCGAGATGCTCTGGCTTGAAATAATCAGTCCAAAGGATTAGCAGTTCCTTTTTTGTCTCTTGCGCTTGTTCTTCTTTTACAGACACATAACGAGAGAAAGTGTTGTTGTATTCCGCCCAGGCAGAGGGGTCGTTGGTAGTGGGTGGAGCCATGGCCAGAAGCTTTTTGGTCATAGAGAGAACAGCTTCAGCTGCTATCCGAGCTGAGGCAGGGTCGTAAACCCCGCATGGTCCATCGCAGTGAGCCTGTGCTGAGTCAGCAGGCAGACGCTTAAAAATTGCTGAAAAAACCGAGCGCAACATCTTTCATTAAATAATTCCCTATTAATACCCTACCCGGGTGGCTATAAAAATGTGATCAATTAATTAGATGAGAGGATTTTTAGTTATTTGACTTCTAAAAGTTCGACCTCGAAGATCAATGTCGCATTTGGAGGGATTACATTGCCGGCACCTCTGCTTCCATAAGCTAGATCAGGAGGGATTACTAATTTCCTCTTGCCGCCTACTTTCATTCCGGCAACCCCTTCATCCCATCCTTTAATTACTCGGCCTGTTCCAAGAGGAAAGCTGAAGGGCCCCCTCCCATAGCTGCTATCAAACTCTTTCCCATCTTCAAGAGTGCCTCGATAATTCACGGTTACAGTTTGTCCTGCAGTCGCTTCTTCTCCTTCCCCTTTAACTATTTCAGTTATACGGAGACCACTAGAAGTAATAATTGACTGATCCGCCTCCATGGGTGCTCCTAGGCTTGAAGCATCATTAGGTGACTGGTCTGAAGCCATTGCAAATAGTGTTGGGTTAGGGTCTTCCGGGTCTAGCTCAAGGCCTGATAGGTCCCATGTTGAATTTTGAGCCTTTTCTTGAGCTGGTTGGAGTATCTCTGAAGCGAATGAAGCATTCACTGCAGTTGGTGAAACGATTTGACTTACTAAGGCGATTACCAGGAATGCAATGCAAACGGCAGTGCTGATAAAAATTTCTCGCACGTAGGACAGCTTATAAATTCTTCTTATTCTTACAGCTATAAGAGAAAAGGGATAGCTGTGATTAGTGGGAAAAGTCTACTTAACAAAATGATTTCGTTAAGTAGACAAATGGATAATGATTGTTTGGAGCTTAAATTGCTATGGAGATGAGCTGCTATTGCACTTTATAATTACGTCATATTGATAGATGACTTTATTATTACTTTTTGGATTCTTTTTTAGAAACTACAAATAACCTTTTAGCTCTTGAATTAGCCACTGAGGCCTTTTCTTCTTTTCTTTTCGCCAGGCAAGACTAAATGAAGCCTCAACAGCTTGCATCCTTCTTGGTAGCTCGCAATAAGGAGTTATAAGGGTTTTGTTGGTTCTTTCGGTCATGATAATTATAGGTTGTTGTGTAAAAGAAAAAGTTGAAAGAGTAAATGAACTGATCAATTCCTTTACTCTTTCAAGTCTCTTAAACTTACTATTCATTATTTCTAGGGCAGAGAATTCTTTTTGTCTATGAGGAAAATCACTCAGACAAGTATTAGGTAGGGATTTGTCAGTTGAGTGCCTGGATAGAAAATTAGAGCTTGTTATCTCAAATTCATTATCTTTGGCTAGGAGTTGATGACTGAGTATTCTGTTGAAAGTACTAAATTACTCTTTGTTTAAAAAGCAATAAATCTTTGCAGGGAATAAGTTCAAGAAGGCCTATGAGTCATTTAAACCCAGAGGCCTTAAGCCTTTTACATGAAAGTTGTTTTGTACAGATTTAATCATGTGGACTTCCAAAAGGTTCATGTCTAATGATCAGTTCCTTTCATTCCTTCAGGGGGGGATAGGAGGTTTACTGGCAGGATTGGCTTTCGAAAAAGGTGGTGCATTGTTCATGCCTTTTGCTTTGGCCTTGCTTTGGCCTGCGAGTCGCAATCTTTTATCTGCTGGATTGTGGGGAGCATTGGCATTACTTGTTAGTCATCGATGGCTGTGGGGACTGCATCCATTGACTTGGCTTGGGGTCCCTGGACCATTAAGTATTCCTATTGTGTTTTCCCTTTGGCTTTTTTGTGGAGGTATTGCTGCTCTTTATGTTTCTTTATGGGCCTTTGTAGGTATTCGATTAAACATTTTTTCCAAAAACTCTCGGTATTTGGAGAAGTTTTCCCATGCGGTAGTCATGGCGACTTTGTGGGGGATTGGAGAGGTTCTTTTAGCAAAAAGCCCTCTTTTTTGGATTGGGGTAGGAGATTCTCTTGTCCAGAATGATTTGGTTCTTGCAGGACTGGCTCGTTGGTTTGGTGCAGGTGGTTTAGCAGCTCTGCAGCTATTAATTGGGTGGTGGATATGGCGCTTGATAATTCAATGGCGAGAACGAGGGATTTGGAAAAAAAATCTTTTTATTGGATTAGTGGTTCTCTTTTTGGCACATTTTCTTGGTTGGAATCTTTTGCTCGTGAATGAATCGATCGGATCAGAATTAGTGGCTTTATGGCAGCCTGCAATTCCAACGCGAACAAAATTTTCCAAAGACCAGCAGAGACGTTTGCCTGAAGCTTATAAACAAGCATTAGAAGCCGCTAATGATTCAAATGCTGCTTGGATGATTGTTCCAGAAGGAACTTTGCCTATCGGGCAAAACCTCTTGTACAAATCTCCTTTGCCTTTCATAACAGGCGGCTTTAGATGGGTTCATGGTCAGCAGCGGAGCTCTGCGCTGGTTTTTGAAAAAGGCAATGAATATCCTTCGAGTGCGGTAGATAAATATCGATTGGTCCCTTTAGGTGAGTGGGTTCCTGCTTGGCTTGGCGAAAATTTTTTTGGATTATCTGCAGTGGGTGGAGTAAACGCGGGTGAAGCTTCTCGACTTTTGGAATGGACAGGGCCTAAAGCCGCTGTGGCTATTTGTTATGAATTAAGTAATGGATACTCAATTTCAAGGGCTGTGAACGATGGAGCTGAATGGATCTTAGCTATGGCTAATCTTGACCCTTACCCAGTCACGCTTCAACGTCAATATCTCGCTTTGGCACGGATTAGGAGTATTGAGTCTGGTAGAGATTTGTTGAGTGTTGCAAATACTGGTCCAACAGTAAAAGTCTCGGCGTCAGGTCAAGTACAAAAATTACTTTTACCTTTTAAAGATGGAGTTGCCTTTACAGATTTGCAACTGTATCGGCGAGGAACAGGATATACAACTTGGCATGATCTCCCATTAATATTTATATGCCTAATAACAGCTTTAGGTATTCTTTTTACAGGCATAAGGACTGGAGATGTTTAGCTTAATCGCCTTTTTCAATGAGCCCTCCGCCGAGGACGATGTCTCCAGAATAGAAAACAGCGGCTTGACCAGGAGTGATAGAGAACTGTTCATCTTTAAAATTAAGAATACATCTGAAAGGCCTGCCACCTTCTATGTCTGAATTGGTTGGACTTATCGGAGTTAAAGTTGCCTTTTTAGGTTTACTCCTGTAGCGGACTTGAACTTCTAGTTCGACTCTTTCTTTAGGTGGATCAATTGATACCCAATTAATAGCACCAACAATACACTTTTGACACCCTGATTCGGATCTTGGTGCGACTTTGACTAGGTTCATTTTTGCATCAATCTCCACAACATGTAAGGGCTCTTTCCATGCAATTCCAAGGCCTTTCCGTTGGCCAATAGTAAAGTGTTCGATACCATCATGTTTACCAATAATAGTTCCATCCTGCAGAACGATATCTCCTTCATTTGGAGGAAGGTATTTATCAAGGAAGGCTCTCATGGATCCATGATGTTCTGCTAGGCAAAGATCTTGACTCTCTGCCTTATTGGCTGTCCTAAGCCCTTTCCGTAAGGCTTCCTCTCTAGTGTCTTCTTTCCTCAGTCCACCTAAAGGAAATATCACGCTGCCAAGTATTTCTTGTGGAAGATCGTAAAGGAAATAACTCTGGTCTTTATTATTGTCTAGACCTCGTAATAGTTGGTGTCTATGTATGCTTTTACCTGGGAGTTCTTTAGAACATTCATGCATCCCAACATGCTGGATTCTTGCATAATGCCCTGTGGCTATAAAATCCATTTTTAGTTGCTCTTTAGCCCATCGAACCATTTGGGAGAACTTCACAGATTTGTTACATCGGGAACAAGGGAGAGGAGTTATACCTGATTTGTAACCAGAAATTAATTTCTCTACTATTTCTTCTTGAAAAGTTTCACGTGAATCAAGAACATGATGCTGAATCTTTAGCTGCTCGCAAATTCCTGCTGCATCTACTAGACCTTCAGAACAGCATGAGCCTTTTCCGCTCAAAAGCCATAAGGTAAGACCAGCCACGTCCCATCCTGCTTCAACGAATAAAGAAGCTGTTATAGAGCTGTCTACCCCCCCAGAGAGCCCTACTGCCACTCGATGTTCCCCAGGCCAACGCTCTAATGTATTGATTGCTTGAGTAATAGCTTTTGACACTGTCCTGGTCCTAGTCATATTGAAAAAAGTGCTTTCTTTTTTGGCTCTTTGATAACAAAGACATAGTCACATACTTATTTTGCATTTCTCACTCTGATGTCCTGGCCAAATTCTGATAAAAATCATCTTTTAGTCACTTCAGAGCAGATGAAGCATCTTGAACAAAAGATGTTTGATAGTGGTTTGCCAGTCGCTGCATTGATGGAGAAAGCTGGGCTTGCCATGGCGTCTTGGCTAATGAAGCAGAATGATTTGTTGTTAAATGGTGCCTTAGTACTAGTAGGCCCAGGACATAATGGCGGAGATGGACTTGTAGTTGCTAGAGAGCTTCATTTGGCGGGAGTAAGGGTTCGCATTTGGTGTCCATTTGGAATAGCCCAACCTTTGACAAATCAACAGTTCTCTCATGCTGAATGGCTTGGTGTTGAATGTCTTACTGGAGAGCCTGACGTAAAAGCGGACGAACTTTGGGTTGAGGCACTTTTTGGACTTGCGCAAAATCGCCCACTACCTTCAAAAATTTCAACGCTTTTTGAGTCTAGAGAGATTCATATGCCTGGAAAACTTGTTTCCTTGGATGTCCCTGCCGGATTGTGTCCAGATACAGGAAAACCATTCGACGGTAGAGCGGCAGTAGCTTCAAGGACTTTATCTGTTGGGCTTTATAAGAAGGGTCTTATTCAAGATGATGCATTGCCTTATGTGGGAGAAATAATTCTTTTTGATATTGGTATCCCCAAAAGGATATTGGCTGATTTATCTCATACAAATCCAAAACTGATTTCTCCAAACGACCTATTAACTCTCGAGTTGCCAAACCCCGGCATAAAGGCAACTAAATATGAAAGGGGTAGGCTTCTTGTAATTGCAGGAAGTGAACTATATAAAGGTGCTGCAAACCTTTCTCTTCAAGGTGCTCTTGCAAGTGGAACAGGAAGTATTCAGGCAATTGTCCCTGCTTCTGTTGCAGATAGCCTTTGGCAAATGCTCCCTGAAGTTGTATTTAGAGCTTCTATCAAGGTCAATTCTAAGGACCCGAATAAAGGGAGCTCTTCAATTCCCGTAGAGATAAATAAATTAGATGCAATTCTTTTCGGCCCAGGATTGACGTTATCCAAAGATCAATGGTCTCTTTTCTCAGATTCTTTGAGATGCTTTAAAGGTCTTTTAGTCCTAGATGCTGATGGACTCAATTTGTTGGCGGTTTCTAAATATGGCTGGTGTTGGTTAAAAGACCGAGAGGGCCCAACTTGGATTACTCCACATCAATCTGAATTTTCACGATTGTTTCCTGATTTGAAAGGATTAGATCCATTAGAGGCTGCTTTGGAAGCGGCCAAAATTAGTGGTGTAAATGTCCTTTTAAAAGGAGCCCATAGTGTTGTAGCTGATGAAAATGGGCGCTCATGGCAGCTTGGCAAAGTCAATCCTTTTGTAGCTCGTGCTGGCTTAGGAGACTTGCTTGCTGGGTATGCCGCTGGCCTTGGATCTATTGGGATTGCCACGAACAAAAATTGTGATGCAGAGCTTTTGGCTGCTGCAATGTTTTTACATTCACAATCAGCAGTGAGAACAGAAAAAGGCACATCAGCAAGCTTGGTCGCCTCCTCTTTGGGAGAAATGACTATGCGCATTCAGAATAGAAATGGTTTTGATAGGCACATAAATATGTTCTAAATGTCACTTTTGGCTCCGAAATGTTTACTTTCCCTTGCATGAATATGAAGGCTTTTTGAAGGCTCAAGGCCTTTTGCAAAATCCGTAGGAAAGTCCTTGAACTTGATGTGGAGTTACTGGTAATGGTTTCCTCGGCACCCAGGACAGCAGAACCTCAAACTCGTCGGAGCAGTGATCCCATTAGTTGGTATTTAGCGACGATTGGTCGAATTCCTTTGCTGACGCCTGCAGAAGAGATAGAGCTAGGCAATCAGGTACAAGCAATGATGAGCTTGATAGAAGAAGAGACTATTACTGGAATTAAAAAAGATTTGCCTCCTAAGGAGCGCAGAGTTGTACGAATCGGTCGTAGAGCTAAAGACCGAATGATGAAAGCCAATCTTCGCTTAGTAGTAAGTGTCGCAAAAAAATATCAAGGTAAAGGCCTGGAACTTTTAGATCTCATCCAGGAGGGATCTCTGGGTTTGGAACGTGCAGTAGAGAAGTTCGATCCCACAAGAGGCTACAAATTCTCTACATATGCTTTTTGGTGGATACGTCAAAGCATGACCAGGGCGATTGCCTGTCAGTCACGCACAATTCGCTTACCAGTTCATTTGAGTGAGAGGTTAACGACTATTCGCAAAGTGAGTTTGGATTTGGCCCATAAATTGGGAGCTATGCCTAGTCGATTTGAGATCGCTGAGGAACTTGATATGCCTTTAGAGGAACTTGATTCACTTCTGAGACAGGCATTGACGACCAGCAGTTTGGATGCCCCTGTTAATGGGGATGATGGAAGAAGCTTCTTGGGTGATTTAATTGCGGATGCTTCACTTGATGAGCCTTTGGATAAGGTTGAGCAACGCATACACCATGAACAATTAGGTAGATGGCTAAGTCACCTCAGCGAGCAAGAACAGCACGTTTTGAGGTTAAGGTTTGGCTTGGAAGGTAATGAAAGACATACCCTTGCGGAGATTGGTCGACTTTTAGAAGTGTCTAGAGAGAGAGTTCGTCAGGTGGAACTAAAGGCGCTTAGAAAACTTAGAAATTTAACTAGGAAACTTCCTGGTGGAATTTAAGAACGTTTTTTCAGTTTTTTATTCGATCACTATTATTCAATAATTCAACCTTTGTCACCCTTCTGCCCAAATGTAATTAGTTAATTCTTCTGGGTTTGGTTCTGGTGCATTTAGAGCAAATTCAACAGCATCTTCTACTTCCGCATCAATTTCTTTCTCTATAGCTCTAAGTTCTTCAGAAGTTGCAAAAGAAGAATTTAATAGATCTCTTTCCAGAGCTTTTAAAGGATCTTTGGTAGCCCAAAATTGTTTCTCTTCAGCTGATCTAAGTTCATCAGGGTCTGCAAGAGAGTGCCCTCTGAAACGATAGGTCAGACACTCTAAAAGGGTTGGGCCATTACCTTCTCTAGCCCTTTTGATTGCTCTTTCAGCGGCTCCTCTTACAGCGAGAACATCCATTCCATCTACTTCTTCACCTGCCATTCCAAAAGCAGAAGCTTTTCTCCAGATTTCTGGATCACTTGTAGCTCGATCATGAGCCATTCCAATCGCCCATTTATTGTTCTCAACTACAAAGAGAATTGGTAGTTTCCATAGTTGAGCCATATTTAGACATTCAAAGAATTGCCCGTTATTGCAGGTTCCGTCTCCGAAGAAGGCAGCAGTTACAGAATTACTTGATTCGTCAGAGAGGACTTCTCGTTTATATCTACTTGTGAAAGCAGCTCCTAACGCGACAGGAATCCCTTCTCCTATAAAGGCATACCCTCCTAATAGGTGGTGCTCTTTTGAGAAAAGATGCATTGAGCCTCCTCTCCCTTTACTGCATCCTGTCTCTTTCCCAAAAAGCTCACTCATTACTTCTCTGGCTGGAACACCAGCACTTAAAGCATGAACATGATCTCTATAGGTACTACAAAACCAGTCCTTCTTCTTCTGCATAGCTCCAATTACACCTGAGCTAACAGCTTCTTGTCCGTTGTAGAGATGAACAAATCCAAACATTTTCCCCCTGTAGTACATCTCGGCACATTTGTCTTCAAACCGTCTTCCAAGGGTCATGTCTTTGAATAAAGCAAGACCAGCTTGGCGATCAATAACTGCTGGATTTGAAGAGCCTAATGATGAGATTCGCTCGTTGTGATCAACTGGTGCACGAGGGATCTCGTTGGTTGTATTAGGTGTAGCCGTGTTGTTCTTACTCATGCAGCTTGTCTGTTGTTCCATGTAGGACTGTAAGGGCCTGGGAAACTAAATGTGCAGAATCCCTCTCACTGTCTAGAGTTCGTGCCAATAGAGGGAAAGCGGTGGAACTCCCCATAGATCACTTCAGATTACTTGGTGTTAATCCATCGGTTGACTCCGAAGTTGTATTAAGGAATCTGCAGGTCAGATTAGATCGTTCGCCAGATCAAGGTTTTACACATGAGGCCATAGATCAAAGGTCTCAATTGTTACGTCTAACTGCTGATTTACTTAGTGACTCTTCTCTTCGCCAAGAGTATGAGGAGGCCTTGCTAGGGGGTGCAGAAGGACTTGAAATTTCTTCAAGTAGAGAGGTGGGTGGCCTCATCCTTTTATGGGAAGCAGACTCTTCTCTTGAGGCTTTTCAGCTTTCTTGTAAGGCTTTACAGCCCCCTCAGGCGCCTGCTTTAGGAAGTGGGAGGGAGGCTGATTTGACTCTGCTTGCTGCGCTTAGTTGCATCTCCGCTGCCAGACAAGAACAAGAAGATAGACATTACGAGTCAGCCGCAATTGTTTTGCAGCAGGGAATTCAACTCTTGCAAAGGATGGGCAAGTTGCCTGACCAAAGAGATCAACTTGAGGCTGAACTACAAGCACTTCTTCCATTCAGAATCCTTGACTTACTAAGCAGAGAACTTGGTGATCAGTCCTCGCACCAAGAAGGCGTTCAATTACTCAATAATTTTGTTAATAAAAGAGGTGGCCTTGAAGGAAGAACGCCTGAGAAAGTAAAAAATCTTCTCGGTCAAGATGAGTTTGAGAGATTTTTTCAACAAATCAGGCAATTTCTTACTGTCCAAGAACAAATTGATCTTTTCCTTGGCTGGAGAGCCGCTGGATCAATTGATGCGGGGTTTCTCGGTGCACTTGCCTTGGTGGCCGCAGGTTACTCACGACGTAAGCCTGATCGCTTACAAGACGCTAGAAGGCTTTTGGAGAAGATTAATCTTCCTGAACTTGACCTATTACCTCTGCTCGGTTGCATAGACCTTTTGCTGGCTGATGTGGATTTAGCTCAAGAGCGTTTTCTTAAAAGCAGTGATAGTGAACTGAAGATTTGGCTGGAAAAATTTCCAGGTGATAACCTCGGAGCAATCTGTGAATACTGCCGTGATTGGTTACGTAAAGATGTTCTTCCTGGATATAGAGACGTAGATGCTCAGGTGGTTGATTTAGAAGCTTGGTTTGCGGATAGGGATGTTCAAACTTATATCGAAAGATTAGATCGAAAGCTTGCTAGATCACAGGCATTCTCTTTCTTTAATTCTATTGCTCCTAAAGATGATATTACCTCTAATCGAGTAGAAGAAACTGAGGGTGGAGTTATACAATCTTCTTCTTGTGAAGTTGATGAGAGTAACGAGCTTCAGCCTGAGAATATCGCTACTTTCTCACCGAAGAATCTTGGTAGTATTCTCGCTAGCGCTAACCACTTAACCATTCATCTTACCAAGACTTTTCTTGGTAAATCATATTTTAAAGTATTAGCTTCCTTAGTCGTCTTTGGAGGTATTGCGGTATCTGCTAAATATTTAAACCTTTTTAATGCTAACTTACGCTCTTTAGGAAACATTCCCCAAAACGCCTTAAACAATGATACTCAGACATCATTAGATAAAAATCTAATAGAAGAAGATTCTGAAGAAGATGCAGGAGCTTCTCTTGAGATAGGGATTAAATTTGATCCTTTAACAGTTGATGACCCAACGGAAAGTCAACTTCGTGCACTTTTAGAAGCTTGGCTTGCTAGTAAATCAGTTGTATTGGCTGGAGGTAATAGTGATTCCTTACCAAATATTGCACGTCCTAACCTTGTAAAGCGTGTTGAAGAAGAAAGGGCTAAAGATTCTTTGGCTAAAGAGACCCAAACTATAGATGCGACTATTAACACTTTGAGAATTATTAGCAGGAAGACAAGGAGGATTGAATTAAAAGCTCAATTGGTTTATAGGGATCAGCGCCTAAATTCCTTGGGGCAAACTATTTCAGAAACTTATATCCCGAAATTGTTTGTGACCTATATCCTTGGTCGTGATAAACAAAAGTGGCGTCTTCATGAATACATTAGTGGAAATTGATATATCTCTAGAAATAGTCAGTGTTGTTTTTTATTATCTATCAGTAGCTAGAAATTTCTGTAATGTTTGAGGAGCTTTCGGAACGCTTTGAAGATGCAGTTAAGTCACTGCGAGGAGAAGCACAGATAAGTTCTACAAATATTGAGGGAGCTTTAAAACAGGTCCGTCGAGCTTTGTTGGAAGCGGATGTGAGCTTGCCAGTGGTCAAAGATTTTGTAGAGGAGGTGCGTGATAAGGCCCTAGGGGAAGAAGTGGTTAGGGGCGTAAATCCAGATCAAAAATTTATACAAGTTGTTCATCAGCAGCTTGTGGAAGTTATGGGAGGAGAAAACTCTCCTTTAGTGCATTCACAAGACAATCAACCAACTGTCGTATTAATGGCAGGTCTTCAGGGAGCAGGCAAAACAACTGCAACCGCAAAATTAGGACTTCACCTTAAAGAACAGGGGAGGAGAGCCTTAATGGTTGCTGCAGATGTGTATAGACCGGCAGCAATTGATCAATTGCGCACCCTTGGGGAGCAAATAGGGGTAGACGTTTTTAGCCTTGGAGCAGATGAAAAACCTGAAGATATAGCTAGGGCAGGACTTGAGAAAGCCAAGGAGGAAGGTGTTGAGATTGTTTTGGTTGATACGGCTGGCCGTCTGCAAATAGATACAGAAATGATGAACGAAATGGTTCGAATTCGTTCAGCTGTTGAGCCAGATGAAGTCCTTCTGGTGGTGGATTCGATGATTGGCCAGGAAGCAGCAGATCTCACGAGGGCTTTTCATGAGAAGGTTGGGATTACTGGTGCAGTACTAACCAAACTTGATGGTGATTCAAGAGGTGGAGCGGCTTTATCTATTAGGAAGGTAAGTGGACAGCCAATTAAATTCATTGGAACAGGTGAAAAGGTAGAAGCATTACAGCCTTTCCATCCAGGGCGAATGGCAAGCAGGATCCTTGGGATGGGGGATGTGCTCACATTGGTGGAAAAAGCTCAGAAGGAGGTAGAGATTGCTGATGCAGAGAAGATGCAGAAGAAATTGCAAGAGGCAACATTTGATTTCTCTGATTTCCTAAAGCAAATGAGGCTTATAAAAAGAATGGGCTCTTTAGGCGGACTCATGAAAATGATGCCCGGGATGAACAAAATTGATGATGGGATGTTGAAACAGGGTGAAGAGCAATTAAAGCGAATTGAAGCAATGATTGGTTCAATGACTCCTTTGGAACGAAATCACCCTGAAATACTTGCTGCTGAGCCTTCACGAAGAAAGAGAGTGGCTCGGGGAAGCGGGCATAGCTCAGGTGACGTTGACAAGGTGTTGGCTGATTTTCAAAGAATGAGGGGGCTTATGCAGCAAATGTCTAGAGGAGAAGGTATTCCTGGAATGGGTGGAGGACTACCTGGAATGGGTGGAGGACTACCTGGAATGGGTGGAGTCCCAGGTAATGCAAAAAGGGGGGGGAATGGAGGTAATCCTTCCCGAAGACAAAAACCTTTCAAGAAAAAGAAGGGATTTGGCGACCTATAATCCTCCGCAGGCTAATGTGGCTAATTGACATGAGCTTTTCTTGAGCCAGGTCAAGAGCCCCCCCTTTTTTATAGCGACAGCAAAAATGATCAAGCTCCGCCTTAAGCGGTTTGGAAAGAAAAGAGAAGCAAGCTTCCGATTAGTAGCTTGTAATAGCACTTCTCGAAGAGATGGCCGACCTCTTGAAGAGTTGGGTTTTTACAACCCACGAACAAAAGAGACTCGTCTTGATACTGAGGCTATTCGTCTTAGGTTGAGTCAAGGAGCACAACCTACCGACCCCGTAAGAAGCTTGCTTGAGAAGGGTGGTTTGTTAGAGAAAAGCGTTCGGCCTGCTGAGGTGATTGGTAAAGAGAAGCAGGCAGCAGCTCGTAAAGCCGCAGCAAGTAAGCCTCCTGCTGTTAAAGAAGATCCCAAAGATAGCCAAGACTCCTGATTGAATCCATGTCTGAAGCAGCCTCAATAGCTCGCTTCGTTATTGACCTTCCTGATTCCGATGCGGCTCTTGCTCTTAGTGGAGAAGGACAGAAGATATTGCATCAGATACAGGAATTAACAGGTGCTTCTCTTGTGATGAGGGGCCTTCAACTAGTCATTGGAGGCCCTCCAGCACAATTAGAAAGGGCAGCAAGTGTTGTTGAATTAATGAGGCCAATTTGGCAAGAGGGACATCCTATTTCTGATGTTGATTTAGAAGTGGCAATTAACGCTCTTGATCAAGGGAGAGGGAATGCCCATGCTGAATTAAGTAGTCAAGTCCTTGCCCGGAGTCAAAGAGGCAAAGTCTTTAGAGCTAGAACTCTTCGCCAAAAGGAATACTTAGAGGCGATGGATCGAAATGCATTGACATTTGCAATTGGGCCAGCAGGTACGGGGAAAACTTTCTTGGCAACAGTTCTTGCAGTAAGAATGCTTGGCGAGCGTAAGGTTCAGAGGATTTTGCTCACCAGACCTGCTGTAGAGGCAGGAGAAAGATTGGGGTTCCTCCCAGGCGACTTACAACAGAAGGTCGACCCTTATTTGCGCCCGATTTATGACTGTCTTCATAGCCTTTTGGGACTTGAAAAAACAACGGCATTAATGGAAAAAGGAGTTATAGAAGTAGCACCTCTGGCCTATATGAGAGGAAGAACCCTTGATGATGCTTTTGTAATTCTTGATGAGGCGCAAAATACAACTTCTGCTCAGATGCGAATGGCCTTGACAAGGCTTGGTGAAAGATCTCGAATGGTGGTTACTGGTGACATTACGCAGGTTGATCTCCCCAATGGTCAATTGAGTGGTCTCGTGGAAGCCTCACAGTTATTGGATTCTGTTAAAGGTGTGGCAGTCTGTCGGTTGAGCTCTGAGGACGTGGTTCGTCATCCATTAGTTCAGCGAATAGTTAAGGCTTATGCATCGCTTGATGAACGTTAACGTTAGGGAGATCCGCACAAAAAATATATGCACCAGAAATCTTTTACTGCCAGAGTACCTTCGTTAATAAATCTGGTGGATTATGCCAGCAAGTAGCAATTTTCAACAGGCAATCAGAGAGGCGCAGTCGAGTGCCCTGGTTGGTCCAAATGTAGTAAACAAGGCATTGCCTTATGTCGGCGGTGGAATGGTCCTTACTGCTGCTGGGGTTCTTGGCGGGATGTCAATGCTTGCCTCAGGGAGCCCGCTTTACCAACCATTGTTTTTTGTTGCGTTAATTGGCAACTTAATTCTCTTCTTCGTTGCCCAAAATGTTGCGATGAAGGGAAATACTGGAACTGCACTTCCTCTTCTTTCTGCTTACAGCCTAATAACAGGTTTCACTCTAAGTGGCCTTGTTTCATATGCAATTGTCGCTATAGGAGCCTCTAATCCTGCTAATCCCTATGCAGGGGTTGGGGCAGTAGGTACTGCTGCTTTATCAACAGGAATAACATTTGTCATAGCGTCAATTTTTGGGCGCCGAATGAGTGACTCTGTCGGGCAGGCACTGAGCGGAGTTGTTGGACTTGGGCTTATAGGGTTGATCATTGCAATGGTCGTTCAGTTAATAGGTGGCATCTTTACTGGAGGGGCCTTTGGGGGCAATGGCTTTGAACTGATGATTGCTGGCTTTGGCACTGTGCTTTTTGTTGGGGCAGCTTTCTTGGACTTTTACACAATGCCAAGGACCTACAGAGATGATCAGTACCTAGCTGGCGCTTTAGGAATGTATTTGACTTATATCAATCTTTTTATCTTTATTCTTCGTTTAATGATTGCTTTGCAAGGTGGAGGCCGTCGGGATTAGATTTTATTTGTTTAATTGGGTTTAACGGCTTTTTATTTATAAGGGAAGGTGCTTTTTTTGCCCCTTCCCTTATCTTTAATTTATTGCAACATCATTTATGCTTGAGGCAATCTCTATCTTTTGAGTCTCGTCATAGTTCCATTTTTGTAAGAACTGAACTTCACTTCCAATTCCCCTAGTGGCTCTAAGGAATTTCTCTAGAGTCTCTTTGACTTCATTAGGTTCAAGTAGTCGTAATAACTCCTGGCAACGCTTTTTAATCCTATTTGAACCCTCTTTCATTTCATAATTATTATCCCTTTGATGTTGGATAGACATCGCTGAACTCATGGCAAGATTTCTGACAGTCAGATCAATAACCTCTTTACCCGCTTCTCTTAACTTGAGAACTACAGGTTCTGGGAGTCGATCCATAAGAGGACTGTTACTAGAAAGACTTACGGCAAAAAAACCTCTTGCTCCATTCTTGCTTTTTATTAGAGAAGAGATCTTATCTGCTAAGACTTCATCACTGATTTCACCTGCATCCCATGCGTTACACCAAAAAAACAGATTCTTCTATGGCTTCTTTGAAGCTGGCATCTTTTATGACCATGAATTGTTTGTGCTATTTCAGCAAGGCTATTAGACAATATTGACTAAGTTATGTCATCACTTGATTCTAGGAAAGAAGATCATCGCTCTGGTTTTGTTGCCATGATTGGCAGACCAAATGTTGGTAAGTCCACTCTGATAAATAAGTTGGTTGGGGAGAAGGTGGCTATTACTTCTCCTGTGGCACAAACAACACGTAACCGTCTTCGAGCAGTGGTTACTACACCTAATGCTCAATTAATAATGGTTGACACTCCCGGCATTCACAAACCGCACCACTTGTTAGGGGAAAGATTAGTTAATACAGCTCGCGCTGCTATTGGTGAAGTCGACTTGGTTTTGTTGATACTTGAGGGTTCCAAAAGTCCTGGTAGAGGAGATCAGTACATTGTGAATTTGCTCAAGCGACAAAGAGTACCGGTAATGGTTGCTTTAAACAAGTGGGACCTTTTAAAGCAAGATATGAAAGAAAAAATGTTTGATATATATATAAACCTTCTCTCAGAGTTTTCTTGGCCTTTATTCCCATGTAGTGCATTGAGTGGGGAGGGATGCACTGAATTGATTGACTCCTTTACAGAAAAATTGCCATTAGGACCTCAGCTTTATCCACCAGAGATGATTTGTGATCAGCCTGAGAAGATATTGCTTGGAGAGTTAATAAGAGAGCAGGTTCTTTTTGAAACTCGTGAAGAGGTCCCTCATAGTGTTGCTGTTTTAATTGACCGTGTGGAAGAAATGCCTCCCTCATCTAGAGATAAATCTGCTCAAGTAAAAACTGCTGTTTTGGCCACAATTTTTGTTGAGAGAAAAAGTCAGAAGGGCATTTTGATTGGCAAGGGAGGGGCAATGTTGAAAAAAATAGGTCAGGGTGCCCGTTTGAACATGCAAAAACTTATTGAAGGCCCTGTTTATTTGGAACTATTTGTAAAGGTTGTCCCAGATTGGAGGAGCAAGCCTGCCAGGCTCGCCGAACTTGGTTATCAAGATCAAAAAAGAGTGCATTAATAGTTTTTAGTAACTTCTATGAAAAACTGTTTATCTTTATCTTTATCTTTATCTTTTGAGAAAACTTTCTTTAAGAACGAGATTCTGGCTTTTAAAATTATTTTTTTAAGGAGGGCTTAAGGACGATGAGTCCTTACCGCCTTGATGTAATTACTTTGGCTCCCGAAGCCTTTGATCCATTGCGTAAGGTTGGTGTAATTGGAAGGGCTTTCTCTTCAGGTATTGCCGAGTTACATACTCATAATCCCAGAGATCACACTCTTGATCGTTATCGAAAAGTTGATGATTTGCCTTATGGCGGTGGTGTTGGGATGGTGCTCAAGCCAGAACCTGTATTTTCAGCATTTGAGTCGATTCCTATTCGAAAAAGGCGGAGAGTTTTGTTAATGACTCCTCAAGCTCGATGTCTTAATAAGGATGATTTACTTCGTTGGTCCACTATGCATGATCAATTAGTGATTATTTGTGGTCAGTATGAAGGGTTTGATGAAAGGATTAGAACACTTGCCGATGAAGAGATCTCAATAGGAGATTTTGTTCTTACAGGAGGAGAACTTCCTGCAATGGTTCTTATTAATGGTGTTTTAAGGTCATTACCTGGGACCTTAGGCAAGGCTGAATCACTAATAGAAGAGAGTCATAGTACTTTGCTCCTAGAGCACCCTCAATACACTAGGCCCCCTGAGTTTCGAGGCCTTTCAGTACCCGTTATTTTGAGAAGTGGCGATCATTCTGCAATATCGAGTTGGAGAAAAAAACAGCAAGAGATTCGCACTAAAGATCGTCGCCCTGATCTTTATGAGCTTTGGGTTAAGCAGCAGACCTCAGTAGGATCACAAGAAGACATAAGAGCTTTCCCTCAAGTGGATATACGAATAGGAAATGGGTATGACATTCATCGCCTAGCACCTAATAGACGTCTGATACTTGGAGGTGTGCTCCTAGATCATCCTGATGGACTTGGTTTGGAAGGGCATAGTGATGCAGATGTCCTTGTTCATGCGGTTATGGATGCGATTCTTGGTGCGCTCGCATTAGGAGATATTGGGAAATACTTCCCCCCTGATGACCCTAAATGGGAAGGCTCTGACAGCATGATTTTGCTAGAGCATGTAATTGATTTGATAAATGATCGAAAGTGGTCTGTTTCCAATGTTGATAC
>QCKJ01000015.1 GCA_003215435.1 Prochlorococcus sp. AG-409-M05
GAACCAAGACCAGTGGCAGAAAATCTTGTAAGAATTGCGGACCTAGGTCAAGTTGACGAAGAGTTACCTAAGCCAAAAAAAATGCTAGAGCCTCTCCTACTTGACAAGCCATTACTAGTTGATGGACAACTTCTACCAGCAGACAATCCACGAGCATTAATACAACTTGAGGTTATTGTTAGCGATTGGTTAATAAGAACAGCTGAGCTACTAAGTGGTGAGATTCTTAGCGCATGTGCAGAATGGCCTGAATTACGTCGATACTTGCTCAAGAAGGAGCTGATCTCAACTAGGGAGCTCGAAAGACTACGAAATCAACTAAATAGTGAAACACGTTGGAAAGAATTAATTCAACGTCCTATAAGAATGTATGAAAGCAAAAGAATGTTTTTCAGGTTTAACAATGGTTACCTAAAAACTCTTATAGTCACTGAAACTCGTGATGAAGAGTTAAAACAACTTAATTGGGTACAACAGCAAGTAGCCCTTCTAGTAGAAGCACGTGATGCCATCTCACCTCAGCTACAGGTAATAGTGCGGACAATCGGCAACCTGATGGTGGTCTTACTTACTAATGTGCTAGGACGAGCTATTGGCCTTGTTGGCCGAGGGATAGCCCAGGGTATGGGGCGAACTCTAAGCAGAGGCTAACAAGCCATCCTAAGGTTTCCCAAAATGGAACATCTTGACTAACTAATTCAAAAAACACTTCATATGAGGCTTATTCTAAAAACATTATTTGTGCTGAGCTTATCTATTCTTCTCAGCACTCAACCAGCCAATGCAAGTCGAGAAACAGACAGTTATGACGGGAATATTTATTTCCTCTACGGAGCTAATGGTTCACTAGTACCAGCTAAAAGCACCCTCAAAGAGTCACAAGAAAAGCAACGTACAAGCGTCATTGTTTATTACCTCGACGACAGTGCCACAAGTAAGGCATTCGCGCCATCAGTTTCAGCCCTCCAATTACTTTGGGGCAGCCAAATAGATCTAATACCAGTTGCTACTGATGAACTTCAGAATCACCCAACCGATAGCACAAAAGATCCTAGCTATTACTGGCATGGAAAAATTCCTCAGACGGTCATAATCAATGGAGGAGGTAAGGTCGTATTTGATCAAGATGGTCAGGTCCCTCTAGAGATTATTAACGAAGCAATTAGCAAAGCGACAGGTTTTGATAAGCCCTCATTTTCAGTAAGCATCAAAAGCTTCAATGAATACAACAGCGAACCTTTAAAACAATCCAGAAACAAAGAATAGAGAACCTTGCCTAAAAGCAAAATTCGAACTAAAGGTTCTTATCCTGTTCACTGAGAGTTTATTTTTCGAATGGATCTATTAACAATGCAAGGTGTATTTCTACTTCTATTACTAGTTGGGATTGCTATCCCAGAGCTGAGACAACGTTTAAAGCCAAACTCACCACTCCAACTAAGAGGATTAAACTGGAAGGTTAATGAAGATAGTTCTAGTTCTTCGAAAGAGATTGAAGGTTGGATAGAAATATACAACCCTCATTCAAAAATGGAAGTGATGATTCCTGAACTGAAAGTAAGACCTGTTTTATTAGGAAAAGGGAATCTAAACCAAATCAAAATCGATACAATAATCACCCCAATGCATCCTGATGAGAACTCTAGAGATGACAACTATTGGGCTGCATATATTGTAAAGAGTAAGAAAAGAACCCTAGTAAAAGTGAACTTAAATATAAGCAAAGACCCAAAAGAAAAAGAGATTGTAGCAGAAAATATATGGATAGAAGTTGACTGGGTTAATTATGGACCATTCGGAAGGATTCTACTTAAAGAAGGATTCATAGTACCACTAAAAAAAACTTATCCAACCCTTTCAGAAAACCTGGATTTTAAAGAATTAAATGACTGCAAAGTATTGGCACTAAAAACCCACATTCTTGGTCCACTTGATAATCCTCTTGAAATTTTCAGGGATTACGCATCCTCAATTATCCAACCTGGTGATGTATTGACAATTGGGGAGACCCCCCTCGCAGTAATGCAAGGCCGCTACATACACCCCAGCAATATTGCTCCTGATTGGCTAGCTCTGATCTTATGTCGTGCTTTTCACCCAACTAGCAGTTTAGCAACAGCATGTGGACTACAAACTCTCATCGATCTAGTTGGCCCCACACGTGTATTACTTGCTTGGATCGGTGGGGTAAGTATGAAATTATTAGGAATCAAGGGTGTTTTCTATAGGCTTGCAGGCAATCAAGCACGTTTAATTGATGACATTACTGGAACAACTCCACCATATGATCAAACAATAGTTTTAGGTCCATCTTGCACACACAAGATCTGCAATGAAGCGGCCTTAGCACTAGGCATCGCGGTAGCAGTAGTTGATGTTAATGATCTCGGGAGAGTAAAGGTAGTTGCATCTAGTCTTGATTGCAATGACTCTCTTGTAAGAAAAGCTCTTCGCTCTAACCCAGCAGGCAATGCTAACGAAAGGACTCCTTTAGTACTAATAAGGCCAAAATAAATAGGAATACAAGGCATTATTAGTTCTTCTAGATAGATTTAGATCAACACTTAAGTAGAAATGGCGTGATCGAGGCATCCAACAGCCCCCCTCGCGTGGAACCCCTTAATCCAAAGCATTTTCACTTACTCAATTCAGGTAAGCGAAATATTGCCTTGCCATGGCTTCAATCAATGCTTTTCCGAAGCTGGCTTGGACAATTAGAGAACTTTCTCAGAGGGGCAGTTGTCAAAAAAAACCCTATTTGCTTCGTCACACTAGCCAATGAAAAATTATTAGCATTAGTTGTTTTAACTCCTTACAACAGGCGAGGTAGCTGCTGGTTATTGGATTTACCTCTACTTCTGGAACCGTCAAAAGGTCTTAGCGAACTTGAAGTTCATCAAAAAATTATTCAACTATCAATTGACTTAGGGAACATTCGGACAAGAAGTTGGCTACTCAGATGTTTTTCCAATGAGTGCAAGAAAATTTCACTTGCGCGAGAACTAGGCTTTCAACCTCTTAAGTATTTTCAGTGTTGGACCCCCCCGAAAAGCACAGAAAACACCCATAGTTATGCAAGTAACGGATCATTACCGGAAGGTGTTTACTGGGAAAAAATATCTAAAAAAACTGCTCCATTGTTATTGCATTTAGAAAAAGCTGGAGCTTCTGGACATCTCCGTCAGATTATTGACAGACAAACTGGAGACATACTTGACCAAAGAAAATCTTCTACTGGGATTCTGCTTGAGAAAAGAGGACATTCTGAAAATGCTCTTATAGGAATTGTTGCTCATCCTGAAACAGGACTAGAGGTAGCAACACTTGAACTACTTAGGGATACAGTCTGGGACGAAAGAATTGAAGAGTACCTACCCATAGTTTTATTTAACTTGGTTAAGTCATTGGGGAAAATTAAAATCAAAACCTCACAAGACGACGAAAATCTCAACCAATTGCTCTTGAAACTTGGTTGGGATTATTCCCATGAAGAAATTCTTCTAGGTAAAACCCTTTTACAAAGGCAATCAAATCGGAAAATAACCAGAGGGACAAAGCCCCTGGAGAAGATGCTTGGTCGGTTACAGCCACAAAATCCTCCATTACCAACACCCACAATGGGGGAAGATTGATGCTAACTAATAAGCCTCTTCCTAAATCCATGCTCGGTATGGATTTAGGTCTCCGAAGAATAGGTTTAGCAGGGTGCGACCCAATGGGAATAACAATAAATCCTCTTCCCCCTATAAAAAGGGGAACTTTCGAAGAGGACCTGAAAATTCTCAGAAGACATTGCCTCTTGAGAAAGGTAGAAGGTCTAGTGGCAGGAATACCCCTCGATTCAGATGGGCAACAAACTACCCAATCAAAATTATGTAGGCAATATGCTCTCAAAGTTTCTATTGCACTCAACCTTCCATTAGCTTTAGTAAACGAACACAGCAGTACCTGGGCAGCTAGCCAACGCTTCAATCTTCAAAAGGATAAAAGTGGCAAGCTAGATAGTGCCTCTGCAGTGGTTTTACTAGAGCAATGGTTAAATGAAGGCCCAGAGGTGAAGCCGGTCAAACCGGCGACCTCTGTAAACAGCAAATTAGCCTTAGATAGTGGATCCTAAATACAGGATAGTTAATTCAAATGTCATCATCCCCTGCCAACAGCAAAGACGAAGTGCCAACTATCCTTGTAAGAGATAGCAAAGGAAGTGACTTACTTTGTTTTCTTGAAGAACTTATCCCTCTTAGTGGGGTTGATTATGGGCTTCTAACTCCAGTAGATACACCAGCATCACTCTTCCGTCTTAGAGAAGATAACGATCCCGAGTTAATTGAAAGTATTGCAAGTACAGAACCAATTCTTGCAGTTGCTGATGTGGTCTTACAAGAGCATGATTTAACCCTAGTACGCTCTGCAGTAACCCTCACAATCTCAGGTGAATTAGACGAGCCTGAGCAAGAAGAGCTAGAGGAAAACACTGAAGAAGATGACTCTGAAACATATGAGCTACTAGTCAGCTTTCGAGTTGAAGATGAAGAATATGGTCTTTACATCCCCCTAGATCCATTTTTTGTTGTAGCCCGCATCGAAGATGGGCAAGCATTCCTTGTAGAGGGGGAAGAATTTGACATGATTCAGCCCCGTATCGAATCTGAACTCGATTCGAGAGAATTATCAATTTAATGGCAGGACACTGGCTAAAACCTGACTGGGAACCTGGCCTAACCCTTCCTTCTCTTCCAATAAGCACCCTTCTTGATCTAGGGATTCAAGCAATAATCCTTGATGTAGATGGGACCATTCTTTCTGGGAAAGAGAACACACTGCAAACCGCCGTAAAAGACTGGGTAAAAAGTGCCCAAAAGCACCTATCAATTCACTTATTAAGCAACAATCCTTCCAAAAATCGAATTGGTGTAGTAGCAGATCAACTAGGTCTTACTTTTACCTATGGTGCAGCTAAACCAAGGAGAGCCCCCTTAAACAAAGTAATTAATCAGCTAAATCTTCGACCATCAGAGATAGCAATTGTTGGAGACAGGATCTTTACTGACATCCTGGGAGGTAATCGGGTAGGGCTATATACAGTTTTAGTTCGACCCATTGATAAAAATGGGTTGCCTAGTAAGAAAAATCACTTCCAAAATCTTGAAAAAAAGCTTTCAAGGCTACTTGGGGTTTCAAAAGGATGATCTTAAGGGTAGTAAAGATTGGAACAAGTTTGCTACGAGGTATTGAAGCAAGGTCCACAAATCAAATGATTGAAGGCTATAGCGATTACCTTGCCTCAAGCATTAAAAGAGGAGAGAAAGTTGCTCTCGTGACAAGTGGGGCAGTAGGCCTTGGTTGTAGTCATCTTGGACTAAAACAACGTCCAACAGACCTTTTGTCCTTACAGGCAACTGCAGCCATAGGGCAAGGACAACTAATGGCCCTATATGAATCCGCGATGAGAAAACATGGACGTTCCGTTGCGCAAGTTTTACTCACCCGTTCAGACCTAGGCTCAAGAAAGAGTTTTCATAATGCATCAAATACGCTACGCAAACTACTGGACTGGGGCGTAATGCCTGTAATCAATGAAAACGACACCCTTTCCCCAGAAGAATTACGATTTGGTGATAACGATACTCTCTCAGCACTTGTAGCTACTGCAATTAATGCTGACGAATTAATTTTGCTTACAGATGTAGACCAACTCTATTCTTCTGACCCTAGAGAAAACTCTGAAGCCAAGCCGATAAGCGATGTCCATCATCAAAATGTGTTCGATAACATTGAACACTCAACAGGCGGAAGAAGTAGCTGGGGGACAGGAGGGATGACAACTAAGCTAGCTGCAGCACGAATAGCAACTGCCAGTGGAATTACGGTTCATCTAGCTGATGGTAGAGACCCAAAAAGACTAGATGAATTACTTAAAGGATCTAGAGGAGGAACAGTCTTTCACCCAAGCCCTACTCCGATAGGGAATCGGAAAAGTTGGTTATTACATGCCTTACAGCCCAAAGGAGAACTTGTCCTTGACTCCGGAGCTTGCAATGCTCTTACAAATTGTGGGGCATCACTTCTTGTAGTGGGTATCACAGGTATCGATGGCTATTTTGATGCAAATCAACCAGTCAGGATTATCAATCAAGAAGGAGAAGAGATAGGACGAGGTTTATCCTCATTTAGTAGTGAGGAGCTTCTTAAAGCCATAACATCTAAAAAGGACTTAAGACGCTCTCTAGTGGTCATCCATCGAGATGTATTAGCACTATCAAATGCTCCACGCGAATAATCAAACAAGTTTCTATCCAAAATAGAGCCCTTCACCCAGCCATCATGCATTTTAGTGAACTAATTTCTGCACTTCAAAATGGGCAAGCTGGCCTTCAATCCCATCAGATAGGGAGAGACCCTAAAATTTCTAGCGGTGCATCAATAGATAATGGAGGGCCTAATCAAATAAGTTTCCTGGAAAAAGGAAACTTGCTTGAGAAAGAGCTCCAAAACACAAAAGTTGGTGCTGTACTTCTACCTCCCGAAGAACATCTCATAAAAATTGTTCAGAGAATGAACATTAGTTGGGCAGCCCTTAATGATCCTCGGTTGGGTTTTGCAGAGACTCTAGAAATACTTCATCCGAGAAAACATCATTTTACAGGGGTGCATCCTTCCGTAATTTTTGGAGATCAAGTGACAATCGGAGAGAAAGTTTCTATAGGTGCCAATGTATACATAGGTAATAAAACTGTTATAGGAAACGGCGTAGTGATTTATCCAGGTGTAGTTATCTACGATGATGTAGTCGTAGGAGATGGTACTGAGATATATGCAAATGCAGTCGTTAACACAAGTTCAAGAATTGGGAAAAACTGTGTTCTCCAACCGTCAGCAATTATTGGCTCCGAAGGGTTTGGATTTATTCCAACAGTCAATGGCTGGAGAAAGATGCCTCAAACAGGTTACGTGGTACTTGAAGATTCAGTAGAAGTTGGCGCTGCTACCACAATTGACCGTCCTTGTGTAGGGCAAACGTTAATAGGTGCAGGTAGCAAAATTGATAATCTCGTTCAAATAGGCCATGGTGTGACTACTGGGAAAAATTGTGCCTTCGCATCACAAGTAGGGATTGCTGGAGGTGCCCAATTAGGGAATGGAGTTATCTTGGCGGGCCAAGTTGGTGTAGCTAATCGAGTAAAGATCGGGAACAACGTAGTGGCAAGCTCAAAAAGTGGCCTTCATACAGATATTGATCCAAATCAAACTGTAAGCGGATTTCCTGCATTGCCCCACCGTGTATGGTTGCGCTGCTCAACAATATTCAGCAAGCTCCCAGAGATAGCAAAAACACTTCGTGATATAAATCCTCCATCCCCTCAGTAACCTCTGAAGATAGAAATTTTTTTTGGAGTCTTTATGCGTAATTACAAAATAGTGCTTTTACCTGGTGATGGTATAGGCCCAGAAATCACAGCTGTAGCCAAGAACATACTTAACTCTATAAGCAAAAAGCATGGCTTCCAATTGACTTTTGAAGAGCACCCCTTTGGAGGGCAGGCTATTGAAAATAGTGGATTACCATTACCAGAAAAAACTTTAGAAGCCTGTAAAGGAAGCGATTCAGTACTACTTGCTGCCATTGGAGACCCTAAATTTGATGTTCTTGAGAGAGAAAAACGTCCCGAAACAGGTCTATTAAAATTAAGAGCAGAAATGGAACTTTTTGCGAACTTAAGGCCAGTAAAAATTATCCCTGCTCTTATAGAGGCAAGTACTTTAAAAAAAGAAATAATTGAAGGTGTAGATCTTATTGTTGTACGAGAGCTTACTGGGGGAATCTACTTTGGGAAACCGAAAGGTCGCTTTAAAGACAATGAAGATGAACGTGCATTTAATACTATGAGCTATGGATCAAAAGAGATAGACCGAATATCAGATATTGGATTTAATCTTGCAAAGACAAGAAGAAGAAGGTTGTGTTCTGTTGACAAAGCTAATGTTCTTGATGTCAGCCAATTATGGCGCGACAGAGTTAATTATCATGCCCAGATTCATTCAGAGGTCGAAGTCAGTCATCTTTATGTTGATAATGCTGCAATGCAATTAGTTAAAGACCCCAGGCAATTTGACGTAATACTTACAGGAAATCTATTTGGAGACATCCTTAGCGACGAGGCCGCCATGCTTACTGGCTCGATAGGGATGCTCCCTTCTGCCTCAATAGGGGAGAAAGGTCCCGGTTTATTTGAACCAGTTCACGGATCTGCTCCCGATATAGCAGGGAAAGATCTGGCAAACCCAATAGCAATGGTCCTATCAGCCGCAATGATGCTGAAAATTGGTTTAAAAGAAATCGAAGCTTCTAATGATCTTGAATCAACAGTTAACAAGGTTCTTTCGAATGGCTTAAGAACTAGTGATTTAAGTTCAAAAGGGCATAGAACGCTTACCTGCTCTGAGATGGGGAAGTATTTACTAAGTGAAATATGACAAAAAAACGTACAAAACAGAGGGGAATCAAGCTTAGAAATAAATGAATTGACACGTGACCTGCAAAAATCACTGTGTTCTATAAAACAGTGTCGATGTCGAAGCTTCATCCGGTAGTTGCAGTTACCGGTTCCTCAGGAGCGGGAACCAGCACCGTAAAAAGAGCATTCGAGCATATCTTCGCTCGTGAAAGCATAATTCCTGCAGTGGTAGAGGGTGACAGTTATCACCGCTTTGAGCGGATGCCTATGAAGGAGGCAATGGCAGATGCTCTCGCTAAAGGTGAGAACTTCTCTCACTTTGGTCCAGAAGCAAATCTCTTTGACAAACTCGAGGAACTTTTTAAAACCTATGGAGAAAGTGGTGGAGGTAAAAAACGTTACTACCTTCATAGTCCTGAAGAGGCCGACGAACACAACAGCCGACTAGGAACTTCTCTGGGCCCTGGCGAGTTCACTCCATGGGAAGACATCCCAAAAGGGACTGACCTTCTCTTTTACGAGGGTCTACATGGAGGAGTGGTTGGAGAAGGGTATGACGTTGCAGCTTTAGCTGACTTATTAGTCGGGGTTGTCCCAATTACTAATTTGGAATGGATCCAAAAAATACATAGGGACAATGCTGAGCGCGGATATTCGGCAGAAGCAATAGTTGACACCATCCTCCGCAGGATGCCTGATTACATAAACCATATAACTCCACAATTTAGTCGGACCGATATCAACTTCCAAAGAGTCCCAACTGTTGACACTTCAAACCCTTTTATCTGCAGAAACATCCCTACTCCAGATGAAAGCTTTGTAATTATTCACTTCAGAAAAGGAGCAAGAGAGAAGTGGGGAATTGACTTTAATTATCTATTAAGCATGATTCATGACTCATTCATGTCTAGTCCAACGAGTATTGTTGTAAATGGCGGCAAGATGGGGTTTGCCATGGAATTAATTCTTACCCCGATAATACATAAAATGATTGAGGACAAAAAAGCCTAATAAATATATTTGACTATATAATATCTCCAGTTTAATCAAGATATAATTACCAGTATAAAAGCTCTTTCTAGATAAGTTTGAATACACAAATTTGCCGATGAATGTGCTCTTTACTATTTTTATATTGGCGATAGCAGGCCACTGCCTTACTTTTTTGATTTTGATTGCTGCACCTAGATATTCTCAACCTCTATATTACTATTTAAGGAATCTGCTCGGAAATTATAATGAAAAGAGCCTTGATATGTTTAGCTGCATAAAATCAGCATATAAAGTTTTCACCAAACCACATAGCCAGATACTTAGGGCAAAAATGTCCTTCAAGCATAAAATATTTCAAGCTATTAGTGCGACATTATTTATATCTTGTGGCTTCACAATTTCATCAAATAACCTTCTAATAAATAAGCCAGAAAAAACACTATTAGGAGTTATTCTTTTAACCCTGCTGTTGATTTTAGCCTTAATTGATATTCATCAGATGCGACTTCCTACAGATATATGCATAACAGGAATAAGTTTAGGTCTATTAGCAACAATTATATCCTCAACTTCAATGGTTAAATCTAGTGGAATAAACATAATAAATGATCATATTTTTGCTTTGCTCGGGGGGCTTGCAATAATGAGATCTATAAGTAGCTTTTCAAAGACACTGACAGAAAAAGAATGTCTTGGAATAGGTGATGCAAATTTAGTAGCCCTCGGTGGCGCATGGCTAGGGTCTAAAGGGCTTTTCACAGCCATGTCAATAGCATTTATCAGTGCTGGCATGTTCAGCCTGATCTCAATATTATCGGGATTAATGAAGCCATCACAACCGTTTCCCTTTGGACCATTTATTTCCGGAGGGATTTGGGGAGTATGGTGCACTAGTACTGAATGGTGGGGGTTACATTGAAAAGACATTCAGGAGCTCTAATACAATCAGGTTTGGATTAATGCCTGTGTCTCTATTTGATTGGTTCGCAGATCGAAGAAAAGGTCAGTTTGTTGGGAAAGTGAGCCAAGAAACTGATGAAAGTGATGGCCTCTGGGGTAAATGCCCTGAGTGCGGACAAGTTGTATACCGTAAGGACCTACAGGCCAATGCCAGTGTATGCAGCAACTGTGGCCATCACAATCGTATAAATAGTGACGAGCGAATATCTCTGATAGCAGACCAAAACACCTTCGAAGCTACCGACACTCAATTAACACCAACCGATCCACTCGGCTTTAAAGACAGAAGAGCTTATGCTGATCGTTTACGAGAAAGTCAAGCAAATACCGGGCTAAAGGATGGAGTTATCACAGGCATTTGTCGTGTTGAGTCAATGCCCCTTGCCTTAGCCGTTATGGACTTCAGGTTTATGGGCGGATCAATGGGTTCAGTAGTAGGGGAAAAGATCACTCGATTAGTCGAGAAAGCTACATCCGATCGTCTTCCTCTCCTTATTGTTTGTGCCTCAGGTGGTGCCCGCATGCAAGAGGGGATGCTTAGCCTTATGCAAATGGCAAAAATTTCTGGTGCCTTAGAGAGACATCGAGAAGCTGAGCTTCTTTATATGCCATTACTAACTCACCCGACAACTGGAGGAGTTACCGCAAGTTTTGCAATGTTAGGAGACCTTATACTGGCCGAACCAAAAGCACTAATTGGATTTGCAGGGAGAAGGGTTATAGAGCAGACCCTAAGGGAAAAATTGCCTGATAATTTCCAGACTGCCGAATACTTACAAGAACATGGTTTCGTGGATACTATTGTTCCAAGGACAAGACTTCGGAAAACACTTGCAACCTTATTACGTCTTCATGGAGTAAAGACAGTTAAATAAAAAGGGATGAATATGTTTACCTATTCTTCAATCGCCAATATTTTCAACATAAGAACTATTTCCAAAATGCTTCTTATATTTTTTGTAAATATCTCTCTATCTAATTTTGTGATAGCAGGTCCAGTTAACTGGGAGGAAGTGAATCAGACAAGCGAAGGCAGGCAATGGGTTGACTTGGGGAGTATTAGAATGAACAAGAAAGGTGATTTTGAAGCCTTAACTAGGTTCAGGTCTACCCCAAGATCAGAAGGAGCGACTGAAGAGACAAATCTCTACCTGATGCAAATTAATTGCAAGGAAGCTCTTTTTAGAGATACTTATGTAAATGGACTACCCAGAATAAATGCTAAATGGAAGTCTCCTAATGGTGATCAATTAATACTAAATGTTTTAGACAAAGTTTGTTCAACAGAGGTTACTTAACTTTCATTATGTCTAATAACAAAAAGAAAATCTCTGTGGCTTTAGCAGGCCTAGGTTTTGGAGAAAAAGTGCACCTGCCTGCCCTAATTTCTAATAAAGGAATGACCCCTTTAGCTCTTTGGCACCCTAGAGAAGAGCGTTTAAAAGAATCATGTGAAAAACATGGTCTAAAAGGCTATCAAGATTGGTCAAAGTTAATTAAAGACCCTGAGATTGATGCCATCATTCTCACGACCCCGCCAGAGCCAAGGTATGAACTTGCTAGGGAAGCTTTGCTCGCAGGGAAACATCTGCTTCTTGAGAAACCTGTTGCATTAGAAGCCACGCAAATTGCTGATTTACAAAGACTGGCAATGAAACATCACCTAAGTGTTGCTGTCGACTTTGAATACCGGGCTGTACCGTTATTCATGCAAGCAAAAAAAATTCTTTCGGAAGCTATTCTCGGGGATCTCTGGCTTGTAAAGCTTGACTGGCTGATGAGCAGCCGTGCAGACGAGACCAGACCTTGGAACTGGTATTCATTGGCCGAAAAGGGAGGTGGTGTAATTGGGGCTCTTGGTACTCATGCATTTGATTTATTGCACTGGCTCATTGGGCCAACAACCTCTCTAGGAGGGCAAATTTCAACATCAATTAGACAAAGACCTTCTTATGAAGACAACACGCTAAAGAAGGTATCAAGTGAAGATGTTGCTCTTGGTCAGCTGGAACTATCGAGTTTTAACCAAAACGCGATAGTTCCTGCACAAGTCACTCTTTCAGCTATCGCCAGAAATGGAAGAGGCTGTTGGTTAGAAATTTATGGGAGCAAGGGGACTCTTTTGCTAGGTAGTGACAACCAAAAAGATTATGTGCATGGCTTCGGCCTATGGATCTCAAAGGGAGGAGATCAACTTGTAAGAGTCAATCCAGACAAAGAATTTGGCTTCTCAAAAACCTGGACTGATGGTCGTATTGCTCCCGTTTCAAGGATTCAAGGATGGTGGGGAGAAAGTATTCGAAATAATCAACCAATGGTCCCAGGACTAACAGAAGGCTTAGCTAGCCAGCAAGTATGTGAAAAATTGCAAGAATCAGCTTTAACAGGTCAGAGGCAAAAAAATCAACTGGGTTCAACTAACTAATCCCTACAAAATCAAAAGGTTCTCAAGCTGAATGCGTGACATTTCTCACCTTCATCTTTTACAGTCTCCAACCCAGGACTAATTCTCTTTATGAGAAGAATGTCCAATTGATACATCGGAAACATCTATGGCCCTTGTTCCGCTAAGGCTTCTCCTTGACCATGCCGCAGAAAATGGTTATGGCATACCTGCATTCAATGTGAACAACCTTGAACAGGTTCAAGCGATCATGGAAGCTGCTTCCGAGACTGATAGCCCAGTAATACTTCAAGCATCACGGGGTGCCAGGAGTTATGCCGGTGAGATCTTTCTAAGACATCTAATCATTGCCGCGACAGAGACTTATCCAAATATCCCGGTAGTAATGCACCAGGATCATGGCAACGAGCCCTCAACCTGCTACTCAGCTGCTATTAATGGTTTTACATCCGTAATGATGGATGGATCACTTGAGGCAGATGCCAAGACTCCAGCTAGTTATGACTACAACGTCAACGTTACTAAAACAGTCGTTGACTTCGCTCACTCTGTGGGAGTCAGTGTTGAAGGCGAACTTGGTTGCCTTGGCTCTTTAGAAACAGGAAAAGGGGAAGCAGAAGACGGTCATGGTTTTGAGGGAGAACTCTCCAAAGACATGCTTCTCACCGACCCAGCAGAAGCTGCCGATTTCGTTGCAAAGACAAAGGTTGATGCCTTAGCAATTGCTATCGGAACAAGTCATGGTGCCTACAAGTTCACTCGTAAACCAACAGGTGAAGTACTTGCCATCAGCCGAATAGCCGAAATACATAAGGCTCTCCCAAATACCCACTTAGTAATGCATGGTTCAAGCTCTGTTCCACAAGAGTGGCTAGATATGATCAACAAGTTTGGGGGTGCAATTCCTGAAACTTATGGGGTTCCTGTTGAAGAGATTCAAGAAGGAATACGCAATGGTGTACGGAAAGTAAACATAGATACTGACAACAGGCTTGCCTTTACAGCAGCAGTTAGAGAGGCAGCTTCTGCCGATCCAACTAACTTTGACCCTCGCCACTTCAACAAGCCTGCTCGCAAGTACATGAAACAGGTTTGCCTAGATCGTTATCAGCAATTCTGGTGTGCTGGTCAAGCAAGCAAAATCAAACAACAAAGCACTAACTACTACGCAGACCTCTATGCAAAAGGAAAGTTAGATCCCAAAACTGCAGTTGCAGCAGTGTAAAAAGGGAACATCCAAGATCTCTTTATTTAAGGCAATTTTTTACCCGCTTTTAATAAAGAGGTCTTAGCCAATTAAAGCTTGCAAAATTACGCGGCCATCAATTCCACCGATCTGTGGATCACATGCTCTTTCAGGATGTGGCATCAAACCCAAAACATTCCCAGAAGAGTTTGTAATCCCTGCTATATCAGCTATTGACCCATTGGGATTAGTCGTGTAACTGAGAGCAATTGAATCGTCATCCTGCAGCTTAAGAAGGGTGTCCTTACTGCACTGATAACGTCCTTCTCCATGGGCTATAGGCAAATTTAGGACCTCCTCACAACTTCTAGCTTGCAACCAAGGGCTCCTAGAACTTGTGACCCTTAGGGCGACATTCTCACAAATAAAACTAAGATCTCTGTTCCTTGTTAAAGCACCCGGCAACAAGCCAAGCTCAGTGAGAACCTGGAAACCATTGCAAATACCAAGGACTCTTCCACCTCGATCAACAAACTCAACCAAGGATTTAAAGATAGGGGCGAACCTCGCTATTGCCCCGCATCTAAGATAATCTCCATAACTAAAGCCACCAGGAAGAACAACAGCATCTAAGCCGCTCAAATCAGTGGTTTCATGCCATAAGAACCTTGTAGAGATTCCAAGGCATCCTTCTAACGCCCAATGCACATCACGATCGCAATTTGAACCTGGAAAAACAACTACACCAATAGTCATAGTGCTAGGACATTGTTGATTGAGTGGTGGGCACCATATGAAGTTCTAACTTCCAATTCTCAATAACTGGATTTGCGAGCAATCTGTCACTAAGCAGTTCCAATTTCCTGCGAGCCTCAGTCTCATCTGAGGCTTCTAATTCCAAGTCAATTGCCTTCCCAATCCTCAACTTCCTTATTCCATCAACACCTAGTCTGCCGGCAGCATCTTTTGTAGCTTCCCCAGCAGGATCAAGAACTGAAGGACGCAGGCTAACTAAAACACGAGCTTTGTAAAGCGACACTTTAATTAAGGGAGTTGGAAGAGCCTCTATTAGGAGACATATGTTTTTAAAGGAGCTTGAGAAAATGATTTTAAGAGTCTAAAAAAATTCAACAAAAAAAAGCTAGTTGAATTCCTTCCCAACAACGAAACCCCTGCCAAGACACTTAAGGCATGTGTGATAGCAGTTAGGGGTTGTTTTCATATATCCATTCCCACCACATTGACTGCAAGTAAATTGCTCTTCTAAAACCATGAGGTTTTCCGAGCCTGACCTTGCATGACCATGAGAATCTATTGGGACTTCAGAGACTGTATCCATAATTTGGAACTGGATTAATAAAAGAATGACTGCAGGGACATTTGTTCTTTAGGCTGTTAGAGAGAGCGACTTAGACTTAGTTTTATCCAAACAAAGGAACCTAGGCAATTGTTTAGATCTAATATTTCATCTAATTTTTGATAATTCAAGTTAATGCTTCTCGTCGTAAGAAGACATTACATAACCAGTTGAAAAATAAAGTTCTTGTTAAAAAAATGACTTTTGTATTCTTACTGAACCGAGTTATTCACTAAAAGTTTTTTTAAAGACAGAGCAATTTCATCTGCTGCCTGATCTTCAAAGCCAAGCACCACAAAATCCACCCCTCCTTGATTTGGGCACCATACCCCTTTTGGGGCTGCCTCAAACCAAGAGTTCAATCTTGATCCAACCATTTGGACTTGAAGTGGTAAAGACTTACCGGGAATCCAAAAGCGACCTTTAAGACGCACTACCTTATGAAGAGATACAAGTTTAGGCAGAAGATCTTCTAATTCCTCTCGGTCTATATAACCTTCTAGACGTATAAGCCCACTTCTGATCTCGACATGATGGTGATGAGAATGGTCGGAGTTTTCTTCAGAGAAATGTTGACTTAATGACGGTTGCGGAATGTGTTCTAAACCTAATACCAATGAAGGATCAATATTGCCATGAGCAGACTGCAGAAGAGGTGTACCGGCTCGAACTCTAGAAAGAAGTTCATTTTTAACTTTCTCAAGTTGACCATCCGACAACAAATCAGCCCTACTTATCAAAACAATATCTGCGGCATTTAATTGATCAGAGAACAACTCATCAACCGAAGTCAAGTGATCAAGACTCGGATCTGCTTCACGTTGTTGTTGTAATGCTTCAGGATTTCCAACCGGACTGCCTTCAAAGATAGCTTCACCATCAACAAGTGTGACTACCCCATTAAGGATTAACCGCGTCCTAACAGCAGGCCAATCAAGTGCCAAAAGCAAAGGCCTTGGCAAGGCTAATCCACTTGTCTCGACAACGATTCCATCTAATTGATCCGAACTATCTAATAACTTCTCAATAGTGGGGAGGAAGTCATCTTGCACTGTGCAACAAAGGCAACCATTGTTAAGTTCAACAATTCGCCCCTCTAAATCATCCTCAGAACAAAACCCGCAACTCTTTATCAAATCACCATCCAATCCAACACTGCCAAACTCATTGACCATTACAGCAAGGCGTTGGCCCGAATTAATGAGCAAGTGACGGAGAAGCGTAGTCTTACCAGTTCCAAGGAAACCAGTCAGAACTGTTACAGGAAGACGTTTAGACATCAGCAATTAGAGAAGCAATTCTATCAACAACCAAGACTCTCACTAGTGTTTACTTGAGTGAGAGTATTAGTCCCTTTAGCACCGGCGCAAAGGCGTTTCTGTTCAGCTTTATTCAAAACTGCATTTGAGAAATCAGCACCATCAATAATCGAGTTAGAGAAAGTACTTTCCATCAGAAGAGAATTAACAAAATTAGTCTCTCTTAAATCTGCATCATCAAAAATACTCGCAAAAGCGACAACATCCTCTAAGTCAGCACCTTGTAAATCAGCCCCCTGCAATTGACTGTTATTAAAAACAGCTCCACGAAGATCAGCTGAACTTAGGTCTACTCCCCTCAGGTCAACCTTTACAAATTCACGCCCTTTCAGGTCCATTCCATGCATGTCTTGAGAAATTTTCAAATCACTTTTATTACGGATTTCGGGCGGAGTAATTGCATAAAGAGATTTACCTGGAATAAACATTACGCAAACAGTAAGCAATGCAATCGCGAGAAGAAACGACTTCAGGCGGTCAGAAAAAAAAGCATGGAAGGACATTTCTAAGCAAGTTGGCCATCAGCCATTAATTTGACAGACACGTTATGGCAATTTCTTGCCAAAGAAAATCTATGGGCATGACATTAAAAGTAGTAGTCCCTCCACACCCACTAATTGCCCACTGGCTAACAGTGCTGAGAAGTCGCTCGACGCCTGCCCCTGTCTACTCAACTGCATTAGAAGAACTTGGTAGATGGCTTACTTATGAGGCCCTAAGAGAATGGCTGCCATTTCGGAAAGAAATCTTAAAAACACCTTATGGGGAAGTAGAAGGCACTTTTATTGAATTCGGGGTTCCTTTGATCTCTATCCTTCTCCTACCAGGTGGCCTTGACCTTTGGGAGGGGGGTAGAAAGGTTCTACCAAACTCTCAACGCTTCATTAATGACGTCCCCAAAGATGTTGCCAGCAATGAAGGTGTAATTATTTATATAGATCAAATCGCGACAGGAGAAAGACTTAAATCTACTCTTGACCTTTTAAAAAAACAGAGTGTCGAATCAAAAAGGCTAAGGATAATCACAGCTTTAGCATCTAACCCAGGACTTAAAACCATAGGGGAAAGATTCCCTGATCTAACTATCTACACTTCGAGTATCGATCCAGAAATAACTGAGAATGGTGAAATTTCTCCAGGAATTGGGAATCCATTCTTACGTCTAAATACCAGAGTAAAAAGCACGAACTAATATTAAGACAATAAATATGTGCTCATGGGTGAATATCGTCAATCATCAGGGGGGAGTCTCTCTTCATTAATCAGCGGAGCCGTGCTTGGCGCCGCTGGTCTGGCTTGGTGGCTATTTTCTGAAGCTGACAGGCGCAAGCAGACTAGAAAGCAACGGGCCATGTTGTATGCACCCCGTATGCAAGATGGCTCTGAAGCACATGAAGCCCCAAAAAAAGTTTTCCAACAACAGATCACCAGTGATCAATTGGAAGAACGAGTTGAACAATTAAACGCAGCAATTGCCGATGTGCGAAAGCAACTCGAAGACCTAGGGGCCCGAAATTAAAAACCGCTCTTCTAATTCTGAACTGTTAGCCAAAAATCATGCTTCGTTCTAGTGCAATTACCCAAGGGATACAACGTTCCCCAAATCGTGCCATGCTTCGTGCTGTTGGGTTCGAAGATGGAGACTTCAATAAACCAATAATTGGGATTGCGAATGGCTACAGCACAATCACACCTTGCAATATCGGCCTAAATGAATTAGCAAAGCACACCGAGGAGGCTGCTCGTAAAGCTGGTGGCATGCCACAGCTCTTCGGAACTATTACTGTTAGTGATGGCATTTCAATGGGCACTGAAGGGATGAAATATTCCCTGGTTTCAAGAGAAGTAATTGCAGATGCCATAGAAACAGCATGCCAGGCACAAAGCATGGATGGAGTTATTGCTATTGGGGGGTGTGACAAAAATATGCCGGGAGCGATGATATCCATGGCAAGGATGAACATTCCCAGCATTTTTGTCTATGGAGGGACAATCAAGCCTGGGAAACTAGGTGAAGATGACCTAACGGTAGTTAGTGCTTTCGAAGCCGTTGGTCAACTAACCAGCGGGAAAATAAATAAAGAGAGGCTTGAGGCAATTGAAAAAAATGCCTGTCCTGGCGCAGGCAGTTGTGGAGGGATGTTCACGGCCAATACGATGTCAGCCGCTATAGAAACAATGGGGTTAAGTCTTCCATATAGTTCGACAATGGCAGCAGAAGATACAGAAAAAGCTAAGAGTGCTGCGAAAAGTGCAGAAGTACTTGTAAAGGCAATTAAGTCAAATATTCGCCCTCTTGATCTACTAACGAAAGCATCATTTGAAAATGCAATAAGCGTAATCATGGCGATAGGCGGTTCAACAAATGCTGTATTACATCTACTTGCTATAGCTAAAACTGCTGGAGTTGATCTATGTATAGATGACTTTGAACGCATACGTCAGAGAGTACCGGTCATATGCGATCTAAAGCCTAGTGGCCGTTTTGTAACAGTTGATCTGCACAAAGCAGGAGGGATACCTCAGGTAATGAAACTTTTACTTGATGCTGGGTTAATTGACGGAAGCTGTAAAAACATTGAAGGTAAAACCATATCTCATTTACTGAAAGATGTACCTTCTCAACCCATGCAAAATCAAGAAGTAATCCGCCCAATTTCTAAGGCTCTATACCAAAAAGGTCATCTAACCGTCCTCAAAGGGAATCTGGCAGAAGAAGGCAGCGTCGCAAAAATAAGTGGTGTAAAAAATCCTGTTTTAACAGGGCCAGCTAAAGTCTTTGAAAGCGAAGAAGAGTGCCTAGATGCAATTCTGGACAATAAAGTCAAGGCTGGGGATGTTGTAGTCATTCGCTACGAAGGCCCTGTTGGAGGGCCGGGGATGAGAGAAATGCTCGCCCCAACTTCAGCAATAGTAGGTCAAGGTTTAGGGGACAAGGTTGCACTAATAACCGATGGGCGTTTTAGTGGCGGTACCTATGGGTTAGTAGTCGGACATATTGCACCAGAAGCCGCTGTCGGGGGAACAATTGCCTTAGTAGAAAATGGAGACTTAATAACTGTCGATGCAAATCAAGGGATTATTAAGTTAGAAGTAGAGGAAGCAGAGATACAATTTCGTCGTTCCAAATGGACTAAGCCAAAATCTATATACTCAACAGGAATCTTAGGTAAGTATTCCAGATTAGTTAGTAGTTCCAGCCAGGGTGCAGTAACAGACCAACCCTGATTTGATCTATTAACCAGGCAAACAAAATAACGCCCTCAACCTTCTCGCAAATGATTCAAGCTCAAGACCACTATGAGGCGATGAACAACGTTTCCCTGTATTTGGGTCCATCCACACAGCATGCCTACCTTGCCATAGCAAAGGACTATCTGGACGGTTACACCAACCCAATACAAGGTTAAGGTCTGAGCCACTTCGAAAAACCTCTAACTCAAGATCCTTTTCAGGATGCCTATCTCCTTGTGAATCGCGACATTCAATTCGAACGACAACATCAACAAGTTCTGTTTCGAAAAGTTGGTCAATATATTCATCTTTAATATCAGTAATCTCTGAGTCGTCATTCGACATTACAACAGCATGAAGCCAGGGTTTCATACAACTATCTGCGGCTGTAGCTATTAATGAGGGCAAAGTCGTCACTGGATCAATGGAATGCCCGTATTGACCTAAGAAGGACTTTTATCGACCCAGAACGAAATCCCATGTTTCTCCCTCCCTCTATCCCAAACTTGGAGAAAAGCAATTGGAATTGAATTATGCGTGATGCATCCAACATTAAAGGTAGTCGAATAGGATTAGCTCTTATGGTTGGCTTAAATATCTTGAAAGGAAGCCGAATCGTGGTAGTCCCTGATCTTTCTGTAGGGATTTCAGCAACCCAACGGAGTCCTTCACCAATTAAGCCCCCAAAGCTGAAAGATTTAAATTGACATGCCAAAGCCAGCTTAAGAGTTAAGCCACAACCATCGATGTCCAACTCCAGCCCACTAAAGCGAGAAAGGTTGATCGAAGGTGAGAGTATCGAAGACGAACAACTAACAAACCCACCTCCCTCTTCAACCAGTACACCTTCCAGAACCAGTCCCTCATTACTTATACAACAAGATCCACTACTACATCCACCCATAATAGTGTCATTTATAGGCATCCAACCTTCAAATTCCCTAAAGGGAATATCAAGTGACTCATCTGGAGAGAAGCTACGCGAATCAACTATCACAAGAGGTAATTTTAGATAAAAGGTCTTCTAAAATAATGCTCAAAATCACAATGGTCTAACAATAGACCTATAAATCTTTTGCTAGCTCCTCATCTGCCAGAACAATAATGTCTGAATTTGGACTAACTAATCTTGCTGGTGTCCTATCAGGAGATTCAGAGCTATCAAGCATTCTTTTTAGGGCTTCCTTCTTCGCTATTCCATTGACTAAAAAAAGAACTTTACTAGCAGCACTAAGAACTGGCGAAGTCATAGTAACTCTATCAAGTCCATTCCCTTGTGAAGTGGTTGTGTATTGATCAGTGACGTTAAGGGAGTTAGTCCCTGGGAATAGTGAAGCAGTGTGACCAT
>QCKJ01000016.1 GCA_003215435.1 Prochlorococcus sp. AG-409-M05
AATGAGAGGGCAAGGAACCGAATGGCTCCCCCTTCTAAATCGAAGCAACCTGAGGTAAAAGAGCCAGGAGCAAGTATTCCTGAATTCTTACGTTTGCGCCAACGCCAAGCCCGTAAAGATCAGGAGAACTAATATTTAAAGATTTAGGTGACCCGGATTCCACGCCTGCATCGAGCATCCCTTTTGGCTGCTACCTTCCGGTCCTGACCAGTTTTGGGCGTCAAAGCCGCATGGGTCCGAGTCTCCTAGATGCTAGCAATTAATCAACCATGACCTGGAGTATTTAATGCGGCCTGGGGATCTGATTCGTTACAAAGAAACCGGGCGAAGGATAACCGTCCTCACCGCCTGGGACAGCCTTTCCTCCTCAATGGTTGAATCTGCAGGAGCAGATGTTGTTTTAGTCGGAGATTCGCTATCTATGGTGATTCTTGGGCACTCCACCACCTTGCCTGTGACATTGGAGCAAATGCTCCATCACACTCAAGCCGTAGGGAGAGGTCTCTCTAAACCACTTTCTGATCAGCCTCTAGTAATTACTGACCTTCCTTTCCTTAGCTATCAATGCGGCGAAGATAAGGCAGTAGAAGCAGCAGGGAGTCTCCTAAAGAACTCTTGTGCTGCAGCTGTAAAAGTTGAAGGTGCGGAACCCGAAGTTCTGAAAGTAATAAAGCGTCTTGTAAGGATGGGTATACCTGTAATGGGACATCTTGGTCTTACTCCACAATCAGTTCATCGCCTGGGTTATCGTCGACAAGGAGAGGATGAAAGGGCTCAAGAAAAAATTATCAACGATGGGATTGAGCTTCAGAGAGCTGGTTGCTTTTCTATTGTTATTGAGCATGTACCTTCTAAGGTTGCTACTCAACTTAAAAATCACCTAAGAATTCCAGTAATCGGTATAGGTGCTGGCCACGACTGTGATGGACAAGTAAGTGTGACAGCTGACCTACTTGGTTTAACAGCTACTCAACCTCCTTTCAGTCCTGCTTTGATTGATGGCCGCAAACAAAACATAGAGGCCCTCAAAGGATGGGTCCTTCAACAGCGTCATGAGGTAAAGATTCCCACCAAAGGATCATCTCAACAAGGACCTGATTACTTACCGTCATCCCATATGGATCAGTAAGGGTAAATCGATTACATCTCTTTTCCAAAAATCCCATCTTGATTGATTCTTGCCAACGTTTTTCGAGCATTTTTATATAAGTTTCGGACTCTGTTTTACCCCAACCCCACTCACTACTAAGTAAATCTAAATCAACACCTTCTCTACAACGTAGCCCTACAAGTATCTTCTCATCAAGAGACATTCGTATAGCTTTCGTTGGTACTAGTGAGTCATCAAGACCTTCCTCTTCCTGTTTCTCAATCCAATGAGAATAGGATTCCCTGGTTCTAGGCCTAGTCAATCTTTGGCCCCATGGTGAACTTGTAGCACCTAATCCAAATGCCCACCAACCAGCCCCTCGCCAATACACTCGATTGTGCCTAGATGCATGGCCAGGCCAAGAGAAACTTGAGATCTCATAACGAGACAAACCTGAAGAAGAAAGAATCAAACTTGTACTATTCATTATTTCTGCTGCAAGCTCTTCTGAAGGGACTGAGAGTTGATTTCTATTCTTTTGCCAGGCAAAAACAGTTCCTTCTTCTATAGACAAGTCATAAACAGATAAGTGCGGAACATTAGTAGAAATAGCTTCATAAAGCTGGTTATTCCAGTCAGGCAAATTATGCCCAGGAAGATTTTGAATCAAATCCAAACTCCAACTTTTTAGCTTTCCTCTTTTGTGGGCTGAAGACAACCAAGAGCAGGCTTCTAGAACATCTTTTCTTCTATGCTTCCTCCCCATTTTTTCTAATTGTTCATCATCAAAGCTCTGTCCGCCAAGACTGATCCGGTTAATGCCTATTTCAAGAAACTTATATAGATCTTCCTCAAAAAACGTAGCCGGGTCCATTTCCAATGTGATCTCTGCGCCCTGTTGAAGTCCAAACCTTTGCTGCAGGTGAGTCAACAGAGAGCTAATTTGGAGCGGACTAAGCAAGGAAGGAGTTCCACCGCCAATATATACAGTTGCCAATGGAGGACCTGGTGGACTAAGGGCTATCTCTTTATGTAGAAGCTTTAAATATGCCTTTATAGAAGAGCTTCCTGTCCCAACCTTTCCACTTGCTCGATCTCCAAGAGGCACTATCGGAAAATCACAGTAAAAACAACGCCTTTGACAAAATGGGATGTGCAAATAGGCACTTCTGGGTGGTGAAACATAATCAACAACTCTCATGATTCACCAGGCAAAGGTTGTTAAAGCTGCCCTAATCAAACTCAAAATGATCCAACATGATGATTGAGCCCATCGCAAGAAACAATAACTTGAACAAATTGTGGATCCACTAATACTGATTCTATTTCTTGTCTCAGGGGTCTTAGTCGGGTGGCTAGGAGTTGACTTGCTACCTGAAAAATTGCTTCATCTTGTTTCAACTATTGGGAATGTCAAACTCATAATTTCAATTACTGCTGGCCTCTGTGGACTTTCTGCGGGCTTCCTCTTTCAGAGTCTTAGGGAAAGGGTGTTGCAAAGAATTCGCACAATGCCTTCAGACCTTCTTGTAAGCAGGGCAGTTGGATTAATTCTTGGGCTTCTTATAGCAAATCTATTACTCGCACCAATACTTCTTCTTCCACTCCCTTGGGAGATGGTTTTCTTAAAGCCACTAGCAGCAATCCTGAGCAATGTATTTTTCGGATTTATAGGTTTCAATCTTGGTGAAGTTCATGGTCGAACATTACTTAGACTTTTTAACCCAAATAGCACTGATGCTCTTCTGATTGCAGAAGGAATCCTCACTCCTGCAAGTGCAAAAATTCTCGATACAAGTGTAATCATCGATGGGCGAATACAAGGGCTATTAAAATGTGGTCTTCTAGAAGGCCAGGTAATAATTGCCCAATCAGTTATAGATGAATTGCAGAAGCTTTCTGATTCAAGCAATGGAGATAAAAGATCTAAGGGCCGTAGAGGATTAAAACTGCTTAAAACACTGCGTGAGAAGTATGGAAGAAGGCTCGTAGTAAATAACACCCGTTATGAAGGGACAGGGACTGATGAACGTTTGCTCAAATTAACTAGTGATACTGGAGGAACTCTTGTCACTGCTGACTTCAATCTTGCTGAGATTGCTCAAGTCAAAGAGCTAAAAACATTAAACCTAAGTGAACTTGTTTTAGCACTTAGGCCTGAAGTCCAACCTGGCGAAACACTTCATCTGAAGATCATTCGTGAAGGCAAAGAAGAAAATCAAGGGTTGGCCTACCTTGAGGATGGAACAATGGTTGTTGTAGAAGAGGCAAAAGAATCTATTGGGATAGAAATGGAAGTAGTGGTAACAAGTGCCTTGCAAACATCTACTGGGAGAATAATTTTTGCGAAGGCCAAAAAAAAACAACCTCTTAGAAAGCCAAAACAACACCCGCAGTCAAAACATCGCTAGGCTCAACTACCAGACAATGTTTTCTATATGACGGTGTCCGCTCCTTACTACGGCGAATCAGCTGTAATGCGCACACCCCCTCCTGACCTTCCTTCTCTGCTACTAAAAGAGCGAATCGTTTATCTAGGACTTCCTTTGTTTTCTGATGACGATACAAAACGTCAGTTGGGGATAGATGTAACTGAGCTAATCATTGCTCAGCTTCTATATCTTGAATTTGATAATGCTGACAAACCAATTTTTTTCTATATCAACTCAACCGGAACGAGTTGGTATACAGGTGATTCAATTGGTTTTGAGACAGAGGCTTTCGCCATTTGTGACACCCTTAGCTATATAAAACCACCTGTACATACAATTTGCATAGGGCAAGCAATGGGTACTGCAGCGATGATTCTTTCTGCAGGAACCAAGGGGCAGAGAGCTGCTCTTCCGCATTCTTCAATAGTTCTTCATCAACCAAGAAGCGGTGCAAAAGGGCAAGCTACTGACATACAGATACGAGCTAAAGAAGTTCTCCATAACAAGCATGCGATGCTTGAAATCCTCTCAAAAAACACTGGTCGAACTATTGAACAACTATCAAAAGATTCTGACAGGATGAGTTATCTCACTCCAAATGAAGCGGTTCAATATGGCCTAATAGATCGTGTCCTCTCTAGCCGCAAAGATCTCCCTAAAGAAAATCTATAAGGCTGAACCCTGTCTTAATAGTTAAATTATCCCTGTTGAAATTTCTAACAGAACACCCTCTCCAACATCACTTCACATCTCTTTAAACATGCCAATTGGTACTCCTAGTGTCCCTTATCGCCTTCCAGGTAGCCAAATAGAGCGTTGGGTTGATATTTACACAAGACTTGGTGCTGAAAGAATCCTATTCCTCGGGCAGGAAGTCAACGATGGTATTGCTAATAGCCTTGTAGCCCAAATGCTCTATCTAGATTCAGAAGACAGTTCAAAGCCTATATACCTGTACATCAATTCTCCAGGAGGATCTGTAACAGCAGGCCTCGCCATCTTTGACACTATGCAATACGTCAAAAGTGACGTAGTGACTATCTGTGTTGGATTAGCTGCATCTATGGGAGCCTTTTTACTTGCTGCAGGAACAAAAGGGAAGCGTCTTGCGTTACCTCATAGCAGAATAATGATTCACCAACCACTAGGAGGTACAAGTCAGCGTCAGGCTAGTGACATAGAAATCGAAGCAAAGGAAATTCTTCGAATCAAAAAAATGTTGAATCAGTCAATGTCACAACTAACTGGTCAAACGTTTGAGAAAATCGAAAAGGATACTGACCGGGACTACTTCCTTAGCGCTAGTGAAGCCAAAGAGTATGGTCTAATCGACAGGGTGATTTCTCATCCAAATGAAGCCTAAAACCAATTCGCAAGTCAAATAGGTATAAATACCTCTTGATTGTCAAAATCTTTCAAGGCTTGCTGCTCTTTTCGTAAGCTCAATCGTTCTACCGCTTCGCATTTAGGGATCGCATGGCCAAGCTTTACTACGATTCGGATGCCGACCTCACACTCCTGAACGGCAAAACAATTGCAATTATTGGCTATGGCTCACAAGGCCATGCGCACGCATTAAATCTCAAAGACAGCGGAATCGACGTCGTAGTTGGTCTTTACGAAGGCTCTCGCTCTGCTGAAAAAGCAAAGGCAGATGGTCTTGAAGTATTAAGTGTTTCTGCGGCCTCCAAAAAAGCAGACTGGATAATGGTTCTTCTTCCTGATGAATTTCAAAAAGAGGTTTACATAGACAGCATCGCACCGAATTTAAGCCCCGGGAAAATCCTTAGTTTTGCCCATGGCTTCAATATTCGCTTTGGACTAATTCAGCCACCAGAATATGTAGATGTGGTCATGATTGCTCCCAAAGGCCCTGGTCATACTGTCCGATGGGAATACCAGAATGGTCAAGGAGTCCCAGCATTATTTGCTATCGAGCAAGATGCCTCAGGTAAAGCTCGCTCACTAGCTATGGCCTATGCAAAAGGCATTGGCGGAACAAGGGCAGGTATTTTAGAAACAAACTTCAAAGAAGAAACAGAGACAGATCTATTTGGAGAACAAGCAGTCTTATGCGGGGGGCTATCTGAACTTGTAAAAGCAGGGTTCGAAACTCTCGTTGAGGCAGGTTACCAGCCTGAATTAGCTTATTTCGAATGTCTCCATGAGGTAAAACTCATCGTTGATCTAATGGTTAAGGGAGGCCTTACTGCCATGCGTGATTCAATCTCAAATACTGCGGAATATGGTGATTATGTAAGTGGACCAAGGCTTATCACCTCTGAGACAAAAGCTGAAATGAAAAACATCCTTAAAGATATTCAAGACGGCACCTTTGCTAAAAACTTTGTGGCCGAATGTGATGCCGGTAAGCCAAAAATGAAAGAAATCCGCGCAAGAGATGCTGCACTTCCAATAGAAGAAGTAGGCAAAGGTCTTCGCTCAATGTTTAGCTGGCTAAAAACGAACTGACTGTCACGATTTACCTAGTCATTATTTCAGCTGCCATAGACCTACTGGTAGGAGATCCTCGATGGTGTCCCCACCCAGTCGAGCTAATGGGTCGAGTTATAAATACACTTAGAAGATCCATCTATATAATTGCAGAAGACAATATACAGAGGCTATGGTTTGGAGGGTTTTTTATAACTCTTTTTGTTGTTTCTACTTGTGGACTAATTGGTTGGTCAATTGAACAAATTTCAATCAATTTTGGGTTGTTTTATAGTCATCTAGCTCTTTTAATTGCCTTAGCAAGTTCTCTAGCTGCTGGAAGTCTCAGAAAAAGTGTTTTAGATGTTTTAATCGCTATCTCATACAAATCACAGAGAGGCCTTGAGCCCGCAAGAGAGAAGTTAGGACTAATTGTTGGTAGAGATGTAGACAAACTTACTCAATCTGAAATCCTCAGAGCCACAGCTGAAACAGCAAGTGAAAATTCAGTAGATGGAGTTTTTGCTCCTCTTTTCTGGATGTTTTTTGGAAGTACACTTTGGAGTCTAAATCCATTACTTCCAGGACCATTAGCTTTTGTCTGGGCATTTAAAGCAGCCAGCACCCTTGACTCAATGATTGGATATCGAACAGGCAAGTTGCTTTGGTTAGGAGCAACAAGTGCAAGGTTAGATGATCTCTTAACTTGGGTACCCTGCAGACTTGTTTTAATTACTTTGCCGATCGTTAGTGTTAGGCCAAGTCAAATCATCAAAGTTATAAGGAAGTCATTAAAAGAAGGCTCTCATGACTTATCTCCAAACTCTGGACTGTCTGAAGCAATCTTTGCAAACTGTACAGGTATTCAGATAGGAGGAACTAACTCCTACAAGAAAAGAAAAGTAGAGAAAGAAATACTAGGGGTCGGAAACGAACCACCCAGTGTGAAAGGCATAAAAAAGTTATTAGAACTTTCCCTGAGGCTTGAGTTGGCATGGTTATTATTATTTTTTATTTTTACATCAATCCTCTAATTAAGTCTTATTTAATAGGCCCCTCTATCCATTGGGAATAAGAGGACACCAAATGTACGAAATATGATTGCAATATCTAAAGAAAAAGATCTAGCCCTTGAATATACCAAGTCAAGTTTAACTCTCTTTGCATAACTAAGATTATTTCTTCCACTAACTTGCCAAAGACCAGTCAAACCAGGTCTTACTGAAGATACTTCATCCATAAAAACACCATATCTCTCTAGTTCTTTATCCACAATTGGTCTTGGCCCAACAACACTCATTTCACCCATAAGTACATTGAAAAACTGAGGAAGTTCATCAAGACTTGATCGCCTTAGGAAACGGCCAATAGGGGTTATTCGAGGATCTTCTTTTAATTTAAAATCACGTTCAAATTCTTTTCGCAAACCAGGGCTATTAGCGAGAACATTAGTAAGCAAATTATCAGCATCTTTTCTCATAGTACGGAACTTAATGCATCCAAATCGTTTATAATTTCTTCCGACACGCTTCTGGATATAAAAGATTGGGCCAGGAGAAGTAATCTTAATAAGCAAAGCCAAAACAAGGAAAATTGGAGACCCAAAGACAAGAACTAGCAACGCAAAGAAAATATCCCCAAACCTTTTGACCGATCTTCCAAGTTTATTCTGTTGACTTATTAATTCCTTCGTTGGAAGGTTTGCTATGGGCTCCGATAGCAATCTCAAATGCCTTTGAGAATTCTTTCTCTTTATGTTGCCTCCAGAATTAAACACCTTTTAAGATAGGGGTGAGCTAACAATCACCTCTAATTTAATACCACTAAATCTCAAGAGGGGGATGCAAAAAGCTGCGAAGGGTCACTCGCAGCAACGGCACAGCTTCGTTGATGGTGACCAAATGCTTCAAGTAATGCTTTTTCAAAGCGCAGAGCAAAAGACCCTGGTGAGAAATTTTCTGACCAAACGCGTAATACCTCTGGAGATAATTTTCGCCAAAGTCTTTCTTCTTCAAAGCCAGAGACAGCCTCCCTCAAGGAAGAAACTGTTTGCTGAGGGAAAAGAAGACCTGTTGCCGACTTATCCCCTAAAGATGCACAACGGACCGTATCTAATAGGCCCCCTCTGCCAAAAGCGATAACAGGTGCTCCGGATGCCATGGCTTCTACTGGGGCAATCCCAAAGTCCTCAATACCTGCATAAACAAAGGCACGGCATAGAGACATCAGTTCCTTAACCTGACTTCTACTCTGATAACCCAGCAGATGAACATTAGGTTTGGCAATACTTTTTAGATAACTCCATTCCGGCCCATCTCCCACAACAAAAAGAGGCAACCCCAAATGATTAAAAGCCTCAATGACAATATCTACACGCTTATAAGGAACCAGACGAGATAGGCACAGATAGAAGTCTTCTCGTTGCATATCCCAACGAAAATCATCTACCTGAACAGGGGGATGCACAACCTTTGACTGACGGCCCCAAAATTTCAATATGCGTTGTGATGTAAATCGAGAGTTAGCCAAAATGTGATCTATGCGAGCACCACTGAGCTGGTCCCACTGCCTCAGCTTATGAAGTTGATATCTAATTAAAGGGCCAAGACCAAGCCGCGAAAGAGAGGATCTACGTAGATATGAATGCATTTGGTCCCAGGCATAACGGACCGGCGTGTGCACATAACTCAAATGCATCTGATCAGGAGAGATAAGTACTCCTTTAGCAACGAGGTGACTACTACTGATAACTAGTGGGTAATCACTTAAATCTATCTGCTCAATCGCGTAAGGCAGTAAAGGAAGATATTGCTGCACATGAGTAACGCCCCAAGGAAGATTTTGAATAGGGCTTGTCTTAATTAACCGGCCTTCGAGCCAACTACCTTTATTTGTACTTTCACCGTCGACGAGGGCCGCAAGATCAGGTCGGCGTCCTCCTGATGAAAGGATTCTATCGATTGACTGCACTACAGCCTCAGCTCCCCCCCTTGGAGCGCGGAGAGAACCAATCATGGACAAGGGCGACCCTTGTGGGTAAATCATTTAAGCCAAATGGGCTCATAGAAGAAAAACTGTTTTCATCGAGAAGTCTGTCAGGAAATTGAATCAAGGATGTAAAGCTTGAATAGCTAGTGATCGTGAAATTGAGAAATAGAAGTTAAAGGAGTGATTAAAGCTCATTCTGTAAAAGCTTGGGGAAGAGCTGGTAAATTTGATGGGGTATAAAGCTGTTTATTAGCACAGTTCTATAGGCCAACTAAAAGGTTCTACAGTAGGCTGAAAAGAAAGAATTTCTAAAAGAAGGGTTCTTGTTTGGGCTATTTCTAAGTAGAGATCTCAAGGATTGCCATCAGTTCAAAGAAGGTTGAGGAATTATCACTAAAGGATAGCGTCATGTTGCTTAGAAAAGCCAATATTTTCTTAGAACCCTTTTTAGACTCGAGTCAAAGAATGCAAATAATTTAACAACATCAATAAGGAAGCTGATCGATAGTATTAGGAGTAAAGTTAAAGGGTTTTCTTTATAGAGTTTGAGGCCTTTGCGAACAGGCAAAACCAGACCTCTTACAAAAACATAAAGCGCTATGAGAGCAGAGAAAGCTATTTTAGATATATGTGGCACATAGAGGTAATAATCCTCATTCCATCCAGCAATTTGCCAGTTCCAAAAAAAAGAAATAGTAAGTACAAGAGAGGTAAAGAAGCCAAGGTATAAATATCTTTGATGCTCATAAAGAAGAATATCTAAAGTGGATGAACTATAATTTCTATACCATTTTTTCATTAACTCTGGAAGAGATCTTCCTTTGAGATTAGAATACTTTAAAGGTATAACATCTTTAGAGGAAAGTCCCTTCTCAAAGTGGATAGCCCTATCAATCCATTCAGCGTCTTCACCAGCCCTTACTGAAGGGATGAAATAACCGACATTTTCAATTAAAGACTTACTAGCGACAGTACCTGGAACAGTGGAGATAGGATTGAATCCATAGGTAGCGGCTATAAAACATCTTTCGAAGACGGTACTAGAAAGATATGTAGTCTTACCAAATAATCCTCTTAAGTTGTTTTTCATAATGATATATAGAGAATTTGATAGCCAATTAGCATTTGGAGTTGTATTAACATCAATAAAGGCCACAAATTCATTTTTAGATTTCGAAATTCCTATATTTCTAGCTGCTCCAGGCAGTAGTACATTCGCGAACTGGAGCACAATCAGATTAGATGTAGTTAGATTTTTCAATTCATCTACTAGGGTGACATCTATAGAAGAATCAATTCCGCTTATAATGCAAATTATCTCTGAAATATTTTTTGAATTTGCATCAAGACTTGGCAACAATCTCTTAAAACTTTTAATATCATCTATCAAACAACCAACTATCAAACTAACCTTAATCTGAGAGCTCTCAGAGTTAAACTTATCAAAGTTATTCATATTTGGGTCAAAATCGCTCTTAGAAATAGCTGATTGATTGTTGATCTATAGTAGGTTGTCAATGGGGTTTACTGGGTTAAACGATACAAAAATGCTAAAATAAATTCATGTAGCATCAGAGAATCTAAACTTCTCTTTCATCAAGCCAGCTTCCACTAACAAGTATTACCATGAGGATCTCAAATAAAAATAAAAAAAGATTGAAAAAGATTATTAGAAAAGCAAGGAATGTCTCGGACTATATCTTGGATACAGAAATAGAACAACTAATTAATGCACACGGAAAGGCAATAGTTAGTTCACTGAAAGTAATAGTAACGCTAATAATATTGATTTACTTAGTCGGAATGAATAGCTCACTAAAAAGGGTATCCTCTACCGTAAATAGTTTAGAAAATTGTATCCCTAGGGATTAAATTTAGGGCTTAATTTTACTAGCTATTAGCTTACCATATTTTAAAAATGCGTTATTCGGCTCGAGATTAACTTAAAGCACTCCATACTATAATAACAGGGCTAATATCAATCCGTCTGGAGGGTTATGTGAAAGAAGGATCAACTCTACTTATAACAGGTGGGACAGGTTCATTCGGGAATGTATTTGTACCACTAACCTTAAAGAAATATCAGCCTAAGTATTTGATAATATACTCTAGAGATGAGATGAAGCAATGGGAGATGGCAAAGAGATTCGAGGATGATAAACGAGTAAGGTTTATAATTGGTGATGTTAGAGATGCAGACAGACTGCGTAGAAGCCTAGTAAACATAGACTACGTTGTTCATGCAGCAGCGACAAAAATTGTTCCAACAGCGGAATACAATCCGATTGAATGTATAAAAACAAATATTAATGGTGCAACAAATCTAATTGAAGCTTGTCTAGATCAGGGTGTAAAAAAAGTAGTCGCTCTATCTACAGACAAAGCAAGTAACCCGATCAACTTATATGGTGCAACAAAGTTGGCTTCAGACAAGTTATTTATAGCAGCAAATTTATTAGGGATCATTCAAAAAACAAAGTTCTCTGTTGTTAGATATGGAAATGTAATGGGGTCAAGGGGGTCTGTTATACCATTCTTTATAGAACAAGCTGAGCAAGGTACATTGACAATTACTGACCCAAAAATGACACGGTTTATGATTACCCTTGAGCAAGGCGTTGACATGGTCTGGCAAGCATTAAATGATATGGAAGGTGGTGAGATTTACGTTAAAAAGATTCCATCAATGAATATTTGTAATATTGCAAAGGCGGTCTCAACTGATGCTGAGCAAAAGATTATAGGTATCAGGGCAGGAGAAAAAGTACATGAACAAATGATTGGAGCGGAAGACTCCGCTTATACATTTGAGTACAAAGACTACTATAAGATTTTACCAGTGCTTAATGATCTTTATAAGGAGCAAAAATTAATTAAAGATGGAAAACCTGTAGCAGATGGTTTTTGCTATGCAAGTGACACCAATTCAGAGTGGATGGAAGTAAGCTATCTTAAAGAATGGATACATAATTATACTAAATCAAGACAAAGTTAAATCAATTCAAATGTCAAACGAAAAAGTACTTATCACTGGTGCTGCAGGTCTTCTAGGCTCAATTTGGTGTAACTTGGAAGAGCTAAATACAGACTACATTTTAGGAGAGCATAAAAATCCAGTTAAATCTAAAAAATGGTCAGCTTATAAGCTAGACTTTAGTAATGAGAGTCAACTTAGTAATTTTTTAGAGTTTAATAGAGTAGATAGAGTTGTTAACACTATTGGACTTACCAATGTAGAAAGGTGCCAGGAGGATAAAGATTTAGCTCATTATTTAAATGTACATATACCAGGAGTGATGGCTAAGTCGACCAAATTAGTTGGTTGCAAGTTTATTCATATTTCGACCGATCACCTCTACGGTAATATCAATGATTACTTCACTGAGTCTGATCCAGTCGTACTAATGAACGAATATGCAAATTCCAAGTACAAGGGTGAAGTAAATGTACTTAATAGTAATTCAAATTCATTAGTTTGTAGAACTAATTTTTTCGGCTATGGCAATAGCATAAAAAAATCATTTAGCGACTTTATAGAAACCTCAGTTAATCAACGAAAAAATATTTATCTTTTTGATGATGTATATTTTAACCCAGTTAATGGATTAAGGCTTATTGAAATAGCCAATAATCTATCTCAAAATAATTGCTCAGGAATCTATAATATTAGTGCGAATAATGTAATCACTAAGTACAACTTCGGCCTAAAACTATGCAAGGCTCTTGGAATAGATTCGAAATATATAAAGAAAGGGAGTCTGAATGGCGAAAGAGAGTTGGTTACAAGGCCTACCTGCATGGGACTTTCTAACAAAAAAACAAGCGAGCAGCTAGCTATAGATATTGGCGATATAGATTTTCAAATTAAACTATTAGTAGATAACGCATAAGTCATCTCAGGAGCCAAAGATACTGAGCATTAAAATTCATAAAAAAACAAATCCCGAGCAGCTAAGGCTATAGAATTAAATGCATTCAATTTTTACTCTTGTCTGACCCTATTGAATTTGATGAGTTTTATGCAACGCTAGCCTCTGCTAGAGATGGAAATAGAGAGAAAGTGTCCGAATTAGAGTGGATGCTCGCAGAATATGAACATGCCAACGAAAGCAAAGGTCCTTTTGATGAGTTAGGTCAGATCTTTTGCCATATTGGGGTAATGGAAATGTACTCATATACAGGTGTGGAACAACTCAACTACATCTATTCTATGGAAAATAATATCTGGGATTATTTAAAACAGAGAGAAGGTAAGAGCGCCCAAAACGCTTTGGTTAAAACCATGGTGAAACATGCAAAAGAACATAGTCTCACAAATAAAATTGCAAATAAGTGGGGTTCTAATGAAGAAGATCTTGCGGAAAATATTAATAGACTTGCTGAATATATTGCAGATGGAATAATCGATATTTTAATCGATTAATATTAAAGTATCGATTATTTTCTAGCTAGGAGAAGAGGACTACTTGGTAAATTGACCAACCTATTTGATTGGTCTCTAGCTACAGATAAATCTGAACATTGGCATTTACTATACATTATTTGTTTATTAAGCAAACTCCAAGAGGGCCTTAAGCATAGGCCTTGAGAATTCGCTTTCTCTAAAAGTATAAGCCTTTTCCTGTTTGCTTCATTTGGATCATCATCACTAAATCGCAAGGTCACCAACCAATAATTGCTCTTAGTATTAATTGGCTCCTTGACTATTTCTACACCAGGAATAGCTTCAAATGAACGAATATATAATTCCGCAAGTTTACGTTTAATTTTCAATCTATGTTCTAATTCCTCAAATTGAGCCACACCAATTGCTGCATTAAGGTTTGACAATCTGTCATTCCATCCAATGTCATCATGGTCAAAATTCCAAGGATGAGGTATTTTTGCTGTCATTGAGAGATGTTTAGCTCTCAACGCTAATTGTGAATTGTTAGTAATGATAGCGCCACCAGATCCAGTAGTAATAATTTTATTAGCATTAAAGCTTAAAATCCCCAGCTGACCGATAAGACCTGAATGGATAGGTGAGCTGGAAATAAAAGAAAAACTACCAAGAGCTTCGGCTGAATCCTCGATAACGGATATGTTCCAAAAATCAGCAACTTCTTTAATCTTTTTGATGTTGCAAGGATGTCCAAAAACGTGGACAGCAACAATAGCCGCGATCCTCTTTCCGGAAAACTTATTAACAACCTGTGAGTTTTTGATCACAGCAATGTTGTCAAGATGAGCAGAAAGTGCTTCAGCAGATAAACCTAAAGTAGATTCCTCAATATCCACAAAATGCGGCGTAGCCCCAAGATGGGAAATAGAATTTGCTGTGGCCACAAATGAAAGAGGTGGGAGAATAACTTCATCGCCTGGTTTGACTCCTATCAAATGGAGACAAAGCCGAAGAGAGGATGTTCCACTATTTAATGCAATTGAGTAATTGGCTTTAGTAAAACGAGAAATATGTTCTTCAAATTTCTCTACATAACTTCCTGAATTACTGACCCAACCAGAATCAATGCATTCTTTTAAGTATTCGAATGTGGTTAAATTGTTGAAATATGGCTCATGGAGGCCTAGTTTATCAGTTAAATCTTTAACTTTTAGTGTTGACTTAATAACTTCAACTAGACTATTTATCTCAGAGGAAGAGTTCATATAATATAATCCTTCGAATTATATAAGGCCAGGTTTGCAGGGTCCGAAAACCATTCGGCTGTTATACGAAGTCCTCTCTTAAAGCCATCCAAACCAGAGAATTTAGGAGTCCAATCTGTTAAAGAAGTTAAAAGAGAGTTATCTCCAAATAATCTATCAACTTCAGAAAGATTAGGGCGGATTCTCTCATTCTGTAATTCTATAGGGATGGATGAATTCATTACCTCAGCTATCATTTCTGCAGTTGACTCTATAGATATCTCAAAATTACTTGAAGAGTTTATAACCTTCCCAAATGTTTTTTTAGATTGAGCAACTGATACGAACGCGGAACATGTATCTAAAACATAATTAAAGTCTCTTGTTGGATGTAATGATCCCAACTTTACGGTTTGTTCCCCATTGGCAATTTGAGTAATTATTGTTGGAATAACAGCGCGTGCACTTTGCCTAGGACCATAAGTATTAAAAGGACGTAATATTGTTACCGGAAGGTTAAAGCTATGGTAATAACTAATGGCTAACTGGTCTGCAGCTATTTTTGTTGCTGCATATGGAGATTGCGCCACAAGTGGATGTGACTCATTTATGGGAACATATTGAGCGGTTCCGTAAGTCTCAGAGGTAGAAGTATGTATAACACGGGAAAGATTTGATTCTATAGATGCTTCTAATATATTTAATGTCCCTAAAACATTAGTGTTGACATAACTAGATGGGGCTGAATAACTATATGGGATAGCGATTAGTGCCGCTAGATGAAATACTGTAGAAGTTCCTTTAACAGCTTTCTTCACTATTGTAGGATCCCTTATATCTCCTAAAAAGAATTCTATTTCGGATTTTATTGAATTCTCAAGAGTGTCAAGCCATCCATATGATCCAAAGGAATTATACAAGCAAAATGCCCTTACAGAGTAACCACTCATTACTAAACTCTCCACAAGATGTGAACCTATGAATCCATCCGCTCCTGTAACTAAAACTTTCTGAGAAGGGTCCATTACAAGGTCCATCCATCATCTACAACTATATTCTGACCATTTATTGCCTCAGCAGCAGCAGAAAGTAGAAAGATAACGGATTCAGAGATATGTGTTGGCTTTAAAAGTCCTATATTTGAACAGTTTCTCCGATATTGAGAAGGGAAAGGTTCAGGTTGTGAGTCAAATATGCCTCCAGGGCTGATGCAATTAACACGGATATTTTTATCTCTATAATATTTTGCAAGCCAAGATGTAATAGAAATTATGCCAGCCTTAATTGCAGTATATTCAATTGGTGATTTAATGCTTGTCCCTTTATACTGAGAGAATAATGGAGGTCTAACTCCATAAATCGATGCTATATGTATAAGATGTCCACCACCGTTAGAAAGAAAATGTTGTATTAGTTGCTGTGAGAATAAAATTGAGATGCCTAATTGATTGTTTAAATCCTCGTATAAAAACCCAGGTTGCAGTTGCTCAAAATCAGTTCCCCAGCCAATTGATCTTGGGTAAGCACAGTGGACGGCTGAGTTAATATGGGGAACCTTAGATAAGGCTAAAGAAAGCAAACTTTTAATGCCTTCAATATTTGTTAAGTCAATAGGAAAAGCATGAACCTTGCCTGGATATAGCTCATCCAATTCGTCTTTTAATGAGAAAACTCTCGTTTTATTTATATCTGTCAAAATCAAAGTAGCCCCTTTTGAGAGAGCCTTCCTGACCACTGATTGTCCTATTAAACCTGCTGCGCCTGTTACTAATAAGTTTTGGTCTTGTAATTCCATAGGTCAACTCGGATCAATCATGGTTTTTTAATGTCATCTGCATTTTCTGTCGATGATAATGTTCCTAATTTGTAGTCATAAGATTTATCTATATCAAGAGCATATTCGTCGGTGATCTGAGTACCAGCAACAATACCACTCCAAGTGCTTTTTGAATTGAGAACAAAATTAGGCGTGTAGGCATAAGCTAATATTGTGAGGTCTAAGCAAGGGGGTGACTCCTGAAAAGGTTCTATAAGCAATGATTCTATAAGGGTTAAGTCTCCATCACTCGTCAAACCAAGCATGTTGAACCATAAGCATTCGAGAGAAGGTCTGATTGTTACCACTATATCTACATTATTATTTAAAAAAGATATAATATTCTTTGATTTTTGAAGGAGTTCATCCCAAAGAGGTGAGTCCCCTGTATCTATATCTATGCCTACTGGTTTCTCTATAAATATAGGTGTTGACTTATTCGCAAGTAAAAGTTCAAGGGGATTCCATGCAGGTATCGTCTCAAGCGCAATATCTGGTTCAAATTTAATTACTGAGCTAATTGATGTGTGTATTGGTGTTTTACACGGAATATGAGCTGTACGAGTGCCTGTAGATTTAATTAAAAATAATAATTTTATACTTTGCCATGCTTTATAGATTATTTGATAATATTTGGAAACCATGCGGCCTAAGCCACATATCAAAAGCTTTTTGGGTGACTTCATTAGAGTGTATACCAGTCAGATTCTGCTATTTTCAGAGTCTCTGGTAGACCTACGTCTATCCAATACTCGTGCACAGGAAACACATTAACATTCATACCTAGTTGATTAGCATTTAGAAGTAGTGAAGGCATGTCTATTCGAACTCCATCTTGCAAGAGAGAGAGTATCTCTGGATTTAAAATATATATCCCTGCATTTATGAGATGAGTAAGAATTGGTTTCTCAGTAATGCTTATTAGTTTATTGTCTTTAGCATTAACAACTCCATAAGGAATCTGCGTTTGATTCTGGACAACACAAATAGTGCCAACTGAATTATTTTTTAAGTGGAAGTCTAGAACCTGTGGTAGCTGTAAATGGGTAAGAACGTCTCCATTGATTACGATGAAATCATTTTTAATTTCTTTTGGTAATAAGGCTAGAGAGCCTGCTGTACCTAAAGGTGAGGTCTCAATAATATATTCTATAGAAACCTCCCACTTTTGACCATTCCCAAAATAATCCATTATCTGATCTTTTAAATAATTAACTGTAAAGAAGAATTTTCGAAAACCTTTATCTATGCAATTCTCTAAAATAATCTCTAACAATGGTTTACCTGATAAAGGTATCATTGGCTTAGGTATATTTTGTGTCATAGGCAAAAGTCGCTCTCCTCTCCCACCCGCCATTATTACAATTGGGTTAACAAAGTTTGTTCTTCCGAGCAGATCATTTAGGCCTATAACATCTACAGGTTTATTATCATTATCAACAACTGGAACAGATACTATTCCCTTACTCCTCATAAATGTCTTCATAGACTCCGTATTTTGGTTCTCGTTATGTGAATAAAAGTCTTTATTCGTTATCTCCAGAACATTGTCTTCGAGCTGATGTCCTTTAAGCAAGGCTCTTCTGATATCACCATCAGTAACAACTCCAATCAACTCCTCACGGTCATTTATGACTAAGCATAGTTGGCTAGATGCTGAGTTAATTGCTCGAAGCGCATCTAAAATACTAGCTGTACCTTTTATTAAAAGCGATCGGATATCCATAAAAGAGTTCTTATTTTTGTTTCAATGCAAATTACAAATCAATTATAGAAGTCTTTGTTTTTACGGGCCGCAGTAGATTGAATCCCTGAAAAGTTTTGTTACAACGGTGAAGGTAATAAATGGCATTATATCTAGTGATATATTCGCATTTCAGCTTAGTTCTGATAGCTTAGCAGAAAATCTATCACCAACATTAAATATACAGCCTGAAAGATATTCTGGCATAATATTGAATTCCATACATAATAGAATCATATAACTAGTAAAACACGGAATCTTTAAAATGGTTTTAAAGATGCTTAGAAAAGGTAAGGCATATTTGTTAAAGAAGAGAAATCCGTTAATTAATGTCAATAGTTTCAGCAAAGAAGGTAACTATGAAAAAGAGATTTATGGAATTCCAATGATCTGTTATCAGACATGGGAAACAAAACTCTTTCGAAAGAAGTTTGCAAAGGGGATTACAAGTTTTCATAACAGCAATAAGGATTTTAGTTTTATTCTTTATGATAGTTTTATGAGAGATGAATATATGAATTCGGGTCTATGGTCAAATACAAGAATTTGTAAGATATATAATCAAGCAATTTATGGTGTACTAAAAGCTGACATATTTAGGTATTGTATTTTATATGAAAAAGGTGGTGTATATATTGATATAGCAAGGAAGCTACCAAAATCTATTAATAGTTATATAAAATCTGACTGTGGTTATTCGTTGTTCTTTAACGACCATAAGGGTACGGCTGATCTGGTCGGGATACAATGTAGCAAAGTACAATTGGAAAACAATTTACCAGCAAATAGGTCTGTAATTAATGGTGTGCTGATTTTCAGAAAAGGACATCAAATACTAAATAATACTATTGAAAACATTTGTGAAGTATCTAAATTCTATCTAGGGATAGTTAATAGCCCAAGGAATTCTATAATTCAATTAACAGGTCCTGGGGCTATTACGAGGGCTATTTGGGATTATTCCAATCAAAATCAGCTTGAGAAGAAAGCTCTTAATCTAATTGACTTTACAAACAAATTGTACACCGTGAAAAGAGCGGAGTTAAGGTATTTAGACTTCCCTTACTATGGACTTGAAAAAGAAAAGGCAATTTTTAATTTAGAAAGCTAAAATCAGTATCTACTTATATAGACGGATACAGTCTGGTTAAACTGTTAACTAAGATAAAGATCATATGCAATCACTATAAATTGTCAGTTAAATCAAAGGTTATAAAGTGATTCAAATAAATATGCCTGTTAGTTCTGTAATGACTTTATTGATAGAATTTATTAATTAGCCTGGGGTTTGTTAGAGGAAAGCCAACTGTATGTGTGTTTTAAACCTTCGTCAAGGCTAGTGGAGACTTCCCATCCAATTTCTTTATAAGCTTTATCACAATTCAATGATAAAGCGGTAGGAATATCTGGTTTTTCTAGATTATTAGTGAGAGATAAATTCTTTCCTGAAATATTAATTATTTTTTGGGCAAGCTCATTTATAGAGATAGAGTATCCCATTCCACAATTATAGAGACCATAGATTGTAGATTGATTATTTATCACTTTATCAATAAAGTTTAGCAGATCTTTTATATAAAGGAAGTCTCTTCTAGCTTTACCTGAACCCCATACCTCTATGTTTTTGGAAGAGTTTGAATTTAGAACCTTAGCCATAGTTGCTCCTAATACATGACTTTTTAGGAGATCAAACTTGTCATATTTTCCATAGACATTGGAATGCCTAATAACAGTACTTTTTAGTCCTAGTTCACTGTAGAACTTGCACATTTTTTCTATGTAGACCTTTGTATTACCAACTCCATAATAGTGACCATGAATCTGCTTATTCTCATCCCAGTCAGATTCTTTTTGTTCCTCTTTAGAGTCAAGCATAACGGTGCAACTTGGGAAAACAAAATGTCCTACATTATTTTCATAACATTCTCTAAGTAAATAGGAATTTATAATTGCATTGTCTGTTACGTGGATATAAGGTTTCTCTACAATATCCTTTGCTCCAGATGTAGTTGCTGCAAATTGTAGTAACACATCTGTACCTTTAAGAAAACTCTTTAAGCTACCAGGCAAACGTAAGTCAGCTTGTATCCAACTAACATTATTAGAAGTACCATTGAATGGACTTTTTTTATGATATATCGCAATTACTTGATTTGTGCTTCGATCAAAGTAATTAACAAGATTCCTGCCAATAAAGCCAGTGGCACCACAGATAATTATTTTCATTATATTTTCTCCGTGAATGAATTGTAGCGTTCATAACCTTTGTATCCTTCGGTTGTGTACCATTCAACTGTATCCTGAATACCATCCTTAAGATCAATTTTGGGGTTCCATCCTAGATTTTTTAATCGACTAATGTTCATTAGTCTCTTGTTATCGCCAGAAGAACCCTCTTGGGTGAATTCATAATTAATATTATCATAGGCATCACTTATAAGTTCTACTACATGCTTAATTGTTTTTCCCTCACCGCTTGATACATTAACTGGTAAAGTGATTTTTCTTTCCATAACAAAGATCATTGCAGAAGCAACATCATCAGCGTGAATAAAGTCTCTAATTGGCTTACCATCACCCCATACTCTAAGCGGGTCTTCGCCATTATGAACTCTAGCAATTAACGAGGGTATAACCATCGCATTATCAGGGTTGAAATTATCGAATCTTCCGTATACATTTCCGGGTCTGACAATGCAGTATGTGCCTTTATTGTATTGTTGAAGATAAGCTTCTGCCTGCAACTCTCCCATACGTTTTGCCCAACCAGCAAATTTATCATTTTCTGAAGGGAAGGTCTTCCATACATCATCTTCATTAAATAAGTCTGCTGGGTGGTAAACACCTACTGAACTTGTATAGAGATATTTAGAGA
>QCKJ01000017.1 GCA_003215435.1 Prochlorococcus sp. AG-409-M05
CTTAGGACAGAATCCCCTTCCGCTAGAAGTGATGCTATGGCCAAGCTCATGGCTACACGATGATCTGTTTCGCTATCAAGAGTAGTTCCTTTGAGCGTTCTCTCTCCACCGCGGATTGTTAGCCCATCGGGATGTTCTTCAATATCTGCACCCATTGCACCAAGTTGCCTAGCCATTACGGCGAGACGATCGGTTTCCTTAACTCTTAGCTCGCTCGCACCAGAAATTTTACTCTCGCCGTCACAGAAACATGCTGCAACAGCAAGGATTGGAATTTCGTCAACTAAACGAGGGATGATTTGGTGATTGATTGAAAATGGCTTTAGTGGCCCACTCTTCACTACTAGATCCCCAACAGGTTCCCCAGCGATTTCTCGTTTGTTAACAACATCAATATGTGCATCCATTTCATACATGACGTCCAAAATCCCTGTCCGGGTCTGGTTCAACCCAACATTCCTGATGGTGATTTGGGACCCAGCTAATAAGGCACCAGCTACTAACCAGAAGGCAGCAGAACTTATGTCTCCAGGGACAAAGACTTTTTGGGATTTAAGGCGAGATCCTGGACGAACATTTATGTGCCTTCCCATCTCTCCACCCACCTCTAAGTTTGCGCCAAAAGCTCTTAGCATTCGCTCGCTGTGATCTCTTGAGTGAGCAGGCTCAATTACGGTTGTAGGCCCTTCTGCCGTTAAAGCAGCTAGTAATAAGGCAGACTTAACCTGTGCACTGGCAACAGGCGTTCCTACAACTGCTCCTCGAAGGGCGTTACCTGTTATTGATAGAGGGGCGAAATTTGCATTTGCCCTTCCGCTAATTTGGGCACCCATTACTTTTAGTGGCTGAGCTACTCTTTGCATAGGACGAGAACGAAGTGATTTATCTCCTGTGAGGATGAAATGACGTTTTTGTCTGCCGGCTAATAAACCAATCATTAGACGCATCGTCGTACCTGAATTGCCACAGTTCAGGACATCATTTGGCTCACAGAGTCCGTCTAGCCCTACGCCTTCAACTTGTATTACTTCATCTTCTTTTATTGGACTAATTTTTACTCCCATTGCTCTTAAGCATTCGGCTGTGCTAAGTGGATCTTCAGCGGGGAGTAGTCCTTCTATTATTGATGTTCCTTCAGCTATAGCCCCAAACAAAAGAGCTCTATGAGAAATTGATTTATCTCCTGGCACTCGAACATTTCCAGTTAGAATCCCGCCGCAGCGAAGTTCACGTACCGAAGGATCTATGCTGGAGATACTCAAGATAATTAGCTCGCTTCTAATTAATCTTATTGAAATGGAATACCTTCGCTTTTAGTTTTTTCTTTATTGACTGTCTTTTATTGATTGAGATGTAGCAAATTTATAAATCAGATCATCTAGAACATATCCAAATAGGACTGGATCGGGGTCTGAAATCTTTAGTTCTTCTAGTCCTAGTTCTTTCCATCGACTGTCAACCCTTGCTTCCAACTCCTCAGGCCGAGTTAGAGGTTCGCTCCAAGGGTGTTTCTTTTCTGGTCCAATTTTTGTAGTTGCGTCAATGGCTACTCTCCCTCCGAGGCCTATATCTTCACTAGCGAAGTCAAGACTATCAAATGGGGTTTTATCCATTAATAAGAAGTCTCTCTTTGGATCTACTTGAGAAGCTATGGCCCAAATGACTTGACGAGGGTCTCTTACCTTTATCCATTCATCGACGATCACGACGAATTTTGTATAGGTGAATTGAGGTAAAGCACTCCAAAATGCCATTGCAGCTCGTTTGGCTTGGCCTGGATAAGCTTTCTCAATAGAGATCACGGCGAGCTTGTAGCTAAGGGCTTCCATAGGAAGGAAAAAGTCGAGTATCTCTGGGACTTGTTGACGAAGTATTGGGGTGTAAATTCTGTTTAGAGCAATTGCCAACATTGCTTCTTCTTTGGGTGGTCGACCACTAAATGTTGTGAGGAAGATTGGATTCTTACGGTGTGTAATGCAATGAAAACGAATTAGTGGAGATTCTTCTATTCCTCCATAGAAACCCATGTGGTCTCCAAAAGGACCATCAGGCAAGTCTTCCCCTGGCGTAATTGTCCCTTCGAGGATTATTTCACTATGACTTGGCACGTGAAGGTCTAATGTTTTGCACTTGGTTAGACGTACTCCCTCACCTGCATATAGCCCCGCAAAAAGCCATTCACTTAACTCCACTGGGATTGGAGTTGCAGCAGCCATCACAAGAAGTGGATGAACACCAATAGCGATAGCAATTTCTAGCTTGCGGCCCAATTTTTTTGCTTTTTTTAAGTGCCGAGCACCTCCACGTACGCTTAGCCAATGAACAGTCATTGTTTGTTTTGATTGACGCTGTAACCGATACACCCCAACATTTGGGGTTCCTGTTTCAGGGTCCTTTGTTATCACTAGCCCAAGGGTGATAACACCGCTGGCATCACCAGGCCATGGACGTATTAGAGGGAGTTCATCGAGATTTACCTCACTTCCTTTCAATACTTTTTGATGACAAGGGGGAATTAAATCGATATCTGGCTTCGCCTTTAAAAGGTCAACAAGCAAGCTTGCAACTTTGCGGGTTTGCTTAATCCCTTTTGGTGGCCGAGGTTGTTGAAGTAATGCCAATCGATTGCCAAGCTCCTCAAGCTCATCAGCTCTTTCTAGGCCCATACTCCAGACAACCCTCTCCATAGTCCCAAGGAGGTTTATGGCAACTGGCATTGTTGATCCAATCACGTTTTCGAAGAGCAGAGCGGGACCTCCACATTTGAGGACCCGGTCACTTATAGCTGCGAGCTCTAGATCAGGATTTACTGGTGCGCTAATTCTTTGTAATTGCCCCCTGCTCTCAAGGAGCTCCAGGAAGCTTCTCATGTCTCGAGATGAATATCCGGAACGAGAAAAAGGCATGTGGCTAATTAATTGTGTGGAGGAAGGGATCTGGTTACTGTTATGGATGTCTTTCTTTGTTTGGTGTATGCAGCTTTCTTATTTTCATGTGGCTGCAGATGTCCCTTCTGGGGACCCCCCCGAATCGGCTGTCGTGATTGACGTTTTGAGGGCTACCACAACTATTGCATGTGCTTTGGATCACGGGGCTGAGGCTGTTCAAACTTTCGCTGATTTGGATGACCTTAAAATTTGTGCTTCTAAATGGCCAGTTTCATCCCGGCTACTTTTGGGTGAGCGTGGTGGAAGAATGTTAGAGGGTTTTGATCTTGGTAATTCCCCTGTGGCTGTTGATGCGGAAAAGGTTTGTGGTAAACGATTGTTCATGAGTACTACTAATGGCACTCGTTCATTGCACAGAGTTAGTACTGCTTCAAATTTATATACCGCTTCTCTATTAAACCGAAGAGCGGTGGCCGAAGCGATTATTAAAGGCAAGCCAAGAGACCTTTGGATTGTTGGGAGCGGTTGGGAAGGTGATTATTCACTTGAGGATTCCTTCGCTGCTGGAGCTTTGACAGCATATTTGCTTGAGAATTCAAAAGAGATGGTTCACTTGATGAATGATGAACTAATCTCAGCATTGGCAGTCTGGGAACAATGGAAAACTAACCCAGAAGCTTGTCTTCGCACGGCAAGCCATGGGAAAAGACTTGTCAAACTAGGTGACCATGATGCTGATTTCAGCTGTTGTGCACAGCTTGACAAGCTTGCTGTTGTTCCTAAACAAGTCGAGCCTGGAGTCCTAATGGCCTCTTGAGCTTTATCTGGCGAACCAAAGTCCTGCTTTCTTTTATTCCTTGTGACTGATTTTCTGGTGGCCGCTCTGCAGCTCACTAGCACCTCTGATCCAGAGGTGAACTTTGCAGTTGCTGAGGAGCAAATTGAGCTTTCTGTTAGGAGAGGTGCTGAGCTTATAGGGCTGCCGGAAAACTTTGCCTTTATGGGGGATGACCAGAGAAGGCTTGATCTTTCAGGTGAACTTGCTCAGAAGTGCAGCAGCTTTCTTGTCACAATGGCTCGACGCTACCAAGTGGCCTTGCTTGGTGGTGGCTTCCCAGTGCCTACTGGTGATGGACTTCGCACTTTGAACCGAGCGGAATTGGTAGGACGAGACGGTCAGTTGCTCGCAAGGTATGACAAAATTCACCTATTTGATGTAGATCTGCCTGATGGCAATACCTATAGAGAATCCTCCACAATCACTCCTGGAGATGAGTTGCCTCCTGTTGTGGAGGTCCCAGGATTATGCAAGGTAGGACTTTCCATCTGTTATGACGTTCGCTTCCCTGAGCTTTATCGGCATCTAGTGAGCCGAGGCGCGGAATTGCTATTAATACCAGCTGCCTTTACTGCTTTTACAGGTAAAGATCACTGGCAAGTTCTTCTTCAAGCACGTTCAATTGAAAATACTTCTTATGTAGTTGCGCCCGCTCAAACTGGTTTGCATTATGGCCGCCGACAAAGTCATGGACATGCAATGGTTATTGATCCTTGGGGGATAGTTTTGGCTGACGCTGGAGTTGTTCAAGGAGCAGCAATTGCTCCTGTAGATACATCTCACGTAAGCAGAATTAGAGAACAGATGCCGAGTCTTAGGCACAGACAACCTGATCTTTTCTAAAATTATGAGCTTGGCTTTGTCTCGCCGCATTGTTGTTTTGCTGGCAAGCTTCTCGCCGATTGCTCTCTTCTTTTTTGCTTTGCCTTCTTGGGCAGCGAGCTCACTTGCTGCATGGTATTTGAGCCGAGATGGGCTTCTTCAATTAAGGACCTCTAAAAATTCTCATTTAGAGGCTTTCTATCAGCCTGCTGGTGATGGAAAAGGTGCCCGGGTATGGATTGATTTTCAAGGTGAACTTGTTAGACCGAGAAGTTTAGAAGGCAGTGGACCCGTTCGAGAGATCCGTTTAGGGAAACCCTCGCCAGGTTTGACTCGATTTGTTATTGAATTTCAACCATATGTAAATCTGGACCCGGAAAAGCTCAAATTGATTGGGACTTCGTCAGATCGTTGGCAGCTTAAATTTGACAACCTTCCTAAAAATGGGTTTCGTTCAATTGGTGAGGGGGATTTAACATCCCCTCCATTGGCCAGGTTAAACAAACAAAAATTTAATAGTTTTTCACCAACCCCGTTCGTTGTCTCTAAGTTGCCTGATGTCTCTAGAGGAAGGTACTTAGTAGTTATTGATCCTGGTCATGGAGGACCTGACCCTGGAGCAGTAGGCATTGGAGGACTTCGGGAGTCAGATATTGTTTTAGAAATCTCTTTACAACTAGCTGAACTGCTTAGGGCAAAAGGGGTGAAGGTTAGGTTGACTCGAAAATCGGAAATTGATTTAGACCTTCCACCAAGAGTGGCTATCGCAAATCGCCTTAGGGCTAATGCATTTGTGAGCATTCATGCAAATGCCTCTAGTAGAAATTGGGAGGACGTCAATGGAATTGAGACTTTTTATTTCTCCGGTGTTAAAGGAAATCAGTTAGCAAGCAAAATTCAGGAACAAGTATTAGAGGTGTCCCCAAGGAGTCCAAACCGGGGAGTTAGAAAAGGTCGTTTTTTTGTAATCAGACGGACAACTATGCCAGCGGTATTGGTTGAAACGGGATTTGTTACTGGCCGTTTAGATGCGCCTAGATTGGCTGATTCTAAACATCGGAGGAGGCTTGCCTTCGCTATAGCTACTGGGATTCTTAAATATCTACAGGGGTCAATTTGAATTCCCCATTGGGCTTGTTTGATAGTGGCGTAGGAGGGCTTACAGTCTTAAGTCGCTTGCTGCAGAGGCATACTGATGTCTCTTGCCTTTATATGGCTGATACTGCTCGCTTACCTTATGGGGAAAAGCAACCAGCTGAGATTCGTGAAATAGCCGAGGAAATTGTTATTTGGCTTTCTGCACAAAAAGTCTCTGCTATTTTGATGGCGTGCAATACAACAAACTCTTTAGGTTTTGACGTCGTAAAAAAACATTCCGGTGTACCTGTTTTTGGCTTGATTTCTGCAGCAGTGGATATGATTCCAGAAGGGAAAAGAATAGGTGTTCTTGCAACCCCAGCTACTGCTTGCTCTGGGGCGTATGGATCAGAAATCAAGAAATTGCAACCAGGAGCCTTTGTGATTGAACAGGCTTGCCCTGCCTTTGTCCCTTTAATTGAGGCAGGTAAAGTGGCGACTGAGGAACTTCGTCATGAAGCAATTCAATATGTCCAACCTCTCCTAGAGGCTCAGGTCGAGGTTGTAGTTCTTGGATGTACTCATTACCCCTTAATCATGCCATTGCTTAAGCAGTTGTTTCCTGCAAACGTACTTTTTGTGGACCCTGCTGTTGGCTTGGTTAAACAGGCGGATAAAATTCTTGGAGAACCTAAGAGGAAGTTAAGGCCTATAGTTTCTGTCTCTTCGTCAAGGTTTTGTGTGACATCAGATCCATCTGGATTCGCCGATAGAGCTACCCCTTGGTTGGGTGTTAGACCAGAGGTTCAGTTGGTTTCTCTGCGCTCTAAGGCCTGCTTCTTCTAGGATTAAAGAATGTAGGGGGTTCATGGCCACTGTTACTGATCTGCTTCAACCAGTAGAGCTGGATCTTGAGATCCTGCTCACAGATCTTCGTAGCTTGATTGGGGCAGGCCATCCAATACTCCAGGCGGCAGCCGAACATCTTTTTAGTGCGGGGGGCAAACGCTTACGACCAGGCATTGTGCTTTTGATTTCAAGAGCTCTTTCTCCGAATGGAGAACTCTCTTCAAGGCATCGTCGTCTTGCTGAGATTACAGAAATGATCCACACTGCCTCGCTTGTTCATGATGATGTGGTAGATGAGGCCGCTACAAGAAGGGGGGTAGCAACCGTTCATAGTCAGTTCAATCATCGTGTTGCTGTTTTGGCCGGAGACTTCCTTTTTGCACAAGCAAGTTGGCATTTGGCGAATCTAGATAACCTTGATGTGGTAAAGCTCCTCAGCAGGGTGATCATGGACCTTGCGGATGGTGAAGTTAAACAAGGTTTGTATAGATATGACGCAGGCCAGCCTTTCGCTAATTATTTAGAGAAGAGTTATTGCAAGACAGCCTCGTTAATGGCAAATAGTGCTCAGGCAGCAGGAGTTCTAAGTGATCAGAATGCCGATAATCTTAAGTCTTTGCATCACTTTGGACGTCAGCTTGGATTGGCCTTCCAGGTTGTTGATGACATTCTTGATTTCACAGCTAATGAAAAACAATTGGGTAAGCCTGCTGCGAATGATCTGGCTAGTGGTTATTTAACTGCACCAGCTCTTTATGCTTTAGAAGAGACCCCTTCACTTGAAAGATTGATAGAGAGAGAATTCAGTGGAGAGGGTGACCTTGAGGAAGCTCTTGAGATTGTTAGAGCTTCTCATGCCATTGAACGTGCTCGTAATCTCGCTGAGACTTTTGCTAGAGAAGCAAGGGCTGCTTTACTTTGGGTTCCTGAGTCTTCCTATCAAAGAGCTTTATTAGCACTACCAGACTTCGTTCTGAGCAGGCTTTTTTAAAGAAATATTTATCAGAGTATCTCTTTGAGTCTTTCAATGGCTTCATAGAGACTGTTGATATATGTAGGATTTGTTAAATTTGTTGACTCTCTTAAATTGCTATTAACAACATCTCTTTCGGTCAGAATTAAAACTTGACAACCTGCTGCAAGCCCTGATTTTTGGCCTGCTATTGAGTCTTCTAAAACCCAGCATTTTTTTGGGTTTAGATTTAACTTCTTTGCGGCAAGAAGAAATGGAGCTGGAGAAGGTTTTCCTTCTTTAAGCATCTTGTCATCACCAAGAACTCTTGTCTCTATTAGCTCTATCCAGAGATGAGAAGAAGTTTTATATGCAACTGATTCTGAAGCGCTACTGCTTACTAGTGCCATGGGGAGGTCTTTCTTAAAACACATTTTGACTAGCTGCTCTGCTCCTGGCATCGCTTTAGAGTTTTGAAGAAGGCTTTTTGATATTGGTTTATGTAATTCAAGGATCTTTTCTTGTCCAACAGGATCATTTAACCAGTTGTCTATTTGCCGCGCACATTCGACTCTCCTTTGACCTCTTAGGGCTAACAATTGAGTTGAAGTAAGTTCTTCTCCTAGGCTTTTAGCCGTTCTCGACCAAGCTTTCCCATGAAGAGGCTCTGTATCTAGTAATAAACCATCCAGGTCGAAAAAAATGGCTTCGGGCTTGAACATAAGGCCTGCAAACTGTTTCTTTTGAATAAGCGTGTAACCACTCTTATACGTATGAACATTTTAAGTGGCTTGAATGCTTGAAAGAACAGTTTTATTTCTTTCGATGGCTTCAGATTCTAATAGCAGTATTGAATCGGTTTTACAGGAACAAAGGGTTTTCCCTCCTTCCTCAGATATTTCCAAAAGGGGGCAGATTGGAAGTCTTGAAACTTATCAACGAATGTTCAATGATGCGAAGAAAGATCCTGAAAAGTTCTGGAGAGAAGCTGCTTTAAAAGAACTGAGCTGGTTTGAACCTTTCAAGAAAGTTCTTGATTGGTCAAATCCTCCTTTTGCCCGTTGGTTTGACGGTGGCAAGACAAACCTCTCTTTTAATTGTCTTGATAGGCACTTAGATAGTGACAAGGCTGATAAGTATGCATTGATTTGGGAAGGAGAACCCGGTGATGTAAGGCGATTTACATATAGAGAGCTTTATCACGAGGTTTGTAGAACTGCGAATGCATTGAAGGCTTTAGGGGTCGGCAAGGGTGATTTAGTTGCTCTTTATATGCCAATGATTCCAGAAGCGGCAATTGCAATGTTGGCTTGTGCTCGAATAGGAGCCCCCCATTCAGTTGTATTTGGCGGTTTCTCATCTGAAGCATTACGCGATCGATTAGTAGATGGAGAGGCAAAAGCCGTTATCACGGCTGATGGTGGTTACCGAAAGGATAAGGCTGTCCCTCTTAAACCGGCAGTTGATGCTGCCCTGGCAGATAACTCTTGCCCAAGTGTTCAATCAGTACTTGTTGTTCAACGGACTAAGGAAAAAATCCATATGGAGGATGGGAGAGATAGTTGGTGGCATGAACTTGTTCCTACCCAAAAGAGAGAATGTCAAGCTGAACCGATGGACAGCGAAGCAAGATTGTTTGTGCTTTACACCTCAGGTTCTACTGGAAAGCCAAAAGGAGTTGTTCATACAACAGCTGGATATAACTTATGGGCACACCTAACTTTTCAATGGATCTTTGATATTCGGGAAGATGATGTTTACTGGTGTACGGCAGATGTTGGTTGGATTACAGGACATAGTTATATCGTTTATGGGCCCCTATCAAACGGCGCAACAACTGTGATGTATGAGGGCGCTCCACGACCTTCTAAGCCTGGGGCATTTTGGGAACTAATTCAAAAGCATGGGATCACTATTTTTTATACAGCACCAACAGCCATTAGAGCCTTTATGAAAAGTGGAAGGAGTGTGCCAGATAAGTATGATATGACAAGTTTAAGATTGCTTGGAACTGTTGGAGAGCCAATTAATCCTGAAGCATGGATTTGGTATCGCGAGGTAATTGGAGGTGGGCGTTGCCCAATCGTTGATACTTGGTGGCAAACAGAAACAGGTGGAGTAATGATTAGTCCATTACCAGGAGCTACGCCAACAAAACCTGGGTCTGCGACTTTGCCTTTGCCCGGGATAGAGGCTGACGTTGTAGACGAGAAAGGCCATTCAGTTGCCCCGGACGAAGGTGGTTATTTGGTGATCCGCAGGCCTTGGCCAGGAATGATGCGCACAGTACATGGAAATAAACAAAGGTTTAGAGAAAGTTATTGGGAATATCTTCGTCCTGAGGATGGAAGCCTTATATATTTTGCAGGTGATGGCGCCAGAAGAGATGTTGATGGCTACTTTTGGGTTATGGGTCGGGTAGATGATGTAATTAATGTCTCAGGGCATCGACTTGGCACAATGGAGATTGAGTCTGCTTTGGTTAGTCATAATGCCGTCTCAGAGGCAGCTGTTGTAGGTCGTCAAGATGATTTGAAAGGCGAGGGGATAGTTGCTTTTGTTACGCTTGAAAGTGGGCGAGAAGTAACTGAGTCACTTTTAAAAGAATTACGAGAACATGTTGGAGAGGAGATCGGACCTATAGCAAGACCCGACGAAATTCGATGTAGTGATGCGTTACCAAAGACCCGTAGTGGAAAAATTATGAGGAGAATATTGAGAGCTTTGGCTTCTGGGGAAGAGATTAGCGGCGATACAAGTACTCTTGAGGATCGGTCAGTTCTTGAAAAGCTGAGAAGCTAATTAGATTATGTACCAGTTGAAGATTGCCTCCAATACCTTTTGTAGATTTTTTGCGCGCTGGTCTTCTAAATCTTTTATTCCTAGAAGCTTTTTGCGCAAGCCAGCACTTACTGGTGTTAGGTGATCTCCACTTAGTTCAAGCCTCTTTGATGCGTCCTCCGGGCGATTTTGTAGACATTTTAAAAGGCTCAAACTTTGATCAAGAGTATCTTCTCCAAAGCTAATTAAAAGATTATTTCTTTGGTGATAATGATCATGTATTAATCGCATCGTCTCTTGTGGCCCAGGACTAAATTCTGTATGAAAGCCAAAGGTTTCTCTAGCTTTTTCAAGCATTGGTATCGATTTGTCGGCGGTAAAGTTGTTGAAACTCATAGCAATTAATGCCTTGCTCCCTCTCCCTCCGTCTGGCGCAAGCAAATGTAATTTGCATCCAAGACTATGTCCAAGCCTAAGAGGGGGTGGCAGCTCCCCAACCCTTGAGATCAGCCTTCGTTTTGATTCTCGTAGTTTTTTCCAGGCATCGTTTGCTTGAGCTTGATGGTCAAGTCCCGGTAAATAGCTCCATGTATGTATCGCTATGCTCTTATTAGCTAACTCCTCAAGTAGACGTCTATAGCTGATCTGCGGACTAGCGGAAAGGTAGCTCCCACCTATCATCTCAACTAAACCTATAGGCTTCGCGGGCCATAAACACCAGACTTGCCCTAGGCGCCTCCACCTTGTCATTTAATGAAAGCATTAGCTTTGGAGACCATACTCATTTGATTGCTGTTTAAACCATAACCCCTCTTTGTAAATTGTTTTGAATTTATAAGGACTATGCTGCAAGGTGCCCTTGAAGACTTAAAAAGCATTTAAGAGTCTCAAGATCAATTAAGTAAAACCTGAACCTATTGATATTTAAGTAAAAATAAGATTTCTTTGATTTGCATTCTGATTTGGAGGAGTTGAAAGAGCTTGACCCTAAAAAAGAGCAGTTAGAGCTCCTTCATCCTTTGCGTACTGAGAAGAAGTCCTCTTTCGATGGTTTGCCTGCTTTTAGAGCGGGAGGAGCTAAAACTTTTTCTCTTGAGAAGTTGTTAATTGTGGACACAGAAACTACGGGTTTAGATCCTGACAATGACTCCTGTTTGGAGGTGGGCGTTATTTTGTTTGATATCGCCAGTAGAAGTGTTCTTGCACAGCAATCCTTTTTGATGCCTGTTGATGCTAATCCTGCATTCTCAATTAATCGTATTTCTCCGGCAATAACTCAGTTAGAACAACCTTGGAAAGAAGGGATCAGGTATTTAGAAGCATTGGTTGCTGCTGCAGATATTTTTGTAGCTCATAATGCTTCCTTTGATCGCCAGTGGTTTGGGAGGCATTACTTACCTTCTTTCACTAAACCTTGGCTTTGCTCAATGGATGACATCTCTTGGCCAGAGGAAAGGAATTTACGTAGACGACCTTCAGTTAGAGACCTTGCCTTGGCATATGGTGTGCCTGTGTGGAATGCGCATAGGGCGTTGACTGATTGCATTTACCTTGCAGAAGTTTTTAGTCGATGTGAAGACTTAGAGATGCTTCTTGAGCATGGCTTAGAACCTAGAAGACTTGTTCGTGCAAATGTTTCTTATGAGCAAAGGCATTTGGCTAGGGATGCTGGGTTTCGTTGGAACGACCCTGTGAAAGGAGCATGGGCACGTCGGTTGAGTGACAGGGAGATTAAGAGACTTGGATTTCCTGTCGTTCCAGTTGAACCTTAGATGCACTCTATTGGTGATGTAAGAGCATGGATTGTTTCAGCATCTCAATTCACTGGATCCTTTTCAGCAAGTCTTTGCAGTTCTCGCCAGGCTGTAGTTATGGATCATTCACATTCCAAGGATTTTTTACAAAGTTCACTATTGGACAAGAGAACAACTGTTGCTGATCCTTTGCATTGTCGATTGCGAGCATGGCAGCAGGGTCGATCTTGGGCAAGATTGATTTGCGAAGCAGAGTGTCTTTGGAAAGTTGATTCGAAGCCTGTTCGTCGTTTAGGAGCTCTTGAACTATCTCAATTACTCAACGAGATCCCATCTTCTCAGAGAGCCAGGGTGAACCGTTGGTTGAATATTTTTTCGGCTTCAACTCGCTTTAATTAATAGATCTCAAAATTGATTTCATAAGGGTCCCTTAAGTAAGTTCCTTCTGAAGGATTAGAAGTCTTTGGAGGTAATGAAGAGGATCTATTAATTAATAGGGTGGTTTTGATTTATTCCATTTCGTACGCTGATTGAATTAGCAAAAAGTCCTTAATTACTTTTTTTGGCACTGTCTCAACCGTACTATTTGCCCATATCTACAAAAATTCTAAAAATATAAAACTCGATAAAGGAATTGAGCAAAGGGTTTTGATGAGTCAAATCGGAGCGGCGGGATTTGAACCCACGACCCCCACTACCCCAAAGTGGTGCGCTACCAAGCTGCGCTACGCCCCGATCAAAGCAAAGTTATCACAGGCCATCAAGAAGGTTATTAATTAAAAAGCTTGTTATTGTCAAACTTGCTTACTCTTAATCGTTTTAATAGCCTTTTTGAAAGGGTTGCACGGGTTTCATTTGAGTAGCCCAAAACCTTTAGATCTTTAGCAAGGCTTCTTAATTTACGAATTGGCAAGGTCGAAACCAGAAGATTAGTAGTTTCTTCGTCTGCCAGCTTGTGTTCTAAGAGTCTGTCGTTATAGCTATTACCAGTTATCAACAGTGTCAATTCAGCAATCCACTCAGGTATTAAGACAAGAATTACAGCTATAAGTCCATAAAAATTTACGATCCCTCTTGGCAGTAGCTTTAGTTGTTTTTGTTGCCTGCGGAGAGCCTTTCTCCGAAAGCTACTTGGCCATAACGAAGAATGGGTTGTTTGATTCTGCAGCTTCCCCTTCAATTTATTGAACCCTTTCTTGGTTAGAGTTGTAAGAATTCCTGCTTAACATTGGCTTGGTCTTTCCATTGCATTGATGGGCCAAATTCTTCATGATGAGGCCTTACTGAGAAAATTAGAGCAAATATCACAAGCAGTGTGGCTGCAATCGCTAAAAGAACTTGGTTGTCCGGTAAGGGATCGTTCATTGCTTAATTGGTGGATTAGCCCTTAGGAATCTACTTTTCTAATCGGATTATTGTCGCAACGAATTACGCAGTGCTTTTTTGACCAGTCATAGTGACTCCAAACTTCACTATCTAACTTGTATTTTGCACCAGGGAAATCTTCTAAAACAATCTGAGTAGGCATAGCAGAGCAGTAAGGACGGCTTCCAGGTTTAGAAAGATATTGCTGATGGTAATTCTCTGCTGGAAAGAATCTGACTCTTTCTTTTATTTCTGTAGTAATAAGTCCATAATTATTCTTGGTTAATAAGTCTTGGTAACTATCTCTACTAGCTAATGCTAAGTCTTGTTGATTTGTTGTTGTTGTGTAAATAGCAGATCGATATTGACTACCTGAATCATTACCTTGCCTATTACCCTGGGTTGGATCATGGCACTCCCAGAATAATTTAAGAAGATCACTAAAACTAATCAAATTTATATTCCAAACCACTCTTACTACTTCAGTATGACCAGTTAAACCTCTGCAAACTTCTTGATAAGTAGGGTCTTCAGTGTTACCTCCTGCATATCCTACGGCAGTAGTTATAACCCCTGGTAATTTCCAAAAGGCCTTTTCTGTGCCCCAGAAGCATCCGCATGCAAATAATGCCTCTTCTTCATCTTCTCTTGCTGGAACCAAAATATCACTTCCCAAAACATTATGTGTGATTAAGCCTTCTTTGGAGAGATCAGGGTCTGAATTGGTATTTTTTAGCCAGGAGGAGAACATTGGTCTTTGAATGATTGGTAGATATTCAAATTATTTCGGATCCAATTCAATATGATTTAGGAGGGTTGTTACAAAGGCAAATAGAAGGAACGGTAAGCTTAAAACTAGTATCAGACCAACCCCTACAAGTGCAAAAAGCGGCCTAGAGGATCCCATTAGACCTAGTCCTGCGGCAAGACTTACAAATATCACTGCCATCCATGCAAGGACTTGTCCGTAGATATCTCCAAAAGTTAGGTTGCATGTAATGGCATAAGAGTTCCCCTTGGGAACGTTTTGTTGTGCTATGGGATTCATAGGAGAAGTCATAAGAGCAAGGAAGCTTTTAAATTCTGGCAAAAGTTTGACTGTCTAGCCCTAGCCTAATCTTTATATTTAGTTGACTGCATTAATTCTCTCAACAGCTTTTTCTCTCTCCCATAGTCTGCGATATGTGCCATCAATTTTAATTAACTCAGTATGTGTTCCTTGTTGAACCAGTCGTCCCTCATCAATGACGAGGATTCTGTCACAAGCAGCTGCCGCAGATAGCTGGTGACTGATCATTAAAACCGTGCGCTTTGATTGCTTCCTTATGGAAGAAAGGATTGCAGCAGCGGTTTTGTTGTCTACGCTCGCAAGCGCATCATCGAGAACAAGTACCTTAGAGTTTGTTAATAATGCTCTCCCAAGGGCAGTCCTTTGTCGCTGCCCTCCGCTGAGTGTTATGCCTCTTTCTCCCACAAGAGTCTTAAACCCATCAGGGAAGCCTCTTACATCATCTAAAAGCCCTGCTGAATTAGCAGACTCTTCTACTAACCCCATTGATGCACCTGGGTTCCCATATCTAAGATTGTCAGCAAGAGTACTTGTAAATAAATAACCTTCTTGTGGCACTAGTGCAACGTTTCTACGTAAGTCTTTTAAAGGAAGATCATTGATGTCATTTTTATCAAGGAACAATTGATTGCTAGGTACTTCAACCATTCGGCCTAAGGCGCGTGCAAGAGTTGTTTTTCCGCAGCCAACGGGCCCTACTACTGCGACAAGTTCCCCAGGATTAATGACAAAAGAGAGCTTAGATAAAGTTTCATTTTTGGAGCCTTTGTACCTAATAGAGAGATGTCTAGCTTCTAAGCGACCCTCAACATCACCTTTGAGATGTTGAGGGTCTTCTGAGTCTCGAATTTTTGGCACTTGCTTGAGCAGTTCTTCAACTCTCTCTAGTGAGACTTGACCTAATTGAAAAGTGTTTAATGTAAAACCAAGCAGAGCTGTAGGGAAGACAAGACGCTCTACGTAAAGTATTAGAGCAATTAGTCCACCTATGCTAAGAGTCCCTTTTGCGAGTTGACCACTTCCTAAAGTAATTAGTAGTAAAAGTGATATCGAAGAGATCCCTTGAAGAAGTGGAAATAAAGTACTTGCAGTTCTTGCAAGATTAATAGCTGAGTCTCTATATGTGTTGTTTTTCTTAGAAAAAGCCTTTAGCTCTGATGGTTCTTGCCCATATATCTTTATAGCATTTATTCCTGACAAGTCTTCCTGAATAAGCGCACTTAGTTTTGCTAGCGCTTCTTGTTGACGTTTTCTTTGGCGAACCATTCTTCCACCAAAGAGGCCTACAGTGCCAAACATTACGGGATATAATGCTATTGCAGCTAAAGTTAGCCAAGGGTCAATGGCCAACATTAATGGGAGTGATAAAGAGTAGGCAAGGATTGTGTTCGTAAGACTTAAAATAGTGAAGCCAAGTAATCTGCGAATATTCTCAACATCACTAGTCGCTCTACTAATAACTTCTCCGCTACCAATCTTTTGCACCCAATCTGGATCTTGCTTAAGCATATGTTCAAAAATCTTCTGGCGGAGATCAACTTCAACTTGCCTGCCTACTCCAAAAACTAATTGTCTTGATATAAGTCGGATAACACCCATTGAGCTTGCAAGTAAAATTATCCAAAAAGCCTTTTTGATAACATCATTTAGAGTAAAGTTGTCTTGTAGATTATCTATAACACCACGAACTTCTAAAGGTATTCTGACACTTAGTAGATTTACTGCTATTAATGCCACCCCGCCAAGGATTAAATCCCTTCGATGTGGCTTTAGGTAATGACCTATAAGATCTATGCGGAGAACTGCCATATGTTTTGTGCCTGACTAAACAAGTAGGTCATTGGCAGACCAACGCCAGTATGTAGCCATCCCTAGGTAAAGAAATGAAGGATTTAAATTCAGAAAAAGATCAGAGTCACCCTCTTTATCTTTCAGATCGAGACCATCTTGACAGGATGCTTGCAAAGGATTCTCCGGAAGATAAAGATATTGTTGACTTGGCAAGACTGTTTCTCCGCTATCAAGGGTTTCCAGGAGCCACGGATCTTCAAGCTGACATGCTTAAGACGCTTGCTTCATGGGGGATTTCACATCAGGAGCTTAACGTCAGGGCCCGCAAACTGTGGGAGAGTGGCTATCGACCAGGTAAGGCGCCCACTGAGAAAGTAGGGTCAGGTTTCGATACTTCAGAAACTGAAGAGAAGTAAAAAATCTAGACCAAGATTCTTTTTAGGGTCGCCATAACCAATTTTTTAGGGGATAGTAGATATGTCCCCATCACCTGGCCCGGAGTGCAGAGCACCCGGGTTTTTTCTTTCTTTTGATGACTAATCTTCAATCTTCTTGGCCCAGGGTCCTTGACAGCCTTATTGATGGTGATGACCTTTCTGATGAACAGGCAGAGTCACTTATGGAAGCTTGGCTGAGTGAGTCTTTGACCCCTGTTCAGACAGGTGCTTTTCTAGTCGCGCTTCGCTCTAAAGGACTTAATGGAATAGAACTGGCTTCAATGGCAAGGGTTTTACAAAGGGCTTGTGCTGCCCCCTGTCCTATTCCAGAAATCCCCCTTGTTGATACTTGCGGAACTGGAGGAGATGGAGCTGACACCTTTAACATTTCAACAGCAGTTGCTTTTACTGCGACTGCATGTGGTGCAAATGTTGCAAAACATGGAAACCGTAGTGCAAGTGGAAAGGTTGGTTCAGCCGATGTCCTTGAGGGTATGGGCCTTGAACTTAAAGCGCCACTTGAGAATGTTGTGAGTGCGCTAAATCGTGTGGGGATAACTTTCCTTTTTGCCCCGGCCTGGCACCCTGCATTGGTAAATCTTGCCCCCTTAAGAAAGAGTTTAGGGATAAGAACTGTCTTTAACCTCCTTGGCCCATTAGTTAATCCTTTAAGGCCACGGGCCCAAGTACTTGGAGTTGCCCGTCATGACCTTTTGATCCCTATGGCAGAAGCTTTGCAAATGCTTGGTCATCAAAGAGCAATTGTTGTTCATGGGGCAGGAGGAATTGATGAGGCATCTCTGGAAGGAGAGAACTCTTTGATTCTTTTAGAAAACAACCAATTGAAAGAAGTCTCCTTAGACCCACTCCAATTGGGCTTGCAGAGTGCTTCTTTAACTGATTTGAAGGGAGGGGATTTGGCCACTAATCAGGAAATACTTTCTTCTGTTCTTAAGGGAGAAGGCTCTATTCCTCAAAAAGATGTTGTTGCGTTGAATACATCCTTAGTCCTTTGGGCGGCAGGATTGCAGGATGACTTCACCTCTGGTGTTAATACCGCTAAATCATGTCTAGCTAATGGAGATCCTTGGCAGGTTTTTGAGGCACTTAGATTGGCCCTATAACATCAGAGGGAAAAGATTTGGCTCTTGACTTAGTGTCTCTTAATTAATGAAAGCTTCAATTAAAAAACCAGCGCTATTGGTGTTAGCTGATGGGACTTTTTTTGAAGGGCAGGCCATTGGCTATGAAGGAAGCGTTGTAGGGGAAGTTGTCTTTAACACAGGTATGACTGGTTATCAGGAGGTGCTTACAGACCCTAGTTATTGTGGCCAACTTGTTGCTTTTACATACCCTGAGATAGGAAATACAGGGGTAAATCCTTTTGATCAGGAGGCTTCAACCCCATATGTCAAAGGATTTATTGTGCGCAATTTCTGCACGAATCCAAGCAATTGGCGTTGTTCGGAGTCATTGCAAGACTGGCTCATAGGCAACAAGATTGTTGGTATATCTGGAATTGATACAAGGGCACTTGTTCGCCATATAAGAGATTTAGGTGCAATGAACGGGGTTATTAGCAGTGATGGACGGTCTCCTTTTCAGCTCCTTGAGGAGCTGAGTTCAGCACCCTTAATGGAGGGAATGAATCTTGCAAATTTGGTCTCTACTAAAGAACCTTATCAATGGAATAGCTTGTGCAAAGTAGATTTTGATCAGAGAAAGAAGCCGCACGATCAAGATAAGTCTCCTTTTCATGTTGTTGCAATTGACTTTGGGATAAAAAAAACGATTCTCGATCGTTTAGTAGCTCATGGGTGTGATGTTTCTGTTTTGCCAGCAAACACTCACTATGAAGAGGTCCTAAGCCTCAACCCTGAAGGGGTCTTTCTGTCAAATGGTCCAGGAGACCCTTCTTCTGTTACCGATGGTATTGACTTGGTGCAGCATCTGTTAAAAAAAGCTGATGATCTGCCGATTTTCGGAATTTGTCTGGGACATCAAATTTTGGGACTTGCACTTGGAGGGAGCACTTATAAGCTTCCTTTTGGACATCGGGGTTTAAATCATCCCTGTGGAACCAGCTCAAAGGTTGAAATAACCAGTCAGAACCATGGCTTTGCGCTTGAGGCAGACTCTTTGTCAAAAGAGTCTGTTGTCATTTCCCGCATAAACCTTAATGACGGAACTGTTGCTGCCATCACTCTTCGAGATAAACCTGTCTTCAGTGTTCAATACCATCCAGAGGCCAGTCCAGGCCCGCATGATGCGGATCACTTCTTTGAGAAATTTGTTTCTCTGATGGTGGAAAGACGTTGAAGTCTGGTTCGATGCGCTATTCATTACTACACTTCTTGCGATACGTAGATGGGGATTAGTCCTATTAACGAATTGCAGCGATTGACAGTTTCACTACGTGGCGGCTTTGAGCGGCGTAAGGGTTGCTTGGTGTTTCATTTCACCGGTCAGCTTGATGCTTATTCAGAGAAGCAATTCATGACTTACGTTGATGATGTGCTTCTTTCAAACCCAGCCCCTGTCATTATTGATCTAAGCAAAGTTGACTTTCTTGACTCTTCTGGGCTTGGAGCTTTAGTTCAGATTGCAAAACAATGCAATGAATCAAAGCGTTCTTTTATGGTTGTTGGTAATGCCAGGGTCATTCAGACCGTTAAGCTTGTAAGGCTTGAAGAATTTCTTCACCTTGCGCCTGACTTGACAACTGCCTTGAACCAGGTTTCTGGTTGATAAACATTGACCAATTGGATTCGTGCGCAGCTAACTGATAGCTCTTTGGCAGATTTGGGCCCTTTGCAGTTGGCATGGCTAGGTGATGCAGTATGGGAACTGCATCAGCGTTTACGTCATTGTCATAAGTCAGGACGCACTTCAGACCTTCATAAGGCTGTAGTAGCGGAAGTAAATGCCCCTGCACAATCCAAAGCTCTCCTTTATTTAGAACCTTCCCTTTCGGATTTTGAGAGGGATCTTGTTCGGAGAGGACGCAATAGGGCTGGTCGAGGTCCGAGAAGACTTAAACCAGGAACATATGGCAAAGCAACAGGGTTTGAGACAATGATTGGATGGTTGTTTCTGAACAATCCCGCAAGACTTGCTCAATTGTTCGAGCAGTTAGAAAAGACCCAATTTGACCAGTCATAGGTCCTTGAATAAATGAGCTCCCGATTTGATAGACGATCAAAAAAACCTTCTCGAACAGGCGGGAGTGGAGGTAAAAGATCTTTTAGGGATGGTCCCTTTACGGGTGGACGTTCTTATAGTCAATCTAATTCTCCTAGGAGGAATCCATATCGTTTTAGAAGAGATGGCCTTGAAGTAAAGCCCGAATCAACCAAAGCAAATAGCAAAGAGTCTGAGCGTATAGGAAGTGGCCGGGGTAATAGTGATGATCAACGTTGGGCTAACACAACTGGAGCAAGTCGTTTTAACCAAAATCGGAATTCTGATTTCAAAAGTGGTAGGTCTCTTCGCCTAGAAGATAAGTTCCGACAAAC
>QCKJ01000018.1 GCA_003215435.1 Prochlorococcus sp. AG-409-M05
GGGGCTGACTAGCACCAGCTGAAGGGCCACTATTAAAGAACCACAGTCCAGACGTGTCTTTATCAACGAGTAATAATGCTTGTATATCCTCTAAGGTTAACCATCCTATTTGTGGTTCCCAATTATTGGTTATAAGTAGCATGTGCCCTTTCTGTACTGGATATTTATTGAGAATTAGTGTGTGCCTATAAGAGATTTTTTCAATTTCTAAGGCTTCATCCCAGGGCAAAAAAGGGTTTTCTTTTGGACCATAAATTCTTAAAGTGGGTGGCGGTATTTCAGTTAAGAATCGTATTTCAAACTCTTGGTCATATTGAGTTCCAAGTTTTCGTAACTGAGTCTTTAACGGTACTAGAGCATTATGCTTAATAGCCTCTTCCGACTGCCTTAGCGCTTTATTCCAGTATAGCTCTCTTAAACCAGGCATAATTTTCTATATACCCTTGTCATTAGTCTGACAACTTTGATTTAGTGTTATATACTAACATTTATTCTACTCTGTATGAAAGTTATATAAAATTTAATCATACCCTCTTAATCTTCTGATTTATTCTATGTGATTTATAATACTATTTAGACTTGATCTAACTCCTTACTTAAAATAACTATAACTGAGGTCACCCAGTATACTAACTATCCACTTTTAATAGATAAAAAAACTGAACTTTATTCTCGTAAAAATATTTTCTAACATAATTACAAAAGATAGAGCCAAAAGCATGTTCTAGAGAGTATTCTAAGTGTTTTTTTTTTAAAGGTTTGTCAATCTAGCTAAATTTTCAAAGAAAAATCATTAGACCCCCCCTAGCTTCGTCACCAAATCTGTGTTGATTACTACAAATTATTTTTTTTATAATATAGGGACTTAATTCTTCTAAACCATTGCAGTGCAATCGATCTATAGCTCTGCTGTATAGCTCTATCTTTTTCGAAATATAAAATTTCTGTCAAATTCTGTACGCAAATAGTTGACGGATGCAGGGGGGAAGGCGTTAAACGTCAATCAGTTATGCCCCCTAAATGGATTGGGAGTTCACTGAAGACGGAGCATTCCTTGCTCTATGCGATGCCTTTCGAGAGAGTGGTGAAACCTCGGCTATGGAATTTCTTGCTAATGGAGAGGGCGCTTTCCATTTTCAAGAGCTAACGCAAAATGCTGCAGGTGAAGGTATTGACCTCGGAGACTCAAATGCGCTCGATGATTTTCAACAAGAGGTCATTGAAACTATGGAGACCCTCTGCAATGAGTGACTCACGCTGATATCAGCAATGTTTATTACTTCCCTTTTCAGCACTCGATGATTAGTTGCCTGAATAAGCTAATAATCTTATTTAGGAACCATCTTTGGTTTAAGAATTATCCGTTAAACCATTTGGGTTGCTCCGTTTATGTAGGGAGAGAAGCCTGCAGTAAAAACATCTGAGAGAGTTCTAGAAGGCGCTATAAGGGGCGTTCCTGCAGAATTAGGCGCTGAAGTACCTTGCCTTGCTGTGAAGAGCAATAATGGCGGTTGTACTCTGTTCGGGATGAAGTTGTTCACTTTCATCCATAGTTAGGCCAATTTCATTTGCATTTAAAAGTTCAAGCTGAAGCTTCGAATCTGCGACATTGGGACAAGCTGGATAACCAAATGAATATCTACAACCTCTATAACGTTGAGCTAAAATATCACGAATATTAAATTCACAAGGATCCTTAAATCCACATTCTTCCCTGATTAGAGAATGAGTAAATTCGGCAAGAGCCTCGGCTAGTTGCACTGCTAATCCATGGAAAAGAAGATAATCTTTATATTCATTATTCTTATATAGTGTTTGTGCAAATAAAGTCGCCTTATGTCCCATAGTTACTGCTTGCATAGGAATATAATCGGTTGGTTTTTCATTAATATGATCCAAGTAAAAATCAGAAATGCAATAACGGTTTCCAGATTTTTGCCTAGGAAAATCGAATACTCCTAATAGTTGATTAGTTGTTGGGGCAAAAATTAATAAATTATTACCTTGCCTTCCACAAGGGAAATATCCGTAAGAGACTTGGGGTTCAACAAGTGATTCTTGTTTAATACGGTATAACCAGCTATTTAATGATGGAACTGCTACATCTTCTAAGTAAGATATATATTCTTCTTTACTCTGGCCTGGCATTTTTTTTAGTTGCCACTGACTAGAAAAAAGAGCATTCTTATCAAGATAGTAGGTTAGCTTATCTAAATCTATCTGATTTGTTTTTATTATCTTTGCGCCTATGAACGGCGGAGTTATCTTCTGCCCGGGTGGAACATTTTTCGAGCGTTCAGTCAGCGTGGGTTCATGTAGAGACAAATTGACTTCTGAAGATTGTATTTGCTTTGAATTATTTTCTGAAGAAGAGTGTTTTTTATCACTTAATATAATACCTTCTGGATTGCAGTTTATAAAACCTTCAATATTGTCCCATTGATTATTATTTCTAGCTTCTATATAGGCGTCCATAAATCTAAGATCAGTAAATGCATCTTTGCCATATATGACCTTTCCATTATATGAATCACCACAATCTTTGTATACAAATTTAGGAGTTAATGCGGCACCTCCGAGTATAACTGGAACTGAGATTGATTCTTCATTAAAAGCTTTTAGATTATCTTTCATAAATGCAGTCGATTTAACTAGTAAACCGCTCATAGCTATGCAGTCTGCGTTATGTTCTTTTTGTGCTTCAATAATGGAAGAAACATCTTGCTTTATACCCAGGTTAATAACCTCATAGCCATTATTAGACAATATTATGTCAACTAAGTTTTTACCTATATCATGAACATCACCTTTAACAGTAGCTATGAGAAACTTTGCTTTAGATGTATTATTCTCATCAGTTTTATCCATAAAAGGTTCTAAATAAGCTACAGCAGACTTCATTGTTTGAGCGGACTGTAAAACAAAAGGTAATTGCATTTCACCTGATGCAAATAACTCACCAACAGTTTTCATTCCATCTAATAGGTATTTATTAATGATAGTTAAAGGGGGATATAAATCTAATGACTGCTTAAGGCAATCCTCAAGGCCTTCTTTCTCTCCTTCTACTATGTGCTGACTTAAACGTCTATCTAAGGGTAACTTTAAAAGGTCTGAGGATGAACTCTTTGAAGACTTTGCTGTAACGCCTTCAAATATTCGAGTTAATTCAGTTAACGGATCATAAGTACAAATGTTATTATTGTATACTCTATTGTCGTTGATTAAGTCATTACATACTTTCATTTGATCCTGCTTTATCTTATTTAATGGGAGTATTTTTGAAGGGGAAACAATTGCTGAATCCATACCTGCTTTACAACAATGGTGTAGGAATATTGAATTAAGAGCTATTCTAGCGGCGCCAGAAAGGCCGAAACTTATATTTGATACCCCTAGAATAACGTGAACTCCTTTTAGGTTCTTTCTTATTAATTCTATCGCTTTGATTGTTTCTATTCCATTTTTTCTATCTTCTTCAATTCCTGTTGATACTGGGAGAGCCAAGGGGTCATAGTAAAGTTCAAATGGCGGAATTCCAAACGATATCGCGTCTTCATATGCTCTTTCTGCAATTTGAAATTTCTTTTCTGCAGTTCTAGCCATACCATCTTCGTCAATCGTACCTATCACTATTGCAGCTCCGTAATCCTTTGCAAGTTGGAGGACTTTAAAAAATCTATCATTTCCATCTTCATAATTTGTTGAATTTAAAATCGATTTTCCGCCGGATACTTTTAAACCACTCTCCATTTTCTGCCATTCTGTAGAATCTAACATTAACGGTAAATTAACGTTAGCTACAATCCTCGATACAAGTTCATGCATATCTAACTCTCCATTACGACCAACATAGTCAACATTTACATCCAATACATGAGCGTTTTCTTTCATTTGTGAGCGAGCAATTCCTATAAGACCATCCCAATCTTCGTTATTTAATAAATCTCTTGTACGTTTTGAACCACTAGCATTTAGTCTCTCTCCTACAATAAGAAAAGAATTATCTTGTTTATATGGAGTAGAACTATAAATAGAAGCACAAGAAGGTTCTTTGTTTATTTTGAGTCTTTCTGTTACATGATTATTCTTTCGAATATTTCTCGGTGCTGGTGACAATGTAGTTGTCAATTCAGATAGTGCCTTAATATGTTCTGGTGTAGTTCCACAGCAACCACCAATTATTTGGACTCCTAAATCCTCGATAAAGTTCATTAGTTGCATCTTTAGCTCAATCGGCTTCAATCTGTAATGAGCTTTACCTCCAATATTCTCTGGCAAACCAGCATTTGGGATACAACTGAGAACAAAAGGTGAGTTTTTAGACAAATATTTAATATGTTCTTTCATTTGTTCTGGCCCAGTGGCGCAGTTCAAACCGAGTATGTCAATTTCAAATGGTTCTAGTATAGAAATAACAGCAGAAATGTCAGTACCAATTAACATTGAACCAGTTGTTTCCATTGTCACAGAAACCATGATTGGTTTCGTAACATTTAAGGAATCACAAGCATATTTAATACCAAGTAATGCAGCTTTTATCTGTAGAACATCCTGGCATGTTTCAACAATAAATAAATCAATTCCACCATCTATAAGACCTCTAGCTTGTTCTGTATAACTTTGTTTAAGATCATCAAAGTTAACATGTCCTAATGTTGGTAGTTTTGTTGTTGGGCCCATTGAACCAGCCACAAAACGTGGTTTCTCTGGGGTAGAGAATTGAGAGGCTACTTTTGTTGCTATTTGAGCGGCTTGTTTGTTTACCTGATGAACTTTACTTTCTAATCCATATTCAGCCAAAACAATTGATGATGCTCCAAAGGTGTTAGTTTCAATAACGTCACAACCAGCTTCTAGAAACTGACGATGTACTTGGTGTACTAAGTCAGGTCTTGTTATTACCAAGTTTTCATTGCACCCTTCTAAATCTGTACCACCAAAATCCTTGCTGGTTAATGATAGCTGTTGAAAAGATGTACCCATTGCCCCATCAAAGAGAAGAATACATCGTTGGTCTGAATGAATTAATTGCTTGAATTTAGATTCTGATTTCATTAGACCGTTAGTTCTTTATGTATGAGGGTAAATAATTCACTCATAAATAGAAGAGAGAATCAACTGAATAATTAAATTAAACTAGGTTATTTTTATTTTAGTAACCCAGTGAGCAAAAGTTTCATCCCTTCCTTCGGTAATTAATGTTAGGCGGTCTCGTAATGCATCCATTATCGGCCTATCCTTTGACAGTAAAGAGGATTCTAGCTGACGAACAGGTGTAATTTTTGCTGCAGTTCCAGTAAGGAAAACTTCGTCTGCGATGAATAACTCAGTTTTATCAACTGGACGTTCTATAACTTTAATTCCAATCTTATTAGCAATTTCCATAACACTCGCTCGAGTAATGCCTTCCAATATATCTTGTTCTACTCCTGGTGTAATTAGAACACCATCCCGGACTATAAATAGGTTCATCCCACTAGCTTCACAGACTTTCCCTCGTGTATTTAATAATAAGGCTTCGTCAAAACCACTTTTAACAGCTTCTGTTTTAGCAAGTGAACTTGTTATATAAGCTCCGCCAATCTTTCCTCTTAATGGGAGAGATCTGTCCTCTTGCCTTGTCCAACTACTAATTCGACAAGAGACACCATCTGGTGAAAGATAATCACCAAGCTCCAATCCGTAAATAAAAAAATCAGTTTCTATATCATGCAATCTAGGAGCGATACCTAGATCGCTTGTATAAATTAGGGGCCTAAGGTAGATGGGATTTTCGGGCTTATTTACTTTTAGTATTTCCTTAAGAGCTCTATGAACATTTCCTTCGGGAAGGTCTGTTAATAAGAGTTGAGCACTTTGACAAAGCCTTTTAACATGCCTGTCTACTCTGAAAAGGAGGATAGAAGTTTTATCCTGCGGGTCAGGAACTGCTCTCATTCCACCAAAAGCTGATGTTCCGTAGTGGAGAGCATGGGTAGCTATGGAGACCCTTGCGTCCTCAAAGGGTACACAGGAACCTTTGAACCAAGCATAAGGAAGGAATTTATGCATAGTTAGTTCTCGACGCTAATAGGAATCTTCTCACCAAGGGGCTCTTTTACTCTTTAATTGTTCAGAATAAGTATATGCACCGTCTTTCAACTTTACCTGGTTCTGATCCGGAAGATGACTTTTGCCTAGTACAGCAGGAGTCAGCACCATTTCTTTTCCTTACAAGTGCAGCGACTGACATAGCCACACTCGACTCCTTTCTGAAGAGGGAATCATCTAGTAGTTGGTCAGGGAATATTCGTGCTTTAAGCCTCGTAGCTTTAAATCACCCAGCTCAAATAGACCACTACATCGAAACGACCATTTCGCAGTCCCAAGTAGTTGTAGTGAGACTAATAGGCAGCAGGGGACATTGGAGTTATGGTCTTGAGCAACTAGAGAAATGGCAATCGGAAAATCTAAATCGGCAACTTATAATCTTGTCTGGAACAAATGATATGGATAAGGAATTATGTCCAATAAGCAGTGTTGATGAACTATTGGCAATAAAACTATCAGAACTGCTAAGGGAAGGTGGCATAGATAACATGAGTTCTTTTTTGGAAGCAATTAGAGAAATAGCAAAGAACAAAAAGATAGAGGCTGACGATATTGAAATAAAAAAAATCGGTGACCCAGTGAAATGGGATTGGCAGGATGAAAATGGCGAAAAGGTAGGAGTTATTTATTATAAGTCCTTATTTCAGTCAGATGATTTACACTTACCTATAGAACTAAATAAAATACTTAGACAATCTAACCTATCACCTAGAGTTCTTTTTGTTTCTAGCCTTAAAGGAGTAGAAATACAAAAAGCTGTATATGATTTATTCAGGAAGGATTCCGTTTCTGTCATCCTAACAACTACATCTTTTAACACAAGTAATAATGATATGATTATTGACTCAAGTCTTTGGAAATCTCTTAATATACCAGTACTTCAACTTCTAATTAGTACTAAAAGTAAAAAGGATTGGATCAATAGTTCTGTGGGATTGAATTCCTTAGATTTAACTCTGCAGATTGTTTTGCCAGAAATTGACGGAAGGATAACAACCCGCCCATGTGCCTTTAGGGAATGGAAATATTCAAGCCAGGAATTAGGAACTGTTATACATAGACTTAAACCCAATTCAATTGGACTGAATTGGGTTGTTAATCATACAAGAGCTTGGATTAACTTACAAAAAAATAAGGTCAACAAATCAATCTGTATTACCTTAGCAAATTATCCAATAAAAAATGGAAGAATAGCTAATGGAGTTGGTCTTGATACTCCAGAAAGTACTGTAGAAATTCTTAAGTTACTTAAAAGAAATAATTATTTTCTAGGAGACTTTGATGATAGTACTAATGGTAAAGACCTTATTGATAAGTTACTGGCCTCGAGAACAAATGATCCAGAAACTGCTGAGAATCAACCACTTGACTACATCACGCTCCATGAATACAAACTCTGGTGGAATACATTACCTAGCGAAGCAAAAGAACCAATTATAAACAAATGGGGCTACCCAGATAAAGCAATAGATTTAGTAAATGATCAGTTTCCAATTCATGGTATAAGTTATGGAGATGTATCTATTTTGATTCAGCCATCTCGTGGCTATGAAATAGTGGATGTTGCAGATTTACATTGTCCAACACTTTATCCACCACATCGTTACCTCGCGCAATATGTTTGGGCTAAATATAAATTCAAAACTGATGTTATGATTCACATGGGTAAACATGGATCTCTCGAATGGCTGCCAGGTAAGTCTATTGGTTTAAGTGAAAAATGTGCACCTCAGTTAGCTATAGATAGTATTCCAAATATATATCCATTTATAGTAAATGATCCTGGTGAAGGATCGCAAGCAAAAAGACGCTCTCAGGCAGTTATTATTGATCATATGACACCACCACTTGGAAGGGCTGGCCTACATAGCGAATTAATAACTATAGAAGCTTTACTCGATGAATATTACGAAGCTCGACTATTGGGTGCCACTAGATCATCATTAATTAAGGACAAACTAACCTCTATTATTAACAGCAGTAACCTAATAGACGTAGTAAAACCAAATAATTATAATAAGACCTCTGATGACAAAGAATCATTATTTGATTTAGTTGATTCATATTTGTGCGAACTAAAAGAATCACAAATACGATTAGGTCTACATGTATTTGGCAAGGCACCAAATTCTTTGTATTTACTTGAATTACTTTTGTGTTTAGCTAGATCTCCAAATAGTAGAGGTAAAGGGATCACTCAAACTATATCTAAGATAATGGGATTTAGTTTGGATCCATGGGCGGATAATGAATCAGAACTTCTTCAACCTAATGATCGAGAAATTATTAAACAAATTACACAATCAAATCACTTTCGTAAAAAAGGCGATTTAGTCGATTGGATCGAAAAACAAGCTTTACTCCTATTAAAATATATTTTTAATGATTATCAGGCTTTCAAAGCAACATCAATTAAAGGTAAACTTAATCAAAAGATTCGATTATGGGCAGATAATAATTCTTCTGATAAAGCGATTAGCTATATAAAGGAAGATCTTTGGCCAAAACTTGTATCGTGTGCCAGTTCTGAACAACGGGCTATTCTTGATGCTATTTCTGGTAAACGAATTGAGAGTGGTCCTTCCGGCGCTCCAACAAGAGGTAGGCCAGAAGTACTTCCTACAGGGAGAAATTTTTACTCTATGGATCTCAGAGGGTTGCCAACAGAAACAGCCTGGGATGTTGGTCGACGAAGTGCAAATAATATACTTGAATTATATTTACAAGAGAATGGTGAACATCTCAAAGATTTAGCTTTATCAGTATGGGGTACATCAACTATGAGAAACGGCGGAGAAGATATCAGCCAATTGTTCGCGCTACTTGGTGTTTCTCCTGTTTGGGATGGCCCCTCAAGGAGAATGATAGATCTGGAGGTTATACCCTTAAATGTACTAAATAGACCTCGAGTAGATGTTCGTCTAAGAATCTCTGGATTCTTCAGAGATGCATTTCCTCAACTAATTTTTTGGGTTGATAAAGCACATAGAATCATTGCTGCACTTGATGAATCAAAGGAAATGAATCCATATGCATCAAAAGTCCGACTGCATGGACATCAAGCAAGAATCTTCGGATCTGCTCCCGGTTCTTACGGAGCTGGTCTACAAGAGTTAATTAACAGTGGTAATTGGGAAACAAGGCAGGATATTGCTAACGCATATATCTCATGGAGTAAATGGAGATATGACGGCAATAATGAACCAACAATAGATGAAATAGCTTTTACACAGGCTCTTAAGGGTATACAGGTAGTCGTTCATAATCAAGACAATCGAGAGCACGATATCCTTGATTCAGATGACTATTACCAGTTCCACGGAGGTTTGGGAGCAGCTGTTGAACTTGCGACAGGAAAAAAACCTGACCTTTTGATTTCTGATAACTCAAGAATCGAAAGGCCAAAAGTTCATACACTTAATAAAGAGATAGACAAAGTTATGAGGACTAGAGTTCTTAATCCAAGATGGATAGAAGGAATGAAGAGTCATTCATATAAAGGAGCTTTTGAAATGGGAGCAACTATGGATTATCTATTTGGCTATGACGCAGCTACTGATTGTGTACCAGATTGGTGTTACAGTTCTATAGTAGATATATGGCTGAATGATCAAAATACTCTAATGTTTCTTACTGAAAATAATCCCTGGGTTCTTAGAGATATAGGAGAACGATTGTTAGAGGCAAAAAATAGAAATTTATGGAAATCTGCTTCAGAAAAAGAGATAGAGTACTTGAAGTCTATCATTCTTAAAGCAGAGTCAATAATTGAAAAGTCTTAATTTTTGTTCCTTTTTGGTTCAATTAAACTAACGTGATGTTAGTTGATAGCCATGACTATCAGTCCCACATGTAGAGAGAAGATTATGTTGTAAAGACTTTAATTTGATCTTCTCACATATAAATGAACTAGGTTCCCATCTTAAGCCATAGTCATAGTCATACCAGGTCTCTAGACCATCAATTCCTAATTTATTAGCGCTATCGATTAGAATATCATATGCCACCCTATATCTTGCTGGATGTGCTAATACAGCTAGGCCACCAGCATCGTGAATAGCTGTAATTACAGAATACGCTGAAAGCGAAGACCCAATTGCAGACTCTCCATTTATATAAGGAGATAATGAAGGTGATGAGATATCAAAGCCAAGACCTAAGATATGAACCAGGCAATTATTTAACAAAGCACTAATTTCTATTCCTGACCAAAGAGAAGGATATTTATATTCAACATTGGGATTCGACAATAAGACATTGTTTATCTCTTGATAAGCTTGTATAGAATGATGATCTGTAACTGCGATATGAGATAGGCCGATCTTTTGAGCTTGATGAAGAATATCTATTGGCTCCATACTACCGTCACTATGAATTGAATGACAATGGAGATTTATATGATATGGGCAGCTAGATGGTTCAATAGAGTTAATAACATCTATCAAATCAGATTGAAAGACATTCATAGATTAGGCTGATCCAGTCTTAGTGCTTTTGAGACGTCTATAGCGAGCGTACAATTGAATAGTTATAGCCATAAAAAGTATCAAGATTATGATAAGCCATGAAGCTGCACTTGTAGGAAACTGATTTTTAAATACGACTAACATGACTACTAATACAAGAAAAATTGTGGGTAACTCGTTTAATGCTCTTAATTGCTGAGGTTTCCAATTAGAAATTCCTTTCTCTAATTGACCCATTAACCTATAACAGAAAAAATGATAAAGCAATAAAAGAAAAACAATTGAAAGTTTGACTTGCATCCAGCCCTGTTGCAAGTAACTCGGTTGGATATAAATTAATCCCGCTGCCATACTAACTGTGAGTATCAGTCCAGGGGTGGTAATTATATTTGCTAATCTTTTTTCCATTAAAGAATATTGGTCTCTAAATGGCTTTCTTAATGATTCTTCCATTGAATCGGACTCAGCATGATATATAAAAAGTCTTACTAAATAAAAAAGACCGGCAAACCAAACAACTACGCCTACGATATGTAGTGTTTTAAACCATAGGTAAGCATCAGGTGGCAGAGTCATAATTTTTTCCAATATTAGGAACTCTAGTAAGTTTCTGTATGATTATATAGATTATAAGCGCTTATTAATGTTTTGCATAGTTTGCTCAAGTAAATAATAAGAACCAATAACTCTTGGTCAAAGTTTTCTGAGTTAATAATATCTTGATATACATCTAAATTCGAAATCCTTAATTTTGTTTATGTGTTGAGTCAGTATGGAAATATTTCCATACTTCTTTGGCTACAGATTTCCCAAGCCCGTTTGCTTTACTAAGTTCATCTATGCTTGCCAACTGTATTGAATCTATCGAATTAAAGTGGTTTAGTAGATCTTTTATTCTCTTTGGTCCTAGACCAGGAATATCTGCGAGAGCAGATGTCCTCATACGTTGAGTTCGTTTTTGTCGATGGAAATTTAGAGCAAATCGGTGCGCTTCATCACGAACTCTCCTTAGAAGTTGAACACCCAGTTGGTTCGGCTCAGAATCTAATGATGATTTAAGTGCAGGAATATAGACTTCTTCATTTCGTTTTGCTAATGAACAAATATTGACTTCGTCTTCTAACCCAAGTGTACGTAACTCATTAGTAACCGCTGCTAGCTGACCTTTCCCTCCATCTATCATAATCAAGTCGGGCCAATCGTTGTACCCTTGTGTGATCAATTTTGAGTTAGAAATTGACCGGACTTCGTCCAATGAAACCCCCTCTTCTTTCAGTCTTGACCATTTTTTAAATCTTCGCCTAATGACTTCTTTTAGAGAAAGATAATCATCACTATGACCTATAAGAATGTGAGGATCTTTAATTATATACTTACGATAATGTTGCTTAGCAGCTAAACCGTCTATAAATACGACTTGTGAGCCTACAGCATCACTTCCTTGGATATGGCTAATATCATACCCCTCTATTCTCTTGGGTATATTGATTAGTTGTAATAATTGTGCAAGATCCTCTAATGCTAATTCTTGTATTTCGGTTGATCTAGTACTTCTTTCAAGTTCAAGTTTGGCGTTCTTTTCAACAAGAGCTATAAGGTCTGCTTTCTGTTTAACTTTTGGACAGTTGAGCTTCACCTTCCTTCCCCTTAAATCACTAAGCCAATTAGTGATCAAAGTTGATTGTGGTATAGGGTATTGAATAATTAATTCAGGTGGTATTTCCACAGGCTGTACGTTTGAGTAATATTCTTCAATAATTCTTTGTAGCAGTAATCCAAAATTCGAATCAAACAATTCTGAAGTGAAAGCAAGTCTGCCAACTAATTTACCCCCACGCATTTGAAATAATTGTATAGATGCAATACTTTGATTTGCCGACAAGGCAATAACATCGCGGCTAACAGCTGAATCTGGAACACTCATCTTTTGTTCAGATGTCAAATCTTTTAGTCCGTTTAATTGATCTCTTACTTTTGCTGCTTTTTCATACTCCATCTTATTTGAATATTGTTCCATCTGTTTTTTTAGTAATGAAATAAGTTCTTCGCTTCTACCTTGAAAAACCATTTCTACCTTTTTTAGTGTACGTTGATATTCGTCAGGAGTGATTAATTCTTGACATACACCAGGGCATCGCTTTATTGAGTAATTTAAGCAAGTTTTATTTTTATATAGAGGAAGAGGACGTTGACGTAGTGGAAAAACTCTCTTAACTAGAAATAAACTTCTTCTCAAAAGTCCGACATCAACATAAGGGCCATAAAAACGGTCACCTGTTCTCCTTTGACGTCTTCTTCTTGTAATAAATATTCGAGGGTATTTCTCGCTCCAAGTGATACACAAATAAGGATACTTTTTATCATCCTTAAGAAGAACGTTAAAATATGGCTGGTGAGATTTTATTAAATTAGACTCTAGAACTAAAGCTTCAGCCTCGTTATCTGTGACGATTATCTCTATATCTACGACCTGTCTTATCATTAAATCAATTCTAGGGGATAATTCTTTGCTATTTCGAAAATAGCTTCTTACCCTACTCCTAAGGCACTTTGATTTACCTATATATAGAATTCGATCATCTTTATCCTTCATTAAATAGCAACCTGGACAATTAGGTATTTCATTCACCCTTTGAGCAAGGTAGTTATTTTTATTAAGATGATTATGATTTGTTATTTGTAGAATCTTGCGCTCAACCACCGTAATTCCAACCAGTAGTTGACAAATTCAATGCTTCACCATCTTGATGTAATTTTGCAGAATTTACCTTTCCCACAAAGATTGTGTGATCGCCCGACTTGACGTCACCAATCACCTGACATTCAATTCCTCCAATAGAATCATCTAATATTGGCAACCCATATTCACCTAGCGTGAATGGAGCAGCCTCAAAGCGCCCTCCAAGTGCTTGCTGAGGTTTAAAAAAGACTGCTGCAAGATCCTTCTGATCTGATCGTAAGACGTTTAATGAGAAACACTTGGTTTTTTGAATGATTTCATGGCTTGACCCATCCGCTCTTACAGCAATTACTACCAATGGTGGTTCAAATGAGCCTTGTGTAACCCAACTAGCCGTAAAGCCGTTAACAGAGTCTCCATCGCGAACACCACATATAAAAAGTCCATGTGGGATTTTTCGCAATAGTACTTTTTTTGCCTCTAAGTCCATTTCGAAGGGGATATGATTATTCCAATAACTCTAGGCATAATTTCGGAAGAGTATGATCATAGTCTGTATTTAGAATCATGAGAGCTTTATATCCAGGCAGTTTTGATCCGTTAACCCTAGGCCATCTTGACCTTATTGAACGTGGGATATCCCTTTTTGGGGAAATGGTTATTGCGGTATTAAGGAATCCAAGCAAAATCCCTACATTTTCACATGAACAAAGGGTCGAACAAATCATAAAAGCTACGTCTTACATTCCCAATGTTCAAGTTATTAGCTTTGAGGGCTTAGCAATTAATTGTGCTAAAGCAACTAATGCTGACGTATTACTAAGAGGTCTACGAGCCTTAAGTGATTTTGAATATGAACTCCAGATAGCCCATACAAACCGTTCAATAGATAACAACTTAGAGACAGTTTTCCTTGCAACTGCTGTGCATCACAGCTTCTTAAGCAGTTCTGTTGTAAAAGAGGTGGCACGTTTTGGTGGCTCCATATCACATATGGTGCCAGAAATAGTGGCAAAAGACCTTTATACCCTTTTTAATGTGGTTGAAATAAGTCAGTAGTATCCTATGGATCTGCAAATTCTAGAGTTTATTGATCAACTTGATGAACTCATATTTGAATCACCAAGGGTGCCATTCACAAGTAATCGCCTAATTAATGAGCAGGATATTGGGGACTTAGTGAGCGAGATAAGAAGGCAAATGCCTCTGAACATTTCAAAGGCTGCCGAGATAATTAAGCAATCAGAAGAAATACTGTCTAAATCAAAATCGGATGCTCATCAAATCATTGAACAAGCTGAGATAAAGAAAAATTCAATGATCACGGCATCAACAGTATACCAACAAGCAGAAATCAAAAGTCAAAAACTATTAGAAGAATGCAGGAGAAAAATAAATGAAAAAAACCTAGCAGCAGAACATAATATCAATGAAAAGTATAAAGAAGCACACGATATGGTTAAAAACGCAGAGATCAAGTCAAAAGCATTGGAAATCAATGCTAACAATCAAAAAGAGAATATTTTAGAGAATGCCAATGCTGAATCAGAATCGATACAAAGAGAGGCTATCTATTCAGCTTATAAGGAAATAAATAAACTATCCAAAAAAATCGAAAGTATAAAAAAAATTCTTTATAGTCATTCATTATCATCTAATAATTTACCAAGCCAAAAGCAATCAGTAGCTAATATAAATACTACAAGGTACCAGAACCAAAACAGTTAATATATAGTCTAAAATAGCTTGGAAGGACAGCTACTATATCTCTGGATATTTATTAATATGTCAGCAGTCTTTGCATATGTTCTTTCATTATCATAACTAATTACACTAACGAATATTTTTCCTGTATTTGAATTAAGAATCCCACTAACTGCTCTTATACCCTCGAGTGTTCCTGTTTTACCTCTAAACCTCCCTTCTAGTGGTGTACTTAGATAAAAACTACGCATAGTTCCCCTCCTTCCGGCTATAGCCATCGAAGCCTCGTAATATGGATATAGAGGGTGATTGCTCATCCTGAAAAGCAATGCTGATAATGTTTGAGTGGTTGTTCTATTAGCTCTCGACAATCCACTTCCATCAGAAATTCTTAGTCCATGGATTGGTATATTTAAACTTTTCACCCATTCAAGCGTTTTTTTTGATGATTTTTCTGTATCCCAATAGCCTGATGCATTTCTAAGTAATACTTCAGCTGTGAAATTATGACTTGTAGTGTTTGCAAGGCTCAATATCGAAAGCATAGGTGCTGAATTACGTTCATAAATTCTTTTTCTTGGTTTGTACCTGTTGATTCTGATGGGTGATTCTTTAATTTGAACTTCTACAACCTGACCATGCAGAAAAAGTTCATTTGATAAGCTTCTTCTAAATGTATTTATAGGGTTAACATTCGATTTGCCATTAGGTAGCGAATTACTGGATATTGCTAATTTAGTTATAGGCGCACCGTAATACTCTGTTCTGTCATCTAAAGACCAACTACTAGGCCACCAATTTGAAAATGTAGCTTCACGAAGTAGAACTTTTGGTGGATTTGAAATAGATTTATTTGTCTTTATTTCAGATGCAATTCTTTTTGCTATTTTTCTTATATCAATCTGTGACAGGTCAGGGTCCCCATTACCTACCAATTCAACTATTCCTCTCCGGTTAATATAAGCATATGTTTGAAATTGATAACCAGTACCTAATTTGTCAAGCGCATATGCTGTTGTAATCAGTTTTTGATTAGAGGCTGGAACCCTGGGTACTTTGCCATTTAAATTAATAATATACTCACCATCACTATTAAGAGCGGAAATACTCCATTTGTTTCTGTTAGGATAAATTATAGAATTAATACGCCGAGTTAGTTCAGGACAGGTGGATTCAGTTAGAGTGGGTCTAGGTTTAATTCCCCTCGAAAAAAAAAGGCCAAATATTGCAACAAATGCAAAGCTTAGACCTAATGGGGAGTTCTTAGGCATGCAAAACTTCAGGTTATTATAGTTAAAACACTCAGCTTGTTTCCTGACATTATCTTGATCAGAGTTCATTAAGCTTTTAATTGAAAATCAAAGTCAGTTAACTCATCAAATATAAGGGTTGAGTCAGGCTTTTTTTCAAAACTTTTGACTTTTCTATATCCATCTTTTGAACAGTGGAATATTACCCATTCATTGGGAAAGACTCTCATTAGAGCTCCGCGCTGAATTGGTTCTAACCAATAAATGTTTTCCCAGCTAAGTAGGGCTTTTTTTCTACGTTCGCGTGCGACACTACCTATCCCTACTGCAGAATCTTCTAGCTTTCCATTGATCATCAAAACAGTCCCCAGACATAAATCAACTATTTGTTGAAATTCATTATATTCAAATGGTTGTGGTGCTACCAATATAACGAGTTTATTTTGATCTAATTGTATTTCCTTTTTTAGGATTTCATTAAATGAAAATATGCAATCCACGTGCTGTGGTGAATCACGTTTAGCAAGTGCAGTGGCTCCTGTATCTGGGAAAAGTAAAACAAATTGTATATCATCGCTTTGGAGCTTATCTACAAACCTTAGTGATAAGGGCAGTGTTCGAAGGCCTTCAAATTTTATATTTATCGAAAGTCTTGAACTCTTATTGCCGCGAATGGCCTTCATTAGTGAATTGTAAGCTACTGTCTCAGCTGTAACTAAGTCCTTGGGAAGTGTATCCATGGTATAGGCAATACCAACATAGAACTAATTTACTCTACTTAAAGAGAATATTGCCTGATCAAGCAATTTTGGTACATCGTTAATATCCTGCTCTGTTAACCATGGTCCTAGACTAAACCTTACTGATGAATTAACCCATTTTTCGTCGATAGACATAGCAAAGAGAGTTGAACTGGTTGGCATATGGGTTGAACTACAGGCTGATCCACTACTCGCAAATACTCCATGGTTGGATAGTGCCTTGACGACGTCTCTACCGGACAATGGTCTAGCCGTTTTAGTGGATACCAAAAAAGATAAATGATTATTAAGTCTTTTATCTGGATGACCTATAAATTCTATACATTTATTTTTTTCCAATTCTACTTTTAACTCTTCTGTAAGTTGCTTGACTTTTATAATATCTGGATGGTTCTGTGCAAAAGATATCTTATTCTTATCATATATTTCACTTATTGCGACTTCAGTTCCCGCAATAAGTGAAACTGGTGGGGTACCAGAACGATAACCATTTTCTTGCTGGCCTCCACCTTGAATAGGTATTAAATGCCTTTTTGGATCCCTTGCTATAAGAATCCCTACTCCCTTCGGCCCTAATACCTTATGGGCTGAAAGACTTAAGAAATCAAAAGAAACTTCTGAGCAATTGACTACTCCTTGTAATAACATCTGAGTAGCATCAGTGTGAAACAGGATGTTTCTTCTCTTACAACTTTCTGCTAAGAATTTGACAGGTTGTATGGTGCCTATTTCACTTTGTCCCCATACAACAGAAACGAGTTTGGTTGGAGGACTTAAAAGTTCGTCTACAAATTCAAGTTTAATCATTCCATAAATATCTACTGGCCATTGAACTATCTCCCACCCTTTATGTTCTAATTGTTTAGCAGCTGATGTTACAGAAGGGTGTTCAACAGAGGAAATAACCACTCTGCCAGGAGTAAGACTAGCCGTAGCTCCTAACAAACAAAGATGATTAGATTCAGTTGCTCCAGAAGTAAAGATTATCTCAGAGATATCTACACCAAGGCATTTAGCAATCTTAAATCTACTTTTTTCTAAGATCTCAACCGCATTTATTCCATGGGTATGAAGACTCGATGGATTACCCCATGAGTTTTTTTCTACCTCTAATATTTTTTGTAATACGCTGTGCCTAGCTGGTGTAGTAGCACACGCATCTAAATATATGCCCATAAATCTAGTCTAGAAGAATAGCCAATAGAACAAGAGTAAATGTAAAAAAAGATAGTAAAAGATTTAAGTAATGAAGACTCGAAATTGATTGATTACATGATTTTTATTTAACAAATATCAAATAAACGAAACGTGCCATCGAAAACATGAGTAGATGGGCCTGTCATAGTAATTGAACTATTAGGAGATGGCCAACTTATAAATAAAGAACCGCCTGGCAAATTGATAGTGGCTACATTATCCGACAACCCTAGTTTATAAGCAGCAACTAATGTTGCACAAGCTCCTGTTCCACAGGCAAGTGTTGGACCAACTCCCCTTTCCCATACCTTAATGTCAATATTATTATCGTTCAGAACATTTATAAAATGAACATTTGTATTCGAAGGGAATAAATCATTTTTCTCAAGTAGAGGTCCATGTTGAAAAAAAGGTATAGCTGATATATCAAGTACAGGAACAATTAAATGTGGGTTGCCCATTCCTACTGCTGCAACTTCATAGCATTCATTCTCTATTTTAATATTTCCTTGAGGTATTCCAGATGGTCCTGTGGATAGCTTTGTGGGTATATTTTCTGGGTCAAGTATTGGTCTACCCATATTCACGGAAATCTTATCATTAGATTCAAAAGTACATTTAATTGTTCCTGCTAAAGTCTGAATAGAGTACTCTTTTCTGACTTCAATCTCATTACAATCATAGAGGTAATTCATTAAACATCTAATTCCATTCCCACACATTTCCGCTTCAGAACCATCAGCATTGATTATTTTCATCTTTACAAAAGAATTATCTGTAGGATTACATATAATAATTAAGCCATCCGCGCCGATGCCAAAATTTCTACTACAGAGTTTCTTTACTATGTTTGGTGAGATAATAGAAATGTACTCCTTAAAATTATCTTGTCTAAAGTCGACCACAATAAAGTCATTACCTAAACCGTGGTATTTTTTGAAGTTGATACTCAATGATGACATTGTCAAAAGTTGATAAAAGATAAAATTTTAATTAATTATTATAGTCCATCAGTTAAATTTATTAAGACACTTATTCTATCAGTAAGAATCTATTAAACATATAATCAAATAACTGTTCCAGAAGCAAATAGAAATATATGCTTGTATAGGATAAACGGTAATCTGTGATTAACCTCCTTGCCCAAGTCAAACACTAGTAAATCCTCAGACAGATCTACTGATCTCCAATATGCCCCCCATGTCATCGAGAGTAAATGGCAGAGCTCCTGGCGTAAGGATGGGATAGACAAGACAGCTATACCTAAACAAGGCCAGAGAACCTTCTATGCATTATCAATGTTCCCATATCCCTCAGGCAGCCTGCATATGGGTCATGTTAGGAATTATGTGATAACAGATGTAGTTGCAAGACATCACAGGATGCTGGGAGAGGCGGTTCTACATCCAATGGGGTGGGATGCATTTGGACTGCCTGCAGAAAATGCAGCGAGAGATAGGGGAATTGATCCAAGTTATTGGACAGAGCAAAACATAAATCAAATGAGGTCTCAATTAAAAAGACTTGGTTTATCAATCGATTGGGATAAGGAACAAACTACTTGTAGAGATGATTATTATATATGGACTCAACAAATCTTTCTTGAGTTGTATGAATCTGGTCTTGCATACCAAAAGAAAGCAATAGTTAATTGGGATCCTGTAGATCAAACAGTGTTAGCGAACGAGCAAGTAAATTCAGAAGGAATATCCTGGAGATCTGGAGCGAAGGTAG
>QCKJ01000019.1 GCA_003215435.1 Prochlorococcus sp. AG-409-M05
TTACAAATGAAGATTTTTTCAGCAAGTCTTTTATAGAGGGAGTCATTTCCTTCCCTAGGGTAAAAACTAGACTTGCCGTATTGAGAATCTGAGCCTGATTTGGAGAGATCTTAAAATTATGAGGGTCTTGATTATTCTTGATTAAACAGACCATGGGGAATGAGGATGGAGCAACTGCAGCTACCAAATCACACGTAATTGGTTCAACTGCCACAATTGCTTGTGAATCAACTTGCACTCCTTGATTACAACCACTTAAAAAGAAAGCCCCTATTACAACTGATTTACTTATCCTTTTTACAAAAGGGAGTGATCTCTCTTCTTTAGGGTGCTTGATTTCAGGCATTTGCTCAAAAACTCGCGTCTACTGAAGCGATAATGGTTATCATGTTCATAATACATGACGGTTAGGCTTAGGGCTACTTTGAGTCCGTATCAACAAAGCAAATTGACCTCTATCAAATCCGAAAACAAGGGCATTGCAAAAGAAGGTCGAAAATTTAATAATGCCCCAACCATTTTGAAACCAAATTAAAGGCTATTACTAACACCTCTTGTTGGCGAATGAACCACTGAACTGAAGTGATGAAAGTTAGTTAAAGGAGTCAGGACAATTCTCTCGTGTTTTGTTTACACTTTTGAGGACCCAAATGACTGAAATGAAGAGACCCAAACCTATGAAGGGATTTTTAGATAAGTTCTTTGAGTTATTCAGGGAGTATCAACAAGCAATTTCGCCTAAGGGAATGGCGGAAATTTCAAGAGATCATTCAGATAGAATCGACAAATGATAAAGCACCTTCTATTGCTAGCCTTGATTAGTAGCGCAAGTACATTAGGTGCTGAAAGTCTAAATATAGAAGCGGACAAAAAATGTAAATTAAGAACAGGTCAAGATTACAAAGACTGCTATCTTTACTATTCAAGATTTTTACAACCACAAAGTAGAGATATTTCCCCTCCTAGCGAACCCAACCAAAGTTTAATAGATACTCTCTATGGATATGGAGAGCCAAGTTCTGATAAGAGCGATAAAGAATTTCTAAAGCTTCATGCTGAATTAATGTATGGATATTGGCTTGATCGTACTAAAGAACTGGGGAAAACATTCCCTCCCCCTATTTTGCGGCTAGACAATGGTTACCTGAAAGGGTGTGGTGGAATAGCCGTTTCAAAATACCCCAATATTTATTGCCCAGAGTCGGGTGAGATTACACTTAATGCGAGGCCATTAGTCAAAGGTTTTACTGACAGAAAGAATCTTAATTTAAGCTATTTAAGTTTAGCTATTTTATCGCATGAATTTGGGCATCATGTGAATCATCATACGGGAAGGCAAAAGTATCTTAACAATGAAGAGAATGAAGCAGACTGGAAAGCTGGTAAGTACATAGCATATGCAATATCTAAGAAATTAATTCCTTTGGGAGCCTTAACAAAGGGTGCTAATCTATTTTTTAGTGTTGGTGATTTTCATTTACTTTCTGCACATGATAACCCCAAAAATAGATTTCAATCTTTCATGAATGGCTTCAATCATGAATCTATGGGTGTTGGAAGTTTTGCTGGCGAATGGCTTCAAGATACTAATGAAACCTTTTCAAGAGTTGCACGCATAAATAGAAGTTCGAAAGGTAAGAAATTGTATTTTGATGTCTATAGATTTGAAATTGAAAGAGGTAGGCAAATCGCTGGAAACATATTTTCAGGTGTAATTGGTGCTATAAGTTGTTCGCAAGGGAATCCAGAAGAATGTGCTCAGTCACTACTTCTTCAGGGTCAGGCAAAACCAGAAGGTTGGTTCAGAGAAAGGGAGTTGGTCATTGACTGTTACAGCAAAACCTTTGATATTAAAGGCGATGGGTTTAGAACTCAATCGATCAGTTCCGATCGAAAAGGACAGGCTCAGTACCTCTCTAGGAAATATTGCTCTTAAGATTAAAAAAATTCTTTTTGAAGGACACAACTTCTTTATGGTTGCAGAACTCATCCCTCAGATGAAGCTGGATACTAAAACCCATAAGAAGAGAGCATTCAAAGCTCTCATGAATAATAACGAGCAGCTATTTCCTTAAGGCTATTTAGAATATTCACATTTTGCGCATTTCACTTACATCCAAACGAGCTCAATCACTTCTTTCTCTTCTTTCGTTAGCTGCCATTTAGATTTTCCATACGTGGAGCACGAAAAGGCAAAAAAAGAGATTCGTGGAATCGCAGTATTCAACCCAATCAATTCCCAAAACCAATAGATATGAATAAGCTCAACCCACTAGATTTGTCCATAGATCTTATTGTTAATGACCTTAAATACTCCCAAGAAGAGGTAAATGTGATTGGAGTTAAAATTTCCTAAGCAGCCCATATTTTAATTCAAAATATGGGCCTAATTAATAAAAAGGTAGTCTAATTGATTTCTTATAGAAGTCTAAATTCCTCAAGTCCAGTAAATCATGTCAGAAATAAAAACCAAATTGGTATTGTGACCAATGCAATCAAAGTACTCAAAGCTACTAAAGAAGCTGCAACTTTTTGCTCCTGACCATTTGCTTCTGCTAACAATAAGACTGAAATAGCAGTAGGTGCTGCAGCTTGCAACACAAGCGCGTTACACATCAAGTCTGACAAGCCAAAGATCCTACCAATAGCTAACATTAAAGCTGGAAGGATAATTAACTTTATAAACAAGCTAGGTTGTACTAATAGGCGTAAGTTTCTGTTAGATGCACCTTCAATGTGCTCAAAAGCTCCCAAACGCATCCCAACAATCATTAAAGCCAGGAAAATCACAATTATGGATGGAAGCCAAAGAGTTGAAGTAATTTGACCACTCCATGGAGTTAACTGAATAATTAGCGCACCAACTAATCCCTTACTTGCAGGGCTGCTAGTCAGAGCCTTAAAAAGATTTTTCCAAGCAGATTTTCCCTTCGATTGACCTGAAGCGTTTGCAAAAAGCATGGGGCCTAAACTCCATACAAGCAAAGTTGCTCCAAGGTCATAACCAATACTGAAACTCAGTGACTGACTTGGTAGAAGTGCCAATGCAACAGGTATGCCTAAATAGCCAGAATTTCCAAAAACACTCCCTAATAGCAGGCTTCGGCTACCAATATGCTTTCTAATATCTGGGACTATCCTAATTAGGGCTATCAACAACCCAATAGTAAGTAAGGCCATCGCAAGAGCCTGAAAAAGAAGCCAATCCAGACCACTCTTCAGCAGAAGTCCCATCAGGCTGACTGGTACACCGAAATTAATAAGTGGTAATGCAATTTGACGTGCAAATCCCGGCTTAAAGCGTCCAATCAAATAGCCAACTGCAAGCAAGGGCAATAATTGACTAAAGAGTCGCAAAATCAGCATTTAATTAGCTCGGCGTAAAATTTCCCTGTTTTGATATAAGCCCTAGCCTGTAAAAAGAACTTTTCACGAAGCAGCTAAGCGAGAGAGATAAGCATCTCTGCTACCTGCATTAATCCAGCCTGTGGCAATAGTTTTAGTCCCTTCATTATTCACACGTCCACGATGAATATGAGATGGTCCTGCTGGGAAAATAACGAGTTTCCCTCGCTCTGCAGATTCATGATGGTCCTGCCAATAAAACTCCGTGCCAGCCGAATAAATGTCATTGCAGTAAAGAATCCAAGCAAGAACTCTATGCACAGGCTCTGTTGCCTCATCGCTGATAGTCCAATCACAATGCCAACGTTTGAAACCTTCCCCAGGTCCATAACGTTGGATATTAAAAATAGGAATTACAAACAAAGACTGCTCTGGAGAACACTCCCTAAATAAAGGTCGATCTTGCAGATATTTGTTAAGAGCCGCAGTGACACCTTGAACAATTACATCTGACAGAGCAAATGCCTCTGGATCTGATCGATCAATTGCAACCAAGCTTATGTCAGTTGATACCTTGGCGGGTTCCGCCCGTGTTGAAAGTAAATCACTGCCAAAGGCAACTCCACTGCGTTGTAGGTCAGGCCGTCGATCGAAAAATGACATGACCCCATCTGCAACAGACTCAAAACCAGGGTTTCGATAAGAAGCGATCAAGTTCAAAAGAACACCTATCTATAAGGAATGTTGTCAAATTAAGTCCCTTTTCATAGAGATATATCTATAGCTCAATTCACTAGACAGGTTCTAAATACTCTCTTCAAGCAAATAAGTCTATTCAAAATAACCAATCCCTCAAATGAATTGATAATCGACATCAACTAAAGTCTATCTCCAACTTTCCTTTAAATATCTACTGTATTGGGCGAGTCAAAATCTTTATCAGACTTTATCCAAACTTGCAATGCAAACAAAGCTAACCTGTATGAGGCCTAAGAATAAAAAAGAATTACTAACCCTTTTTTAGAGTAGTGAGATTCCCTTTCCTCTCGAGAAAGATCAAGACCAACAGCCAATCCTTCTCTAATGGCATCCGCATAGAAGTTTTCTGACAGGCAAGGTTCTTTCTCTTTGCACAATGCCGCAATGCCAATTGGGGTGGCATGCCATTTAAAGCTGGATGTATCTCCTATTGCTGGATCCTGTAGAGAGTCCTCTAGCAACTCCTGGGTAGACATGGGCTAAAGGGCAAAAGAAAAGAAAGGCATAACAACACAATTACATAGGCAAGCAGAAAGCGTGGGGAATTCTTTCTTTTGAAAACATGCGATAACAAACTGACCTCATTTATTAACCATTCAAAACAGGACATTGAAAGAATTGAAAAGGAACAGCCCTTAACCAGCCAGAAGCTTTCTTATTCACCGTCAAGCGAAAGCCTTTGATATCAAAAAATAAAGCTCATATTCTCTTTTATGAATTCAGCTTTTACAATATTGAAGCTATTCCTAGGGAAATGACAAAGAAAAGAACTCAACTGAATATCAATATTGATCCAGAGTTGCTAATAAAACTAAAAGAAGAAGCCATGAAAAATGGGCAAACTTTAACTGAGTTTGTAACTCAGCAATTAAATGATTTTCCAACCTCCAATAAGAAAGACGCACTTGAGGAAAGACTCTTAATGATAGAAAACCATCTTGGCTTGCATGAAGATCCCACCTCTAACAGGACTGAAATAGGTACTATTTTTACTAATAATGGGGCAAAGAAATATGGTGAGGTTGCCAAGGCATTATTTGATTTGCATTGCAATAAAAAAAGGGTTTCTCATGAGACTGGCTTAGAAGAGCTAGCTGTTATTCTTAAGCGCTATCCGGATAGTAGGCCTGAGCTAGTTTTCCAGATCCTTTTAGGGAATCATGATTTAACAGGGCTAGAGATGACAAAGGCTTATAGAAATGGATCTTGTGCGATGAGAAGTGCTCTTTCTGACTGGTGCAATGACTCTTTAGAAGAACTAAATGAAGCTTTCTTAAATGCAGTAATAGCTAAAAGTCTTAGGTAATTTCTAAAATTAATTATCTGGATTAGAGTTAATAATCGACCAATAAATATATCAGACATCCAGAAGAATATAATCATTTATAAGCTTAGGAGCTTGACTCTAATACGGTGAGAGTCTCATCTCTTTTTACATGCATACTTTGCTCAACGCCAAATTCGTATGAACTTAAAAAAGCTAATGGTCCAAGCATCCCATCTTGTCTTACCTGAACTATCTCCTTGATAACGAAGATTTTCATCCCCCAAATTCACCAAGGCTTCTTTATTTTTCCACCAAATCCAATCACGTATTGGAGGATTCTGCCTCAAATCATCGCGAGTAAGACCGAGTTCCAACCTAGATGAGATCTCTAGCAGGACATCTAGCATTGCCTCTGAATCCTGGCACTGAGACAAGCTCTCATTAGGTTTCTCGGATCCATCAATTGACTCAACAAGTAATTTGAGCCTCTCTTTGACTGGTAAGTTTTTAAGGTCCATATCAACCAAATTAATCAAATTCAGAGCTATTAAGCTACTAAGATTAAATCGTGGCTAACAAACAAGAGTTTGTTTAGTCGTAAACAGGCTTTTTCGAAGGATAAGCAAAAACCCATTTAATTTAACCATTATTAAAAAAAGTCCTTATAACGCAATCTAGTTGAAAATCTATGGCAGAAGGAAGAACTGACCCAAAAAAGCTGCTTAGATTGTCCCAACTGTTTCACTCTCAATGATCCTCGTCAAAATAACCAATTCCACAGAAGTCGTTGCATCTAAAACTCACAAGCTTTTTGCCAAGGTAACCCCCGAAAAAATTGATGAGAACTGGGTTGAGGCAGAAGTCATTAAACAAATGAGCACTGACCTGGCTACCTTTGGACTTAAAGGTGAAATTTCAATCATTAAGGGTATTGACGTACAGGAAGATACCCTTGTCACACAAAAAGGTTTTGTGGTTAAAAAAAAGCAGCGATTCTAATTCCAGCAAGTATTAAAGCAACACTTTTCACTAAAGCCTCCATAAAGCATTAGAAAGGAAGTAGGAGTTTGCTTCTGCCTATCTAAATGGGATTTCCACACTGCCCTTTATGCGTAGCCTTAGCAGTTTTATCCTTTCTCTTAGTAAGTACACGCGGACTCATGAGTTTGGCTCTCTTCCAAGAAGCTGTAAAACTAAAACTTAGGGCTCAATTAAAAGTTTCCCCCCAAATCTCTTAACATTCACTACTGGAGAAGAAAAACTTAGAATCTGTTTATACGTAATCGATTAGTAGAAAGCCTTAGGTTATGTTGAAAATTCACAAATAGAGTTCAGCAATTAATTCATTAAATATCTAGAGAATTTAACAGGTGTGCATAAACAAAAGCCATGATTTCAAGAGAGAATTAGATTTCTTACAGGCCATGGTTTATAGCCTATCCAGGTAATTTGAGAGTAATCTTATTATTAAAAGGTTCCCAAAGATAAAAGAATTACTAGACAAATAGTTGGAGCAAGTATAAAAAGAGCCTTTGAATAATTCATTCGTTTCTGCACAAAAGTGCATTGCCTTTATTTATGTCAACAAAACCTTCAATAAGTCTCTCGCTAACTTCCCATAAATGTTCTCTTCCTTCTTGATCTAAGGCAAAGGGAGCTATTCTGCACATCTTTGGGTGACCTCTGAAATTAAACCTAGGTCCATATTGCTCTCCCCCTTTTGCATTCGGATTAGTTGCTGCAAGCAGTTGAGGTAGGGATCCCATACGAGAGCTCTGAAATAAAGGGTCCATTAATTTATAAGCTACAGCCTCTTGCCAGGCTTTATTAGCCTTTACAGAATTACGCTGTAAATTGGTTCTAGCAAGGCCTGGATGAGCAGAAAGAGAAGCGACAGGGATATTTGAACGCATTAATCTTTGATTCAGTTCTAAAGCGAACATGACATTTGCTAACTTACTTTGAGAGTAAGATGCCCAACGGTCATATTGTTGCTTTCCTTGAAGGTCACCCCAATTAATTTTGCCCATATATTGGGCTCCAGAAGAGACCGTGACAATACGGGCTCCAGGCTGTTTTTCAAGTAGAGGTAATAACTTAAGAGTTAAGGCCATATGACTTAAATGGTTGACTGCAAATTGAATCTCATAACCTTGTTTACTTGCTGTCCAAGGAGGTGCCATAACTCCAGCATTGTTAATTAAAAGGTCAAGTTTTTTATATTTAGTAGACATAAGATCAATCGCCTTATTTACCTTTTCTAAATCAGCAAGGTCTATCTCTAACACATCAATATTTTTACAATCAGTTTTATCCTTAAGCTGATGACATGCTTGTTGAGCTTTTACCAAGGATCGGCAACCGATAATTACTGTTGCACCCTTTTCAAGTAAAGCTTGCGCAGTGTCAAAACCTAAGCCACTGTTTGCACCAGTGATAAAAGCTATTCTTCCTTCTTGTCTCGGCATTGACTCAATCGACCAAATCATTGGATCACCTAAAGGAATCAGAATACTAAAGAAATTGATTTATGATTTGTGGAAATGATAAGTTAAGAAAAGCAGTCATTACGAACGAAGGGGAAGTCTAACTCCTTTGGAGAAAGTGAACTTAAAAGAAGTTTCTAGAAATAATAAAGAATCTTTTATTAGATAAAATGTGAAAGACGGAAAATTACTTAATAAGATAATGCCACTTAAAAAATCATCTAAAAATAGCCTAATCAATATTTAGGAGCCAATCCAATTGAATGGCTATTTCCTTAAAAGCTAGCTGAATCGCAATGAAATCAAAGGCTCATAACAAAAAGAAATCATTAACTGCTTGGGCACTAATTATAATTGCTCTTTATTTTGGGATGGCCTTTTACCACAAGCAATATCCATCTTTAGAAACAAGAAGAGAACTTTCCGTTGATGGAATATTTTTAGACTAGGGAAAGATCTCCTGAGGATTTATTCAAACTAATTTTCCCTGCAATTCAAAAAAATTAATAGCGGAATCAATTTCTTGTTGTCATTCATTTAGTTCATTAAAGATTCGGTCGTAGTTATATAGTTAGGACCGCTATTTTGTTCTTGAGTTGACTTCCAACTCTCACTCCTTTAAATAGACTCTTTAGAAAAAATATTTCTACTATCATTCCAGTTTTCCAAAATAACCAAGCGCCCCAAAAAACACCGCAAAAGCAATCAAGGCAGGAATAATTCCACCAATAATTTGTGATTTTCCACAAACCAGAAAGGTAATCACAGTAAATGTTCTCGACCAGTGCTAAGACGAGCTCATTTATCGAGAGGTTCTGCCTTCAACTCGATCTATATAGGCCAATGATTTTTTGACGTACTCAATCCTCTTCTCAGTCGCCCTAAGAGTTCTTGTTAACTCGAATCTCCGAACACGCCGCCATAGGCGCATAACAGCATCAGGAATGGGCTTGTTAATTGGCATGGTTAATAAGGGAAGAACATCCAGTGCAGAATCATCCTGGCAAGACTACTGATCCAAAAGCTCATAACTAACTAAGCATAAGCATTTGATAATTGCCAAAACCAAAACACCTTTTTATAACTTGGGCACCTTTCTTATAAAAGCGCTCAAGTCAGTTTACTTATTCCTCTTTTTGCACTGTGATTGAGTACTTAGAATCAATAGAAAAAAGTTATTGATATCAATTACTCAATCACCATAAACCTTGCAATGGGAAGTAGTTGGATGGCCTAAGCACTCTGCATCCCAAAAATCTAAATTTGCAAGCTCCTTGTTTACTTCTAGCTCAACCCCGCATTCTCTCATTGGCACTGGAAGGTCGTCTATTAAGCATGAGATCTGTCCTAAAGACTTGTTCTTAGATTTATTTCTGAAGAGGTTGAATGGTGTTGTAGTGAATTTCATGAAGAGCCTCCTTTGCAAGCAATTGGAAATTCGTTCAAAGCCCATGGAGACCAGAGTGTCCAAGAGCCATAGACAGAATGGATTCAAATAACTTGAATCCTTCTTGATAATTAATCAGAAGTCTCATGAGGGACGGTTAATAGGGGCTTCGGAACAAACCAAAGGGTCCTAAATCAGTCAGAACGTTGAACTGGGTTTACCCTTCTAAGCTCTAAGACTTTTGATTTAATAATGAAGCTGTTAGCTCTTAGTCCCTGGGGCCAAGGTTCTAGGTGTAAAGCTGATAAGACTCCATTAGGGCACCTAAGACGATGCATAGGAGTGCCAACTTCCCTTGAGAATGATAAAGCTGGCCAACCTACTTAAAAATGAGAATGTTGGAGCAGTGACCTTAAGCTAATTTACTTCTGATTAAACCTCTGGCGGACTGTCATCCATAGGAGCCTCCTTACAGGAATGAATATATTTTTGTAGCAACCGCTACAAAATGCAACCAGCCTTAATGCTCATTTGCCGAGCCAGTAAAAGTTTCATTCCAGTAAGTCCACTAGCAAGATTTCGTCCTAATCATTCCAAGGTCCCTCTATTTATTAGCAACTAACTTGTAAATAGTGAGAATACTAATAACGGATCAAAACCCTTCAGAGTGTTCATATGTTTGGTTCTGTTCTTATAATTTCTTTAATTTATTTATTTATTTTGCTAGTTTTTATACATTAAAAGTAATATCTATCCTCTGAAATCAAAAAACAACCATCACTAGAAGAACTGCAGAAGAAGAGCTAGAAAGTACACATATGCTATTGCTCCTTCATTGAAAAAAGCTCAACCATTCAAGCTAGTTCTCCTACTGTTAACACTTCCTCTACCACTGATTGCTCAAGTCAACTGGAAAGAGCCTGAGCAGATTGATATAAAAAAATCTGAAGTATCAACTGCTAGCGGTCGTGCTGTAGTCGTGACTGCCAATCCATTAGCAAGTGATGCGGCTCTTAAAACTTTGAAGGCAGGTGGGACCGCCATGGATGCTGTCATCACAGCTCAGACTGTGCTGTCTGTTGTTGAACCACAAAGTTCAGGTTTAGGAGGTGGGGCTTTTCTTTTGTATTGGGACCAGACAGAAAAATCTTTATATGCACTTGATGGAAGAGAAACAGCTTCCGCTCAAGTCGATGAAAACATGTGGATGACATCTAATGGAGACCCCATCCCTTGGCTGCAGGCAACTAGAAGCCTATCTTCTATAGGTGTTCCAGGTACAACGGCTTTGCTTTGGGAAGGTCACCAACAATTTGGACGTTTGCCCTGGAAAAATAATTTCAAGAAGAGTATTCATCTGGCTAAAGAGGGATTCATTCCTTCCCCCCGTTTACTTCGATCAATCGCTTTGGCAAAGCGAATAGGAATTCAGCATAGTGAAACTTTTAAATCCCTTTATCTCCCAAATGGTTCTCTCCCAGAGGAGGGAATACCATTTCGCAACCAAAAGCTAGCCTCAACATTAAATCGACTTGCCAATGGAGGTGCTAATGAGTTTTATGGTGGGGAAATAGCCAATGAGCTTTTAGCTGACCTCCAACTTCAACAAAAAAACAATAAAAAAGTACTAACAATCACTAATGATGATTTAGCAAGTTATCAAGTCCAAAAACGTAACCCCATCTGTCGTAAATACAAATTTTGGCGAATTTGCTCTTTCCCTCCTCCCAGTGGAGGAGGCATTGCTCTTTTACAGTCTCTTGGGACATATGAACTTCTTGCAAAGAAAAACAAGTCAAAAGAAACTGAAATCCGTTGGCATCTTTTAGCAGAATCTTTAAGGCTTGCAGATGCTGATCGTTCTCGTTGGATAGGAGATCCCATTGACTGGCAAGTTCCTATCAAAGGATTACTAGATGATGACTATATTGAAGAAAGAGCAAGAGCTATCAATATCAAAAAAACAACATTTCGCCCTTTACCTGGGAAACCAAAAGGTAGCGAATCATTAGATTTAGCTAGTCAGCCGCGAACAGCAGGTGGAGGAACGACCCACCTAGTAGTAGTTGATGCAGATGGGAACGTCGCCAGCTACACGAGTTCAGTTGAAACAGTCTTCGGAAGTAGGCATATCTCTGGAGGTATGGTTTTGAACAATCAACTAACTGACTTCTCATTTTTATCAAACATTTCAGGGAAGCCTATTGCTAATCGAATTCGACCAAACAAGCGTCCCATGAGTTCTATGTCTCCAGTCATAGTATTCCGTGATGGTCGCCCAGTTCTGGCAGTTGGATCACCAGGTGGCTGGCTTATTCCCCATTACATAACGAATGCATTAATTGGAACACTAGATTTAAAGCTTCTCCCAAAAGAAGTGGTTAGTCAGAAATTATTGTCGGTAAGTCCTAATTACACAGTGCTTGAAAAAAGTGATAACTGGTCAAGTCCTCATGCGAACATCCATAAAAGGCTAGAAAGTCTTGGGCACAAAATAAAATACAATCCTTTTAGTAGTGGAATAGCTATTATCAAATGGCATGAAGGAAGCTGGCACGGTGCTGCTGACCCAAGGAGAGAAGGCAAAGCTGTCAGCTTGAAGTAGAGGAAGCCCGTCATGATCCTCAAATCAACTATTTACCAACAGCTTTCACTCTGAATTATCCAAAGTTTTTAATAGCACATTCATAACCTGAATCTCTAATGTCTTTCCCCTGATCAACAATCAGGTCAAGAGCACAACTACAGTAATTTTCTATAGAGACCTCAGAGACGCCTTTTAGTGCAGAGTTTTCCTTTGCACTAAAAATACAATCTGCAAGCTGGTCTTGTTCATACGCCCTAACTGCTGGGGCAAAAATACTCACAATGAACACGAGTAAGAGTAGAAGTGTTATCTGCTTGATTTTTTTCATATCCTGATCTTGCAATTTAGCGTCATGGTTTTAATTTATTTGAGAGGACCTTTTATTAGATCCATAATATTTGGCCAAGCATCTAACAACTCCTTAAGAGCTTTCCTGTTTGGTGTGTACAGAATGCAAGAAAAAGCACTGATCAGATACCAGAAAAACCACCAATGACTTGTCGAGTAAACAGAAAAAAATGAGAATAGAAAGCTGCCTATGAATAGAAGGAATAAGGATCGATTGATAATTTCTATGGGCGTTTTTCTTAGTCCCATAAAGGGTTTCTTCTCAGACCTTCTTTTCTTTTGATCCTCTATCTCTTCATTCCTTATCCTGTCGTCTTCCTGATCCAAAGCATCATTCGCCCTGACCAACTCTGATAATTGTTCCTCAGTAAAGTTTTTAAAAACTTCAAAGTCCTTTTTATTCGAAGTCATAGGCTTTTACACATAGATTGAAGTTTCTGCCTCCATCAACAGACTATCTAGTAAACAGAGTCTGGGAACAGCTAGAAAGAAGATAAGCTGAAGTAATTAATTAGCAATCTCAATCACAGCCCCCTGATCTGAAGAAAAAATCCACAAGCTGGTAATGAAGAAATGGCCAATTTGGAGTAATGATCCAAGTACATGCCCATGATAGAGAGAGAGAAGGAAGCTTGTTTAATTCTGGGGGAGAGGTCACCATCAGTACCGAAGGAGGTGAACTTTTAAAAATCAGGCAAGGTGATCTAGTTGTTTTCCCTAAAGGAATATCTTGCAAATGAGAACTAGATAAGCCAGTACGCAAGCACTCTCGTTTTAGAGACTAGGCGATCTATAAAACTCTTCAGGTCGGAGATCTATCGATATTTTATCAAGAACAACATTTTGGCCCAAATCAATTGGATGTATCTAAAACGTGAAAAACTAGGGGTTCTATAAGTTTGCCTAAGAGGTATAAGGTTTATTCGAACTGTTAGGACATTATTAAACAGGCATCATGGAGTTTTTTATGACAAGAATAAACTTGATAAACCCATGTGAGTTATCTGATCAACACCTGATTGCAGAATATAGAGAAATTTTTATGATTGGCTCAGCCCTGCAACGCTCCATACATTCTAAGAATTGGAGGAGAACAAAAGAAAACTTGCCTAAAGAATTCACATTAAATACTGGACACGTCAAATTTTTTTATAACAAAGGCAAATACCTGCATAAAAGATATATAGAGCTAACGAAGGAAATGTTTAACCGAGGCATGCATCCAAATCCAGATCGTCAATTTAAAAAAGAACAGTGGCCAGGTCATTTATATAATGACTGGGAGCCTAAAAATAAGGACATTCAAATTATACGACAAAGAATCCAAGATAAGATCAATCAAAAGCCAAATTGGTATCGATGGACAAGAAAAGAAAGGAAGAGAGGAAAGATAGAAGCCTGAAATAATGTTAAAGCCTGAATAAGGTCTAAGAGTCAAAATCTCATCCAAATACACTTAAATTGCTTGGCATTATTGCTAGATAAAAGAGCACGGTATTATCCACAATTAGAGCAAAAATATCACGAAATCATTTTAATAGCCGCTCAGAAATAAGGCACCTCAGCTTTACTCAAAAAAATCCAAGGTATTACCTTGAGGAAGATCCACATGTAAAAAGCACCTTCAAGAACTCCAAACAAATACAAAGCGTAGGTCGATAACCCAAGTTGTCTTTGAGCATTTTCTATTAATGATTTATGCCAGTCAATAATCTTATTCATTAGATCATTTCATTACTCTTGGGTTCTCAATTAAAACGTTCTTATAAACCCAGTAGCAAGCGTAACCAGTAATAACGAAAGGAATCAAGAATCCTACCAGTTGAAAGGCAACATATAAAACAATTGAAGCTATACCTATTTGCTTGATAAGAAGCTTGTTATCACCTCTCAATTCTTGCCAGTAGCCAGTTAACTTTGAGATCATGTTGTTTAAAAAGTAAATGGTTCGCAACTGATCATAACTAGTTCCATTCAGGAGAGAAATAAGGGAAAAAGCAATTCACAGTCCTTCCATTCTTTATACCTAAAAAATCCAATATTGTTAGAGGTAAGTCATTACATTAGAGCTAATCCTTCTTATCTGAAGTCCAACCCACCAAACAGCTCAATCAAAATCCAGGGAGTAAAGCCCTCTACCCCTTCAATTATTGAACATGGAATTACTCTCCTTAGACAAGAAAAGCCAACTGACGATCTAAAGCCGTTTTGGCTTTATGAAATATCAAAGGACTGCTGTCCCTGAAGGTCTATACGTATGGCTTAAACAGCTGATCGCCAATGAAAGCTTCCCGTCAAATGAAGACAGCAGGTCTAAAATAGTCGAGGGCTCCATCCAAATTTGCATTTGCGAGGCAAAGCCAATGCTTTCGCTAGGTATTTAAATTGCCATGGCTCGAATAAAAGATCGCCTAAAAAATAATTCCCCTGGTCCATTTTTTGTGGATTCAAGCTGCATTGATTGTGGTAGTTGTTGGCACATAGACCCAGAACATTTTGCACCAACTGGGAGAAGTTCCTACGTTCACACTCAACCACAGGGCCAAAAAGAGATTAGGAAAGCTCTTTTAGCGCTGGTCGATTGTCCTGTAGCAGCAATAGGAGCCCCAAAAGAACTTACTCCTGTCTTATCTTCTGCTTTTTTCCCGATATTGGTCACCAAACATCCTGCAGGAGATGTGTATTACTGCGGATGGAGTTCCAAACGTAGTTTTGGTGCCAGTAGTTGGCTGATTCTTAGAAAGGAAGGAAATGTACTTATCGACTCTCCTCGCTGGAGTGCTCCACTTGCGAGACAAATAAAAAGGATGGGGGGTATTAGACAAATAGTCCTCACACATCGTGATGATGTAGCAGACCATAAACGTTGGGCCAAAGCATTCCACTCTTTAAGATGGATTCATCAAGATGATGCTGACGCAGCACCTGAAGCAGAAATAAAAGTCATAGGACTAGATCGTCTCCCTCTAGGGAAAGGACTTAAGTTAATCCCGACTCCTGGGCATACAAAAGGGTCAATGGTCGCTTTACTTGGTGATCAGCAGCAAATCCTTTTTAGTGGTGACCACCTTTGGTGGAATGCTGAAAAGGCCGTATTGGTTGCATCAAAAGACTATTGTTGGTGGAATTGGGCCGAGCAATTGCAGTCTGTAAAAAGGCTTCTAGGTCTAGACGTTAGTTGGATATTACCCGGGCATGGATATGCCCATCAATTTAAAGCAGGTGAATGGGAAAGTGCTATCAAACAAATATTGAACCATGGAGAAAAAGTAACCACATCTATGCAAGTTTAAAGATCGAAGATGTCACAAGAACTTTTTTGTTTTTTCTTACTTGGAATCGCAGCATTGCTTCTAAAGGCTGGGCTGTCTTCAAAGGCTCTTCCTCTGTTTTGGTTAGTTCTCCCATTGCTAATAAAAACCAGCATTAACACAATTAATCAAAAAATCTTCTGGAATCAGCTGGAAAGAGTTTCTAAAAATGGCCCTTAATTATTATCTCCAGTTTATTAGCAATCAACTCATGATCTTCTTATAGAAACCAGAGAAACTGCCTACTTTCAATCTCCTAATTCTTCCATCATCCCACATCCAAAAAACAGGGGGGACTGATTTTGCCCTGCGCAAGTCGGCTCTGTCTCGCAAACTGACAGGTACAAATTCCTTGTTTGGATCAAAGTCACTATCTCTTACTGCTTGATTTAATACCATGCTTCCCTCTGGCCCTGAAACAGATTGGTGATAAATACCAATAGGTATCTCAAGAGCGCCCATTTTTTGATTGAGGTAAATCACATGATGAGGCTCATCCCATTCAGGGTTGAGCAACGTAAAAGTACGGCTTCCTTGTAAGACCAAGTTGTGGTCAATTTGATGATGATGAACGTAATACTGTTCAAATTCGTCATCATCAGGAGGAGAGATTGCAGCTCCATGATGAATCACCACATCAGATCCATTAGATCCCTTAACTCCTGCATCAAAGAATTTGACTTGAGGGGTTTCGCGGAAGACATTAGTAGGAATAAAGTTTAGAGATGACTTTTTTTTCTTCTTCGATTGATTCCACTTGACATTGATTTTGATTGAGCCACGTAAATTTCTTAATACAGGACAATCCTTAGTGGCTTTTTGAAGGAACTTTAATTGATCAGCTTTTAGATCAGAAGGCAGATCAATGTTAAGTGATAAGGATTCAATTTTACGAGGGCCATGAATTGTCATTTTCTTGTCAATTTCAACTGTTATCTCACCTAACTTCCAACCTCTTTCTTTTGCAGTAATTCCCATGACTGTTAGGAAACAAGTTCCTAGAGCTGTCGCCAGTAAGTCAGTAGGAGCAAAGTTTTGTCCTTTGCCTGCATGATCAACAGGAGCGTCCGTTCTTAGTTTTTGCCCAGACCTCTCATGCTGAGCTTCCGTATGTAAGTCTCCTAAATACCGGCAAAGAATCTTATCTACACTTCGTAAAGCTTACAAGTAGACTTTGTCGGATGAAGCTTGCATTCCTGCTCCCAAAATTCAACTTGCATTTCCTGTGGTAATTTATAAGAAAAGTCTTGGATTTTATCAATATCTCTAAGTGGGTTTGCAATGATAGTAAAAGGAGTTCTTAGTTTCATAATCCTCCTGTTCGGTTACTTAATTTCTAACATATTTTTCAGGGATTACATATAGGGATTTCACTAAAGTATTTAGACTTAATTATTCTCCATGTTATTATGACCTTAATCAAGTAAATGAAAGAGGAACATCAACCACCCATTCAAGGTATTGACCCCCGAAAGCATCAACTTCAAGAATTCATTGGAAGCAGTGCACAATCGAAAAACAAAAAGAAAGAATTTACTCTTAGGACTATATGACTTCAATCAGATTTTTATCAGGAGGCCTAAGAATTAAAATAGGTCAGTTATCTCCCTTTTACTGAAGCATCAGATTGACAGTTGATCAATAATAGGAGAAATCCATTCAAAGACTGTTATTCCTATAAATTACGTGAAAAAAAGAAATTTGAAATTTGCCAATTAAATCTTAAGTTTTGGACAACAAGACCTGTAAGCAAATCAGAATTTTCTATGCACAGTTAATAAATAATGAGCGATAGAAAATCGAATTAGAATTTAGTAAAAATATTTCTCCCACCATCTCTAGTGGGAGAAATATAAAATAAAGCCCAATCTAATACTTTGAGATAGATTTTCTTAAATCAGAAAGAGAAAGTTGTCTTTATCAAAGCACC
>QCKJ01000020.1 GCA_003215435.1 Prochlorococcus sp. AG-409-M05
CTTTTAGAAATATGTTTAGAAAACAGAAAGGACCTTAATGGATCTATGACTTGTAGTTCGATCGATCAAGGTATCTCCGCTAGGTATCTTGGGCCTTCAACACAAGCAGCAAGATTCTGGTTTTTCCGTATTTGGGTAAATATAAGAAAGATTCGGTCTTTAAGTGTTCCAGAGCCTGTCAGGGTATGGCCAATGCAGGAGGCCCCTTCTCTATAATTTATCTAAGCTTTATATGCCTATAAACCTAACTAGTTGCCAGAATGAAATTGGATAGTTGATTTAATGCACCTAAGTCCTCAAGAAAAAGACAAACTTCTTGTTGTAACAGCCGCGCTTCTTGCAGAGCGGAGGTTGAATCGTGGATTGAAACTTAATCATCCGGAAGCTGTTGCCTGGCTTAGCTTTCAAGTCCTTGAGGGTGCTAGGGATGGTAAAACTGTCTCAGAGTTAATGGCGGAAGGAACCACCTGGCTAACACGTGAACAAGTTATGGAGGGAGTCCCAGAACTAATTGATGATGTCCAAATTGAGGCTGTTTTCCAAGATGGCACCAAACTTGTCACTCTTCATGACCCAATTCGCTGATTTTTGAAAATGTCACCTTTAATCCCTGGGGAATTAATTCCTGAACCAGGTGAAATAGAACTCAATGCCGGACGACCTGTGACAACACTTGCCGTTTCAAATAATGGTGATCGCCCTATACAAGTTGGATCGCATTTTCACTTTTATGAATCAAACAATGCCCTCGATTTTGAGAGGGAGAAAGCCTTTGGTAAACGACTCGACATCCCTGCAGGGACGGCAATTCGCTTTGAGCCAGGAGACAAACGTGAGGTTGACCTTGTCCCGTTTGCTGGGAAACGTGTTGCATTTGGATTCAATGGATTAGTCAATGGATCTTTGGATTAATTAGCCATGCCCTATAAAATTTCTCGTCGTGCATATGCTGAAACTTACGGCCCAACAAAAGGTGATCGACTTCGCTTAGCCGACACGGATTTAATCCTTGAAGTTGAACAAGATCACACTGTTTATGGGGATGAAGTGAAGTTTGGAGGTGGGAAAGTAATTCGTGATGGGATGGGTCAATCGCAACAAACTAGAGATAATCAGGTAGTCGATACAGTAATTACCAATGTCGTGATTCTGGATTGGTGGGGAATTGTTAAAGCAGATATAGGAATTAAGGATGGGAAAATAGTTGGCATAGGTAAGGCAGGTAATCCAGACACTCAAAAGGGAGTGTCAATTATCATTGGACCAAGTACTGAGGCAATCGCTGGAGAAGGTCATATTTTGACAGCAGGCGGTATTGATAGCCATATCCACTTCATTTGTCCACAACAAATAGAGACTGCTCTCTCTAGCGGAATTACAACAATGATTGGTGGAGGGACTGGCCCTGCTACCGGGACCAATGCCACTACTTGTACCCCTGGGGCTTTTCATATTGCTCGTATGCTTCAGGCAGCTGAGGGATTACCAGTAAACCTTGGCTTTTTTGGGAAAGGTAATGCAAGTAGCTCTCCTGCAATCAGAGAACAAGTTCTAGCAGGAGCTTGTGGCTTAAAACTCCATGAGGATTGGGGTACAACGCCTTCATCTATTGATTGTTGTTTAACAGTAGCCGATGAAATGGACGTACAGGTTTGTATACACACGGACACTCTTAACGAGGCAGGTTTTGTTGAAGACACAATTAGGGCTATTAATGGTAGAACAATTCATACATTTCACACTGAGGGTGCAGGAGGGGGACATGCACCCGACATCATAAAAATTTGTGGAGAATCAAACGTACTTCCTAGCAGTACAAATCCGACAAGGCCTTATACGGTTAACACTCTTGAAGAGCATTTGGATATGCTTATGGTTTGCCATCACTTGGATCCGAAAATCCCAGAGGACGTTGCTTTTGCTGAATCTCGCATAAGACGTGAAACAATTGCGGCTGAAGATATTCTCCATGACATTGGAGCCTTTTCAATAATTGCAAGTGACTCTCAGGCAATGGGGAGAGTAGGAGAAGTGATCTCTAGAACCTTTCAGACGGCACATAAAATGAAAGTTCAACGAGGGCCCCTTCCTGAGGACAACCATCGTAATGACAACAATCGATTAAAACGCTACATCGCAAAAGTCACAATTAATCCAGCGATCACTCATGGGATGAGTGATCACATTGGCTCAGTAGAAGTAGACAAAATGGCAGACTTGGTCCTCTGGAAACCGGGTTTCTTTGGAATTAAACCAGAACTAGTCATTAAGGGAGGAGTCATAGTTTGGGCCCAGATGGGTGATGCAAATGCATCTATCCCAACACCCCAACCAGTTCATGGAAGACCAATGTTTGGTGCGTTTGGATCAGCTATTACTGCTGGCTCTGTTACTTTTATGAGCCAAGTAGCTATTGATGCAGGAATACCTCAAAAACTTAGACTTAGAAGAAATTGTCTAGCAGTGAAGAATACCAGGAATATTTCTAAGGCCACTATGCGTTGTAACGATGCGTTGCCCTCTATAAAAGTTGATCCACAAACCTATGAAGTTTTTTCTGATGGAGAGTTACTTACTTGTGAGCCAGCAAAAGTACTTCCACTTGCTCAAAGGTATTTGTTGCTTTGACTCTAGCTACATTTTCAATAAATAATTGGAAAATAGAGGCCTAAATAATTTGCTTGGTTGCCCCCCTAATCTACTAATCAAGCAACTATTGGACCTGATACTGGGTCAGTAACACCTAAGTCAGGAGATAATTCTTCCATAAATTCTCTCACTTGATCTAGATGAGCGATCATAAGGGGCCTTGCAGTTGAGATGGCTTCTTCGTTGTCCCAAAGCCCTACAAAACAGTAATCGTTATCGCCTGTTTTTGCGACATATTTGGTTTTAAGGCCTTCGCAGTCAAATTCTTCAAGCGCTTTAAAATATTGATCAACATACTCAGGCTTTAGCTTGTAACGGACAACATTCATGAATTCAGGCACTGACATGTCTTAAAGTACGAGTTCTGAAATTAGACCACGTTTTTGTGGAACGAAGGGTTTTTGTTTTTAGCTTCTCACAGGCTTAGATGAATAGCGTTCGTTTTTCTGCAAGGCCAAGAGATAAAGACTCTTTAAGCAATTCGAAAGGATGCCTCGGATTTCAATAATGCTAAAAATCAACCGCAGTGTGTCCCTGATTTGATTTAACACACAGTTTGCACTTAAGAGACGGAAATTTGAGATACTCAAGCAATGAAAAAGTATCGATGCCCTGATTGCATTTATTCCTATGATCCTCGAGTCGGTGATCCGACTCAAGGTATTCCACCTGGGACAAGCTTTGAGGACCTTCCCTCAAATTGGAAATGCCCTGCATGCAGAGCAGGCAAGAGAAGATTTAAACCTATTGGCTAATTGATTTCTTCCTTTTTCTTGAGCAGTAATGTTCAGGGGAAGAGTACCTTCACTTCAGAGGGTGATAAAGCTCAACGCAATAAAAAAGCCTCCTTGGGAAAGAGGCTTATTAATCCCTTGTGATCCCCCATCACCTGGCGATAAAAGCACCTTAGTCACTGTCAAGTAATTTGTCATCGGTAGATACACGCTATTTATAGCGCGACTTCTTTTCGTGACCGTAAAAGACACTAATTATGGGGGTTGATTTTGGAGGCAATTTCACCTAGAAAATAGATTCCCCATCACCCAGGCCCTCAGCGTTACGCAAGGGTCTTTTTTTTTATCTCGAAATGGTTCTTCTACTGCTTTTTAAGCTCTTTGACTTGTCGGGATAACTAGCCTTCCAAGAAGGTGACTGGTCGAATGAAGGACAATAAATCGGCCTTTTAAAAATAGTGAGGTTCTTTGAAATGAGTTAGAACAAGATTAAACGACTAAAGCAGCAGATAATTACCCCTAAAATAGAAGATGACTTATAGTTTTGGAGTGATTTCTAGGAAAAGATGGTTTATATAACTTTATTCTTAAATTCTTTGCATTCAATTTTAGATATTTTGGATGACTTTGTTCTCAACATTAAGCCCTTATTCAAAAAGAGTTAAACTTGCCTGTTCCACTATCCCTGTGGTTGTCTGGAAGAAAAGGATAAATATCTTTAGGACCTAGTAGCTCATCTATATTGACTTGCTCTCTGACTCTTTGGCTTTCCACTTTTTGATTACTTTCCTTGTTCCTCATAGGAGTATCCTTCTCATTAACTGCGCTTAAGAAGGGTTGAGATAGCAGACATAAGCTAAGAAAAAAGCTAAGAAAGTAATTCATTAGAACAGATTCATCTGACGACTGGTTGCTTTGATGATTGGTTCTGCAATCCAATCATCAGGGTTCCATCCATTTAACAATGTTTCTAGTTCCTTAAGTTCTCGTCCACTTTTTATTGAGGCTATCCAATCTTCTTCCACGCCATTCGGGATGATCACTGGCATACGATTATGAAGTGGACTTAATAATCTATTTGGGGCCGTTGTTAATACGCAACAAGTCTCAATCTCACTCCCTTCAGAGTCCATCCACCTATTCCAAATTCCTGCAAGCCAAAACGTTTTAGAATCTTTCCTCTTTATGCGATGCCCCTTTTCAAAAAAACCACTTGCAGGGAGTAGGCATCTTTTGTATCGCCAGCTTCTTTGGAAGAAAGGTTTCAACGCAACAGTTTCAGCTCTTACGTTGAAAGGCCTTGGCTTTGAGGAGGCGAATGGGGCTTTACTCCACTCAGAGATAAGTCCCCAAAGCATTAGTGAGGATGATGTCTTGCCTTCGTTCTTGAGTACTAGCACAGGATCATTGGGCCTGATTAATGATTGCTTTTCATAGTTTTCCTCAAAACCTTTTGGCAGCTCACCTTTTAGAATAGATGGGAGTTTTTCAAATTCTGTTGAAAGCTCATATCGTCCGCACATAATATTTATATATACCTTCCGTAGAACTAGTCTTAAGAGCTTACTCAAGACTTATTCAATTAGAAGGAAGAAAGACTTGCTAAGAGAATAAGTCTTGTATCCTAATTATGAACTCTATAAGAAAACTTATGCAATAAAAAAATTTCTTGGCTCTAAGTATTCTTAAATCAATTTATTGGCGAGTGAGTTTGAAAAAGAGAAAAGCAAGGACTATTGACACTATTGAATCTACAGCTACAAATATATTTGCTATTGATGATCCAGGATGAAACCCTCCAGCCCAAAAGGTAAAAGCTGCATGACTCCAGAGCCATAAAACACATACACCAATTCCAAGAAATGACTGATTCATAGGAAGACAGACTTAAATCTCTTTGAGTAACACCTTTTATTTTTAAGGCAAACTAAAATTGGGAACCATTAGGAAAGAAATAAAAGAATTGAGAGCTTTTAATAGTGAAAGAATTGGCTCAATAAGCTTGATCACCAAGGCGATTCAATCTTGAATATTTTACTAGGTATTTCGCTGCTGTTGTTCTAGGCGGAAAGGACATAAGGTATAGCTATGGAAGGATCCCAATCAAAAGATGGTCTGAGTCCCCGAGACCCAAGGTCATCAAAATCCCCTGACAGCGAAGCTGATGCTTTCGAAGATTCTTCTGAGACAGCTGAGCAGAAACGTCTTAGAGCAGCCATGCTTGAGTGGAAAAAGAAAGGCAATGCACAATTAGTCGAAGCTTGCGCTGAGGCGTTGGCTTCAACACAAAGTACTGATCAGGGTCCCCCTCAAGATGACGAGTTCACAAGAAAATTAAAAAGTGAGATCAACCAAGAAGAGGCAGAGGCAGAAGCAGAGAGAATCTTGAGGGGAAGGTCGCAACCGGAAGAGGCTGTAAGCAACGAGCGAAATTCAAATTCGGTCGCCCCGGTCAAGGACTTATTTCAATTAAAAGATAAAGAAGAAAAGAATCTTGAATTAAAACCTGAGACCAGCGATTTAATCTTATTACCTAAGAATAAATCAAGCTTTATGCCAAAAAATAATACTTTGGAGAAGATTACAGACACAAAATTTGTATTAAGGTTAATAGGCTTTGTCTCTATGTTTGAGCTTTTGAGGTTATTTTTTGCATTAATTTTATAATAATTGATCCCTAAAGAAAGCAATGCATCACTTTCTAATAGTCTTTTCCGGGCTCTCACGAGAAGTATTGATTTAATCATTGATCTGCCTCCTTCTATACGTGTTTGCAAATAGCTCTTTAATCGATCTTCCTTTAAGATTTCCTCCCTTTTTGAGGGTTGAGCTATCGCCCGGTGAGACTTCGCCACAGTGATCAGCTCTATTGAAAATATTTCTTTTTGATTAAATCGTCAGATATTGTCTTTTGGCTTTGGCTGGAACTTAATAAGATTTCTCTTCTTATAGCTCAGGACTATCAAAAACAGCTAATTGGATTTTCTCTTCGTTTCTTGCAATGCCAGTATCTCCCTTATGGAGGTTTTGATCATGACAGTAAGGTTGGGTTAAGAACGGATAAAAACTTTTAAGCGCATCAACTGGATTGGGGTATTTAGGACTGGCCAATAAAAAGACCCTTGCGTAACGCTGAGGGCCTGGGTGATGGGGAACTTATTTTCTAAGAGGGATTTGATCGAAATGCAAGTCTAACTACAAGTGGTGTTTGAAGTTAAAGATAAGTTAAGCCAAATCTATATCTAGTGTTACGACTGTCCTATTTAGCCTTGACACCAATTACCATTTACGGTGGCTGGGTGATGGGGATCAGTCGGCCTTTCTTGGTTTTAAAAGCCTCTTTTTTGCATAGGAGGCTTTTTTATTGTTTTTTTCTTGTACGTTTGCCCACAAACGTCATTATGGACATATAAGTGCAAGTTAGATCTATGGGAGAAGCTAAACGGAGGAAAGAGCAGGGGTTACCTCCGAAGAAAAAGAAAGAAACAAAACCAAAATCCCTCAATGTATTATCCAGATATCCAAGACTGGGCTTGTATCTAGGAGCAGCGTTTGTGATTTATCTCATTTACGATGTGATCCACTATTACACGCGAGGCTGATTGTAGTTGCAGGGTCCTCAGACCTCTAGGCAGAAAGAATCTCTTCCGCGTCAAATGTTTATGATGCTACAACTTTCCTAAATCAACGTGAAAAAAGCTTTCTTATTGGCACTTGCGCTTTCTGTGCTTGCTGGACCTGCTCTTGCTTGGGGTGATGGAGATTGTCCATTTTCAAAGAAAGCAGCAAATCAAGAAGTTTCTACGGAGAAATTAGAAAAGCCTGAATCCTCCAAAAAGGACTAAAGCTTCATTCTTAAGAGGCCATGAGGTAAACCAATTAAATGAAGAAAATTTTCCAATGGAAAGATCTCAACTGGAAGAGTATGTCTCCTCAAGAGAGGTTGAACTTCAAAAGACTTTGTTTAGTTCCGTTCTTTGCCTATGGGATCTTCGTCTTTCTTAGACATTATGCTCTCACTCTTTTGATATTGTTTTGTGGTTACTACATTTATAGATGGTTTGAGAAAAGGAAATAGTCAAGGGTCAGACACTTAGTGACCAACCCTTTTTGTCGGTCTAATCAAAGAAGAGTTTTCATGTCGCTGCGGCTGCCTTAGCTGCTGGAGCTCTTCTTGCTCTTCTTGCTCTTCTTGGGGTCGCTGTTTTATCTGGCGCTGCCTTAGCAGTAAGTTTTTTAGCTACAGGCTTTTTAGTAACCGTTTTCTTTGCTGCTGGCTTCTTAATTGAGGCTTTTTTTGCAGTGACTTTGGTTGACTTAGCGCTTTTTTTAGGAGCAGCTTTTGATGTCTTCCGAGAACGGTGAGCAATGATTAGAGCCCATTCTTCTGCACTGACATTTGCAGGCTTGTTCCCGTGAACTTCAGATTGTTTTGCAGCCTTTTCGATGTCCTTAATTAGATTCTTCCAAGAGGCTGCATAACGCTTGTCAGATTGTGACTTTGCGCCACTTTCTACAAGTGTTTCGACAACGCCCTGTGCCGTTACTTTCTTACGCCTCCTATTGAAGATTTCTTTTTGAAGCTGAGCAATCATGGCGTCTGCCTTTGCGCTCACTTTTATGGTTAATGAAGCCATTAGATTGTTGATTCATACTCTCTACACTTAGCAAAGTAATGGCTCTTTGGTCAATTATTGTCTACTGGCTATAGAGATACCGCAGTTGTTATCTCTGTGTTATAGGCCTTTTGGCGAAGAGTCATAAACGCCGTATTGTACTGCTATACCTATTAAGTCGGCTAATTCAAGGTCTAAGAAATATGACTTGATGGATTGATAAGCATTAAAGCTTTGAATGTTACGACGATCTTTATATATCGCTCTTGTTATGCGTAGTGCAAGCTCTTCTTTGGTCATGCGATTGCTCCAAATTGGCCATTAACTCCTTCCCAACCATTTTGAATGAGTTTATTCCAGGCTTCTATAGCAGGCTCTAATTCAATCTTCCTACGGCACATCAGTCGTTTTGGGGTTCCAAATTCAGTTGTACTCCATTTATCCATATAGATCTTCGGCCATTTTTCCCAGTAAATCGGATCTTTATGGAAAAGAAGTAGCCATTGCCTATTTGGATCAATTAACCAGCCTTCTGGGTACATAACTACGTTTCCTCCTGGAGCCAACTCTTTTCATTCTCTAGTCGACGCATCCAAAGCGGACACCTGCTATTGAGATGCTCGCCATGAGGGATGAGACGTTCACGTATACGGCACGTAAGAAGACTTCTGCAGTGCCTATCGCATGAATAACCAAAGTGTTGACAAGTCATGCAAACGCAAGCTGAACGTGACTTTTTGAGGGAACCTTCTTCAAGGTATTCCCAGTGCTCTTCTTCTGGAAACCTTTTCGTTGGGAGTACTTTTTGGGCTTGATACGGAGACATTGACCTATTCCAATTGGCTCTGCTACTGCATGGGTCCAGTCAGATGCTCGGAAAACGGCATAGGGAGAGGATGCTGGAGTCATACGCGCATAGCAGTACACATGTACTAGCAAGGGTAGGGAGTTGTTGTCAACTGATTGGCCTGAATAGCTTTAAAAAATCTATAAAGTTGAATGACTAGCTCTTCATCGTGGCTAACTCCTCCTCTCTTTTTGTCGTTATTGAATTCAGTTTGATTGACTAGAGCATTTGAATGGATTTTGGAAGACTCTCTTTGGAATGCCCTCTTAGGCTGAAGGATGCTTGTTATCTCAATCGGTAGCTAAGTGGATTCTCTCCTTCAGTCTTGCTTGCTCACGGTTATTTGTGCTCTTGTAGATAGGCGATACAAAGGAGCTGAATCTTTAATAAACCATGTTTGATAAGGGTTGGTTTACAGGCTTGCAAAAAGATGCTTCTAAGGTCTTGAAATCAAACATCCATGCGTCTGGAACAGGGATGGCCTTGTTCCTCTTAGCTTTTACACAAGTCCCTGTGGCAATTAAAACAGCTGCTGAAATTGCTTGTATTGGTGAAGTCTCCAATCAAATCTGGAGGGAAACTAATTCTCACAAGGGGGTAAATGCGACAGCTGTTCAACGGTGCAATGGTGCGACAACACCTTAACAAGGAGGTCTATCTAGGATTTGTTATGTATAGAGACACTTGTATTGAACTTGCTCTTTTGTTACCTTCTAATGCTTTAATTGATTACAGAAACCTTTATTCCTAAAGGTTAAAATGAATATTTTTTTTGGATATTAAAATATTTATATTAACAATATAGTTTTACTAAAGCTTGTAAATACTAGGCTTAACCGTTTGCAAGAGAAGGAATAGATTCGGTTATTCAGTAAATATTTTGATGAGAATATTTTTTCTTCTGTGTAATTAGGTTACCACCTTATTATCCATTGCATTCCTTAACGCCAGCGACGAATGATCCCGCTTTGCTTCCTGCTTTCTCCATACAATAGATCTCTGCAGAAGTTTTGAGTGCTACAGGTATTTGAGTTAATGCCAAAATAATCAAGGCGAATCTAGTTCCAGGAGCATGAACATTTAAGTTCAAATTTTTTAGCCAATTGCTATTTTGCATGGAAGAGAACCTTTGATTTCATGAAGCGGGAGCAATGCCTTTTAGGCATTGTCGATTTTATCAAGTCTTTATAAACCAAATACATAAGGCAGTCTGTTATTTGGTTTAATCAAATTCTCATGCTCTAACTAAGTATTCAGCTTTTCTAAAAGTAAACGCCATCCAAGCTCAGAAGCCTCTGCATTGAAATTCGCACGTTGTTCACACATAAACCCGTGATCGGCCGATTTGATTTCGATATAGCTCAGTCGACTCCCATTTGGATCTTCTTTTTGTAATGCTTTTTTTATTACTATTCGATCGGTTTCTGGAATCAGAGGATCAGCGGTACCGCATACACAAGTCAATTCCCCAGTGACACTAGGGAGTAATTCCAAGCTAGGTGGACCACCTCCAGGACGGCTAACACTAACCCCTGCTCCATAGAAATCAAAAGTCGAACTGACTTCTGGGAGTGTAGAAGTGATCAATGCGGCATGACCACCAAAGCAAAATCCAACTACAGTGAGCTTTGACTGTTGGTTTTGTTGCCTTAACCAAGTGATAGCGGTTGAAGCATCGATAAGAATCTGTCCCATGGTGGTTAGCTCTTTGTGCATTCGTCCCTTGAGTAAATCTTCTTCGCTATAGCCAAGCTCCAAATATGGTGCTGTCCTTGCAAAAAGTGGCATTGCTAATGAAGCGAATCCATAACCAGCCAATCGATCGACAACACTTCTGACCCAACTGTTTATCCCGAAAATCTCAGGGAGGACGAGGACTATCTGCTTAGTCCCTTGAGAAGGGTTGTTCCACCAACAACGTAATGGAATTGGACCTTCTTCAATTTCAACCCACTTTCCTGCCATTCTTAATTAAAGATTTATAGGTATCACCTACCCTATGTAAACAAGTCCTAATGACAATAAACCTATGACGCAAGATCAACAATTAATAGTAAAGGAATTAGCCCTCAAAGCTTGTGAGATGTTTCATACTCGTCCTGATGATATTGAACGATATTGCTGGATGGTTGTACATGAATATCTCCACGGAGCAATGCCTGTTGAATACGACGTCCGAGATATTGATGAGGCTCTGTTCCTTAATGTCCTCAACTGCGTAAATCAGCTTCTTCAAGTTGAAACAAAAAAAACTACTAGCCAATAGGTGTTGGTCGTTTTTTAATATGACAAAGGGGCTAGCTCTTTCCCTTCTCTTTTTTCGGCATCCCTGTAATTAAGTTAGAGACATATTGGTCCAACCAAAGTGCGTCATCTTTATATAGGCTACAAAGAGGATCTTCTTCTACAAAGCAGTCATCAATAAAATCATCAAGTGCTTGTGAAGCCATTGCACTGGAAGCGATTAAGTTAAATGTGCACAATTTATTCAACTAATCCATCCGTTTTTACACCTAAATGCAAAGTGAGGCTTAGGGGATGATGTAGTAGCAGATAGAGAGCCAAAAGGCTCTCTATCTGCTACTGATATGATTAAAGCGCGACTGAATGTGTAGGCAAAAGAGCTTTGGCTTTGGTCCTTGTTGTAAACACTTGATCATGGGCCTATTCCTTTAAGAAGTACCGTTTGAACTGCCACCCCGTAAACAGTAGCCAGGCAAATGAACAATTGCCTGGCTGGCCGCCTCTATTGTGGCATTGTCACAGCGACTCCGTTCCTATCAGAACAAGGCATTAATTGCAGTGACTATAAATTTATGGAGAGGTGATTGCCTTTGGTAGCGGTGTGGTAATGGCAGGTTATGTAAGCTGTCAGATTTAAGTTGGGGAGAAAATATTCGAACTACGATCTGGTTCTCTCAAAGCAATTTATCTATCTAATTAGTATTGACTTTTAATTTTGCCCAGCCTTCTTTGATTAGTTGCTTGGCTCGACTTATTGCCAATGCGAAGTCAGGTACATTGCGCGTTAAAGTTGAGCCTGCACCAACAGTAACATCTGTGCCAAGAACAATTGGAGCAACTAGCACTGAATTTGCTCCCGTTTTTGAACGATGTCCAATAACAGTTTGATGCTTATTGACCCCATCGAAATTTGCAGTAATTGTGCCTGCTCCTATATTGACTTCTTCTCCAAGGATTGCATCTCCTATATAGCTGAGGTGATTAACTTTCGACCCAGTGCTAATTTGACTTTTTTTGACTTCAACAAAATTCCCAATACGGCAATTGCTTTCAATATTTGTTCCTGGTCGTAGATGTGCAAATGGACCTACCTTTACCTCATCACCAACTTTTACCTGACTAATTACAGAGTGAGTAACTTGAGTTCTTTTCCCAAGGATTGAATCTTTGATAAGAGTTCCAGGACCAAGATTACTTTCATCGCCAATGAGGCAGCTCCCTCTGAGATGAGTCTGTGGCTCTATTACTACGTCTTTCCCAAATAGACATTCTTCGCTTAATGTGCAGCTTGAGGGGTCTATGAAGGTCACCCCCTCCTTCATCCAGTATTGGCGTAAGCGAGTCTGTATTAACTCTTCGCATATCGCTAGTTGTTTGCGATCATTAACCCCGCTTACTTCTCCAGAATCGTCAACTTCAATGTGCAGAGCAGGAGTTAGCATGGCTACTGTATCAGTTAGATATAGCTCTTGTTGTTCGTTTTTTCCTTCTAATTTCGGGAGAACCTTTTCAAGACTTTTCCAATCGAAGCAATAGATGCCAGCATTAGTAAGATTATTGGAAAGTTCCTTTTGATTGCAATCCTTATGTTCGATAATTTTGCTTACTAACCCTTCATCGTTTGCGAATACTCTTCCATAGCCAGTGGGATCTTCAACTCTCGATGAGAGAAAAGTAACCCTAGCGTTTCGATTTCGATGCTCAGTTACAAGTTCTTTTATTGTTTCTTCTCGGAGAAGAGGTACATCACCATTAAGGACTAGAAGCTCTCCATCAAAGTTTGTTAATAAGGGGATTAACTGCTGGATAGCATGCCCGGTACCATTTTGTGGACTTTGGAGAACAAATTCCACTCCCTTTCGATGCCCTAAATGCTCTTTGACTAGTTCTCCTTGGTGACCGATGATCAGTAAGCATCGATCGGCTTCTAATTTTGAGAAGCTTTTTAAGACTCTTTCTACTAATGTCGAGCCTGCCAGGGGCTGTAAAACTTTTGGGAGACTGCTTTTCATGCGAGTCCCCTTCCCAGCAGCCAGTACAGCAACAGCAAGCATTGGAATAGTTGTGGATAGGCCGGAATCTACAACTTTCTCTTGAATTAGCACACTTGCATTTCTCCCCAACGGCGTCGCCAAGCAGATGTACTTTCAAGGTTGGATTCCTTCTGTTCTTGTTCCCTCCGCTCTAAAATCTCTTGAGTTCCACTCTCACCATTGGGATCTCGGTAAGGTATTGATGCATTGGTATTCAGATGCTCTTCTTCCATAGGACTTAACTCTTGGTAATTCAATCCTGAGTGAAAAGATGTTTTGTGAGTGTCTGGAAGTATTGCAACGGTACCTGCGCTCCAGTTTTTTTTGTCTTCTGGTGAGGGGAGTAAAGAGTAAACCTTTAAACCGGCTTTTCTCATGCTTGCTCTTATAGCAGCGGCTCGACAATAAGTAATTAGTCGACCTTGAAGCGATAACCTTTTCGCTAAGGAATTGATGAATTCTTCACTCCATAGTTGTGGACAACATTTAGGAGAAAAGGCATCAAGCATTATTAGTTCAAACTTAAGACCTCTAGGTAAATGATTGATTTCAGTACGAGCATCTCCCCATAGCACTTCCCCTTGACTGGAATTGTCTTCCCAACCACCATTATCTCGAATTGCTCTCAACCTGGCCAATACAAAAGCTGACCAAATTCCAGTAAATGTTTGATTATCTAGAGCTTTAAGGAGAGGACGCTTATCTAATTCAAGTCCACGCCACCTAAGCTTCCTTTGGAAACATTTTGTCTCCTCCATTAGTACTGCAGAGTTATACCCCAGCCCTACGCAGACATCGAGTACATGAAGGTCCTTGCTGATGTCTAGATTTAATTCGGCTGGTGAAATGAATTTT
>QCKJ01000021.1 GCA_003215435.1 Prochlorococcus sp. AG-409-M05
CACCTGGAAGTAAACCACTGTCCTTGTCAAACAAACGCAAACGGGGCCTATTAGTACCAACTCCAGTCAACATTCCGTGTTGATTAGTTCTAGGCGACCAAACCCCTATTCGACTCATTGGAGAAGTAAGAAGGCGAACTCTTGCAGTTATTGCAGTAGTACTTTCAATGCGTCCAATCAAGCCTCCTGGAGCAATAACTGCATTACCAGTTTGAATACCATGGGATTGTCCCTTCCCAATCTCAATCTGATGCCACCAACCTTTAGGTGAGCGAAAGATAACTGGTGCAGAAACCCTTTTCTTTCCAAATTCTTTATCAAGATCCAATAATCTTCTCAATCTTTGATTATCTTTCTCAAGCAACAATATCTTGGTCTGATTACCTAAATCCTCTGCAGATTTCAACCATTCACTTTGCGCTGATCCTGGCCAAAATGGTCTTGTTATTAATGCGTAGGCATCTGAAAAACCCGCCCCTTTAGTCCATCTGATGAAGTAAAAGACTCCACCAAATACCAAAAGAAGCCAAATTCGACTTAATAAACTAACCCGAAAAAATGGCGCCCAAAAGGGAGGGGCCATCTCTTCAGTCCTTTAGCTGAGAGCGAGCAAATTCAGGAGTGTCCAAGACTCTTCTCAGGCGTTTGAAATCTTCTAAAACCTGGCCACAACCATTTACTACACATAGCAATGGCTCCTCCGCAACATGGGTAAAAATACCAGTCTCATGACTCACCAAGTCGCTTATACCGCGAACCAGAGCACCACCGCCAGCCAACATAATCCCTCTATCAACAATATCTGCAGCTAATTCAGGCGGAGTTCTCTCAAGAGTCCTTTTAACTGCTTCAACAATTTTGTTTAAAGGTTCAGACATTGCCTCACGAAGCTCACCAGCTTGCAAATTGATTGAACGCGGGAGCCCTGAAAGCAAATGAAGCCCTCTTACATCCATTGACTGCAAATCAAATTCATTATCTGGAAAAGCTGAGCCAATGCGAATTTTTATCTCCTCAGCAGTTCTCTCTCCAACCACAAGATTATGAACCTTCTTCAAATAGGTCCCTATGGAATCATTTATTTCGTCTCCTGCAACACGAACAGACTCACTTAAAACAGTTCCACCAAGGCTTAGGACAGCGACCTCAGTAGTACCCCCTCCAATATCAACAATCATTGTTCCAATAGGCTCTGTAACTGGCAATGAAGCGCCTATAGCGGCAGCTACAGGTTCATCAATCAAATGCACTTCCCTAGCGCCGGCCATGCCAGCCTCACGAACAGCGCGCCTCTCAACACCAGTAACCCCACTAGGAATCCCTACAACTAAACGGGGAGAAATAATCCCACGCCCCTCATTACACTTCTGAATGAAGCTTTTCAGCATTTGCTCAGCAGCATCAAAATCAGCAATCACTCCGTCCCTAAGAGGCCTCACTGCCCGAATATTCCCTGGAGTTCGTCCGAGCATCAACTTTGCATCATCACCAACAGCTAGAGGTACTCCATCTTCTACATCGAGGGCCACAACAGAAGGTTCCTGAAGGACTATTCCTTTACCGGAGACATAAATCAAGGTATTGGCAGTACCAAGATCAATCCCAATGTCGCGAGACAACTTAAAACGACTAAAGAGCACAGCTTTCCTGACTAATTTCGGCGAATCATAGATGGATATTTAGTAGCAACCTGTTAGAACATGAGATCAAGATGAACTACTTAAAAACCATTAATGTCATCTTGGTTAAATCTGTCCCTTAACTTGAGCCATCTATGGCAGTCAATTCAGTAACCCTCGTAGGAAGAGCTGGGCGGGATCCAGAAGTTCGCTACTTTGAATCCGGAAGCGTGGTAGCCAACTTGACTATGGCTGTTAGCCGACGAAATCGTGATGAAGAGCCAGACTGGTTCAATCTGGAAATATGGGGTAAACAAGCCCAGGTAGCCGCGGATTATGTAAAAAAAGGTTCATTAATTGGCATTAATGGAAGCTTCAAAATAGATAAATGGTCCGATCGCAATAGTGGTGAGGAAAGAAGCAAGCCTGTAATTCGAGTAGACCGTCTTGAACTGTTGGGATCTAAGCGAGAAACTGAATCAAACCATTCATCCTCTATGCCAGGAGATGATGAGATTCCTTTCTAATAATCAAAAAACCTACTTTAAAAAAGTGCTTTTTTGATTCCTCCAAAAACGAGCAAAGATCCAAATAGAAGCATATACAAGGCCTATGATCAAAATTATTTTTATTACCTTAGAAACTGGCTCAATCCATAATGCAACATTTGCATAGCTATGGCCAAGAAACATACCTGCAAATGTCAATAAACAAGTCCAAATTAAGCTGCCGAAAGTAGTCCAAATCAAAAATGGCACAATCGGCATTAGCTCAATGCCTGCAGGTACTGAAATAAGAGTTCTAATTCCTGGAACTAAACGTCCCCAAAAAACCAGCAAATTTCCATAACGACTAAACCATCGTCTGCTTCTTGATAACTCATCAGGGCTTATTCCAATCCAACGTCCATGTCTACTTAACCAAGATTCAAGGCGTTCTTCATTTATTAATCGACCCAATCCATACCAGGGGAAAGCACCTAGCAACGTGCCTAATAGACCAGCAAGTACAACTGGTAAGAAGTCCAATTGCCCTTGCTGCACATAGAATCCTCCTAAGGGCATTATTAACTCAGAAGGAATTGGCGGAAATAAATTCTCCAAAAACATTGCGGCAAAAATAGCGAAATAACCAATCCATTGGTTCGCCTCAACAGCCTTGCCAATTAATTCTGGTAAGTTTGCAATTAGTTCAGAAAAACTCATTGAGTATTAATAATCAATAGCGATAATGTTCAGGTTTATACGGACCTTCAATTGGAACATTAATGTAATCTGACTGTTCCTTAGTGAGCTCAGTTAAGCTTGCTCCAATCTTCTCCAAATGAAGTCTGGCCACCATTTCATCAAGGTGCTTTGGTAAAACATAAACCTCATTCTTATAATTTTCACCCTTAGTAAATAACTCAATTTGAGCTAGTACTTGATTAGTAAAAGAATTACTCATGACGAAGCTTGGATGGCCTGTAGCACATCCTAGATTCACCAATCTTCCTTCCGCAAGAAGAATAATTTTGCAGCCACTAGGAAGAGTTATATGGTCGACCTGAGGCTTGATATTCTCCCAAGGATATTGGCGTAAAGAAGCAACATCAATCTCATTATCAAAGTGCCCGATATTACAAACTATTGCCTCATTTCTCATCTTAATTAAATGTTCGTGTCTAATAACCTGAAAGTTGCCTGTTGCTGTTACAAAGATATCTACCTCATGAACTACTTCATCTAAACGAACTACTCGATATCCTTCCATTGCTGCCTGAAGAGCACAAATCGGGTCCACCTCAGCAATCATTACTGTTGCGCCAAGACCCCTCAAAGACTGAGCCGAACCTTTTCCCACGTCGCCATAGCCCATAACTAAAGCAACCTTTCCGGCCACCATTACATCTGTAGCCCTTTTAATTCCATCGACCAAAGACTCTCTGCAACCATACAGATTGTCAAATTTGCTTTTAGTGACAGAATCATTAACGTTAATTGCAGAGAATGGAAGTTCTCCCTCTCGCTGCATCTGATAAAGGCGAGCTACACCTGTAGTGGTCTCCTCGGTGACTCCTTGGATGTTTTTCCTTACTCGGGAATAGAAGTCTGAGTCTTTAGCAAGTTTCTTTCTAATCGAAGAAAATAAGGACTTCTCTTCTTCATTCCCAGGATTATCTAAAACTGATTTATCCTTCTCCGCTTTGCTACCAAGCATTACCAATCCAGTTGCATCTCCTCCATCATCAAGAATCATATTTGGGGTACCGCCGTCTTCCCACTCAAGAATTCGATGGGTATATTCCCAATATTCATCTAATGTCTCTCCCTTTTTAGCAAAGACGGGGATTCCACTTGCAGCCATTGCTGATGCTGCATGATCTTGGGTAGAAAAAATATTGCAAGAGGCCCAACGAACATCAGCACCTAAATCGACAAGAGTCTCTATTAAGACCCCTGTCTGTATTGTCATATGTAGGCTTCCAGCAATTCGTGCACCCGCAAGTGGCTTTTCTTTTCCATACTTAACTCTTAAAGCCATCAAACCAGGCATCTCTGTTTCAGCGATTGAAAGCTCCTTCCTGCCGAAAGCAGCCAAGTCGAGATCTGCGACAACAAATTTGGCAGAAGTTTGAGATGTCATTACTGCAACCATAGTTAAAGCTCCCTTATGGGAATAATGAAAAAGTATCTCAGCAAATGTGCCGAGCTTTGAGGATCAATGACCATGCAATCTACAGTTATGTGTCGGGTCTTGAAAGATCTCTCAGCCACTAGAAAGCTTGGCGTAGAGCTTGTAAAGAGAATTCCATCGTCGAGTGTTTTATTAATCCAGGGCGAACTTGGAGCAGGCAAAACATCGCTTGTACAAGGTATTGCAATCGGTTTGGCAATTCCGGAACCGATTACAAGCCCAACTTTTGCTCTGGCTCAGCACTATGTAGATGGCAAATGTCCACTTATTCACTTAGACCTCTATCGCTTAAAAAATAGAAATGATGCCAATCTTCTTTTTCTTCAAGAAGAAGAAGAAGCATCAGCCATTGGGGCACTTCTAGCAGTTGAATGGCCTGAGCGCTTATCTATTTCCTTACCCGAAGCTTGGAGAGTAAATTTGCAATATGGAAAAGCTGGTGATCGACTAGCTCAATTAATCGAACCACAAGAAAAATCCAAAAATTCCCTTACCTCTAACTCAGTTGGCTGAGGGTTAATAGCACCTGCTCCTTGACAAACAAGTGCTCCACAAGCTGAAGCAAAATTAATCATCTGCCTAACTTTGGGACAATCACCTTGAGTGAAATCAACACTCAAAAGCTGGTGCAGTAACCCAGCCAGGAAAGAATCTCCAGCACCTGTGGTATCTACAACATGTCTTGGATTAAGTGCGGGCATTTCATCTGCACAATTAGCAATAAACCATCTCACAGGCCGAGGTCCATCTGTAACTACAACATCGGGCTTTTGACTCAGCGAAGAAGAAATCTTTTTTGGATCATCAGTATTAAAGAACCAAATCGCCTCTTCCTTAGCGACCTTAAGCAAAGCAACTTGGGCAAATAAATTAGAAATTACTGAAGATGAAAGTTGATCAGGTCCTCTATCAGGAGAGAAACTGGTATTCCAAAAAGTTGGCCTCCAATTAATGTCTAAGGCGATTGAAATCCCTTTTTCTTTAGCCTTTTGAACAGACCATAAAAGGGATTCAGCCGATAAAGGGTTGGCCAAAGGTATTGAACCAATTAACAACCATCGTGCATTTGTTGAAAAATTAGGCCATGCTTTGATTAGCTCTTCTGAATCAAGAGCTTGATCAGCGAAACCATCTCCACAATCACCTAAAAAACCATGGAAATATCTTTCTCCTTGTTCATTACGACGAACTAAAACGATTCTGGTAGCTCTTAAATGATCAATCTGCAAACCAGAAATATTTACTTGGCGCTGAATCATAAGTTCCTTCAATCTAATCCCAAACTCATCATCTCCAACCCTCCCAATAAATGAAACTGGAATCCCAAGCCTTGCTAAACCACAAGCTACATTTGCAGGGGCACCTCCCAAACAGTCATCCACAGGACTATCAGTAGCAGGCTCTCCTCCTAAAGGGCCTAAGCGATCAATTAATGCTTCGCCAAAGCAGATGACCAAGGGAGGAGAGATCATTTGAGACTTTGATTGAGCCATCTATTTTTATTAATCTCTTACTATTTAAAACCTAGGAAGCCTTCTGACTCTTGTCTTCTAATAATCTTTTTTTTAAAGCATTAATTATATGTACATTAGCTGCTGGGAAAGGGTATTCATGCAAAGATTCAGGTCTAACCCATTTAACTTTCTGGCTGGCTAAAGGTTTAGGAATACCCTTGATTAAAGTGCAGAGGTAGACCTCAAAATGAATCTTCTTGTGACTATAGGTATGATCAAAAGAAATCAATTCCTCTCCCACTTCAACAGTTATTGATAATTCTTCCTGCATTTCCCGAACAATAGTTTTTGTGATTAATTCTTCTGGCTCTTGCTTGCCACCAGGAAACTCCCAAAGTCCTCCTAATAGCCCATCATTCAAACGTTGATCAATAAGGACCTCGCCCGAATCATTCAGCACAATGCCCACACCGACCACAGCTGTCGATAAAGATTTTGATGTCATTTTTACCGGAAAGCTTCCTGACTTATCTAAAGAGTAGGCTCTACAATTTTTTTTCCATGGACATAATGAACATTTTGGATTTCGTGGTGTACAAATTAAGGCGCCAAGATCCATCAAAGCCTGATTGAAATCCCTTGGTCTTTCTCGGTCTAGAAGTGTTTCACTCCACTTCCAAAGAATAGGCAGAATCTTCTGAGGAGGGTCAGGACAAGCTTGCAGCCTCGATAGAACTCGACGAACATTTCCGTCAAGAATTGGATAGGGGAAGTCAAAGGCACTTGAAAGAATTCCCCCCGCAGTAGTTCGACCTATTCCAGGTATTGCCATCCATCCTTCCAGAGTGAGTGGCCATGAATGCTTAATAATTTGCTTTGATGCCTTATGCAAATTTCTGGCTCTTGCGTAATATCCCAAACCCTGCCAAACAAGCAGAACTTCTTCCAAGGATGCTCTTTCCAATAAATTTACATTAGGGAACTTGGTCATCCATTTATGCCAATAAGGCAACATCACACCCACTTGGGTCTGCTGCAACATCACTTCTGCAATCCAAATTGGATAAGGATGAAAAGAGCCTGAAGGGATATTAGTTAAAGCAGAAGCAAATAAAATTGAATCAGATTTCCAGGGAAGATCATGACGTCCATTGCTAGCCCACCAATAAAGAAGCTTTTCACCCAATCCAATTTTGCAAGCCCTAGAGAAACCCATTCCTAAAATTCCACAGAAACTTCTGATGAGTTATGAATTAATCTCTTCAAAAAATTTAATGGGCAACTGAAATAGCTCACTCAATTTCGCATAACAATGCCAAGGCAATGGAAATTCAAACCCAACCCGACTTATTAAATTCTTCTGAAGCATCGTATTGGTCATGGAATGATCTTGATGTCTCTTGGAGCAAGACATCTTCTCCAAACGAACTTTCACCAGCAATACTGCTAATTCATGGGTTTGGAGCATGCAAAGAACATTGGCGACACAATCAATCAGTAATTTCTGCAGCAACTGATTGCTATGCAATAGATCTAATTGGCTTTGGAGAAAGCAGCCAACCCAAAGCCAGGTTAAAGGGAGAAGCTTATAACCCTGAAGCTTTCTGCTATTGCTTTGACAGTTGGGCCGAGCAAATATCTGCCTTTTGCAAAGAAGTTATAAAAAAGCCAGTACTTTTAATTGGGAATTCAATTGGTGGCGTTATTGCTCTTCGCGCAGCACAAAACCTACAAGACGAATGTAAAGGAATCGTCCTTATTGATTGCGCCCAGCGAACTATGGATGACAAGAGGCTTAAAGAACAACCCTCTTGGATGCAATGGTTCAGACCAATGCTAAAAACTCTTGTCCAACAAAGATGGTTAAGTGAAAGCCTTTTCAGAAATGCCGCACATCCATCAGTAATAAAAAAAGTTTTAAATCAGGCATATCCAAGTGGAAATAATCTGGATATAGAGTTAATCAATCTTCTTCACTATCCAAGTAAAAGGCCAGGCGCTGCAGAGGCATTTAGAGGTTTTATCAACCTTTTTAATGATCATTTAGCTCCAGAATTAATGGCAGGGCTAACACAAGATGTTCATCTTATTTGGGGAGAGTCAGACCCATGGGAACCAGTAGAGTTAGCAAAAGAATGGGCTTGTTCTATCCCATGTATCAAGTCCCTTGAAATAATCAAAGGGGCTGGTCATTGCCCCCATGACGAAATCCCAGAAGAAGTAAATAAATTATTACTAAGAATTATTCAACAAGCTAAATAAGCCTCTACTGATTCACTAAGTCTACCCAAAGTTTTTAATCCATCTCTCAGCAAAGTA
>QCKJ01000022.1 GCA_003215435.1 Prochlorococcus sp. AG-409-M05
GCAATGAAGAAGTTTGGTTTTGTTCAACATCCAAATGAGTGGTGGCACTTTAGTTATGGAGATCAGATGTGGGCCTGGAAAGAAAATGCCATTGAAGCTATTTACGGAGCATGGAGACCCTCGTCAAGCAAAGTGACCACGGCCTGATCACCAATCCTATGAATGTATTCACCTAAATCTTTATTGGCAGCATTTTTCTTCCAACTTAAAAGTAGCGGTTCGATTGTCTCTTCGAGCTTACCTAAAGGCATTTTTTGGAGATAAGGTTTTGCTAATTGCTGGGCATTTAAGGTGCCACCAAGCCATAACTGATATTCATTAACTCCACTACCTACTAGACCTATCTCAGCCATATAGGGTCTGGCGCAACCATTTGGACAGCCGGTAACCCTTATGAGGATTTGTTTGTGTATTTTTAATCTTTCTAGGAGTGAATTGACGCGTTTGATTATGTGAGGCAAGCTCCTTTCTGCTTCAGTGATAGCTAGTCCACAGAGTGGTAAAGCTGGACAGGCCAGGGCAAGTCTTTCTATATCTGAGATCTGTCCCGGAGAGGTGACTCCTAGATTAATCAGGGCTTCCTTTACTGATGCCTTTTGATGATTCCCAATATTTGCCAAAAGTATGTCTTGATTGGGAGTTAAGTAAATGTCGAGCTGGTATTTCTCTACAATTTTACAAAGCCCTTTTTTGAGCGGACCTTTCAATCGGCCAGATAGTAGATGAACTCCTACAAACCACTTGTTAGTTGATTGCCGATGCCAACCTAGATAGTCATACAATTTGTTGGTCGGCTCATTTTTTAGTTCCTCTAATTGGCCAAGGAAATACTTGGTTAAAAGTTCTTTTTTAAACCAAGCCATCCCTTGGTCATGCAAGAGATATTTCATCCTTGAATGACGTCTAGTTTTTCTATCTCCGTAATCTCTTTGAATTGCAAGGATTGATTGAACTAATTCAAAAACATGAGTTGCTTTTACGTACCCTAAAGGTTCTGCAATTCGGGCAAAAGTATGCTCGTTGTTGTGAGTTCGTCCCATCCCTCCTCCAATGTAGACATTACACCCTTGAAGTATCCCCTTTGAATTGGAGAATGCGACTAGTCCAATATCATTAGTAAGTAGGTCTACAGAGTTGTCGCCAGGAACAGTTACAGCACATTTGAACTTTCTTGGTAGATATGTCTCTCCATATAGTGGCTCACTTTCGTCTCCACAAAAGACACCCCCTATAGATTGTTTCTTTCGAGCGTTTTTTACAGATTGACGAGGTCTAATTCTGTAACTCAGATCACCATCTACCCATAGATCTAAGTAAGTACCTTCTGCTTTTTTCGGAGACAAAAGATCTGCTATGTCATTAGCGAGTTTCCGAGCCGCTGGATAACCTCCTTCTTCATATGGAGCAGCAGGAGCCATTACATTGCGAGTTATGTCACCGCAAGCGGCAAGTGTGGAGCCCATTGAGCGAACAATTGTTCCTATAACTTCTTTTAAATTTTCCTTCCTAACCCCATGCATTTGAAATGCTTGCCTGGTAGTTGCTCGAAGTGTTCCGTTTCCTAGGTTGTCGGAGAGGTTAACTAATGAGGAAAAAAGTGCGGGTGTGATCCGACCTCCTGGGCTTCTTAGTCGCAACATCATTTGCCAGTCTTTCTCTTCACCCTTTTTCCGATTCTCCCGGTTGTCCTGTTGGTAGCTTCCGTGGAATTTCAGGAGTTGAACTGCATCGTTGGTGAAATGATTGTTTTCATTCCGAAGCTCACTAGCTAGTGGCTCCATTAAATATTCGCTATCAGCCTTGAACTGCTCGAATTTGCTCTTCTCTGAACCCATTGCAATGCAAGGGGAGAAGTTGTTCTCAGTGGATTTATCAGACGGTTTCAAATCTTCTGGAAACTTCTTTAGATATTCCATAACTACCGTAGCGAAACTCTAAGCGTTTTTTATGCGCTTAATTCAATAAAGTGTGGTCTTGTTATCAACAGGTTTTGTGTCGGAATTTCTGCTGGAAATAGGAACAGAGGAGTTGCCTGCAGATTTTGCTCGTTTAGCCGTGGGGCAGCTCGAACAAATTGTATTGCGTGACCTCAAACAATGCCGTCTGAGTTATGGGGAAATTTGGTGCAGCACTACTCCAAGAAGGATTGCCTTGCTTGTTAAAAATCTTGCTGCAAAGGCACTAGATTTCGAAGAAGAAAGGAAGGGCCCACCTGCTGCTCAAGCTTTCAAGGATGGACTACCCACGCAAGCAGCCTTGGGTTTTGCAAGCAGATATGGCCTGGCTATAGATGACCTGATAGTTCATGAAACTTCTAAAGGACCTTTTGTGTTTGGGAAGATTATTGACAAAGGAGCACCTGCTACTGAGTTGTTGACTGAACTGATCCCCAAATGGGTTGAAAACCTTCAGGGCCAACGCTTTATGAGGTGGGGAACTGGAGAATTACGTTTTCCTAGGCCAGTACGCTGGTTAGTGGCAATGTTGGATGAATCTATAGTCCCACTTAGCCTTGAAGGTTGTGACCCAAAAGTATCTACAAGTAACCTGACAAGAGGTCATAGGCTTCACTATGGCCAAATAGCAATTCCTAAGCCAGCGGATTTTCTTCAGATTTTAGAGTCTGTTGGTGTTCAAGCTGATCGAGAGAAAAGGAAGAAGTCTATTCAGAGTTCTGTTAATAATGAAGCTTCAAAATTAAATTCCCGTATCGATTTCCCAGAGTCTTTATTGGATGAACTTACAGACTTGGTGGAGTCGCCATTACTTATAGAAGCTTCCTTTGATGAGGAGTTCTTAGACTTGCCTGCTGAAGTCCTTAGTACAGTGATGAAGGTTCACCAGAGATATATTCCCCTATATAACAAGAAAACTTCTGAAGATCTTTTAGCATTAAATGCTCGTAATATTCTTTTAAATCGTTTCTTGTTAATCAGCAACGGTTTGAAGGAATCAGTCGAAATAATTCGATTAGGCAATGAACGTGTACTTAAGGCAAGGCTTGCAGATGCGCAATTCTTTGTATCTTCTGACCTTTCAATCTCATGCAAAAAAAGAGTTGAGAAACTTTCTACAGTAAATTTTTCAGAAGGTCTTGGTAGTTTGTCAGACCGAGTTTCCCGAATGGAATGGCTTGCAAATCTATTCGCTGAAGAATTAGATTTCCCTGAAGAAACCATTTCTAATTCACTGAGAGCGGCACACTTCAGTAAGCATGATTTAGTCAGTCAGATAGTTTCAGAGTTTCCAGAACTTCAGGGAGTAATGGGAGCAAAATATTTACTTGCTGATGGTGAAAATAAGCATGTTGCTTTAGCTGTTTTGGAACACTATTTACCTCGATGGTCTGGGGACCGATTGCCAGGATCAGACCCGGGTGCAGTTGTTGCTTTGGCTGAACGTTTTGAACTTCTGCTTAGTATCTATGCAAAAGGAGAAAGGCCCAGTGGATCTTCCGACCCTTATGCACTAAAGAGAGCAGGTAATGGCTTTTTGCAGATAATTTGGTCGAGAGGCTGGAAGATTAATTTACTTTCATTAGTAGAGACATCCACTTTGCACTGGAGAAATCTTCTTAAAGATTGTAAATTTGACGCATCGGAGTTAACAAAAGAACTGTCCGAATTTATACGGCAACGTATGTTTAGCTTACTTGAAGATTCAATGATTGATAACGATCTTATTCAAGCTGTAGTTGGAGAGAATGTGGAAGTTAAACGTTTACTTGAAGATCCACTTGATGTACGAATTCGGGCTGACTTGTTGACTAAAATGCGTCAAACTGGTCAGCTTTTATCAGTTCAGGCTGTAGTAACTAGAGCTGCTAGGTTGGCTGATAAGTGCGAATTAAGTAAAGATATTCTTTGCCCCATGCAAGATGTTGATCCAGGCCTTTTTGATAAGAAAAGTGAGAATGAAATGCTAAAAGTGTTAAATAAACTTAAGCCTATTGTGGAAAGTGATTCTCTTGACCGCTATGAGAGGTTGGCTGATCAGCTTGTGGAAAGTACACAAACCCTTGCTAACTTCTTTGATGGAGATGAAAGTGTAATGGTGATGACGGACTCCCTGGATGTGCGTAAAAATAGATTGAATATGTTGGGTATATTATGTAATCAAGCTTCAGTCCTGGCTGATTTTAAATCCGTATCTGGTTAGAAGAAAAATCTCTAATTCAACTGTCTTTGATTCTCATTAGTCACATAGATCCCTTAAATATTGGGAAATATGATCTAATAATTAAATTGGTTTAAACGATAGGAAAGTTAAAATTATTTTATAGTTTAACTATTGTTTTTGACTTTTATTCCACCTTTTATTGCTCCATCCTTAAGCATCTCAGTCACTTCCGAGTCTGTTCTGACTGCACTATCTACGGGTTTATAGCTCCCTGGTGCTAGAGCTCTACCACGAAGTACAGATCCAAGAGTTAAAAGTGTTAGCTTGAGTTGTTGCCATGGTTTCATAGCTACAACTGTCTTGTAGAGGTAACTATCAAAAGTAAGGCGTTGAACATCCATGTCATCACACATTTCCACAAAGGCTTCTCTTGCCCCATCATTCGAATAAAAGATGTTTTGAAGAATCTCTAACACTTTGTATGTTGTTCCATATTTTTTATCCCATTTTTTTAGATATTTTTTGAGATCTTTTTCACTAGGTATTACTTTTCCGCTCTCACTTGCTTTTACTATTTCCTCTGCGCACATTCGACCGCTTTTGGCGGCAAAGTAAATTCCTTCTCCAGAGCTCTTTGTGACATAGCCAGCAGCATCTCCTACAAGGGCCATACGACCTACTACACGCCTAGGACGAGGGTGCTCAGGGATTGGGTGCGCCTCTACCTTGATAACTTCACCATTTACAAGCCTTTTTTTTGCTCTTTCTCTTACCCCTTCCTGAAGACTTTTAATTAGGGCCTGATTTTTCTGCATTGTTCCTGTACCAACCGCCACGTGGTCATATTTGGGGAACACCCATCCATAAAAATCAGGAGACACATCAGTCCCTACATACATTTCAGCGAGATCTTCGTAATAACCCATCTCTTCTTTTGGGAGTTTTATCCTCTCCTGGAAGGCAATCGCAACGTTGTAATCCCCCGCATCCATTGCCTTTGCAACGCGACTATTTGCGCCATCAGCTCCAATAATGAGATCTACTTCTAAGCTTTTTGCTACACCAGTCGATTCACCATTCGAATAATCCGAATAGCTCAGCGTATATGGACCCTGGCGATTAGAGCCAGTGTCGATTTTTGTTACAAGGCCATTGATTAAGGTTGCGCCTAAATCTGCTGCTCTGTCGCGCATAAATGCATCCATAACCTCTCTTCTGCACATCCCTATATATTCCTTATCTGTTTTGCCATAGACCCTGTCTAGGCTTATATCAACCTCCCGGTTTGATGGGGAGATCATTCTCATGTTCCTGACTTTTCGGTCAATTATTGAGTCAGGGAGATCGAACTCTGCAACCATGCATAAGGGGATAGCCCCTCCACATGGTTTTGCATTGTCAAGCTTTCTCTCGAAGATCCATGTTTGGATACCGGCTTTGGCAAGTACTTCTGCGGCACAAGAACCACTTGGTCCTCCCCCAATTACTGCAACACGCAACATTTGTGAGACCCAATCCCTCGGAATGTTGTATGAAAACTAACACCGCTGGAATGACTGTTGTGCTTCTACCTATGGTTGGCCGTTACGATCTATAGAATCTTTTTATTTGTAATTTGTGGTCCGGGCAGAGAAGGCTCGTAGTGATAATAATGATGAAATCCCTGTCGCAAGAAGGGTTAATGCCCCTATTCGAGTAAAGGCAGGCCTGCCCACTCTGCTTATTATTCTGTCGATAGGTTTAGTTGGTTTTATTACAACCTTTGTTTTTGTAAAGAGGTCATTAGACACAAGAAGTTTGGAAGTACGCCAATATTTGAGAACTAATCCATCCTCTGATGGAAGACTTATTGGTCATTTCCCTTATAAAGAGGCTTCCCCTAAAGATTTAGAAACTATTAGGCCTGGTATTCAAGTTAATTCGGAGACTGCTAAATATCTAAGAAGAATGATTAGAGCGGCCGCATCTGATGGGGTTTACCTTGCACTTCTAAGTGGGTATCGATCTCATGATCTTCAAAAGGAAATTTTCTTTGAGGTGAAATCTGAAAGGAACCAAACTGCAACTGAGAGAGCAAAGGTCTCTGCTCCACCTGGATATTCCGAACACAGCACCGGCTATGCCATCGATTTAGGTGATGTAGGCAGACCAGAAACTCACTTCGAAGTCGATTTTGAAACAACTTGGGCCTTTAGGTGGCTTAAGAAGAATGCCGCTAAATACCATTTTGTGCTGTCTTTCCCAAAGGGGAATGCACAGGGTGTATCTTATGAACCTTGGCACTGGCGTTTTGAGGGATCCGCTGAAGCACTTAGAGAATTCGAAGAGTCTAGAAAGTTCTCAGAAAGCAAGAAATGAGAATTTGCAATTTCTTCTTTTTGCAGTGCTTGGTCTTTAATAGAAAATAGTATTTCAGAACAACTGTTTAAAATTTCAAGACTCATTGAGATAGTCTTTCGATACTTCGCCCTAGGCGTGCTCAATCTAATTAGGACCCTTCGGAAAACATGAGCGCTCATACTCAGGCGATTCGCAACATTGCGATAATTGCCCACGTTGATCACGGCAAGACCACATTGGTTGATGCCCTTTTATCGCAATCGGGAATCTTCCGCGATAACGAAGCCATCCCAACCTGTGTACTTGATTCAAATGATTTAGAGAGAGAGAGAGGAATAACGATCCTTTCAAAAAATACAGCTGTCACTTATAACGACATACGTATCAACATCGTGGATACTCCTGGTCACGCTGATTTTGGTGGTGAGGTTGAAAGAGTCCTTGGCATGGTTGATGGCTGTCTCTTGATTGTTGATGCGAATGAGGGGCCAATGCCTCAGACTCGGTTTGTCTTAAAGAAGGCACTCGAGAAAGGTCTAAGGCCGATTGTCTTTGTAAATAAGATTGACAGGGCGCGAGTCGACCCTGAGACGGCTGTTGATAAGGTTTTGGATCTGTTCCTTGAGCTTGGTGCAGATGATGATCAATGTGACTTCCCTTACCTTTTTGGGAGTGGATTAGGAGGGTTCGCAAAACCTGATTTGAAGACAGAGAGTGAAAACATGAAACCACTTTTTGAAGCAATACTTCGCCACGTACCGCCACCAGTTGGTGATGCGACAAAACCTTTGCAGCTTCAGATCACGACTCTGGATTATTCAGATTTTCTGGGCCGAATTGTGATTGGAAGGGTACATAACGGGAAAATCCGAAATGGACAGAATGCTTCTTTGATTAAGGAAGATGGGTCGATTAAACGTGGACGTATCAGCAAACTTTTAGGTTTTGATGGATTACAGCGTACGGAAATTTCTGAAGCTCTCGCAGGAGATCTTGTTGCTGTTGCAGGTTTTGATGAGGTCAATATTGGTGAAACCATTGCATGCCCTGATGAGCCAAAGGCACTTCCTTTGATAAAGGTTGATGAACCCACACTTCAAATGACATTTGTTGTTAATGATTCACCGTTCGCAGGAAAAGAAGGGAAATTTGTCACCAGTCGCCAATTACGTGAACGCTTGAAGAAGGAGTTATTGACCAATGTTGCTTTACGAGTAGAGGACACTGATTCTCCTGACCGATTTGCAGTAAGTGGAAGAGGCGAACTTCACCTGGGGATCTTGATTGAGACCATGCGCCGAGAAGGTTATGAGTTTCAGGTTTCTCAACCTCAGGTTATTTTTAGAACAATTAATGACATCCCATGTGAGCCCGTAGAAACTCTTGTG
>QCKJ01000023.1 GCA_003215435.1 Prochlorococcus sp. AG-409-M05
GTACCGTGCAATGGCTGGGGAGTTTGATGCTCGGAGGAATGGAGTATTAATTGCATTTGAGGAGGGAGTCGCCACTTTCTATGCTTTAAAAAATGCCGAAGATCGAGGTCAGTTTTTCATCGCTCCAGGAGTAAAGGTATACAAGGGAATGATTGTTGGTGAAAACAACAGGCCCCAAGACCTTGAATTGAATGTTTGTAAGACAAAGCAACTTACAAATATGCGTTCAGCTGGTGCTGAAGAGCTTGATACTCTTCAAACACCTATTCAAATGACACTTGAGCGCGCCTTGGAATATATAGGTCCAGATGAGATGCTTGAGGTGACGCCTGAATCAATTCGATTACGCAAAATTCCTTCAAAAAAAATGGCAAAGAGGTGATCAATGAGAAATGAATTAGTGGCAAAGAACTTACTTGTAGATTCCCGCTTACAAAAAGCTGTAGATCTATTTAATTTATCTGATTGGTACTTAGCGCATGACATTTTTGAGGAGCTCTGGCATGAGAGCCATGGACCTGAGAGAAAGACTTTGCAAGGTTTACTTCAAATAGCAGTAGCACAAATTCACTTAGAAAGAGGAAATCATAATGGTGCCACTATCCTTTACGGGGAGGGACTTGGTCGCCTTAAAGATTTGGGGATCCCCGATTTAGGGATTGATCTTGAGTATGTTTGTGTTTGTGTTGAGGCTCGTCTCTTGAAGCTGCAACAAAAGGAGGACCCTGCAAGATGTAGTGTTCCGATTTTGAAAGAAAAAACCAATCGGTAAATTGAACCATTTACATCTCCTTCTAGATCCTTTGAAAAGCCTTAGGAATTTAATAATAGAATCCATAAGATCCACATTGCGATTCCCTATCGCAATGTCTTTTATGCCTCTTATATTTACTTTGCCGGGTTATACAGATTCTGATGTATCTAACCTAAAGACTCCAGCGGACTCACTCTCAATTGAATCAGTTATACAGAGTGCAGATAACACCACAGGGGTATTTACAGCTGTTGGTAGTGTTCAGATTTTTTACCCAGGTAGAAAAATTACTGCAAAAGCCCAACAGGCTCAGTTTTTCCTTAGCGAGAATCGACTCGTTTTAAGTGGAGATGTTGATTTCTTTAGAGAAGGTTCACACCCTCTAAGAGGTGAGCGGGTTATCTATCTTTTAGATGAAGACCAAGTCTTTGCAGAAGATGCGCAGTTGAGCCTCTTTTTTAGAAATGCTATTGAAGCTCCTCCTCAAACAAAATGAGTTTGTCTCTTGAAAAAGTTGGATTGACTATTGCCGGAAGGCCTGTTGTGAGAGATGTATCTATTCGATTAGAGCCAGGCGAAGTAGTAGGCCTTCTGGGCCCAAATGGGGCTGGTAAGACAACTACTTTTAATTTGCTTATTGGATTACTTCGACCTGATTATGGAGAAGTACTCCTAGACAGCTCGCTTGTTGGTGAATTGTCCATGCCAAGTCGAGCTCGCATGGGTGTGGGATACCTTCCTCAAGAACCAAGTGTATTTCGTCAATTGACGGTCAGACAAAATCTTGAACTTGCCCTTTCTCAAAGTGGTTTGTCAAATTCCAAATGTAGAGAACGAAGCGAGCAATTGATTGATGATTTTCAGTTGAGTCCTTTTCTGAATAGGTGCGGGTACCAGCTATCAGGTGGAGAAAGGCGGCGTACTGAAGTCGCGAGAGCCTTGGCTGTTGGTTTACAAGGACCTCGCTATTTATTATTGGACGAGCCATTTGCAGGTGTTGATCCTCTCGCAGTTGCAGATTTACAGAGTTTGATCTATTCCCTTCAAGAAAGAGGAATGGGGATTTTGATTACGGATCATAATGTTCGTGAGACACTCTCAATCACAAATCGTTCCTACATACTTATAGATGGACGAATCCTTACAGCCGGTCTTTCCTCGGAGGTAGCAAATGATCCTTTGGTTAGGCGGCATTACCTAGGTGAGGATTTTCGGTTATGAGGTTTTTCTCTTTAGATAGCTTTAGAGAAGATAATTCTTGGCGTTGGAAGATTTTGCGTTGGTGTTCTCTTTCCTGGAGAAAGATTCCCCTTCTTGATAGATGGTTATTTGTTGAGTTATTAGCACCGCTGATTTTTGCAATAGCAGCTTTTACCGTCGTTTCTCTTTCGGTGGGTGTGATGTTCGACTTGGTTCGAAAGATAGTGGAATCAGGCCTCCCTATTGGGATTGCTTTAAAAGTTCTTACCCTTCGATTACCTGGCTTCTTGGTTATTTCGTTTCCAATGGCCACATTGATGTCCACACTTTTGGCTTATAGCCGATTGTCTGCCAACAGCGAATTAAAGGCTTTGCGAAGTATTGGTGTAAGTACTAGGAGAATGATTGCTCCTGCAATGGTGCTGGCTCTTTTGATGACATCGTTAACTTTTTTATTTAATGACTTCATTGTTCCTATTACTAATAGAACTGCAGAGGTCACACTGCAAGGAGCTTTAGGGAAAGCCATCTCAACTGAAAAAGGTAAAGATATTATTTATCCACGATTTGGCAGAATTACTACTTCAAAGAAAGAAGACAGCATGAGGGGCTTGGCTCAGCTTTTCTATGCAAGAAAATTTCGTAGTGGAGCAATGCAAGGTGTCACTGTGCTTGATTTTTCCAGGTTTGGTTACACCCAGATGCTTACCGCAGAGAAAGGGATATGGAATGAAAGGGAGGGTAAGTGGGAGTTCCTTGATGGACAGGTCTTGACTCATGCTCCTAATGGAAGTACTAATACTGCTGAATTTGAAAGTTATTTGTATCCATTGAGCTCTGCCCCGGTTCGTTTGGCAAAGCTCTCGAAGGATGCAAATAACATGACTCTTTTTGAAGCGAAACAAGCCGAAAAGTTATATGCCAAGGCAGGGAATCGAAAGGAAGCTCGGAGGATGAAAGTTCGAATTCAGGAGAAATTTACTCTTCCAATGGCATGCCTTGTGTTTGGATTAATTGGCAGTAGCTTAGGAGCTAAGCCAAATTCTCGGACAAGTCGAAGTCAAGGTTTTGGCATAAGTGTGGTTTTGATATTGGTTTATTACGTTTTGAGTTTCAGTTTTAGCTCTTTAGGCGTAAAAGGTGCCCTTGCACCTTTTTTGGCGGCCTGGATTCCTGTTTCTATTTCATTATTGGGAGGGGGTTTTTTGCTTCGACAGGCAAGTCAATGAAACCATTGGTTATGAGTTAATGCTTTTGATGGAGTTAGTCTTTTTTCGAACATGACAACATTATTCGCTGGTTTAGGTGATCCTGTACTGACATTGGGGCTTGCCGCTTTCGTAATACTTTTAGTGTCATTACCGTTGTCTTTTTGGTCACTAGGAGAAAGCGCTGGCTCATCAACAGTGCGATTCCTGGTTGCTTTAGCGAATCTGTTCCTTACCGCTCAATTGCTCCTTAGATGGTGGCAGTCAGCTCATTTCCCTATTAGCAATCTGTATGAATCCCTTTGTTTTTTGGCCTGGGCTTGCACCCTGACGCAATTGCTGATTGAACGTTCATGGTCCTCGCCAATAGTATCTGCTTCAACCACGCCAATGGCTTTGTTGGCTGTTGCTTTTGCAAGTTTTGCCTTGCCTGAACGTTTGCAAGAAGCGTCCCCTTTGGTTCCTGCTCTTCGTTCGAGCTGGTTAATCATGCATGTAAGCGTGATTATGTGTAGCTATGCTGCTTTACTCATTGGGTCTTTACTTTCTTTGGGAGTGATAGTTGTTGATAGAGATCAGGTTCTTGAGATTAGAAGTAGTTCTATTGGAATAGGAGGTTATAGGAATAGTTACTCGAAGTCTTCTTCAAGTAATACATCTGATGGGTTTAATTTGACCTCTATCAATCTCACCAGAGCAGAGCAACTAGATAGTTTAAGTTATAGGACAATTACTGTTGGTTTCCTTTTACTTACTGTTGGTCTGATTAGTGGAGCTGTTTGGGCTAATGAGGCCTGGGGAAGTTGGTGGAGTTGGGACCCAAAAGAGACTTGGGCACTTATTTGCTGGTTGGTTTATGCCGCCTACCTACATACTAGGTTAAGTAGAGGGTGGCAGGGCAGAAGGCCTGCCTTTGTTGCTGTTTCAGGCTTTTTTGTAATAACTGTTTGTTACATTGGTGTTAACTTGTTAGGTATTGGTCTTCATAGTTATGGATGGTTTTTCTAGCTATTGAGTTAACACCAAATCTCTCTAATACTCTGGGTTTAAGTTAATCTAAATTCGGTTAATTTTTAATTTAATGGTCGCTTGCTATTTCGAATTCCACTGATTGCCTCAGCATAATCTGGCTGATTAAAAACTCCAGATCCACTTACTATTGCATTAGCCCCTGCCTCGATTACTTTCCAGGCATTATCTGCCTTGATGCCTCCATCTACTTCAATCCATGGATCTAGTCCTCTTGAATCACACATTGTCCGAAGGGATTTTATTTTTTGTACTTGACTTTCAATAAAGCTTTGGCCTCCAAAACCTGGATTTACGCTCATTATTAGAACCAGGTCGCATAGTTCTAAGCAATGATCTAGCGTCTCAAGGCTTGTGCTTGGGTTTAAAACAGCTCCGGCTTTAACCCCAAGATCTTTTATTTGGGAAAGGTTTCGGTGTAAATGAGGACAAGCTTCAACCTGCACATAAATGTGGTCTGCACCAGCTTTAGCAAAGTCACCAACGTATTTTTCAGGTTCCACAATCATTAGGTGGACATCAAGTGGCTTTTGGGTCACAGGCCTTAATGCTTCTACGATTAAGGGCCCAATGGTTATGTTTGGCACAAAGCGACCGTCCATGACGTCTATGTGGATCCAGTCTGCTCCAGCTTTGTCAATAGCTGTAACTTCTTCACCCAGTCTAGAGAAGTCTGCAGAAAGGATGGAGGGCGCGATTGCTAGTGGCTTGTTGCTCATAGATATTTTTTTTGTGGCTTGATTCTAAGAATTGGAGCATATATCAAGACAGGTTTGATCCTTGCACTGATAAAGTTAGCCCCGCTCAATATCTTAGAAGCACTGCTAAGAAGTTATCTTTCACATCATGGCTGATTTGGTTCAGCTTGAGTGAATAATTCATTCTACGGTGATTCTTTAGTCATACCAACCATTTACATCAAGGCATTCCAGTGGATCGCACCCTTATTCAAGAAATTCTCGAGGTTGTAGAACAGGCAGCTATTGCTTCAGCCAGGCTCACTGGCCTTGGCAAGAAGGATGAAGCAGACGCGGCTGCTGTTGAAGCCATGCGCACGCGAATGGGAAAAATTCAAATGCAAGGACGAATTGTTATAGGCGAAGGGGAACGTGACGAGGCCCCTATGCTCTACATCGGCGAAGAAGTTGGTAGTGGCAGTGGTCCAGGCGTTGATTTTGCAGTAGATCCTTGCGAAGGGACAAACCTATGTGCAAATAGCCAACGCGGTTCTATGGCGGTATTGGCCGCATCAGATCGTGGAGGGCTCTTCAATGCTCCAGATTTTTATATGAAGAAATTAGCTGCTCCTCCAGCCGCTAATGGGAAAGTTGATATACGTAAATCTGCAACTGAAAACATCAAGATACTCAGTGATTGTCTGGGTTTAAAAGCCAGCGAATTGACAATTGTTGTTATGGATCGCGCAAGGCATAAAGATCTGATCTCTGAAATACACTCCACGGGTGCCCGTGTTCAACCAATATCTGATGGTGATGTGCAGGCCGCTATTGCTTGTGGTTTTGCTGGTACAGGTACTCATTGCCTTATGGGCATAGGGGCGGCACCTGAAGGAGTTATTTCAGCCGCTGCAATGAGAGCTCTAGGGGGCCACTTTCAAGGCCAATTGGTTTACGACCCAGCAGTAGCACAGACGAAAGAATGGGCGGACTACACGAAAGAAGGCAATATTTCGAGGTTGGCGGAGATGGGGATTACTGAGGTGGATAAAGTTTATGAAGCTTCAGAGTTGGCTTCAGGTGAAAATGTTGTTTTCGCCGGCAGTGGTATTACTGATGGACTTTTGTTCCATGGAGTTAAGTTTGAACCAGATTGCACTCGGACAAGCAGCTTGGTAATTAGTACTTTAGATAACACTGCTCGCTTTACAGATACCATTCATATCAATGATGGTGCAAAGAGCATTGCACTTAACTAAAAAATTCCTCAAGAAGCTATCTAAAGGAAGTATCTATGCATATTGCCGTTGTCGGTCTTAGTCA
>QCKJ01000024.1 GCA_003215435.1 Prochlorococcus sp. AG-409-M05
GTAGCCGTAGAGCGGAGTCGCGAATTGGCTTGATTCTATGCTGCCAGAGGTTCGACTCCTAAGAGGTCGCCATATAGAACTTCTAGGGCGTCAATATTTCTCGTAAGAGTGTATCTTTCTAGTACACGACATCTGGCACGTTTCCCTAATTCAGAGGTGAGAATTGGTTGTTCTTTAAGAACAGGAAGCAGGGTTCTCAGCTGAGTAGTTACCCCTTGTGTGCTTAAGACGATCCCCGCACCATCTTTAAGTACTTCCCCATCAGCCCCTGCATCAGTTGCAACACACGCGGTACCAGTTGCCATAGCTTCTAATAGGGCTAGTGACAATCCTTCTACAAGACTAGGTAATACGAAGACTTCAGCGCATTGAAGTAAGGCGATTTTTTTCTCAAGGTTTGATTCATAACCCCACCAGAGAATATCGTTGTCATTTTCAGGATTTGTATATTGAAGAGTTGGCAGGAGTGGCCCATCGCCAACAATTACGAGTCGACAACCAGAGGGAGAAACTAATTTCCAAGCCCTGAGGAGTGCCTCAACATTTTTCTCTGCAGCAATTCGACCCATGTATAGGAAAATCCTTTTAGTTCCAAGTCGAGCTTTTACTTGTGTTCTCGTAGGGTTGGTTTTATGGAGGCCTACTGGCTTCCATAATTCTGGGTCTACGCCATTTGGAATAACTGCAAGTCTTTGTTCTCTCACTCCTAACCGAGACAAGACCTGAGCTTGGAGCTCTGAAAAAACAATTACTCGGTCATATCTTGCTAGTGCAGGTGCATACAGCTGATATGTGAGCTGTTGTGTTCCTGCAGTGAGGTTCCTTATCCCGGCATCGAATGGTGGATGGAAGGTCGCTACAAGAGGTACGCCAAGTTGCTGGCAAAGCTCTGGAAGAAAAAAATCAAGAGGAGAAAGTGTAAGACTTGCATGAACAATGTCAGGCTGAAGCCTTTCAAGAGATTCTTTCAGTTCTCGTTGAGCTCCTGGAGAGGGAATTGTATAAACCTGTGACTTGACCAGATATGGAAGACTTACATCAGGATCGTTTGCAAGGAGAGACGTTTTGGTGTCTCTGGGGTCCTTTGGATTGTCAAAGTGAATAAAACTGGTCTGATGCCCACGCTGCCTTAAGGCTTCTATGGTACTTAGCCCGTAGGTAACATTTCCACAAAAAGGAGTTTTTTTTCCTAGCCAGGCAATATGTGCCACACCCTTAGGCTCCTTAGGTTTCGTTGAGAATGAGTAGCTCTACCATGGTCGTTCTAGAAGAGCAGCAAACAAGGTAACTATTGCAAGGATCCACAGTACAGGAACCAGGCCATATCTTGCTACTAATGCCCCTGCAAGGACTAGTGGAAGACTTAGAGAAATGTTGATTAGGTTGTTTTGTAACCCAAAGACTCTTCCTCTTTGTGGCTCAGGCGTTTCTTCTTGAATTGTGGTTTGAGCTGGGATTGCAACTAATGCAGCACCAACGCCAAGAATTCCACAAAGAAGGAAAGTGAAGACAAGAGACCCTTTGAATTCCCCGAGTAAAACAAGAGATAGTGTGATCGTTCCTAGGCCTGTTGTGGTTAAAGATCGTCTGGTGAACTTGTGGCCTGATTGGGCAATTAATAATGCACCAAAAGCCATTCCTAATCCGCTAATTGCTAATAAGCTCCCAAATCCAGTAGGTCCCAAACCTTCTATGAATGAAGCAAGACTTATTGCGAGTACATACAAAGCAGCAAGAAGGCTATAAAGCATCACAAGATGGACCATTGCATTCCTAACACTTGATTTTTCTTTTAGGACTGAAAGACCTTCGACGATTTCCCCCCAAATACTCTCTCTAGATTTGATAGTTATTTGTTCTTTTAATCGGACTTTGCTTAGGCTCAATGCTGCTAATCCATAGCACATTGGAAGGAGGAGGAATTCCCCTCCTTCGACCCCGATTGAGAGGAAGACTTTATGCAAGGTGCGAAGTATTGGTTCCCCCAGAGCGAATCCAAGAATGGTTGCGCCCATGCTTGTCGCCTGATATAGAGAATTTGCAGCAAGAAGATTTTCCCTTGGAACCAATAATGGTATTGAAGCTTGTTCAGCAGGGGAAAAAAATTGAGTAAGAATCGATTCTAGAAAAGTCATTACCAAGAGGGCCCAATATCCCCAACTCAGTCCAATCCAGGTTGGCCCTTGAACTAGACAGAGAGGAGTAAATATGACAAGCACAGCCCTTAAAGCGTTAGAGCTAACCATTACTGGTCGTTTTGGCCATCGATCTGCCCAAACCCCGGCAATTGATCCAAGCACCATCGCTGGAATGGTATTAGCGATATATATTCCTGTTGCAAGGAGAGTAATCATTTGCGCACGCGTTTTTAAATCCATGCGAATAACGGCTGCCACATCCGCTAATGCGTCATTACTCTGTGGTGCAGCACTGCTTACCCAGTACTGGGCAATTAGGTAAACCATCAAAACTATGTAGAACTTGTCCGCTAATTGCGAGAAGATTTGTCCGATCCATAGATTCCTAAAATTGGGTATTTCAATAACTGTTTTTAGGCCTCTTCTTGCTATAGGTATATCTCCACTGCTCTCTGGAGGGATTTGGGATTTGATGTTGAGACCGCTCAAAATTGTTATTACTCCGTTTGGAAACCGTTTTAGTTCTAATTACTTTGTAGTTAATGAATCGCGGAGCATCCTAAGTGCATGAAGGTTTTTAGGCAGATGTCTGTTGGTCCAGAATTCAACAACAGCTAATAGCTTTAACCAAACTTCCTTAGGGCCAAGCAAATCACCATTACCTTTCAGAGGTAAGTCTGGTTGAAGTAAACGTTGAAGTAAAGCTAGCTCAGAAGGGTTAAGTTCAACAGCAGAATTGCTTTTTGATCCAATCGCAAAACCATCATCCGGTAAGAGGCTACAGCGCCATTCCCATTCGCCAATGGGTGGATTAAGCACCTCTCCATTCACACAACATTTCTGCAAAGGTAGGCCATATCCTCCTAGTGCAAGTAAATGGGTGCAAGCTTGAACTGTTATCGCCAGAGTAGTTAAGGAGTAGTCGGTTGATTTATTCTTGCTTAATGCCTCTAGACGCTTTAGATGTAAGAGGATTGTGTTTAATAGACCTGGGATAGGGTCACCTACTGTAACGATCATTAGTGTTATTTCTAAAAGGGCTTGTGCTCCAGCTAGTGATTCAAGCTTTTGACCAAGGAGATTGAAGTTTTTTAGTATCTCCAATTGGCGAACTCGATGGAGTCCTTTCCTCCCGACAATATCTAGTTTTAGGAGGCTCAAAGGGGTTGCTGCTGCTAAATGACCTTTTGGACGCCTGGCCCCTGGGACGGCAAGTCTTGTTAGTCCTTCTTCATTGCTTAGAAGAGTTAAAAGTCTATCGGTCTCTCCTAAAGGGCTTACTTTGAGAGATAGCCCTGTAAGACTTCGCGACCCAGTCATCTTTTCTTGCTTCGGTACGCTTGAATTAGTTGCACCCCATAGCTTGTTCCAAGAAAATTGGCGCCTGCTTCAATCAGTGAGAGGGCTTTTTCTAGACTATTAATTCCACCTACAGCCTTGATTGCACAGCGCCCCTTAATTACTGCTTTGAGCTTATGGATGTTCTCTTCAGTTACGCCAGGGCCAAATCCATTTCCACACTGCAAGGTTGATACTCCGGCATCTATTGCCGCCTCTATTGCACCGCAGATCTTCTCTGATTGAAGACAGTCCATATCAATTATTGCCTGGACGGGTAAACCAATTTCACAAATTTCTGCGAGCTCTTCAGCAAAACTCTCTAACTTGTCTTCCTGCAGTGCTGAGTAATTTGGAGCCACTTCTAATGCTTCAGCTCCATTTGCTGCTGCCCATTCTGCTTCAGCTAATTTTAGAGAGTGAGGTATTGACCCGAACGGAAAAGCAATTACTGTAATTAACTTGGTTTTACTAGTGGACCCTATACGTTCTCGAGCTAATCGCAATTGATTGAGGCTTGTACATAATCCTCCAAAACCAAAATGTTTGGCTGCATCACATGATTGAAATAGAGTTTCTTTGTTTAGATGAGGGTTTAGTACTGCTTGAGTAATTAGGGGGGCTAACTCAAATGAGGCTTTATTTTTTCGGTCTTTGATCATTTCAGTTGGCTTGGCTCAATCCTTGGCCTCGATTAACCCATACCCGCCATGGTTCCTTCGATAAATTACTTGTAAATCTCCACTATCTCTATTACGAAATAGAAAGAAGTCATGGTCAATTAGATCTAATTGATGCCTTGCCTCTTCGAGTGACATGGGTGGCATAGCAAAATACTTCCTTTTTATTCCTGGAGTGGGGAGGTGAGCTTCCTTACCTGTTAATAAAGAACTATCAACAAGAGAATCATCTAAAACTGCTTCGGTTGTAGGCGTTGTAGAGGCTTTATGCCCAGGGCTGTGATGATGATCACTATTGCGTTCTTTGAAGCGACGAAGCTGACGTGAAAGCTTATTGGCTACCAGGTCAATGCTTGCATATAGATTTTCACTACGCTCTTGTGCTCGAATTACGGTTCCATTGGCAAAGATTGTCACCTCAGCAGTTTGTTGAGGGACCCTAGGGTTTCTTGCTACTGATAGATGTACATCTGCCTCCTTGACCATGTCTCCAAAATGCTGAATAGCTTTTTCTACCTTCGCTTGGGTGTACTCACGCAGGGCGGGAGTTAGCTCAAGGTTGCGTCCATGGATCAATAGCTTCATTGAATTCATTGTGTCTTAAGTCTTATCGGCAAGCTAATTACTTCTTGACCATTGGAAAAGTCTTTCACTGCTTTTCTTTTTGAGCCTCCTGACAAAGTGCAGTATGAAACAGCATGGCGTTGGCAGAAAGAATGGCAACAAAAACTCTTGATAGAACCTAGTTCAGAACAGGCGGTTTGGCTGCTTGAACACCTGCCTTGTTACACACTTGGTCGAGGGGCAAATGAAGAAAATATTCTTTTTGATTTGAAGAACCCTCCGGTTGATTTGTATCGAATTGACCGAGGAGGTGAAGTTACCCATCACTTACCTGGTCAGTTAGTGGTTTATCCGGTGCTAGATCTTCGGCATTACCACAGAGATCTTAATTGGTACTTGAGGCAGCTTGAAGCAGTCGGTTTAGATGTGCTGAATTTATTGCATTTGCCTGGTGAAAGAATTCCAGGATTGACTGGTTTGTGGGTGAAGGGCAAGAAAGTAGCGGCAATTGGAGTCGGATGTCGCAGGTGGGTAACCCAGCATGGACTTTCTATGAATGTTGAATGTGATTTAGATGGCTTTAGTCAAGTAATACCTTGCGGTCTAAAGGGGTATGAAGTTGGGCGGCTCAAAGATTGGATCCCTGGCCTAAAAGTCTCGGAAGTTCAGCCTCTGATGCGAAAGTGTCTAAGCAAGCGGTTCTCGTTGAATTGGAAGAACCCAGAAAGTATTAAGAAACAGGGCTAAATTGCATATGACTCAATTGAGTGATTCTTGAAGCAAATTGTTGGGTTTATGACAGAAAGATCGAAATCACCTATCGCCTACGGAGCTTGGCGATTGCATGAAAATGAACAAAGGCCACTAGAGGCTCATGGATATGTCGCAAGACTTGGCCGAGTTGATCAGGTTTGGGATTGCCTGGCTGAACAGCATGGCCAAGTTATTGCTGTAGATGCTCCCCATGCAGCGCATCCTGAAAGATATACATATTCAGAAATTGCTGATCGTATTGCAACTCTCTCATCAGCTTTTCTGTCAATGGGGATTGGAGAAGGGGACGTTGTTGCAATATTCTCTGAAAACAGCCCTCGCTGGTTAGTCGCCGACCAGGCGATTATGCGGATAGGAGCGTGTGATGCAGTTAGAGGTGCTGCTGCTCCTGTCGAGGAGCTTCGATACATCCTTCAAGATTCCAAAGCGGTCGGAATTATTGTTCAGACTGGGGAACTTTGGAGAGCCCTTTCTTTAACAGAGGCTGAATGCAGTCGCTTCAAGTTTGTATTGCAGTTAGAAGGAATACCTGAAAAGGGAGTTTCTAGTTGGGATGAGGTCTTTTCCCAAGGTTTAGGAACATCAAGAATTGACCCTTGGGAAGGACGTGGGCTTGATTCAGCGGCTTCTACTACCGCAACAATCCTTTATAC
>QCKJ01000025.1 GCA_003215435.1 Prochlorococcus sp. AG-409-M05
ACCTATTCATACCCTTACACATTACTTGGGTAAGGATTAAGCCTGCTGCACCAACCATTGCTCCTGCAACTATTAATAGTTGACTTTCAACAACAAACCCAGCTGCTGCAGCAGCAACACCAGAGTAACTATTAAGCAATGATATAACTACTGGCATATCTGCCCCGCCAATAGGAAGTGTTACTCCTATTCCAAGTAGTCCTGAGCTAATTACAAGTAACCAAATAATACTTTTGCCTACAAGGAAATACTTTATTGCAGAAATAAGTGCAATAACAGCAATAAGATTATTTATAAAGTGTCGCTTCTTGCTTTGTGTCCAAGTAGGAGTAGATAACCATCCTTGTAGTTTGGCCATCGCAATTAATGAGCCACTAAATGTAATTGTTCCAACAAATATTGATATGATAATGGAAAGAGTTTCTACAGAGTCTCTTTCCATTTCTCCATAAGCTAATGATCCTTGAAATGTTGCAACGCCAAGGGCAACCAACAGAGAGGACATCCCACCACAGCCATTAAACAAAGCAACTGTTTCAGGCATCGCAGTCATTGGAACGCGTCTAGCAGTTATGGCTCCAATCAGTCCCCCAACAGAAGTTCCAGCAATTATCCATAACCAAGATTGTGGGGATATTCCTTCAGCAGCAATTGAGCTAAAAAGTACTCCTAATACTGCTAAAAACATCGCAAATGCTGCAAGTCGGTTTGCGGCTCTTGCTGAACTAACTTTTGATAAGCCTTTGATTCCAAGAGCAAGTAGAAGAACTGCTATTAAATCAACTGCAAATTTCAAGATTGCTGAACTTGTCATTTAACTACCTTGTTTTTTTTGGAGCTTTTTCGGCTAAACATTGCAAGCATTCTGTCGGTAACGAGGAAACCACCAATTACATTAAACAAAGCAAAACCTAGAGCAATTGACCCAATTAGTTGAAGAGAAAAGTTTCCTTTTGAACTGATAACTAGCGTTAGTGCAGCAAGCATTGTTATCCCTGAAATTGCATTTGCACCACTCATAAGTGGTGTATGCAAGGTGGGAGGAACTTTCCCAATAAGTTCTAGGCCAAGAAGGCTACCTAATAAAAGAACCCATAGGGCTTCAGTTAAAAAAGTCATGAAGTCTTTCCTCCACTTTTGAAGATGTTGGGCATTTTTACTTCACCATTTAGAGAAATCAATGATCCCTTGATTAGTTCATCATTGATGTCAAGTTGAAAAGAATTGTTTATTAGAAATGGTTCCATCAAAGCCAAAAGGTTTCTGGAATAAAGAGAACTAGCATGGTAAGGGATACTGCATGGCAGATCAGAAGCTCCTATTAATTTCACTCCTTTTCTCTCAACAGTTCTTCCAACTTCTGATCCCATGCAATTGCCACCTTGAGCTACTGCCAGGTCTACAACCACTGATCCAGGCCTCATTCGATCTAGCATTTCATTATCGATAAGAAGCGGGGCCCTTCTCCCTGGCACTTGAGCTGTGCATATTGCCACATCTGATTCAGCCAATTGATTGGCAAGTTGCTTCCTTTGAGCAGCTAGGAATGCATCTGAGGCCTGTGTTGCATAACCGCCAGATTCAGAGGGCATTTCCTTTAATTCTGGAGGCTCTATAAATCGAGCACCTAGAGACTCTACTTGCTCTTTAACAGCTTGTCGGATGTCACTGACAAAAACCACTGCGCCTAACCTTCTGGCTGTTGCGACAGCTTGCAACCCTGCCACTCCAGCGCCCAGAATTACTACTTTTGCTGGCTGTACGGTCCCTGCTGCTGTCATCAACATGGGGAAATATCTATCCAAAGCACTTGCCGCTATCAGTACGGCCTTATATCCAGCAATGTTTGCCTGGGAGGAAAGCGCATCAGCTGATTGAGCTCTAGAAATCCTAGGTAAAAGTTCTAATGCTGTCGCCGAGATACTTCTGGTTTGGAGTTCATTAGCTAGAGCTTCATTACCATATGGACTCAGGAGGCCTATTAATAGGGCACCTGATTTCATCTTTGTAAGCTTTTCAGTTTTTGGACATTGAACGCATAAAACAATGTCTGCCAAGTTCCAGGAGGGTGAATCGGTAGGGTCAACAATTTCACCGCCAACTGTCTTGTAATCCTCATCTGTAAATCCCGCATGAAGCCCCGCACCTTTTTCAATTGTGACTGAACAACCAAGTGAAATGAACTTTTTGGTTGTTTCAGGCGTTGCAGCAACTCGGGTTTCACCAATTGCCGACTCAATGGGAACTAAGACTCTTGTCAAGAAAGGAGAAATATCACCATTCAGACAATACGGGGTCAACGGACCTTTCTTTGGGATCTTTCATAAAGAAGACTTTTCAAAAGTTTTCTTTTAGCTAAGACCTAGATAAAGAAGCCCAATTATTTATGGCACTCACAGCTATCGAATGTCCTGACGGTGTTTGTCACAGTCACCATGGAGGCCACTCAATTGATCGCGCCACTATGCGTAATAACCTTCAAGATCATGGGAAGGAATGGTGCGAAAGGCTGGCTGAAAGAATCTATGAGATTTCTGTGGACACTTTCTCTCAAACTGTAATGCCTAGCCTTCATTCTTCAGGTTGGCAACGCAGGCATTTGGATTGGGAATTCAAGTTGGATAAAAATGACTCAGAACCTGATGCGACCCTTGTTGATGGAATCATTAATGCCACTGAGAGTTTCTTTAGAAGTAGCGAGGTCCATAGGCTTTTCATAGAGGAGATAGTTCAGGGCACTTTCGCTGAAGCGACTTCAGACTCCCTTCGTTCAATAGCTGTTCACAATTTGATCGAAAAAGAATTAATTCCAATGTTAGAAGAAAGAAAAGAAGATATTCTTGATCGAGTAGCAGAATCACTTATGAAAGAATCAAAAGGCGATTTTAATGCTGTTAGAAATGCCGCTTCACAGGGTTTGGAAGATGTCGAAAAACTCCTTTTAAATCACACTGATTCCATATAAGACAAACGTTACCCTCCACTTTTAAAAGGGAAATTGAGATAAATTTAGTACATACACCGATCACGATTTCCCTTTTAGATGTTTACTTATAAATATTAGACCACCCATAAAATTAGAATAATTTATCTATCTTTTAATTAATCAATTTTTTCTATAACCTAAAATCACATTTATATCGTTTAAACGTGATTTTTCCCAATAAATTAGTTAAAAAGGTTGAAAGTTAAAAATTATAGCCATCACTTCTATACATTCTTTCGACATAGCCCCTTTTGATAAAGGACTACTTTTAAAGCCAAGAAAATGGCAGTTTAGATTGATAACACTACTGCGCAGGCGTTTAGAGGAAAGAGTTAATTTAGAAAGGGATTTGCTCGTGCATGCGGGACCAGGAGCCGGGAAGACATTTGGAACGCTTTTGGGCTACCGGGCGATGAAGAAAGAAGGAAAATTATCTAGGATTATAATTTTCTGTCATCGTAACTCAATTTCAAACCAGTGGAGAGAGGCCTCTTTTAAAGTAGGTTTGAAGCTTGACAACTGGGACTCAGTATCCCAGAAAAAAGAAAATATTGATTTGATTGATGGAGTTGTTCTTACCTATCAGAGTGCAAGCAAAAATCTTGAAAAGTTAAAAGAAGCAATCTCATCTTGGTCATCTGATAGCACCATCGCAATTGCTGATGAAGTACATCATCTTGGAATTGATCCTGAGAGTCCAGATCAATCTGAAGGACAGGTCTGGGGTAAAACTTTCCTTGAATTAACAGCACAATTTCGACTACGTATAGGTTTAACTGGGACACCTTTTAGGGCCGATAACTTGGCATTTTGCTCGGCAAGAAGAGTAAGGTTATCAACGGAATTTGGTGTTGTTGAGCAGATTAAACCACACATATGTGTTGAGCCTCGTGAGCTTATTGATTCCGGTGATGTAAGGCCTTTGGAATTTCGCTTTCAAGATGGTTGGGTGGAACATTCTCGGGAATCAGAAACTTATTCAGAGAAATCTCTTTTATCTACTGAGGATCGAGAATCTTGGAGAGCGAGAAACCTACGAAGAGCAATAACTCTTTCCGACCCAAGCTCAATAGCAGTCAACGTACTTGTAAGGGCCCAAAAAAAATTACAGCAGATTCGAGCAGCAGATGAGAATGCAGCTGGACTCGTTATTGCGAAAGATATTCAACATGCTAGATCTATTACAAGGTGGTTAGAAGAGGATGGAGCTCGAGTTGACTTTGTTCATTCAAAGGATCGCGAAGCATGTGAAAGATTATCTGCCTTTCAAGAGAACAATTCTGATTGGCTAGTAAGCGTAGATATGTGTTCAGAAGGATTTGATGCTCCACGTTTACGTTTAGTTGCCTACCTAACCACAGTGGTTACTAGAAGTCGTTTCATTCAGGGCATTACACGTACTGTTCGTCTTTCACCTGGTCAAGCTTCAGAGGAAAATATTCCAAGGAATCCCTCTTACATCTTCTCCCCAGCAGACCCTCTACTGATGGCTTATGCCAGATCATGGTCTTTGTCTAAGCCTTATTTGATCCAGTGCAATAAAAACAACTTATTCAATTTGAACCAATCACAAGGCGTCTTATCTGCAAAAGCTTCTTTTGAGGTTATTAATGACAGAGCCTCAGAGGTTATTCAATTACGGTCAGTTGACCTGCCTGAATTTATACAGAGATAATTACTTTTTGTAGAGAAACATTTTCTTTCCGTGATATTCACTCAGTTTTTGACCCTTCAACATGCAATCTAGTGGCGCTTGGGGACAAATTATGAAAGCATCACTCGAAAGACGAATAACAGTTGCTTGTTGTTGGGCTTCATCCAGAATATCAGTACTGGACTGCCTTGAGCGTTATGAGGATAGTTACGCTGTGACCCAAGAATTTTGTGAATGGATTACTTGCTTGGGGCAAAACGATGAACATTTGGAGGACTCAATACTCTCTGTTCCACGTTTTGATGAGAATGACCTAAGAATGGCGAAGAAAGACATAGATGAACCGATTCAAACATAAAGAAAACCTTAATTCGTCCTCCTTTTACCTAAATTAGAGCTCAGACATCTTTAGATTTTCTTTATATTTACTTTTTAATAATGTTCGGGCTCGAAATTCGCTCTATTGAATACTCTGATAGCAAAAGTCAATTAAAAAATTATCTTAGGTGTTTTGATGGAGTTAGATATCTTCTTTGAGGTCTTAGGATAAGACTTAGAAAATCTAGTTAATTCAAGGTCGTCAGGCGATTGTCAACTATCTGAAACAGGACTAGCGCCTGCGTGGACCGCCAGGTCTATTTCCGCCAGGTCTACCACCGCCACCACCAGTATTCCTCTCTCGGTAAGTGATTCTGCCTCTCGTTAGGTCATATGGGCTTATCTCTACCAAGACTTTGTCACCTGCAAGTAATTTGATTCGAAACTTTGTGAGCTTGCCAGCGGCCCGGCATAAGCATTGGTGGCCTTCAGGTTGCTCAAGGGTG
>QCKJ01000026.1 GCA_003215435.1 Prochlorococcus sp. AG-409-M05
AAACCTACTGAGGAGTATTTGTTTGATAAGGCATTAACTGCAAGTAGGAGTGGAGATTTTTCAGCAGCGCTTTCGCTTTGGGATCAGCTTCTAGATTCTTTTCCTGATGATGCTGCTGCTTTTAGCAACCGCGGCAATGTAAGGCTCGCTTTAGGGGACCCTCAGGGAGCAATTGATGACCAAACAACTTCGATAGAACTTACCCCTGAAGAATTGGATCCATATTTAAACCGAGGAATTGCTGAGGAGTTTTTAAAGCATTTCGATGAGGCTGAGAATGATTACAACTTTGTCCTTATTCGCGACCCTCTGAATGTCTCAGCTTTGTTTAACCTTGGCAATGTTTATTGCTCCCAGGGTAAGTGGGAAAAGGCTGAAATTTTCTATGAAAAAGCTTCGCTGGCTAGACCTGATTTTGTTATGGCTCGTTCTAATAAGGCATTAGTGGCTTATCAAATAGGAGAATTACAAAATGCTGAAGAGCAATTGAGAAAACTAATCAGACGATATCCAATGTTTGCAGATGCAAGGGCTGCATTGAGCGCTCTTTTGTGGAGACGAGGCTCTTTTGGTGAGGCAGAGAGCAATTGGGCAGCGGCACTGGGCCTTGATACTCGATATAGGGAGGAAAATTGGTTGAAAGAGATCCGACGATGGCCATCTAAGCCGACATCTGATCTGATGTCTTTTCTTTCTTTAGAGAGACCATGATTCCTCATAAGGGTTGGGAGGACCGTTTAAATGAGGCGATACCTCATTTATTGGAATTACGTCGACATTTCCATGCTCATCCTGAATTAAGCGGTCAGGAGCATCAGACTGCAGCATTAATAGCAGGTGAGTTAAGGAAGTATGGCTGGAGGGTGCAGGAAGGGATAGGTCGAACAGGTGTTGTTGCCGAATTAGGAGTCCATGATGGGCCGTTTTTAGGTTTAAGAGTTGACATGGATGCGCTTCCCATCGAGGAGCTCACGGGCTTGCCATATGCCTCTAAGAATCAGGGGGTTATGCATGCCTGTGGCCACGATTTGCATATTTGTGTAGGGCTTGGTGTAGCTAAGCTGCTTGGGGGTGAGGAGAATCTTTCAACGGGTGTTCGCCTGTTATTTCAGCCTGCCGAGGAATTAGCCGAAGGAGCACGATGGATGATGCGCGAGGGAGTGACAGATGGCCTTGAGGCTCTGTTTGGCGTGCATGTTTTCCCTGAATTGCCAGTTGGTTCTATCGGTCTTCGACGTGGAAGTCTTACGGCGGCTGCAGGAGAATTGGAAATAGAGGTGATTGGTGTAGGAGGGCATGGGGCGCGTCCTCATCAATCAATTGATGCAATTTGGATCACTTCAAGGGTTGTATGTGGTTTGCAAGAAGCGATCAGTAGGCGTTTAGATCCACTTGATCCAGTTGTAATCAGTTTTGGCAAGATTGAAGGTGGGACGGCATTTAATGTGATCGCAGATAGTGTTCGACTGTTAGGTACTGTTAGATGCTTAGAAGGTGGTTTGCATAACAGTTTGGCGAGTTGGATTGAAGAGACCGTTATCTCAATTTGCTCTGGTTTAGGAGCCAAGGCCTCTGTGAAATATCGCAATATTGCTCCCCCTGTGTATAACGACCCTGAGCTCACAGACCTGCTCAAGGATTGTGCAATTGATTTACTTGGCTCTCAGAGAGTGATTTACCTAGATAAACCATCCTTAGGTGCAGAAGATTTTGCTGAATTTTTGCAAACTGTTAGAGGCACAATGTTTCGTTTGGGTGTGGCTGGTTCAGATGGATGTGCACCTTTACATAATGGAAGGTTTGCGTTGGATGAGGCTAGTTTGAAGACAGGCATTGAAGTGTTGACATCCACAATGTTGAGTTGGATGGACCAGAGACGTAAAAGCTAATGGGAATAGGAATGAAGGTAATTGGCAATTCTTTGCTTTCTCTGTCAGCACCATTATTAATAGTGCTAGCAACTTTTGGCTTATTACAAAGACAGGGCAGCACAAGGTTGCAGGCATTGCCAGCAGTTGTTGTTGGCTCTGGATTAATAGCTAGCGGTGCAATAGCTCGTTATCGTCGCAGAAAACGTCTTTTAATGGCGCTAATGAATATTGATAAAGAAACTAATTAGCTTTTAACTTTTATTGGCGGGCTTTTTCTCTATTTTCATTTTATTGAGAAATGATTCCATTGCGATTGATGAGCTAGTTGTTATTGAATTCAAAGGTTTTCGCACTTACTGGATAAATATGAGTAGAGTTTTTATAGCACTAGGGGTGCCAGGTACATTTTTACCTGGCTGAGATCACACCCTCTGAACCTGATCCGGGTAAATCTGGCGAAGGGAAGTGAATGATGCGTGATCTTTTGGTTTAGCCACCAATCCCTTGGTTGCCTTTAAATAGCTTATTGGTGATGCGCAATTCTTGGGTTGCTTCACGGCAGGGAAATTCAAATGTTTCTCAGTTGCATTTTGCCCGGCAGGGAGTGCTTACTGAGGAGATGGATTATGTAGCAAAGAGGGAGAGTCTTCCTGGATCTCTTGTACTTGAAGAGGTGGCTCGAGGCAGGATGATTATTCCTGCAAATATTAATCATCCCAATTTGGAACCAATGGCAATTGGGATTGCCTCTAAATGCAAGGTAAACGCGAATATTGGTGCCTCACCTAATGCCAGTGATGTCAATGAAGAGCTTAAGAAGCTCGAGTTGGCTGTTAAATATGGGGCCGATACTGTTATGGATCTTTCAACAGGAGGTGTCAATTTAGATGAGGTAAGAACGGCGATAATTAAAGCCTCACCAGTTCCTATTGGAACGGTACCCGTATACCAAGCCTTAGAAAGTGTTCATGGCTCCATCGAGAAATTATCTGAGGATGATTTCTTGCACATTATTGAAAAGCACTGTGAGCAGGGCGTTGATTATCAAACTATTCATGCGGGCCTTTTAATTGAGCACCTGCCTAAAGTGAAGGGACGAATTACAGGAATTGTTAGTCGTGGTGGTGGAATTCTTGCTCAATGGATGCTTTATCACCATAAGCAGAACCCTTTATTTACTAGGTTTGAAGACATCTGCGAGATCTTCAAACGATACGATTGCACTTTTTCTTTAGGAGATTCATTACGTCCTGGTTGTTTGCATGATGCTTCTGATGAAGCGCAATTGGCAGAATTAAAGACTTTGGGGCAACTTACGAAGTTAGCTTGGCAACATGATGTTCAAGTCATGGTTGAGGGGCCTGGGCATGTTCCTATGGATCAAATTGAATTTAATGTGCGCAAACAAATGGAGGATTGTTTAGAAGCACCTTTTTATGTTTTGGGACCATTGGTTACAGACATTGCCCCAGGATATGACCACATCACTAGTGCTATTGGAGCAGCAATGGCAGGTTGGTATGGTACAGCCATGCTTTGCTATGTAACACCAAAGGAACACTTGGGCTTGCCCAATCCAGAAGATGTCAGGGAGGGCCTGATTGCTTATAAGATTGCTGCTCATGCAGCAGATGTCGCTAGACATAGGGCTGGAGCAAGAGATCGTGACGATGAATTGAGCAAGGCTCGGTATGAGTTTGATTGGAATAAACAATTTGATCTTTCATTAGACCCTGATCGAGCACGTGAATATCATGATGAGACTCTCCCTGCGGATATTTATAAACAAGCAGAATTTTGTTCAATGTGTGGTCCCAAGCATTGTCCGATGCAGACAAAGATTACAGATAAAGATATAGAAGGCATTGAAAAGGTCTTGTTGGCAAAATCTTTTACTGATCAATCTCCTTGATGATTAGTTTCAATCTAAGAGCTAGACTTTAGCCTAAAATTATTTTCTCAAAACCCACTATTTTATTTGCTTACGGAACCATTCAATAGTTGGTGTTAGTCCTTCTTCAAGAGAGACACTTGGCTCCCAACCTAATTCTTTTTGAGCCAATTTGATTACAGGTTGTCTTTGCATCGGGTCATCAGAGGGTAAAGGCTTATCAATAAATTTAAGCTTTGGGTTTATACGATCGCGAATTAGCTCAGCCAGTCTTCTTATAGTGAACTCCCCTGGATTGCCAATATTTATAGGGCCAGAATGATTGCCATTCATTAGTAGAATCATCCCATTGATAAGATCATCTACATAGCAAAAAGACCTTGTTTGTTTTCCATTTCCGTAGATAGTTAATGGTTCACCTCTAAGTGCTTGCATTATGAAATTGCTAATTACACGACCATCCTCAGGCAGCATCCTTGGTCCATATGTATTGAAAATTCTCATAATTCTAATTTCAGTATTATGCATTCGTTGATAGTCGAAGCAAAGGGTTTCTGCTATTCGCTTTCCTTCGTCATAGCAACTGCGTTTTCCAAGAATATTAACTGATCCTTTGTAACTTTCTGGTTGTGGATGTATTTCAGGATCTCCATAAACTTCGCTGGTACTTGCAAGGAGAATTCTTGCACCAACCCTTCTTGCTAAACCAAGCATATTGTAAGTTCCAAGAAAACTTGTTTTTGCAGTTTTTATAGGGTTAAGTTGGTAATGAACAGGAGAAGCTGGGCATGCTAAGTGCCAGATTCGATCTACTTCTAAACGGATAGGCTCGGTTACATCATGCCTAATTAATTCAAACCCTGGTGAATTAAACCATCTTTCAAGGTTGGATTTTCTCCCAGTAAAATAGTTGTCAATACATATAACTTCTTCGCCCGAACTCATTAACCTATCTATTAGATGTGACCCTAGAAAACCTGCACC
>QCKJ01000027.1 GCA_003215435.1 Prochlorococcus sp. AG-409-M05
TTCATTTCTACCCACCGTTCATCTGCTAAAAAAACATCCACGCGATCCCATGGCAGATGCTCCTTAGCAAGTAAGCGGTAGGTTTCAGAAGGAGTTCCCCCGCCTGATAAGGCAATCTGGCAACGGTCTCGTTGATCAAGCACCAGATCTATATGCGAGGCAATTAATTGTGCAGCAAGGCGAGATAAAGCTTTTAAATCGCTTGCTCGCTCAAGGATATAGGTACTCATAACTTGTGGCTCAGTCAATCCATTCTGTATGGAAAGACCCTTCTTTGTCTACGCGTTCGTAGGTATGAGAGCCAAAGCAATCTCTCATCGCTTGTACAAGGTTCTGAGGCAAACGGCCTGTTCGATAGCTATTGATGTAATCAAGTGTGCTGCTAAAGCATGGAACAGGAATTCCACTTTTAGCAGCTCCTGCAACAATATGAGCCAATCCTGAAATTCGAGCTTCTACCTGGGCTGAAAACCAGGGGTCAATAAATAAATTTGCAAGTTGTGGATTGGACTCATATGCATCCTGAATTCTTTTCAATAAGCGCGATCGAATAATGCATCCACCTTTCCATATTTGTGCAATAGCAGGCATTTTCAACTGGTAGTTGTACTCGAGAGAGCCAATACGCAAAAGCTCCATACCTTGTGCATAACTCGCAATACAGGACAAAACCACTGCATCCATAAGGAGGTGCATTCCATCATCAAGACAACCCATATCAAAAGGCTCTGGTATAGGAGCAGGAAGAATTGACTCCGCCTCAAGCCTCTGATCCTTTATAGAGCTCATAACACGACCATTAAGGGAGGCATAAATAGTTGGAACAGGTGCTCCCAACTCCAAAGCACTGACTACTGTCCAAAGGCCTGTACCTTTTTGTCCAGCCTTATCCATGATCAACTCAACAATATCTCTACCACTCTCAGGATCCTTGGTACGAAGACATGCTTCAGTGATCTCAACCAAGTAGGAAGAGAGCTCTTCAGTGGAATTCCAATGAGACAGTACATCTGCCATTTGTGAGCAATTCATCCCTCCTACACGACTCATCAGGTCATAAGCCTCAGAGAGGATCTGCTCAATGCCGTATTCAATCCCGTTATGAACTGTCTTGACAAAATGTCCAGAGCCTCCTGGACCTATATAAGTAACGCATGGTCCATCCTCTACTTGGGCAGCCATCTTTTCTAAAAGGCTTTCTATTGCCTCATATGAAGCCTTAGTCCCACCTGGCATCATGCTAGGGCCCTCCAGAGCACCTTTAGCACCCCCAGAAACCCCCATTCCGATATAGCCAAAACTCTGACTTTCTAATTCTTTAACTCGCCTCTCAGTATCTAAAAATTGAGAGTTTCCACCATCTATAAGAAGATCCCCTTCTTCTAAATAAGGAGAAATCTGCTTGATTACAGCATCAATAGCCGGACCAGCTTTAATCATCATAAGAATCCTTCGAGGGCGCTCAAGCTTGTTGACAAAATCCTGAAGATCTGAAGCCCCTTGAATATTTCTACCAGTTGCAGACCTTTTTAAAAAATCCTCGGTCTTAGAGTAAGTACGGTTATAGACCACACTAGAAAAGCCACTTCGTTCAGCATTAAGGACAAGATTCTCGCCCATCACACCAAGACCAATTAAGCCGAAATGAGCCTTGGACATAGCCAATGAAATAACTTACTGGCGCCAGTGTGACCATATACGGGCGAACATGCCGCGATCTGATCACCAATGTCAGGGTTGAGCCATCAGAGAGTAAAAATTTCAGCAAACAAAACAAATATTTTTAAAGAACCTTCCTTTAATCCACCCAGTGATCAAGTTAAATCAAAGTTCCATCTGAAATCGTTGCATTTTTGACAACAACAACTATTCCATTGCGGATGTAAAAGCCTTCCTCCGGCCTATCAGCTTCTTCAACGTGATCCTTATTCAAAATATTTACGTTCTTACCAATTCGAGTGTTCTTATCCAGAATTGCCCTTTTTACTGTTGTTCCACTTCCAACCCCAAGCGGAATGCCTCCAGCATTTGTAAGGGCCTGACGTTCTTCAGCAGATTCAACAAAATCTGATCCCATGACCAGGGAATCCTCTAGTACAACATCAGTCTCAACACGACTGCGGACGCCCAAAACACAGTGATGAATACTGCAAGATTTAAGAATAGAACCCTCACTAATAATAGATTCTGTAATTTGAGCATCAACAAGCTTTATTGGTGGCAAATACCTTGGTCTTGTATATATAGGAAATTTCTCGTCATAGAAACTAAATGGAGGCTTAGGTTGTTGAGTTAAAGCAAGATTAGATTCATAAAAAGCACCTATAGTTCCGATATCCTCCCAATATTCATCAAAGACATAGCTCTTCAATAAATCGCCACGGTTAAGAGCTGAAGGTATTACCTCCTTACCAAAATCTTTATATGAAGGATTTTTATTGAGCAAGTCAAATAATGTATTCCTGCTAAAGACATAGATACCCATTGAAGCCAAGTATGGCTTTTGTTTTGCTGATTCCTTTGACAAACCAAAACGGGATGTATCTACCGCCATTGAGTGAAGTGCTTCACCCGTTGGTTTTTCCTTAAATTCTTTAATATTCCCATCACTGTCAGTTCGCATCAAGCCAAAGCCTTCAGCCTGATGTGAATCAACTGGTAAAGCGGCTACTGTTAGATCAGCTCCAGATTCTCTATGGTGATTAACAAACAGACTGTAATCCATTCGATAAAGCTGATCACCAGAAAGGATTAAATACTCATCTACATCCCATTCTTGAAACAACCACTGATATTTCCTAACAGCATCTGCAGTACCCTCAAACCAAGAAGGACTCTCAGGAGTTTGTTGAGCTGCGAGTACTTCAACAAATCCCTGACCAAAGGGGGCTCCAAGGTTATAGCTCTGAGTTAAATGTCTATTCAGAGATGCACTATTGAACTGCGTCAACACATACATCTTGTTGATATTAGAGTTTATGCAATTACTTATAGGAATATCAATTAAGCGATACTTCCCTGCCAAGGGGACAGCAGGCTTTGCCCTCATTTTTGTTAGCGGGTAAAGGCGGGTACCTGCTCCTCCTCCAAGGATAATCGCTAAAACTCTCTTCATGCCCTACCCCGACAATGAGGTTCTGGTATGAACTTACTTGAGTTGTTGGTATAAAAGGGTGCCATTGAATTAAGTGTTTCTAATCCTGTATAAAAAGGGGTTAAGAGCTTTTGAATCAAAAAGATTATTCTTCTTGACCATTAGCTCCTAACTCAAAAAGGTTTTCAACATTACGTAAAGCCTCTTGTCTTTCTGGGCGGGTCTGAGGTGCGCGAAGCTTAGTAACGGGTGTATGGAGGATTTTATTGATGATCCCCTTACTCAACGCTTCAACAACTTTACGCTCTCGAGCAGAAAAATCCGGGCCCATTCTGCTCAAAGCTTTCTGAAGCTCCTCTTTTCTCACGGTCTCTAGAGAAGCTCTTAAGCGGTTAATCGTTGGTACGGCCTCAAGGCTATCCCACCACTCGAGGAAAAGTCTGCCTTCTTCCTTAAGTAATGATTCAGCCGCTCGCGCAACTTCCTGACGAGCCTCCTGGTTCCTTGAGACAACCTCCTGGAGATCATCTACATCGTGTGAATCAACTCCATTAAGGCCTAGAACATCTGCTGAGATATTTCTAGGGACACCAATATCAATTAGGCGGATTGATGTTGTTCTGTTTAATCGGTTAATTCGCTGAGCATCAATAATTGGGTCTTCAGATGCCGTACTAGTAAAAACAAGCGTGCAAACAGATAGGAATTCGTCAAGTTGATCCAGAAGTCGACATTCAATTGGGAAGTCAGGAAAGTCTGCTGCGAGACTATTTGCCCTTTTCAAAGTCCTGTTTAAAAGTACTACTCCTTTGCAGCCTTTGGCCTGCAAATGCTGCAGTAGCAATCGACTCATTTTCCCAGCGCCAACTACTGCGACCTCTTCCGTCTCAAGCGTAACTAATTGATCAAGTCCTCTTGACTGTCCAAGTTTTAATTGTGCCAACTCAACAGCCGCTGAGCTTATAGACAC
>QCKJ01000028.1 GCA_003215435.1 Prochlorococcus sp. AG-409-M05
AACAACAAGCGCTGCCCGGCTTGAAGGGTCTAAAGGATTAATAACTGATAAATCCATACCAGCTCCCACTAAAACGAAGAAAATTGTCGCGAACAATGAAACAAGTGGAAGAACCGATTGCTGAATAGCATGGTTATTCTTCGAACTGCTAAGTATTAAGCCAGCAGCGAATGCTCCCAAAGCAGCTTCTAACCCAATTGCTGTCGCGACAAAGCAGCTCAAAACAAGAATTACAAATGAGGCAACAACTACTCCTCCAGGGGCCTTCAATCTGTCTAACAACCAATCAAAAGCAGGGGCCGCTGTTCTACTCAGAGCAATTGCTCCTAATACAAAAACAGTTGCGGCTATTACAAGCTTGATAATTGGTGCTATTTCTAAAGAACCACCAGTAGCTAAGGCAACAACAACTGCAAGAATTACAATTCCTAAAATATCGTCAAGTACTGCTGCACCAATAACAATCTGACCTTCCCTTGTTTTCAAATAACCAAGTTCACCAAAAACACTTGCTGTAATTCCAATACTTGTAGCTGTCATTGATGCCCCTGCAAAAACTGCTGGGATCAGATCAACATGAAATATAAACATCAGACCAAAAGTACCCAAAGCGAACGGCAAAATCACGCCGGCCATCGCTACCGTAAAAGCCTGCGCTCCAACAGCTACCAATTCTTCCAACTCACTTTCTAGACCTGTCAAGAAAAGCAATGCATACAATCCGAGAGTTGCCACTGCTTGTAGAGAAGGGAAGGTTTCGAAATAAAGGTTTGGAACTGCCTCTGGCGGAATAGCTGCTATTGAGCTAATCAACTTTATAAACCCATCATTTAATTCAGCACTTGTTGATGGGGGGATTAACAAATGAAGGCCAGACGCCCCGATAACCACTCCTGCAAGTAGTTCTCCAACAATTGTTGGCAATTTCAAGCGAACTAAGATCTCAGCCAAAGTCCTAGCAGCCAAAAAAATCAAAAGGAAATTGATAACCCCTATAAGCGTCTCAGCTACTTCCACGTCATGCGTCGAAAGTATTGAAAACATCGAAGGCAAAAGAAACATCAGACTTAATTTTTTTTAATCCATTTGATGAAACATAAATGACCAAGGTGCTCACCATGCCGCATTAGGCAACATGATCAGTCAAGGTGTTGATCTGAAGTTACACAGCATCTGAGCTCAAAAGCGCGGCTACTCTCCTTGAAATTACTTTTGGAAATCTTTTTATTTAAAAATCCATTCGTGAGAAGACCACAGCCTCTTCAACAATTGATCGAGGCAGCCAACACCTCAAAAATGTCGAAAAAATTAGTAAAGGACAAAAAATGGTTTTCAGCCATCTCATCAAACCTTTACTTGGTCAATTTTAAAGAAATCTCTCCCTGTCTAAACAACTACTAGCGATCATGACCAGCTACCAGCCAATAGATCTTCGCTTACCAACACCTGGTTGTTATGCCGATAGGGAGCGAATTGGGATTGATGCAGAATCAGTGTTCGATGGAATGACCGAACATTTATTTTTCACACTAGGAAAACTGGCACCTACTGCGAGCCTGCATGACTTGTATATGGCACTTAGTTATGCAGTCCGTGACAGGCTAATGACAAGGTACTTAGCAAGTCTTGAAGCTATTAGAGCTCACCCCCAGAAAACTGTTGCCTATCTCTCTGCAGAATTTCTTATTGGCCCCCAATTAAACAATAACCTTCTTAATTTAGGGATTCAAAAAGAAGCCGATCAAGCACTTCGACGCTTTGGGATTGAATCATTAAGTCATATTCTTGAAGTAGAAGAGGAGCCTGGATTAGGCAATGGAGGTCTTGGGCGACTAGCAGCTTGTTATATGGAGTCACTTGCCAGTCTCCAAGTGCCCGCAGTGGGCTACGGAATCAGATATGAATTTGGGATCTTTAATCAACTTATTCGAGATGGCTGGCAAGTAGAGGTCACAGACAAATGGCTAAAAGGAGGATGGCCTTGGGAATTGCCACAACCAGATGAGGCCTGTTTCGTTGGTTTTGGTGGGCGAACAGAAAGCTATACCGATGACAATGGAAAGTACAGATCTCGCTGGATTCCAGCAGAACATGCAATTGGCATCCCTCATGATGTTCCAGTATTGGGTTACAGAGTTAACACTTGCAATAGACTGAGATTATGGAGAGCTGATGCCACGGAAAGCTTCGATTTTTATGCCTTCAATATTGGTGATTATTACGGTGCAGTTGAAGAGAAAGTTGGCTCAGAAACCCTCTCGAAAGTTCTTTATCCAAATGACGGAACTGATGAAGGTCGCCGCCTTCGTTTAAAGCAACAACACTTTTTTGTTAGCTGTTCCCTCCAAGACATGTTGAGAAGTCTTGAGAAGAGAGGACTGCCAATAGAAGAATTTCCCAATCATTGGACAGTTCAACTCAATGACACTCACCCAGCTATCGCTGTTGCAGAGCTCATGAGGCTGCTTATTGATGATCGTCACTTGCAATGGGATAAAGCTTGGGAAATCACAAATAGATCTGTTGCGTATACAAATCACACCCTTTTGCCAGAAGCTCTTGAAAAATGGGATTTAAACCTTTTTGGGAATCTACTACCACGACATCTAGAGCTGATATACGAAATCAATAAGAGGTTTTTACAACAAGTTCGACTCCGCTATCCAGGTAACGATGCGATTCTTCGGAAACTTTCAATTATCGATGAGGAAGGGTGTAAAGCAATAAGAATGGCTCATTTGGCGACTATTGGGGCCCACCATGTCAATGGAGTAGCGGCTTTGCATTCAGATTTACTTAAACGTCAACTGCTTCCAGAGTTTGCCGATTTATGGCCTGAAAAATTTACCAATGTAACTAATGGTGTGACTCCAAGACGATGGGTAGGTCTAGCAAATCATGAACTTTCTATGTTACTGGACAACAAAATAGGCTCTGATTGGATAACTAATATGGACTTACTTAAAAACTTAGAAGGCCTTCAGAATGATGAAAACTTCTTAGAGCAGTTTGCAGCCACAAAATTATCGGGTAAGCGAAAGTTAGCGGGTTACATACATCGTCAAACTGGAGTGCTTGTTGATCCGT
>QCKJ01000029.1 GCA_003215435.1 Prochlorococcus sp. AG-409-M05
TTGCTTCTTGTAGAAGAGGTGTCCCCGTCACAGCAGTGTTAGCCCATTGGAACAGGGGGTTGGATAGTATTCCACCAATTGCGGTGAAGATTACGCAGCTAATTAATGCAGCTCTTAAAGGAGGAAGTCCAATTATTGAAGGTTGCAATGGAGGATATTTCTTGACTATTTCGGAAGCTTCTTTAGGCTCTTTGACTACCATCATCTTGATAACACTTATGTAGTAATAGATTGAGATAACCGAAGTAACTAGACCTACAATTACAAGTAAATACTGCTGGTTTGCCCAACCAGCAAAGAAAAGATAAATCTTTCCAAAAAAACCAATCATTGGAGGGATTCCTCCTAATGATAATAGGCAGATACTTAGGCCAAGTGTTATTAGAGGATCTTTTTGGTAAAGGCCAGCATAGTCAGAGATTCGGTCACTTCCTGTCCGTAATGAGAAAAGAATGACGCATGCAAAGGCTCCTAAATTCATGAAAAGATAGGCAGCCATATAGAGAACCATTGCGGCGAAACCATCTTCGGTTCCACAAACAAGACCAATCATTACGAATCCTGCCTGCCCAATAGAGCTATAGGCAAGCATTCTTTTCATGGATGTTTGGGCTAGGGCTACAACATTTCCTAATGTCATGCTCAGGATTGCAAGCACGGTGAAAAGAAATTTCCACTGTGTATCGAAACTTCCGAAGCATCCAACCAGTAACCTCAGAGCTAGAGCAAATCCTGCTGCTTTTGAACCAACAGACAGGAATGCCACCACAGGGGTAGGAGATCCTTCATAAACATCTGGGGTCCATTGATGGAAAGGTACGGCTGCAATTTTGAATGCAACAGTTGCAAGTATGAACACAAGAGATATAGCCGCTAGCGGTGTTGGGCTATTTACAACTGCCAGTCCTATTCCCTCAAGGCTTGTTGTTCCGCTTAATCCATAGAGTAGGGAAGCTCCATAAAGGAAAACAGCTGCAGCTGCAGAACCAACTAACAGATATTTCAATGCTGCTTCAGAGCTACGTGCATCACGCTTCATGTACCCAGAGAGTAGGTAGCTTGCCACTGAGAGTGTTTCTAGTGATACGAAGACACTTACTAGATCTGTAGAGCCACAAAGCAGCATTGCACCCAGAGTTGCTGCAAGCAGAATCGCTGCATATTCACCGGTTGGGCTTTTGCTTTGCTCTGCGTATCTCCAGCTGATCAGAAGAGAAATCAGTGTGGAAAGAGCAATAATTATCCTGAAAGCAATGGCAAGATTGTCTGCTAGAAATGCCCCGAGAAAAGATGGTTCTAAAGGACCGTTCCATTGATAGGCAAGTAAAACCAATGCTGTAGATAAACCTACGTAACAAATTGGTGGAGCCCAACGTGAGGCTGCTTTCTCCCCTGCCAGGTCGACCACAAGGGTCCCCAACATTGCGAGTAAAACAGCTCCTTCTGGGGCGACTGCACCAGCGTTAAGTGCAAGATTTATTAGCTCGTTAGGACTGGCCAAGGTTTGTGTTGTGATTAGGTGTGCACCCGTCTCGGTCATTGGATGGGCGAGGGTATGTCCATCTGCTTATGACTTTAGCTTTGCTACTAATTAATACCTTTTTCAAGGATTAAATATATGCAACCACCTAGATAGTGCGATAAAGATTGGAAGGGTATATATCTTTGAGTGTGGCGCTTACTCTTGTAATCGTTGAGAGTCCTACCAAGGCAAGAACTATTAAGCAGTTCCTCCCTAAGGACTTTTTAGTAGAGGCCTCGATGGGGCATGTCAGGGATCTCCCAAATAATGCCAGCGAGGTCCCTGCTGCTCAAAAAGGAGAGAAATGGGCGAACCTTGGGGTTAATACCAGGGAGAACTTTGAGCCTTTGTACGTAGTGCCCAAGGATAAAAAGAAGGTTGTAAAGGAGTTGAAAAAAGCTCTTAAAGAAGCTGATCAGTTGCTACTCGCTACTGACGAAGATAGGGAAGGGGAAAGTATCAGTTGGCATTTATTGCAGCTTTTGAGTCCGAAGGTCCCTGTTAAAAGAATGGTTTTCCATGAAATTACCCGAGAAGCAATCTCTAAGGCATTAGCAGATACCCGGGATCTTGATATGGAGTTGGTTCATGCTCAGGAGACCAGGCGTATTCTTGATCGCTTGGTTGGGTATACGCTTTCGCCTCTTTTATGGAAAAAGGTTGCGAGAGGATTGTCTGCAGGACGTGTTCAGTCTGTTGCGGTGCGCTTACTTGTATTAAGAGAAAGGGACCGCAGGGCTTTTAAAAGTGGAAGTTATTGGGACTTAAAGGCAAATCTTCAAAAGGGTGGCACTTCTCCCTTTGAAGCAAAGCTAATAAGACTCAATGGAAGAAAAATTGCAGTTGGGAATGATTTTGACGAGACAACTGGAAGCCTAAAGAAAGGTACTGATGTTGAGTTGATTACTAAGGATGCTTCTCAGAAACTCGCAAAGATATTGAAGGAATCACCTTGGCGAGTTGATTCTGTAGAAGAGAAACCAACAGTTCGAAAGCCTGTACCTCCTTTTACGACAAGTACTTTGCAGCAGGAGGCAAATCGGAAATTAAGACTTTCGGCTAGGGAAACTATGCGATGTGCTCAAGGTTTATATGAACGCGGCTTTATTACTTACATGAGAACAGATTCTGTTCATTTATCTCAGCAAGCTATTCAAGCCGCAAGGAATTGTGTTGAATCCCGTTATGGGTCTGATTTTTTAAGTAAGGCGGTTCGTCA
>QCKJ01000030.1 GCA_003215435.1 Prochlorococcus sp. AG-409-M05
GAGCTAAATGGGTCCCAAACGCAATCACAACAAAGAACCTCTTGTAGGCCAAGAGCTGTTGAACAAAATCGATGAATTAGGAGATATAAAGAAAATAGAGCTTGTTCGAGAGTGTGGATATTCCTTTACGAAAGATGATGGAACGGAAAGCTTTAATTTCTTTGCTTTCTCTCAGGCGTTATTAGAAGCAAAAGCAGAAACAATTCGACCAGAAAAAATTTCCTCTATTAATCTGGAAAACCGCAGTTACAAAAAAAATAAATCAGGAAGGCAAAATGCTCTGTTCCCAGATCATAAGAAGGCAGCAGAAATATTGTTTATGAGTGGTGAAATAAAACATGAAAATCAAGAGTATAAAGAAGCAATAGAGGATTACACTAAGGCAATAGAATATGACCCTGAATATTTAGATGCGTATGAAGAGCGGGGGAATGCTAAGGAGTCATTAGGTAAATATCAAGAAGCGATCCTTGATTACAATAGAGCAATACAAATCAATGCTAATGATAATACTTATAATTATCGTGCGATCTCAAGAATTCTCCTTAATGAAATAAAACCTGCCTTAAGAGATCTCAACAAAGCTTTAAAAATTAATGCAAAAAATGTTGATTCATATGTAATCCGTGGATATGCCAAGTATCTTTCAAATGATCTTAAAGGGGCCTGTAAAGATTGGGAAAAAGCAGCAGAATTAGGTGATCAAGATGCTGCTGAGTTATTGAAGAAGCATTTGAATGATCGTTTCAAATAACAAGAAAAAACTGTTTCCCTGAGAGACTGGGATGTCGATAATGCCCCAAGTATTTAGAGGAGCTGGCGGAACCAAATAACAATAATACTCACAAGTTGAGCTCGAATTTCTCCGGGAAAATTTTTCTTCTTTAACAGCTTATTCTTGCGAAGCTGTTTAGAATAATGGGCTATTAAGGGATATCGATTTTCTCTCTTTAGCTTTCTTTTGCCTGAGCCCCCTCCTCCTGAAGTTTTTTGAAGGAGTGTGGAAGTCGGGCTGGGTTGGGACTGAAGTCTCCTCTAGGCTGGCTCGTTTGAAAAATGCGGTAGCGAAACGTTCATTAGGTGCAAATGGAATTCAATAGTGGAGAATTTCACTGGCTAATTCCGTAACAGAGAAAAAACTGTACATCCTGGCTCCTAGGTAAATACTCCTATGAGTTATAAAGGTTTTCTTGTTGCGGCGGGGCAATGGAATCACAAGGTGTTTTATCAGAAGTTGTATTTCAGAGACGTTTAAAAAATTTCGTTGATAGCAAATGGGACAGTCTCAATGATCGCCAAAAGACTTATGCCAAGAAAATCTGGGGAATACTCACATATAAGTGGCGTTGGCAGATTGCAATGAACGTGCCATATCTTGCGATTTTCCTTTTAGACCGATTCGTCCCAGCTGTACACAGATTTGATATGGCTTTGTTGGCCAACGTTGCTTCCAGACTTCCCTTGCCATCGTTTATTTCTTCATGGATGGGACTTGGTTAAAGGTCTTTAAGCGGGTTCAACTAATAGAGCTTTATTTAAAAGCAAACTACTGGTGTTGAATCAAAGTGGCCTCTCTGAACACTTTTTTGCCTCTTCGAGCTAAATAGGTCTAGAGACGTATGAGCTCATGATTTATATGATGATGCCCTCGAAAAGTTGAAGCAAAAACAGTTGAGTCTGAGGAGACCAAAATAGGATCAAAAGCCAATAATTCTGACCAATGGTGATTTGGAAATGAATAGTCCAAGTAGATCAGTACGATTCTTAGTCCCTTTAGTTTTAATTGGAATCGCTTGGATTCAGGAGCTAATTGATCAGTTCTGGTTTGGTGGAACTTGGAACTTCTTAATAGGAGGGGGAGCTCCATGGTGGGGGCTTTTTACAGCTCCTTTCAGTCACAGTGGTTTTAGCCACCTGTTCTCAAACACACTTCTATTTCTTCCTTTGAGTTGGCTCGTCCTTTCAAAAGGAATACGTGATTACATCTCAGTCTGGGTCTGTGTTTTGTTTGTTGAAATATTGCAAGTGTTCTTTTGGCCTACTCCAGCTCATGGGATTTCAGGAGTGGTGTTTGGCCTCCTTGGGTATTTGTTGATTATTGGCTTTCTAGAAAAACGTTTTCTTGCAATTGTCCTCACCGTTACTTGTTTTGGACTCTATGGTCATTATCTTCCATCTTTGCTCCCATGGAATGTTCCTCATGGTATTAGCTGGATAGGACATTTGAGTGGCTTTATAGGTGGATTATTAGGGGCGCTGGGTATTTATAGAGAACCTCGGCAGATCTTGTAGTTAGCTGGACTTTTCTGTTTGAGTTTTCTCAGTACCGCATCTCAGTCCATTGTTAAAAAATTGGGTTGATTGCAGTGATTTTTGTGACAAGCCGAGTACTCAAATAAGAATAAAGACAGGTTTTAAAGAACATTCAGTGGCAGAGATGAACGAAGAGGCCAAAGACAAGTCTGCACCAGATGGTTTAGGAGCAGAAGAAGTGAATGCAGAAGAGGTGAAAGTAGTAGCCCAGAAGAAGCCTGTGCCATATAGTTTGGAAAAAGCTATTGCTGACAAACAAGCTGCCGAACTGAAAGCTTTAGAAAAGAAAAGAGAGGCAAAAAGGAAGGAAGCTGCTGAACGGAAGGCTTTAGAGGA
>QCKJ01000031.1 GCA_003215435.1 Prochlorococcus sp. AG-409-M05
GCCAGCAGCTTTTGGATGAACTGCAGTTGGTAATGGAGGGTGCGTTTCAGCCTTGTCATCCAGGGGCACTTGCTCATTTAGACCCTCCTCCCTTAACGGCTTCTATTGCCGCAGACTTGATTTGTGCTGGTTTAAATAACAATTTATTAGCAGAGGAGCTTTCTCCAAGTCTTTCTAGACTTGAGAGGCAGATTTGTAGGTGGTTCGCTGATCGTATTGGCATGCCTACTATTGGAGGAGGTATAGCAGCAAGTGGGGGCAGTCTTAGCAATCTTATGGCCTTGGTGACAGCTCGCCACCAAGCTGGCCTTCAAAATGACCCTCGTGCAGTGGTACTAGCAAGCGAAGATTCACATGTGTCCTTGTCTAAGGCTGTGAGGGTTATGGGCCTCGCCGATGAAGCTTTGCAGCTGGTTCCTACAAATTTAGATGGCCAAATTTCAATAAGCGCACTTAGTGAGCGATTGCAGTTGCTTAAAACGGAGGGACGTAAATGTTTTGTGATAGTCGCAACTGCTGGTACAACAGTGCGTGGAGCAGTTGATCCTCTTTCTCAAATAGCTGAGTTATGTATTAAAGAAGGTCTTTGGTTGCATGTTGATGGTGCTATAGGAGGGGTTTTTGTACTTCAGAAGTCAACTCCCTCTGTCGTAGAAGGGATTGAGAAGGCTAATTCGATTACGTTAAACCCTCAAAAAATATTAGGTATAGCAAAGACCTCATCGTTGCTACTAGTAGCTGATCAATCCAACCTTCTTTCTACTTTTGGGAAGGGCTTGACTTACATGGAGCCAGCATGGGGGGAAGCTCATGGCGGAGAGATGGGGATTCAAGGTTCTCGCCCTGCTGAGGTGCTAAAGCTTTGGCTAGGACTCCGTCAACTGGGGGAGTCGGGGATTAAGTCTTTGTTAGAAGGAGCTATTCAGAGACGACTCTATTTACAACAGAGACTTGACCCGAAAAAATTCGAAATCCTTTCGGGCCCCTTACACCTAATAGCGTGTTCACCAAGAGGCCTAAATCAGGAACAAGTAGCGACATGGTCAAAGTCAACACGTCAAATTCTCTTAGACAATCAGCTGATGCTTTCGAGACCTTTGCATCGAAATACGTTCTATTTAAAAGCTGTTTTGGGTAATCCAAATACAAAGCTTCAGCATTTAGATAAATTGGCACTCTTATTAAATAACTCTCTAACGGAATTAAATTAATGTCTGATTCTCCTGGGAGAGGTAGGTGGGTCGCAATTATTACAGGTACCTTCTCGATACTTATAGCTATTGTCTACTTGCTTCTGATTACTTTCTTGGATTCTCGTGGCCCAATGAGTCCTCCTCCCAATGAGGCGATGGCCGTGGAGGTAAGCGTTTCTTAGTTTTTTTCCTAAGAGGTTCAACTACCTTCCGAATTGCTGCCTCCAGAAAATCTTTCAGATATGATTCACGCCGGTTAAGCTCGTAGTGATGTTGGACAACCTCTTGTAGACCACCATCCCCCCAGTCTTGATCTTGCTGAAAGTAAGTAATAAAGCTTGAGCCAGCAACCTTTGTTAACCAAGCAGCGGCTATACCTTGAATAGCTTTACCTACTAAAACAGTTGAAAGGTTTAAGCTAAGTGCTGAAGTTATAAGGGTGAGTCCACCTTTTACTATCCCTAAACCTGTAAGTGTTCGTCCCACAGAGATAGCTAGTTCTTGGGCACGGTTTTTTGTTAATTCAATCCCATATATTCGGGCGATTTCCATAACCATCTGAGCGTTTACTGCTGCAATGCCAAGTAGATCAACGCCAGGTAGAGGCGTGGCAGTGACAACTCCAGCACTAACCCAGCTATATTTATCTATACATTGTCGTGCTTCTGACTTTCGCTGCTTATCCAGGAGTATGCGACCAGAAGTTCCTAGATTTTTGCACTGAAGCAATATGTTGTCTGCTAGTAGTTCTTCCCCTTCTGAATGAAGGACTGTGGCCAATCTTTTTAGAAGAGAGTCTAATTCAGGAGCGGGCTGTAAAGGTTTCTTCCCAATTCTTGGGATTGATTGAGGAGAAGCTGTGGCTCCTAATACATCTCTAGCATTAACAAGTTTTTTGCATCGCCATTTCAAAAGGCTTAGAAGTCTTTGATTCTCTTCCTCTCCTCTTAAATCACATTTATTTAGTACTAATAAGAGCTTTTCTCAAGTCTTACCAAAACCTCCACAATCCTTGCGTCAACGTCTCCTGTAGGGTCAGTTGAAAGAACCTTACGTTGTCGAACCTGAGGACTTATTCTTATTACTTGACCTTTGAGTTTTCCTCCAAAGCCCCCATTCTCACTCACAAGGTTGACTTGCTGATCAAGTCTCACACGATCAATATCTGACTCATATACCTCTATAAGTGCCTCCATAGAATGACTTGCACCAACTTC
>QCKJ01000032.1 GCA_003215435.1 Prochlorococcus sp. AG-409-M05
AAAACTTAAAACAAGACCTTCAATCTGTACGACCAGTCGTGATGGTTACTGTCCCTAGGCTCTGGGAAGCTGTAAAAGCAGGTTTTGATGAGGCAGTTAGTTCTATGCCGTTGAGTCGACAACGCCTTATTAAGACAGTTTTAGCTAATAGTGGCGCGCATAGGCGTTCTCTAAGGATTGCTCTAGGGATAATGAAAGAGCCTGTTTCTCGAAGACGGCAAGTCGCTGCCTCCCTAGATACTCTTATTAGGTGGCCAGTACATGCGATCTCGTCTGTATTGCTATTGCCAAAGATCTGGAAGCAATTGTCAGGGGGGAGATTACGTTTCCCGATTAATGGAGGAGGGGCAATTGCTCCTCATATTGATTCTTTTTTTGAGTCTTTAGGCGTTGAGATGCTTGTTGGATATGGACTCACTGAAACGAGCCCAGTGGTTAGTTGCCGTAGACCTTGGCGAAACATACGTGGTAGTTCAGGCTTGCCTTTGCCAGAAACGGAGTTCAGGATTGTTGATTCTGAAACCTCTGCTCCGATGAGGTTTCGTGAACAAGGGAGAGTACTTGTTAAAGGACCACAAGTTATGAATGGTTACCTTGGAAAACCAGAGGCTACAAATAAAGTTCTTGATAAAGATGGATGGTTTGATACAGGAGATATTGGGATGCTTTTGCCTGATGGATCAGTGGTCCTGACAGGTCGAGCTAAAGACACAATCGTTTTAAGTAGTGGAGAAAATATTGAGCCTGGTCCATTAGAGGAGTACTTAGTAGCAAGCCCGCTTGTCGAACAAGTAATGTTGGTGGGCCAAGATGAGAAACAACTTGGCGCCTTGGTAGTTCCAAGAGAGCAAGTCCTTATCGAATGGGCTAAGGAGAGTGGATTGGATTTAGGTAATTGCATAACTCTTTCTCCAGGAGATAAGAATTTGAGAAAGAATTTACGGAGTGAATTGAATCGTTTGCTAGCAAGGCGGACAGGCTCTCGTCCTGATGAAAGACTCATAGGAGTGGCTCTAGTTAAACCATTTACTATTGAGAATGGAATGCTGACTCAGACGCTAAAACAGCGAAGAAATGTCATTTCTGAAAGGGATCACAGTTCTATTAATGAAATATATGACCGTTAACTCTTTTAATAGAGTTGACCTCTTGGCTTTTGACTGAGACGCTTGTAAAGATTCATTTTTGTTATGTCCGTCGGAACGACCCTTACGATCAAACGCTCAATAACCGTTAGGGCGATTGTGACCACTTCCTGGAAGGAAGAGGCAGAAAGGGAAATAAGTAATGCTATTTCCACTACTGATCAACAATTAGCGCAATTAGAGCTAGATGGTCAGCAAGTTGTAGATGATGTGCGACGCCAAAGTGCCAACCCTTTAGACCCACGTGTGCAAGAGCAGGTCTCTCAAGTGCAGCAACAGGTCGGAGCTAAGCGAGCTGAACTTGAAGAGCAGAAACGCAATTTACTTCAGCAGCAGACGCAGGTTCGAGAGCTTGAAATGGGCCAGATTGTTGAACAGGGTCAGATAGAAAGTTTTTGTGACTTAAAGGTTGGAGATAATTTGGTTTCAAAGATGCAAGTATCTGTTGTAGTAAAGGATGGAGTGGTCCAGACGATCGAACAGTCTTGATTTTCTTTCGATCATTTTTCAACCTGTTCCTAAAATCATCAAGGAGCTTTGTAAAGCCTCTTATCTTTGAGGGGACTTCTACAGACTTTTGAAACTCACCTAAAACGCTTTAGTAAGACTGGATTATGCCTACACACGACATCTTTATGCCCGCCTTAAGTTCCACTATGACTGAAGGGAAGATTGTTGAGTGGCTTAAAGAGCCTGGTGACAAGGTCAGTCGAGGTGAATCAGTGCTTGTTGTTGAGTCGGACAAGGCAGACATGGATGTTGAGTCTTTTCAAGATGGTTACTTGGCAGTGGCTTTGATGCCTGCTGGAAGCACAGCCCCTGTTGGGGAAACAATAGGTCTAATTGTTGAAAATCAGGAAGAGATTGCTGCCTTGCAATCCCAGATGGCAACCCCAAAAGCAAATTCTGATCCATCTCCAACAGCAACCTCATCCCCTCCTCCAGCAGCCCCCTCTGATGAAGTTTCAACTGCTTCAGCTCCTGTTCAGCCAACAGTTGAGATAGAAGCAATTCCTAGTCAACCACCTAGAAAACCTACTGGGCGTGTAGTTGCATCCCCCAGGGCAAAGAAAATCGCTTCTCAAATGGGCGTTGACCTTTCATTGGTTAATGGAACTGGACCTCATGGACGTATTCAGGCAGAAGATGTAAAGCGTGCGAAAGGGGAACCAATCAGTGTCCCTTGGGTAGCGGAAAGTAATGCACCTGCGGCAGCTAATTTTCAAGCGTTTACTCCCAAGGGATCAAAAGCTGAACCCTC